>DBMP01000015.1 GCA_002298145.1 Spartobacteria bacterium UBA695 | reverse complement strand
TTGGACTGTGCGGTTGAGGCGATCATGCTTTAGCACGGACTTGCTATAGCGCTCCTTGCATTAAGCAGTCCTGGACCGTCGTCGATCTGCCCCCAACCGTGCCGGAGCGGTCGGCCGACCGCTCCGGCAAATCCAGCCGCCACAAGCCATAACTCATGGCTAAGAGAAAAGAGAGGAAAACGAACCGGGTTGATGAGGGGCTTCTGCCGCCCCTCAAACTCCCCGCACCGCTCGCCGCGGCAGGCGTTCGGGGGGAACTTAAAGAAAGACATGCCGGACAACATACAAGGCCGTCGCGGCTGTTTTATAGCAGCTTGTTAACTCCCGGCCTCCTTTCGGATAAACCGGAGGAGGCTGAGTTATCAACCTAAACAGCCCAAGGACGATCATGACGCCGTTTTTTTACTCGGATACTCCATACCGCTGGCATTACGTGGATGCCCAAAACAACCTGGTTGGCCCCGTAAACGCCGAAACCCTCGATGCCCTTTTCTTGGCAGGGGTTATTTCCCTAAATACCCGCGTCGTTCGCGAAAATGAAACGGAATTTCAGCCCTATAGCTCCATCTTTACTGCCTCGAAACCACGGAACCCATTCCTTTGGAGCGATTTTGATTCGTAGGTGAGCTAAAACGGCTCCACCGAGTCGAGGTGCGTGGTGATGGCCCAGGCGTCCAGGAGGGGCATCCGCTTGAGTTCATGGCCGGGGCCCCAGGTGTCGGAGTAGAGGATTTCGCCGGTTTTGTCGTTGTAGCCGATGATGAGGCGCATGTGGCCGCCGGGAATTTTGGCTTTCGAGCCGTCGGGGAGCACACCCAGCATTACGCCCCAGAGGAGCGGGACGCCTTCGCCGACGCGGGTTTTCACGTTGCGCTGGAAGCTGTCCAGCTCGCCCTTGCGCCGGGCGCGGGCGGCGCGCAGGACGTCGGGTTTGGCCTGGGCGTAGAGCTCGCCCAGCATGTAGACGTCGCTGCTGAGCGGGATGTCCTTGGTTTTTTTCGCCTCCTTGGCGTAATCGCTGATGAGGTCCTGGAACTGGATCTCGTAGACGGTGCGCACGTGGATTTTGAGGCGGGCGGTGAGCTTTTTGAGCGACTCCATCATGGCCTGGAGGCTGGTGCCGTACATGGCGGAGCTGTTGGCGAGCTGGGCGAGTTCGTTGGCGTCGGTCTTGATGCCGTAGTAGCGAAAGAGGCGTTCGCAGGCGGCGACGACGCAGTAGCCTTTTTCGCCCTGGTCGACCATGGGGACGTCTTTGATGACGACGTCGCCCCCGGCGGGGTCGCGCGTGACGTGGCTGGGGCCCCGGAAGCCTGCTTGCTCTTTGCGCGAGGCTTCAAAGGAGGCCGCGAGCATCCCCTTGGCCCGCAACGAGGGGGTGATCTGGAGCCGGACGAATTCGGCGCGGAAGGGGGCCTTGGTAGCGGAGTATTCCAGGAGGTAATCAGTCTGCGGGCCAGCCCAGATGACGCCGTCGGCCCGGACGGCTCCCGAGGCGTCGCGGCCCCGGGGGGCGAAGGGAAGGTGCGTGGCGGCGGAAAGGGCGGCGACGGCTTTTTTGACCAGGTCCTCGTAACTGGGGCGGTCGAGCTCGCCCGCATCGCCTCGGTTGTAGAGCTGGAGATCGACGCTGGTGATTTTCTCTCCCTGGAAGCGAACGACGCTTTGGACGACGGGCAGCCCAAGGAAGGTGACACACTTGCGGGTGCTCTGGGCGGCGTCGTGGGCTTGGGAGAGCCAGCCAAACGCGGCGTCTTTATCCGCGTCCTTGTGGGCTTCGACGAATTGCGAGGCGGGCGTCTGCCAGAGGTCCGGTGCCAGGAACGCCGCGTCCAGCGCCACGGGCGGCGGCGGAGTGGGGGTGGGCTTCGGAGCTTTTTTGGCCTCCTGGGCCTCGCTCGCCAGGATCGGCCAAACCAGAAAAAGGAGCAGGAGCAGCTTTCTCATATGAGTAATACTGGTTGTACAGTGATTTAGTCCAAGGCCAAGAAGCTAAAAAGTTCTCGTTACGAATCTCCAGATTCGTAACGCAAGCTGTCCGGGAATCTCAGCCCTACGGAACGAATCAGAGATTCGCAGACAGAAGACGTTCCCAATCTGGAGATTGGGAACGAGGCCCAACGAGGCCCACGAGCGCCAAAGGGGTTATGCTCAGCCCGCGACCGGCTGCTGCTGGGTGAGGCAGTGGAAGGCCCCCAGGCCCCAGATCAGCTCGCGGCAGTCGATGCCGACGACTTTCCGCGTCGGGAAGACGGTCTGGAGGACCGAGGAGGCCCAGGCGTCGGCGCTGTCGCCGTAGGTCGGCAGGAGCACGACTTTGTTGGCAATGTAGAAGTTGGCGTAGCTGGCCGGGAGGCGCTGGCCGTCGCGGATGATCTTGCCGGGCATGGGTAGCACGTGGACTTCCAGCGGCGAGCCGTCTTCGGCGTCCATTTCCTTGAGCTTGGCGAGGTTTTCCTTGAGCGGGTCGTGGTTCGCGTCGTCCTCTTCGTCCTCGACGCAGGTGACGACCGAGTGGGGGCCGACAAAGCGGGTGAGGTCGTCGATGTGGCCGTCGGTGTCGTCGCCTTCGATGCCGTCGCCGAGCCAAAGGATGTTCTTTACGCCCAGGTAGTCGCGCAGTTTCCGCTCGATCTCGGCTTTGGTGAGGTCGGGGTTGCGGTTCGGGTTGAGGAGGCAGGAGCGGGTGGTCAGCAGCGAGCCCGAGCCGTTGACGTCGAGCGAGCCGCCTTCCATGACGATGCCGGGGTAGAAGACTTCCATCCCGAGGGCCTTGCCGACTTCGGTGGGCACGACGTCGTCCAGGTCAAAGGGCGGGTACTTCCAGCCCCAGGCGTTGTAGTCCCAGTCGATGATGGCCGGTTTCGGGTCGCCCTTGCGGGTCAGGAACATGGGGCCGTGGTCGCGGCACCACGGTTCGTTGGTCGGGATGTGGAAAAAGCGAACGTGGTCGGCGCGGGCTTTGTTGCGGGCGAGCACCTGGCGCACCTCGGCCTCCTGCTCGGGGCCGGAGACGTTGATGTGGACGCGCTCGGAATCAGCCAAGGCGTGGACGATTTTTGCGAAGACGGGCAGCACGGAATCGTAGGCGCCGGGGAAGCTTACGCCATCCCGGTTGGGCCACGAAAGCCAGGTTGCCTCATGGGGTTCCCACTCGGCGGGCATGCGGTAGCCCAGTTGAGCCGGGGTGGGCGCGGGGTTGCCTGGGGAGTTGGGGGAGTCAAACGAAGTCATGGAACTAATGGGAAATAAAAAGCCTGGGGGAGGCTACCTCAAAGGAAACGTTGGTCAAGGCCCTGGTAGGCATCAATGCGGCGATCGCGCAGAAAGGGCCAATGCACGCGCTGGCGGTCGATTGCGGAAAGGTCCACCGTGACGTGGAGGATCTCCTCGTGGTCCACGGCGGCCTTGGCCATGATCTGGCCCGAGGGGTCGGCGACAAAGCTCTGGCCCCAGAATTCGATGCCCGCGCCGCCATCCGGGGCTTCGTGCCCGATGCGGTTGACGGCGGCGACGTAGCAGCCGTTGGCGATGGCATGGGAGCGCTGGATGGTTTCCCAAGAATCGTGCTGGCGCTCGCCGTATTCGGCTTTCTCGGCCGGGTGCCAGCCGATGGCGGTGGGGTAAAAGAGGATCTGGGCGCCGTGCAGGGCGGTGAGGCGCGCGGCCTCGGGGTACCACTGGTCCCAGCAAATGCAGACGCCGATTTTGCCAAAGCGGGTCTCCCATGCGCGGAAGCCGAGGTCGCCCGGGGCGAAGTAAAATTTCTCCAGGAAAAGCGGGTCATCGGGGATGTGCATTTTCCGGTAGGTGCCCAGGAGCGTGCCGTCGGCGTCGATGATGGCGGCGGTGTTGTGGTGGACGCCGGGAGCGCGCTTTTCAAAGAGCGAGGCGACGATGACCACGCCGTGCTGGCGCGCGGCTTCGCAAAGGGCGTTGCTGGTGGGGCCGGGGATGGGCTCCGCCAAATCAAAGTAGCGGTAGTCCTCGACCTGGCAGAAATAGACCGAGCGGAAAAGCTCCTGGAGGCAGATGATCTGGGCGCCTCCGCGGGCGGCTTCCTCGATGCGCGTGAGGGTGCGGGCGAGGTTCTCCGCGGGGTCGGCGGAGCAGCTCGTCTGGATCAGCGCGAGGTGGACTTGTTGGGGTTCGTGGTGACGTTCTTGGGTCATCGAGAGGAAAAATAGCGTAAACCCATCGCATAGGAGAACTTTTTTCGGGGCAAAAAATTCATCATAAAAGCCCCGGAGGCGTGGTTTTTTCTTGCATCCTGCTCTGCGCTGGACAACGGGGCAGCCCCGCATTTATCGTTCGGCTGCCTATGATTTCCTCAAAATTCTTTCGGATTGCCGCCGCGCTGCTCGGCCTGGCCATCCCGCTCACGGGTATGGCTCAACAACAAGCAGCCCCAAAACCAGACACCACGAAAATGAAAGACATCCGTATTGTGATGAAAACCAACAAGGGGAACATTGATCTGACGCTGTTCCCGTCGAAGGCGCCGGTGACGGTCGCCAGCTTCCTGAACCTGGCCAAGCAGGGCAAGTATGACGGGATCGTGTTCCACCGGGTCATCAAGGATTTCATGATCCAGGGTGGCGACCCCACGGGAACGGGACGCGGCGACCGCGGCTACAAGTTCGAGGACGAGTTCGTGCCCGAGCTGCGCTTTGACCGCCCGGGTCTGCTGGCCATGGCCAACGCGGGCCCCGGCACCAACGGCTCACAGTTCTTTATCACGCACGTGCCGACCCCGTGGCTCAATAATCACCACACGATCTTCGGCGCGGTGACCAAGGGCCAGGACGTGGTGGACGCCGTGGCGCAGGGCGACAAGATTACCAGCATCGAGATTCTCGACCCGGTGGACGATCTCTTCGCCGCCGAGGCCGACCGCATCGCCCAGTGGAATGCGGCGCTGAAGTAAGCCGCTTTTTTGTAAAAAGCTTTTTTCTTAGCCAAGAAAACCGGCTCCGGAAACGGGGCCGGTTTTTTTTGTTTCGCGCGGCGAGAAGTAATAGAGCAGCAGGCCGAGCGCGAGGGTCCCCAGCCCGGCGAGCGATTCTTTCGGCTGGGTGCAGACGACGTAGCCCATCATCCAGCCGGTGACGCTCAGGAAAATCAGCGGTGTGACGGGATACCCCCACGCGCGGTAAGGCCGGGGAAGCTCAGGCCGCCGGAAGCGCAGGATCACCATGCCCAGGACCGTCAGAAACGAACAGAGCAGCAGCGTGAACTGAACGTAAATAAGCGCCATCTGAAAGGTCGCCGTGCAAAGCAACAGAATGACCAGCGCGAGCTGAAAGAGAATGGCCAGGGCCGGAATGCCCCGCCGGGTTTTCCGCCCCAGCAGGCGCAGCGCCCATAAGTCTTCGCCCATGACCATCGTGACGCGCGGACCGGCCCAGGTCATGGAGCTGATGGAGGAAATGAGCGCCAGCGAGATGAGCCCGCTTACCCAGCGTTCGCCACCGGAGCCGAAAATGCGGGCCCCGGCGATGCTGCCGATTTGCAACTGCCCGGCCAGGGCATCCAGGGGCGTGGTGCGCAGGAAGATGTAGTTGAGCCCGACGTAGAGGACGGCGACGAGCAGCGTGCCGGTGAGGAGCGCCCGGGGAAGGTTGCGGGCGGGGTCGCGCACTTCGCTGGAGATATAGGCCGCGGCGTTCCAGCCGGAGTAGGCGTACATGACGTAGATCAAGCTCACGGCAAAAGGGGCGCTGGCGATGCGGCCCAGGTCGCCCGCCTGGGGCAGAAACGCGAGCGGCTGCACCGGGCCGAAGAACCACCCGGCAGCGATGAACGCTACAATTAAGACAACTTTGCCCCAGGTAAACGCATTCTGAAAGACGCTCCCCGCGCGCACGCTGCACAGGTGAACGCTGCTTACCGCCACGACGAGCCCCAGCGAAAGGGCCAGCGCGGGGACGCCGGGAACGACCCCCTGGAAGTACTGCCCAAAAGCCATGGCGGAAAGCGCCACGGGAGCGGCGAACCCGGCGGTCGCCGAGGCCCACCCAGCCACGAACCCGGCGGCGGGGTGGAATATTTCGGAAAGAAAATGGTACTCGCCCCCCGCCCGGGGCATCGCGGCCGCCAGCTCGCCGTAAGCCTGCGCGCCGCAGAAGGCGCACACCCCCCCGAGCGCCCATAGGAAGAGCAGCGCAAAGCCCGAGGGGAGCCCGCCGACCTGGAAGCCAAGGCTCGTGAAGACGCCGGTGCCGATCATGTTAGCCACGACGAGCGCCGTCGCGGTGACGAGGGAAATGGAGGATTGAGCCGCCGGGGTTTCTTGTTTAGAGTGCAAGGCGTTTCCAGCTTATCCCGGCCCCGGGGACGCATCAAGCCACAAGCCGGGTCTTTCCTGATTCATGAAAACAGTTTTTCCTCTTCTCGCCGCCGCGCTCTGCGCTGCCGCCCCTCTCTTTGCCCAAAGCCTCGATGGCGACCTTTCCGCCACCCCGGTTCGCCGCGCCACGCCCGTCAACGGCTTTGCCATCCAGGAGGATTCCTCGGATGTCGATACCGCCTCGCAGTTCATCGCCGGGCTCCGACCCGCCTCCGGCCCCCTGGCTGAGCTGGCCGATGCCCCGGAGTGGAAGTCCTATGCCCGGGAGCTTGACTCAGCCTGGCAAAACTTCGACACGTCCCGCCTGCTGCCAATCCGCAACTGGATGCCCCAGACGCTCCCTGGCTTCCGCCCCGAGACGGTTTTTTACCCCTTCAGCGGGCCGGACTACATCTACGCCCGGACCTATTTCCCTGACGCCACGACCTACGTCCTCTGCGGCCTGGAACCGGCGGGCGTGGCCCCTTCGCTGCAAACCGTCCAGCCCCTGGCCCTCACGCTCGGGTGGATGCGCCTCTCGACCAAGACGTTCCTGGAAGCCGGGTACTTCATCACCAAGGAAATGCGCGTGCAGTTTAAGCAAAGCCCGCTCCAGGGGACCGTCCCGGTTATCTGCCTGATGATGGCCCGCAGCGGGGACCGGATTATTTCTGTAAAGACCGACGCGACCCATGCCGAGATCCGCTTCTCCGCCCTGGGCGAGAGCCGCGTGCGCACGCTCCACTACTTTTCGGTCAACCTCGCCAACGACGCGCTGCGCAAAAACAAGACGTTCCTGGATTTCGTGGCCCACCTGCAGCCCGACACGGGGTACCTGAAATCGGCCTCCTACCTGCTCCACGAGGGCGAGTTCTCGCTGATCCGCGACACGATCCTGGCCAACTGCCCGGCTGTTCTCCAGGACGATTCGGGCATCCCGATGCGCGCTTTCGATCCCGCCCGCTGGAACCTGGCGGCCTTCGGCGTCTACGCGAACCCGCTGGACATTTTCAAAAAATACACCCAGCCGGATCTCGCGGCGTTTTATGAGGCCCACCCCTCAGCGCGGCTCCCCTTCGGCGTCGGCTACCACTGGGACCCGAAGACGGCCAACCTGATGCTGGCCCGCCGCACGGCCCAGTAGTGATCCATGAGCTTTTAGAGAAGACAGGCTCGGCAATTTAGACAGATCCCCATGCCCCGCAGACGGGGATTCACGCGGTATGAAAAAAAAGGGGGAATTCTATTCTCACGCAAAGGCGCAAAGAGTCCTGCCTTTCTTTGCGCCTTTGCGTCTTTGCGTGAGCCCTCTGCCTTTTTTCTGGGACACCTATTTTCGGCTCAAAAACCTACAGACCCCCCAAAAAAAGCTCCTGTTCATCCTGTCTTTAGAGCAATTTACGACGGCTTGATATAGACGCCGATCAACGGGCGCGGGTAGGGCGTGGGCGAGACAAAATCGCTCACAAAACCCGAGACGGTCCGCAGCTCCACGTGCCCGCCGTCGGCCCCGTCGTAAACAATCACCGCCCCCACCGGCGCTCGGAGCGGATCAGAGACGGGGATGCGGGTGAAGCCGTAGCGGGCGCAAAGTTCGTCGCCCGCCTGCTTGGCCCACTGCGTGACGGGCCGCGTATCGACGACGCCCGCTGCGAGCAGCGCGTCCTTCACGGAGCGCCAGCAATGCCAGCGCGGTTTGGTGGCCGTGCCCGCGCGCTGGGCGGCAAGCTCTGCCGCGCGGATCATGTGCGGATCGTACCGATAGACCTCCGCTTGGGCGCCAAACCATTTCTTCATCCACTCGCGCAACCCCTCGGGGTCGCCGGGAGCGGCCTGGAGCGGAACGGCGCAGGCAACGCAGAAAAGTAACAGAACAAAACGCTTCATGACAAAACCGCAGCGCGTCAGAATGCGGTAGCGGCACGCCTTTTTTATCAGCGCCGCGCCGATTTGGCAACCCGCGTTCCCAACCCGGGGAATTCTCCAAAGATCCCCCCGCTACGGCTGCCACGCCTGGGGCGAGCATCCGAATTTGTTTTTGAAAGCGCGGGAAAACGAACTTGCGCTCCCAAAGCCGCAGCGCTCGCCCACTTCCTCCAGCTTTACCGAGGGCTCCGACATCAGCTGGATGGCCCGCTGAAAGCGCAGCTGATCAAAGACTTGCGCGGGCGACGCCTGCAAGACTTCGTGAAAAAGCCGCCGCAGGTGCGCGGGCGAAACGCCCACCGCCCGCGCGAGGTCGGGAAATGAAGGGCTCTGCTCCATCCGCTCCGCGTACCAGACCATCGCGGCATTGACGCGGCCCTCGGGAAAGCGCTTGGACTGGGGCTGCCGCGCCAGGGCCTCGCAGGCCATCAAGCTCAGAGCGGCCAGCGCGTATTCGTAACAGAGAATCATGCCCGGCGCGGGGTGCTCCCAGTAGCTCCCCACCTTGCGCGTCAGCTCGCGGATTTGCCGCACATTGGCGGGCGTCAGGGCCAGCTCCAGGTAGCCCTTCGCATCGAGCATCCGGCTCAGCAATTCCGGGGCGGAAAGAAAATGAAACACCGCCACTTCGGCCGTTGTTGCCTGCTCCGAGGTCCAGCCGTGAGCATGCCCCGGCGGAAAGATCCACAGGTGGCTGGCCTCTATCGGCCCAGGCCCCTCGGGAAAAAGCGGCGCAAGCCGGCCCCGGAGCACCGCCTGGAACTCCCATGCCCGCCGCCGCGCTGGCTGGATCGGCGCTTCGCCATAGCGGCGTTTGCCGCGCCCGAGGTAAATCAGCATGGCGCGTATCATCCGGAAAAATGAGCGCAAATGTCAAGTGGATGAGTCCGGGGGGTATTCCGGTTTTCGGGGAAAACAGGCACGATCAAGCCCATGGAAAAAATCACCACCTACGCCATCGTCGGGTTGGGCGGCAGAGCGCGGATGTACCTGGAAGCCATCGGCAAAACCTTTACCGCCACTTCCCGCCTCGTCGCTCTCTGCGATCGCAATGAAGGCCGCCTAAACCTCGCGGCTGAGCTCCCCTACGTCGCGCCGTTCGCCCCCAAGAAATTCGCCGCCGAGCAGTTCGACCAGATGATCGCCGAGACCCGTCCGGAGATCGTCATCGTCACCTGCCAGGACTCCTTCCATGATCTCTACATCTGCCGCGCCATGGAGCTGGGCTGCGATGTCATCACCGAAAAGCCGATGACCACCACCGCCGAAAAGGCGCGGCGCATCCTGGAGACCAAGCAGCGCACCGGGCGCAACCTCCGCGTCACCTTCAACTACCGCTACTCGCCCCCGCGCACGCAGATTAAAGAACTCCTGATGTCCGGCGTCATCGGCGACATTCTCTCAGTCGATTTCCAGTGGATGCTGGACACCGCGCATGGTGCGGATTACTTCCGCCGCTGGCATCGGCATAAAAGCAACTCCGGCGGGCTGCTGGTACACAAATCCACGCACCATTTCGATCTCGTTAACTGGTGGCTTTCCGCCCTCCCCAAAGAACTCGTCGCCGCCGGGCACCGCCGCTTTGCGACACCGCAAACAGCCCAGCGCCTCGGCCTCGCGCACCCCGCGCCCCGCTGCTTGCAATGCGCGGAACAGGCCCACTGCCCGTTTTTCCTCGATCTCGCGTCCAACGAAGAATTGAAGTCGGTCTATCTCGATCAGGAATCCTACGACGGATATCACCGCGACCAATGCATCTTCAGCCCCGACATGGACATCGAGGACTCCATGCAAGCCATCGTGAACTACGACAACGGCGTGACGTTGAAGTACAGCCTCAACGCTTTCTGCGCATGGGAAGGGTTTACCATCCAGTTCAACGGAACCAAGGGCCGCCTTGAGCACAAATGCGAGGAAACCGTCTACATCAACGGCGACGGCACCGTTCCCGGCGCGTTGAAAAAAGAAGGCACCTTCACGCGCATCTACCCGACCCGCGAACCCGCCTACGAAGTCCCGCTGTGGACGGGCGAGGGCGGCCACGGCGGCGGGGACGCGGTACTACTCAAAGACCTGTTCGCGCCCGACGGCCAGGACAAATATTTGAGGGCGGCAGACCAGCGCGCGGGCGCGGCGTCGATCCTGTGCGGCATTGCGGCCAACCGTTCCATTGCCGAGGGCGGCTGGGTCAAGATCGAGGACCTCGTCCCGAATCTGGAGCGGCCCGACTACCCGCCGATGCCGACCCCGTGCACCCCCTTCACGCTTCCGCTGAAATAGTAATATCCAAAGCGGTAGAATATTGCTGAGCGACAAGAGCGCTCGGAAAAAATGAAACGGGCTCTCGAACGGGAGTTCCGCAGTGGCTTCTTTGAGCCGCAAGCGGGAATCCACCCATCGTTCGACAGCCCGCTTCATTTTCCGCGCGCTAGATAACTATTTTCCTATTTTAGCCGCTACGCCCGCCGGAATGCCGCCGGAGTCATCCCCGTTTCGCGTTTGAAAAAACGCCCGAAATAGGTCGCCGACGAAAATCCGCAACGCTTTGCAATCTCCCCCAGCGCCAGGTCCGAGTACCGGAGCAGATTCTGGCTGCGCTGAAGCCGGATGCGGCTGATCTCCCCCGCCACCGAACGCCCGAGGTGAAGCCGGAAAAGATGGTCCAGCGTGGAGCGCGAAACGCCAGCGGCTTCGCAAATCTGCCCCACCGTCGCCGCCGTTCCCGCCTCGGCGCGGATCAGCCGGGCAGCGCGAATCACCGTCGGGTCCCCCGCCGCCACCGTCTCCGTTGAGCTTCGTTCCACGATCCCGCGTGGCGGTACCTTGAGGCGCATCTCCGTCGGTTTCCCCGCCAGCAGACGCGCGATCGTCTCCCCCGCCGCATAACCGATCCGCTCCCCGTCCGGCTCCACGCTTGATAGAGTGGGGCGGCAGAGGCGGCAGATAATCTCGTCATTGTCCACGCCCAGCACCGCCACGTCCTCCGGAATGCGGATGCCCGTTTCGCAGCAGGCGTTGATCACCTGCTGGCCCCGGATGTCGTTGCACGCCAGGATGGCCACCGGCTTGGGCAGCGCGCGCAGCCAGGCCGCCAGGCCGGCTTCCGCGCCGCTTTTTTCGAACTTGTAGAGATCCTGCCCGGCGCGCGTCGCCCGCGAGGGGGCGTAGAGATGCACGCGATTTTCCCCCTCCTCCAGCCGCGCCGCCTCCTGCCGTTGGTCCGAGAAAAAAACGCTCGGGTAGCCGCAATACGCCAAGTGGTGAAACCCCGCGCGCCGGAAAAACTCGAACGCCAGGCGGACAATCGCCGCGTCGTCCGATTCGATGACTGGCATTTGCGGGCTGCGGCAGCGCCCATGCACATCCACCACCGGGATGCCGAGGGCCGTGATGCGCCGGAAGAGCGTCTGGTTGGGGATGTAGGCGATGAGGCCGTGGAGCCGCTGCTTGGCGAGCCATGCCGGGAATTTCTCCACCTCCGGCCGCTCGTGGGCCAGCAGCAGCCAGTCGTCGCGCGTATCGGCGTAGTTGGCGATGCCCCGGCAGATGCCCCGCCCGTAGGCGCGCGAGGCGTCCACCATCACGCCGACATGGATGGGCTTTTTCATGGGTGAATACCGGGAAATCCCCGATTGCTAAATAAAGGCGGGTTTTACGAAAAAAGGACAGCGACTGACCTTTTCTTAACGCGTAGGGTGCCCTCGAAGCCAGAAGTTATTTTGGCCGTTCCCCAATCCGTTTTCCCGAACCACTCGAATTCTCTCTACCTCTATGAGTACCTACTTCCCTCAAGTCACCCAGCCCATCGCCTACGAAGGCCCCAAGAGCAAGTCCCCGCTGGCCTTCAAATGGTATGATGCCAGCCGTGTCATCGCGGGCAAGACCATGGCCGAGCACTTCCGCTTCGCCGTCGCCTTCTGGCACACCTTCAAGGGCACCGGCGCGGATATGTTCGGCCCCGCCGCCTGGGTGCGCGACTGGAACTGCGGCTCCCCGCTCGAAGCCGCCGGACACGCCTTGCGCGCCAATTTCGAATTCACCCAAAAGCTCGGCGCCCCCTTCTACTGCTTCCACGACCGCGACATCGCGCCCGAGGGCGCCACGTTTGCCGAGTCGTGCAAAAACCTGGAGGCCATCGTCGCCCAGGCCAAGGAACTGCAAAAGGAGACCGGAATTAAGCTCCTCTGGGGCACCGCCAACTGCTTCTCCAACCCCCGCTACACCCACGGCGCGGGCACCAACCCCGACCTTAACGTCTTCGCCTACGCCGTCGCCCAAGTGAAGCACGCCATGGAAGCCACCTACGAGCTGGGCGGCGAAAACTACGTCTTCTGGGGTGGCCGCGAAGGCTACGAGACCCTGCTCAACACCGATTACCCGCAGGAACAGGAGCAGTTCGCCCGCTTCCTCCAGCTCGCCGTTGAGCACAAAAAGAAGATCGGCTTCAAGGGCCAGTTCTTGATCGAGCCCAAGCCGAAGGAACCGACCAAGCACCAGTACGACTTCGACACCGCTACCGTCCTCGGCTTCCTGCGCGCCCACGGGCTCTACGAGGACTTCAAGATCAACATCGAGGCCAACCACGCCACGCTCGCGGGCCACACCTTCGAGCACGAGCTGACCGTCGCTTCCGCCGAGGGCAAACTCGGTAGCATCGACGCCAACCAGGGCGATTACCTGCTCGGCTGGGACACCGACCAGTTCCCGAGCGACCTCTACTCCACTACCGCCGCCATGCTCGTCGTGCTCCAGCAGGCGGGCGGCATCGGCTGCGGCGGCTTTAACTTTGACGCCAAGTGCCGCCGTGGCTCCAACGACGCGCTCGACCTCTTCTACGCCCACATCGGCGGCATGGACGCCTTTGCACGCGGCCTCGTCGTGGCGGATCGGCTCATCCAGGAGAAGGCCCTCTCCGGCTTCGTCGCCGAACGCTACAGCTCGTGGAAATCCCCGCTCGGCGAAAAGATCCTCGCCGGAAAAGCCTCCTCTGACGAACTGGACGCCTACGTGCGCACCCAGGCCGAACCGACCGTCAAGAGCGGCCGCCAGGAGCTGCTGGAGATCATCCGCAACGAATACCTCCTGGCCTAATCCAAGGCAGGCCCAACCCTTCCGCGTTACGAATCTCCAAATTCGTAACGCGATTGTCTTGGAATCTCCCGATTCCAAAAGCACAAGATAATCCCATGCCCCTCTACCTCGGCCTCGACAGCAGCACCCAAGGTCTCAAAGCGATCCTGATCGACCCCGCCCGGGGAGAAATCGTCACGCGCGCGTCGGTGAACTACGGCAACGACCTGCCCGAGTACGCTTCCCCCGGCGGCGTCCTGCCCAATGACGATCCGCTGGTCAAACACGCCGACCCGCTCATGTGGCTTGCCGCCCTGGACCTCGTTCTGGAGCGGCTCAGGCAGGCGGGCGCGCCGCTCGCGGAGGTCGCGGGCATCGGCGGCTCTGGCCAGCAGCACGGCTCGGTCTATCTCAACGAAACCTTCTTTGAAGTGGTCGATCAACTGCGCCCCGGGGAGTTCCTCGCCGCGCAGTTCGCCCCGGCGCTGGCCCGCAAAACCTCGCCCATCTGGATGGACAGCTCCACCGGGCCCGAGTGCGCCGAGATTACGGCGGAGATCGGCTCCTCGCTGCAAACCTTCACCGGCTCGCCCGCCATCGAGCGTTTCACCGGGCCGCAGATTCGCAAATTTTCCAAAACTGAACCGGAGGCCTACGCCGCCACCCGGCGCATCCACCTGGTTTCGTCGTTTCTCTGCTCGGCGCTTTGCGGGGCCGACGCCCCCATCGACTTGGGCGACGGAGCGGGAATGAACTTGGCCAACCTCGCCCGGATGGAGTGGGACCCGCACATCGCCCGGGCCACCGCGCCCGGCCTTCGCCAGCGCCTGCCCCGGCTGGTGATGGGCTCCAAGCGCGCCGGACGGCTGGCCCCCTACTTCGCCAAGTACGGCCTTGCGCCCGGCATCCCCGTCGCGGTCTGGACCGGCGACAACCCCGCGAGTCTCGTCGGCTCCGGCGCGATCACCCAGGGCACCGCCGTCGTCAGCCTGGGCACCAGCGACACCTTTTTCGCCGCGCTCGACTCCTACAAGCTCGACCCCGAGGGCTACGGCCACATCTTTGGCCACCCGGCGGGCGGCTTCATGAGCCTTACCTGCTTTAAAAACGGCTCGCTCGCCCGCGAACGCGTCAAAACGGAGCTGGGCGTCGACTGGACCTTCTTTGACCGCACCGCCTTTGATCTGACCCCTCCCGGCAACGAAGGCCGCTGGGCGCTGCCGTGGTTCGAGCCGGAGATCACCCCGCTCGTCACCACCCCGGGGCTGAAAGCCAACTTTGCCTACGACGCCGCGCCGCCCGAGGTGCGCATCCGGGCCGTCGTCGAGGGCCAAGTCCTCTCCATGCGGCGCTATTCGCTCTGGATGGGCGAGTTCCAGCGGCTGCGCGTCACCGGGGGCGCTTCGCAGAGCGAGGGGATTTTGCAGACCCTCTCCGACGTCTTTGGCACGCCGGTCGAGACCATCTCCACCACCGATTCCGCGGCCCTTGGCGCGGCCTTCATCGCGGCCAACGTCGCGGGCGGCCACCCCTACGAGCGCCTCGCCGCCGCCTACTGCCCGGCCTGCCGGACCATCGCGCCCCGCCCCGATGCGGTGGCCGCTTACCAGCGCCTGCTGCCCGAATTCCGATTCTAGGCTGGGGGAGGAGTCGCCGGGGGGAGCACGCCTCCCCGCTATTGGGCGACTTAGAATGCGACTCGAAGCCAGCGGAATCTACAAACACTATGGTCCGGCCACCGCGCTTAGCGGAGCTGGAATCGCGCTCCGGCAGGGGGAAATCCATGCCCTGCTGGGGGAGAACGGCGCGGGCAAAAGCACGCTGGCGCGTATCCTGAGCGGCTCCGAGCCGCCCGACGCCGGAACGCTCCTTCTCGACGAACGCCCTTACGCCCCGCGCGAGCCGCTGGAGGCCATCCGCCAAGGCGTGGCCTTCGTCGGCCCCGTCTCGCGCCTCGCGCCGGACCTGACCGTGGAGCAAAACATCGTCCTCGGCCAGGAGCCGGAGCGCAACGGCTGGATCGACCCCGCCCGGCTGCGCGAGCAGGCCAACTGGGCGCTGGGCGAACTCCAGAGCCTCGACCTCCCGGCCACCGCGCGCGTCGCCACGCTCGGCCCCGCCGACCGCCAGCGCGTGGAAATCGCCCGGGCGCTGATGGCTGGTTCGCGCGTGCTGATCCTCGACGAGCCGACGCGCTCCCTTTCGCACTGGGAGACCGGCCCGCTTTTCTCGACCCTCCGCCGTCTCGCGGGCGGCGGCGTGGCCATTCTTTTCGTAAGCCATTTCCTGGAGGAAGCTTTTGCCCTGTGCGACCGCTTTACCGTTCTGCGCGAAGGGCGCACCGTTACCTCGGGCCTGATGGCGGAAACCACCCGCGCCGCCCTGCTGGAGGCCATGGCCGGAGAGCCGGTGGACGAAACGCCTCGGCCCCGCATCGCTGAGCGGCACCGGGGGCGCGGCGTCCTCTGGCTGGAGGGGGCGGGCGGGCGCGAGGCTGTGCGCGGCGTCACCCTTACCCTGCACGAGGGGGAGATCCTCGGGCTCACCGGGCTCGACGGAGCCGGACGCCGCGAGCTGCTCCGGCTGGTCATGCGCTCCGAGCCGTTGCACCGGGGGAAAATCTGGCGCGGCGGCACGGTTGCCATGGCCGCCCCGGCTGACCACGCTATTTTCGGGAGCATGGACGTGGCCGATAACCTGACGATGCCCGCCCTTTCCAAGTACAGCACGCTCGGCATCCTTTCGCTGGAGGACCAGGCCTCCGCCGCGCAGGATTGGAGCGCCAAGCTGCATTTGCGCGCCCGTTCGCCCCGCCAGCGTGCCTCCACGCTCTCCGGCGGGGCCCGGCAAAAACTGCGCCTCGGGCGGCTCTTGATTCAGCCCGCCTCCGTCCTCCTGCTCGACGAACCGGCGCGCGGCCTCGACTTCCGCTCGCGGCTGGAGATTTACCGCCTCGTGGACGCCGTCGCCGCCGAGGGCAAGGGCATCCTGTGGGCCGGGTCCGACCCCGGGGAACTGCTGAGGGTCTGCGACACTATCGCGCTTTTGCGCCACGGCGAGCTCGTGGATTCCCGCCCGTCCGGCGAGTGGACCGAGCCCGAAATGATCGCGGCAGCTCTCGGTCCTCCCTGATTTCCCTATGCACCCATTGATCCAACAGCATTGGCGGCGCGTCGCGTTTGAAGCCGCCCTCGTGGCGGCGGTCCTGGTGGCGCTTTTTGCCGTGCTGCTGGCTCCCGCGCCCGATGGCGGGAGCGCGGGCTCGTTTTTCTGGACCGCCGATAACGCGCGCTTCGTGGCGATTGAGGCGCTCTCGGTCAGCCTCGGAGCGCTCGGAATGGCGCTCGTGCTGCTCGTGGGCGGCATCGACCTGAGCGCCGGGGGCTGTGCCGTCCTGGCGGGCGTGGTGGCGGCGGCGTTGCTCGGGCGAGGGACGCCGGTGCTTCCCGCGCTCGGCTGCGCGCTGCTGGCGGGCGGCGCGCTGGGGGCACTGAACGGCGCGCTGGTCGGGTTTGCCCGGACGGCGGGGGCCTCGTGGCTGATCACCCTGGGCACGTTCGGCATCGCCCGGGGCGCGGCGCATTGGATCGCCGGGGAGGACACGACGGACGTTCCGCTGGCCGCTTCCAACACCCTTCGCGGGCTCAACCTCGCGCCGGGCCTGCTGCTGGTGGCGCTGCTCACCGTAGGGTTGGCGGTTCTCCTGCGCATCACCGTTTTTGGTCGGCACTTGCGGGCCATCGGCTCCAATGAAGAAGCGGCGCGGCTCTGTGGCGTGCGCGTGCGGCTCACCAAGGGCCTCGTCTACACGGCCGCCGGATGCCTATTCGCGCTGGCGGGGCTCGCGGGCATGGCCGTGGCGGGGCATGGGAGTACGCGAGCCGCCCTCGGGCTCGAAATCGCCTACGTGACCGCGGCGCTCTGGGGCGGCGTGCGGCTAGGCGGCGGCTCCGGCGGTGTCTGCGGAGCGTTTATTGGCGCGCTGGGCATCACGGCGCTCATGAACGCCGTCCAGCAGGCGAGCTGGCCGGTGCCGTTGCAGGAGATTGCCATGGGCGGCCTGCTCATCGCGGCAGTGGGCATCGACCGCCTGCGCCACGGGCCTCTTACCGGGATCAGGTAAGCGATTTTCACTCTCCGGGATCGGTAAAATATGTGCACGCATAAGTAAGGTGATTTGATAAGATTGACGCGTATGTGGCCCTGTTTTAGGGTGTCCATTCAATGGACTGCTTTTCCCGCGCTTCGACATTTTTTTCACCATGGCATCGGTTCCCCGGTTTCCAGAGAATTCGTACTGGCTGCCGGCTCGTATTCATCGGAATTTTGGCGGGGATGAACGCGTTGGCGTGGGGGGATGGGGCCTCCCTTGTGATCGACTCCACCTCCTCGGGGGCGATTAGCTCTGGCTCGTACGGTTACGTGGCTGTCGGTTATTCTGGTTCAGCGGCGTTAACAGCGCGGGGCGTTACTGTCAGCGTCACCAATACCTCCATCGGAGAGTATGCCGGGTCCTACGGTTCGGTGAGTATGGTTTCCGGCACTTGGACCAATACCAATAGCTTATGGATTGGCAAATCCGGCTCCGGAGTGCTGATACTTTCTGGGAACCTTCTCACCAATTCGGACGGCTTCATTGGCCAAGCGGCCGGTTCTTATGGTTCCGTGGAAATAACCAGCGGAACCTGGACAAATACCGGTGTCCTTGAAGTCGGCGTCGACGGCAAGGGGAAACTGGCCATCAACGGCGGCTGCGTGGTCGACAACTACGGCTACATCTCGGTCGATTCCACGGGTTATGGCGCGGTAGTTGTCAACAGCGGCACGTGGAAGACGATGAATGATCTTCACGTTGGCTATTCCGGTTCAGGATCGCTGACCATCAATAGCGGCGTCGTCCCCGCCCATGAGACCTATGTGGGAACCTATGGGGGGCCCGGCTCCGTCGTGTTGAATAGCGGCACCTGGTCCGGATGGGCGATGAATGTTGGTACCTACGGCACCGGAACGGTGACCATTAATGGTGGCCTTGTTGACCAAGTGGCCTCTATGATTGGCTATTCCGGTATAGGCAATGTGGTGATGACCGGGGGCACTTGGAGCTCTTGGAGCCTTTCTATGGGCGTCGCCAGCGGGGGGATCGGCACGATGAGTGTCACCGGGGGATCCGTGGAGGCGCTCAACGGGATCGTGGTGGGAGAGAATGGCACGGGTACGCTGAACCTCGACGCCGACGGCGTGGTGGGGATAGGCTTAGAACAAGGCGGGCTGGTGCTTGCCTCGGGGACGGGCTCCGTGGGAACGCTGAACTTCGGTACGGGCGGGACCTCCGTGGGAACGCTCTACGCCACGGAGGTGTATGGCAGTTCAGGCGTAGCCACCGTCAATATCAACTCCAGCGGGCGCAATACCTTTGGGCAGATTTTTGCCGGTAACCTGAGCGTTAACGTCATTGGCTCGGGCCTGACCATTTTTACCGGCGAGAACTGGTACACCGGCCCCACGCTCATTCGCTCCGGTACCTTGCAGATCGGCGATGGCGGCACTTCCGGGGAGCTGCCGGGCAATGCGGAGAACCAGAGCGTGCTGGTGTTTAACCGCTCCGATATCGTCACCGCCTCTGGCGTTATCTCCGGGACGGGCCGCCTTATCCAGAGCGGCCCGGGAACGCTGATCCTCACCGGCAACAACGTTTACACGGGAGTCACCGCCATTCTTTCGGGCACGTTGCAGGTGGGCGACGGCGGCGCGTCGGGGTGGATTTCGGATACCGTGGTGGATAACGGCGTTCTCGTCTTCAACCGCTCGGATCTGATGATCTACTCCGGCGGCATTTCGGGCACCGGCGGGCTGATCCAAGGCGGCACGGGCGAGCTGGTGCTCACGGGTAGCAACACCTACAGCGGCCCCACCACCGTGGTTGGCGGCACTCTGGCCGTCAACGGCTCCATTGCTGGCGACGTCACCGTGCTGGGGGGCATCCTCGGTGGCAGCGGCGTCATCCATGGCAACGTTTCCAACCAATCGCTGGTCAGCCCCGGCAACTCGCCCGGCACGTTGACCATCAACGGTAACTACGACCAAGGTTCCTCAGGCGCGCTGCTCATCCAGATCGCCTCCGCCAGCGTTTTTGACCACCTGGTCGTCACGGGCACGGCTTTCCTCGGCGGCGGTTTGGTGTTCGAACTACTCGACGGCTATACACTGCGGCGGGGCGACCGCTTCAGCTTCCTTACCGCCGGGGCCCTCAGTGGCACTTTCGCCGCCTCGAACCTTTCTTCCCTCGATACGGGCACCCCGGTGAAAATCCTCCTGGCCTACACTGGAACCGACGTCACGCTCGAAGCGGTCCAGGGGCGCTTCGCCGACGTTGGCGGCTTCACGCCTAATCAACGAGCCGTGGCCGAGGCGCTCGACCGCGTGGTCGCTTCCTCGAAAGTCTCGGGCCTGGTCGATCTCCTCGACAGTACCTCCAACCGCGCCATTCCCTCCAAGCTGGAGCGCATTGTTCCCACCAGCCTCGTCCCGATGTTCGATGCCATTATCTCTTTCGACCAAGTGCAGACCTCCAACCTCGAACAGCGGATGCAGGAGATCCGCAACGGCGCTCCGGCGGGCTTTAGCGCCAGCGGCCTGAGCCTCGTTGATCCGCACGGCACCCGCGCCACGGCAGGCGATCCCTCGGCCAAACAGGCCATCGGCAAGGATGGCAAGGCGCTGGCTCCCGCGCCCATTGACAGCCGCTGGGGCTTCTTTGTCAACGGTTCCGGTGAATGGGTAGATGAGGAGAGCTCCGCCATCGCCCGGGGCGCGGAGTTCGCCACCTCCGGCATCACCACGGGGGCCGACTACCGCTGGGGCGACCACGCCGCCTTCGGGCTCACGGCCGGTTACGCCAATACGCTCGGGGCGGGTTACTCCAAAGGCCCGGTGCGGATCGACAGCGGCAAGCTCGGGGCCTACGGCACGCTTTTTGGCCGGGGCGCGTACCTGAACGGGGCGCTTGGCGGCGGCTTCAACGACTACGCCACCCGGCGCGATAGCCTCGGCGGAACGGCCTGGGGCGACTCGGACGGCACCGATTTCAACGCGATGCTCGGCGGCGGCTGGAACTACACCCGGGGCTGCCTTAATGCCGGGCCGCTCGCATCGCTGCGCTACAGCTGGGTGGGCATCGACGCCTTTGACGAGCACGGTTCGCTGGCCCCGCTCAAGATCGGCAGCCAGAACGCCGATTCGCTAAAAAGCGCTCTCGGCATGCAGGTGTCCACCTTTTTCCCGGTGGGGAAAACGGCGCTCGTCAGCCCGCAGTTAAAAGTGCAATGGCTCCACGAATACCTGGAGAGCGCGCGCGGGATCGGCGCGAGCTTCCTGCCGGGGGGCGACTTCACCGTATTCGGCCCGGAGCTGGGCCGCGACAGCTTGCAACTCGACGTCGGCGCGAGCCTCCAGCTTTCCCCTCGAATCGGCGTGTATGCCTTCTACATTGCCGGGCTGGGCCGTTCCAACTCCAGCTCGCAGAGCGCCACCGGCGGCGTGCAGGTGAAGTTCTAGACTTCCCTGCTCTTTCTCCGCCGAAAGGCCACGAGCCTACATGCCCATGATCTGGTAGCCGCCGTCGACGTAGATCGTCTGGCCGGTGATGCTGGCGGCGCCGTCGCTGGCGAGGAACAGGCCCGTCGCGCCGATCTCCTCGACCGTGCAGCTCCGCCCGAGCGGGGCGCGCTCCTGGTAGACTTTGTTGATCTGGCTGAACCCGGCGATGCCCCGGGCGGCGAGCGTCTGTACGGGCCCGGCGCTGATGCAGTTGACCCGGATGTTCTGTTTGCCCAGGTCGTAGGCTAGGTAGCGGCCGGTCGCCTCCAGGCTCGCCTTGGCCACGGCCATGACGTTGTAGTGGGGCACGACTTTCTCCGCGCCGTAGTAGCTCATCGCCATGATGGAGCCGCCGCGCGGCATGAGCGGGGCCGCCTCGCGGGCCAGGCCCAGGAGCGAGTAGGCCGAGATGTTGTGCGCCAGCAAGTAAGCCTCGCGGCTGGTGTTGAGGAAGCGCCCTTCGAGCGCCTCGCGCGGGGCGAAGGCCACGGAGTGGAGCATCAGGTCGATGGTGCCGAAGTGCTCTTTGGTCTTCTGGAAAAATTCTTTGATCTCCTCGTCCTTGGTGACGTCGCACGGATAGAGCGGGGTGTCGGCCCCGAATTCGGCGACGAGCTCCTCCACGTTATCCTTCAGGCGTTCGCCCTGGTAGTTGAAAATGAGCTTGGCGCCCGCCGCGGCCCATGCCTGTGCGATGGCCCAGGCGATGCTGCGCTTGTTGGCGACGCCGAAGACGACGCCGGTTTTACCTTCCAGGATACGAGGAGTCATAAGAAGAGATGTCGATTTTATATTTATCGATAAGGGGAGGAACCAGTAAAAAAACGAAGACGCAGCCGGATTCCCGGCTGCGCCTCGGGAAAACCGCAAAGTAGACTAGTCGCCGTAGCCGGTCGGGTGCTTCTTGTGCCAGGCCCAGGCGCTTTCGATGATCTTGTCGATCGACTGGTACTGGGGATTCCAGCCCAGCTCGCGCTTGACCTTCTCGGAGGCGGCGATCAGGAGGGGCGGGTCGCCAGGGCGGCGAGGGGTCTCCTTGACGGGGATCTTGATGCCGGTCACCTTTTCGCACGCGGCGATGATCTCGCGCACGCTCGTACCGCCGCCGGTGCCCAGGTTGTAGAGGGCGCTCTCGGTGCGGCCCAGGGCCAGGATGTGGGCCTGGGCGAGGTCGATGATGTGGATGTAATCCCGGATACAGGTGCCGTCCGGAGTCTCGTAATCGTTGCCGAAGATGTCCACGTGGTCCTTCTGGCCGAGGGCGACTTTGAGGACGTTCGGGATGATGTGGGTCTCCGTGCGGTGGTCTTCACCGTAGTTCTCGGAGGCGCCAGCGGCGTTAAAGTAGCGCAGGGCCACGAATTTCAGGCCGTGGATCTGGTCGTACCAGCGGAGGATTTTCTCGAAAAGGAGCTTCGATTCGCCGTAAGGGTTGATCGGCCGCTGCGGGAGCGTCTCGTCGATCGGGTTGCGCTCGGGCGGGCCGAACGTGGCGCAGGTGGAGGAAAAGACGAACTTCTTGACGCCCGCCGCGACCATGCCGTCGAGCAGGTTGATGCCGCCGTAGACGTTGTTGCGGAAGTACTTGGAGGGGTTCGTCATCGACTCGCCCACCAGTGCGTTGGCGGCGAAGTGCATGACGGCCTCGGGAGCAGCCTCGCGCAATGCGGCGGCGATCTGCTCCGGTTTCTGCAAGTCACCAAAGACGAACTTGGTGCGGGGATCGACAGCCTTGCGGTGACCTTCCGTAAGATTGTCGAAGACCGTCACCTCGTGACCCTGGTTGAGCATCTGCTCCACACAAATGCTGCCGATGTAGCCGGCTCCGCCGGTAACAAAAATCTTCATAAATGTTTTTGTGAGCCTCCTAGTCAAACAGCTTGCCGGGCCGGGATGAAGCAAAAAGTTGAAGTGCGTTTCTTCGGTTGCAGATAGGGCTCAAAACAGCTTAAATAAAGGAACACGTCTCCCCCGTTTCTCTTCCCCAGATATTTCTCCCCATGAAGGTCTGTATTATTGCCCTCCTTGTGCTGCCGGTTATAGCCCTGGCCCAACAACCGACGCCAACGCCGACGCCGATCCCCAAAGGCCAGAACATCCTCAAAAACGGGAACTTCGAAAAGTTCACCGAGGAGGATAACCTGTGGGATGGGGTGGACCGCGACGGGCTCCTTTCCGGCGACGTTATCGCCGACGATGCCGGGGCCAAAATCAAGTCTCCGCCCCCCAATGGCGTCTTCTACGCCCAGCGCGGGGCCCGTTCCTATAGCATCGACGCCATTCTCGACGGCGGCAACACAGGCCGCCTGCCCATGCCGGTCTCCGTGCAGGTGGCCGATTTCAACCGCGACGGCCTGCTTGATTTGATCACCGTGGACTCCGCCGGTTACTTCCGCGTTTACTTTAACAGCGGCACGCCCACCGAGCCGAAGTTCACCCATTGCGAACTGCTGCCTCTCTTCCTGGGGCGCTTCCCCTGGCCCGCCGTCACTAAAGTCGGCGACTACTGGCGGCGTAGCTACGGGGACGGCCTCAAGCTCGCCCTGGCGGATTTCGACAAAAACGGCCTCCAGGACCTCCTCCTGGGCAACTACTACGGCGACCTGCTCGTCATCAAAAACACCGGCACGCTGCAAGTGCCCGAATGGAAGCAGCCCGCCACCGTGGACTCGATCAAGCTCCCGACCACCAAGGACGGCGGGCTCTGGGCCAACCTGATGGCCCCGGCCGCCTTTGACTGGAACCGCGACGGCAAGCTCGACATCCTCGTCGGCGAGGGGAGCTACTCCGCCAACGCCATCCACCTGCTCCTTAACGCCACCGGCATGAGCGGCGGGAGCGGGGGCTCGGGCGGGTTCGTCGGCACGGCGGCATTTTCCTCTTCCTCAAAGACGGCCCTGCCCACCTACAACGAGGATTTTCATGATTACCTGGCCTTCGGCGACGGCCGCGAGCAGCTGGCTCCCGCCGTGGTCGATTACAACGGCGACGGCCAGCCCGACCTGCTCGTGGGCGACCGCACGGGTCAGATCAACGTCTACCTGAGCGAGGGCACGTGGAAAAAGGGGGTCGAACTCAAGCGCCAGCCCCAGCCGATCAGCTTCGGCGGCACCGTCAACATTGGAAGCGGCCCCGCTGGGCTGCGTTGCGTAGCCCCCGCCGTGGCCGACCTCAACGGCGACGGCAAATTCGACATCATCGTTGGCAAGCCCGACGGCCACATCGCCGTTTCCTACAACATCGGCACGGCCACCGAGCCGAAATTCGGGCCGCTCGTCGACCTCAAGGGCGAAAAAGTCTTCCCGAGAGGGTCCATCCGCGCCCCGGGCGACTGGAAGATCAATTTCGGCTACTTCCAGGGGAATTTCCTGAACTACTTCTCCGTCGTATCGCCCCAGGAGGACCCCGAGGCGGCGCAGGCCACTGGCAAAAACGTCCTGAAATTTGCCTACAGCCCCTCGCAAAACCGGATCATCCGGCGCGCCCCGCTCCTCCTTACGCCGTTCGAGGTGCCCGCCCAGGGAGGGCCATCCGCCGGGTTCCAGGCCGACTTTATTTCGCCGAGCTATTGGGGCGACGCCTACTGGCGCAGCAGCTACTTTGCCGAAACCAACAGCGTCACCCTCCGCCAGGAGCCGGGCTGGAATAACGTCCGGCCCAACGTCAAATACATGCTGTCCTTCAAGGTCAAGGGGCGCAACGTCAAGAAAGCGCACCTCTATTTCCTCTTCGGCGGCTGGCTCGTGCGCGACATGGTGGCCGCCAAGCAGCCCGCTCCTCCGGCTGACGTCCGGGCCTCCGAGGCGCTGATGTATGACTTCGACTTTAACGTCGGCACCGCCTGGACCACCATTTCACGCCCGATCAGCTTCAAGTTCATCACCCAGCCCGACCTCAACAACTTCGACAAGTGGAACAAGCCGGGCAGCAAAATCCAGTACAACTCCCTCTTTGACCTGCGGGCCTCGCTCGTCGGCGAAGATGCCGTCTTCTACATCGACGACGTCAAGCTGATCGAAATGTAAGCCCGCGAGGGGGGCACCTGTTAGGGCCGTTGCGCGGGTTCCGGTGCGGCGGCCAGCGGCAGGTGGCCGATCCATGCCAGCTTCAGGCCCCGGTCGGTCCATTCAAAGGCGTCCTTAGGGCAGATGCAGAACCGGCCCTCCTGGCGCTGCACGTCGCCATCCCACACATGCACCTTCTCCGGGCTCCAGCCCTGGAGAAGCAGGGAGAGCGCCGTGGTCCCCCAGTGGTTGAGCGCGCTTTCGCGGGCGATCCGGGGGAGCGCCTCTTGGGTGTGCACCGGGGCGGGCGAAGCGGCCAGGGATTTCTCAAACACCCCGCAAAGGCCCGCCCAGGAAAGCGACATGGCGCTCATCGTCACCGCAAAAAGCAGCGCGGGCCACACCGGGGCAGCCGTTCGCGCGGGGAGCGCCGCGCCCTTGCACAGCCGCCAAGCCTCCAGCCCGGCCAGGAGCGCCAGCGGAGCCGTGGCCAGGATGCCAAACTTCCGGTAGCAGAGCGACCCCGCCCAGCCCCCCGGGACCAGCCCGTAGAGGAGCCCGAGGGCGAGGGCCACCAGCCAGAGCCCCTTGCGCCACCGGGCGAGGGCCGCCGGGGCGGGCTTCCCCGTCCAGGCCGAGCGGAACTCCAGCGCCGCGGCGGCGTAGGCGGGCAACAGCGCCGCAAACGGGCTCAATAACAGCCCCGAGAACGCTTCCCCCAGCCAGGCGTTCGCCGCAAGATTGGCCCGCTCATAATCCGTCGCCAGCAGCGCCACCTCCAGCCCCTTGGCGAGCGTCGCGAGGGCAAAAAGCGCGCCCCAGCCCGCCAGCCGCCTCCGGCCAGGTCCCGGAGCTGCGAGCGCCAGCCCGAGGGCCGTGGCCGCCGCGAAACCGTAAAGCGCCATCGAGACGGGGTGCAGGCCGTCCAGCGCTATACCGGCCAGCAGCGCCACCGGAGCCCAGTGCCAGGGGCAGCCGCACCAGACAAACGCCAGCACCACCCACCCCGCCTGGAGCGCCTGAGTCACCTCGCCCACCATCACGATCTGCCCCGGCAGCGGGGCCAGCAGAATGCCGAAGACCGCCCACATCCGCAGCGGGGCCTGGGGTCCGCGCAGCATTGCCAGGCAGGCCGCGAGGCTTAAGAGCGGTACCGCTGAGCAGACCAGCCCCTGCACCCGGGCGAGCGCGGCGGGGGAGGGTGCCCACGGCAGCGCCCAGAGGATCGGGGCCTGGATCACATGGTCGAGCCAGCGGTGGTGCGGCACGCACGCGGCCCCCTCCTGGAGCAGCCGCACGAGGTAATAGGCTCCGTCGTTGGTCAGGCTGGCCAGGCAGAGCGCGGCGATGATGAACCCGGCGGCGGCAAGGGCCCAGGTAAGGAGGGCCGTTCTGCGGGAAGAGTCTGGGGTGGTGAGCATTAGCGCGACTTTAGCGCGCCATTGGTTTCTTCGGCCAACGAAATAGGCCAGTTGGTTTCGAGAAAATATTTTGGGTCGCTTTTCCGGTAGCGGTCATACCGGGCGCGGAATTCCCGGTTGAAGGCCGATCCGGCGACGGCCAGCTCGGGATACCGGCGCACCGCCTCCCGTTGCGCCTCCTCGATGGTCCTGGGGTTCGCCACCGGCGAAGTGCCGATGAGCGGCGCGGCGGGAGCCGAGACCAGGGTGGCTTGGCGCTTTGCGCGCGCTTGCAGAAAGGCGGCTTTTGCCCCTGCGGGAAGGACAAAGAAAAAGGCCAGGCCCAGGCAAAAACCCACTACCAGCTGGGTCCCGTACAGCAGAATCCCCTTGGGAATTCCGAGTTTGCCGCTCTCCGCCTCGGGATGTTCCAACACCGTACCGAGGATCGCCGCCTGAAAGAAAAACTGAAGGACGGCAAAAACGATCGCCGTAACTCCCGTCGGCGTAATGCCGAAAAAAAACCGGAGGATGACGTTGACGATCACCGTGGCCAGCAGGGCGCAAAAGGAGGCCCAAAACGCATTATTGAAGGAAGGCCAGTAGCCGAAGAGCACCCGCACAAACAGCTTGATGATCAACGCGGAGAGGGAAAGGCCGATGACCAACCCGATGACTAGGCCAATCAGCCACCCGACGAGGTTGGTCGAGCTTGGGAGCGCCCAGAGGCCTTGGTTCAGATCCGATATGGCGGCGATTCCATTCATGACGCGGCAGCCTAGATGATATCAAATCATCTCCGCAAACTTTTTCTGGCAGCGGCGGGGCGCTCGATATGCACCCTAGCCCTGGTAGGTCCCCGCCGTCACGCCGAGGCGCGACTGGGCTCGCAGCTCACGCCAAAGGTCGCGGCCCGTCTGGCTGCCGCCCAGGAGCGCCCGGTAAGCCGCGACGATCGCCCGCGTCTCCGCCGCCGACTCCTCCAGCAGTTCTACCCGGTAATGCCGGAGGCCCGTTGCGGACAGGTCGTCGTAGAACGGCGCGCCGGTCTGCGCCGTGGCGTTAAAGAGTGTGTTGCGGCAGCCCGCGTCGGGCCGCAGCGGGTGGGCGGTGCCGGTGCGGTCGCGCAGGTGGGCGCGGTGGGCTTCGCAGGGGCGCCCGCAGTCGAGGTGCGAGTGGCCTTGCGAGAGGAACGCCGCGAAGACGCAGTGCTCCATATGAAACATCGGCATGTGCTGATGGAGCGTCAGCTCGAACCACTCCGGCGGCGCAGCCCGCAACAGCGCGAGGGCCTCGCCGAGGTTCAGGTCGTAGGAGACCGTGACGTGCTCCAGCCCCTTCTCCATGAAAAATGCCGCCGTAAACGGGTTGGCCACGTTGAGCGAGAAGTCGCCCCGTTTGCGCAGCGGGCTTTGGCGGAAATAATCGACCCCGCCCAGGTTGCGCAGCAGCACGCCGTCGGGCTTGGCGGCCTCGATCAGCTTGAAAAATCCCTGCTCCCCGGCCTTCTGGATGCGCGGCGTGGCCAGGAAGACGGCCGTTGCGCTGCTGCGGGCGCGCACCCGCTCCACAGCAGGGCCGTAGCGGCGCACGTCCTCGAAATCGAGGTAAACGGTTTCCACCCCCTCATCAAGCAGCGCGTCGAGCTGCTCATCGCTGCGGCAGAGGACCGAAAGCGCGGGCTTGGCCGCCGGGGCCGGGGCCTGGGGCAGCCGGGAAAGAAAGTACCGGATGGTCCCGGTGCTTTCTGCGCGTTGCGTGGGCACGGCAGCCGCCTCCAGGCGCGCCACCAGCTCCCGGCGGAGCCGGTTCATTTCGCCGATGGGGAGAATCACCGCCCCCTCTAGACCGTTGTGCAGCGAGGCGGGCGCGAACGGGGCGTCGCCGAAGCGGCCCAGGTGTTCGCCGAGCTTCTCCGGGGTGAGCGGAGCCGTCCGGGCCGTTTGCAGTAAAATCTCCGAGGCCACGCGAATCGGTTCGGCCCCGGCGCGCCGGGCTTCCAGAACGAGCGGCTCCCCGGTCTTGCCGCTCACGCGCAGCTCCACCGGCTCGCGGTGGCGCGGCTCGATCCGGCCCGCGAAACTCTTCTTTAGCGCCGAGTCGAGCGCCGGGTCATTCGTCTTCCAGACCCGGTTGCCAGGTGTGAGCGCTGAGAAATCAATATGGTCGTGCTGGAAAAAGAGCCGCCCTCCGCGCACCTGGTAGACGCGTCCGCCCTGCTCCTTGTCCGGGTCGCCGCCCGTTTCGAACGCCACGCCGTCGCCTGGCTTCACCGGCGTTTCGAGCGCCGCGAGTTCCACGTAATCCCGCCCCACGCGGCCGATCGCCCCGATGAGCGCCCCGCGCTTTTTGCCGAACCGCGCCGCCACGAGGCGCTGGTGATCCACACCATGGAGCCAGCCCGTGAAAAATCCGCGCGAAAAGGCCATTTCCAGCTGGTAACGGTCCGGTGCGTCGATCTTACCGCCCCGTCCCGCCAGCGCGGCGTCGAGCGCCTTGCGGTAAACCTGGCAGACCGCCGCCACGTACTCGGGGCTCTTGAGCCGCCCCTCGATCTTGAAGGAAACCACGCCCCGCTTCAGCAGCTCGGGGAAGTCATCCGCCGCCGCCAGGTCCTGCGGCGAAAGCAGGTAACGCTTCGGGCCAAGGTCGCGCACGGCCCCGTCCACGATCAGCTCGTAGGGGAGACGGCACGCCTGGGCGCACTCGCCCCGGTTCGCGCTCCGGTGGCCCAGCGATTCGCTCGTGAGGCACTGGCCCGAATAGGCCACGCAAAGCGCCCCGTGGACGAAAACCTCCAGCTCCAGGCCGTCCGATTTCGGAAATTTCTCCAGCTCGCGCAGCGAAAGCTCCCGGGCCAGCACGATCCGCCGTACCCCCAGCTCGCGTTGAATCAGCGCCGCCCCCTCCGGCGACGTAATCGTCATTTGCGTTGAGGCATGCAGCGGCAGCTCCGGCACCAGTGCGCGGGCCAGCCGGGCCAGGCCGATGTCCTGCACGATCACCCCGTCCACGCCCGAGCGCGAGAGGAGCCGCAGGTAATCCGCCGCCTCCTCCAGCTCGCCCGTGAAGACCAGCGTATTAAAGGCTACGTAGGTCTTCACCCCGTGGCTGCGGCAGTAGGCCACCACCCGGGGGAGGTCCTCCTCTGTGAAATTTTCCGCCCGCATCCGGGCATTGAAACGGTCCAGGCCGAAGTAAACCGCGTCGGCCCCATTGGCGACGGCGGCACGAACGCAATCCCACTCGCCCGCAGGCGCTAGAAGTTCGGCAATCATGGCGCGGTGGGGAGCGATTCGGGCATCAACGGGCTGGGCAGCATCAACATAGCCCCCTACCGTAGCCCCGGCGGGCCCTCATGGAAAGGCCGACTTCGCGCTGGTCAAAATGCCCCAGGCCGGAATATTTTTCCTTCCCGACCCACTCATCATGAGCACACCCAACATCGTCTACTTCGACCTGGAAACCCAGCGCACCGCCAATGACGCGGGCGGCTGGGACCACAAGCGCGACATGGGCATGTCCGTGGGCGTCACCTTTTCCTCCGCCACGGGGCAGTACCAGATCTACCCCGAGAAACGGGTCCACGAACTGGTCGATGAACTGCTCCGGGCCGACCTGGTCGTCGGCTTCAACTGCATCAACTTCGACTACGAAGTCCTCATGGGCTACTCCGTCTACGACATCCCGGCCCTGGCCCGCACCCTTGATCTCATGGTCGAGCTGGAGAAAAAGCTGGGCCACCGCCTGAGCCTCGACGCCGTGGCCACGGCCTCCCTCGGCGTGGGCAAGACCGCCGACGGCCTGGACGCCATCCGTTGGTGGCGCGAAGGCAAGATCCTGGATATCGCCGAATACTGCTGTTTCGACGTGAAGGTGACGAAAATGGTCCACGAGTATGGCCGCGACCATAAGCGGCTCTATTTCCTCGACCGTTTCCAGCAAAAGCGCGAGGTCGAGATCGACTGGTAATCGCGGGCCGTCCAAAGCCCCTGGCCCGGTCGATTCCGTGCCGTGAAAATCTTTCGGGACCGGGTCGAGGCGGGGCGCGAATTGGCGCGTGCCTTGGTGGATGAGGGCGTCGTCTCCCCCGGCGGTGAGGAGGAGGGGCTGCTCATTCTGGCCATTCCCCGGGGCGGCATCGTTGTCGGGGCCGAGGTGGCCCGGGGTCTCCATGCCCCGCTGGATGTCTGGCTTTCGCGCAAGATCGGCGCGCCCGGCAACCCGGAGTTTGGCATTGGGTCGGTCTCCTCCCATGGCGAAACTGTGCTCGATGCCGAGACCATCGCCGCGTTGGGCGTGGGCGAGGAATACCTTAAAGAAGCCATCCGTCGCGAGCGGATGGAGCTGGAGCGGCGCATGATGGCCTTTCGCGGCAGTTCCGAGCCCGTTCAAGTGGAGGACCGCCCGGTTATCCTGGTCGATGATGGCGCGGCCACCGGCTCGACCGCCCTGGCCGCCTTGGCCGCGCTCCGGCGGGGCGGGGCGAAGAGGTGCATCCTGGCCCTGCCCGTGGCCCCGCGCGAGCTCCTGCCCACGCTGCGCAAAGCGGCCGACACTACGCTGATCCTGAGCGCCGAGCCGGTGTTCATGGCCGTCGGGCAGTTTTACGACGACTTCCGGGCGGTCGAGGACGAGGAAGTCGTGCGCACGTTGGCGCAATGGCGGCGGTAAAACGAAACCGTCGGAAGGAAACCGTTTTCCCCCCCGGCGGTTTGAATCAGAGAAACGTTTCCCGGTTTAGCCCCGGCGGCGTTTGGCCCAAGCGAAGAGGCCTGCGCCGCCCAGGATCAACGCCCAAGTGGCCGGTTCGGGGACGGCCTCGGCGAGGTTGAGGGTCACGTCGTTCGCCACGGTGCCCCCATCGGCATTGCCCAAGTAGGAGATGCGGTAGGTTCCTCCATTGTAGGTGAAGCTGTTGTTGACCAGTGTAACGGCGTTTCCGCCGACGAGCACCGAGCTAAAGCTTCCGCTGGTGAGCGAATTGCTGGAGTTGAGAAGCAGCGCGATGGTGTCGTTGAGGCTAAGGCCGGTGAGTGAAGTAATATTGAGTGTTCCAGATAAACTCACGGCATTGCTCACAATAACCTGTCCAAAGTCAGTTCCCGCCGTGGTGCCGGAGATGGCCACGTTAAAGGAGGCTCCATCCAGCATGGTTAGCGACCGAACGTGGAGCGCGCCGCCGGAGTCGCCGCCCGCGATGGAGCCGTTGATGAACACGTTGCCCGCGGTACCGGAACCGGCCAGTTGGGCCCCGATGGCGACCTGAACGGTGCCGGTGGTGGAGAGCGAACCGTCCACCTTGAGTTCGCCCGAGGAGACGGTGGTAAGCCCGGTGTGGGTGTTGGCGCCCGTGAGCGTGGTGGTGCCGCTGCCAATTTGATTGATCGCCAGGCCACCCGTAAAGTTTTGGCTGTAGCTGTGGGTTCCGCTGGAATTGAAGTTGACCGTGGAGCGGTTCGTGCCGCCGGTGACCGTGGTTGCGTTCAGCGTCCCAACCGATGCGCCTCCGGTGCCGAAGTTCAGGGTGCCGGTGCCGGTGGTCGTGGCTAGTGTCAGCGTTCCGTTGGTAACATTAACGACACCATTGCCGCTCAGGGTTAAGGTGCCACTGGCAGCAGCGCCCACCGCAAGCGTTGCGGTGGTGAACGTACCACCAGTCACCGAGACGAACCCGCTGGCGCCTGCGGTGTAGCCAAGGGTGGTGTTGGTACCGGTGACATTGCCGCCGGAGATATTCAATGTTCCCTGGGCGCCGGAGTAGCCTACGTAGAGGGTGTTGGCGATCAGTGTGCCGCTGCTGACGGTTGCCGTGCCGACACTCCCTGTATTGTAGCCAATGGTGGTGGTGGTGCCAGTGATGATGCCTCCATTTAGATTGATCGTGCCGGTGCCGTTGCCGCCCACGTAAAGGGAGTTGGAAACCCATGTGCCGCTGCTAACGGTGGCTGTGCCGACTGCGCCCGCCCCATTGCCAAGCGTAGTGGTGGCGGCAGCTATGTTGCCTCCGGTAAGATTCAGTATTCCAGTGCCGCTATTGCCAATATATAAAGCGGCGGGCGCGGAAAGTGTGCCGCCACTGATGTTTGCCGTGCCGACAGAACCTGCAGAGGCGCCGATATAGGTAGTGGCGCCGCTTACGGTGCCGCCGGTAAGAGTCAGTGTTCCTTTGCCGTTGCGGCCGACATAAAGATTCGTGGCCGTCCAGGTGCCGCCGCTCATGGTTGCCGTGCCGGAAGAGTTGGCGCTGTTTCCCAGGTAGCTGGTGGCGGCAGATAGGCTGCCGCCAGTGATATTTAATGTTCCCGTGCCGCTATTGCCCACGTTGAGGGTGGCTGCCGATCCTGAAACTCCGGCCACCACGGTGACGGTGCGATTGCCGTCCACGTTTGCGGTGTCACTGGCGGTCGGCACGCCGGTGCTCCAGTTTCCGGCGATATTCCAGGTCCCGGAGGTGGTCAAACTCATTGTGATCGCGTTGGAGTATTGCGACAAAGCAAGCAACGAAGCCAAGGCGTAGAAGGCACGGATTTTAGATAACGCGGACGGTTTTTTCATGTTCTTCCTTAGGTGAATGCTTGATGTCCTGGGGAGAGACAGTCGGGCGCCTTGGGGAGGAACATGCCGCGGAGTGAAACCTGCCCACGCTTTTCGCCACGCGGAGCCAAAGAAGTCCATCGAGTCGGTCAAGATGGGTAATAGGCTCCAAGTTCATGGGCTTGATAATATTTAGGGCAGGTGCGGTCCTTTATAGGGAATCCGATCGCTGCGACAAGATGAATATGAGACTCAATCGCGATTTATTTTATGCAAAATAAGCTGGGCTAATGACGTGGAGATACTGTCTCGGGTATTTTCCGATGAGAAAACTTGCCACCGGCGCGGCGGGCGGCACTATTTCCCCTCGATATGAACGACGCCCCGCTAATTCACCCCACCGCTTTCATCCATCCCGATGCCCAGCTTGGAGCTGGTGTTCGTGTCGGCCCGTTTGCGGTGATCGAGGGCCCGGCGCAGATCGGCGACGGCTGCGAGATCAAGGCCCACGCGGTGGTCACCGGGTGGGTGCGCATGGGGGCGCGGAACGTGATCGGCTACGGGGCCATTGTCGGCGGCGATCCGCAGGATCTCGGGTTTGACCCCTCGATGAACAGCTGGGTGATCCTCGGCGAGGGCAATACCATTCGCGAATACGGTACGCTCCATCGCGGCACCGGCGAGGGGACCGAGACGCGTGTGGGCAGTAACTGCTTCTTCATGGCAGGCGCGCACGTGGGGCACAATTCCCAGGTGGCCGACGGCGTTATTATCGCCAACAACGTGCTGCTCGGAGGGCATGTGCACGTGGGGCCAGGCGTTTTTATCGGCGGCGGCGCGGTCTTTCACCAGTGGGTGCACGTCGGGCGTCGGGCGATGATCCAGGGCAATGCGGCCTTGAGCAAAAATGTGCCGCCATTTCTCGTGGCCGCGCAGATCAACGGTGTGGCCGGGATGAACATCGTTGGAATGCGCCGGGCCGGGATCGATGCCGCGCAGCGCAAGGAGGTGAAGGAGGCCTTTAAGCTTGTTTACAAGAGCGGGCTCAACGTTCGCCAGGCGCTCGAAGCCGCCAAGGAGCGCGCCTGGGGGCCGGACGCCACGGAGTTTTTCGAATTTATCGCCGGATCGCAAAAACGCGGGGTGTGCGACCTCATCTCCTCCCGCGTGGGCGGCGCTCATGTGGAAGCGGCCGCCGAGGAGTAATACGAATTACATACTCAAACGCCAATAAATGGCCTCTCCGGTAAAAATATTTGACGCAAAGGCGCAAAGGCGCAAACAAGGCAGGTGCGTCTCCTCTTTGCGTCTTTGCGTCTCTGCGTGAGCCTTAATGCCTTTTGTCTGAGTAAATCGTATAACCCCGTTCTCCATGCCCGATACCATCGCCGCCATTTCCACCCCCTTCGGGGAGGGGGGCATCGCCGTCATTCGCCTGAGCGGGCCCGAGGCTGCGCAAGTTGCGGGGCGGGTGTTCCACGGGCGGCGGCCGGTGGCGGAGCTTGCGCCGAGGGTCCAGCATTTTGGTAAAATCAAGGACGGCGAAACGGTCCTGGATGAAGTACTGCTTACTATTTTCCGCGCTCCGGCCAGCTACACCGGCGAGGAGATGGCTGAGATCGGCTGCCATGGCGGCATCCTGGTCACGCGGCGGCTGCTGGCGCTTTTGCTGCAAAACGGCGCGCGCGCGGCGGGTCCCGGGGAATTCACCCAGCGGGCGTTCCTCAACGGCAAGATGGATCTCACCCAGGCCGAGGCCGTGATGGACTTGATCCGTGCCCAGACCGACCTGGGCCTGCGCGCCGCCACCGAGCAGCTCGAAGGCCGCCTGGGGAGCCGCGTGCGCGAACTGCGTGAGGCGCTCCTCAATGTCCTGGCCCACGTCGAGGCGTACATTGATTTTCCCGAAGAGGATATTTCGCCCGAGACCGGCGCGGCTCTGACGGCCCGGCTGGAGGAAGTGCGCGCGGGGTGCGCTGCGCTGCTGGAGACCGCTGGGCAAGGGCGGGTCCTGCGCGAGGGGTTGCGCACCGTCATCTATGGCGCGCCGAACGTTGGTAAATCGAGCCTGCTCAACCGCCTGCTTGGCTACGAACGGGCTATCGTCAGCGAGATCCCCGGCACCACGCGCGACTCGATCGAGGAAGTCGTCAACCTGCGCGGTATCCCCGTGCGCCTCGTCGATACCGCCGGGGTGCGCCATAGCGAGGACCGCATCGAACGCGAGGGGATCGCCCGGACGCTGCGCCACCTGGAGCGGGCCGATCTCGTACTGCACTTGGCCGACGCCAGCCGCCCACCGGAAGGGGAGCCCCATCCCGGCAGCCTGCTGGTGCTTAACAAGGCCGACCTCGGTGAGGACCCCGCGTGGGCGGGTCGCAAGGCGGTGCGCATTTCTTGCCTGGAGGCAACCGGCTCCGGCCCTGGTCTGGAGCCGCTGCTGGAGGCCATTGCGGAGCGCGCTCTGGGCGGCGGATTTTCCCGCGCCGGGGCGGGCGTGGCCATCAACGCGCGCCACCAAGCCTGCCTGAGCCAGGCCGAGGCTGCGGTGGGGGTGGCGCTGCGGGCGTTGGCCGAGGGCCTCTCCGCCGAGTTCATTGCGGTTGACCTGCGGGCCGCGCTGGACGCCGTGGGCGACATCGTCGGTCGGGTCGATACCGAGGACCTGCTCGGGAAGATTTTCTCCACCTTCTGCCTCGGAAAGTAATACGATTTACACAGATAAAAGGCATTAAGTCTCACGCAAAGACGCAAAGGCTCAAAGAAGGCAGATGCGTTTCTTCTTTGCGCCTTTGCGCCTTTGCGTGAGATATTTTTATAGAAAGGCCGGTTAGTGGCGTTTGACTATGAAAGTCGTATAAGCGGTATCATCCCAGTGGGGCACAAAAGAAAGCCCCGTCACCGAAAACGCGATTCGGCAACGGGGCGATTTGCTCTACTGCTGGGAATGGAGCCTCACGGAAGGCATGGAAAACCGGGCGGCCTGTCAGCGCCTGATCCCACGCCTTCGCGTGAAGAAATTTTGCCCTACTGGCGCTTGGCCAGGACGCTCTGCTCGTAGCACTTCACCTCGCCGAGCCAGGCGGCCCCGACGGGCACATTCTGGCGGGCGCAGAACTCGTTCCACACGGCGGCGAATGGCAGCGTCTTGGCTTCTTCGAGCAGCGCCAGGCGCGTCGCGAAGTCGCCCGCGACCTCGGCTTCGCGGATGCTGGCCGAGGGTTCGAGCAGCGCCAAGAGCAGCGCCTTGAGCGTGGCGCGTGCGCCGATCACCCAGGCGGCGATGCGGTTGATGCTGGCGTCAAAGAAATCGAGCCCGATGTGGGTGCGCTCGATGAAGCCGCCGCGAACGACTTCCTCCATCATCGCGCGGGTCGCGTCGTCGAGGATCACCACGTGGTCGCTGTCCCAACGGACGCCGCGGCTGACGTGGAGCAGGATCTCGGGCACGAATTGCAGGACGGAGGAAATCTTGTCGGCGAGGGTCTCGGTCGGGTGGAAGTGGCCCGCGTCGAGGCAGAGCAGCTTCTGGTTTTTCACCGCATAGCCCATGTAGAACTCATGCGAGCCCACCACGTAGGATTCGCTGCCGATGCCGAAGAGCTTGCTCTCCACGGCGTCGACGTTCTGTGCCGGGTCGATCGGCACGGCAAAGATGGCGTCGAGCGAGGCTTCGAGGCGTTTGCGCGGGGCCACGCGGTCGGCGGGGATGTCCTTGTAGCCGTCGGGGATCCAGAAGTTTGTCACCGTCTTGGTGCCGAGCTGCCTGCCCATGTCGGCGGCGATTTTGCGGCTGGCGATGCCGTGCTCGATCCAGAACTGGCGCACGCCCGCGTCCGGGTGGGAGAGGGTGAAGCCGTCGGCGGCCAGCGGGTGGGAGAAATAACTGGGGTTGAAGTCCAGGCCCAGGTTGCGCGTCTTGGCCCAGTCGATCCAGCTCTGGAAATGGCGCGGTTCGTAGGCGTTGCGGTCCACTTTTTCGCCGCCGAGGTCGGCATAGCAGGCGTGCACGTTGAGGCGCTTGGAGCCGGGGATGAGCGAGGAGGCCTTGTCGATGTCGGCGCGCAGTTCGTCGAGGTTGCGAGCCTTGCCGGGGTAGTTGCCGGTGGTCTGGATGCCGCCGCCGGTCAGCGTGGCATCGGGGTGTTCGGAACCACCGACGTCGTCGCCCTGCCAGCAATGGAGGGAGATCGGGATTTCGGCGAGTCGTTTCAAGGCGGCTTCGGTGTCAACGCCCAGGTCGGCGTAAGCGGATTGCGCTGCAAGGTAGGTGCTCATATGGGATAGGATAAAATAGCGGTTGGCGGGCGGTTAAGGATGTCTAGGGGCCTCTAGGCGGGGGTGAGGAAGAAAGGGTCCGCCCCGGCCCTGTTGCGGCAGCTTTGCCCAATCGTTAACCGAAACAGGTACCGGGGAAATGACACGCTCTATATGACCGATGCCGCCTGTTTTTGGAATAGACGAATTGGCGGGATGCATATAGAAATTGGCGACGTGAGTGATTCCGCGATCTATTTCCCCGACGGCGGCACCTCAGCGGTCTGGGGCGCGGCCGTGACGGCGTGCGGCCATGCCCGGACGGCCCCTGGCGAGCCGTATCCCCCCCGGCCCGGTGAGCATCCGGGCGACCATTTGTTCTGGCTCCCGCGCGGCGGCCGTATTTTGGACGGCTATCAGCTCCTCTACGTTTCGGCGGGGAAAGGGGTCTTTGAAACCGCCTCGGCGGGGGCGGTCGAGGTCGGTGCAGGGAGCGCGTTCCTTCTGTTGCCCGGCGTCTGGCACCGCTACGCCCCCGATCCGGCCACCGGCTGGGTCGAGTGGTTCGTGGAGCTGCGCGGGCCCGCGCTGGAACGCCTGCGCGAGGCGGGCGTCCTGCGTTCTGAGTCGTCGGTCTTTCACCCGGGCCTTGGCGCGGAGTGGGTCGAGCCGTTCGAAACCCTGCTGGCGCTTGCGCGGGAAGGCGGTGTCGGCGCGCGCGAGGAGATGAGCACGCTGGGGATGCATCTTTTGGCGCGCATCGTCTTCTCCCGCACGGGCCGCGAGCCGAGCCCCGAGGAGCGGGCCGTGCGCCAGGCCGAGGCCCGGATGCGCGAGAGCCTGGGCGAGCCCCTCAAAATCGCCGCCCTGGCCCGGGAAATGGGCGTGGAGTTCGACCGCTTCCGGCGCTGCTTTAAGGCCCTCACCGGCCTGCCGCCCAAACAGTATCTGCTCCAGCTCCGGATGCGCCGGGCCGAGGAACTCCTTTCGCGCACCGGGCGCTCTGTTACCGAGATTGCCGCCGAGCTGGGGTTCAACAGCGCGTTTCACTTTTCGGCGGCCTTTAAAATGCACTCCGGCCTGGCCCCCGCCCTTTGGCGAAGCGCCCGGATGACCGGGAACGCACCTTAGTTGACCCCCGGTGCGCAACTATGGCACACTGTATGAAGTTCTTATGAAAGTTCCCTTCCATATCGTCAAAGCTCGCCGGGAGCGGCTGGCCGCCATGCTGGCCCAACACGGGTACATGCCCGTGAGCGAGCTTTGTCGCCGGTTGGAGGTCTCCGAGGCCACGGCCCGGCGCGACCTCGCCGCCCTGGAGGGGGAAAAGAAAATTAAGCGCACTTACGGCGGCGCGGTTTCGGAATTCGAAAACCGCTTTCCCTCCTACAACGAGCGCATGGATAATTCCCGCCGCGCCAAGCTGCAAATCGCCTCCGCGGCCGTCTCGTATCTTTCGCCCGGGCTGACTGTTTTCCTCGACGCGGGCACCACGCTCTACGCCGTTGCCGAAGCCTTCCGGGCCAAGCCGGTGACGCCGATTACCGTCGTCACGCCCAACCTTCCCGCGGGCGAAATGCTGGCCACGCTGCCGGGCGTGAGCGTTTTTTTGGTCGCGGGCCAGCTGCTCGCGCGCCAGGCGACCCTGCTGGGCGAAGCCGCCGTGAAGAGCCTCGGGTTTTGGCGCTTCGACGTCGCTTTTCTTTCCGCCGAGGGCATGGATACCAGCGGCATCTGGAACTCTCAGACCGCCATCGTCGAGCAGCAGAAGGTGGTCATCGCCCGCAGCGCCCGGTCGATCTTTTGCCTGGATAGCTGCAAGGTCAAGCGCCAGGCGCCCCACTTCCTGCTCCCGTGGAACAGCGTCGAAATGCTGCTGACTGACACCTCCGCCGAGCTGCTCGCGGAGGCGGGGATCCACCTCGATGCGCGCCAGTACTGGGACGCCAAGGGAGGCCGCGAGACCTGCCCCGTGCCGCCGCCCGAGGGCGGGAATGACCCGGGCGTTTTGCCGGTGGAGCTGTTGTAGGAATTCCATCGCCGTATTGACGTATCAGGATTGGCTGATAGGTTCGGTGGCCGATGGCATCCATCGTCAAATCGCTCAAACTGCTCGCCGATCCCACCCGGCTTCGGCTCCTGCTGCTTTTGGGCGAGGAGGAACTTTCCGTCGTCGAAATCCAGGAGATTCTCGGCATGGGCCAGAGCCGGATTTCCAGCCACCTGGCGCAGTTGAAAGCCGCCAAGCTGGTGAGCGACCGCCGCGCGGGCAAGAACGTCTACTATGGCCGCGCGCTCGGCTCCGAAACGCCGTTTGAGGAGATCATCGCCGCCAGCGCCAACGAGATTCCCGAGGCCGAGCATGACTTGGCCGCGCTGAAATTGATCCGGCGCAAGCGGCTCGACAAGGCGCGCGAATATTTCAACAAGCTGGCGGGCAAATTTGGCCGCAGCTACTGCCCGGGCCGCTCCTGGAAGGGCGTGGCGCAGATGCTCCTTTCGCTCGTGGGCCCCATCACCGTGGCCGACCTCGGCGCGGGGGAGGGGACGCTCTCGCAGCTCCTGGCCAAGCACGCCAAGGCCGTCATCGCCGTGGATAACTCGGAGAAAATGGTCGAGTTCGGCTCGAACCTGGCCCGCGAGCACGGCTTCGACAATTTGGAGTACCGGCTGGGGGATATCGAGGAGCCGCCGATTGCCGATGAATCGGTGGATTTGGTGCTGCTGAGCCAGGCGCTTCACCATGCCAACAACCCGACGCGCGCCATCGCCGCCGCTTACCGGATTCTGAAGCCGGGCGGCCGGATCGCGCTGCTCGACTTGCTGGCGCACCATTTCGAGAACGCGCGGGAGATGTACGCCGATCTCTGGATGGGGTTCAGCGAAGTGCAACTCGACGGGATGCTGCGCGACGCCGGTTTCCGCGATATCGACATCGCCGTTGTTGACCGCGAGCCGGATAGCCCGCACTTCCAGACGGTCTTTGCGACCGGGGTGAAGTAGGATTTTTAGCCGCAAAAACTTTCCTCGTTACGAATCTCCCGATTCGTAACGCAAGATGTCCGGGAATCTCCAGATTCCCCCACGGCTGCGAAACGGAGTTTCGCCACACACTGGCGTTCCCAATCTGGAGATTGGGAACGAGGCCCCTTATTTCCTCACCCGGTAACGGGCAAACGCTTCGCCCTCGACGATCTCCAGCGACTCCAGCTCGTAATGGAGGGTTACCGGGAGGTAAATGCCTCGCTCGTCCGAGAGCGTTGGCGCGCCGAGGCCGCCGAAGATCAGCGGGCAAAACGTCACGTTCAATTCATCCACGAGCTTTGCCTCCAGGAGCGAGCGCAGAAACGCCGGTCCGCCCTCGCAGATCACCCTTTTAACCGCGTGCTCCCTGCTCAGCGTTTCCAGCATCGCTTGGAGATTGAGCCGGTCCTGCCCAAGCAAGTAAACGGTAGCTTTGCCCTCCAGCGCCGTGCGAACCTCCGGGGGCATCTGCTCCGTGGAAAAAACAATCACTGGAGCCCCCTCGGGGTCGGCAAAAATGGGCCATGTGGCGTCGATCTTTCCCGAGGCGCTCACGATGACCCGTAGCGGCTCGGGTGGCAGGCCGCGGGCCGTGCGTTCGGCCTGGAGCTCGGGGTCGGGTACGCGCATGCGCATCTTCTCCGCGATCACCGTGCCCCGGCCCGCCATGACCGCGTCGCCCCCGGCGCGGATTTCCTGGAGGCGGTGTTTGTCGTCCGGCGAAGAAAAATCGGCCCGGATATGGGCGCGCGTCGTGGCGCGGGCGTCCCACGTTAGGGCGAAATTCACCGCCAGCTCGGGCAATGGTTTGGGATCAAGGGCGTTCACGGATCGGCGTCGGGTTTTCCGGGGCTTCCGCCGTCTCGGCAATCTCGTGCTCGACCTCGGAAACCTCCTGGTTCATATCGGCCACGCGGGCATGGGCGGAGGGGCGATAGAGCAGATAAACTACGCCACCCACCAGGCTCCAGGCGATCAGCACCGCGTAGGTGGTCAGCGAAATCGTCAGCGCGGAATCACGGGCGATCCCGCACAAGTCGCCCAGCAACTGCACAAAGAGCCCCTCGCGTACACCCGTACCGCCGATGCTCACGGGAATTGCCGCGATGGTCCCAACGATGGGCATGATACCCCAGTAATCCATCAGCGTGCCGCGCGAGGCGGATTCCGTAAAGGCCCGGCCCACGCAGTAGGATAACGTAAACACGCTGAGCTGCACAGGGACGCACAAGAGCAGGCCCACGAGCGACGCCTTCCAGGCGCGGGCGTATTGGGCGTAGGCCACGGAAAGGTCGATGAGCACATTGCGCATCGGCATTTTCGCGGGCAGCTTGTGCACAAGGCCAAAGCCCGTCACCGCGAAGGACACCACGATGAACCCGAGGCTTCCGGCGAAGATCGCCAGGAGCGTGTAGAGCAGCGTGGCCGTCGCGGGCGTCTGGGTGAGCCACTCGTAGCGCAGGGCGATGACGATCCCCGCGATCACGATTACCCCGAAGAGGCCGATCAAGCGGTCCATCAGTACGGCCAGCATCGCCGCCGGTTTGCGCTCTGGGGTCTCTTTAAGAAGGTAGAAAATCTTGGCCACGTCGCCGCCCGTGCCACCGGGCAGGAAGGGGTTGAAGAGGACGCCGATCAAGAACAGCGCCGCCAGCCGCCACCAGCCGATGTGGATGCCCTGCACGCGCAGGAGAATCTGCCAGCGGGTGATCCCCGCGACCTCCACCACGGCGAAGCAGCCGAACGCGGCGGCCAGCCAGCCGAGGTCGGCATGGGAGAGCGCCTGGAGAATCTTGCGATCTGTCTCTCCGTCCCGGAAGAGCCAGGCCAGGATGCCCGCGGTGATGGCGATTTGCAGCAGCGTCAGCAGGGTCTTTTTGTTCATGATCCGAAGCGTTCCTTCCATCGGGCGAGGGATAGGGCGATCTCCTCGCTGGTGCGCTTGGGATTCATTTCCCAAACGAAAAGCGTTCCCTTGGGGACGAGCGGGATGAGGCGGTCGTAATCCACCGAACCGCCCGTGAACGGGGCCCGGTGGTCGCGCCCGGGCCACTCCACGTCGTGGAGGTGGCAGGCCAGGAGGCGCGGGGCCATTTTGGCGAGCCACTCGGCGTGGTCCACGAAGCCGAGGTTGTGGCGGATCTGTACGTGGCCGAAGTCGTGCCAGTAGTTGACCGTCGGCGCGGGAAAGGTCTCCAGCAGATCGGGGAACTCCCGTTCGCTCGGGATCTCCTCGTAGGCTTGGCGGCTTTCCAGCCCGAGGCGGATCCCCTTTTCGCCCGCGTATTCCGCGATCTGCTTGAGGCAATCCTTGAGGCGCTCGATGTGCTTCGGAGCGGCTTTTTCGCGGCGGATGACGGCCTGTGTTTTCAGCCGTGCGTACTCCGGGGCGAGGTGGCGGCCTGCTTTGGCCAGCTCGATGAGCGGCTGGGTAATGGGCTTCATTACCACCCGGCCGCAGTGGAGCACCACGTAGGGCGCGCCGATGCGCACGGCGAAGTCAATCGTCTTGAGCGTCTGGCGCACCGCCCGCTGGCGCTCGGCTTCGCGGTAGGTCGTGTAGAGAAGGCAGTCGGGCGAGGCTTTGGTGATCTCCACCGGCAGCGGGCAGAAATTATGCAGGCTGGAGAAACGGACGCGGCCCGAGTCGTAGACCGCCTGGATGCCTTCCCAGAGCGAAATCCGGATGCCGTGCCCCAGCTCCACGGCGTCGAAACCGAACTGTAACAATTCCTCCAGCATGGCCTTGCCGTCGGTGTGACGGGAAGAGTTCCAGCAGGTGGAAATGGAGAGCATTGGAGCGAGAAAAAGGGAGCGGCTCCGGGTGGTTTGGCCAGCCCGGAGCCGCTTGAATTCAGACGATTATGACGCCCAGGTGATGAGGCGCAGCTCGTGGGCTTGCGTCAGATTGGGGTGCGTCGGGATCACGCGGACGTTGAAGCCGTAGGCACCGCTCTCGGGGGCGCTGATTTCGCCCCGGTAGAGGTGGTTGCCGTCGGAGTCTTTCTTACATTCCGTGAGGTCGACGGTCACCGGGCGGTTGATATCGCCATCGGAGGTCTCGCCAACGTACACCTGCACGCGCACGAATTCCGGGCTCAGCTCGCCCAGGTGGACGCGGGCTTCGACGGCCAGCGAATCGCCCACCAGGACGTTGATGTTGTCCGGGTTGACGATGGCGACCTGGTTGATCTTTACCTGGCCCCAGAGCTGGCGGATCTGGCGCTTCCAGGCGGAGATTTCCTTTGCCTTAGCCGCGCCGTTGGCCCCGAGGTTCGCGGCGGCCTGGGCGGCCGGTTCGTACATCTGTTCGCTGTATTGCTGCACCATGCGCTGGGTGTTGAAGACCGGCGTGACGGAGCGGATCGACTCGCGCATGAGCTGGATCCAGGCCAGCGGCAGGCGGCCGTCGGGTTTGGCGTAATAGAGCGGGACGACCTGCGTTTCCAGGATGTGGAAGAGGCTGGCCGTGTCGACTTCGTTCTGGAACTCGACGGAGCCGTCGGTGATTTCCGCGCCGATGGCCCAGCCGTTCTTGCCGTTGTAGCTTTCGCACCACCAGCCGTCCAGGACGCTCAGGTTCAGGCCGCCGTTGGGGGGCAGCTTCATGCCGCTCGTGCCGGAGGCTTCCAGGGGCCGCAGCGGGTTGTTAAGCCAGAGATCGACGCCCTGGGTGAGGCGGCGGCCGACGTAGGTGTCGTAGTCCTCCACAAAGAGGAGGCGGCCTTCGAGGCCCTCGTCGCGGGACCACTTGTAGACATCCTGAATCAAGCGCTTGCCGCCCTCGTCCTTCGGGTGGGCCTTGCCCGCGAAGATGAACTGCACGGGGCGCTCGGGGTGGGTCAGGATGCGCTTAAGGCGGTCCATGTCGGAGAAGAGCAGCGTGCCGCGCTTGTAGGTGGCGAAGCGCCGGGCGAAGCCGATCGTGAGGATTTCCGGGTCGAGGAGCCGGTTGACGCTCCGGACGCGCTCCGGGGCCTCGCCGATGCGCTCGCGCTGGGCCCGCAGGCGGTCGCGAACCATGTCAAAGAGGCGGCGCTTGAGGTGCTGGTGGGTGTTCCATAGTTCCTCGTCCGGGATGTCGATGACGCCGCGCCAGTAATCGGGATCGGTCAGGTTTTCCTGCCAATCCGGGAGGTAGCGGCGGTAGAGGCGCTCGAACTCGGCGGAGAGCCACGTTTTGGTGTGGATGCCGTTGGTGATGGCGCTAATGGGCACCTCGTCCTTGGGTACGCCCGCCCAGACGTCCTGCCAGAGGCCCTGGCTGACCTCGCCATGGAGCTGGCTGACGCCGTTGGCGTGGCGGCTCGTGCGCAGGGCCAGGATGGTCATCGAGAAGGCGTCCACCTTGTTGATGGTCGTCTGGCCGTAGGAGAAGAAGTCGTCAAAGGAAATGCCGACCTTCTGCGGATAATCGCCGAAGTACTTCTGCATCAGGTCGCGAGGGAAGGCGTCGTTGCCTGCCGGGACCGGTGTGTGGGTCGTGAAGATATTGCCCGCGGCTACCAGTTGCAGGGAGCTCTTGAAGTCCATCCCCTTGTCCTGCACGCAGCGGCGCATCAGTTCCAGGGAGAGGAAGGCCGAGTGGCCCTCGTTCATGTGGTAAACCGCTGGCTTGAGGCCCATGGCGTGGAGCGCATGGACGCCGCCGATGCCGAGGACGATCTCCTGTTTGACGCGCATCTCCAGATCGCCGCCGTAAAGCTGGGCCGTAATGAGCCGGTCGTCTGGGCGGTTCTCGGTGATGTCGGTATCCAGCAGGAAGAGCGAAATGCGCCCGATGACCATTTCCCACACCTTGGCGTGGACGTCGTGATCGCGGATGCGTACGGCGATGGTCAGCGGCCGGTCGGCCACCCGCACCTCTTTCATCGGGAGGTGGTGGAAGTTCTGGTTGAGGCTGATCGACTCCTGCCAGCCGTCTTTGTTGATCTGTTGTTTAAAATACCCGTGGCGGTAAAGGAGCGTCACGGCGACGAAATTGAGGCCCAGGTCGCTGGCGGCCTTACAGTGGTCGCCCGAGAGGATGCCGAGGCCGCCAGAGTAGTTCGGGATCGACTCGTGGAAGCCGAATTCGGCGGAGAAATAAGCGGCCAGCTCGTTCTTTCGGGTGCTCCCGTAGGTGTCCTTGCGGGCCATGTAGTTCTTAAACTGGGCATAGACCCGGTTCATTTCCCGGAAAAAGTCGTCGTCCTCGGCCAGCTCGATGAGGCGCGCCTGGCGGCAGAGCTGCAACATCCGGACCGGGTTATGGTTGGTCTTGTGCCAGAGGACTGGGTCGAGTTGCCGGAAGAGAGCGCGGGCATCGGGCTCCCAGGTCCACCAGAGATTAAAGACCATCTCCCGAAGCGGCTCGAGCTCGACGGGAAGTTTAGGAATGACGTTGAAGGCGAATAACGGCTGCATTGTTTTTTGTTCCCCCTAAGGTGAGTCCTTGCGAAGCCTTGGGCTTCCAAGTTGCAGACCATACCGGCGCGGGGCCGGTGTGCAAGCTAAGAAAAGCAAGCGGCAGAATCCCCCGGGTTGCGCTACGGGGGCAAACCTGCCTACATTGCCGCAAGTGAAAGCCCCGTTCAGCCTGTTTCTCGCCCTCCGCTACCTTAAGCCCAAGCGAACCTTCGTCAGTGTCATCACGCTTATTTCCATCCTTGGCGTGACCCTCGGTATCACCGTCCTGATCCTGGTGATCTCCGTCATGACCGGCTTTGACCGGGAGCTGCGCAATAAAGTGCTCGGCTTCGAGCCCCACATCGTTATCCAGAACCAGAACGACACCCTGGGCGACTGGCAGCCGCTGCTGAAAAAAATCAAGACCACCCCGGGCGTGACCGCTGCCGCTCCCTTCGTCATGGGCCCCGTCGTCGCCGAGGCGGGTAACCACCGCACGACCCCCGTCATCCGGGGCGTGGACCCGGAGCTGGAGAAAAACGTCACCGGCATCGCCAAATTCATCCAAAAAGGGGGCTCCTTCGACCTTTCCGGCGACACCGTGGTCGTCGGCTCCGGCCTGGCGCAGATGCTGGAAGTGCGCGTGGGGGATAAAATTACCGTTTATTCCCCGGGCCGAAAGATGTCCGAGGTCCTGGACGCCATTAAAAAGGCCGAAAAAGACCCCAAGGCGCTCAAGGAGGTTAAAGAACTCGTCCTCCCCCGCGACCTGACCGTCACCGGCATCTTCCAGAGTGGCCGCTACGATTACGACGCCAATTTCCTCATCGTGCCCCTCTACGTCGGCCAGGATCTCTACGGCATGAGCGATAACGACTCCATTACCGGCATCGCCGTCCGCACCGGCGATCCCAACCTCGCCTCTGCCACCAAGGCCGCGCTCCTGCCCCAGCTGCCCGACGACGCTCAGGCCCGCACCTGGGAGGAAACCAACAAGACTTTCTTTGACGCCGTCGCCATGGAGCGCAACGTCATGTTCTTTCTGCTCCTCTTCATCGTTGTCGTGGCCGCCTTTGGCATCATGAACACGCTGATCACCGTGACGGTCCAGAAAACCCGCGAAATCGGCATTATGAAAGCGCTCGGAGCCTCCACGGGGCAGATCGTCTGGGTCTTCCTGGGTCAGGGCATGGTCGTCGGCTTTTTCGGCAACTTGACCGGCCTTGCGCTCGGCATGACGCTCATTAAGTACCGCAACGAATTCAAGGACTGGCTGGCCGACGTGCTCGGCATCCAGGTTTTCCCGGCCGACGTCTACCAGTTCTCCAAGATCCCCGCCGAAGTGGTCCCCCACGACGTGGCCATCATCTGTATCAGCGCCTTTGTCATCTGCGCCATCGCCGCCCTCATCCCCGCTTACTTCGCCGCCCGGCTCGACCCGGTGAAGGCGCTTCGCCAAGAGTAACCTGAGGTGCGGGGGCACAAAAAAGCCGGGGCTCCGAAGAACCCCGGCTTTATAGGTTATATGGTTTAGACTAGACGGAGCGGGCTAGAACACGAAGCGCACGCCAACGCGAGTGATGTTGACATCGTTCTTGTTGGTGTTGTTGTCGCTGATGTTGAGCCTGTTGTATCCACCCAATGCCCTGGCGAGAGCCTTCACATTGGAGTCATTGCGCCAGTCGTTGTTGTTGTAGCTGCCGCCGGTGAATTCCCAGCGCCAGTCGGTGAAGAAGCCCATGTAAGGAGTTACACGGAATTCCACGCCGAGGCCAACATGACCGAACCCGGTGCTCTCACCGTCGAAGATTCCGCCGCCGCCGCCGAAGATATACGGCGCCCAGCAGACGGCCCCTTCAAACGGATAGCGCAGGAACACGTTACCGGCGATTTGTTGCGCCGCTGACGTGCTGGTGCGGTTGAAAGTGGCGGACCGCTTCAAGACCAGCGTGTTGGGATTGAGAACGGTGACCCCGGTTTTGGTGTTAGCAGCCACGACAGCCGCTGCGACCGCATTGGCATCAAACCCGGCTGGAAGCGTCACCAGCTCACGGGAGATATAGCTCCCAGTGTAGCCGCTGTTGACCCCGTCCCACCAGTTACCTTCGACACCAACGCCGAAGTAACGGTAGAAGAAGTAGTTCAGGCCGAGGCCTCCCCCACTTCCATCACGGAAGTACGGAGTGTCTTTGACTTCCGTGCGGCGAATACCAGTGACGGTGCTGCCTGCGGGAATGACGTTCGGATCGTTGAGGAGACCGCCAATGCCTCCGGGGACCAATGTGGGAACCGGCGTCGTCTCTGGTCCAAAGAAATGGCGATCGGTTGCAGAATTGCTGCCCTGATGTTCCGCATTGTTATAGGAATAAAAGAGGTCCAACTGGAACTCAGTATCCCGGAAGCAAGGCGTCACGCAGGGCTGCTTGAACTCCTTGGAAGTAACCACGGTTTCGGGGCCGGCGAAGGCCGTCCCTGCCACCGTGATCGCCGCCAAAGCGCTGAGTGTGAATTTTTTCATCATGATGTGGTTTTCTTCGGTTTGTTTCTACTTGTGCGATGGCAAATCGCGCAGACACCAGCAAAGAGTTTTTGGCGTGTTGCAGCAAGCCGTTTTAAGTCGGTTTCCAGGGTCGGGGATTTCCCGAGGTGGCTTGGCACAAGGGACTTACATAAGCTAAAAACATGAGGCATCCGCCCGGGCAGCGGCATGCGAAGTGGAGTGGATTTTGCGCCGAAAACCGGCCCTTTCCGGGGGGGCAAAGGGTGGCTGGCGCGGGGGGCTATGGGTGAAAACGCACGAATTTCGGTGTTGAACTCCGCCGCGTTTCCCCTCATGCTGCACCTTCCACGTCGGCGCGGGTTCATGCGCCGGGCAAATAAGGAGGGATGGCAGAGTGGTCTAACGCGCACGCCTGGAAAGCGTGTTTACCTTTACCGGTAACGAGGGTTCGAATCCCTCTCCCTCCGCCAGTTTTTTGAAAGACTGGCATCGCCGCTCAAACTCGCTACTCAAAGAATGGAACTGGCGAATGGAGCCGACCTTTGCCGGAAGCTTCCCGCCACCAAAGCGCGGCAGATGGAAGCATCGCAAAAGGAAAAAAAAGATTGCAAATCCTTCCGAGGGCTCTAGATTGTTCGCCCTTTCTAAAGAATTTTATATGGCTAAAACGAGCTGGATCGAAAAAGAAAAACGCAAACGCCTTACTGTTGCCAAGTACGCCGCCCTGCGCGCTGAACTCAAAGCGAAGGGCGATTATGTCGGCCTGCAGCAGCTTCCGCGCGACGCCAGCCCTGTGCGCCTCGTTAACCGTTGCCGCGCCAGTGGCCGCCGCCATGGCTTTATCCGCCGCTTCCAACTTTCCCGTATCGCTTTCCGCGAGCTGGCTTCCAACGGCCTCATCCCCGGGATCACGAAGTCGAGCTGGTAGCCCAGCCCGGTCGATCTTGGTCCCGCGCGGCATCTACCGCCGGTTTCCATTTTAACTGCTTTTCGGCTCGCCGTGAGTTCGCGGCGAGCCGTTGCTTTTGCAAAGATTCGGTTCCCCTTAGGCGGTAACCTTTATGAATTTCTCGATGCTGCTGGCCCTATCCACGGCCTCCGCGCCCGCGGCGGAGTGGGAATCGGCCGACGTCATCTTTCTTAAGCTCCTGGTCATCGGCCTGCTGGTGCTGCTGAACGCGTTTTTCGTCGCGTCGGAGTTTTCCATCGTCAAGGTGCGCTCCACTCAGCTGGAGCCGTTGATCGAGGAGGGAGATTCGCGCGCCAAGCTTTCGGGCGAGATCACCCGGCACCTCGACGCCTATCTTTCTGCCACCCAGCTCGGCATTACGCTAGCCAGCCTCGGCCTTGGGTGGCTGGGCGAACCGTTCCTGGCCCGGATGGTGGAGCCGTTTTTCCACCTGGCGGGCATCACCAATATGGCGCTGGTCCATACGGTCTCCTTCGCCCTCGCCTTTTCGTTGATCACCGTTGCCCACATCGTCATGGGCGAGCTGGTGCCCAAAAGCCTTGCCATCCGCAAGCCGCTTTCGGCCACGCTCTGGGTTTCCCGGCCCCTGCATTGGTTCGCCATCGGGTTCGGCCCGGCCATTTCGCTGCTCAATAACGCGGCCAATTTCATCCTCTCGCGCTGCTTCAAGGTGCAGCCCGCCAGCGAGCACGAGATCGGCCATAGCGAGGAGGAGCTGCGCGTCATCCTGACTGAAAGCGAGAAGGCCGACGAAGTCTCGCCCATGGGCAAGGAGATCCTGATCAACGCCCTGGACCTGCGGCGGCTCGTCGTGCGCGACATTATGACGCCGCGCGGCGAAGTGGTGACGCTCGACCTGGAAAACAACTTCGAGGAGAACCTCAAAATCGCCCAGGATTCGCGCCACACCCGCTTCCCGCTTTGCCAGGGGCACCTGGATAACACCATCGGCCTGGTCCACATCAAAGACCTGATGGGCCTGACCCTGCAACACAAGGCCGCGCCGGATCTGGCCACCATCAAGCGGGAGATCCTCCCCGTGCCGGAAATGATGCCGCTGGAGAAGCTCCTCAAGCTCTTTCTAACCAAGCACGCCCACCTGGCGCTGGTCGTGGACGAGTACGGCGGCACGGTCGGCATCGTGACGCTGGACAACGTCATGGAGGAGCTGGTCGGCTCGATCCAGGACGAATTCGACGTTGAGGAGGCGGAGTTCCGTCGCATCAGCGACAACGAATTTTACGTCAAAGGCATCTTTGGCCTCTACGAGCTCAACGACGTCGCCGGGCTCGACCTGGAGAGCCCGGATGTGAGCACGATCGGCGGCTATGTGACGAACCTGATCGGGCGCCTTCCTTCACAGGGCGAAAAGGTCTCCATCGACGGTTACGAAGTGACCATCTCGAAGTGCGATGGCCGCCGCGTGGAGCAGCTCCACTTTAAGCGGAAGCCGGAGGCGTAAGGCTAGCGGGCCTGGGCCTTGGCGTGTCTGAACCGCTGGCGGTAATCCTCGTTCGTGACGGTTTGGATTTGACCATCCGTGGTTAAAATGACGCAAAAATGGCGCTCAGACCACGGAAGGCCCAAAGTGCGTTTGATGATGGGAGTTTTTGCTGTCGCCAGCATCCCGCCTTGGCCGGAGAGTGAAACAAACTGGCCGCTCCGGTCGATTTCGGATGGGTCCTGCTCCGCTGCCTTTTGTTCCCGGCTAATTGGGCCAAGTTTGCTTCGGGCATAGAACCATCCGATTTGGTCTTGGGAGACATAGCGGGGAACTAGCTCGGCGAATGTCAAAGGCCATTGGCCCCCGTGGTCTTTTTGGTAAGCAACCAGGGCGGGGTAGAGATGTTCCATGTTTGTCTTGGCTTCGAACTGAAGCCGGTATCCCTCGGGAATCGAGTGAGGAGACGGAAGAGAAGAGACAAAGAGGCCCCAAATTACCAGCGCCAGCAGCCAGCGAACGTACCACGTTTTGAAAATCGTCCCGAGCAGAATCAAGAGGACTGCGATGGGTAGGCCCAAAAACAGGAAAACCAACCCGAAAATACCTAGCCATGATCGGAACAATTCCATAACGGGCCGAATTTGCGCCGGTTCTGTTCCTGCGACAAGTCATATCAGTGATAGACCTGTTGCGCCTTTTTGCGGCTATTTATCCCTTCGAATCCGCCGACAAGTTAAACAGCTTAGCTTCCGGGTTCTGCTTGATGAAATAATCCATCGTCCACTGGCTGGGGAAGAGGACCACGGGCTGGTCTTCGGCGTCGTAGGCGATGCGGCAGCCGGTCGGGAGCTTCATCTCAGCGATTTCGGAGGGGGCGGTCCCGGCTTTGAGCCATTTGACGATCTCCCACGGCACGGATTCGAGCCGCGAGGCCGCGCCGTATTCGCTCTCCAGGCGGTACTGCACGACCTCGAATTGCAGCGGGCCGACTGCCGCCAAGAGCGGGATGCGCTGGTCGGAATCGCGCAGGTAAAAGACCTGAATGACGCCTTCCTGCAAGAGCTGGTCGAGCCCTTGGCGGAATTGCTTGAACTTGCCCGGGTTGGGGTTCTGCAAATAGGCGAAGCACTCGGGGGCGAAGCGCGGGATTTCGTTAAACGCGATGGCGGCGTCTTCGGTGAGGGTGTCGCCGATGCCAAATTCGCTATGGCCCACCAGGCCCACGATGTCGCCGGGCCAGGCTTCGTCCACGGTTTCGCGTTCCTGGCCAAAGAGCTTGTGCGAGCTGGAGAGGCGCACTTTTTTGCCCGATTGCGCGTGGGTCACCGTCATGTCGCGCTCGAACTTGCCGGAGCAAACGCGCACAAAGGCGATGCGGTCGCGGTGCTTCGGGTCCATGTTGGCCTGAATTTTGAAGACAAAGCCGGAGAAGGCGGGATCGGTCGGGTTGACCATTCCGGCGGCCGAGCGGCGTGGGGCGGGGGGGGCGGATTTCGCCAAAAAAGAGTCGAGCAGCAGCTGTACGCCGAAGTTGTTCATGGCGCTGCCGAAAAAGACGGGGGTGAGTGTGCCGGAGAGCACTGCCTCCTCCGAGTATTCGCGGCCTGCCAGTTCGAGCATTTCCAGCTCCTCGACAAAGCGCGAGTAATCCGCCGGGTCCACCTGCTCGCGCACGAGCGGTTCGTCCAGGCTTGTGACCGTTACCGGGGCGCGGTAGGCCCCCATTTTGGTCCGTTCGAAGAGGTGCAGCTCCTTGGCCTGGCGGTCGTAGACGCCCTTGAAGCCGAAGCCGGTTCCGAGCGGCCAGTTGACCGGGAACGCGCCGATGCCGAGCACGCTCTCCAGCTCGTCGACCAGCTCGATGGGGTCGCGCGTGGGGCGGTCGACTTTGTTCATGAAGGTGAAGATCGGCACGCCCCGGCGGCGGCAGACTTCGAAGAGTTTGCGCGTCTGGCTCTCGATGCCTTTGCCCGCGTCGATGACCATGACGACGGCGTCCACGGCGGTCAGCACGCGGTAGGTGTCCTCGGAGAAGTCTTTGTGGCCGGGGGTGTCCAGGAGGTTGACGCGATAGCCGTCGTAGTCGAATTGCAGAACAGTGGAACTGACCGAGATGCCGCGTTTGCGTTCGAGTTCCATCCAGTCCGAGGTGGCCGCGCGCTGGCTCTTGCGGGCCGTGACGGACCCGGCGAGCTGGACTGCGCCGCCGTAGAGGAGGAGCTTTTCGGTCAGCGTGGTCTTGCCCGCGTCGGGGTGGGAAATGATGGCGAAGGTGCGCCGCCTGGAAATCTCGGATTGCATGGAAGGGTCTATCCTAATGGCATTGGCCCTTTGCTGCCAGCACGGTTTTGCTCAACTCCTCCGCCGCCTGGCGCGGGGAGGGGGCCGAGGCGATGGCCGAGATGACTGCCACGCCGTCGGCTCCGGCGCGGATGACCCCGGCGGCGTTGGCCTGGTGGATGCCGCCGATGCCGACCAGCCGGTGGCGGCTATGGGCGCGCGCCCAGGCGAGGCCCTCCAGGCCCCAGGGGGGGGCGGTGTCCGTTTTGCTGGCCGAGGGGAAGACGGGGCTGATGCCGAGGTAATCGACCTCCAGCGCTTCCGCCGCGAGCGCTTGCTGGCGGTTCTCCACGGAAAGGCCGATGCGGATCGCCGGGCCCAGCAGGCGGCGCGCCTCGGCCACGGGGAGATCGCTCTGGCCCAGGTGAATGCCCTCTGCGCCGACGCTCCGCGCCACGGTGACGTCGTCGTTGATGAAAAGGGGGGTGCGCGTCGGGGCCAGGAGGGTCTTTAATGCCCGGGCCAGCTCGGTGAATTCGCGCAAATTCGCCTCCTTTTCGCGAAGCTGCACGAGCGTTACGCCGCCCGCCACCGCCTCGGCGACGACCTCCAGCAGGTCGCGTCCGGCGGTGAAATCGCGCCCGATGACGAGGTAAACCGATAGGTCGCGGCTCATGCGCGAGTCAGTTTGACGTGGCCCAGGAAATCGGCGCGGCTTAGCGAATAAAGGGCATCGAGGAAATGGACTTGCATGGAGCCGGGGCCCGAGGCTTTTCCGGCGGCTAGCTCGGCGGCGACTTTCATGATGGCCATGCCAGCGGCTGCGGCATCCAGCGGGTCGGCCACCGCGGCGAAGGCTCCGACAATGGCGCTGCACGTGCAGCCCATGCCGGTGATGCGCGGCATGAGGGCTGAGCCGCCGCCCAGGTGCCAGGTCTCGCGGCCATTGGTGACGAGGTCGGTCTCGCCGCTGGCGACGACCGTGCAGCGGAACTCCAGGGCGAGGCTGCGGGCGGCGTCGCGCGCTTGGGTGGCGGTGTGGGTGCTGTCCACGCCCTTGGTGTTAACGGCTCCCCCGGCCAGCGCCAGTAACTCGGAGGCGTTGGCGCGGATGACGGCGGGCTGCCCCTCGGCGATGAGGGCCAGGGCTGTCTCGGTGCGCAGGCGCGAGGCTCCGGCTCCGACGGGGTCGATGACGAGCGGGACGGCCCGTTTGTAGGCTTCGCGGGCGGCGACTTTCATGCTGCCGATCCAGGCTTTGTCGAGTGTGCCGATGTTGAGCACCAGCGCGGAGGCGATGGCCATTAAGTCGGGGAGTTCCTCGGGTTCGTGCGCCATGATGGGCGAGGCGCCTAGGGCCAGGAGCGCGTTGGCGTTGAGGTTCATCACCACGAGGTTGGTGATGCTATGGACAAGGGGGGCTTTGGCGCGGACTGTTTCGACGTGGCTCCAGAGTAGTTCAGGGGTGATCATGAGAGCGGATTTTTAGCGTGATCCGCTTCAACCGGGCGTCATCGTTCGGGCTCCAAGTGGCGATTTGCGGATCGTCTTTGAACGCGTTGTGGATGAGCCTGCGATCGTAGGAGTTCATCGGCTCAAGGTGAAACGGGAGGCCCGTCTCCCGGACGTTATCGGCGATTTTGCGCACCCGGGCCAGGAGGGCGTCGTTGCGCATGTCGCGGTAATGCTCGACGTCGACCTGTACTTTGGGGCTGGTCGGGTCTTGCGCTTGCAGGACGCGGTTGACGAGGTACTGCAAGTCCTCAATGCGCTGGCCCGAGGGGCCGGTGAGCGCTTCGCCTTCGTTGGAGTAGACCTGGAGGGTCAGGCCGTGTTCTGTCTCGACTTCCTCGATCTCAAACGCAAACCCGAGGCAGCCCAGCAGGGTGTCGAGGATTTCCTTTGGCGTCTGTTTCATGACGAGGGGTGATGTGTTCGTTCGGGCTATTACATTAGGAACTCACGAACTCAGGGAAAGAAATTAAAATTATTTCTGATTTCCGATCAATCCTTGGCCTCTTATTTCTTGGTTTTTTCCAGCGCGGGCATCGGTTGGTTGCGCGTGACGTAGAGCTGGAGGATTGAGAGGAGGTTCTGGACGGTGTAGTAGAGGGCCAGGGCCGAGGCGAAGTTGTAGGTGAAGACCACGAAGATGAGCGGCATGAGCATCATGATCTTCTGCTGGGAGGGGTCGCCCGCCTTCGGGGTGAGCTGCATCTGCCAGACCATTGTGAGGGCCATGGCGATGGGCAGGATGTTCACCGGGAAGCCGGCCAGGAAGAAGATGGTGTCGGGCCGGGAGAGGTCGTGAACCCAGAGGAAGCTGGAGTTGCGCAGTTCCACCGCGGTGCCGAGCATCGAGTAGAAGCCGATGAAGATGGGGATTTGGATGAGCATCGGCAGACAGCCCGAGAGGGGGTTGACGCCGTACTGTTTGTAGAGCTTCATGACCTCCTGGTTCATCCGGGCCGGGTCGTCTTTGTATTTGTCGCGCAGCTCGGTCTGCTTGGGCATGAGGAGCTGCATGCGCTTCATGGAGCGGTTGGCGCGGCCCTGGATCGGCCAGAGCAGGCCCCGGACGATGAAGGTCAGTACGATGATCGCCCAGGCGTAGCTGTGGAGGAAGCCTTGCAGGGTGTTCATGGAGCGCAGGAGGACGGTGCCGACGGTGCGGGTGATCCACCAGCGGTCGAGGTAGGTCATGGCCGTGGCGTTGCTGCCAAGGGCTGCGAGCGCTTCGAGTTCGGCGGGGCCGGAGTAGACGGTGAAGTTTTTGCGAACGGTCTCGCCCGGGACGAGCTTGAAGCCGGGCATTTCGAGGAAGCCTTCGATGCCTTTGACGTCGTGCTCATCGAGCTTGCCGGGGACCTGCCGGGCCCAGACGCCCTGGCCCGTGGTCCCCTCGGGCAGGAGCATGGTGGTGAAGTACTGGTTGCGCACGCCTGCCCAGAGGACGTTGCCGGGAGATTGGGCGTAGAAGGGCTTGGCGGCGGAGGTCTCGATGCCGATGAGCGGGATGCGGCCCGCGTCGAACCAGTTCGGGGTGATAAAGGAGTTGGAGTGCCCGGCGAAGTAGTCGAAGCCGATGTACATCGGGACGTCGCTGCCGTGGAGCAGGTGGGCCAGGCCGGTAAAGACGTAGTAGGCGGGGTAGTCGACGGCTCCGGCGCTCTTGTTCTGGAAGACGACTTCCAGGCCGAGGCGGTAGGCCGCTTTCGGGTCGCGGTTGAGGGTGTAGGTCTTTTTGACGGAGATGCCCGGGGGCACCGTGGTCTCGCAGATGACGCGGTCGCCGTCTACCGTGACGGTGTAGGGGGTGTTAGGGGCTTTCTCGGGGTGGAGGACGAGTGCGCCGATCGGGTGCGAAGCGCCGTTGTTGAGGACCATCCGCTCTCCGGGTTGGGCGCCCTGGTGGTTGAGGAGCTTGAGGGAGGCGATGCCGCCGCCGAGGTTGGTGAAGGTGTAGTCCACCGCGCCGTTGCCGACGACCTGGGTTTCCTCGGGAACGGTGGCCGTGGGGGCGGCTTCAAGCGGGGCTGCCGGGGCCGCGGGGATGGCGGCGGCGGTCTCGGGGGCCGTTGTCGGGGCCGCGGAAGGGGTGGTGGAGGCTTGGGCCTCGGAGGAGGTGGAGGGAGTGGCCGGGGCGGGGTTGAGGCGCTGGTGCTTCAACTGCTGGTGCTGGGCGAAGACGAAGACCAGAATGGCGAGCCCGATCCCAACGATGCTTTTACGATCCATAAAAAAACTGAAAATTAACGTGCGGTTTCAGGGCCGGTGGCCCCCTGGGTGCGAATCTTCGGGCGGCACGGGGTCATAGCCCTGCCCTCCCCACGGATGGCAGCGGGCGATTCGCTTCAGCCCCAGCCAACCGCCGCGCCTGACTCCAAAGCGTTCCACGGCCTCCGCGAAATAGCGCGAACACGAAGGCTCGTACCGGCACCCTCCTCCGGGCCCGGTGATCGCGCTCAATAGAGGCGACAGACCCAGTTGGTAAAACCGGATTAATTTCAATACAACCCACTTCAGCATGACGGTCAATCACGATGGACGGTCCTGGGAGGTTTCGCCACCGGTTTTCTGCAAGATTCCGGCGCGCCGGGCGAGGTGGGTCCACTCGCCTTGCAACTGGGTGAAGCTGGCCTTCACGGCCGCCCTGCGGGCAATGGCGACGACCCAGACGCCCGGGGTCCACTCGGGCAGGGAGAGCCGCATCAGTTCCCGCAACCGGCGACGGACCCGGTTGCGTTCCACGGCGATTCCGACTCGCTTGGAGGTGATCAGCCCGGTGCGGGTGGCCTCGCGGTCTTTAAGCACCCCGAGGGTGAAATATCGTCCCCCAAAGGCGCGCCCCTCCGTTTTCACGCGGAGAAACTCCGAGCTATAGTGCAGGCGGATCGACTTTGGGAACGTCAGCGGCACATCAGCGGATCAGGGCGCAATGGGGCCAGTTCGCAGACTGGCAAACTTGGGGAATTACGCCTCGGTGTGGCGGGCGAAATGGATCTCCACGCCCTTGGGCAGCAGGCGCTTGCGCCCACGCTGACGGCGGCGGGAAAGGATCGCGCGGCCGCTCTTGGTTTTCATACGGGCGCGGAACCCGAACTGCTGTTTGCGCGTGCGCTTGGAAGGTTGGTAGGTGCGTTTCATAAGCCTGAAAAACTGTTTGGAAAAAGAGCGGAAACTCTATCGGGTCCCCGGCCGATGTCAACCGATTCTATGCCTAGCCCCCCGGGAAAACTTTCCCAGGGCGTTAAACAACCGGCATTATGCGTAGGGCGCATGTGTCGATACGGGTTGCCATCGGGGGCCTGCCCTGAGTACTCTCTCGGGCGAGTCCTGATGAAAACACCGCACAGTAGCCTATCTGCCGCTTTTTCCCTTGTCGAGGTGACGTTTGCCTTGGGAATCTGTGCTTTTTGCCTATTGGCGGTCTATGGTCTGCTCCCGGCGGGGTTTAAGAATAGCCAGGTGGCCTCGGAGGAGACGGCGGCGGCGAATCTGCTGACGTTGGTGGCGGTGGACCTCCGGGAGACGCCGCGGACTAGTGGAATTTCGAGTTTTTTTGGCATTCCCATCCCTCCGGGCTCGGGGGCGACGGTGGTGCGCTATTTTAGCGAGGCGGGGCGCAGCTCGGATGCGCCGGTTGCGGATTCGCGCTACCGGGTGGCGGTTTCGTTCCTGCCCAGCCGGAGCGCGGCGTATACGAAGCTGGCCACGCTGGCCAATGTCCTGGTGAGCTGGCCTGCGCAGGCTGCCCCGGCGGAGGCGGCCGGGCGGGTCCGGACGTTTATCGCGGTGGACCGAAATTGACGATGAAGAGGATTTTCACGGCCACCCCGGTGAGCGGATTTACGCTCGTGGAATGGCTCGTGACGATGACGATCCTGGCGCTGCTCATTGTGCTGGCGGCGCAGGTGTGCAACGGGGCGCGCTGGATCCAGTGCACCGGCAACCGCCGCCTGGACGCCGATGAGGAAGCCCGCTCGGTGTTCGACCGGATGTCGATGGACTTCGCCCAGATGATCCGGCGGCCGGACGTCGATTACTGGCTTAAGGACGACGTGAACCGCTGGGTGGACGGCACGGGCAATGACAAGATCGCTTTTTTCAGCTCCGTGCCGGGGTACTACCCGGACGATTCGTGGAATAGCCCCATCTCGGTGGTCGGCTACTGGGTGGACCCGGTGGAGGGGCTCCAGCGCTATAGCTGCGGGCTGCTTTGGAATGGGATGGACCGACCGGACCCGCAGATGATTTTCGCCGGGGTCTCGCGCTCCTCGAGCGGATCGGAGAGCAATACGCTGCTGCACAACTGGCCAGGGGCCATTACACCCACGGGCGATGACGGCAGCGAGCCCGCTGGGGCCGGGGTGTTTCGGATGGAGTATTACTATGTGCTTCGCTCGGACGGCGACCAGCCGCCGGTGCTGAGTACGTTGCCGTGGATTTCGGGCGGTCCGGTGAATGGTCTGCGCGATGTGGCGGCACTGGGGGTCGTCATCGCGATTATCGACGCCCGGGGGCGAGCGCTGCTTTCGCAGAAGGCGCTGGAGGACCTGGCCGGGTCCCTGGAGAATTTTTCCGCGACGACTACCCATCCGGGCGATCTTGAGGCGCGGTGGCAAGAGGCGCTCCAGACGAGCGGCTTGCCCCCGACCGTCCTTTCGTCGATCCGGATTTACCGGCGCTGGTTTTACCTCTCGCCCCTGCACGCTCCTGGGGATATGCCATGAAGCTGCTCTCTTTTAAATTAACTCGGTCAACCCGGGGCATGGCGCTCATCGTGGTGCTGGCCTTTACGGTGCTGATCACAACGGTGGTCATTGCCACCTACAGCCGGACAACGGCCATGCGGCGGGTCTCCTTTAGCAGTTGCCAGCAGGCGCAGGCGTGTGAGCTGGCCCGCAGCGCGCTGGATATCCTGGTCAGCGAACTGCGACAGGAGATTGTTAACGGCTCAAGCCTGGAAACCAGCGGCCGCTGCACGCTCTACGTTGCCACGTCTCCCGGGAACCTCGTGCCGCAGCGCAATGTGACTACCAGCGGGACCATCCCCAGCCTCCTGCGGATCAGCTCCACCTCGGCGGTGCTCTCGCCGGGAGTGGACCTTTTCCCGGCCTCTGCCGCCTCCACCACGGCCACGTCGGCCAACGGGCGCTCGATCTCCCCGACGCGCTGGAACCGCCACTACCTCGTGCCCCGGCTGACGACCAGCGGCTCCTCCATCCCCACGCCGATTACTGCGTTCCCCGCGCCGAGCTGGGTTTACGTAACCGACCTGGGCCCGGAGACGCTGTCCGTGCCGAGTACCCGGGCCATCGGCAGGTACGCCTACGCCATCTACGACCAGAGCGGCCTTCTTGACATGAACGTGGCCGGGTACCCCACCGCTTCGGCCCCGGCCACGATTGCGGGAAAAGGCGTCTTGGCCTTTGCTGACCTGACCCGCCTGGGCCTCTCGGGCTCCATGACCAATAATATCGTCGGCTGGCGCAACTACGCCTCGGCCAGTGGCAGCGGATCGACCATTCGCGCGCTTTCCATAGACGCCGCCGGCGCGGCGGACTACTGCCGCTTGATGCTTGCCAATGGCGACGGGTTTATGAAAGTTGGCGGCGCGTCCGGCAACGGCGGGCGCACCGACCAGGCTTTCCTCACCCGGCTGGAGCTGCTGGAGCTGCGGCGCGAACTTCGGTGGGACGAGGATACGCTGCAACACCTCGGTACGTTCACGCGTGCGGTCACGGCCCCCTCGCGTTTCCACGAAATCCGGATATCGCGTCCCGGGCAGTTCCAGCACTACAATGACGACGGCAACCTCAGATTGGTTTCATCCGGCGAGGGCGAGCCGCTGCTGCACTCTCGCTTTTCCCTCAAGCGGCTGGCGTTGGTTAACGTATCGGGGACTAACGAACCCGCGCTCCGGGCCTGCTTTGGCATTTCGTGCAACTCTGTGACGTCGGGGACGGTGGACTTTACCTATATCGGCCCGGAGGGGAGCGTGTCCGCTGATATCAAGACCCTCGGGGAGGTCGCGGCGGCAACCGATCCGAGCCAGCAGGGCCCCTTCCTGCGTGAGCCGAATTTCTTTGAGCTGCTGAAGGCGGGGATGATCGCCAAGACCGGGACGGTGACCGATGCGAAGGTTCTCAAAACCGGCTCGGCCATTATCAACAAGTATCTCGGCAACAAGCAGGTCTTCCAGTCGGTAGGCGGGCTCGGGTATGTCGATGGCGTCGATTTCTGGGCGACGGATATCGACTATTCCCCGCTGCTGGATCTCTTTTCCGCCATTGATGAACCGCCCGTCTCCGCCGGGAAGCTCAACCCGAACTCGGCGCACAACATGGGGCTCTACGCGCAGCTCTCCTTGGCTGCGCTCAACGACACCGGCTCCAGTCGAACGACCAGTTCCACGGCGCTGACCATCGCCTATACCCTGCCCGCGAAATTTGCCGCCGCGCCCATTGCCGACCCTTCCGGGCTGCCGGGGATGCTAGCGTCGTCTAGTAACAGGAATGGGGCGCTCCTGGCCCTCTCCAGCGTCACCAACGCGCGCACGTGGAACCTGCTCATCGACGTCGTGGCGCAGTCGGGCGTTTTCCCGCCCAATGCCGGTTCGCTCGACCGCTTCGTCGTGCAGAGCGAGCGCCGCTACTGGCTGCATCTCGCCATCGATCGCCTCACGGGCAAGGTGGTTGACCGGCAGATCGAGCCGGTGTATGAGTAATATCGAGTAGTTATTAGTATGAACCGCGGTAGCGCGCCTCGCGGAAGGCGCGGCCCAGGAAGCCCAGGAGATCCGTGGCGGCGAGCGTCTCCTGGCTGTGGTCGCCCGCGGTGAGGGCCATTTCCGCCGCGCGGCCGCAGAGCCATGCCCCGAGCCGGGCGGTGTCGAACGGGGCGAGTCGCTGGCCGAGCAGGGCGGCGCAGAGGCCGGTGAGGACGTCGCCCATGCCGCCGGTGGCCATGCCGGGGTTGCCGGTGGTATTATAGGATGTGCGCAGGCCTTCCGGGGTGCGCCGGGCGACCAGCGTGCGCGAGCCCTTTAGGAGTAGTGTGACATCCGCCTCGCCCCCCGCGTGGGTTTCCAGGAAACGCTCGGCGGTTTCGCGCCGCGTGAGCCCGGCCCCTTCCGGGAATAGCCGGGCCATTTCGCCGGGATGCGGCGTGAGCAGGCGCGGCCCCCGGGCCCGGTGGAGCGTTTCCATGTGGCCTGCCAGATCGTTGAGCGCGTCGGCGTCGATCACCATCGGCCCGGTGAAATATTCGCAGACGGCCAAGACGTCCTCCGCGTCTTCGCGGCCCAGGCCCGGCCCGATGGCCAGGGCGTCAAAGGGGCGTTCGAGCACGGCCAGGTAACAGTCTACCGGCGTGACCATCACCTCCGGCATCGCCGCGGCGGCTACGGGGGCGTAAATATCTGGTGTGACAAAAAGTGTCACCAAGCCCGCGCCGCCGCGCACTGCTGCGTTGGCGGCCATGATGGCGGCTCCGGCGAATCCGCGCGAACCGGCCACGATGCCGACGCGGCCGAACATCCCCTTGTGCGCGTCGTAAGGGCGTACGGGCAAGAGCGAACGCAGCGTCTCGGGAGTGGCGACGGTTTCCAGCGGGGAAACAAAGCGAGCGTGCGCTTCGAGCGCGGGCAGCGGCAGGACGGCCAGGCGGCCCACCGAGGGGAGGGCGCTGTCGGCCAGCAGGCCCCGCTTGGCAAAGGCCACGCAGAGGGTGAAATGCGCCTGCACGGTGTCGGGATCGGCTTCGCCCGTGTCGGCGTCGAGGCCGGTGGGGACATCAAGGGCGAAGACGAGCGCGCCTTCCTCGCGGCGTTGGCGGTTGAGTTCCCGCGCGGCGCTTAAAATCGGTTCGCGCAGCCCGGAGCCTTCGGGCTCGCCGCGCCGATGGATGGCGCCGATGCCGAGCAGGCCGTCGAGGAGAATCCGGGGGCCGTAGGAGGAGCTGGGCGCGGCGAAACAGGTTTCCCGGCTGGTGGCGATGAATTCGCCGAGCTTTTTGCGCGTGAGCGGGGCCAGCTCGCCCTCGGGGAAGGTTTTTTGCACCTTTACCATCCAGCCTTGGTGGAGCAGGTGGCGGGCCGCTACCAGGGCATCGCCACCGTTGTGGCCTTTGCCGAAGAAGACGCGGCACTCGCCGGGGATGGGGAAAAATTGCATTATTGCACGGGCCATCTCTTCGCCCGCCTGTTCCATCAGCGCCTCGGCGGAGGCGCCTGCCGCAAAGGCGGCTTCCTCGATGCGTTTCATCTCCTGGCAAGTCACGCTCATGGGGCGGATTAGATCATTGCCGGTGGGGAATTACCAGTGTCTCCTCCACCGGTTGCCGAAAAGAAAAAGGGCGGCATCCGCTGCCGCCCTCTGGTTCGATATGATGTAATCCGCTTTAGCCGGAATGGTCTTTGGCGTCCTTTTTCTTCGCGGGCTCCGGGGTCTTGGTTGAGGCTACCTGGCCGTCGGTGATGGCCTTGGCGATGGCCTGGGCGAGCTTCTCCCGGTAGGCCGGGGTGAGGCAGAGCGCTGTTTCCTGCGGGTTGGTGAGGAAGCCGCATTCCACCAGTACGGCGGCGCCGCGCGTTTTGCGCAGGACGTAGAGGGCGCGCCGCTTGACGCCGCGCTGCTCGCCCGGGTGCATCCGCTCCAGCTCGCTGTAGACGCGCGTGGCGATGGGGGCTGACTTCGGGTTGTAGTAGAAGGTCTCGAAGCCGTTGGCACCGCGCCGCATGCCGGAGTTGAAATGGATACTGACGAAGAGCGCGCCGGGATGGGCATTGGCGATGGCGACGCGCGCGGGCAGCGGAACGAAGGTGTCGTTGGTGCGGGTCATGATCGTGCGGATGCCTTCCTCGCGCATGATTTCCCCAAGCCGCCCGGCGACGTCGAGGGCGAGGGTTTTTTCGCAGGCCAGGTTAAGGGGGATGCCGCCGGGGTCTTTGCCACCGTGGCCGGCGTCGATGATGACGGTGTTGAAGGCGTGGCCGCTGGCCGCAAGGGAGAAAAGCGGGAGAAGCAGCAGGAGGATGCGTTTCATGTCCGGCAATCAATCGAATCCGGCGGGAGGCGCAAGCGGTAATTAATCGAATGTTTAAACAAGGTTGATATAGGCCAAAAAATGGAAACGCCGCGTGGGCGATTGAAGCCACGCGGCGTTGAAAGAGGTGCGGGAGGGGAGCCTAGGGGATGGGCTACTGTGCGGGTACTGGCACGGGCCGGTCGGAAAGTTTGTTGGGGACCTTTTCGCCGGGATCGCCCGGGGCTCCGGTGCGGGAGGCGGTGCCGCCGTAGACGGAGATGGAGCCGGAGGCGTTGCGCCGCAGGGTGGGGCGGTACTTGGTGGTGGTGTAGGTCTCCTGGGAAATGATTTCGCCGTCCAGGCTGACGCGGGTGAAGAGGTAGGCCTTTTGGCCGATGAGCTGGAGGACGTTGACGACGTTCTGGCCGTCAAACTGGACTTCGGGGTCGATGCCCGAGATGATCCGCCCGAGCCCCAGTGTGCTGTAGACGACGGCGTTGTCGGGGTCCTCGACGCGGACGTAGAGGTAGGTGGACTCAGACCTGCGGAAGGTCAGTAGCGAGACTTTGCGCGTGCCGCCCGCGCCGTTGTAGCCGGAGGGAACGCCTGCGTTCTGCTGCCAGACGAGCTTGCCTTCGCTGAGCTCCAGGCCGATGACGGGCGACTGGTAATATTTCTCGCGGGCGGAATCGAAGATAGTGGCGCGTATCCGGTAGAGCCCGAGTTCGCCCATGGGGAAGAGGTTGTTGAGCACGACGCTGCGCTTGATGGTCTGGCCCATGGCGAGGGTCAGCGGGGGCTGGCGGTAGAAGGGGTCGTTGGGCGGGATGATGCGGGAGGTCTCGCCGTAGTTGACCTGGAAGCCGAACCAGCTTTGCGTGGGCGAGTCGGTGAGCGTGATGTCGCGGCCGCTGAGGTTGGCTACGGTGACGGTGGCGACGATCGGCTCGTAGACCATGAGGAAGCGGCGCTTGATGTCGAGCGAGACCTGGAACTGGGCCTGGGCTGACTGCACAAAGGCGACGGCGAGGAGGAGGGCGAACAGGAGGAGGCGGGGGCGCATGGGAATCCTCGTAAATACGCTCAAATTGGCGCTGCGCCAGTCCTTTTTTTCCGCATGGGGTAAAAACTGGCGTGCGAAACCGGGCTTATTTCTTCGGCGCGGTGTCGGAAACGCACCGGAAGCCGACGTACTCCAGCTCGGTGGTGGGCTCCACGGCGCGGCGCTTGAGCAGCGTGGCCTCGGCGAGGTGGAAGGAGCCGCCGCGCACGACGGGCCCCTTGGCGGTGGTCTTTTCGATCGTGTCCAGCGTGCTGGTCCACTCGGCGACGTTGCCGAGCATTCCCTGGGCGCCATAGGGGCTCAGGTCTTTGGGCTTGAGGTCGACCGGGTTCCACCAGAAGTAGCCGTCCACGGTTCCCTTTGACTCGGGGTTGGGGATCTCGATGAAGTCCTTGCCCAGGTTGGCCGCGCCTGCCTGGAAGGCCGTTCCCCACGGGTAGGGGCGGCCGTCGGTTCCGCGCGCGGCTTTCTCCCATTCCTGCTCGGTCGGGAGGCGCTTGCCAGCCCAGTTGGCGTAGGCGCAGGCGTCCCAGTAGTCGACGTTGAAGATGGGGCAGTTCAGGTCGATGGGCACGGACTTGGCCGGTTTGCCCGCGAGGGCCCGGGAGTACCAGATGTTCCACGAGACCGAGTTGCGGTCGGGGATGTGGTTGGTTTTGCCTTTGGGCTGGTTGGGGGCGTCGAAGCGCGTGGGGTTTTCGCCGTTGTTTACGGCTTTAAGGAACTTGGCGTAGTCGGCGATGGTGACTTCGTATTTGTCGATCCAGAATTCGCCGGTTGTGGCTTTCTGGCCGTCCTGGAAGATGAATTCGCCTGCCGGGACGTAGACCATCTGGCTTAGGTTGCGCGCGTTGGTGGTGAAGAATTTCCAGTAAACGAACCCGCACGTGGCCCCGAGGGCGACAATGGCGAGGACGATGGCGAGGACGATGGAGCGCTTTCGCTCTTTCTTCATTTTTTCCACGGCGCGGATGGCCACTTGGTCGCGGGCGGTGATTTTGCTGGCGTCGGCGGGGATGACTTTCGGGGCCAGTTCGTTGACGGCTTTGAGGACTTCGTTCCAGTCGGAAAGGCCGTTGGCTTCGGCCATGGCCATGCGGGTGAGGAGCGCCTGGAAGCCTTGGTTGGCGGCTATGCCCCCCGGCAGCAGGGCGGAGACGGCCTGGCCCAGGGCGGAGATTTCGCTGCCCGTGGCTTCGCATCCCGCGCCTTGGAGTACGGCGAGGTTGGCGAGGTGCGGGTCGCTGTTTTTGTCGAGGAAAACGGCCCGGGCGGTCAGCGGGGCGCGGGGGATTTTGTTCTGCTGGAGGTAGAGGAGGCCCTCGGCGACGGTTTTGATGAGCCGCAGGGCGATTTTGTCGTCGATGTTGACGCCCTCTTTTTTCAAGTGGGCGAGGTGGTTGCCGTCGACGTATTCGCTGGTGTGGTAGACGTAGCCGTCGGCTTCGCCCGCCTCGAAGACGGAGATAATGGCGGGGTGCTTGACGGCGGCGCGGGCCCGGACGACGGCCTGGTAGCGCTCTTTGGCCTTGGCGTCGCCCTGGAGCAGGCTCTGAGAGAGGACGGAAAGTGCCACGGGGCGCGACATGGAGGTCTGGTTGGCCAGGTAGAGGTCGCCCCACTCGTCTTGCCCAAGTTTGCTGATGACGCGGTAGTGGCCGATTTTAAGCTGGTTCTGGGCCACGGGAACGGCCACGGGGGCTGCTTTGGGAGCGGCTGCGGGCGTGGCAACGGGTGTTGCAACTGGGGTGGCTTTGGGAGCGGCGACGGGAGTTGCTGCGGGGGTGGCCTTCGGCGTGGCAACGGGTGTTGCCGCAGGGGTGGCTTTGGGCGTGGCAACGGGTGTTGCCGCCGGGGTGGCCTTTGGCGTGGCAACGGGTGTTGCCGCAGGGGTAGCTTTGGGTGTGGTGACGGGAGTTGCTGCGGGGGTGGCTTTGGGCGCGGCGATCGCAGATGGGCGAGGCTGGGAGGGGGCTTCGCGGAAATTCAGCAGGACGGCGATGCCCGCCACGGCTTCGCCGAGAAGATTCGGGTCCGCAGGCTTGGTGAAAACATGGCAACCGGCGGTGTAGGGGCTGTAGTCGCTCAGGTCGTAGCCGGAGATGAAGATGGTCTTCATTTCCGGGAAGGTCTCCTGCAATTGCCCCCGAAGGGTGAACCCGTCCACGGGGTCCATCACTACCTCGGTGACGAGGAGGTCGACGCCTTGCAGCGTTCCGGCCGTGGCCAGGGCTCCGGCGCTGTTGGCGGAGGCTACGGTGGGGTAGCCGGGCTGGCTTTTGAGCAGGTCAACCAGGCCTTGGAGGAAAGAAGGGTCGTCGTCTACACAAAGAATTTTCATCGGGGGAGATCGTTGGAGGAGGGGAGTGCGGCGGGGGGAATAAATTGGCCGAGGAGTTTGGGAGGATCGGCAAACTTTGCGTTCAGGACGCCTTTATAATAGACGCGCACGCTGTAGCCAAAATAATTCCGCCGTTCCTTTGTGCGCGGGTCCTTGGGGTCGTACTCTGGCTGGGCGTAGGTGACTTCCAGGGTCTCCGGGTCGGGTGTGGACCAGTCCACGGCCTGCACTTCGCCCTCTTTGTTGACGCGGCGGTTCCAGGAGGTGGTGACGTTGGCGTTGGTCTCGACAATCGAGCCGTCGCGGAGCGCTTCGTAGAAGAAGACTTGGATGACCACATCGCGCGGGTCGACTTTACCGCCTCCCTGGGCCTGGATCGGGACGGCGAGGGTCAGGCGTCGGGCGGGTTGGCTGGTGCCGGTGTCGTCGGTGGTGCCGACTTTGCCAAGCGAGAGGATTACCGGGGGCTCCTTGCCGCCGCCGTTGCCGTTGCCGTTGCCGTTGCCGTTGCGGTCCGGCAGGAGGGAGCCGTTGGAGGGGTTCCCGGCGAGCGCCTCGCGCTGGGCCTTCGCGGCGGCGGAGGCGGCGGCTTCCTCGGGTGAGAGGTCGGGCAGCTGGAGCGAGCGCAGCTTGGCTTCGGCGGCTTCGTAGTAGATCCCGGCCCGGGTGCCCATCTGGTAGATGCGCCGCCATTGCTCGATGGCTTTGTCGGTGAGGCCCATTTTCTCGTAGGTCACGGCCATTTCCGAAACGATCGGGGCGTAGTTGGAGTAAATTGTCTGGGCCTGGCGGAGGCGCGACATGGCGGTGCCGGTGTCACCCGCTTCGCGCAGTTCGCGCGCCTGGGCGATCAAGCCTGCGACCTGCATCTGGGGCGTCGCCGGGGCGGGGGCCGCCGGAGCCGGAGTTGGCGTGGGGGTGGCCAGGCCGGTGACGAGGGATTTCTCCTTCGCGGCGGCTACCAGCTGTTCCTCCTGGCTCTTTACCGCAGCGGCGCTGGGCGCTGGGCCTGGCTGGGGCGGCTGTGGGGTGGCCGTGGCGAGGGTGGAGGCGGCTTTCGGCTGGGTGAGGAAATGCCATGCCACGGTGACGGTTTCCACGGCGCCGGTGAGGCCCAGTAGAATGGCCGCAAGCAGGAAAGTCCGGCTCAAAGCGCGTCTGGGCATGGGCATTTTAGGAATCATACAGGAGGGGAACTCGCAAAGGTAGGCAGGCAAAAACCCGATGTCAACGAAGCACAGTGCTTGATTCCTTAGCTGGATTAGACTAGGGGGATAGCCCCAAATGTCTCCCCAGCTTTCCAAAAGCCTCGCCGCGGTCCTTTCCCTGGCCCTGATTGTGTCTGCGCTTCCGGTTTCTGCAAAACCGAGGACCACGCCTACGCCCTCGCCCGCCGTCGCCGGGCAGCAAAACCGGGGGCAAGCCCAGCCGCAGGTTCTCAAACTGACCTTGCGCAAGGCCATTGCGCTCGCGATCGAAAATAACCTCGCCATCAAGGTGGCCGAGTTCGAGCCGGACATCGCCGATGCCCGCATCACTGCCGCCGAGGGGACCTTTGACCCGACCTTAAACCTCGGAGGTGGCCATAACGTGACGAACTCCTCCATCGATGAGACCCAGGCCGGGAACTACTATGCCAATATCGCCGGTAAATCCATCTGGGGCACGCAGTACAGCGTGGGCATTACCGGAACGACCGCCCGCTACAGCGACTACTGGTCGCAGAGCGGCCTTTCGCTCTCCCAGCCGCTGCTGCGCGGCTTCGGCACCGCCGTCAACCTCGCCTCTCTGCACATCGCCCGCAATAACCGGGAGATCAGCGAGTGGGACTTTAAGCAAGAGGTCATCAACGTCGTTACCGAGACGGTCTACTTCTACAACCAGCTCTACTCCGCCCAGCGCAACTACGAGGCTAAGAAACGTTCGCGCGACTTGGCCCTGGAGCTTTGCAAGGAGGAGGAGGCGCGGGCTGAGATCGGCGTCAAGGTAGCCCTGGACGTCATCACCGCCCAGGCCGAGGCCGCCTCGCGCGAGGAAGCTGTCATCCTGGCCAAGAACGACATCGAGAATAACGAGCGCTACCTCAAACAGCTCATCACCTGCGACACCCGGACGCTCCTCTTTACCCCTGTTGATATCGAGCCGCCGCCGGAATCGGTCACGGGCGACCTGGATGTGGACGCGGGCGTGTGCGATGCCCTCAAGGAGCGCCCCGACTATCAGCAGGCGCTCGTCGCGCTCAAGACCCGCAACATCAACATCGTCACCGCGCGCAACAGCACCCTGCCGCGCCTCGACCTCGTGGCCAGCCTCGACCTGCTCGGCGTCAATGCTCGCGACCTGGCGGGCAGCATGCGCTACTGGGGCAATGGCGTGCGCAACCCCGAGGACTGGAGCATCGGCGCGGTCTTTAGCGTGCCGCTGGGCAACCGCGCCGCCAAGGGAAGCTACAAGGAGGCCAAGCTGCTCAAAGCGCAGGCGCTGGTGAACCTCAAAAAACTGGAGCAGAGCATCATGGTCGACGTGGCGTATGCCGCAGGCGAGGTCAATACCGCGCACAAGCGGATTGACTCAACCCAGGAGGCCCTCCGGCTTGCCCAGGAGAGCCTCGATGCCGGACGTAAACGCCACGATGCCGGAAAGGCGACGACCTACGAAGTGCTGCAACTCCAGAAGTCGATGACCGAGTCGGAAGCCTCTCTCATCAACGCCCAAGCCGACTACCGCAAAGCCCTTTCCGAATACGACCGCCAGACCGGCGTGACTCTTCTGCGCAATGCCGTGAAGATCACGCACTAGCCCCGGGGAGCGGAGGCCGCCGCTAGCGTTGGAACATCCGCCCCAGGCGCTGGATGAAATTCTCCTGCGGCACCATGGGCGTCTGCCGGTAAACGCGGCGGGCCCGCGCTCGTGCCGCCGCGGCCTGTGCCGTGGGATCGGGCCGCGCCTTTGCGGCCTTCGTCGTGCGCTCGCCCACCACCGGCTGGGCCTTTTCCACCGGCTCCAGCTGTACCACGGCCTCCTGGGCGCGGCTCCAGTGGAGATCCCTCCGGAGCTTTAGGTTGGCGATCTGGCGCTGTAGACTGGCCTGGGCGTCTCCCGTCAGCGTGGCGGCGTGGCGTTCCATTTCGGAAAGCTGGGCGTCGAGCGAGGCAAAGGCTTGGTCCATCTTTCGCCGGGCCGTGGGCGAGGGGGCGTCTTTATAACGGTCCACTTCGCGCCGGATGTACTGCGTTTCAAAATGAAGCGTCTCGGGGGCGGGAGGCGGGGGCGCCGACTGCGCTGACTTGCGCCCGTCCGGCCCGCACGCCGTCAACCCTGTCACTACCAACAATGCCCACCATGCGCGCACACGCAGGTTTCGGGGGCGCATTCCGGGATGGATGGGCCCCCCTCCCAACGCCGCAGCGGCGGCCAAACTTGCAGCGGCGGCGGCCTAGACGCGCGAGTGTGCCTTGATGAAAGCGACCAGTTCCTCCACTTGGCAGAACGCCAGCGAAGTGACTGTGTCAGCCGCGCCGCAATAAAGCGCCACGCGCCCCGTGGCGGCATCGACAAGCGACGTCACCGGGAAAACGACGTTCGGCACGAAGCCCGTCAGCTCGTAGGGAGCCTCCGGCATCAGGATCGCCTGGTTGGTGCGGTAGAGCACCTTCCAGGGCTGGTCCAGATCGAGCAGCGCCGCCCCCGTGCTGTAGACAAAGCCGTTACAGGTTTCGGCCACTCCGTGGTAAAAGAGCAGCCAGCCCTCGCTGGTCTCGATGGGCGAGGGGCCCGCGCCGATCTTCTTGTCCTGCCACCAGGCGAGCCCCTTGGCCATGACGTGGCGGTGCTTGCCCCAGTACGTCAGGTCCGGGCTTTCGCTGTAGAAAATATCGCCAAAGGGCGTGTGGCCCGTGTCGCTCGGGCGGCTGAGCATGGCGTATTTGCCGTTGATCTGGCGGGGAAAAAGGACGCCGTTGCGGTTGTAGGGCAGGACGGCGTTTTCGAGTTGCTCGAAGGTCTTGAAATCACGCGTGCGGGCGATGCCGATCGTCGGCCCATGGTAGCCGTTGCACCAGGTGACGTAGTAGTCCTCCCCGATGCGGGTCAGGCGCGGATCGTAGCCGTATTCCCGTTGGGCGATCTCGGCATCGGCGCAGATGAACTCGATCTCCGTGGGGCTGAAGCTCCAGCTCAGGCCGTCCTCGCTCCAGCCCACGTGCAGGTGCGGCATCCGGTCTTTGTATTCCGTGCGAAAGACGCCGACGAACTTCCCCTCGAAGGCGACCACGGCGCTGTTGTAGATCCCGGTGGCCTGCGGCAGGGGGCGGCGGTCGATGATCGGGTTGGCATCGTAGCGCCAAATGACGTCGGGGCAACCCGCCGGTTTGGGCTGCCAGGGGAGGTTGGGGACAGAGTCACCATGGATGATAAGAGGCATAGGGAGTTTAAGCGGAGAGGGTGGAAGGGTTGATCAACCCACAAGGTCCCACTCTCGCGGAGCCAAATCCATCCGCTTGTTGTCTGACAGTTAACTTAGGGAAGCTTTCCCGGGGCCTGTCGCCGCGGCGCAACACCTAGAGCCCCGCCATCGAGCGCGCCTCGCGGATGGAGGAGCGCGTCCCGCCCAGCCGCGAAAGATAAGGGCACACCGGGGCCAGCGCCGAGGCCTTCTCCAGCGCCTCGGGGTGCTCCAGGCGTGAGAAAATGGCATAGGCGATCCGGGCGCGCGGAACGGCCTTCTCCCCGTAACCGCCGGGCACGTTGCTTGACCAGAAGCGCACCATCTCCACCCCCTCGCGCTTCTCCAGACCGAGGAAAATCACCGAATGCCCGCGCTCATGGCGGCCCACCTCCTGCGACCAGAAAATCTTCATAAAATCCCCCGGCCGCGCCTCCTCGAAACGTTCGAAATTCCGCCCCAGGCCCAGTTCCTGGAAAAGCCGCGCCGTCCCCGGGCCATTGGCATTCCACCGGCCCCAGATCCCGTCGCCGTCGAGTTGCCCCCTTACCCGCAGCGCCTCCAGCGTCGCCGGGTCGAGCCGCAGCGGCGCGACGGCCTTTAGGAAAACCAGGTACGTCGCCTCCGAGCAGAAACTCGGGGTCGCCCCCGAGGGCTCTACCGTCAGCACACCCCCGCGGACCTCCACCGCGCGCGAGAGGTGATCCAGCGCCCCGCGGTTCGCCGCATAGGCACCGCCCCGGGGCATCGAAGCCACCCCCGCCAGCACCCGTTCATTCCAGTCGGCCCCCCTGGCGATCATTGAGAAAAAAAGCGCCGCCAAAAGCGCAAGGGCCGGGAGTAGCCGGTGCGCGAGAGAGGCGCGTCTTTGGCAGGGCGAGAGAAAAACGTCCGCAGAAGATTGGGATAGCATGGGCAGGGTGGGCAGTCTGGATGGGGGCATAATGGAAAAAAGCCCGGCAACTTCGCTGCTGTGGGCCAAATCGCAAGTGAGAGATCGCCCGGTTCCCCTGAAAAAACGCTCCAAACTGGACAAAACGCCCCCCGCGCGGCACCCTTTCGCCCTCATCTCCCCATCCTTGCACCTCCCCTAAACCTCCAAAGCGAACCCGCCATTTCCCCATTGAAAAAAGTCACCATCTACACCGACGGCGGATGCCACGGGAACCCCGGCCCGGGCGGTTGGGCCGCGGTGCTGTTATGGAACGGCCGCACCAAGGAACTCAACGGCGGCGACCCTGCCACGACCAACAACCGAATGGAACTCCAGGCGGCCATCGCGGGCCTGGGCGCGCTACGGGAGCCGTGCGAAATCGAGTTTTTCACCGACTCCGAGTACCTGCGCAAGGGCATCACAGAGTGGATCAAGGGGTGGAAAGCGCGCGGCTGGCAGACCCGGCAGAAGACGCCGGTGAAGAACGACGACCTCTGGCGGGCGCTCGACGACGCCGTCCAGGGGCACAGCATCGTCTGGCGGTGGGTCAAAGGCCACGCGGGCAACCACTACAACGAGCGCTGCGACGTCCTGGCCGGGGAAGCCATCGCCCGGGTGAAGAAAGAGCGGAGGGGCGTACCTGTTGGCGCAGGGGTTTGAAAATTTCGGGAAAAAAGCCGATTTTTCGGCTTGCAAAGCGGAGGCATTTCAAAGAGCTTTATCGCCCCGCAACGCTTTGCGGCAAAAGGAACGCGCGGTTAGCTCAGCGGTAGAGCACTACCTTGACACGGTAGGGGTCACAGGTTCGAACCCTGTATCGCGCACCATTTCTTGTTGATTCCGAGGGCCTTGCGTGAGCGGGAGGCCGCATTGCGTAAAGCTCCGTTTCCCTATTTAGCACACCCATTTACTCTGGGAAGCCGATGAGTTTAGCACAGCGAATTAAGCGCAGATCATCGGCTGGCCTGCAGCACCATTTTTATGGCGTATGCGTAGGTCTCAAAAATATCAAACCCGATCCAGACAGGAAAAACGCAATAGACGCCCACGTTGGAAAATTGCTGTTGTATATCCTGAGGGCATCGTGCTCATCGAGGTAAGTCGCCTCTTTTGTTTGAACGGAAAAGATAAATAACCGCTTATCTGCGCTCAGACTGTTTTCGTTGCCCTTCGGAATTGAGATCGAAATGGAATCGCCAATCTTCAAATCCGACTGAAAACGATCTTGTGAAAAAGAATCCAAAAAATCAGCGGGAATCTGAAATGTGGCCTTATACCCAACGAGGTGAATATAATAATAAACATGCCCCCTCGAACCGGCCTTGAAGGAATATGAACTCATCTGGCCGCTGACCACAGAAAGACCGCTAGAATCTTTCACTTTCTGCTTGGTCAACTCATGGAAGCCGAAAGCGGCGGAAACAAATAAAAACAGCAACCCAACGAAGAATTGTCGTTGTCTGCGACTCATACCACAACTTTCGTTTTTGACATGGGCGGGAATTCTGAGAAGGGCAGCAGTTACCGTCAACCGTTTCTTTTTCGACCCGTGCGAATTGAGGAGGGGGAAACCGCAGGGAAAGAACGTTTATTTAGCACAGCACTTTTTAGCACAGGCGAAAAACTCCTCTGTAAAATGCGATTGAGTACGAACTTGACACGGTAGGGGTCACAGGTTCGAACCCTGTATCGCGCACCATTTTTTCTATTCTGAAAAGTGGGCCTCCCGCTAACTCCTAGAAAACTGGCCCACCAACGCCCTACGCCATAGCGTCGACTCCTCTCGCCCTCCAAATGGGCACCGCCCCCACGATGATTTTCAAGCATTACGGGTTCTGCGTCATTCCTCCGCAATAATATTAACTCCATTCCGGTTAAGTTTTTCGGAGGCATACTCGCATGCGGTTAGGTTTTTCATGTAAATATCAAATCTGGGAATCCCGCTTCGAGTCATGTTTCCTGTCGCCACTATCTTGTCAATCACGCCTGTGGCCTTTTTTCTGGCGGTTTTGTCGAGCAAGATTACATTGTGAGCCTTCTTTGCCTGTACGAGTATATTCCTATTAAGAGCGTAGTTATTTCCGATGCCTATTTCCATCGTCTCTGAAAACGAACGCCTTGAGATCTGATAGCGTGGAGCGTTAATAACAAGTGTTAGCATGTTTTAATGTGATTCATGTTGAAGGTGGAAAGTCAACTGCGGAAACGTTGTTGCTCAAAACGGTGCATTCCGCTCCAATCTATTAAACTCCATCTCCCATTGCAGCACATCCAGTAGGGCATATCGTTCGGCCCTAATCCGGGCTTCCATCCGTGCTCAATGGTCTGGAACATTATATGCGAGGCTTTCCATTTTTTGGGTGCAGCAGATGACGGAAAAGAGGCTCTGCTTTTTGATGTCCTTGCTCTGGGCCGGTTCCAAGTTGTTGCCGAAGGAGGATCGCAGATGCCAACGCTTGAGGCATCCGGGGCATTCTTTGGAAAGGCCGATGTGTTCGGCGGGCATACGCACGACGCGAATGCGGCGGCGGCGGGGGGGCGCCCGGAGGATGGGCGGCGCGGTTATTGGCCTAAAAAACCAGGCTGTCTTTGCCGTTGCCTTGGTTTTTTTTTGCGAGAGGATACGCCGTGACCCGCCTCGGCGTTGGCGGGTTGGCCCTTGCGGGCCCTGGTTTTCTGATTTGGGTGTTTTTGTTTTGTGGACGCTGTCCACAAAAAGCCATCCGTCGGCACCCATCCGCCGGAGTTCTTCCCGCGTTTACAGACGGAGGAAGATGCTACCTACTTGCGATCAATGAAAAAACAGGGGGCGATTACCCCTGTAACCGATAAACAATGCGCGCCTTGTTGAGGTCGTAGGGCGACATTTCGAGTTTGACCCGGTCGCCCAGCGTCAGTCGGATGAAGCGCTTGCGCATTTTGCCGGAAATATGGGCGAGCACGAGGTGTTCGTTGGCCAGTTCGACCCGGAACATCGTGCCTGCCAGTACAGCTTTGATTTTGCCTTCAGTTTGTATGGTATCGTTTACAGCCATGAGATTAGTGCTTTGAAACAACGACCGGCCAGCCCCCTTTCGAGGACTGGCCGGTCGACTGAAATCCGTTGAATTAACGGCGCGAACCACCGCGGGATCCGCCGCCGGAGAACGAACGGCCGCCGTTCCCACCACGTTCTTCGCGGGGGCGGGCTTCGTTGACCGTAAGGGCGCGGCCTTGGACTTGTTTGCCGTGAAGGGCGCTGATGGCGGCTTCGCCTTCCGAGGCGCTGCCCATCGTCACGAACGCGAATCCGCGCGAGCGGCCGGTCATGCGGTCTTGCATCAGGGCGGCTTCAGAGACGGTGCCGTATTGGGCGAAAAGATCCTGAAGGTCGTTTTCGGTGGTATCGAAGGAAAGATTTCCGACGTAAAGTTTCATAGTAATGGTGGTGGAGTCTCAATCGACAAGCTGCAAAGCCGTTCCCGAGAATCGGGTCTCAAAATCACCACCGGGCGAACCCACCTGACAATTTACCGAGCAACGAACTATCCAAATATCAAATCCAATTCCCCCTAGCATGAGGCTTTTCGGGAAATAAGCAACAGAAATTTTGGGGTGGGCTGCGAGGCTTCCGGTTCCCGGGGGCTTCGGGTTGGGTTATCTTGCGGCTTGCCTTGGCTTTGCTTCCGGGGGAAACTGCCGGGCATGCCGGACCCTGGCTTTCTCCCTGTTTTGAAGCGCTTTTTAAGCCGCTTTTCGATTCTATTTAAGCTTGCTGTCATCGGGTTCTTGTTGCTCCTGATGTGTATTCCGCTCTCGATGGTCGAGTCTCAGTTGAATGACCGGTTGACCCGTCATAATGATGCGATTCGGGAGATCAACGGTACGTGGGGGACTTCGCAGGAGTTGATCGGCCCGATTCTTAAGGTGCCGTATGTGCTGCGGACAAAGGTGTCTCAGCAAAAGGAAATCGACGGCAAAATGCAGACGGTGGAGGTGGAAAAGACGAGTATCGACGATGCATTCCTGCTGCCGCGTAATCTTGAGATTGTTGGAAAGGTGGAACCCCAGAAGCTGCACCGCGGAATCTATGAGGCGGTCGTGTATCAGGCGCGTTTCGATATCTCCGGGACGTTCGATTTTTCCGGCCTCGCGGAGCTGAAGATCGACCCGAAAGATGTCCGTTGGGAGGAGGCGCAATTATGCATGCGGGTGAGCGATTTGCGCGGGGCGAGCGAGAAAATCCCTCTGCAATTTGGCAGCGGGACCTCGACGTTCCTGCCCGGTAGCGATATTCCGGGGGCTCCAAGCGGTATCCACGCGCCGGTGAAAGGGTTGGCCGCTACGAGCCAGTCTTCAGCGCCTTATCCATTTTCGTTTCCGCTTTCGCTTAACGGTAGCGAAACGCTGGCTTTTGCGCCCCTTGGCACGGAAACCAGGGTGCGACTCTCTTCGCTTTGGCCCGATCCCTCTTTTGAGGGGAAGTTCCTGCCCTCGTCGCGGGATGTGCGGCCGGGGGGCTTTACGGCGTCATGGAATCTCTCCTATTACGGCCGCAATTACCCGCAGCAATGGACGCAGAACCAGCCCATCGAGTCCCTTTCTGCCAGTACGTTTGGCGTTAAATTAAAGGCGCCGGTCGATAACTATCGTCAGACCGAGCGGACGGTTAAGTATGCGGTGCTCTTTATCCTACTGATGTTCACGGCCTATTTTTTATTCGAGGTGATAGCGAAAATCAGAATCCATCCCTTCCAATATATCCTGGTTGGCGCGGCGATTTGCGTCTTTTATCTCGGCATCCTCGCGCTATCGGAGTTCTACTCTTTCAGCAGGGCGTATGCGGTGTCTTCGTTTGCGGCCTGGGCGATGATTTCGCTGTATTCGCTCTCGGTGCTTAAGAGCGGCCGGAAGACGCTTATCATTTCGGCGATCCTCGCCATTCTCCAGGCGTCCTTTTATGTGATGACGCAAATGCAGGATTACGCGATGGTATTTGGTACAGCGATGTTGTTTGTGGCGGTCGCCTCGGTGATGTTCTTTACCCGGCGGCTGGACTGGTACAATAACGCTCCTGAGAGCGCCGATGATTTATCGCATTAAGCTGGCGGCGGTGTGGGCTCTTTCCTGCTGGTTGAGAATCGATGCTTCCTCTGGCGGCAGGGCAATGGGGGTGGTGGGCGGCGGGAGGAATTGGAAATGGGCGATGATTCCCTCGGCTTTGCTTGCGATGGGGAGCATGGAGTCGATGTCGATCCATGCTTCGGTGGTTCCAGTCCGGTAATAGAAACACTCTTTTCCCTGGATGGATGCTACGCCTTTGAAGGTTGAGGGCCCGATGTTTTCGACGAAAAGGAAGGCCGTGGTGTAAAACGGATAGGGCGGAGCGCCTGGCGTGGCGGTTGAGATCTGGGGGCCTTCGGCGGCTGTTGTCAGGATGTATCCCCGGACTTGATGGATCTGCTGTGCTGTGCCGTCCCTGAAGGTGAGGGTGATGCGTTTGGTGTCGCCGGTTTTGAGGGTGTCGATCGCTGTGGGAATCGGCTCGGGGGTGACGGTTCGGGCTCGCTTGTCTGAAATGCTTTGTGCGGGGTCTGGCTCGGCTCGCTTTAGGGTGATCAGCCAGTGCCCGTCGTGAGGAAGGGGGGCAATGTAGGGGGGCTTTGGCGCTGGTAGTTCGCGATCTTGTGCGCGGATGGGCGGGATCCCTGCAAACAGAAGGAGCGTCAGAAACGGGGTGAGGATACGGAGCGCTTTCATTCGCGGACGACTTCTAGTTGTTTATCGACGACGCGGCCGGTGTAGCGGTCGATGGCTACGTGGAGCCAATAATGGCGCTCTCCCTCAACGATGAATTGATCCAGGGAGGTTGCCGTGGGCGGGTATTTCCCAACTTGGGTGACGAGATCGATCAGCAAATTCCAGGTGCGGGTGTTGGCGCAGTCGGCCAGGGCGCGTACGACGGATTCCCGCTCTGTTTTGATGGTTGAGATGTTTCCAATGGCGGAGTCGGCCATCAGCCGGGTGACTAGTTCCGTGCGGTTTGCAAACGCGGTGTCAGAGCTGAGGGCGATGATGGCGTTGGCGACGCTGGTGGCGTTTGCGGCGGTGACGTTGCTCGCGGTGCCGCTGGCCTGGGTGGCGCCGGTGAGGAGGGCGGCGAGGACGTTTTTCTGGCGGGTATTGGGGTTCAGGCGACCGGCCAGGAGGGGCTGGCTGCCGTGGAGGGAGAACAGATCGAGTAATGCTGCGTCGGCACTGTATTTGGAAAAAAGGTCGAGGGTTTTCCACGGCATGTCGCGGAAGACGTAGCCGAGTTCGCCGATGGAGCGGAAAGGGCGGTTGAGGATGACCGGCCGCGCCGCTGGTCCTCCGTGGCTGGCATCATAGAGGGGGCTGATGGATGGGATGGCGGTGTAGGAGTAGAGGGCGTCGCCGGGTCTTGTTTGGTTATCTTTATCGGGGTAGTAGGGTTTCGCTATGTTGGTGGCGGGGGGGCCGCCATTGGGATCGGCGGGGTCGTTGACGGCCCAGAGGTCAACCCGATAGGGCTTTGGGAGGGAGTTGCCGCCGCTGAAGGGCAATATCTCGCGGATGGGGCCCTGGATGTCGGAGGCGCTGGGCGTCAGGCTTTTGCCCGCGAAGCTAGCGGAGAAGTTGTCGTTATACCCCGTGCCAAAACGGTAGGTGCGGGGGTCCGCCTTGGGGCAGGAATACCATCCGGAGGATTGGGCTGCGGTATTGAATCCGATCCAGGAGAACTGTTGATAGCCGGTGCCGGGAAGGGTGGCGGCGGCGTTGTCTTGCCCGACGAAGGTGCCATAGGTCCGGAAGGTGCCGTTCGCGTCTCGATATTGGAGGCGATAAACGAGGGAAACGTAGAGGGTTAAACTTCCGGTGCCTCGGGATACGGCTTGCGACCAGATCGACGTTCCACTGGTTACGGAATCGGCGGGAAGACTGATGGGGGTGTTGAGCACGAGCGTGGAGCTGAGGGCCGGTTCGCGGAAGTCGGTCTGCGTGGTCGTGAAGGGGCCGATGATGCCTTGGTTCAGGGCATTGGAAAAGCGGTTCATCGGGTAGGAGGTGACCCATTGCTGGGTGGTGCCGTTGTAGTACCAATAGCTCTTGGTATTATTGGAATCCGTGGCGATGACGCCGATGCGGTAGTAGTCTGAGAGGGCGGCGCTGCTTGGGATGTTGAGGGGCGATATTTGAAGCTCGGCGGGATAGGTGCCGGTGTTGGAGGCGAGGAGTTGATGGGGATTCCACAACTCGAAGGCGATGCAGGCGGCGTAGGTGGAGCTGGTTGCGGTGCTGCCGTTGCCGATGAAACGGAAGAGGAATTCGTTGAGGTAGGGGAGGTCTTCGATGCCGTAGACGCTATCGCCCGTGGAGGTTGCCGTGATGGTGGTGGGGTAATTGTCTGTGTCCCACTGATCAATGAGGTTGGCCCCGATGCGGAGGGTTTGCAAAGTGACTCGGGCATCCGGGTCCACAAAGGCCGGGGAGCTGGTGAGGGAGTAGGAGCCGTTGAGTAAATCGCCCCGGACGTTTCCTTTCCCCAGCGAGCCCTGGGCAAGGGCGGCCTGGAGCATTTCGAAGAAATCGGGTTCGCGATTTTGGGCAGCCACGCTGGCAAGCGACATGATGCCGTTCGGGTCCGGGTGTTTATATTTGGGGCTGGTGGTGGGGTAGCTCCAGTGGCGGTAGCAGCCGTTGGAGTCGCTCACCGGGTCGAGGCCGAAATACCGGGCGATGTCGTCGATATCGCTGGCGCTAAGGGTGCTGGTGCCCAACGGGATGCCCCGCATTTTTTCCAGAAGGGCCAGTTTCTCAAGCGGGAAGCGGTTTTTCACCAGCGGCTCTCCCTTGGTGGCGATGCTGCCGTCGTTGCGCGTGAATGTTCCGGATACTTTGACGTCGAAAATGTGGGGCGGGTTGTAGTCGCTGGTGTCGGCTCCGGTGCCGGAGAAGGTGGGGCCGTTGACTTCGCGCGAGAAGGTGCCGAGGTATTGCAGGGCGTTTTGGAGATTGATTTTCTCCGCCGGGGTGGAGCCGATGCTTTGCAGTAGTTTGATGAGCTGCTGGCGGTTCAGGATGGTGTGGTCGGTGTTGCCGTTGTAGCTGGAGCCGGAGACGTAGAGCGGGTTGGAGCTGCTGGAGATGGCCAGGGTCTGGTAGCGGGCTGCTCCGGCGGTGTCGAAGGTGTAGTTCGGGAAGGTTCCCGAGGGTTGGGCGGTGGCGTAGTTGCGCCAGCCCACGATCTGGTCGATCTGCGTTTGGGTGAGCAGCGGGGTGCCGGAGCCGTCGGTTAGTTGTGTGAGGTCGGCGTAGGCGAGGCCGCCTTTGGGGCCGGATTGGGTTCCGGTGGAGGAAGAGGGGTAGCCCGCCGAGTTGATGTCCAAAAGGCCCCCTTCGTCGTAGATCGCATAGGCATAGCGCCCGATGGCGTAGTTGGCGTTGGTGGCGCTGGAGAGCGTCCGGACAGAGGCTGATGCGGTGGGGCCGTTACGAGTGAGGATGACCCAGTCCGGGGCGGTGAATGCGGAGGCCGGGGTGGAGTCGCCCAAGGTGCTGCTGGAGGTGCCGCTGGTTTTGAGGGGGAGCAGGTAGTGCAGGTTCCAGCGAGGGAGGCTTACGGAGCGGCCGTTATAGGAGGTGCCCGTGGAAAGGAGGGCGGCGGCGCGGGTGCCCGCATCGGTGTGACTGCTGATGCGGAGCAGGTTGGCGAGGGGGCCCGATGCGATGGCCGCCTGACGCTGGGGCACGGCGTTGGCGCCCGCCTTGGGGATGTAGAGGACGTTGGAGCCGGTGCCGCTGGTGGTGGAGTTATTGATGATCTCTTCTTTGAGGTCATCGACGATGACGTTCAGGGCGGCGTCGGCTAGCAGCTCCACCTTGGTCCCATTGGCGCTGGCGTTGGAGGCCTGGCGCTCCGTGCTGGCCCGGGAAAAAAAGGCCACCGCAAGCCCCGCGACCAATACGGCAAAGCAGAGAACCAGCACCAGCGCGGCTCCCTGGGGGGCGCGGCCTTGGGGGCGGTTATGGATGGGGGGGAGCATGGGCGGGGCTATTGCAGGTAAAAGAAGCGTTCGTAAACGCGAATGGAAGAGGCTGCCGCGCGGCTCAAGCCGGAGTTCCGGGCGATGGCTGCGGCATCGTCGGTCTGGGGCATCCAGGTGGCTGCCTGGGGGCCCGGGGTGGCGTCGCGCATACTGGATATGGCCTTTTGGATGGCGCTGACCGTGGTGGTGGTGCGGCTCTTGGAGTCCATGAGCGCAAGGGTGACGACCACGGCCTTGACGTCCTGAAGCCCCGAGGGCGCCCACAGTGCGGTGTTTGGCGCGGCGTTGATGCAGGTGTAGGCGACGCTGGCGGAGGTGTCGTACCAACGGGAGCCCACGGAGTATCCCGCCGCGGAGTCGTTGCCGGTGCCGGGCGCGGCGGTGGCCGTCAGGTTATTGAGGGTGGCGGTATTGCTCAGTATGGGCGTGAGGCTGAAGCTTCCGTCGGTAAGCAAAAAGCAAAACTTCATCCGGAAGACTTGGTCCCCAATAACATCCCACTGCGGCGCGCTGGTGGAGGTGTTGCCGTAGGGATTGGAGGAGTTGTTATGGGCGTCGGCCAGGGCTTCGGAGAAGGCGTTTTTGATCAGCCACGGCAGATGAAGTACCGAGGTGGCGTGGCCGTCCGTGCCGGTCTGGCCCGCGCCATCAGCCCAGTGCAAGCCGCGTCCGAGCCGTTCGAGTTCCACCCGGCTGCCGCCGCTGATCCTGTCGCTGACGCGGTAGCCGACCAGGGAGGAATGGTTGAGGGAGGCGTCGCTCGTGCCGGAAACGTCTTGAGGGGCAATGTGGCCGGGGGCCTGGCAGTAAAAGTAAAAGGCGTCGTTCCCGCTTTGGCTCAGGAAATAGTAATGAAGGTCGCCGCGTCGATACATGGCGTCAAAGTCTTCCGCCATCTTGGCGAAAATCAGGCGCGCCTGGTTGTCGGAGTCGATCCGTTTGCTCGCGGTGAGGGTGGTCATGGAGGCGCTGTTGACCAGTTGGTTCACTAGTAGGACGATCAGGATCAGGATGCTGACCGACACCATGATCTCGATCAACGTAAACGCCAGTCCCTCCGCATGAACCCTACGGGAGCAGCGGCGGCTGCTGTCGGTCATTGGAGGGGATGGATGCGCCATGACGGGGTGGTGGTGGGACTAGTTCCTGGCAAGCGACACCATTACGTCGACCGAGCCGCCCATGGTGGAGGCTTCTGCCTGCGCGGGCCACGACACGGTGACCCGGTGCATCGTTGCGTTGGTGGAGGATTGCCAGATGGCTTGGACTAGCGCTTTGTAGCGGGAGCTGGTTTGAAGGCCGGTGGCGATGTGCCCTTGTTCGTCAAAATAGAACGTCTGGCTAGTGGTGTCGCCGGTGGGGATTGCATACCGGGGAGAGGCTGAAGCTGTTGATGGTGTGGAGCGAATGTCGGCGGCAATGGCCGTGATCAAATTCATCGCCCCGGTCTGCGCGGTCGAACTGCGGCTGTTGCTAAGCCCCACGGGGAGCAAGCCGAGGATTGACACCATCGAAAAGGAGGCGATGCCCAAGGCCAGCACGACCTCCACCAGCGAAAAGGCAGAGCGGTTACGATCGCGAGTTTTCATGGACGGTACATGGTGGTTTGCCCCGTAAGGCCGTTGATATCCAGGGCAATGGCGTTGGCGGTATTGGCAGGTTGATTGCCGTGGGCGGTTTGGAGGGTGATTTCAAAGGTGGTGGAGGGAAAGGTGATCGGACCGGCGTCGGAAATGGCTTCGCCCCTCGGTGAAAACTGGATTACCCCGTTGGCCACTGGCACGCCATTGGCCGATGGTACTGGCCGGACTCCAAAGGTGTATTCCGAGGTGCTCGAAAGGGGGTATTGAAAGGAGAACAACAACGGCTGCGAACTCAGGCCCACGAGGTTTTGCGCATCGATCATCCCCGCCTGGCGTTTTCCGATCACCTGGGCCGTTGCGTTAAAAAAATGGACGCCGGGGATTTTGATGAGTTTGCCGATTTGCACCAACCGAGCCGGGGGCAAGCTCTGGACCGCCGGGGGATCCTCCTGCGCCGTGGTCTTGTTATAGATGCAGCTCCCGTCCCGCGAGGCGATGACGCAGATGACGACGCGTCCCACACCGGCCTGTGCGGGAGTTTGCGAGGGGTGGGCGTTGTCTTCCTCGAAAAAGCCGATCCATGTATAGGTATTGTTGGCCATCGCATAGGTGCGCGCCAGGTCCAGAGCTCCCTGGATGGCGTAGGCCGCGCCGGTTAAGTCCTGGGCGCCCTTCATCCCTCTGGTAGCGGGAACCACCAGCGCGGTGAGGATGGCGACGAGGGCAAGCACGGCCAAAAGCTCCAATAACGAGAAGCCTCTCGCGCTATAAATCAACGCACTGGAAAGTGACCGGGGGGATTTCATTCGACGTGAAGATCAACTGCTCTCTACACAGCAGGGGGTGACGTTTGAATTAATGCGACCGAAACAAAACGGCTGCAACGAGAACGTTTGTTTCATTGGAAAATAACCCGGGGAGCGGAGGGGCCGTCCTGCCAATAACCCTCCACCATGATGCGCTTGGGCATGGTGGGGATTCCGCGTCGGTTGGTGTGGATCATGGCGACGACTTCATCAATGCCGATTTGCCCAAGGATGCGGTAATCCTGCCGGATGCCCGCATAGTGAGCCAAATCCTCCGGGGGGTTGTTCATCGCGATACCGCATTTTTTGAGTTCCTCCGGCTTGAGGGCTCGGGCGACATCGGGAACGGGTGCGAAGATGGCATCCGGTTTGTAGCGGCGGAACCATTTGCGGCATTCTTTATCGAAGTCTTTGCCTAGACATGCCAGCGGAGGAATGCGGCTGGATACCGGGGAGCGAAGCTGCTCGGTGAGGAAACCTCCTAAAAAGTTGCCATCGGTTCTCTCGTCGAACTCATGGTAGGCGGCGTAGCCAATTTTGCGATAACCCAGCGCCCGTAAGCGCCTTACCGCCGTGCGCGCGGTGCGGTATTGGGCATCGACGATGACATCGAGCTTGGGACTCGCCAGGCTGAATCCAAACGAGATGGCGGAAAAGCGGGCCCAGTCGAAGCTTCGGTAGTTGATATGCGCGTGGGCTTGATCGTGGGGGGCGAAGAGCACGCCTTGAATGTTCCTGGAGTAGAGAATCTTCGAAAGCCGGTCGAAGCTCACATCCATCTCGTTTGTGCGGAATTCTTCGAGCCGGTAGCCGAGTTCCTCACTCCGCTCCCGGGCGCCCAGAAAGACGCGGCTAATGAAGGTGTCGCCCGTAGCCGAGCGTGTTCGTCGGCTGGTGTCGATCCAGGCCAGGGTTGCCTGGTAGCGGGAGGCCTTGGCTCCCCGCCGGTAAATCATCAAAGCCGACAGCGCGGGGTCTGGATGGTAGCCGATTTCCTTGGCGATTTTTTCGATCTTCTCCCGGGTTGCCACGGGGATGTTCGGATGCTTCCGCAGCGCCATTGAAACCGTGACGTGGGTGACATGTGCAAGCGCCGCGATGTCCCGGAGGGTGGGCCGTTTCATGCGACAGATATACCGCGAGCCCGTTTCCAATGAAAGTGATTTTCCATTCGTTCCTTCTGCCGATCGCTGCGATACTAGTCACCGTTGCTTCCCCCGCCTGCTGAACTCAAGATTCGCCCGAACGCATATTTCCCCATGGTCTTCCTTTTCCATTCCCTGATCTTTCGAAAATGGGTCATCGTTGTCACCTGTTTGATCGGAGTGGCGTCTGCGCTTCAAAGCGCCCCGGCCAGCGATGTGCTGGCGTCGCTGGACCTCACGCGGCCCGAGCTGGCTGCCGTGGCGCAAGCGTTGCGCAATAACGATCAGCCAGCGGCCGTGGCGGCGTTTGCCAAGTACTTGCGCGAACGCAGGAATGTCCACTGGCGCGAGAACCCCGACGGGAGCCGAAAGGTGGGGCTTCGCTTCGATAAAGGGGCTGCCGATGACGCGGTCGCAGGCCGGGTCAACAAGGGCGCCGTTTCCCCGGTGCATGCGTTTCCCAACGGGGTGATCGACTGGAGCTATAACGCCACGGAACAGAGCCCGGAATACGCGCCCAACAACGAATGGACGTATTATTTAAACCGGATGTGGCTCTGGGTTTCGCTGGCCGGTGCCTACACCGCTACCGGTGATGAAACCTATGCCAAGGCGTTTGTGCGGCAGATGCATTCGTGGATCGATCAATGCCCGGCACCGGGTAGCGCCAGGCAATCGCCGGGGCTGACCTGGCGAACGCTCGAAGCGGGGATCCGCATGGGGCAAACCTGGCCGGATGCCTATTGGGCATTTCTCCATTCGCCGTCGATGAGCGATGACGATCTAATGGCCCTGGCGGGCTCTTTTCTCGACCACGCCCGCTATCTCCGCGCCTGCCACTCGCGGTTCAACTGGCTGGCCACGGAAATGAGCGGTTTGTACGTCGCGGGGTGCCTGTTCCCCGAGTTCCGCGAGGCCGCCGACTGGCGCAGCTTTGCCCTGGAACAGTTGGTCACCCAGGTCAAACAACAATTTTTGCCCGATGGGGCTCAGGTCGAACTATCCACAGGATATCATCAAGTCGTTCTGGATACGTTGCTAAGAATTGTGCAAATCGCGCGATGGAACGATCGGGAAGCCGACCTTCCGCCCGGCTATGTCGGGAGCCTTGAGAAAGGTTACGACTGGCTGATGGGGGTGAGCACGCCGGATTATTTCCCCATGAAGTTTAACGATTCCTGGATGGACAAGGGAACGTTCAAAAAGGCTGTGGCGTATTTCCCAAACCGGGCGGATTTCCGCTGGCTCGCCACGGATGGGCAGGAGGGCCGGGAGCCATCGCAAACGTCGTACTTCTTTAACTACTCCGGGTTTGCGGTCATGCGCTCCGGCTGGGATCGCCAAGGCAACCTCGCCGCATTCCGCGTTGGTCCGGCGGGGGGCGGCCACCAGCATCAGGATAGCCTGGATGTACTCCTCTGGGCCTACGGGCGCGAATTGTTGTTCAACAATGGTGGGGGCGCCTACGAAAAGAGCAAATGGCGGGATTGGGGCATCTCAACTTACTCTCATAACTGTGTGATCGTAGATGGCCTGGATCAGACCAGGGTCTTTAACTGGAACGACTTGATGCGCGATCCCAACATGGTGAGCCAAGGCCCCATTGATGCCTGCTGGACGAGTACCCCGGTGTTTGACTATGCAACGGGGGTTTATGATCAGGGGTACGGGCCGGAGCACCGCCGCATTGCGGTCCAGCGGCGCGAAGTGCTCTTTCTCAAGCCAGATCTCTATCTCGTAGCCGACCGCTTGGTTCCCGCCGATGCCGTGCCGCATCGCTACCAAGCCCGCTGGCAGCTTTTGACAACGAAAACGCAATTGGACCCGGCGACCCACACGCTAATTACCGTCGATCATGGGGTCGCCAATCTCGCGGTGCTTCCATTGCTTGCCGAGGGCCTGGAGGTGGCCGCGGTCTCCGCGCAGGAAACGCCAGAACTCCTCGGCTGGAACGTGCTCCGCGACTATGTAGGCAAAGGGAATATTCCCGCCACGACGTTGCTCCATACCCGCACCGGCACCGGACCGCAGACGTTGCTAACGCTCTTAATTCCTTTGCGTCCAGGCGAGGCCAACCCCGTAAAAGCGGTCAGCGTGGATGCGGTGAAGCAGATCGCGACCGTGGAGTTTAGTGATCGCCGCCGACTATCGGTTGAATATGCGGGCGAGCTGGGGTTGAAGGTGAAGGAACTCCTTCCAGACCAATCCGAGGGACGCGCCGCCATTGTTAGTGGCCAGTAAGCCATGACTGAGAACCAAGAGACCAAGCAGGCGCAGACCTCGGCCAGCCCGCGAAAATGGACCGTCGGCACGCTGACGTATACTACCGGCGGATTGATCGCGCTGTTCTGTTGGTTGCTTTGGGGCGACTTTGCCTGGTCAATGAAGGACCGTGCGGTGCCGCCCATCCTGCAAATCTTACTGAAAGCGTTTGGCGCCTCGGACCTGACCACGGGAATCTTGCTCAGCTCGATACCGGCGTTTATCGGCCTGATCTTCAGCCCCATTATCAGCTATAAATCCGACCGGCACCGCGGTCGCTGGGGAAGGCGGATTCCTTTTCTGCTCCTCATGACCCCCGTGACGGTCGTGGGGATGCTGGGGTTGGCGTTCAGCCCGCAGATTGGTGCGAGCCTGCACCGCCTGTTCGGGTCGGTTGGGGAGAACGCGTGGGTTATCGTGGCGCTCGGGCTGTCATGGGGGGCCTTTGAGTTTGGAAGCATCACGGCGACGGGGCTATTTGGCGGCCTGGTAAATGACGTCGTTCCGCGCCGGGTGATTGGGCGTTTCTACGGGCTGTTCCGGGCCCTGGGGCTGATCGCGGGCATTTTGTTCAACTACTATTTGCTCAAACACGCCCGGACGGCTTACGTCGAGATCTTTGCTGGCTTTGGCCTGCTTTACGGCGTGGGCTTCGGGCTGATGTGTCTGAGGGTAAAGGAGGGCGAGTATCCTCCGGAAGCCCCTGCTGCGGCTCGTCACGGCGCGGTAGCTGCCACTAGGGGCTATTTCAGGGACTGCTTTGGCAATGCCTACTATGTATTATTTTTTATCGCGATGGCATTGGCCGCTCTTGCCTTTGGCCCCGTCAATCTTTTCAGCATCTTTTATGCGGCGGCGGTAGGTATGGGCACGGAGGCCTATGGCAAGTGTCTGGCGTTGACGTATATTATTTCACTCGTTTTGGCCTATCCGCTCGGCGCGTTGGCCGATCGCTTTCACCCTTTGCGCATGGGCATGGTGATGATGGGCATTTACGGCGTGGTGGCGCTGTGCAGCGGAGCCTTCGCGCACACCCCGGGGCTCTATGGGGCCGCGCTCGTCGCCCATGGGGTTATTTCGGGAACGTATTTTACCGTCACGGCTTCGCTGGGGCAACGCTTGCTGCCAAGTGCCCGGTTCGCGGAACTCGCCTCTGCGGGAGGGATCATCGGGAGCCTTCTCGGCATTCTCCAAGGGCCGTCGGTGGGTTGGCTCCTGGATTATACCAGCCATAACTATAGCTATACATTTTATGCCGGTTCAGTCGTTGCGTTTGTGTCGCTGGCTCTACTGATCGCGCTCCATTCGAAGTTTATGGCTTTGGGCGGGCCTGAACACTACGTCGCGCCGGAATAGCCGATAGCGAAATCATCAAACCGTCAGGTTGATCAATATGACCCAGTATTCCGGATTGAACGTTGGTGCGGAGAATTCTTCGGAAGAACAAGCCGAAGAGGGGCTGGCTGCCGCGCGCGCCGCACGGGTTGTTTGGACCGGTGCGGGGCGATCCTCCGCGGAGAGTGTGTCGTTGGGGAATGGCGACATCGTTACGAACGTATGGCTTGAGACGAACGGAGCGGTCTGGTTATCTATTTCCAAGCGGGATGCATGGGACGCTAATGGCTGGTTGGTACGGGTTGGCGAAATTCGGATAGGGACCGAGCCTGCGTCGCTGACCGCCCGCGATACGAAATTCGAAATTCGGCCCGACGATTCCTCAGTGCGAATTTTCTCTGCTCACGAAAATTTTTCAATGCGCATTCGGGTGGATGCGAATCATCCAGCGATTGTCGTTGAATCTGAGGGAGGATCGGCATTCGACATGCATGGGGAGGTCGTTTGTGGGCGCTCTGCAAAAAGGCTATTGGGAGACGTCGAATTTCAAGGTGTTAAGGACACGGTGCTGTGGCATTACCACCCCAAGGCGTCCGTTTGCGAAGACGAATGCGAAGCGAAGGCGCTTGGGCAAGTGCGTGATCCGCTTCCTTTTCGGACCTTTGGCGGATGCCTCGGCGGGCCTGGGTTGAAGCGCGATTCCAGGCATTCCGTGGCTTCGGAAGTTCCAGCCAAAGCATCCCGGGTGTTCGTCGTTATCCACGCGGCTCAGTCCCCGGAGGTTGCCTCATGGAAAAGCGATCTGAGCGCCATGTTTCAGAAGTTGCTCGCGCTCGATGCCGCTGCGACCTGGAACGCGCATGCGGCATGGTGGCAGCGTTTCTGGAGCCGGAGCTGGATTGTGCTGAGCGGATTTCCAGAGGCCCAAAAGATTAATGATGGCTACATTTGGCAACGGCATCGGTTGGCCTCCGGGATTGCGCTAAATCCATTCGGTCCGGATCACGGCGATAACCGTTGCCGGGGTGGCGCATACCGTTTTGAGAACACGCGGCTGGCTTACTGGGCGATGCTCGGAGCCGGTGATTACGATGAGATGCTTCCGCTGCCCGAGTTTACCCCCAAAACGTGGTTTGACCACGAGGACGTATCGCCTGCGGACAGCGGCAATCCCTGTTTCCGGAATTGCTGGACTAGTAGCCTGGAGCTATCGCTGTTGATGTTGGATTACCACAAGGCGGTCGGTGAAAAACGTTTTTTGGATGACACTCTTCTGCCGATGGCGCGCGCGGTGTTCACCTTTTTCCGCAAGCTCTATACCCAGCCCGGCGGATGTTTTAGCGCTGCCTCCAGGCTGCCTGACATCGCCGGGCTTGCGTGTATGCTGGAAGGGCTGCTTTCGGTGCATAGTGCTTCCATCTCTGCGCGGGAACGCCAGAGCTGGAAAAAAATGCGCGCAGCCCTGCCCGCGCTTCCAGTGCTGGAAGATGAGCGTGGCAAACGGATCTTCGATGCCCGTATTTACAAGGACGCAGGAGGCTGTAGGCCGGATGGAATTCAGGCTGCGTGCCTGGGCTTGGAGGCGGAGGCTGCCGAGGCCTTGAAGACGATCTTTTCGAGCGGTTGCGCAGGGGAGCGGTCCGATGGCTTGCGCAGGCCGGATGGCGATTCGATTTCCGAAATGCGCCGTGGAAGCACTGGGATGATCACGTTGCAAAAAATGGTGTGCCAGAAGGTCGGTAATGAAGTCTACCTTCTCCCGACGTGGCCGCCAAAGTGGAACGTCTCTTTTAAGGTGCCGCTTTCTGGCCGTGCGACCGTTTCAGGAATGTACCGTGGCGGAATGCTCATTGAAGAATTGAGCGCTACCGACGAAGGCTGGGAAATCCGCTACCCGGCATCCGAAAGCTAAAGCCTTGTGCATAACCAATAATACCCTTCATGATTAAACATCCCAAATTGACCGAAGACCGCATCGTTAACGCCTTGGCTTACATTGATGCGCTTATTCATCCGCTCAAAGCGCCAGTCGGACTGGCCATGTGGCCCGTGGGTGGGGAACCGGTGCCGTTGCAGGCGGCGCTGGAAGCTGCGTATACGCCTTTCGCTGTCGGTGACGCGTGGGGCCCCCAGTGGGACACGGCTTGGTTCCGGGTGCGCGGGCGGGTTCCGAAGGTTTGGGCCGGGCAGGAAGTCGTGGTGCTGATGCGACTGACGGATCACCTCGGAGAGGGCGAGGGGTTCACCGCCGAGGGCTTGATTTATCGGGATGGCGAGGTTTATCGCGCGCTCAATGCGAACCGCGACGACATTGAGATAACCCGTTGCGCCGAGGGCGGTGAGTCGTTTGAGTTTTACGTCGAAGCGGCTGCGAATATCGTCGATCGTAGCGGAATCGGCGGTGGCATTATTGAAAGATCCGGCCCCCTTTTCCGGCTTGCTCAAGCGGAATTGGCCTCAGTCGACCGGGAGGCGTTCGATTACTATTACGACTATAAGGTGGCCATGGAGTTAATGCTAGCGTTGCCCGCCGATAGCCAGCGTCGCGCCGAACTTCGCTATGCGCTCAACGAATCATTGAACGCTCTCGATGTGGCGGATAGCTGCACGATCGCACCGGCCCGCGAGGCGCTTAAAGAGGTGCTTTCGAAGAAGAACGGCGACACGGTTCACCAGCTTTCGGCCGTGGGGCACGCGCATATCGACACAGCGTGGCTCTGGCCTTTGAGGGAGACCATCCGCAAATGTGCCCGGACGTTTTCCACGGCTCTGGACTACATGGAGCGCTATCCCGACTATGTTTTCGGATGTTCCCAAGCACAGCAATACGCGTGGATGAAACATTTCTATCCCGCGATCTACGAAGGCATTCGCGACCAGGTGAAGCGGGGGCAGTGGGAACCCATCGGCTCGATGTGGGTGGAGGCCGATTGCAACCTGACTTCCGGCGAATCGCTCATCCGTCAACTCATCTACGGCAAACGCTTTTTCAAAGAAGAATTCGGTTACGAGACCCGCGACGCCTGGCTGCCGGATGTCTTTGGGTATTCCGCCGCGCTGCCGCAAATCTACCGCGGATGTGGCATCGACCTATTTGTGACCCAGAAGATCTCATGGAGCCAGTTTAACAAATTCCCGCATCATACCTTTCTTTGGGAGGGCATTGATGGAACGCGGATCTTCAGTCACTTCCCTCCCGCCGATACCTATAGCGGGCGAATGAGCCCGAAGGAGCTGCTCTATAATGTTTCAAACTTCAAAGAACATGGGCATGCAAGCCGGTCGCTCTATTTGTTTGGATTTGGTGATGGCGGCGGCGGTCCGACGGTGACGATGCTGGAACAGGCCAAACGGATGCAAAATCTGGATGGCTTGCCGAAGCTGAAACTGGAAAAAGTGGCAGCATTCTCCGGCAAAGCCAAAGCCGATGTCCGCGATTTGCCCGTCTGGGTTGGCGAGCTCTATCTTGAATTTCATCGCGGCACGTACACGACCCATGCCCGGAACAAACGTGCCAATCGCCGGGGAGAGTTTCTCCTGCGCGACGCGGAGCTTTTTGATACGTTAAGTGCGGTGCTAGTGAAGGACCGGGTAGAATCCGCCGCCGATCCCGCGCGTGCCATTTATGATGTCACTGGGATCGACGCAAAAGATCCGCACCGGCATGCCCATGCATTGGAGCGGGCGTGGAAACTTCTGCTCCTTAATCAATTTCACGATATCATTCCCGGATCGTCCATTCAGTGGGTATATGAAGATAGTACCAGGGATTATCAAACAATTAAGGAACTAGGCGATTCCGTCATTCGGTCATCATTGGATGCCTTGAATGGAACGATCGACACCTCGCGATTCCAAAAGCCGGTTCAGATTTTCAATACCCTGGGGTTCGAACGGCGTGAATTGATCGAGCTGCATGGAAAGCCGTTGGTGGTTGATCTGCCCGCTTGCGGATACCGGATCGTGGACGAGGCCGAACCCGCGGCTTTTCAAACGCCCGAAACGGTGGCGCCGGTTTCCGTCCACGAGCGAGATGGAGTGGTGGTGATGGAAAATGGGCTGATTCGCCTGTGTATTACCCGCGAGGGTCTGTTACGGAGTGTTACCGATCTGGAAACAAACGGCAGAGAGGTCATCGCGCCAGGATGCGAAGGGAATCTTCTTCAACTTCATCCGGACTCCAATCATTCGCTGAACGACGCCTGGGACATCGACATTTACTATAAGGAGCAGGTGAAAAATCTGCGCATGGCGGACCGGATCGCCATCCTTGAATCCGGACCGCTGCGGGGCGTTGTCCGTGTGGAGAGAAGTTTTGGAAACTCCAAGCTGGTACAGGCGATCGTCCTGAAGGCTGGTTCGAAGCGAATTGACTTTGAGACCTCGGTGGATTGGCAGGAGCGGAATAAGCTCCTACGGGTGGCCTTCCCCGTTGATGTTCATTCCAGCCGGGCAACGTACGAAACGCAGTTCGGCCATATTGAGCGCCCGACGCATTATAACACGAGTTGGGACGTGGCCCGTTTCGAAGTGTGCGCTCACAAATGGGCCGACCTCTCCGAAACCGGGTACGGGGTGGCGCTGCTCAATGATTGCAAATACGGCTATGATATTCACGGGAATGTGATCAGCCTGAGCCTCCTGCGGTCTTCGACCAGTCCGGACCCCACGGCTGACAGGGGATCCCATCAGTTTACCTACTCGCTGCTTCCCCATCGGGGCGATTTGGCCGAAGGCCGCGTGATCGAAGAGGCTTATCAGCTCAATGTCTCGCCAATAGTAACCCCATTGCCGGTAAAATCAGGTATGCTGGCTGCTACGCAGTCGTTTTTCGAAACGGGCAGCGCGGGCGTCATGATCGAGACGATCAAGCGGAGCGAGGACGGCTCCAGCCTCATCGTTCGCCTCTACGAAGCCCGTGGAGCGCGCGGTCCCGTTTGTTTCCATACAACGCTGCCGGTGAGATCCATCAGTCGCGCCGACTTGCTTGAAAACCCGATCGAGCAGCTCGAATTGAACAATGGGCGGGTAATGCTAAATATTACACCTTTCGAGATCATCACGCTTCGGTTGGATGCCGAACTTTGAACTGTCTGGTTATGAAACATTCAGCATTCATCGCCACCGCGCTCATTTTCGCATCGAGTGGCGTGGTGAAAGCAGACGTCCGCCTCCCGCGCATCTTCGGTGATCACATGGTGCTTCAACGGGAAAGCACGCTGCCTGTTTGGGGGTGGGCGGACCCCGATGAAAAGGTCACGGTGAGCGTGGGTTCGGTGAGCGCTTCCACGATCACCGGGCCGGATGGGAAATGGAAGGTCCTGCTGGGGCGGCTTGCGGATCCCGGCACCGCTGTGGAGCTAACGGTTATTGGCAAGAACACCGTTATCTTGCATGACGTTCTTGTGGGCGACGTGTGGGTTTGTTCCGGGCAGTCCAACATGGAGTTTGGCATGACGGGCGGCATCTGGGGCGACACCAGCGCCCGGGAGGAAATTCCCAAGGCCCGTGATTCGCAACTCCGGCTTTTCGTCGTGCCAAAAATTGCGGCGCCAAAGCCCGCGCCAGATATCAGTGGCAAAGCGGAGGGACTCAAGGGCTCATGGCAAATCTGCACCCCGGAGACGCTTCCCAAGCTCTATTTTAGCGCGGTGGCTTACTATTTTGGCCGCGATCTCCGCGAGGCCACAGGCAGGCCGCTAGGGTTGATCGAGACTTGCTGGGGAGGGACCAAGGCGGAGGCGTGGACGGACCTGGATACATTAAAAAGCCGCGCGGATTTTAAGGCTTATGCCGATGCGGCGGAAAAGTTTTGCGGCGAGTTCGAACAGCGTCAGCAGAATTTCCCTCGGGAGATGGAGCAATTCAACGCCAAGCTGGCTCAATGGAACGAGGAGAACAAAGAGGCGCTTGCGGCGTCTAAAACTTCCGAAGCGCAGTGGAACGAAGAGGCAAAGAAGGCAATGGCCAACGGGAATGCCACCCTGCCGCCCAAGCCAAACCCCCTTTCCGCGCCGCGTCCGCCCGTGCCTCCGGACCAAATCCAGTGGGCCCCCACAACGCTATATAATGGAATGCTCGCCCCGATCATCCCGCTTGCGGTGAAAGGAGCCATCTGGTACCAGGGCGAATCCAATGCCGATACCCCGGAGCAAGCTCTCACATACCGGACCCTGTTTCCCTCAATGATCTCGGCGTGGCGAAACCTTTGGGGCCGGGGAGATTTGCCGTTCGTGTTTGTGCAGATCGCTAATTTCAACGCCCGGTCTCCCATTCCCGGAAGCTGGGCCAATCTTCGCGAAGCACAATTGAAGGCGCTGGGCGTAGCCAATACGGCCATGGCCGTTACGATCGATATCGGAGAAGGCGAGGATATCCATCCCAAGGATAAATGGGATGTTGGAAGGCGCGTTGCGCTCGCCGCGAGGCATCTCGCATATGGGGAGGCAGTTGCGTTTTCGGGCCCGATCTATAAAGCGATGGACGCGGATGGTCAACGAATCAGGATTCGGTTTGAGCATGCTGAAGGCGGGCTCGAAATCGGTGTTCCTCCGCCACATTTTCACCCTGGTGAGCCAAGGGTTCCCGCGACAGAGTTGCACGGATTTGCCATTGCTGGAAAGGATGGAGTCTTTGTCCCGGCGAAGGCTGTGATCGAAGGCGAGACGGTGCTGGTATCAGACGCATCGGTGCTCCAGCCCGTCGCGGTGCGGTACGCCTGGGCTGATAACCCTTCCGCTAACCTATACAACAAAGCCGGACTTCCGGCCTCGCCATTCCGGACTGATGATTTCCCGCTTCAGCAGCCAAGTCGCTAGTCTGTTTCCAATGAAACAAACATCCGAATTGCCATGTTAGTCGAGAGGCTCCATTAATGAGCTCACGCCCCCCTATGAAAACAAAATTACCACATCATCTTCTGGCAATAGCTTTATTAGTTCCCCAAGTTCTTTCGGCAGAGCAAAAGCTCGATTTGGCAAATCCAGGTTTTGAGGATGGCGAATCGTCATGGTCGATTGCGAAAAACGGAATTACCGAGATTACTTCAAATGCAGCCCACACCGGAAAGTTAGGCCTGCGGGTTGTAGATAAAGACACCAAGGACGGAGCGCACGCAACTTCAAGCGCGATCGCCGCCGCTCCCGGGAAAAAGTATCGCGTTACGTTTTGGGCAAGGAATATCGAGGGAGGAACCACCGCCGTCTATCTTTTGTTTTTGGACGCACAGCAGAAGATCATTCAGATCCCAGAACATAGCGGCGGGATTAAAACAGACGTTGCGAGTGACGCCAGCGCATGGAAACAATATTCGCTTATCGCAACCGCTCCCGCGGATACTGCTTACGTAAAAGTGTGGATTCATTCCGGCATTACGAGCCTCGTGACGACCGACGTTGACGACTTGGAGCTATACGACGTCAGTCAATAGCCTGAAGGCTATTTAATCCACGAATTGGCGCATGGCACCTGAGCCCAAGCGGTCTATTCTATAAGTTTGTTTCCAATGAAACTAACGAACTATTTGCGGCTTTGATTGATCGGTTGCATTAATGCAATCGCAGCCCCACCTATTAACCCATTAGCCCCTAAACATTATGCGAGCGAAAAGCTTCCTGCCAATTTGCTTTCTGAGTTTCCTACCCCTTGCTTCTGACGCATCCATCTATACATGGACTGGCGGTACTGATCTAAACTGGTCAACGCCGGGAAACTGGACGCCCCTGGGCAGCCCGACGTTGGGAGATACCGTCAATATTAACAATACGGCAACCAACCGGACGATCTATTATGATGCGGCCGCCTCTGGAACACTTGCGGCATTGAATATCACGCAGACGACCGTTGGTGGCACGAATACCCTTCAATTAGTCCGTGGCAGCAGCGGCACTTCCAGCCCGTCGCTATATTTAGCTAGTGACTTGAGCCTGGGCGGCGGAGTCTCTGGCGCAGCCTCGCTGCTCTGGCTCGACCCGTCTCTGGGCCAGACCGCTACGACGGGATCGACAATTAACTTGATGGTTGGTTTCGGTGGAACGGGTACCGTTACCTTAAACGCCGGTGGGCTGCTCACGCTGGGTTCATATGATAAAAGCGGGACCGTCAGCACATCGAATGTGTACGGGAATATTGCGATTTCCGGTGGCGTGCTCAGCCTGCCGCTGATGATCAACCCGGGCAGTCTGAGTCCCGGCGCGATTACGTTCAACATCAGCGGGGGCATCACTATGTCTTCGGGAACATTAGCAATGGCGGGTTCTTCCGGTGCCTCGCCCCGGTTGTGGATTGGAGGAAATTTTGCGGCGACCGGCGGCGTGATCAATCTCCCTAGCTATACAACCTTAATCCTCAAGGGAACCACCAACTCGATCAGCGGCAGCGCATCGCTAAGCGGCAACCCCGCCATCTGGCTGTATAACCAGAGCAGCGGTGTAAGTCAGAGTTTCAGCTCATCCGTGGCGGTTACCAATCTCACACTCCGCGGGGATGGAAGTTTGAATAACATCAGAACGATCAGTTCATCCTATGCGGGGACGGATCAATATCACACGATTAGTTTCGGTGCCTCTGCGGCAAACGGCACTACGACGATGACGCTGGGGTCTGATCTTTCATCCCAAGGGGGAGCTTCCGCTGGTATTGGCGCGGGAAGTTCGAACACGGTCAACTTCGCGATAGACCTCAACGGTCATGCCCTGGCTTTTAGCGGCGTTAATTGGGCTCCCACGAACGTTAGCGGTAATAGTTCGGTGCGGTGGTACATCAGCAATCTAAGCACCTCCTCCACTAGTATATTTACCGCCTCATCATTTGACTTCTCATCAGCAAGTCAGGTTAATGTCGGCGTAAATTCCACGGGTGGAGTCATCCTCTCGGCCACGGGAAACGCAACGAACAACCTCGGTCTTAGCACCAGTGGTACGATCGCGCCGAACTCCATCTTTCGCTATGTAGGCACTTCCGGAAGCCTGACTTCGGGGAGGACTATCGGGTGCCTTGAAATTGGCAATGGCACCAGCACCTCTACACTCAGTTTGGTGAGCGCTGCGCTGTCGGTCGGCGGAAATGTGAATGTCAAAACGAATAGCAATCTCGATCTCGCAGGCCAAAACCTCACCCAGACAGCCGTTTCCGGTGGGACCTCGGGAGGCCTCACGGGCGGTGGGCAAATCTATAATAACACCTCCGGCATCGCGACATTAACGTTGAACACCGCGAACGGGGGAGGGGTATTTTCCGGTGTGATTTCTGACCATACTACGGGCAGTGGCGTGGTGGCGCTGACTCTCGCGGGCGCTTCGGGAACGCAAACGCTTACCGGTATCAATACCTATAGTGGCGCGACTACGATTGGAGCGGGCAATACATTGCAACTAGGTAACGGCACTAGTGACGGCGTCATTTCCGATAGCAGCGCTATTAGCAATAGCGGGGCCTTGGTCTACAATGAGGCGGGTACGCACACGTATGGAGGGATTATTTCCGGCACCGGTACCGTGACGAAACTGGGTGCTGGCACTCAGATACTTTCCGGAAATAATACCTATACCGGAGCTACATCCGTGAATGCGGGTGAACTTAGCATAAACGGTTCCTTGGCCAGTAGCTCGGTGACGGTTGCGAGCGGGGCGCGTCTGAGCGGTAGCGGTAGTGTTAGTGGCGGCGTGATCGGTACGAGCGCTACGATCAACGGCAGCGGCCTGAACGTTGGGGCTACCAACCTCTACGGTTTAAGCACGCTGAGCGGGCACAACATCGCCAGCAGCGTTACGGTTGCGGGCGGGACCACTACATTGACCGGTACCACCAAATCCACCAGCACCCTTTCGGTTTCTGCGGGAGCCACGTTGAACGCCAACGGGACCATTCAGGGCAATGCGTCTATCCTGGGTTTGATGAAAGGTAACAGCACGGTGACTGGAAACCTTACCTTAACGAGTGGCACACTCGCCCCGGGCAACAGCGCCGGTATCACAACGGTCGGGGGCATTTTTACCATCGACGCCGCCTCTACGCTGGTAGCTGAAGTCGCCGGAACGGTCGCGGGGACGTCTTATGATCAGGTGAAGGTCAGCGGAAATGTTTCGCTTGCCGGAACGCTGGATCTAAGCGCGCTGAGTGGCTTGGTGCTGGGCAACACGGTGGTCCTCATCGACAACACCGGCACCTCCACGACAACGACCGGTTACTTCACGACGATCATCACAAGTGGAAGCACCTATGTCGTCAGTGCTTCCAGCAGTACCTATACATTTACCGTGGGTAGCACGGAATATGAACTTAACTATGCTGCAAACGCCGATAATGATGGCAAATATAACGACGTAACCTTGACCGTAGTCCCCGAGCCTAGCACCTGGGCTATTTTGTTGGGCGGCTTCGGCTCACTTGTCGCGTTCCAGCGTTTGCGCCGGAATGCCCCGCGGTGAATAGCGGTTATCAATAATTTGCACAATGGCTAAACCCAAAGGTCTATTCATCCTTGATCCAACGTGGTTCGATACCGTCTACGGCCCGGAAGAGCGCTGCGATCTCGGGAACCTGATCGACATACAGAACCGGCCATTCTCGCCAGATGTTATCAAGCGATTTCCAGAAATGCTGTCGGAGGTGGAGTTCGTTTTCTCCACTTGGGGGGGGCCGTGTCTTGATGCCGAATTTTTGGATGCGGCACCCAAGTTGAAAGCGTTCTTTTATGCCGCCGGGACCATCAAGTGGATCGCCACGGCGGAATTCTGGCGGCGGGAGATCCCCATTACAACGGCGTCCATCGCCAATTCCATTCCGGTGGCCGAGTTGACCCATGCGGAAATCATCCTCTCTCTTAAACGGGGGTGGTGGTATATGGATGAAATTCGGAAAAGAGGGGCATGGCCTAACAGCGTGGAGGAAAAAATCGAGGTGCCCGGAGCTTATCGTTCCACGGTCGGAATATTTTCGATGGGGACTATTGGCAGGATGGTTAGGGAAAAGCTTCGCGATTCGGATATACGGGTCATTGTTTACGATCCCTATATTAGTGAACGAGAGGCGGAGGGGCTCAATGTAGAGCTGGTTTCAATGGAAGAACTATTCCGTCGTTCCGACGTTGTTTCCATTCATGCGCCGTTGTTGAAGGAGACGGAATATTGCATCGGCAAGCCGCTCTTTGAGATGATGAAACCTAATGCAACGTTCATCAATACGGCCAGGGGGATGCTTGTGCGGGAAGAGGAGATGGTCGAGGTGTTGCAGAAGCGGCCCGACTTGTATGCGATATTGGACGTTGCCAAATGGGAGCCGCCGAAAGAGAACTCGCCTCTGTTTAAATTACCCAACGTCCGAATGACCCCTCATATCGCGGGAAGCATGAATCACGAGTGCCGAAGGATGGGCCATTTGATGGTCGAAGAGGCGGAGCGATTCCTCTCCGGGCAGCCAATGCGTTGGCAGGTGGTTCGAGAAAGGGCCCATATGTCCGCATAGGCTTGGGCTCCATTCGCATTAGGGTGTCATGGATAGCAGGGGAAACGGTATGAGAGAGTAAGTCCGACTATTCCTCGCCACGAAATTCTTTCCGATAGCGCGAGGGGGTGGTTTTTAGTTCGCGGCGGAAGTGGAAGCGGAGCGATTCTACGGAGCCAAAACCGGTCTTCTCCGCGACGAGCTCCATGGCTTGGGTCGTGGTTTCCAAAAGGCGCTGCGCCAGGGCGAGGCGTTGGGTCAGCAGCCATGCGCTCAGCGTGGTTCCGGTCGCGTTTCTGAAATGCCGGGTAAAGGTGCGGCGGCTCATGTGGATGCGGCGGGCCAGGCTGTCGATGGAGTGATCTTGCGCGAGCGTGCGCTGCATCCATTGCAGGCTTTCGCCGAGGCGGTCCTCTGTTCCGGGGCCGGGGACTGGTGTTTCGATGAACTGCGCTTGGCCGCCGGGCCGGTGAGGCGAGACGACAAGGCGCCGGGCCACGTGGCAGGCGGCTTCCGCACCGTGTTGTTTGCGCAAAAGATGCAGGCAGCAGTCGATGCCCGCAGCGACACCCGCCGAGGTGACGACGTCCCCTTCGTCTACGTAAAGCACGCCGGGCTTGACGTCGATGCGCGGGTAGCGTCGGGCGAGGTCGTCGGACCAGCCCCAGTGCGTGGTGGCGCTTCGTTCGTTGAGCAGCCCGGCGGCCGCGAGCACGTAGGTGCCCAGGCAAAGCCCGACGACGAGCCTGCCGCGACGGTGGGCAGCCCGGAGCGCGGACAGGAGAGCTTCCGGAGGGGCTTCAGCGGCATCGCGCCAGCTTGGAACGATAACCATGTCTGCCCGGCGAAGTTCCGCCATGGTGTGCGTGGGTAATATTTTAAAACCGGCCGTCGATGTGAGCGGCCCTTGTTCGGCGGCGCAGACCATGACTTTGAAGCGTGGCGCTCCCGGCGTGCCCGGTTCGTTTGAAAACACCATTCCGGGGATCGACAATAGGAAGGGGTTGATCCGGTTGTAGGCGATGACGGCGATGGTTTGGCGGGGTTTCATGGACGGCGCGGTGCGTTGGGAAAGGCGTGGCCCAGTTTGAACGAAAAATGTCCTTCGGGCCACTTTAATTTTTGAGCGAAAGCGGGCACGCTGATCAGCCATGAAACCGCAACTCAAACGAGCCCTGCTTCTCATCGACGTTCAAAACGATTACAACGGCGGCGCGCTGCCCATCGAATACCCGCCCGTGGAGGCCTCGCTTGCCCGCATCGGCGAGGCGATCGACGGTGCGCGGCGGCATGGCGTTGCCTTGGCTGTGGTTGATAACCCGCTTCCGGAATCCGCGCCGGTATTGGCCAAAGGCACCTTTGGCGGCGCGCTCCACGCCGTCGTGGCCGAGCGGGGGTGGGATTATTTTACCTCCAAGAGCCTCCCCAGCGCCCTGGCGGGAACGGGGCTGGAAGCGTGGCTGCGCGACCAGGGCATCGAGACCGTCACGGTGGCGGGCTACATGACGCACAATTGCGTGCTTTCGACCGTCCTGGACCTGGCGCACCGGGGGTTTGCGGTGGAACTGCTGGCCGACGCCGCGGGGTCGCTGCCGTACGCGAACCGCGCGGGAAGCGCCACGGCTGAGGAGATTCACCGGGTGGTCACCGTGGTATTGCAGAGCCGTTTCGCTGCTGTGCTCAACACCGCCGAGTGGCTGGAGTTCCTGGAGACGGGCGGGGAACCGGAGCGGGATTCCATCTACGCCTCCAACCGCCGCGCGCGGGGTCTGCCCGTGGTAGCGTAGCGAGGGAAACGAGGTGGCTGCTGTAGGTTTATATACTCATTCCTACACCGTCCAGGCCGCGAGGGCGGCCTCGGCTTCTTTTCCGATGCGGAATTCGTCGGAGGGGACGATCCAGACCGGCTTGCCTTCGCCGCCGGTGACGTGGATTTTTACCCGGCGGTTTCCGGGATATTTCCAGATAATATCCCGGATGCGCTCAAGGTCCTCGGGCAGCGCGGTGACGCGGTCGAGCTTGAGGACGAGCGGCTTTTCCACGCGCTCGGATTTTTTGACTGGCTTGACGTCGCTTGCTGTCAGGCGCGGACTCTCCTCGCGCTTGTCGAGGCGGCCAGTGATGGAGACGACTTCGCCTTGCACGAGCAGCGTGTTGGTTTTGTTGAAGGTCTCGCTCCAGACCATCACTTCGATGGAGCCGGTGAGGTCTTCCAGGTTCAGGATGGCGAATTGCTTGCTATCCTTTTTCGTGAACTTGCGCTCGACGCTGGCCAGGGCTCCGGCGACGACGACGGTGGCTTTGTCTTCCTGCTCGCCAAGGCCCGCGATGGGGAGGTACTTGCCGCTTTCCAGGACGCTGCGGTATTCGTCGAGCGGGTGGCCGGTAACGTAGAAGCCGAGCAGCTCTTTTTCGTAGGTGAGCTTCTCGGACTGGCTCCACGGCTGGACCACGGAGCCGGGGCGCTTCTTCGGCTTGGGGGCGGCTTCGAAGACGTCGAACATGGAGATCTGCCCCTGGGCGCGGTCGCGGTGGGCGCTGGCGGCGGCGGCGAGGGCTCCGTCGATCTCGCTGAATAGCTGGGCGCGCTCGACGCGGGTGAAGTCGAATGCGCCGCATTTGACGAGGCATTCGAGGCCCTTTTTGTTCATTTTCTTGGAGTCGACCCGGCCGCAAAAATCCTCCAACGACGCAAAGACGCCGTTGGTTTCGCGTTCAGCAATGGCCGCTTCCATCGCCGCCTCGCCGACGTTTTTGATGGCGGCCAGGCCGTAGCGGATGCCGCCGTGGTACTCAGTACCATCGGCCTTGGGCGGCAGTTCGCCCGTGAGTTTCTCGGGCGCGAACTTGAGGGAGCTTTTGTTGACGTCTGGGGCCATGATCTTGATCCCCATGCGGTCGCATTCGGTGACGAGCACGGAGATTTTCTCCGTGTTGGAAATTTCATTGCTCATCACGGCGGCCATGAATTCGACCGGGTAGTTGGCCTTGAGGTAGGCCGTCTGGTAGCTGACCCAGGCATACGCCGCCGAGTGGGAACGGTTGAAGCCGTAACCGGCGAATTTTTCCAGCAAGTCGAAGATCTCGTTCGCCTTGGGCTCGGGAATTTTGTGGAGCTTGCCGCAGCCGTCAACGAACTTGATGCGCTCCTTGGCCATCTTCTCCTTGTCCTTTTTACCCATGGCGCGGCGGAGCAAGTCGGCGCCGCCGAGCGTGTAGCCGCCCAGGACCTGCACGGCCTGCATGACCTGTTCCTGGTAGACAAAGATGCCGTAGGTATCGGCGCAGACTTTGGCCAGCAGCGGGTGGGCGTACTTGACCTTGGCCAGGCCTTTCTTGCGCTTGATGTAGTCCGGGATGAGGTCCATCGGGCCGGGACGGTAGAGCGCCAGGATGGCGTTGATATCTTCAATGTTCGTCAGGTCGAACTGGCGGCAGACGTTGACCATGCCGCCGGATTCCAACTGGAACACGGCGGTGGTGTCGCCGCGGTTGAGAAGGTCGTAGGTTTTCTCGTCGTCGAGCGGGATGGTGCTGATCTCGAATTCCGGCGTGTGCTTGCGGATGAGGTTCTGCGCGTCGGTGATGATCGTCAGGGTTTTCAGGCCCAGAAAGTCGCACTTCAACATGCCGACCTCGGTGGTCGGGGCCATGGAGTATTGGCTCACAATGGAGCCGTCGTTGGCGCGGGTCAGCGGGATGAAGTCGCTCAAGTCCCGCGAGCCGAGGATGACGCCCGCCGCGTGAACGCCGGTGCCGCGCGTGAGGCCCTCCAGCTTGACGGCCGCTTCCCACATCTGCTTGACGGCCGGTTCGTTGTCCACGGCGGCGCGCAGCTCGGGGTTCTTGTCGATGGCCCCGTCGATGTGCTTCATCTCGTGGGTTTCCTTGTCCATCTTTTCGAAGCCGGTGAGCGTGATGCCCAGCTCATTCGGGATCATCTTGGCGATGCGGTCGGCGTCGCCGTAGCTCCAGCCCATGACGCGGGAGACGTCGCGGATGACCGACTTTGCGCCCAGGGTGCCGAAGGTGATGATCTGCGACACGGAACGCTCGCCGTATTTCTGGCGCACGTATTCGATGACCTCGGGGCGGCGGTTGGGGCAGAAGTCGACGTCGATATCGGGCGGGCTGACGCGCTCGGGGTTCAGGAAGCGTTCGAAGAGAAGCTTGAACTCCAGCGGCTCGATGTCCGTGATGCCCATGGCGTAGGCGATGAGCGAGCCTGCCGCGGAACCGCGGCCTGGGCCGACGGGGATGCCGTGCTCCTTGGCCCAGTTGATGAAGTCCCAGACGATCAGGAAGTAGTTCACGAACCCCTGGCCTTCAAGGACCTTGATCTCCTTTTCGAAGCGCTCCTGCACCTCGGTGGAGTCGGCCTTTTCCTTGTAGCGGCGCTTGATGCCCGCGTCGACGATCTCGCGCAGGTAGCCGTTCTGAGTTTTCCCGGCGGGCGGCGCGAAGTCCGGGTACTTGGGCGAGGTATCGAGCTTGAAGTGGCAGCGCTCGGCGATGCGCAGGGTGTTGTCGCACGCCTCGGGGAGTTCGCGGAAGAGTTCGCGCATTTCCTCGGCGCTCTTGAAGTAAAGCTCGGTGCCGTAGCGCATCCGGCGTTCGTCGGCGACGTTGGAGCCGGTGCCGATGCAGATCAGGATGTCATGCGCCTCGTGGTCCTCTTTGTTGAGGAAGTGGACGTCGTTGGAGGCAACGAGGCCCAGGCCCAGCTCCTTGGCAAGCTTGGGCATGACGGCGTTGATTTTCCGCTGCGCCTCCATGCCGTGGTCCTGCATTTCGAGGAAGAAATTGTCTTTGCCCAGGATGTCGCGGTAGCGGGCGGCGAGGTCGCGGGCTTTGCCGTAGTTATCCTCCAGGATGGCGGCGGGCACCTGGCCCTTGAGGCAGGCGCTCAGGCCGATGAGGCCCTTGGAGTACTTTGCCAGGCAGTCGAAGTCGATCCGCGGCTTGTAGTACATGCCGTCCAACTGGGCCAGGGAGACGAGCTTGATCAGGTTCTGGTAGCCCTCTTCGTTTTCGGCCAGGAGGTTGAGGTGATAGGCGGCCTCGCGGGCGCTGGCGGCTTTACGCTCGGTCATCGAACCGGGGGCGATGTAGACCTCGCAGCCGAGGATCGGCTTGATCCCGGCTTTGTTCGCGTTGAGGTAAAAGTCGATGGCCCCGTACATGACGCCGTGATCGGTGATGGCGCAGGCGGGCATGTCGAATTTCTTCGCCTTCTTAATCAGGTCGGGAATGCGCACGGCCCCATCGAGGGTCGAGTATTCCGTATGGAGATGCAGATGGACGAAGGAATCGGACATAGTCGCATCAATATAGGCGGATTTTCGGCGAGGTGAAGCCCTCTTCATGAGATTGTCACGTTGCCAATCTTGGCCCGCCTCTGGCGCTCCTCTAGAAGAAAAGGATGGTTGTTTTTTCCATGCAAAATCTAAGGCTCTGGATGCGGAGCGTTGTGGGCTTGGCTGGCTTGGCGGCGCTGGGGCTTCTTTTCGGCTGCCAGACGGTTAAGGAAGCTCCGTCGTCGGATTTGCCGCTCGACCCCCAGACGGGGGCTTGTGTCGATCCCGGCAGCGGGCTGGTATTTCCCAAGGGCCTCGATGGGCAGACGCGGGTTTCGGTGACCAAGGATGCTCCGTACAAGGGCTGTTTGCAGGTTTACTACGAGAAAAAGCAAACCCCGACGGCCACCAACCAACTCAACTATTTTTTGCATTGCCGGGTCTACGTCATTCCGAAGTCGATGATTACCCCGGACGGCTGGATCAAAGAGATGCTGAAGGGGGTCCAGGAGAAGCCCAACTTTGTCCGCGAGGAATACCAGGGTCGGCGGATCTTCGGCAAAGAGAGCGCCTTGGTGGCCCAGGCGGCGTTTGATCGGCCCGTTTGGAACGACCGCGCCTTGGTGAAGCTCGCGGTGGTCGAGCGCGGGAGCTATCTCGTCGGTTTTGATTTCGGGATTGCCGCCGTTTACGAAAAGGAATGGCAGCCGTCGATCGACCGCTTCATCGCTGCGATCCTGGAGGGCCGGTAGGGAAATAAGCTGAATAATCTCCGCGGAATCCAGTCTAAGGAAAGCCGAGGCATTGCGTTTTTCACAAGCGCTTTTATGCTAGGCCCATTTCTTAAGAAACATGCCGGATTCCGCTCCATCAGAGGCTCACTCGAAGGCTCCCCGTCGCTCCAGGGCGAAATGGGGGCGCCTGTTCTGGCGGGGTGGGCTCCTGGCGACGCTCCTTTTGCTGGTGTTTCACCAGATGATCCTGCGGGCCGTCATCTGGAATGCCGTCGTCCGGCTCGCGGCGAAGCACCAGGTGACGCTGACGGGCGATCTCCGGGGCAGCGTCTGGACGCACCTGACGCTCCAGGACGTCCACGCCGTCTCCTACGGCCCCGTCCCGTTCGACGCCATCGACGTTGACCGCCTGCGCCTGGAGTACAGCCTCTGGACCCTCCTGCGGCGCGGCCCGGCCCGGGCGTTGACCTACTACAACCTCCGCAACGCCAAGCTCCAGCTGGCCCCCATCCGCAGCAGCACCGACGAGGAGAAAAAGCTGGCCCATTTTCTGCGCAACATCCTGCAGCAGCCCGCCATGTATAGCGACCGGGCGCAGATCGAGAACTTTAACCTGAGCATCCGGACCCGCCACGGCATGTACGTCTGGAACGACATCCACGCGCTGCTGGACCCAGACCGCGAGGGGTATATCCGCATCGGTCAGCTTGATCTGCCCGGCTACGGCTCGTGGAGCGGCCTTCGCACGAACGCCACTTACGTTAACCGCCACCTGGTGCTGCGGGATTTCGATATCGGCAAGGAGATCCACGGCGTGCGCATGGATTTCGACGCCTCCCGGCGCGACCAGGGGGTCAGCTCGTTCTCCTTTGAGGGCACCGTGCTCGGGGGTGACCTCGGGGTGTTCCTCTGGGGGCGCGACCTTTCCGGAGCGAACCGCCGGGTGCAGGTCAACGCCTACCTGGCCAATCTGCCGCTGGGGACGCTCGGGCGGCACTTCGGCTGGAAGGTGCCGCTCTCCGGGCCGCTGAGGGAAGCCTGGGTATCGCTGGAGGGCGATCCGCGCAACCCGGCGGCGTGGCAGGGGGATATCGTTTTTAACACGGAAAACGCCACCGTGGGGACGCTCGCGCTGGACGAGGCCTCGGGGCGCTTTTTGCTGAGCGGGGGGCGGGTCCGGCTGCAAGGCATCAAGGCCTCCACCGGCGCGAACCGTTTCGCGTTTGACGGCGAGTACCAGCTCCCAACCAAATGGGCCGAGGTCCGCATCGACGGCTTGCGCGGCACCTTTGACCTGAACGCGTCCGACCTCGCCCGGCTCGATCCCCACCTTACCGGCGGCTCGATCGAGGCCTGGGGAAGCCTGCGCGTTGAGGGGCAACGCCTGTTGGTGGAGGGTTCGGGCAACGCGGTGAACGTCGCCGGCGCGGAATTCGGCCTCAAGCAGGCCAGCCTGGGCTTCAGCGCCTCGCGGCCCCTCGGGCCCATCAACGCCGACCACCCGTGGCACGAGGGCCTCGGGGGGGGCCTCTGGCTCGACGCCGGGAATATCTATTTCCGCCAGTTCCTCGCGCGCCAGATTCGCTTGGAGCTGCCGCTGGAGAAGGGCCTCCTGCACCTAAAAGGAGGGCTCCTCGATCTCAACGGCCACGACAAACTCACCGCCGATGGCTGGCTCGCCCTGGACCACCCCCACGCCTACGAAGCCAGCCTGAAAGGCTCCGTAGAGGATATCGCCCTCTTCCAGCCCTTTTTCCAGACCCCCATCGGCGGCGCGCTTGAGGTCGACTGGCGCGGCTCGGGCCGCATCGCCGCCATGCGCCACCGGGGCGAGGGGAGGGTAACGCTCAGGCACGGCTGCTGGGGGAAATTCACCGGCGTCGATGGCGAGGTGGCCGGGAGCTACTCTCCGGAGAGCGTCGAGATCACCGCCCTGAAACTCGCCAGCGACCAGGGGACGCTGCAAGCCGGGGTGCGCCTCCACGATCAGCGCCTTCACGTCAACGACCTGCGCCTTACCGTGGGCGGGCAGACCACCGTCACCGGCAGCCTCAGCTTCCCGCTCGACCTGCGCAACCCGACCGATCCCGGAACGCTCCTTCCGCCCACGGAGCCGATCGAAGCGGCCCTGACGTTGGAGCCGGTTGACCTCGCCAAGCGCTTCCCGGCCTCCCGCCCCGGCCTCGCCGTGCGCGGGGCGCTCCAGGGGACCTTCAAGGCCGCCGGGACCCTCTCCGAGCCCGACCTCACCGCCCAGTTCGACGCCCGCAACCTCCAGAGCGGCGCGGCGGAGAAACTGCCCCCTGCCGCCGGTTCCGCGCAGATCACCTATAAAGACGGGCGCCTGGCCCTCTCCGGTTCGCTTGCCCAGCCGGGCTTGAGCCCGCTGCTTTTCAAGGGCTCCATGCCCGCCGACCTGCGCCAGCTGATCCGCGAGCGCAAGCTCGATCCGCAAGCCCCCATCGCCGGGTCCATCAAGCTGCCGCCTTCGCCCGCCGGGATCTTTGCCCCCTTCCTGTCCGGCATCCGCTACCTGGAGGGCCGCATGAGCGTGGACGCCACGGCGCGCGGCACGCTCTCCCAACCGATCCTAAGCGGCGGCGTAGCCATGGACCTCGGGGCCATCCGCTTCACCAGCCCCGCCGTCCCCGGGGTTGACCACCTCCTGTGCGACCTGCGCTTCAACGGCAACGAACTGACCTTCCAGCGCTTCAGCGGAGCCATCGCGGGGGGGCCCTTCTCCGTCACCGGCAAGGTCAAGCTGGAGCCGCTCACCAACCCGCAGCTCGACCTCCGCCTGCAATCCCAGGGGACCCTCCTGGTGCGCAACGACACGCTGACCTTCCGCAGCAACGCCGATCTGCACTTCACCGGCCCGCTGGGCACCGCCAACGTCAGCGGCAGGCTCGGCATTAACAAGAGCCGCTTCTTCCGCCAAGTCGAGATCCTGCCCATCGGCCTGCCGGGCCGCCCCGCGCCGAAACCGGCCCTCGGGGGCTACCAATTCTCCACCACCCTCACGCCCTTCCGCGACTGGACCTACAACGTCATTCTCCAGACCGACGAGCCCTTTGTCGTCAAGGGCAACCTGGCCGACGGCGCCCTCCAGGCCCACCTGCGCCTTGGCGGCAGCGGCCTGGCCCCCACGCTCGACGGCGTGGTGTGGGTCGATAACCTGGTCGCCTCGCTCCCCTTCAGCACCCTTAGCGTCGACCACGGCGCGCTCTACTTCTCCGGCAACGCCTCGCTCAACCCGTCCCTCGACATCCACGGCTCCTCGCGTATCCGGGATTACAACGTCAACGTCTACCTCTACGGCACCGCCCTGGAGCCGCAAACGCTCTTCACCTCCGAGCCCTCGCTGCCGCAGGAAGAAGTCGTCACGCTCCTGGCCACCGGAGCCACCACGCGCGACTTCCAGCAAAACAACCAAGCCGCCACGGGCCGCGCCGCCGCGCTCCTTTTCCAGGACGTCTACCGCAAAGTCTTCCCCCGGCGCACCGCCCCCAGCAACAGCGCCAACCCGTTTGACTGGTTCTCCCTCGACGTCGGCGGCGTCGATCCGCGCACCGGCAAACAGGAGCTCATGGGGAAGCTCAAACTCTCCAACGCCTACCAGATCGGCGCGGGCGTCGACATGCAGGGCGACATGCGTATGCAACTGCAATACTTGATCCGCTTTCGGTAGTATGACTCAATCGAAGCCCAGTCATACCGCATTGCGCAAAGGAATCTTTTGGCACATTTTATTCCTGGCCTTGCTCCTACCCCTCGGGCTCCGGGCGCAGACGCCCGTGACCGTCCAGGAGCCGACCCCGCTGCCGGGCGTTTCGCCCCGCCCCAGCCCCGCTCCGTCGCCCAAGGGCCAGCCCTCCCTGCCGCCCCTGCCCACGCCGCCGGAGATGCCGCTCTCCCGCAATGCTCAGGCCGAGCGCGAAAAGCCCCTCCAGCCCACGCCGGAAAACCCCGCCCCCGTCGAGCCCTACCAGCCCGCCCTGCCGCTGGCCACCCCCACGCCCCGCCCGGTCAAGCTCTCCCGGCTCACCCTCATCGCAGAGGGAGCCAAGGCGTTTAACTCCAACCAGATCCACGCCGCCTTGGCCGACCAACTCACCGCCATCGAAGAATCCGGCCTCTCCCCGGCGCTGGCCGACGACGCCGCGTTTTTCCTCGGCGTCTTCTACCGGCAGCACGGCTACTCCCAGGCCGAGGTCACCTGGACCATCGCCAGCGGCTCCACCCTGCGCCTGACCATCCGCGAGGGCCCGCTGACCCAGCTCGGTACGATCCGCTTCGAAGGCAACGCCCACCTGCCCTCCGCCACACTGCTCGACTACGTCACCGGCGCCATCCGCGAGCGCTTCCCCGGCCGTCGCCGCAAAAACCAGGTCCTGCCCTACATCGAGAGCGACCTTAACAGCGGCGTCGGGCGGCTGCGCGGCCTTTACCAATCCGAGGGCTTCCTCGACGCCGTCGTCGACCCGCCGCAAGTCACCCTTTCCGCCGACAAAACCCGCGCCAACGTCGTCATCGCCATCCAGGAAGGCCAGAAGTACCGCTTTGGCAAAATCACCTTCGAGGGCGACATCATCTTCTACCCCGAGGCCGAGCTGCGCAAAGAAATGGAGGTCTTCACCACCAAGCCCTTCACCCCCCTGGCCGTTACCAACCTGGAGCGCAAAATCGTCTACTTCTACAAACGGCGCGGCTACTTCACCGCCGAAGTCCACGGCCAGGCCGACCCCGCCCAGGCCGTTGGCGGCGCCGTGCCCGTCAAATTCGTCGTCAAAGCGGGCGAAGTCTACCACTTCAAAGGCATCTCCCAAAAGGGCCTCGGGCGCCTGCGCGCCAGCTTCCTGGAGAACCGCTTCAAGCGGCTGGAGGGGAAAGTCTACGACCCCGACGAAGTCGAAAAACGCTACCGGCGGCTCATGGGCACCGGCCTCTTCACCAACCTGCGCCTCACCCAGACGCCGTTGCCGGGCAACGAAGTGGGGCTCGACTTCCAGGTCGAAGAAGCCAAGGCGCGCGAAGTCGGCTTCTCCATCGGCTATGCCAAAATCGACGGCGCGATCTTCGGCGTCCGCTACACCGACCGCGACCTTTTTGGCAACGGCCGCCCGCTCACCTTCGACACCGAGATCGCCCAGAAACTCCTGCGCGGCGAGCTCGCCTACACCGACCCGTGGATCCTGGAGAGCGACTACACCCTGCGCCTGCGCCTCTACGCCTTGAACCAGGACCTCGATGGCTATTCCAAAATCGAGACCGGCTTCCGGCCCGAGCTTACGCGCAAAATCGGCGAGCACCTGGAACTCGGCGCCTTTGCGCTCACCCGTGCGGTCAATATCAAGAAAGTCGATATCGCCGAAGCCGACCTCGGCACCACCGTCTACCGCACCGACAGCGTCGGCCTGAGCGCCACCTACGACACCCGCGACAGCGTGCTCAACCCCCGGCGCGGCTACGTCCTCAATGCCACCGGGGACTACGCCTCCACCCTCTTTGGCAGCTCACTGAAATTCGTGCGCGGCACCCTCCGGGGCTCGTACTACCTGCCGGTGGGGCGCGATTCGCTGCTCGCCTTCGGCTTGCGCGGCGGGGAGATCGCCCCGCTCAACGGCAGCGCCGCCCTGCCCATTGACGAACGCTTCTTCAACGGCGGCGCCACCTCCGTCCGCAGCTTCGTGGACCGCACCCTGGGCCCCAAGGACGTCAACGGCCATCCCGTCGGCGGCGAGACCTTCACTGTCGCCAATGTCGAGTTCGTAACGCCCATCCGCGATAACTTCGACCTCGCCCTCTTCGGCGATGCCGGGTCCACCGGCCGCCGCCTCAGTTCCGAGCTGGGCCAGACGGGCTTCGCCATCGGCCCGGGCTTGCGCTACCGGCTCCCCATCGGCCCGATCCGCTTCGATTACGGCTGGAACCCTGCCCGCCAGCCCAACCAGCCGACCGGCGCGTGGCATTTCAGTTTTGGGTTTGCTTTTTAGCCCCAGACCCGGGAGAAGGAGACTCTATGACAATCGGAGCACGGAGCACACTCTCGCTGGTGGCGGCCCTGGCGATGGGCCTTTCCCCAGCCATTGCCGCCTTGGATGAAGCGCCGCGCGAGGTGCGGCTGGAGGAGAAGAAGCTCGAGGCCCTCTCCGCCTTCTCGATGGACGAACTGGCCCTCAAAGCCCTCGCCCTCGCGCCCCAGAAATGGAAGCACGCCGAGACCCCGCACTTCATCGTCCACTACCGCCGCGCCACCGAGGCGCAGAAAGTCGTTCGCGAAGTAGAGTACGACCTCTGGTTCGCCGCCCGGGCGCTCGGAGCTTCCAACGAGCAGATCGCGCACAAATCCCACGTCTTCATTTTCCAGGACCGGCGGGAATGGGAGGAGTTCCGCGGGCAGGTCGGCTTTATGGAATGGTCCGGCAGCGTGGCCTGCGCGGGCAACCTCTACCTGCACATCGGCGGCATGGGCGAGAATTTCGACAGCCGCACCCTGGCCCACGAAACCGCCCACGTCGTCGTCGAGCGCGTCTACCCCGGCCACCGCTGGCCCAACTGGCTCAACGAAGGCTTCGCCGAGTACTGCGGGGGCGCCAGCATCGCCACGCGCAAGCAAGTCTGGGCCAAGGGCATCCTCCCGCCGTTCGACGACGCCACCTACCCCCTCGAAGAACTCACCGCCATCAAAGGCTACCCCAAGAATCGGGAAGACATCCGGCGCTTCTACCAGACCAGCGAAAAGCTCGTCTGCTTCCTGCTCGGCGACCTCCCTCCCGAGCGCTTCCCGCAACTAGTGGGCGAGATCATTGCCGGGACGCCCTTTGCCGCCGCCGCCGCGAAAGTCTACGGCGATCAAGTGGGCGACTACCTCGGCCTGGTCCGGCGCTACAACCGGTTTTCCAGATAGCCTTGATTGTTGCGCCCCTTTGTCCGTAAATTCCCGCTCTTCCATGCCAGCTCCCGCCAAACGCTCCCCCTCCAAAAACGCCGCCGCCCCCTCCGGCATCCATGCCGTCGTCGGGTCGGACGAAGCCGAGGTCAAGCGCATCGCCTTGCAGCGGGCAGGGGAGATGACCCCGCCGGGCGCGGGCGACCTCGCTTGCGAAATCATCGACGGCGTGGCCGACAACGCCGATGCCGCCTCCACCCGCGTTCACCAGACCCTCGAGGCCATCCTCACCCTCCCCTTCTTCGGCGGCGACAAGCTCGTCTGGCTCAAAAATGCGAACTTCCTGGCCGACAACGTCACCGGCCGTTCCGCCGCCGTGCTCGACGCCCTGGCCCGCCTCGCCGAGACCCTCGAAACCGGCCTCCCCGCGGGCGTCAAGCTCCTCATCAGCGCCCCGGAGGTAGACAAGCGCCGCGCCTTCTACAAAGCGCTGGGCAAAGTCGGCACGCTGGAGGTTTTCGACAAGCTCGACACCAGCCGCAGCGGTTGGGAAGACGAAGCAGGCTCCATCGTCGGCCATCGGGCCCGCGCCCTCGGCCTCCGCTTCGACCCCGACGCCCTGGAACTCTTCGTACTCCAGACCGGCGGCGACTCCCGCCAGATCGATAACGAACTGGAAAAACTCGACCTCTACCTCGGCCCTGATCGACGCGAAGTCGCCCCCGCCGACGTCCGCCTCATGGTCCCGTCCTCCCGCGCGGGCGTCGTCTTCGAGCTTGGCAACGCCCTGGCCGCCCGCGACTTGGACGCCGCGCTCGCCCTCGTCGATCAGCTCCTCTTCCAAGGCGAGACCCCGATCGGCATCCTGCTCGTGGCCGTCATCCCCACCGTGCGCAACCTGCTGCTAGCCAAGGACCTCATGGTGCGCCACCGCCTCAGCCGCCCCTCCGCCCCGTTCCACTTCACCGGCGCGCTCAACCGCCTCCCCTCCACCGCCACCGACCACCTCCCACGCAAAAAAGACGGCGGCCTCAACACCTACGCCCTCGGCCTCGCCGCCATGCACGCCCACCGCTACGAAATCGCCGAGCTGCGCGCCGCCCTTGCCGCCTGCCTCGCGGCCAACGTCTCCCTGGTCACCAGCAGCCTCGACCCCAAGACCGTCCTCACCGAAATCGTGGTCAAAATTGCCGCTCCTGACGCGCTTCCCGCGCTCTCTTGAAAATCTTCTCTTCCCATTTTACGTATTCCGTTACTAATCTAGAACCCAAGCTATGAGCACCAAACCTTCGCAAAAGATCTCTCTTGTCACCGGCGGCGCCGGATTCCTGGCATCTCACCTTACCGACCGTCTCCTTGCGGAGGGCCACCGCGTTATCGGCATCGACAACTTCATCACCGGTAGCCAGGACAACATCGCCCACCTCGCGGGCAACGAGAACTACCGCTTCATCAAACAGGATGTGACGGAGTACCTCTTCATCGACGAGCCCCTCGACTACGTCTGGCATTTCGCCTCCCCGGCCAGCCCCATCGATTACCTTGAGCACCCGATCCCGACCCTCAAAGTCGGCTCGCTGGGCACCCACAACGCCCTCGGCCTCGCCAAGGCCAAGAAAGCCGCCTTCATCATCGCCTCCACCAGCGAGTGCTACGGCGACCCGCTCGTCCACCCGCAGACCGAGGACTACTGGGGCAACGTCAACCCCATCGGGCCCCGCGGCGTCTACGACGAAGCCAAGCGCTTCGCCGAGGCCATCACCATGGCCTACCACCGCTACCACCACGTCAATACGCACATCGTGCGCATTTTCAACACCTACGGGCCCCGCATGCGCCTGCGCGACGGCCGCGTCGTCCCCGCCTTCATCGGCGAAGCCCTCACCGGAGCCCCCATCACCATCTTCGGCGACGGCTCCCAGACCCGCTCCTTCTGCTACGTCAGCGACTTGATCGACGGCATCTACCGCCTCATGCTTTCCGACTTCCACGAACCGGTCAACATCGGCAACCCGCGCGAAATGACCATTCGCGAATTCGCCGAGCAGATCATCAAAATCACCGGCAGCCACTCCACCATCGAGACCCACCCGCTGCCCGTCGACGACCCGAAAGTACGCAAACCCGACATCACCCGGGCACGGAAACTGCTCGGATGGGAACCCAAGGTCACCTTCGAAGAAGGCATCGTCAAAACGATCGACTACTTCCGTCCCCGGGTTTAATCCCAGGGACAGGCATAAGTCGGCTCTTGAAAAAGGCCGACTTTTGCTTTGCCTTCCGAAGCGGGATCACGCATAAATTTATTTCGCCCCCTTTTTTCCCCCACCATGAAAGAGTTTACGCTTCTCGCGCTAACGCGCCCGGCCGCTGCCCGTGCAGACGTCGCCGGGGCGAGTCTGCCCCAGTCCAAGACCGGGAATCGCATCGTCGGCGTCCGTCGTTCGGGCGTCGGAGCCTGCGATTTACTCCAGCGGATGCCTCTAAACCAGGTGCGGGTGCGTTAACAAATCATGGCTGCGCCTCAACGTATCTACTGCTTGAGTCTGGGTTCCCAGACCGTCCGACTTGCCGAATTTATCCGGGACCCCCAGGGAGGCCTGATCCTCTCGGGCTACCGCACCGCCGAATTGCTCGCTGATCCCGCCCAGGACATCACCCGGGTCGCCCAGACCAGCGTCATCCTCAAGGAATTCGCCGCGAATCTGAAAGCCTCCGGAGCCGCGGTCAACTACTCCATCCCCGCCCAGTCCGTCTTCACCCGCTTCGTCAAGCTCCCCTCCGTGGGCGAGGAACAGATCGACCAGATCGTCGCCTTCGAAGCCCAGCAAAACGTCCCCTTCCCCATCGACGAAGTCGTCTGGGACTACCAACTCGTCACCTCTCCCGACCCGGGCAAACTCGAAGTCGTCTTGGTGGCCATCAAGAGCGACCTGCTCGAAGAGCTCAACGAAGCCGTCCAGGACGCCGGCTTCCGCACCGAAGTCGTCGACGTCAGCCCCATGGCGCTCTACAACGCCTACCGCTACAACTACAGCGACCTCTCGGGCTGCTCGCTCCTGATCGACATCGGCTCGCGCACCACCAACCTGATCTTCATCGAGGCCAAGAAAGTATTCTCCCGCTCCATCCCGATCGGCGGCAACACCATCACCGCCGCCATCGTCAAAGACTTCAACGAACCCTTCGGCCAGGCCGAGGAGCGCAAAAAGCGCCAGGGCTTCGTCAGCCTGGGCGGCACCTACGCCGAGCCGCAAGACCCGGAAATCGCCCGCGTCTCCAAGCTCGTGCGCAACTCCATGACCCGGCTCCACGCCGAGATCACCCGGTCCATCTCCTTCTACCGCTCCCAGCAGAGCGGCAGCCAGCCCGAGCGCGTCTTCCTGTGCGGCGGCGCCGTCGCCATGCCCTACATGCGCGAATTCTTTAGCGAGAAACTCGCCCTGCCCATCGAATTTTTGAACCCCCTGCGCAACGTCGCCGTCGACAAAGGCGTTGACGTCACCGAAATCGTCCGGGACGCCCACCTGCTGGGCGAACTCGTCGGCCTCGGCCTGCGCAGCGGCTCCGAGTGCCCCATGGAGCTCAACCTCCAGCCCGCCAGCGTCGTTCAGGCCAAGGAGACCGCCGCGCGCGTTCCCTGCCTCGTCGCCGCGGGCCTCTGCCTCTTCGCCATCCTGGGCGGCTGGTGGGCCTACTTCGCCCACGGCACCACCGTCCAGCGCGAAGTCACCGCCAAGCTGGAAGAGAAAATCGCCGGCCTCGAATCCGTCAACGCACAGTTCTCCAAAATCCGGGCCACCATCAAAGCCAAGCAGGAAGTCGCCGCCCCGCTCACCGCCGCCGTCGACGACCGCCAGTACTGGCTGAGCATGATCGAGGACATCAACTCGCGCCTCCCCGACCGCTCCATCTGGGTTTCCTCCCTGGACATCGAAATCCCGAAAGAAACCCCCTCCGCCGCCAACAACAAAAACGCCAAGGGCCCGCAAAAACCCGTCCTCGTGCTCAAAGGCATGTATGTTGACGCGCAGAACTCCCGTGGAGTTGGCATCGTCGACGACTTTTCCAACGCCCTGGCCAAATCGTCCTACTTCACCGTCCAGCCCACCAAAGAACGCAGCACCATGCAGCCGGACGAATGGGCCGCCACCTACACGATTCGCCTTACCCTTAACAAGTCCCTCGTGCCATGAATCTGGGTCAGAACAAGTTTTTCACAATCTTCGGAGCCGTCGTCGGCCTGGGCACCCTGGGCCTCGGATGGGCAGTCTACTCCTCCTACAGCGCCTACGACGAAGCCAACACCGCCTTCAACGAAAAGAAGGACCGCCTAAGCGAACTGCAATCCCTTCCGCTCTACCCGGAGCCCTCCAACGTCAAAATCCTCAAGGACCAGGAAAAGATCGCGGATGAATCCGTCGTTGCCCTTCACGAGAAGCTCGTGCCGATGGCCTTCCCGCTCGATCCACTCACGCCCGAGCAGTTCCAGGACCAGCTCAACGCCTCTGTAAAATCGCTCGCCGAAAAAGCCGCCAAAGCCGGAGTCGTCTTCCCCGATAAACTCAACCTTGGGTTCTCCGAATACCGCACCTCGGTACCCAAGCCGGAAGCCGCCGCCGCTCTTGGCCGCCAGCTCAAGTGCATCGAGCTGGTCATCTCCACCATGATCGACCGGAAAGTCGCCTCCATCGAAGCCATCACCCGGCCCCAGCTGCCCGAGGAAGCCGACGCCGCCAAAGCCCCCGCCCCCATCGACCCGAAACAGAAGGGCAAAGGCAAAGCGGGCGCCACCCCCGTCCCGCTCGTCAGCAAGTACCCGTTCACCGTCAAATTCGTCGGCGAACAGCAGGCCTTCCAGGACGTCATCAACGACCTCTCCAAGAGCACCCAGCAGTTTTACATCATTCGCAACGTCAAAGTTGAGAACCAGCAAGCCAAACCGCCAAAGCGGGGCGACGCCGCCAAAAAAGCGACCCCGACGCCCACCCCTGGCGCTCAAGCGCAAGCCGACAAACTCAAATACGTTCTCGGTATTGAAAAACTTAACGTGACCCTGGACTTCGACACTGTCGTCTTCGCCAGCAACCTGCCGAAATAATTATGGACTGGATCAAAAAGAACTACGATCGCTTCGCCCTGATTGTCGCGGCGGTAGCGCTGCTGGTATCGTCGATTTTCCTGATTCTGACCGCTCGCGGGTTCTCCGATCGCTTCGCCCCCGTGCTCACCGATCCGCCCCACGGCAAAAAAGTCGTCTCGCTGGAAACCGAGGCCATGGAAAAGGCCAACACCATCCTCCAGACCCCGCCAGAATGGAAAGCGCACAACGGCTCCCTCTTCGTCTCGCGCAAATACGTTGGCAAGACCGATCCCATCACCAAGAGAGATTCGCTGATCGACCCCTTCGAGCCCGGTAGCCCCGCCCTGCATGCCCCCGTTCCCAACGACTGGTTCCTGCAAAACGGCCTCGCCGACCGCATCCTCGACAACGACGTCCTCGACCAGGACCCCGACAAAGACGGCTTCACCAACCTTGACGAATTCAACGGCCAGACCAACCCGGTTGACCCGGCGTCCCACCCCGCCTACATCACCAAGCTGCGCCTTAAGCAATTCGTCAAAAAATCCTCGCGCCTGAAATTCGAGGCCTACGACGACGACGGCAACTTCCAGATCAACACGGTCGACGTCAAACAACCCTCTCAGTTCGTCAAGATCGGCGACACCATCCAGGGGACCAAGTACAAGGTCATTTCTTTCGAAAAGAAGTCGGTCCTCAACGAGCGCACCGGCGTGGATGAAGATGTCTCCACCCTCACCGTGGAGAATACCGAGACACACCTCCGCCTCGTCATGACCGTGCGCCACCAGGCAGACTCGCCCGATCTCTACGCCCGTTTCGCCTACCTCTGGGACAGCACCGAAGTCATCGTCAAGAAAGACGGCACCTTCACCCTCAAGCCCGAAGCTGATATCCAGTACAAACTGATTGACATTGGCGACGCCGAGGCACTAATAATAAACGTTAAAACTGGCGATCAGATCAAAGTTCCCCGCCTGGAGTGAGTGGGCCGCGCAAGTACGGTTTGCTCCCTCTTTTTTCATGTAACCAGAAAACACCTCTTCGCCCGGCGCCCACGGCTCGGCACGACAATTTCACCCTCCTAGAAAGTCCGTAGACAGCCTGTATATGATCAAGCCCCCGTTGTACATCCTCAGTTCGGCCGTGTGCTTAGCCGCGGTCGTACCCGTCCGTGCCGGCGATATTCCCCGCTCCAGTGCCCAGCATTCAGTCCAGGGAATAGCCGACCGCGAAATTGCCCGTCGTAACGACCAAGTGGCTCAGGCTCAAAGAGCCATCGCATTGGGCGACGCCGCATTTGCAAAGAAGGATTACGACACCGCGGTGCAGCAGTATAAATTTGCCGCCGACGCCCTGCGTGACGCCCCCGTGACGCACACCCTGCGCCGGGCCGCCATCGAGCGCTACACCACCGCCAGCGTCAAACTGGCCGAGCGCCAGATCGCCGAGGGCAACTTCGCCCAGGCCGAGGCGACCGCCAAGGCCGTCCTGGCTCCCGAGTATAACCCCGGCAGCAAAGAGGCCAAAACGCTTCTGGCTCACCTCTCCGAGCGCGGTTACTACAACAAAACCATCACCCCGAAATTCCACGCCAAGATCGAGGAAGTTCGCGACCTGCTGGCCAAAGCCCAGGGGTATTACGATTCTGCTCAATACCAGAAAGCGATGGACACCTACGACCAGGTGCTCACCGTCGACCCGACCAACACCGCCGCCCGCGAAGGCCAGATCCAAGTCGACAAAGCCCGCCAGGACTTCGCCGAGCGCGCCTACGACGAGACCCGCGCCCGCATGCTTTGGAAAGTGACCGACGCCTGGAAGCAGCCCATCCACCGCGTGCAGGCAAAGTCGAGCATCCTCGGTAGCTCCGCGCCCGCGACGAACAACACCGTCGCCATCCAGAACAAACTCAACTCCATCATTATCCCGAGGGTTGAGTTCAAGGACGCCACGGTTCGCGAGGCCATTGAATTCCTCAAGGTTAAATCGCGCGAACTTGACCGCGATCCGGATCCCTCCCGTCGCGGCGTGAACATCGTTCTCCAGCTCGACAGTGGAAGTGGCGCTCCTTCTGCTCCCTCCGCCGACGCTGGCGCTGGAGCCGCTCCCGCGATTCCCGGCCTCGAAACCGCTACCCCGGTCGCAACAGCCGGTGGGGCAGGTGGCGGTGGAGCCGTCGGCACCCAGCCGATCACCCTTTCGCTTTCCAACGTGCCGATGGCCGAAGTGCTCCGGTACATCACCAGTCTCGCGGGCCTGAAATATAAGATCGACCCGTACGCCGTCGCGGTAGTCCCGCTCACGGCCGTTTACGACACCCTTATCACCAAGGAATACAAAGTTCCGCCGGGCACCTTCAGCACGACGGCGGGCGGGGCTTCCGCCTCCGGCAGCCCAGCGACCGCCCTTCCGACGGCTGGCGCGGCCACGCTTAGTAGCGGTGGCAGCAGCGTAGCCAACCACGTTCCCGCCAAGGACTACTTCTCCAGCATGGGCGTCCAGTTCCCTCCGGGATCCTCCGCCACGTTCATCGCGACCAACAGCCGCTTGATCGTCAAGAACACCCAGGAGCAGATCGAGCTGATCGACAACCTCGTGGAAGCCTTGAACGGCACCGTGCCGTCCCAGGTTGATATCGAAGCCAAATTCGTCGAAATCACCCAGACGAACCTGAAGGAACTGAGCTTCGATATTACAGGCGGTTCCCTCGGCTTGGGCCGTTTGAGCTCGGCTGGATCCATCTTCTCCGGAAGCGCCGGTGGTTCCTTGACCGCCGCCAACCGTTCCGGTGTCGGCAGTACTGCCGGAGCCGCTATCAGCAGTAACGCCATCGACTCCCTGCTCTATCCCAACAGCGCGACGGGAGCCCCTGCTCCCACGGTGTTCGGAGTCAGCGGCGTCTTCGGCGACGCCTCCTTCAGAGCGCTCATGCGCGCATTGAACCAAAAGAAGGGTGTCGATCTCCTTTCGTCCCCGCGCGTGACCTGCAAGAGCGGTCAGGAAGCGGAAATCGAAATCGTTCGCGAGTTCAAATACGCGACTGAATACAACCCGCCTCAAGTCCCGAGCTCCGGCAGTTCCACCACCCTTATGGTTGTAACGCCGACTACACCGACCGCGTTCGATGTCAAACCCACCGGCGTACGTTTGCATGTGAACCCGACGGTAGGGGCGGACGGCTCGACGATCGACCTACAGCTTGAACCGCAGGTGGTGGAATTCGAAGGTTTCATCAACTACGGCACCCCGATCTACGGCGTATCCGCCTACACTTCGGGCAACATTGTTAAATCGGTATACGACACCGTCAAAGATACGATCACGTATTTCTATGACACGAGCACTAGCAACACACTGCCTCGTGCCATGATTACCGAGAACGTCATCAACCAGCCGATCTTTAGCACCCGCCGCGTGCGCACCAGCGTCAGCGTGTGGGACGGCCAGACGGTCATGCTCGGCGGCTTGATGCGTGAAGACGTTCAGAAGGTCGAAGACAAGGTTCCCTTCTTCGGCGACGTGCCGCTCGTTGGCCGCTTCTTCCGCTCTTCCGTGGATCAGCACCAAAAGCGCAACCTCATGATCTTTGTCACGGCTCGGTTGATCAACCCGGCTGGCGATCCGATCAACAACGAGGACGAGGATAAGGACGATACCGGCGTATCGACCGCGGGCGGACTGCCCGGCGCCGCCGGGGCCGACAACGCTCCGCTCCTCGCTCCGCAACTGCCGCTGAAATAGCGGCAGCGGACCCAAGCGTTCGTGCCTGTCATCGGGATTACAGGAGGCATTGCCTCGGGAAAGTCGAGCTTCACTGGCCGGCTTTCCCAGCTCCTGAAGGCGGAAGTATTTGACGCCGACGCCACCGCGCGCGAACTGGTCCAAAGTGATTCCGGGGTCCGGCTGCTCCTCCAAGAGCGGTTCGGACCCTCCGCTTTTTCAGCCGATGGCGGTGTGGACCGGCAATGGCTCCGGGAACGGGTCTTCGCCGACGAAAGCAAGCGCCGTATCTTGGAGGAAATCCTCCACCCGGCCATCCGGGCCCGTTGGACGGCAAAAGCAGGGGCTCTCCGAGGCTCCAGCCCGGGGCGCACAGGGAAAGCGCCAGAGTGGCTTCTTCTGGATATCCCGCTGCTGTACGAGGTGGGAGCCGAGGGCCAATGCGACGCCGTGGTCGTAGTGGCCTGCCGGGAAGCGACTCAGATTGAGCGGATTGTGGCGCGGAGGGGACTTTCCCCGGAAATGGCGTGTAAAATGATCGCATCACAAACGAGCCTTGCTTCCAAAGCCGCTCGGGCCGATTATGTCGTCTGGAATGACGCGCCCGAAGCGCGCCTCGATGAACAAGCCGAACTTTTTGCGAGATACCTGATTAGAAACGCACTATGGATGAACAACCTGCCACGATAACGCCGTCGGCTCCCGAACCGGAGTCGCCCCAGCGCCCTGGCCGCCTCCATCTCGACGAACTGCACGCCATGACCTTTGCGGCCCTGATGGAACGCGCCGAGGCCTTGAGGATGCGCGTCAATCCCGATCGTACCAGGCACCATCTCATTTTCGATTTGATGAAATTCCATGCCAGCCATGGCGGGGAACTCATCGCCGAGGGCGTCCTCGAGCTGACTGCCGGGGAGCACCAAGGCTTCCTTCGCTGGCCCCGGTTCAGCTTCAAGCCCTTTCCTGAAGACGTCTCCGTGCCGCGCTGGATGATCCAGCGTTACGGCCTCCAGCAGGGCCATCTTGTTTCCGCCAAGCTTCGGTGCCCCCAGGGCAAGGACCGCTGGATGACCGCCGACCAGATCCTCTCCATCGAAGGCATCCCGCTGGAAAAATGGGAACCGCCGAAGCCCTTCGACAACCTTACCGCTCTCTTTCCCGACCAGCGCATCGTTCTGGAGAACAACGTTACCCGCACCCTGACGGGCCGGGCCGTTGACCTGATCACCCCGCTGGGCCGCGGCCAACGCGCGCTCATCGTCGCCCCGCCGCGTGGTGGCAAGACGATGATCATGAAAGACATCGCCAAGGCCATTCGCGCCAGCTCGCCGGAAACGCACGTCATCCTTTTGCTCGTCGATGAGCGGCCCGAGGAAGTCACCGACCTCAAGCGGGAAGTTGACGCGGAGATCTTCTCCTCCACCTTCGACGAGAGCGCCCCGCGCCACGTGCAGGTGGCCGAGATCGTCCTGGACCGCGCCAAGCGTCTCGTGGAGCTGAAAAAGCACGTCGTCGTCATGCTCGACTCCATTACCCGCCTCGCGCGCGGTTACAATAATCTGATGCCCGGCAAAGGCCGCATCATGTCGGGCGGCGTGGATGCCAAGGCGCTCACCAAGCCAAAGAAATTCTTTGGTGCGGCCCGTAACGTCGAGGAAGGCGGCAGCCTCACCATCATCGCCACCGCGCTCGTTGATACCAACAGCCGGATGGACGAAGTCATCTTCGAAGAATTCAAGGGCACCGGCAACATGGAGCTGCACCTGGCCCGCGAACTGGTGGAAAAGCGCGTCTTTCCCGCTATCCACATTCTCAACTCCGGCACCCGCCGGGAGGATCTCCTCTATCATCCGGACGAATTTGCCCGGGTGAGCCTGCTGCGCAAGCAGCTCGCACAGTTGCCGCCGATGGAGGCCATGGAGATCCTGGTCCAACAGCTCAAGGCGACCAAAACCAACGCTGAACTTTTGCTAAGAGGCTTGCGCTAGAAGTGATCGAATCGTCCGAAGCCCTTGCCGAATTTGTAGACGCCATGCGTCAAGTGGGGCGCATTGGGCTCGATACCGAGGCCGACAGCCTCCACTGCTACTTCGAAAAGCTCTGCCTCGTGCAGATCAGCATTCCTGGCCAGGACGTTCTCATCGATCCGCTGGCCGGGTTCTCGCTGGAACCGCTTTTCGCGGAGCTGCCCCGGCACGAGATCATCATTCAGGGGCTTGATTACGACTTGCGGCTCCTGCGCCGCGCTGGGCTGACGGAGGTTGGCGGCGTGTTTGATACGATGATTGCCGCGCGCCTGGTGGGCTGTACCGAGTTCAGCCTGGCCGCGTTGCTTTTGAACCATTTCGGTATCACGCTGGCCAAGGGTTCGCAGAAGGCCAACTGGGCCCGGCGGCCCCTCTCGCCGCAAATGATCGAGTACGCCGGTAACGATACGCGGCACCTGGAGGCGCTTGCCGTCAAGCTGGAGGACCAGCTCTGTCAGCTTGGCCGCATGGAGTGGTTCCGGCAATCGTGCGAAAAGGCCATTGAAGCCACGCGGATTGTCCGCGAGCGCGAAGCGGAAACCGTCTGGCGCATCTCCGGCAGCGGGCTCCTTCGCGGGCGTTCGGCGGCGTTGCTGCGGGCGCTGTGGCATTGGCGTGATGACGAAGCCCGCGCGGTCGATAAACCCGCTTTCCATATTTTGCGCAACGACCTCTTAATCGAATCCGCGCAGCGCTTCGCCCAGGGGGACCCGGTCCACGTTCCGCATCTTTCCGGGGGACGGGCCCGCCGGTTTTTCCAGGCCGCCGAGCAGGCGCTGGCGCTACCCGAGAGCGAGTGGCCGCAGCCGATCCGCAATCACCGTCCCCGGCCCACTCCGGCGATGGAAAAGCGCTTTGATGAATTCAAGGTTCGCCGGGATCACGCCGCCGAGCACCATCGCATCGACCCTTCGCTGATCGCCTCCAAGAGTTTGTTGGAAAACCTTGCCCAGGATACCGACGCCACGCTGGAGCGCATCCTGCCCTGGCAGCGGATGCTGCTCGGGCTGGAGTAGAGGCGAGGTGAGACGCGGAGATGAGCGCTGCGGCGTTCTCTGTTTGCTCTAGACCTTGGGGAGGGTGATGCGCTGGGGTTGCTCCTGGTATTTCCCTTTGCGGTCGCTGTAGCTGGTTTCGCACGGCTCGCCCCGGAAGAAGATCATCTGTACGACGCCTTCGCCAGCGTAGACGCGGCAATCGGCGGCGCTGCTGTTCGAGAATTCCAGGGTCAGATGCCCGTGCCAGCCTGCTTCCGCCGGGGTCACGTTGGCGATGATCCCGCAGCGCGCGTAGGTGCTCTTTCCGACGCAGATGGCGCTGACGTTTTCCGGCAGGCGCAGGGCTTCCACCGCCACGCCCAGGCCGTAGCTGCGGCTGGGCAGGATGAAGTAGTCGCCATTCTCGTCGTGGAGCAGCGCGGCGGTTTTGAGGTTTTCCGGGTTGAAATGCTTCGGGTCCACGACCGTGCCGGGGATGTGCTGGAAAATCTTGAACTCCCGGGGGGAAAGCCGCAGGTCGTAGCCATAGCTCGAAAGGCCATGGGAAAGGATGGGGGTGGCCCCCTCGCAGCGGATCAGCTCCGGCGCAAATGGGTCGATCATGCCCTCGCGGGCGAGTTCGGCGATTTGGAGGTCGTTCAGGATCATGGTTGGTAGATTTTCACCGCTCCCAGAATGCCTGAAATTTGCACGGCGGCAACGTTTTGGCTGCTCGAATCGACCTGCCCTCCGCGCGCCGGTTGCAGGCCGAGCTCGATTACCGGGCGCATCTTGTAGGTGCCGTTGACCTTGGCCTCGCCCCGGGGGGTGAAGAGGAGGGTTTTTTGGAAAAGGTAGGAGGGCGCGCCGTTGTTCAGCGGATACTGGAAGGGGAAGCGGGAGGTCGTGGCGGGGCGGCTGCCCGTGGTCTGGTTGATTTCGCCATAGCGTCCGTAGGATTCGTCCACGGCGGGCCTTCCGGCGAACGAGGCGTCCGCGCCGGTGCCGAGATCGAAAAGGCCGAGATGCGCATTCTCAATTTTGACCAGCTTGCCGACTTGAATGAGACGATCGGAGGCGATTTGCGCCCTGTCGCCGTTCTCATTGTAAATTTCCGTGCCATCGCGGGAGGCCACCACTGACATCAGGATGCGCCCGTTTCCGGCGGTCCCGGGGGCCCCGGCCTCCTCCTCGAAAAAGCCGACCCAGACGTAAGTGCGGTTGGCCGTCGCGTAGGTCCGGGCATTTTGCAGCACGCCCGCGATCTCGTAGGCCGCGGTGCTCATTTTCCCCGGGCCTTGCAGCGCCTGGATCGCGGGGGTGGAGAGGGTCATTAGCGCTACCAGAATCGCCATGCCCGCCATGAGCTCCAGCAGCGTGTAGGCCGTGCGGGTGGGTCGTTTCGAAAGTGAAAAAGGCGCAGATTTCATAAACAAGCCTCCCCCTGGCGCGCCAATCAGGGGAAGTCGGCTCCGCGGGTTCCGGTAAAGCCCTATTTAGAGGGCCAAACCATGCCGCGGCGCAAGCCTCTTTTTTGCCGATGGCGCGCCCGGGGATGACGGCCGCCCGGCAGAGTCGATCCGAAACTTTTTAGAGAAACGCGTCACTAATCACCTATGAAAAAATCTGTATTCGCAATCCTCAATACCCGTCAACAAGCCGAGACCGTCGTGGATCGCCTGAAAAACGCGGGATTCCTAAGCAGTGACATCTCGATGCTCTTTGCCGATACGTCGGGCACCCGGGATTTCGCGCTCGAACACGAGACCAAGGCTCCCGAGGGGGCTACCACGGGCGGCACTACGGGGTTTGTTGTCGGAGGCATCCTGGGGTGGCTTGCGGGCATTGGCAGCCTGGCCATTCCGGGGCTGGGAGCTTTTATCGCGGCCGGTCCGATCATGGCGGCCTTGAGCGGTGCGGCGGTCGGGACTGCCGTGGGCGGTATTGTCGGGGCGCTCGTTGGCATGGGGATCCCGGAGTTCGAGGCCCGCCGCTACGAGTCGAAGATCAAGGAGGGCAACATTCTCATTTCCATTCACACGGAGAATTCCGAGCTGGCGGAGCGGGCCAAGGACATTCTGAAAACCCATCACGCCGAGGACATCTCGACGGGATCGGAATCCTCGGTCCACGAGTCCCACCAAGGCCGGGGCGGATTCCCCAAGCCGGGGGATTAAATCGCTTGCGAGGGGGCGGAAAAAATTTGGGAGAGCGGGGCGGTTCTCTGAAAAGGGAACCGCCCTTTTTTTGGGGAAACGGGGGCAGGCGGGGCGTTCCCCAGACCTCGATTTCCGCGATCCCAAGAGCACCTTTGGCTGAGGCCATTCGCCTTTGCCCTGGAGGCATAAATATCCACTCGCCACCCCTCGAAAAGCTCTTATAGTGAGCGGGAAAATGAGACTTCAAAGCTTCCGTAGTCGCGTGGTTGCCCTGGGCCAACGCATCGGGAGCCTCTTTTGTAGCGGCGCTTTGGAGGGAGGCCGCCGACTCTGGGCCATTATCGTCACCACGATCAACCGGTACGTGGAGACCGATGGCGAACTGCGGGCCGCGTCATTCGGTTATTACGCCTTTTTCGCCCTTTTCCCTCTGCTGCTGCTTTTCGTCTACGTGGGCACCATGATCCTCGGCAACAAAGAAGAGGTCGCCAGCCAGGTGCTCCATTTCGTCGGCCAGTACATCCCCACCAACCCCAACGAGCGCGACATCGTCTCCGAAACCGTCCACGGCGCGCTCAAGGCGAGGGGACAGGCCGGGTTCGTCGCTCTGCTCGCCTTGGCTTGGAGCGCCCTGCGCTTCTTCCAGGCGTTGGTCCACGGCGTCAACCGGGCTTGGGGAACGCAGGAATACTCCTGGTGGCGGCTGCCGATCGCCAACTTTGGCATGGTCTTGATCCTCGCGGCCACGCTCGGCCTGGGCGTGCTCGCGCCCGTGCTCATGACAGCCATCGAGGCGTACTGGCGGGCCCATGCCGTCGCGGGCTTCGAGGTGCTGGTCTATTCGTTTTCCATCACCCGGCTCACCCTGCCCATTGCCGTCCTCTTTTACGGCCTCTTGATGTTCTACAAGTATGCCCCGCGCCGGAAAACCTATGTCCGGGAGGTTTGGATGGGGGCGTTTCTGGCGACGTTGTTTCTCCAGATCCTGCAAAAGCTGTTCGTCGTCTACTGGAGCAACTTTGCCCGCTTCAACGTCATCTACGGCACGCTGGCGAGCGTCATTGCCGTGCTGATGTGGATTTACCTCGCCGGATCGATCATCATCTTCGGCGGCTGCTGGTGCGCGGCCCAGTATGAAGTGCTCAACGGCAGGCGCGCCGAGCCGGACTCCAAACCGTAACGGAAACGACACCTAACCTCCTCAGGCTACGCTGTTTTTGAGTTGCCTAGGGGGAGGCGAACGCATAGAACAAAGTCCCGTGCCAGCATGGGGCTTTTTCCTGTGCCGGTGGAAAAAGCAAACTACCTTGTTCCCGTGGCTTATTCCCTTTGCACCCTAAGGTTTGTCCTACTCGCCATCATCCTGGCGTGCGGTGCTTCACTGCCCCTGAACGCCGCTCCCGCAGCCACCCCGGCGCCCCAGTTTGAGACCGACGCGACCCAGCTGGAGCTGCTCCAGGCCCGATGCGATGAGCGGGACCAGAAAGTGATCCGCCTCTTTACCGCGCTCGGCGTTTTATCGTTTTTCGGAGCAGTTTGCGCCATCTGGGCCCACCGAACCTGCCGCAGTGCCGCGCTCTGGTTCGGGATCGGGTTCGCCCTGAATATTATTTCGTTCCTCTTAATAGGCATTGTGAACCGCCGTAATCGCGGGAGGAAGCGATACCGGCGGTTCATTAGCTATTGGTATGTAAGCCGTTAGGGCAGCCGTTTTGGGGGCTAGCTCAGAACGGGTTCATCGTCACCCGCATGGCTCCGGGAATCTTTACCGGGCAGGGCGTGGAGGCCAGGCGCTGCATCTCCTTTGCCCAGTCTTGCACGGCCCGGCGGCCGTGGCCGTACTCGGAGTAATCCCGGAACGAGACGATCGAGAGCTTGTCAAATTCCCGGTCGGCGTATTGCGCCAGCAGCTCGCCCGTCTCGGCGTTGCGCAGCTTGGCTTCGAAGCCGATCCGGCCGTGCGTAAACGGCGAGCCGACGACGTTCGCGCCGGGCGCCACGACGCTCGCTCCGGTCAGTAGGACGTTGCCCGGAACGTTGGTCGGCTGCAACTCTACGAGGGCCAGCTCCAGCACGAGCGTGCGCGGGCCGGGCCGCAGCATGACGTGGTGGTAGCCGTCGCTCGCGAAGGTTTTCTGGAACTCCTCGCGCATGTAGCTGGCAACCTCGCACACGTCTTTTTGCGGCAGACGTGGAGAGGCTTTCAGGTAGGAGGTATTGACCGGGAGGATGACGATCCGGTCAAAGCCGCGCACCCGGTCCCATGCCGCGGGGCTGGGATTGCGCCAGACGCGGTTGAAGGGCGTGCGGCCGCAGTCGGTGCCCATTTTCTCGGGGTGTTCCAGGAAATTAGTGGGTGGCGCGGGGCTGGCTTTTAAAAGGCCCGCCTGCACCTGGGAAAACGCCATTGCAACGCTCGCGCAGACGAGCGCCGCCGAGGCCTGCCATGAGGTCAAAGTTAGCTTCATATACCTGGGAGTTCGCAACAAACTGCCGGTCTGTTCTTTCCCGCAACGCAAAAAATGCCCGGTTGGTGGGTCAGTCTTTCCGCAGTGTCACCAGGAAGACACGGTCGCGGGGGCGCACCCGCTCGGGGACGGCCACGGCCACCCGCTCGCCGCGTTCGGCGCTCGCGCGGGCTTCGTGCTCGATCTGGATCGACGTCACCGGCACGCGCACGCTCCCCGTGGTGGGGCCCTGGATGAGGAGCTCGTCGCCCAGGGCGAAGCGCGCGCCGCGCACCTGCACCTCTGCCGCGCCCGCTCTTCGGTAATAGTTGGTCACATCGCCCACGATCTGCTTGCTGCGGCTGGCGCTGCTGCCCCGGCCCGAGGCCCATTGGTTGAGCGGCTGGCCCATGTAGAACCCGCTGGAAAGCCCCCGGTGGTAGGCGCCGTCGAGCTTTTCCGTGAGCCGCTTTTTCAGCTCCTCAAACGCTTCGCGGAAGCCCGGGCTCCGCTTGCGCTCGAAATAGAAATCGACCGCTTCACGATAGGCGGCGGTGACGGTCTCGACATACTCAGGAGTACGTGCGCGGCCCTCAAGCTTGAGGCTTGAGACGCCTGCGTCGAGGAGCTGATCCAGGAAGGGCATCGTGCAGAGATCCTGGGGGCTCAGCAGATAGTTGCTCCCCAGCCGGTAGGCGAGCCCGCCGTCGTCGTCCACGATCCGGTATTCGCGGCGGCACGGCTGGAGGCATTCGCCCCGGTTGCCGGATTTTCCCAGCCGTTCCTCCGATAAAAAACAGCGCCCGCTGAGCGAAACGCACATCGCCCCGTGGGCAAAGACCTCGATCTCGATACCCCGGGCCGTCTCCGCCCCCAGGATACGCGAGAGCCCTCGGCGAATAGCCCGCAAGTGGGCCAGCGTGCACTCCCTTGCGAGCACAAAGCGCTGGACGCCGAACGTCCGGTGCCAGGCCGCCAGGCTCTCCGAATTCGAGACCGACGCCTGCGTGGAGAGCGCCACGGAGAGGCCGAGCTTCGTCGCCTTTTCCACCACCGCGAAGTCCCAGCAGATGATCCGGTCGATCCCGGCGTCGCGGGCGGCGAGCAGGATGCGCTCGACCTTGCGCAGCTCCGGCTCGTAGACAATCGTATTGAGCGCCAGGTAAGCGCGCGCTCCGGCGGCGTGGCATTCCGAGGCGATCCGGGGGAGCTGTGGCACGGTGAAGTTCTTGTAATTGGCCCGCATATTCATCCCTCGCACGCCGAAGTAAACCGCGTCGGCCCCGGCTTTGAGGGCGGCGCGCAGGCAGGTCCAGTCCCCGGCGGGGGACATCAGTTCGGGTTTTTGGGTGCGGGTGGACATTTCGCGGAATAGCTTCCCCGAGATTGGCCCAAAAGTCGAGGGGCAGGCTCGACAACCGCCCGCCTGGTGCCCTATCCCATAAAGGCATGATTACTTTCCTGGCCGACGACCATTACGACGCCCACCCCGGGGCGGCTCTCCATGAAGCCATCGCGGGCCGCTTCCCCATCGCTTTTGCCGAGAACGATCTTTCTCCGCTGGAGGCCCCTGGCTTCGCGGAGAAGACCGAGCTGCTCATCCTCAACGTGATTGGCGAGACCTGCGGCCAGCCCGCCCCGAGCGCCGCCGCCGAAAAAGCCGTGCGCGCCTATGTCGAGGCCGGTAAGCCGCTGCTGCTGCTCCACGGCTCCAGTGCCGCGTTTTGGCAATGGGCCTGGTGGCGCGAAATTGTGGGGCTGCGCTGGGTGCGCGGCGGCGATCCGGACGGCGTGGAGCCCTCCACCCACCCGGTCCGCCCCTACCGCGTGGATGTTTCCAAGTGCCGCCACCCGCTTTGCAAGAAATTGCAGCCGATGGACTTGGGTGAAGATGAAATCTACACGCGTCTGGAGCAGGTTTGCCCCGTGACAGTGCTTCTGGAGACGACCACCGTGGAGGGGACCTTCCCCCAGGCCTGGGAAAATACCACGCCCTGGGGCGGCCGGGTTATCGGATTCCTACCGGGACACAAGAAAGAGATCGTGCAGGCTCCGGCGATGGTCGCCAATGCCGTGACGCTGATTGAGGACCTGCTGGCGAAGAAATAGGCGCGGCCTATTACGTAATACCTCGTTGTCAATCTCGGGTTGGCAACGGCGGGAAAATCAGGAGATTCCTGAACTTAATGCTGTTATCTCTTGTTAAGATAACAACAGAAAGTCCACAATCCTCCCAAAAGAAACAACACGCTCCCCAGCATGCCTTGGGTCTGTGTTATTGAAGATCCACGTAGATAGATGTAACCGGCGCCCCCGTTGGAATATGCCCCGTAGATCTTCATCGCGAGAATAACGCTCCCGAAGAACAGAACCATGGAAAAGAGCAGCATGCTTTTGTCGCGCATATAAAGGCGAATAGGTTAGCCGTCACTTAACCTCGGCAAGCATCGGGGTCGACTTTTGAAACTTGACGGTATGGAATAAAGACGAAAAAGAGCGGATCCCTTATTCCCCTATTTCTTGTCCTGCCCCACCACCTTCGTTTTCGCCCGCGGCTTGCTCTGGACTTTTTCCTGAGCCTTTTCCTGAGTGTTATCTTGTGCCTTATCCTGGGCTTTCGCCCGCACCTTTTCCAGGGCGTGGCGGCGGTTCTCGAAGTAGGCCGAGCGCATGGCGACGTAAGGGTCCAGCGTGCCTGCTTTGAGGGTGTCGTACTCCTTGTAGTGCAGCGAGGTGTAGTTGACGGTGTTTGCACCCGTGACGGCGAGGCCGATCCAGTCCGGGTTGATGTAGAAGGTGGGGTTCAGGAACATGTCGCCCACGGATCCCACGGCGCCGCGCGCGCTGGAGGGGCCCAATACGGGGAGGTTCAGGTAGAACCCTGAGGGGATGCGGTAGGTGGCCAGGGTCTGGTCGAAATCCGCCGGTTGGGGCTTCAGTTTCCAGCGGCTGGCCGGGTCGAAGAGGCCGCCGATGCCGACGGTGGTGTTGACGACGAAACGGGCGGTCTCGACGCCCGCGCCGGTGAACTGGCCTTCCAGCAGGTTGTTGACGCCGCGCACCGGGTATTTCAGGTTCACGAAGGCGCGGTCGAGCGATTCGCGCACGGGCGTGGGCGCGATGAACCCGAAGCCGCGCGAGATGGGCTTGAGCACCCAGCTGTAGAGCTTGTCGTTGAAGGTGAAAAAGACGCGGTTGACTTTCTCGATCGGATCGGAGACGGCCGGGGCGGGCTGTTCGGCGGTCGTGGAATTGGATTCGGCAAAGGGGTCGTGAAAGGAGCCGTCGGCGGCTTTTTTTTCCGTGCTGTTGGACTGGAGCTTTTTCCCGACCGGCCCGGCGTTGTCGAAGGGATCGTTAAAGACGCTATCGCTTACCAGATCGACCCCGCGAGCCAGCGGGGCGGCGGCGAGCAGCAGCAGGCAGAGGAGAGTGGGTTTCATCGGAGGTCGGGCGAAGCGGGTTTCTTGGCTTTGATTTCCTGAATGAGTCCATCGTACCCGGATTTTGCGATAATGGCATCAAATTGATCGCGGTAGTTCTTCACCAGGCTCACGCCTTCGATGATGACGTCGTAGACCTTCCAGTCGCCCGCGGCGTTTTTCTGCATCCGGTACTCTACGGGGTGATCGACGTTGCTTTTGGTGGTGAGCAGGATTTTCACCTGGGCGTAGTCGGTGCCGCTGTCCTGGATGATTTTTTCGCCCTGGTAGGCGATGTGGTCGAGTTCGCCGTAGTAGGTGGCGATTTTCTGGGCGTAGGTTTCTTCCAGGAACTGGCTGAAGAGTTTGATGAATTCGGTTTTCTGCCCCGGGCTGAGCTTGGCCCAGTGGCGGCCCAGGCAGGCGCGGGCGCTTTCTTCCCAGGCGAACCGGGTGTCCATGGCTTTCTGGACGAGCCCGATGCGCTGGGCTTTTTTGTCGTCGCCCTGCACTTTGGGGTCATTGAGGGAGGCGAGGACTTTGTCGGTGGTGGTCTTGATTTCGGCCATGGGGCTGCCCGCCAGCGCTCCGGCGGCCAGCGAGATCATACAGGCGGCGGTGATGAAGAGTCGTTTCATAGAGGTAGACGGGGGGGAAGATGGCTTAGTTCGCGGCGGGCTTGGGGGAGGAGAGGTTGCCCTGGACGTACTTGGAGATGAGGCTTTCGATGTCGAGGGCGGGTTCGGTGTTGATGAGCCGCCCGCCGGGGGTGACGGAGCGTTCGTCTCCGCCGGGGGTGATCTCCACGTATTTCTCGCCGATGAGTCCTTTGGTTTTGATGGAGGCCATGGCATCTTTTTGCAGGACGATGTTGTGTTTGATGCTAAAGACTACCTTGGCTTCGTAATCCTCCAGCCCGATGGACTTGATGCGGCCGACTTCGACCCCTGCGATCATGATCGGGCTGCCGACTTGGAGGCCGCTGCAATTGGTGAAGACGGCCTGGACTTCGTAGCCGTTGGCGGCGAAAAAGTCGTTGCGGGCGACTTGCAGGCTCAGGATGGCCAGGCAAAGAATGCCGAGCGCCATAAAAAGGCCGACATAAAATTCGAAATGGCGTTGTTTCATAGGAATCTCGTTAACGAAGACGGATCGGCCCCTCGATGTTGCCGTTCACAAATTGGTCGATGATGGGGGCCGGGGAGGTGCGCAGGGTCTCCGGGGTCTCCTCGGCGACGATTTTCCCCTCGTGCAGCATGGCTACTTTCTGAACGATGCCGAAGATTTCCGGGATCTCGTGTGAGACCAGGATGCCCGTGAGGTTGAGCCGCCGGTGGGCGGAGTCGAACAAGTTCAGGATGGAGTTGACCACCATGGGGTCGAGCCCCGTGGTCGGTTCGTCAAAGAGGATGATCTCCGGGGCGCGGACCAGCGTGCGGGCGAGGGCGGCGCGCTTGAGCATGCCGCCGCTGAGCTGGGCGGGGAATTTGTCCACGGCTTCGGTGAGGCCTACGAGGTCGAGCTCCGTCATGACGCGTTTGCGGATTTCTGTTTCGCTCATCCGGGTTTTCTCCCGCAGGGGAAAGGCGACGTTGTCGTAGACGGTCTCGGAATCAAAGAGCGCGCCGTTCTGGAAGACGTAGCCGACGCGGCTCCGGAGGGCTTCAAGCTCCTTGTGGGGCATCTGGTTTACGTCCCGGCCATCGACGAGCACGGTGCCTGAGTCTGGCTTGACCAGGCGCACGATATGGCGCAGCAGCAGGCTCTTGCCGCTGCCGCTGAGGCCCACGAGCGCGACGAATTCTCCGGCTTTGACCTCAAGGTTGACGCCGCTCAAGACTTCCTGTTTGCCGTAGGTTTTATAGAGATTTTGGATGCTGATCACGGGGGCTCCTTCTATTTAATGATCAGCGCACTTAAGAGATAGTCCAGCACGAGAATGAGTACCGAGGCGTTGACGACCGCCTGCGTGGTGGCGGTGCTGACCCCTTCGGCTCCGAAGCGGCTCTTGAAGCCCTTATAGCAGCAGACCCAGGCGATCAAGAGGCCGAAGCAGGCTGCCTTGTAGGTGCTGTTGAGGACGTCTTGGAAGACCACGTAGTTGTGCATTTCGCCGAAGTAAACTCCGGCGTTAAGCCCCTGCACGCGCACCCCCAGCAGGTAGCCGCCGAAGATGGCGACGACGTTGAAGACCGCCGAGAGCAGCGGCATCGCGACGACCAGCGCGATCAGGTTGGGTACGACGAGGTAGCGCACCGGGTTAAGGCCCATCAACTCCAGGGCGTCGATCTGGTCATTGATGCGCATGATGCCGAGCTGTGCGGTGATCGAGGACCCGGCGCGGCCCGTGACCATCAGCGCGGCGAGCACGGGGCCCAGTTCGCGCAAGAGCGAGAGGGCCACCAGCGGCCCGAGAAAGGCCTCTGAGCCGAGCTGCCGCAGCGAGTGGTAGCCCTGGAGGGCGAGCACCATTCCGGTGAAGGCCCCGGTGAGGCAGATGACCGGCATCGACTTCCAGCCGATGAACCAGATTTGCTTGATGACGCGGTTCCACTTGATCGGCGGGGCGAAGCAGACGGCTACTGACTCCACTAGGAAAAACGTACACTCCCCGAGCGAGGAGAGTTGCCCGATGAACCAGCGCCCAAGCTGAGAAAAACGTGCGATCATAGGATTTCCCCGCGGGCAGGCAGGGAAACCGACTTTCCGCGAGGCGTGCCCAAGCCAGCCTCGGCCGAATGCGCAACATGGAAGCGGAAATTCATTGATTGGAGTATCCATGTAACGCCCGATCCCCGCCGGTTGTCAAGGAACAGTGGCAAAGGGGCCCTTCCCGAGCGGCTTTTTGGGCGCGGCGAAATATTTCCCCCTGGGGCTTGATTCCGGTCTCGACTTCCGCCCCCAAAACCGCTTTCCCTTGCACCCGAACGGATTGCCTGCACTTTAGCTAGACCCGACATGTCCAAAACCCGTTACGTCCTCGATACCTGCGTCATTCTCGAAGATCCCCAAGCCCTTTTCGCCTTCGGCGAGCACGAAGTGGTCATCCCCGTGGAGGTGCTCTCCGAAACGGACCGGAAAAAGACGGAGCGAAGTGAGATCGGCGCCAACGCCCGGGAGTTCCACCGCCTGCTGGAGACGACGCTCAACCCGACGATGTTCCCCGACTTCATGGAGGACCCGGAGAAGGCCGTCAAGACCCCCGGCGGCGGTACGCTGCGCATTACGGGCCTGACGGCCTCGCGCCGGAAAGCCCACAAGCTGGAGGAGGCGGCCACGGAGGCCTTCGGCGGGCCCTCCATTACGGATAATTTGATCCTCTGCGCCGCTCTGCGTGAACGCGAATCGGCCAAGGGAAAATCGACCCGCGTAGTGCTGGTCACCAACGACATCACCCTGAGGCTCAAGGCCCAGGTCTGCGGCCTCCCTGCGGAGAAATACCGCCGCATCAGCGCCAGCCGCGAGGAAACCGCGCTCCTCTCCGAGCCGATCCCCAAGCTGGTCCTCGAACCGACCCTCTTCCAGCGCTTCGCCACCAAGGGGACCCTCGATCTCGAACCCGAGCAGCAGCCCGCCAACCGCTTCGCCTCCTACGTGCTGGTCAGCAGCGGCGTGGGGCACGCCCTCCCGGCCCGCATTAGTGGCCTCAAGCTGCGCCGCCTTAAAATCCCCAAATGCTACGGCGGCCGCCATGGCACGGAGATCCGCCCGCGCAACCTGGAGCAGACCTGCTTCTACGATGCCCTGCTCGACCCGGAGATCCAGATCGTCACCGCCGCCGCCCGCGCGGGCACGGGCAAGACGCTCCTCTCGGTCAACTCGGGCCTGATCCACCTGGACGAAGGCACCTACAACAAGATGTGCGTGGCGCGGGCCACCGTGGGCATTGGCAAGGACCTCGGCGCGCTGCCCGGCGGCATCGAGGAGAAGCTTTTCCCCTGGACGCGGATGATCTACGACTCGCTGGACCGGATCTTTACCCCCGGCCAGAAGGAGGGCAAAGACGGCAACGAGAAGCGCACCCGGGGCGCGCTGCCGCACAAAGGCCAGTCCCCCTTGCAGGCCGTCAAGGCGCAGACCGCCGCGCCCAACGGCGGCAAGGTCCACAAACCGTACGACTTCCTGCTCGAACAGGGGCTCCTGGAAATCGAGCCGCTCTACTACCTGCGCGGCCGCTCCATTCCGAACGCGTTTTTCATCGTCGACGAAGTGCAGAACATCAACTTAAGCGAGCTGAAAACCATCGCCACCCGCATGGGCGAGGGGTCCAAGCTGGTCTTGATCGGTGATCCGAGCCAGATCGACGCCCCCTACCTGAGCCCGGAGAATAACGGCCTCGTCCACGCCGCGCGCCGCTTCGCGGGCCAGCCGATGCACGCCCATGTGGCGTTGCAAAAGGGTGAGCGCAGCCCGTTGGCGGAATTGAGCTCCAAGCTGCTCTAATGCTGGGCCCGGGGGCGGGTTAAAAACAGCGCTAAGCCATTTTAGTTCTTGGATTTACGCATTGGCGGATTTACGCTTTCGCACGAAGGCATACCGGTCCCCCCATGCCCCCCCTCTCGCCTAGCTGGCTGCTGATCCCCCTTCTGCGAACACCGCATAATTTGCGCGGTGTCGACGCTGCTTTTTTGTCTTCTGCTTTCCTGGCAAAACGGTGTTTTTTTTGACCCTCCTCGCCCCCCTCTTTTGATCCCATGATCAAGCACCCCACATCCCTGCGGCTCCGGTTGATGTTTCTTGTGGTGACGGCGGTCCTGCCGATTTTCGGGCTGATGCTCTACCAGGCCGCCAGCGAGCAGGGCCGGAAATTAAAGGAATGCGAGGACGAGGCCCGACGCCTGGCCTCAATGGCGGCGGGGAGTATCAGCCAAGCCACGGAGGGGGCCCGGCAAATGCTCCTGGCGCTGGCCTGCACGGAGCCCGTTCGGACGATGAATGTGGAGGCGGCCACGCCGCTGCTGGCCGATCTGCTCAAGCATTCCCAGGGGTATGTGAACATCGGCCTGGTGCGCTCGGACGGCGTGATCGTCGCCAGCGCGTTGCCCATGAAAGAGCCGGTGTATATCGACGACCGTCTCTGGTTCCGCACCTTGCGGGAGACGGGTGAACTGGCCGTCAGCGAGTACCTGACGGGGCGCATTTCGGGGAAACCGGCCATTAACCTCGGCTTCCCGCTCTATGCGTTACCTGGGAACTCGTTTCCCGGAGCGCTTTTCGCCTCGCTTGACTTGGAAATGATCCAGCGCTGCCTGGCCCAGATCCAGCTTCCGAACCGGGCCGTCATCCTGGTGGTGGATAAGCAAGGAACGTGCGTCGTTCGCCGTCCCAAGACGAGCCAGACCGGGGTTCCCGCCCGCTCCTGGCTTGTGTTTCAGAAGCAGGGTGCGCGAGTGGGGGTGCCCGTGACCACGACGGGCAACGACGGGACGCTGCGCGATTACCATTACGTCAGCCTGCCAGGGATCGACGGGCTCATGGTCGCGGTGGGCATCTCCAGGGCGGACGCCACGGAGGAAAGCCGGGCGGAATTCCGGCGCAACCTCTACATCCTGGTGTTCTGGACGGCGGCATCGCTTGGGGTGGCGGGGTTGGTCGGCCAGGCCTCCGTTCTCAAGAACGTCAACCACCTCAGCGCCACGGCCCGGCGGCTGGCCGCGGGGGACTGGAGTGCGTCGGCTGCCATGTCCGGCGGGGCCTCCGAGATCCGGCATCTGGCCAGCACGTTCGACGCCATGGCGGCAACCCTGCGGCGGCATAACGAAGACCTGGAGGAACAGGTCCGCCAGCGAACCGCCGAGCTGAGCGCCGCCAATGCCTGCCTCACCGAAGCGCTCGCGCAGGTCAAAACGCTCAACGGCCTCCTGCCGATTTGCAGCGGGTGCAAAAAAATCCGCGACGACCAGGGCTACTGGAGTCAGATCGAGCTCTACATTTCGGCCCATTCCGGGGCCCAGTTCTCCCATAGCCTTTGCCCGGATTGCGCCAAAAAATACTTTCCCGAGCTGGATTTAGACGAACCGCTCCTCGCCGAGCTCCAGCCAACGGCGCAATCGGTTCCCCCTGCGGGAGATGCGCCTCCGCAGACCCCGGAAAAAGCCTGATATTCCAGGGAAGGATTTGTGCAATCTAGTATTGCCGGTTTCGCTCAGTAGGGCATACTTGGTAGCGAATGAAATTCATCGAGACGGTTTTCTCGAAACTGCAACGCCATCCGAAGCGCATCGTCTTTCCGGAAGGGACGGAACCTCGCGTCCTTCATGCCGCAGCCGAGATGGTCAAACTCAAAATCGCCGCCCCGATTCTGCTGGGCAACATAGCAGAGATCCAGCGCATCGCCGCCATCGAGGGGGTGAACCTCTCGCACATCGGCTTGATCGACCCTGCTAGTGCCAGCGACCTGCCGATGTTCTGCACTTGGCTTAACCGGATGCAGCGCTACCGCAACCTCGGCCCCGGCGAGGCCCAGAGCTTCCTGGTGAACCCGAACTACTTCGCCGCCATGATGATCCAGCATGGCCAGGCCGACGGCTTGGTCGGCGGTGTGAGCGGCTACGCCGGGTCCCTCCTGCGCCCCCTTTTCCAGCTCGTCAAGCCGCTGCCGGACGTCTCCTTTATTTCGAGCTGTATGGTCATGGCCCTCAATGACTCCACCTACGGCGAAAACGGCGTCCTCTTTTTTGCCGATTGCGCCGTCATTCCCGAGCCGACCATCCCGCAGCTCTCGCAGATCGGTGTCCAGGCGGGCAAACTCTGCGCGCAGCTCACCGGCACCCGCCCGCGCGTCGCCTTCCTGAGCTTCTCCACCAAGGGGAGCTCCAAGCACCCTTCCGCCGAGAAAATGGCCGCCGCCACGGCGCTGGCCAAGAAGGCCGCCGAAAAAGCCGAGATGGACATGGAGATCGACGGCGAACTCCAGGCCGACACCGCGCTGCTCCCCGAGCTGGGCCATCGCAAAGCCCCCAACAGCCTCGTCGCGGGCCAGGCCAACGTCCTCATCTTCCCGGATTTAAACAGCGGCAACATCTCCGCCAAGCTCGTCGAACACCTTGCCGGGGCCGAAGCCTACGGGCAGATCCTCCTCGGGCTCTCCAAACCGTGCGCCGACCTTTCCCGTGGCGCCACGGTCGAAACCATCGTCGGGGCCGCCGCCATCGTGGGCCTCCAAGCCATCCAATACCGCAAACTCTATCCGTCCGACGGCACGGAAGACCAACCCGAAATATAGAACGCCCTTAGCGCCCCTTATTCTCTCCCCGTGAATACCGTCACCCCTCGTCTCTTCATTGCCGCAACCAAACAGAACGACGGTAAAACCACCTCCGCCCTGGGGCTCTTTTCGGTCTTAAAAAAGCGCCTTGGCCGGATCGGTTTCATCAAACCCGTCGGGCAGCGCTTTGAGGAAGTCGACGGCAAGCGGATCGACGAGGACACGGTGCTGATGGACCGCACGTTTAGCGTCCAGACGCCGATCGAGGACATGAGCCCGATCGCCGTCGTGCCCGACTTCACCCGGCGCTACATCGACAACGCCAACAACGACCACCTCGTGCGCCGCCTCCAGAACTCGTTCGACCGCGCCTGTTGGGAGAAAGATTTCTGCATCATCGAAGGCACTGGACACGCCGGAGTCGGCTCCGTGTTCGACCTCTCCAACGCCCGCGTGGCCAAGCTCCTGGGCAGCAAAGTCCTCATGGTCACCAAGGGGGGCATCGGGCGGCCGATCGACGAAATCGCCCTTAACAAAGCCCTCTTCGACAAAGAAGGCGTGGAACTGGCCGGGGTGGTCGTGAACAAGATCCTGCCGGAGAAGTTCGACTTCGTGAAAGACTTCTGCCAGCGCGGCCTGGCCCGCCTCGGCATCGAGCTCGTCGGCGCGATGCCCGCCGAACCGGTCCTCTCCAGCCCCACGCTCAACGAAATCTGCAAACAGGTCCGAGGCCGCTTCGTCAACTCCCGCTCCGAAGCCCACCGCAAAGTCGAGCGGACCATCATCGGAGCCATGGAGTCGAGCCACGTCATGGAGGAGTTTACGCCCGGCACCCTGGTCGTCACCCCCGGCGACCGGGAGGACATCATCCTCGCCGCCCTTTCCACGACCGCCCTTCTGGAGCCGCAGCGCAAGGGCCTCACCGGCCTCATCCTTTCCGGCGACATGCTGCCGCACCCGACCGTGCTCAACCTGATCGCCCAATCCGCCCTGCCCGTCATCGCCAGCCCCATGGACAGCTACTCCGTGGCCAGCTCCATCCACACGATGACCATCAAAACGCTGCCGGGCGACTACGAGAAAATCCACCGCATCCAGTCGATGGTCGAAAAGTATATCGACATCGATCGCATCCTGGAAAAGCTCGGCGTGCCGAAGTGCTAGAGTTCTGATTCCTGAAACGCCAGCTACAGATCCCGCTTCTGAAGAAAGAACCGGGTGTGGCCCGGGGGATAGTCCTCCAAGCGGCCGAAGACGGAATACCCCAGCGCCTCATAAAACGGGAGCGCCTGAAAGCTGAACGTATCCAGGTGAGCGTGCTCGCACCCTCGGACCCGGGCTTCCTGCTCTGCGGCCAGCAGCATTTGCCGCCCGAGACCTTGTTTGCGAAAGGCCTCCTGCACCCAGAGGTATTGGATCGAGAGCCAGTTCCAATGCGTTAACCCAACGAGGCCGCCGACAATCTCGGAGCCCTGGTGGGCGAATACCGCCAGATTACAGGCGGAAGCCGCTCCCGCCCGCGTTTCGTTGAACGCCACCAAGTGCCTGAAAATCTGCTCCGTTTGCTCCGGAGTTGGATGCGGTTCAAGGCGAACTTCAACGGGGTTCATCACAAAGCAGAGTTCGAAGCAGCGTTTCGTGGATAAAAAACGTGCCCAATCCGGAGACTGGGCACGAGAATCATCAGAGGGAGAGGAGCGCGCCTATTGAGCCGCTTCCGCCTTTTCCTCCTTCTTTACCTCCTGCGGCACCGGGCGAGCCTTGCTGCCCGAGACGCGCATCAGGCCGCAACGGGTCGCCGCCCCCACCACCAGCGCCGCCACGCGGTGCTTGAGCCGGTAGGCGCGCATCGCCAGCCAGAGCACGTAGAGCAGATACGCGATCCGTAGCCCCTTGTGCAGGTTGCTGTGGCTGTTGATGTTATAGATTATGATCGACAGGAAGATCAGGTTCGAAAGCACCGTCGTTACGACCGGCTGGAACTTCAGCCGCACCCGTGTCAGGCACTTCGGCCCGCCGTGGTATTCGGTGACCGTTGCCAGGCTGATGCTCCAGAGCTGGTTGCCGTAAATCGTCACGTCCCAGGGCTTCCAGCCGGTGTCGGTGGAGTAGCGCCAGTCCTCGGTCTCCAGCACGGCGAAGATCTCTTCGAGCAGTTTTTCTCGGCCCACGCCGGTTTCGTTCCAGAATGTCAGCTTCGAGATCGACCCGCCCGCGCCCCGTTTGCCGAGCGTCGCTTCGGGCCGGGAGATGACCGCCTGCGGTGTCTGCTTGTACTTGAGCCAGGTGAAGTAGCGGGCGTAGCCGCGCGAAATCGGCTGCACTAGCGCCAGCCCGGCCACCAGGAGGCGCGCCAGGATGGTGTCGTGCTTGGGCTCGATCCGGGCATGGATCATGTACGAAAGGGCCACCAGGAAGGTGGCGCCAAACATCAGGTAGGCCACCATCCCGAGCGAGCGGAACGGGAACGAAAGCAGCAGAATGAACGCGGAGAGCGTCACCCACTCGATCGAGCTGACATAGGCCGCGATCTCGGATTGCGGCGTGGGGTAGATCGACTGAAAGAGCCCCTGGCCAAACACGCCATGGTAAATGATGGGCCGGTTGAAGAGCCACGTGAACCGGGGCGGTCCGTAGATTTGCCCCTTCCACTTCGCCGTGCCGGTCGGCCCGAAGAAAATGAGGTGCTTGAAGCGCAGCATCGACTCCGCCTCGCCATAGCCGTCCTGCTGGCCCTTAAACGCCTTGAGCGTAAAGCGCCGGTAGTGCCAGACAATGGCCGAAGGGCTGAACGCGATCGTCCCGCCGTTGGTCTGCAAGCGCCAGCAGAAGTCCACATCGTCGCCCGCCTTACGGTACTCGGTGTCGAACCCGCCGATGCTCATAAAGGCCCAGCGATGGAAGGCCATGTTGCAGCCCGGGATGTGCTCGGCCACCACGTCCGTCAAGAGCACGTGCGTGGGGCTGCCCGGGGCCGCCGCGACCGCCGCCTGTACCCAGTTGACCGCGGGGGGCGAAATATTCGGGCCGCCCACGCCGCAGTAGTCGCCGCTCAAGAGCGTGCCGATCAAGTAGTAGAGCCAGTCGGCGTCGGGCATGCAGTCCGAATCCGTGTACGCGATCACGTCGCCATGCGAAGCGTAGGCCCCCGCGTTGCGCGCGTAGGAGAGGCCCATATTCTTCTGCACGATATGGATGAACTCCGGGGCCTTGCGCCCCAGCGCCTCCGCTTTTGCCTCGCGGGTGGCCAGGAAGTTTCGGACGATCTCCGGCGTGTTGTCCTTCGAGCCGTCGTCCACCAGCACCACCTCATAGTTGGGGTAGTTGAGCAGGTCGAGCGACTCCAGGCAGTCCTGCAGGGTCTTGCCGCCGTTGTACGAGCAGACGATCACCGAGACCATTGGGTAGGCCTTCAGCTTCACGCGCTCCGTCTGCGCCCCCTTGCCGTTGAGCTTCGCCTTGAGCGTATGGAACGCCTTCTTCGGCTGCCGGTCGCGCGTGACGAGGCCGAATTGCCAGTCCTCGATCTCGTGGCCGCCCGTGAACCATTCGTCCGTCCAGGAGAAGAAAATCGTCCCCGCCGCGCCGCCGAGCACCACACAGTCGAAGTGCCAGTCGAGCACTTCCGCCTGCGCGTCCTCGCCCTTGCGCATCGTATCGAGGCCGAACTCGCCCATGATGAGAGGCTTATCCTCGGCGAGGTTCTGGAGCCGGGCCAGGTAGCGTTCGAAATCAGGTCGGCGCTCCAGGTAAACGTTGAACGTGTAGAAATCGACGTTCGAGGGGAGCAGGTACTCCGTCGGCGGATAGCTCGCGTAGGAATAAAGCGGCTCCGGGTCCACCGAGCGGGCCACATTGATGAGCTCCTCCACAAAATAAGTCACCCGCTTGGCGCCGAGCCAGCGGACCATCGTCGTCGGGATCTCATTGCCGACCAAATAAGCGAAAATCGCCTCGTGCCCCTTGTTGCGGGCCACCGCATCGCGCACCGTCTTAACGATCTGCTTGCGGATCTTGCGGTTATTGAGGAACTCGACATGCTCCGCCCAGGGGATGGAAATAATGCAGCGCATCCCGTGATCGCGGCAGACATCCAGGAACCACTTGGGGGGCACATGGTAAATGCGGATAATGTTCACCCCCAGCTCGCGCATCAGCTCGAAATCCTGCGCGGCGCGTTCGGGCGTGGGAAGGAAATCGCGGTCAGCGTTAGGGTGGAAGGGGCCATAAGTCACCCCTTTGAGGAAGAATTTTTCATCCCCGGCGAAGAAAAACTTCGCGCGAGGCCGCACGCGCTCCAATTTGGGAGCGGTGGGGGAAAGTGGAACCGTGGTATCAGCCAAGACCTGAGACATTGCTAGGAAAAAGGTAATCTCTAAATGGGAAGAGGCGACTTGGCAATCCCGCGTTTTAGGGGAGGGCTGCGGAGCGAGAGAGGGCGGGGTAGAAAGGGAGTAAAAACGGGTAACGTCGGGGAAAAACGTGAAATTTTGCAAAAATCTGATTGCAGAGGGGCCCCGAGATCGCTACCTTCACCGCTCCCAGCCCCGAAGGGGGCATTCGAGTGGAGTCTTAGCTCAATTGGTCAGAGCGCCGCCCTGTCACGGCGGAGGTTGCGGGTTCGAGCCCCGTAGACTCCGCCACTCTCAAATCTCTGGAGAGTGGCTTAAATACAAGGTCTGCGGGCAATCGCCCATTTTTGACTTCCGGCGTGCATGACAAAAGCATGACAAATTCGCGTCCTCCTACATAGGATTGCCCAGTTTCTTCTCTCAATGTCGCGGACGGCTGTGTATTCAGAGACTACAAGGAATTCCCTTTTTGAATCCATGCTTTCCCAATGTCCTCTTGCAAAGAAGCTTGGCTTATGCAAGATACGGGATTCTGTTTAAAATGACTGCATTCGCACATCAAACCATCGAAACACGGGACGCCGTTTCCCTTTTCTCGGGCTGCGGTGGCAGCGATCTCGGTTTGCGAGAAGCTGGAGTTCGAGCAATTTGGGCCAATGATGCCAGCGAAGCAGCATGTGAGCTATATGAGGCCGTAACCGGGGCTAAAAAAACCATCCGCCACGGAGATATCGCCAAGATTGATAGATTTCCTAAAGCAGAATTGCTGGTTGGTTGCTATCCGTGTCAAGGATACAGTCAAGGAGGTCGGCGGAATGAAGAGGACAAGATCAATTTTTTGTATCGGCATTTTGACCGTGCATTAAGAAAAATTCGCCCCCGAGCTTTCATTGTAGAGAACGTAAATGGGATGCGTTTCTCGCAAAATGAACATCTTCTTCGGGCTCAGTTGACAAGGTTTCGATCGGCAGGCTATCGGACAACTTGGCAAATCCTCGATGCTAAGAATTACGGACTTGCTCAAGACCGCAATCGCCTCTTCATCGTAGGAATTCAATCCTCCGAAAAAAAACGTTACTCTTTTCCTCTGCCGACGCATGGGCCAGGAACAGGCCAGTCATATAACACATTAAGGGATGTTATCTGGCATCTCCGGCATGCCCCTAGTGGTTCGTTTAATGAGGAGCCTTTCCATTGGTATTATCTTTCACGAAACCGCCGCCGTGAATGGGATCAGCAGGCTCCATGTGTGGTTGCACACTGGAGACATGTTGCGTTGCATCCCGACTCAGCAAAACTGGAAAAAATTGGAACTGATCATTGGGACTTTGCCGAAGACAAACCCTCTCGCCGTTTTAGTTACTTTGAATGTGCGGCTCTTCAGGGTTTTCCAAATCCAAAAGCGTTTTCAACAAGAAGTGTTGAAGAGCGATTTAGAGCCATCGGTAATGCAGTCCCGCCTCCTCTGTTTGCAGCAGTAGCAAAAGCTCTTGTTAAGCAGCTTTCTGCTTAGCGTAGAACTGTGCCAGTTCGTGGTAATTAATACCTTTCACAGGTCTAATCGCTGATGGACTTGATTCGGCAAGCATTGCCAATCGAGCACGATCCACGACCAAAACGCCTGCTTCCTTGGATAACTCATATAGAGCAATCTCATTAGGGATATGAAGTGCCGCCAAAAAGCATCGGACTGGCGGAGTATAGGAAACTGGGCGCAACCAGTTTGAAAGACGTTCTATGCTCAGTTCGTGTCCTTTGCTTGCATCAATGTCATTTTTTCCACACGCGCATTGTCCAAGAGCAAGCAGTTGTGCGTGACGCCCATCTGGCCAAGGTTTCCACACAACCACGTCCAATCCGCAGTCTTTGAGATGAGAAGGGGGCGGGTCGTCTGGATATCCAGGTGCGGGGTTCCATTGCAGTTCACCGCATTTCTCTGCTAATAATACAAACGTATCCCTTACATGGGATCCTCTATTTTCGCTATTATGAACAGGCCACCCGGTTCTGAACCCCTGAGCCCCAGAGCCTAAATAGAGGGCCAATACATCGCGTGCAATCCACTCAAATACCGTAGAGGCATGTGGTTTTCCTTCTGCTGTGCCTTTTGGATTCCGAGCAACGGCCAAACAGTATTCGTAAACACCTGTTTTGCTTGAGCGATAGAAGAGAGAATTCCCATGAACCGTAAACGGATATGAATCGGCCATCATTCCGACTCTCCGCGTAATCTCCTCCGCAACCGATCCACTTAGTGTTTCAAGGGCTTCTTGCCTCTCGGCCCAACTATTACCAGAGTTGGTTAAGCTGTCATCAACTACTCCAGAAATACGCTCGTCTTCGATCCCGCTCTCGATACTTGCCTGCCCTTCGAGCATTGCACGGAGCTCAACTTGGTCAGCATCAAGGCCAGCACGAAAATCTTTTATGCGATCCGTCCAGTTGTCTTTCAATGCGGTCATTCGGTATCTACTTCGTCCTCCCCAATCGCTATATTGCGCACATCAGAAAAGACTTTCTTCGACAAATTTGCCACTAATCGCGCAGGTTCAACCAAACCCATAGCCGCTGACGAGTCCAAGGAGCCAGGAACGATTAAGCCTGACATATCCTTTAGTTGATCTGCAAGTCGTTGGAATCCCTCTTGTAAGCGCTCAACAGATGGTCGCGCTTCTTCAATGACCACCCGAAGCTTTTTCCCTTCCTTTAGGCGATTCCTAAGAGCCGGATCTTTAATTGCCTTTGCGAGGTCTCCAATTTCCCGACTGTCTTCTACAACCGCTGGTATCCCCCGTGTTTTGTCTCCAAACATGAAGGTCAAAATCAATCCGGCATCGCTAAGTTTGTCTTCAGGAATTGGATTTTCAGCAGGAACACCGTCGCGCTCTAGGAAATTGACAAATTCCTTTACTGGTGGGTTATCAAGTGCCGTATAGACCCACGAGAATGGATAGTCTGGATTGCTTCCTCTGCCCTTGCGTTGGCTTTGATCAGGTCGGAAATGCCCGGTGCGGACAAGTTGGTTCACAAATCTGTATCCGGCTAACATGCGCCGAATTGTATCGTTCTTGTCGCCAACCATTTCCTGAACTTCATTCAGGTTAAGATCGTGATCTTGCAATACTCCATCCACCCAAGCGGCCTTGGCATAAGAATCCCATTCCAGAAATCCAACAATATGGCGCACGCCGATATACGGGAGCACCTCTCTTAGGGCGTTTTCGCCTTTGTAGACGATGACGGGAACCGGGCTAATCGGCTTTCGCCCGTGCGCCTTATAAATCTCTGCAAACTGATCACGAAGGCGAGCTTGACCTTCGGCACGCGGATCACCCGCAAGGATTAAGCATGCAGCTAGGCGGCGATTCCCCTCTACAACTCTGACACGGCGCTCCCCATTCAACAGGATTCCAACGAGCGGCTCAGAATCAAAAAAACCGTTTACAGAAATCGAACTCAGCACATCGTTGACGCCGAACATGCTGACGATGTAATCCAACGCCTCTCGCTCAGTGTTAATGCTTGCCGCGCTGGCTCCATAGCGCGGATTTCTGAGGTCGAATTGAAGCTCTTCCAAATAAAAGTTCTCTACGGGGCGTTCACGAGTTGCCGATGTAGAAACGGGTTTATTGGCCATAGAAAGACGAAAGTATGGCCATTATACTCCAAAAACTCAACTCTGTTATGTGCCTGTTTTTTTGCGCTTAAGTCTCTTGGGGTGACTGGATTATGGATGGTCTCCTCACCTGTTTCGACGCCAAAGCTCATTTTGTATTCTCATTATGACGCGGACCAATGCCGGGGAGCGCATGTCATGCTTCCATATGAGTGCCGGGTAATTACTTCCGACAAAAATAGGGCACCGAAATCAGTTCGGAAGCCTTGATTCTGGCCCGCTCCCCGCGCCGGTCGTAGCGGGCGGTTGTGTTTACGCTCGAATGCCCAAGGATTCCCGCCACAGTGGAAATATCGGCCCCTGCGTCTAGGAGGTTGCTTGCCGTAGTGCGCCTCAAGTCGTGCCAATCCAGGTCAGAAAGGCCAGCTTGAGCGCTCCGTTTGCACAGAATCTTGTCTAGGGAAGTTGTAGAGATGGAGATTCCGGGGAGCACCATCCCGCCTTTACGGATTGCGCAGAAAAGCGGGCAATTTTTGCAACCGGTTGCAAAAATCACGTTCAACCAATCGGAAAGGGCGCACGCCGCATTCCCCGTAACGTAAAGTGTGCGCTCCTTGTTTCGCTTGCCGATGATGCGGACGTGATAGCGGCCTTCCTCCGGTGTTTGGATGTTCTCTAGCTGGATAGAGGCGATTTCGGCGCGCCGGGCACCTGTGGAAGCGGCGAGCGTAATCATAGCGGCATCCCGCACCCCAGCGGGGGAGGAATCGGCAGCGCACGCTTTGAGAAGTTCAATCAACTCCCCATGCAGGATGAACCGTCCCGCCAATTCCCGGCTTCCCATATCGCCCTTGATGCTCTGAATACGCATAAGTTCATCCGTATCAAGGAGCCGCATTTCCCATGAGGAACGGGCAACCCCCTTGAGGGCAGCAAGCATCTTGTTCCGGGTAGCGGGGCTTCCCTCTACCTTTGCCATGATAGCGCGAATGACAGGGGCCGTGAGCTTTTGCCACGGAATGAACATCCAAGCATCTTTGCCTGATAGGGAGGGATCCAGGATGCACGCGGCCCGGTTGAGTGGAGAAACCATCGTCCTTTTTGAAATCGGGCTTCCCAAAGATTCCAGGTAGGCCATAGCCGGGCTAACAACAGGGGCTGGGGGTAGATCGAGGGTTTGGTTTCCGAGGACGGGGGGGAAGGGGTAGAGGTCGAGGGACATTTTCCTGTGCAATTTATTGGTTAGTAGAATGTAGCTTCTAATATCCTTTGCAAGGAAAATCGCCCGCTTAAAAACGCGGTTTTGCTCCCCTATTAAAAAACCGTCCCCGAACGAGAAGAGGTTCTCCCTAAGCCTCTATGGCTGCATCGCTCTGCCGTTCCCGAATCGAATCTGCGAGTTCCAAAAGTATTTGGTCCAAGTCACCGTCTTGAAACTCTTCACGCAAAAGCTCAAGGTCGGGCTGATTCTCGGCAACCCCAATCATTCCGGCCACGCGCACATCACTGGGAGCCTTCCTAATAAGCCCTACGGAAAGGTGAAATGTCGTTTCCTGCTGGGCTATTTCCGCTGCCAGTCGCAAGGCGCCGATGCGAATATGACCGGACGATGTGAATGCCGTATTCATGGCCTCTGCATAGAGGGTATGGAGTTTTACGAGCTTCTCTTCTATGAGCCTAGACTCGTCCGGCGTAGTAAACGCCTTAGAAAAATCAGCATTGATCTCCTTCAAAGAGCGGGACACCCACGCCCTATCTTTTTGCATCTCCTGCGCAATCTCAGATTGCGTCATACCCCTGCAAACAAGAGACCAAAGTTTGCAGTAATTCTGACGCTTTTGGTATTCCCGAGGGGTTAGCGTATTGGAGCGTTTTCTTGGCATAAGATGCGTTGATTGAAACGCGCTTATATTACTGCGTAACCTGTTAATCGTCAATGTGATATAAGGTTGATCGAAACGCAACAAAACCGTTGGTTTACAGCAACGCTAACGGTGCCCCGGAGTGCTTCCCCAGAACTCTCTATCCTTCCGATCAAGGTTTCTTAGGATGCTGGGATCATCAGTATTTTCCCAATAGCGTTTCTTCTGGCGGCTTTGTTCGGCCTTGTCTCTTTCGGCATTTTTTTGCGCCAACTCCTCATCGGTTAGGAGCCCATCGTTCAATTCGCGTTCATCACGCTCTACGGGGGGCTTGGCTTCCTTTGTCAAAACAGGGAAAGAACCGGGCTTGGTTTTTCCATGATACAACGAGACAGTTGCCAAGGCTCCCACCGCAACCCCGCATCCAATCAAAAGGATTCTTTTCAAAGCGTTCATTGAGAGAGGGCATTACAAATCCATGTTAATTGCCGGGCTGGCCGTTGGTTCAATTCTCATCCAGGTTTCCGGTATATTCAAAAATCACCTTCTTGCAGTATCTGGAAACATCTGTGTCTTGTCCTTTTTTGAAAGCATACTCCAGTCCAAGTTGCGAAAGATACCCAGCGGCAAACCGTGCTTTGCTGGTGGGACCACTTCTTCCCTTTAGTTCTTCCGCCCGCCGCTTCCAGTCTGGTCTGCCTCCCTCTGTAAAGCCAAACGCGCGGAAGTTCCTGCTGTCTTTGAAATCCATTAACTCCCGATAGAGGGCTATTAAATCTTCCTTGTATGCGATGCTGGCATCTTCGGCTTGTTCGCGCCGATCTACAGCATTCCGCCCACCAATAGTAATTTCGGTTTCTTGTTTGACCATCTTGCCGCCGCCGTCATTTTCCTTAATGAGTGGTCCACTAAGGTTCGCCAAGCCCTTCCCTACTGCGGCTTTGACTGATTGAGGCTGTCCATAGGGGGCCATTGAAACCGTCACTTTATATGTTCCTGCTGGCAGTGGGTTCCCATGATATGAAAATCCCGCTTTGGAGAACCTTCCATTTTCCACGGCAACCTTGCTTTGTGCCTGATAGGCTTCTCCCGCGATGTTTCCCTCCACCCAAATCAGCAAGTTTGTTGCATCTGGCAAATTGGTATTCCCTTCTACTGTCAATTTCCCATTTTCCTCCTTCACGGAAAGACGCATTTGAACGATAGAGCGGCCACTTGCTGGTTGAACTTGTTCCGGCTCGGTTGCCGGTTTTCTCTCGTTCGCTCCATAGGGCGCTTTAGATGTGCCGGATGAGGCGAAATTTTCCAATTCGGGCTGCACGGTGCGGGTGCGTTCCAATTTCTCTTGCGCTACCCAGTATTGGACAGTTGCCCCATCCTGCACTGTTTCGACTTTGCAAATTTCGGACTCTCTATCGATTTCCAGAATCTTTGCACTTATTGGCGCACGAATTACCCAGCATCCTTTGGAGAGTTCCAAGCAGATTTGATTCCGTTTCATCTCGTCATTTTCTGCGCGGGCTTTCCGAAATAAGTCACCATTGGTAAACAGTCCTGCATTATTGGGAATTGTTACCTCCTGCCCAACTCGAAAACGATCATCAGACGCAGGAGGATTTGTCGGGCAAACCTCAGAGGAGGGATTGGACGTGCTTGGTGCGGTGGCGTTTTCCGATTCACCCTTAGCCAAGGTAACAGAAAGAAAACCCAATAGGCAGGCGACTAGAGTAATAGGGGACAAGGTATTCATGGATGGTTGCTGTAATGCTCCAAAAACAACGGCCACCCTGATTTCTCAAGGTGACCGGGGAGTTAAGAACCCATCCACAGATAGGCACGACAACCTTCAGTCGCGGCACATGGCAACGACCTGTTTTATACGTTGCCGTCCCCCCGGCCATATGGTCGAGAAGACGGCATTTTGCGGTAATACCGAACCGCTGTGGATGGGGTTCTTACGCCCCAGCTGACTCTCGCCAGCTATGGTAAGAGTCACGGTTCTTAGGGGCGAAGTAAAGCCAGAAGAATGAAAGGCTGCTTACGATTCAGACGCATCGTTGTCGTCCTCCTCCTCCCACGGTGGAAAACTGGTGGGCTCATAATTAACGGCAAGCTCTTCGATGGGCCGGATTACCGTAGGTTTAGGTGGTTCGATTTTCGGAGTTGGAATCTCTCCAGCAAGCCTTAATGCTGCAAACGTCTGGTTTCTGCGTAAATGCGTTATCTCGTCATATGCAGTTTTTAGCCTTTTCTGAGCCTTTGCTAACTTGTCGTGAAGATCGGAACGCCCGAGCTTTTCGTCCGCCTCCTTTTCTGCCCCTTCGCGGGTTTGACCGGACCTTATGAAAGTCCTAATCATGCGATCTCGCGTCGTCATTGATCCTTCTTTTGAAATCTCTTCTCTCCTCGCCATCGCATCAAGAAAGCGATCCCCGTATAAGACCACGAAGCGTAGAGAGGGATACTCGGGGGCTCCTGTGAATCCGAAAAACTCGGAATTCATTATGCAATGCCAATTCCGAACCACCCAATCAACAAATTGTCCGAAGGATGCCCCTTTGTTACGATTAGGGGCTTGACGATGGCGTTCGCAAAACTGACGAATCATGCCTCTCTCTTTCGCCTTCCATGGAACTGCGACACGAGACGGGAAAGTCTCGATAAGCGCATTATTCCAAATTTGCTCTAGTTTCTTGGGATATGGATTTGGGTCCGATAGGGCAGAATCAATCGCCGTTTTTGTTCCCTCATAGGGGAAAGTCGGATTGGCGTTCTCGACTAGAGATTCCCTATTTGCCTTTTTGCCTTTTTCTTTGTCTTCCCTAACCTGACACTCGTCGGGGTCCGGCAGGGAGTGACAATTTGGATTTTTGATTGTCTTTCCCTTTGATTCTTTTTGTCCCCGAATTTCGGGGTGGGGGGTGTCTGAAATTCGGGGTGGCTTCCCCGAATTTCGGGTCGGATTTTTTGGAGGCTTCTCCGCCCTACATGGCTCCCAATAGCGGTTTATCGAATACCGGCACTCAGTATGATCTATTTTCTTTGCCCGATCCACGATGATGATTTTTCGATCCTCAAGGCTTGCGAGTCCAGCATCTATCGTTGAATCAGCAAGACCAGTTCCCCTATGCCATATCCTTCCGTCTTTTCCTATTACTCCTCTTGCGAAACCGCGCCTGCTTATCCATTTTGGGCCGGTATTTGGCCAGCCAAGCTGTGCATCAACAATGTATAGCAAGAGCTTGAGCTCAGAGCCACTGAGATAGCTTTGCCAATATCGGTTAATGTGCTGATACCAATGCGCCGCTTTACTATGTTCTACTGGGGGTGGCGCTGGTATATTTCCTTGTGCTTGGAGGGTGCTTTTGGCATAATTCATACACTTAATTAGCTAGTCAGCCCGGCTGCAATACCACTCGCGCCGGGCTGATTGTTTACGGATTTTGAGAGCGCCTGCGTTGCAGGGCCTTTATTTGCCCACTTTGCGGGCTTTCAAATAAGACAAAATATCTTCACGGAAGAAACGGACTTCACCACCTAGCCGAATCCACGGCAGCCCGCGCCCCCGAAGATAATCGACCTGACGCGGCGAGCATTGCAAGAAGCTCGCAGCCTGAGCCTTCGTCAATATTTCGTGGTCATTCGAGATATTGAATCTGCAAGTATCTTCTTGGGTTTGCGCTTTCACGCCAGCCAAGAAATACTTTTTCCCTGAGTCCTATGGGGACGCAGCGAAAAATAGCAAAGTCACGGAAGATGGGAGTTTTTGCTTTTTCGGATAGGAGGCAGGGGAGCCTTTCTCTTTCGGGATTTTACATCAATCCGGATGGATGCGCGTTCCAGCCCTAATCGGCTGATTGCCTTCCTTAGCAATTCCCCAACGGGTGGGTTTTCCCATTCGGGGGCACCGCCACCATTGAGGGAAAAGGCGACCTGTCGCTGTTTGACCAATTCATCAAGCAATCCATCTGTGCACATGCACAAGGGGGGCGTGGATTCGTCCTCCTGCTTGATCCAGAAATCGACAAGCCACATTCGCACCGATCTATCCTTTCCACGCAACGGGCCAGAGAGCAGCGTGTGCATTTCGGAGGATGTAATCTTGAATCCACTTTGCTCAATATGCTCTATATCCTCAGCCAACCTCTTGAGGTTCTGCCCCGTGGATAGAGAACCTTCCAAAGACCAATAATCATGCCTAAGCAAAGCCAGCATTTCGTTCCTCGCATCTGGGGAAAGATTGTTTTGAATGAGCAATTTTCGCATCTGGTGCTGGGCATGAATCCATGAGCTGTAAACCGCTCTTGCTTCGTCAACGGATACCTCCCGTTTGATAACGAGGTCGGATAGTTCGGGGCATGGACGGGTTGCGCTTGCTGCAAAGACTCCCAGCAACCCCTCTTGCTTTGGAACACATGGGGGAGCGGTTTTCCATGAAAGGGCCGTTATTAAATCGGGATTTTCCCTCCGAACTTGCCCAACGGTTTTCCCATAGGGAACCCCTTGGGGCACTTGTAGTGCTTTCATGCGGCTCCTTTCATGGGGATTACGTTTACCGGGGCGTCTGGTTTAATTCCAAACCATGTTGCGGCATCTTCTGGTGTCGCCAACTCGCGGTAATGCTGGAATAGCATGGAAGGGCTATTACCCATCTCCAGCGCGACTTTTGCGGCATCCTGTGTAACCGCTAAGCGGTAGGTGGCATAGCTGTGGCGCAAGCAGTTCTGCGGCCATTTAATTCCCTTCTGTTTGGCATAGGCAATAGCCCGCGCAGATGCCTTTTCGCCCGTAAACAGTTTCCCTTGCCGTCCCGCAAATGGCTGAAGCCATGGCGTTAAGTTTGAGTGAATGGGAACTAGACGGCGCGTGGCTGTCTTGGCGCGGTTTTTGCCAACCTCTATGTATCCACGCGCCACATTCACCGCATCCCAAGTCAACCGGACAAGTTCAGCACTACGGATGCCCGTAAACGCCCCTAGCGCAAAATAGAGCCGTGCCTCTTCTGGAACTTCCGTTTTTGCAGCAATCTCTTCTTCGGATGGAAAGAGCAGCTTTGAAAGCTGGGCCGGGGTGAGAAACCCAATGTCTCCTCCTCTATCTTTGGCCTTCGGAACGGCATCGGCTTCGGTGGGGAATCCTTTAGGAAGAAACCCATGATCTCGGGCATAACTGAAAAGCGTAATCACTGATCCGCGCATGTTATTGCGGGTGCGGGGGGTGCCCTTCGTCTCTCGGAGCCAATCATCAATGACCGTGGTTGTCACTGAGGAGATATTCGTGTGGAAATGCTTGGCAAAGCGGCGTAGATGGCTCCGAAGGCTCTGCAAATAGCGGATGCGTGCCCCGTCCTTTTTCTGCTTCTCCAAAAATTCCTCTACAAGTTCGGGAACCAATCGGGGCGTAATCCCTGTTTTTCTCCTGGCGTAGTCCTTTGCTGCCGCCAATAGAGAGCCTCCCTGTAAAATCTTGGATGCGGCAATGTATTCACGCACGGCGGTAAGCAGGGGAACCCCTGTTGCTTCCAATTCCCGAACTGCCAGCGCATAAGATTCCTTATCTGTTCCCGTTAGGGTCAGCACGTCTCGTTGGCCGTTTTCGATTTTGACGGCGATTTCCTCGGCCCGCGCACGCGCTGCATCCTCCGTTGCAAATGTCTCCCTCTTCCTCTCCCCTGCCTCACGGTAGGATATGGTATAGCGCACCCGCCCCCGAATCATTCCCTTGTAGATAGGAAGAGCGATGTTTCCCACCTTTACAGAAAGGGCTTTTTTCTTCTTGCGGGATGCATGACAAAGCATGACAAATTTTTGTCAGAATTTGCGAGAATCTGCAAGCCGAAACGATGGCGGGAACATCTCTATAATCAGCTTAATTACAAGGTTTGGTGCCGTTTTTCGTGTTTTTTGACATTTACTCTTGCCTACATGTTCGAGCCCCGTAGACTCCGCCAGTTCTTACGCAAAGAACTGGCAATGAACCAACTCTTGATTTCTCAAGGGTTTACGACTGGAAAACTGTGACACATGCTGTTACACAACCCGGCGTGGATAAGCCCGAAATGTATCTCCGCCAACGCAACGGCATCTGGTATTTTCGCCGTCGAGTTCCCTCCGATTTGGAGGGCGTCATTCCACACTTCAATTATTCCCTTCACACCCGCAAACGCCAAGAGGCCGTGAGGGCGTATGCTGCCGCCTTAGCACTCTCAGAAGACGAAATTGCCAGCGCGCGGGAGAAGTTACGGGCCGATGCCGATAAAGGGCGAATCGAGGTGGCTCCATCTCGTCGGGAATATCAGCAACAAAAGGCGATGCAAGCTCAGCGCAAAAGGGCACGGGCTTTCTGCCAGTATGGTGACCAACCCGTGACAATCAAGTTGCTCGACGGCAGCCTGCACCTGATCACCCGAGGCCAATTCCACGAATTGCTAATCCTGGCTGGGGACTACTACCTGTCCCTATGGAGCACTCTCCAACAGAAGAAAGCCGCCCTATGACCGCGCCACCCGACATCTCTCGGTATAACAGGACGCATGCTGATTAAAGAAAAGGATGACATTCAGCCGATGATCGGCGAACTGGAACGTCTGCGGTTCAGTTCGTCTCTGACGCCCAAGCAAAAGGAATTGATCGAGGACGAGATTGTAGCCATGCAGGCGGGCCGCAGGGGAGAGCAACAAGCCGCCTACCACATCAATTTCCGGTATCAGAATTCCAAGAACTTTGCAGTCATCCACGACCTGCGGATCGAACATGAGGGACGGGTGGCCCAGATCGATCATCTGCTCGTCAACCGAATGTTCTACATCTTCGTCATCGAAAGCAAAAACATCAGCACCGCTCTGCGGATCACGGATCAGGAAGAATTTGAGGTTAAAACCCGCTACGGTTGGAAGGGCATGGCCTCCCCAGTAGAGCAAAACAAGCGGCATATCGAGGTGCTTAGTTCCTTGATCAAGGATCTCGGCCTGACGCCGAAACGCCTCGGCTTTTCCATCGAGCCGGTATTCCATCAATGGGTTCTCGTTCCCCCGGAATGCAACGTCGCCCGCAACACCGGGTCTGACCAAATCATCAAGATGGACATGTTTTCGAAGCGAATGGACGAATGGGCCGACCAACTGAGCGGTTCAGATCTCCTTAGCCTTACAAAATGGGTTTCAACGGATACCCTCAGGCAGTTTGCGAATGCGCTCCTGCTTCACCATCGCCCAGCACAATTCGATTATGCCGCAAAATTCGGCATAACGGCAGCCCCGTGCCCTCCTGCTCCCCTTGCGGCACGCACGGCCCGCGTCTCTCCTGAAAAGCACAAGGTATCCCCTGCGCCCACGGTGACAAAATGCCAAAATTGCGGCGAGATTCTGGATTCCAAGACCGTGGCATTTTGTCGCTTCAACAAAAAACGCTTCGGAGACGCCATGCTGTGCCGGAAATGCCAGAGTTTCGCCCCTGATCCGAAATGCGATCAATGCGGAGCGAGCGTGCCCAGCAGCGTCATCGCTTTCTGCCGGTTCAACAGCGAACGGTTCGGCAAGAAAATCCTCTGCCGGGATTGCCAGCCCAAATAGATCCGGGAGTTTTACAAAGACTCTATCTGGGAAATGTTTTCAAACTCGCTGAATATTTCCGGGTGCCGCGTGCTTAGAAAGCGGGTCACTTTGGCGTTTTTCAACAGCTTCTTAAGGTAGCTCTTGGCAAAAGTTAGATTGAGCATGTTTTGCCCGTAATCATCCTCCGATGCTCTGAAATCACGTTCCAGCGTGGCCATCTCCTGTTCCATCCGGGCCTGTTCTTCGGGAGATAGTTTCGCTTTTATCTTTGGCTTGTCGGGGCGCACCATCTGATCCTGCGGCGTTCCCATAATCAGCGCCTTCACATATCCCGTGGAGTAATTATTCGCACCGGTCATCAGTTCGGCCATTTCGATTTGGCGGAAGCTACTCACCCGCTTGAGCAAAGCCACGGCACTGTGAGTAATCGGTTTATCCTTGAGCAACTCGATGGCGTCCGGATGAATGCCATTGAGAAGATTGATGACCGAGAGCACATAGGAGATTTCGAGGTTCAGCGAGGCTGCGATGCGCGACGGCGACACGCCGGATTTCACCGCCTTCGAAATCATCGCGTGTTCCTGGATCGCCGTGACACGGCTGATGCGGGCGTTGTAGGTGAAACTTTCGTCGTCGGTTGAAAGCAGGCAGTCCGCCTCTGTTTCTCCAATTTTTTTCAATGCGGAATAGCGCAGGTGCCCATCCAGGAGGAAATAGAGCGCTCCCTTTTTGTAAACGATCAGCGGCTCAATAAGACCCACCTCTTTGATGGAATTCAATATGGCCCGGTATCGCGTGATTTTCTTTTCGGGCTCAACGATCTGGCGCACGGGCAGAATGTCGGTCAGAGGGAGTCGAAGTTTCTGCATTTCAAAACCGAGTTTGGCGTTTTGGCTCATGGGGTGTGGCGGCTGGATACTTTTTCGGCGAGAAACGCGGGCATTGAGGGTAATCCCTCGGCTCTCAGTAGATTGATGAAATCCTCATCCCCGAGAAGCGCTTTGAATGCGGCGACTAGAACCACAAGCTTCGAATCGCAAAGCCGGGCCTTTTTGATGAGCAGCTTTTGACGTTGGCATTCGTGGCGGTAAGCCGAAACCATGGATTCCGCGCTGCTCAACCCCTTTTTGGCGTGGTCATGATTGAGTGATTTCCCCAGAAATCGCCGCTGCTCGATCAGCCGCCGAATGGCTCGAATGGAAGTTTGGCTGACCTCTTTTTCCTGGTAGGCTTTCAGCAATTCACGCTGTGCCTCGATTCCTTCTGCCTTGGAGATTTCAACGGCGACCCACAACGGAATATTGCCCCGCATGGTTTCGTCCAGCAGTCGCTCCTCTCCTGCCTGGCTTAGGGCGAAAAAGCTGGATACAGAGGATTCTGCTATCCCCAGTTTTTCACTAATTTGGATATTGCTGTATCCTTGGGTTTTTAGCCGTTCGATCTCGCGGATCAGAGCAGACGTGGAAGGAGCCCGGCGGGCCATGTTTTCAACCAGACTGCGCAGGAGGCGATCCTCTTTTGATATCTCGACGACTTCGGCTGGAATCTCTGGGTAGCCGAGAATCTGGAAAGCTTCGATCCGTCCCTGACCGCACACTAGATCGTATCCGGGTTCCTCTCCATCCGCAACCAGACGGCGGCTGATTTGAATCGGCTTTTTCAAGCCGAGTGCTTTAATGCTTTCCACAATCACCCCAAACTTTTTCCTGTCCCGATGACGCGGGTTGAGGATGCGAATCCGTTCGATGGGGATCATTTGGATTTCACTTTTCATGCGGCGGTGTTGAGAAGAGTTCGGCGCGTCATGCTGAAGAAGAAATCGAGCGTGTCGAAGCGGTAGGCATCGAGATAAACGCCGTTCGACTCCGCGATGCGAAGTTTCTCCCAGGTCATATCTATTCCCGGAAAAAGGTAATAATCACGAATGGCATGGTTGGTAGCATCCATTCGTACGGCGATGGTAATGTCGGGTTTGAGGCGCTCGTCCAGCCGGATTACCCAGCGGGAGGAACCGGTGGTTGTTTCTTGATGACGGCAGAGAACGATGGAAACCCGAATCTCGCCGTTTACCAGCAGTAGCCTACTGGGCCACTCTTCGAGAACGGTTGCCCCCATTTGACGGAGCTGCTCGATAACCTCGGCGACGAATCCAGGATATTGCTTGCGGAGCGAGCGATTGATCTCAATGAATCGATAATCAATCTCGGGATCGTAACCGATGAGACGGTAGGCCGATACCAGGCTGCCGAACCGGGTGCGGAAGGCTGAGCTGGACGGCATGTTTTCGTTTTCATCAATGAGGATGCCGGAAATGCGCCCATGACTTTGCAGCACGGCTCGCAGCCTATGCAACATCTCCTCATCGGTGAGCTTGCGGCTACGAGCCAGGATGATTTCGCGTGCGGAAAGAAACAGGGCTTGCGGAACGATGCCCTGGAACACCCCTTCGAGACGAATCCACATTTCGGGCGGATTTTCGACGTGCTTCTTTTTCAGTTTGAAGGAAGTGCGGTGGTAGACGCTGTTGCCGATATATTTCTCGTTGGTCAAGACTTCGTGGACCGTTGCGCGTGTCCATGGACGCTCAAAGTCAGTCAGGACGCCTTTTGCATTGAGCATCGCCGCGAGCTGCGACTCGATCTTGCCCTCTTGTACGAATTGCTCATACATCCATCGCACGGTCGCCACTTCCTCATCCGGTCCTGGCACCAGGATTACACGGTCGGTCTGGATGCTTTTCTGCTCGCCGATCTTGAGCACCCCTTTTTGCTGGCCCGATTGGTCAATTAACATCCGGCGCAAGCCGTATCCCGCCGTTCCTCCCTGCTTGTAGCCAAATTGGATGAGGCGGCAGGCACCCTGAAAAACTTTGGCGGACAATTCCCGGCTGTATTCGCCCGCCATCGTGCGTTTGACGCTCTTGATGATCGTTGAAGCCGTGCTGCCGTCATTTTCAAATTGCTCCGCGCAGTAATGGACGGAGATCCCGGCGCGGCGGCAGATGTACTCATAATAGGCGCTCTCGTCGGCGTCCTGGAACCGCCCCCATCGGCTGACATCGTAGACCAGGATGCAGGCGTATTTGGCTTCGCCACTCTGCACATCCACGATCATCCGACCCAAGGCATTGCGGCCTTGAATGTTTAACCCGCTCTTGCCCTCATCGGAATAGATCGTAACGATCTCCATGCCGCGCCGCTGGGCATACTCCCGAATCACATCCATCTGGTTGCTGGTAGAGTACTGCTGGTGCTCCGTGGACATCCGGACATAGGCCGCAGCGTGCATGCTAGGCGTTGGGGAGGATGAGGCGTGGCTCATAGAAAGGGGATTTTCCAAAGAGCCGCTACCTTTGGAGCGAGTTCGAGAGCATGATGGTGATCCTCGCTCAAAGAACGGAACCCTTGCCAATGCTGCCAGAGGATGCTTAAGGACATGAGGTTTTTGTGGGATGACTCAGTATAGGGGATGCGTGCTTCAAAAAATGGCCTTGAGCCAAATTTGAAGCCTCTTGCGCCAAAACAGAGCCTCGCTGCGCTAAATATGTTGTAGACGGCGTTCCAGCAAACGCATCTCGTCGTCGCTTAAAGCCTCATCGGGGTTTCCTGCGACAACGAGGAGGAGAGCGAGTTTTACATCGGCTCGCTTGAATTCCGGGAGGAGCTTGTGATTTTCAAAAAAACGCGTGCCGTCAAGCAATCGGCCTTTGGTTAATTCCCAAACGTGATCTGTGGCGAGCCGGTTCAATACTTCAAACTGGATCATTCTTGTTTGCATCTCGGATGAATTACCACGGCGACGTAAATGTTTTTTAAGGTGCTTCGCGAGCCCGAACCTTTTTTTAAATACGGCCCTTTTGATCATTGTGTTCCATACCACAGGCCGATTAAATAGGCTGCCTCAGGGATTCCCCGCTAAACACCGCAGTGGTTTCCCCCTACAAGATATTTCATACGCTGCCGCAATGGCTGCGGCGTTAAACCAACTCCGGAACGGAATCCATCATGCAATACAACGCCTCACGAGCCCTCGCTCTTCTGCGGATTGGAACGCGGAACGCCAACGCCTCATTTCGCGAAGATCAGGAGGATGCCATCCGACAGGTTGTGGAGGGTGGCGGGCGGCTGCTGGTAGTGCAGAAGACTGGGTGGGGCAAGAGTTTCGTTTATTTCATCGCCACAAAACTACTACGCGACCAGGGGATGGGGCCTGCTATTCTGATTTCGCCGCTGCTTGCTTTGATGCGCAACCAGATTGCAGCTGCGGAGCGGATGGGCGTGCGCGCAGTCACTATCAACTCTGAAAACCACGATGGCTGGCAGAATATTGAGGAGTCACTGAAGCGGAACGAGGTGGATATACTCATCATCTCCCCGGAACGCCTTGCTAATGAGCATTTTGTCAACAAGGTGCTGGCTCCGATGTCTCATCATATTTCGCTACTGGTGGTGGATGAGGCTCATTGCATTTCGGACTGGGGGCATGACTTCCGCCCGCATTATCGGTTGATCGAGCGGATTGTGCGCACGCTGCCTCCCAATCTCCGCGTTCTGGCGACCACCGCGACGGCAAACAACAGGGTTCTCCAAGACTTGGAGTCCGTGCTGGGGCCCAATCTGAGCGTCTCCCGTGGAGGGCTTGGCCGTCCGTCTCTCCTGTTGCAGACGATGCGAATCCCGAGCCAAGCCGAGCGGATGGCCTGGTTAGCGACACATCTGCCGAATATCGATGGCAGCGGCATCATCTACACCCTTACGGTCCGCGATGCTGTGCAAGTAGCCGGGTGGCTGCGATCAAGAGGGATCCATGCCGAGTCCTATAGCGGGGAGACGGGAGAGAGGCGGCCGGTACTTGAGGACGCGCTATTACGGAATCGCGTGAAGGTATTGGTATCTACCACCGCGCTTGGAATGGGATTCGATAAGCCGGATCTCGCCTTCGTTATCCACTACCAGACTCCCGGGTCGGTGGTGGCCTATTACCAACAGGTTGGGCGAGCGGGGCGCCAACTTGATGCGGCTCATGGCGTTCTGCTCAGCGGCAAGGAGGAGACCGACATCAATGACTACTTTATCAAGAATGCCTTCCCCTCGCGACAGGAAGTGGCTGAGGTATTGGATGCCCTGCGAGCAGCGGCCAAGGGTCGGTCCATTAACGAGCTGATGAACCAGGTCAACATTAGCCGCGGGCGTATTGATAAGGCGCTCCAGTTGTTGTCGCTGGAATCACCTGCGCCGATTGTTAAGCAAGGCAGCAGGTGGACGCTGACGGCGACTGATCTTTCAGACGCCTTCTGGCAACGGGCAGAACGCTTGACTGAGTTGAGGCGGAAGGAACAGCAGGAGATGCAGGATTACGTGTCGCTGACATCGGGGCATATGGAGTTCCTGATCTGTGCGCTGGACGGCGATCCGGTTGATTACCGCCCGCCCGCTATTGATCCTCTCCCATCGACCTTCGATTCCGCCTTGGTCATAGCGGCCATTGCCTTCCTTCGCCGGACGAATTTACCACTAGAACCACGAAAAAAATGGCCCAGCGGCGGCCTTGCACGTTTGAGGGTCAAAGGCAATACGCCCATCGCACGAGAGCGGAATATGCAGCCGGGAAAGGTTCTCTGTGTCTGGGGCGATGCGGGCTGGGGTCAACTGGTTCGCGAAGGAAAATATCGTAGTGGAAGATTTGACGATCAACTGGTTGAAGCTTGCGCGGCGATGGTGCGTACATGGGCGCCGCAACCCGCCCCCGCTTGGGTCACCTGTATCCCCTCCAGACGCCATGATGGACTGGTGCCCGACTTTGCCCGCCGCCTGGCCACGGCGCTTCACCTTCCCTTCTATGCGGCTCTGGCCAAGACCGACGATAGACCGCCGCAGAAGGATATGGCCAACAGCAACCAGCAGGCGCGGAATGTAGACGGATCGCTGGCAATTCAGGGGAGTATCCCGTCGGGCCCTGTACTGTTGGTGGATGACATGGTGGACTCCAAATGGACTCTGACCGTTGCGGCTTATCTTTTGGCCTTACATGGCAGCGGATCCGTGTATCCTATGGCCCTAGCCTCGACTGCAAACACTGACGAATGATCGCCCCTCTCACACCCAACACGCAAGCCATTCTGCTGCTCACTGCGCCGCTGATCATGGGGAGCGGCGAATCCTCGTGCGACCTGCTCAGCCCGGGCGAATACAACCGGCTGGCGCGCATTCTTCGCGAGAAGCAACTACAGCCAGCGGACTTGATCGGGCCAGATGCGCGGAACGTTTTGGAGCTTTGTTCGCAACCGTTTGGGCAGGCCCGCCTGGAGGCGCTGCTCGGGCGTGGCTTTCTACTGAGCCAGGCCGTGGATCGTTGGACTACCCGATCCATCTGGGTGGTCAGCCGCGCGGATACCACCTATCCGCAACGGATTAAGGAGCATCTCAAAGAGAATGCGCCCGCTATTCTGTATGGCTGTGGAGAAATTGGGCTGCTCGACTCGGGGGGGCTGGCCGTGGTAGGATCGCGTCATGTGGACGACGAACTGATCGGCTTCACCGAGAACGTCGGGCGGCTTGCGGCAGAAGCTCAGTGCCCCATTGTTTCTGGGGGAGCCAAGGGGATTGATCGGGCTTCAATGCATGGTGCCTTACAGGCGGGTGGAATCGTTGTCGGTGTTATGGCAGACAGCCTGGAACGCGCAGCCCTTACCCGCGATCATCGTGAGCCCCTCATGGACCACAAGCTGGTGTTTATCTCACCCTACGATCCGGCGGCAGGCTTCAACGTGGGCCATGCCATGCAACGCAACAAGATCATCTACGCGTTGGCTGATGCGGCGCTGGTGGTCACATCGGATTTTGAAAAAGGCGGAACTTGGGCTGGAGCGATTGAGCAGTTGGAGCGGCTGCATTTCGTCCCCGTCTTTGTTCGCAACGCCCCCCTCTGCGGCAAAGGTAATACGGCGCTTCTGCAACAAGGCGCCATTCCCTGGCCTAATCCGCGCGATAAAAATGAATTGAGAGAGACGCTTTCCACCGTGGCTGCGGCAGTCGCCGCGGAGCCAAAAGAGGAAACTCTTCTGCTACAGTTCGACGAAGTAAAGGCACCGCTTGTGATGGAAACGACACCGAATTTACCTCCCGTCGCCGATACGGTCGCAGCGGAACCTTCGCCCCAAGAAGAGCTTCGATTAACGGTTAGCCGAATCCTAAGCCGGGCGCTGACCCAGCCGCGAAGTGAAGCTGAAGTAGCGGAACTCCTCGGAGTCCTAAAACCCCAAGCGAAGGCGTGGCTATTGGAGTTGCTTAAGGAAGGGATCCTGGAAAAACTCTCCAAGCCCATCCGCTATCGAGCTGTTACAGCTTCGGACCGCCTCCTTTAGTGCGAATTTGCGCGGAATTTGCGCGGAATTTTTTCCGGCAGGTCAGCTTGGGCGACGGTTCGGGTCGGGGGAGGCACCGCAGGCGGCGCTGCGTTGGGTGGTTTTTTTGTTCGAAAGAGAAAGGCCCGCTGTGCCCAGGGCGATGGAGGAGCCAATCAGCGTCGCGCCAATGGCGACTCTCCTCCGGTGTTCCCAGATGTGTTCGTTGACGGCTGATGCCGGTCCGGCGCTCAGGACGGCGAGATCGCTGTCGGCGATGGAATGGGAGGCGGCTACTTTTTCGGCGATGATCTGCGGCGTTCCGGCGCTCATCAGGCGGCTGCAGGTGCGCCCGTGGCTTTCCCCGCCAGGGTAGGCGGCCCGCAGGACGATGAATCCGAGACCAAAGGCGACGATGGCTACAAACGACAAAGGCGTGGCCAGCCAGTGCAGGGCGAGGCGGTGATTTTCCGGTTCGCAACCGGGGGGGATCGTGTGCATGGGATGCGAGCCTACCGACTTTGTGTAAAAAACGCTAGCTTTAAGGGCGAGGCGCTTGTTTTTCGGTGCGAGAAAATTCCTTGCAAATGTGGGCTCGGAGCGTATCGACTGGTGCGCCCTTTATCGCCTCTTTTACCGCCCGATTTGATTTTGCGCTTTCGAATGAATCTCGACCTGCTCCGGAAACAGCCTCGCTGGGCTATTGACCTTGAGGCGCTCCTCATGGTGTGCGTCATCGGCTATACCGATTATTCCGCCGGGTATGACGTCAGCATGTTCGCTTTCTACTCGCTGCCGATCCTTTACACGGTTTGGTTTTCCGGGCGTGCGTCGCGTTTTGGGGCGTGCGTGGCGTGTACGATTTCCTGGGCCATTGCGGATATTTCGGCGGGCCATCCCTATGCCGACGTCTGGATCTATGTATGGAATACGATGGTCCAGTTCAGTGTTTTTGTGGCGGCTATGGTGGGGGGCGAGGCCATCAAAAACCAGATCGAACGGAGCCACCAGCGCGTGGTGGCGCTGGAGCGCTTTCATATCCTGGCGCAGATTTCCCCGGTGGGCATTTTCCGGGCCGACGCGGAGGGGGCGTGTATTTTTGTCAATCAGCGCTGGTGCAAGATCACCGGCCTCGGCGAGGAGGGGGCACTGGGCTGCCGCTGGACCGACGCGTTGCACCCCGATGACAAGGATCGCATCGCGGCCGACGCGGCGCGGGCGGCGCGGGAGAAGCGCTCGATCGAATTCGACGGCCGGTTTCTGCGCGCCGATGGTTCCGTGGCCTGGGCGCATGGGTGCGTGGCGCCGGAGCTGGACCGCGAGACCGGGGCTCACGGCTATGTGGGCGCGGTGATGGACGTTTCCGAGCACCGGCGGCTGGAGTGCGAGATCCTTGAGAGCGGCGAGCGGGAGCAGCAGCGCATCGGGCAGGATCTCCACGATGACCTTTGCCAGTTCCTCGCGGCCATCCAGTACACAGCCGCTTCGCTGGTCACGGATCTGCAACGCAATGCAGTGCCGGAGGCGGTGGAGGCCCGGGATGTTTCGGACCTGCTCAAGGAGGCTGTTCAGCGGACGCGCAACCTGGCGCGGGGGATCTTCCCTGTGCAGCTGGAACAGGGGGGGCTGGTCTCGGCGCTTTACGAGTTTGCCGCTAATTCCAGCCGGGCTTTTGACGTCGATTGCGTGCTGCGGTGCGACCAGCCGATCAATATTCCCGACCGCAGCGCGTCCTCGCACCTCTACCGCATCGCCCAGGAGGCGCTCCACAACGCGGTGCGTCATGGCCGGGCCCGGCAGGTCATCCTGTCGCTTTTCCAGGAAAACGACTGGATCACGCTCACGGTGGAGGACAATGGCGTGGGGATTCCCGCCGATTTGCGGGAAAATCAGCGCGGCATGGGGCTGCGAATCATGGAATACCGCTCGCATATGATTGGCGGATCGCTAAAAATAGAGCGTCCTCCGCACGGTGGGACGCTCGTTGCGTGTTCGTTCCACAAACAGAGCCGCCCCGCCGCGCGCAAGGCCCCCTCCAGTACCATGGCACTATGAAAGACGAATCCTCCAAGACCACGCGGGTCGTGATCGTCGACGATCACCCGATGCTGCGCGAACGGCTGGCCCTCCTTATTGAAAAGGAGCCGGGCATGGTCGTCAGCGGCGAGGCCGACAACGTTCAGCAGGGGCTCGATCTCATCGAGTCGCAGTGGCCCGACATCGCAATCGTGGACCTGACGCTCAAGGGCTCAAGCGGGCTGGAGCTCATCAAAGACCTTAAGGCGCGGGCGATCCCGACGCCGGTGCTGGTGCTCTCGATGCACGACGAGTCGCTCTACGCCGAGCGGGCGCTGCGGGCGGGGGCTCTGGGCTACATCACCAAGCAGGCGGCCTCCGAGGAAGTGCTCGCGGCCATTCATCGCGTCCTTTCCGGCAACGTCTACCTTAGCCGCGATTTCACGGAGAAAATCGTCAACCAGATGGCCGGGGCCGGGCTGCCCGCGGAGTATTCCCCGCTGCACCTGCTGGCCGACCGCGAGCTGGAGGTCTTTCGCCTCATCGGCCTCGGGCAGACCACCCGGGAGATCGCCACGGCGCTCGGCCTGGGGCTCAAGACCGTCGATACCTACCGCGAGCGCATCAAGCAGAAGCTCAACCTTAAAAATGCCGCCGAACTCTACCGCAAGGCCACCTGCTGGGTGCAGGAGCAGGGCTAAATTGCCAAAAGCGCCTGGTCGAGATCTGCGGTGAGGTCCGCCGGGGTCTCCAGGCCCACGGAGAGCCGGAAAATGCCCTCGCCCGCATAGCTCTGGTAGGCGGCTTTTTGCGCCGGGTTGAGCTTGAAGGAGGTCTCCAGCATGTCCGCGCTCGGCAGGTAGAAGACGAGGCTCCGGTGGTGGCCCAGCGAGACGGCGTAGTGGATGATTTGGAGGTGTTTTGCGAGCGCCTCGGCGGCTTTCGGGCCGTCATCAACCTGGAAGGTCAGCATGCCCGAGAAATTGGCCATCTGCCGCGTCGCCAGCTCGTGCTGCGGGTGCGAGGGGAGGCCCGGGTAGATCACGCGGCGGATTTTCGGATGGCTTTCGAGGAAGCGCGCCACTGCCAGCGCCCCCTCCTCGTGGGCCCGCATCCGGATGGGCAGCGTGGCCAGGCCGCGCAGGATCAGCCAAGCGTTAAAGGGGCTCAGAATGCCGCCCGTGCGGATTGCTACCTTCTTGCGCAGCTCGGCCAGCTCGGCGGCCGGTCCGAGGATCGCTCCCCCAATGGCGTCGCCGTGGCCGCAAAGGTACTTGCTCAGCGAGTGGACGACGTAATCCGCCCCGAGCGAGAGCGGGCGCGTGGCAATCGGTGTGGCAAAGGTCGAGTCCACCGCGAGCTTCGCCCCGGCCTCGTGGGCGATGCGGGCCACGGCGGCCAGGTCGGTGAGGCGGATGATCGGGTTGGCCGGGCTCTCGGCGTAGATGAGCCGGGTGTTCGGGCGCAGCGCGGCCTGCACGGCGGCCAGGTCCGAGAGGTTCACCTTGGTAATCTCGATGCCGAGGGAGGGGAGCAGCTCGTTGGTCAGCTCAGCCGTGGCGGCGTAGGTGATGTCGCTCACGATGGCGTGGTCGCCCGCCTTGAGCGTGTAGAGCAGCAGCGAGGAGACCGCTGCCATGCCGCTGGCAAAAGCGATGGCCCGTTCGGCTCCCTCCAGCGCGGCCAGCTTCTGCTCCAGCTGATCGACGGTCGGGTTGGCCCAGCGGGTGTAAATAAAAGGGGTATCTTCATCCAGGCCTTCCACGGAAAAACCGGCGCTCGGGTCGGCAACGAACGTCGTGGACATCACCAGATTCGGGGCAGAGGCGCGGGTCGTTGGATCGGGTTTTTCCCCGGCATGAATGGCCAGGGTTTCAATGCCACGGGAGGGATCAGCGGAAGTACTCATGAGAAAATAATACCAAGAAAGTCAAAAATAGGGTTGCACGATAATCGCCCACCTAGTAAATAGCTAGGCGAAAGTTATGGCGGAGTAGCCAAGTGGCTAAGGCACGGCCCTGCAAAGGCCGCATCACCGGTTCGATTCCGGTCTCCGCCTCTTTTTTATAACACATTAATCCAATGAAAACCATGACAGCGTCTTCTGACACCGACCGCGTTTCCACCTCCATTCAAGGTGCGGCCCAGTGCGTTGTGCGCGAAGTCGTGGTCCTCAAACCCTACGGGCTGCACATCCAGCCCGCCGCGGCGTTGGTAGAGCTGGCGGGTAAGTTCACCAGCAATCTGCGGTTGGTCGTTGACGGCCAAAGCTTTGGAACGGCCTCGATCCTCGACCTCCTGGCGGCCAACCTGGCTTTCCGCAAACGGGCCACGCTCATCGCGGAGGGATCGGATGCCGGAGAAGCGGCGGAAGCCGTGGCGCGCTTCCTGGCGCAGCAGCCGCACAATGCGGCGGAATCTCCGGCCAGCTCGCTCGCCGAGCCCGTCCTAAAGCGGGTGGCGTAGGATTTCGGACCATTTTAAGGGGGCCGCGTTAATACTTTTTTAACGCTTTAGGCCCCCCATTTAACTCACGGGCTCGAAGGAATAGCGGCAGACTACCTGTCGTTATGAACCAGCGAGACTTGATTCAGTTGGCGCTCTTCCTCGGAGCGCTTTTGGCGGTAACCCCGCTTTTGGGTAAATGGATGGCCGGGGTGCTTTCCGGGGAGAAAACGCTTCCGCTCCTCAAGTGGGTGGAGGGCTTGATCTACCGCGTCTCGGGCATCGACCCCCAGCGCGAGATGAGCTGGCAGCGCTACCTCGGCGCCGTCCTGGCCTTCAACGTGCTTGGCATCCTGCTCGTCCTCGTGGCCGAGATGACCCAGGCGTGGCTCCCCTTCAACCCGCAGCACCTCCCCAACCTGCCCTTTCCGCTAGCGCTCGGCACGGCGGTCAGCTTCGTCACCAACACGAACTGGCAGGCCTACTCTGGCGAGCAGACCATGAGCTACGGCACCCAGATGTGGGCGCTCTGCGTGCAGAATTTCCTGAGCGCCGCGACGGGCATTGCCGTGGCGGTGGCGCTCATCCGGGGCCTCACGCGCCGTTCGAGCCAGACGCTCGGCAATTTCTGGGCCGACGTAACCCGCTCCACTCTCTACATTTTGCTGCCCCTCTCGGCAATCTTTGCCGTCGTGCTCGCGGGGCAGGGGGTGGTGCAGACCTTAGCGCCTTATGCCGACGTGACGACCGTTGAGGGGGCCCAACAGACCCTTCCGCTCGGGCCCGCCGCCTCCCAGATCGCCATCAAGCAACTGGGAACCAACGGCGGCGGTTTCTTTGGCCAAAACAGCGCCCATCCCTTTGAGAACCCGACGCCGCTAACGAACTTCCTGGAAATCTTCGCGATCTTCGCCATCCCCGCCGGGTTGACGTACACCTTCGGCCTCATGTCTGGCAACCGGCGGCAAGGCTGGGCGCTCTTTGGCGCGATGCTGGTGCTTTTCGTCGCCGGGTTCGCCATCGCCTGGCCCGCCGAACTGGCCCACAACCCCGCCACGGGCCTCACCGCCTCGATGGAGGGCAAGGAGGCGCGCTTCGGCGTCATGAATTCCGTCCTCTTCGCCACCGTCACCACCGACACCTCGTGCGGGGCCGTCAACGCCATGCACGACAGCTTCTCTCCCATCGCGGGCATGGTGGCCATGGTCAATATGATGCTCGGCGAGGTCGTCTTCGGCGGCGTCGGCTCGGGGCTCTACGGCATCCTGATTTTCGCCATCCTGACCGTCTTTATCGCGGGCCTCATGGTGGGGCGAACGCCCGAGTACCTGGGCAAAAAAATCGAGGCGCGCGAGATCACCTGGTCCGTCGTCACCGTGCTTGTGCCCGCCGTGGCGATCCTCGGGGCGACCGCCGTGGCCTGCGTGACGAAAGCGGGTGTCTCCTCCGTTGCCAACCCGGGGCCGCATGGCTTTAGCGAAATCCTCTACGCCTTTACCTCCATGGTGGCCAACAACGGCAGCGCGTTCGCGGGGCTCAACGCCAACACCGATTTTTACAACTACCTCTCCGCGCTCGTCATAGCCGTTGGGCGCTTCGCCGGGATCATCCCCGTCTTGGCCATTGCTGGGAGCCTGGGCGCCAAGAAAATCGCGCCCCCCTCGGCGGGCACCTTCCCCACGGACAGCCCGACCTTTGCCGTGCTGCTCATCGGCGTCATCCTAATCGTCGGCGCGCTGACCTTTTTCCCGGCGCTCTCGCTTGGCCCCGTCGTCGAGCACCTCCTCGCCCAGGCCGGGCGCACGTTCTAAGGTGCTCACGGGTATTAAATAACATCAAATATTTTTCAGATCCCATGAAACCCAAGACTTCCCTTCTCGATCCGGCCCTGCTCCGGCAGGCCGCGCTGGATTCCTTCCTCAAGCTGGACCCTCGCGTCCAGTGGAAGAATCCCGTCATGTTCGTCGTCTACATCGGGGCCATCCTCACCGCGCTGGCCACGGTGCGCGCCTTCTCCGGCTTTAATTTGCAAATCACGCTCTGGCTTTGGTTCACGCTCCTCTTCGCGAACTTCGCCGAGGCCATGGCCGAGGGGCGAGGCAAGGCCCAGGCCGCCACGCTGCGCGGCATGCGCACCAAGACCCACGCCCGCAAGCTGGTCGGCGGGCGCGAGGAATCGGTCGCGGCGGGCGAACTCGCGGCGGGCGACACGGTCGTCTGCGAGGCGGGCGACATCATTCCCGCCGACGGCGAGGTCATCGAAGGCATCGCCAGCGTGAACGAATCGGCCATCACCGGCGAATCCGCGCCCGTCATCCGCGAGAGCGGCGGCGACCGGAGCGCCGTCACCGGCGGCACGCAGGTCATCAGCGACCGCGTGGTCATCCGCATCACCAGCGAACCCGGCAACACCTTTCTGGACCGGATGATCTCCATGGTCGAGGGGGCCCAGCGGCAGAAAACGCCCAACGAAATCGCCCTGGGCATCCTGCTCGTGAGCCTCACCGCGCTCTTCATCCTGGCCGTCGCCACGCTGCCCGCATTCACTAGCTATAGCGAGAGCGCCGCGGGCCAGAGCGGCGTCGTGAACCTTTCCATTCCCGTGCTCGTGTCGCTCTTGGTCTGCCTCATCCCGACGACCATCGGCGGCCTCTTGAGCGCGATTGGCATCAGCGGCATCGACCGCCTCGTGCGCCGCAACGTCCTGGCCACCAGCGGCCGCGCCGTCGAGGCCGCGGGCGACATCGACGTCCTGCTGCTCGATAAAACCGGCACGATCACCCTCGGTAATCGCATGGCCTCGGACTTCATCCCCGTTGAGGGAATCACCCAGGCGCTCCTGGCCGACGCGGCGCAGCTCTCCTCGCTCGCCGACGAAACGCCCGAGGGGCGCAGCATCGTTGTCCTGGCCAAGGAAAAATACGGTCTGCGGGGCCGTGAGGTGGCCGAGCCGCACGCCGTGTTTGTCCCCTTCACCGCGCAGAGCCGCATGAGCGGTGTTGATTTCCCCGCCCGCGACGGCGCTCCCGCCCGCTCGATCCGCAAGGGCGCGGCGCAGTCCGTGCAGGATTACGTAGAGAGCCTCGGCGGTTGTTTCCCGAAATCGGCGGCGAAGGCCGTGGAGGACATCTCGCACCGGGGCGGCACGCCGCTCGTCGTGGCCGAGGGGGCGCAAGTATTGGGTGTGATCGAGCTCAAAGACGTCGTCAAAGGCGGTATTAAAGAGCGCTTCATGCACCTGCGCAAAATGGGCATCCGCACGGTGATGGTCACGGGCGACAACCCGCTCACCGCTGCCGCGATTGCCGCCGAGGCGGGCGTGGACGACTTCATGGCCCAGGCGACGCCCGAGGACAAGCTGCGGCGCATTCGCCAGGAACAGACCGAAGGGCGGCTCGTGGCAATGACCGGCGACGGCACCAACGACGCGCCCGCCCTCGCCCAGGCCGACGTCGGCGTGGCGATGAACACCGGCACGCAGGCCGCGCGCGAGGCGGGCAACATGGTCGACCTCGACAGCAACCCGACCAAATTGATCGAGATTGTGGAAATCGGCAAACAGCTCCTCATGACGCGCGGGGCGCTCACCACCTTTTCCATCGCCAACGATGTAGCAAAGTATTTTGCAATATTACCGGCCCTTTTCGGCTCGCTCTACGCCGTGGCCGGTTCCACGCAAGGCCCGTTGCAGGCGCTCAATGTCATGCACCTGCATTCGCCCGAAAGCGCGATCTTAAGCGCCGTCATTTTCAACGCGCTCATCATCGTGGCCTTGATCCCGCTCTCGCTCAAAGGCATCGCCTACCGGGCAGTCGGCGCGGCTCAGGTGCTGCGGCGCAACGTGCTCATCTACGGCGTCGGCGGCCTCCTGGCTCCCTTTGCCGGGATCAAGCTCGTCGACCTGCTCCTGGTAGCCGTTCACCTTGTCTAATAACCTTCATTTTACTTTCCTATGAAAACGATACTTCAAGCTCTGCGTTTATTGGTTGCCTTGACGCTCCTTACCGGCGTCGCCTATCCGCTGGCCGTCACCGCCTTTGCCCGCGTAGCCTTCCCGTGGCAGAGCACGGGCAGCCTCGTCGGGCGCGATGGCAAGCCGATCGGCTCCGCGCTCCTGGCGCAGAAATTCGATGGCCCCACGTACTTCTGGACGCGGCCCTCGGCGGCTGATTTTGCCACCGTCCCGAGCGGCGCGAGCAACCTCGGGCCCACCAGCGACGCCCTGCGCAAAGCCGTCGCCGAGCGCAAGGCGAAATTCGGCGAAAACGCCCCAGTCGATCTGCTGACCAGCTCCGCGAGCGGCCTGGACCCTCACATCAGCCCGGCGGCGGCGCAACGGCAGACCGCCCGCGTCGCGGCGGCCCGGAACCTTCCTGTTGAGAAAGTGGCGGCCCTCGTGGCGCAAGTCACGGAGCCGCCACAATACGGGATCTTCGGCGAGCCGCGCGTGAATATTTTGTCTCTCAATCTGAAACTCGATGGCATAAAGTAATCCCATGGCCGACGAAACCCGTCCTGACCCCGATGCGCTTTTAAAGTCGATCCGCGAGGAAGCCGAAGCGGCCCGGCGCGGCCGTTTGAAGATCTTCTTTGGGATGTGCCCCGGTGTGGGCAAGACCTTCGCCATGCTGCTGGCCGCGCGCCAGGAGCTGGAAAAGGGCGTCGAGGTGGTGGCGGGCATCGTCGAGACCCACGGGCGCAAGGAGACCGCCGCGTTGCTCGAAGGCATCCCGATCGTGCCGCGCCTCCAGGTCGTTTATCGGGGTACGACGCTGGAGGAAATGGACCTGGACGCGCTGCTCGTCTGGCATCCGCGCCTGGTGCTGGTGGACGAGCTGGCCCACACGAACGCCCCCGGCAGCCGCCACCCGAAGCGCTACCAGGATGTGCTGGAGCTGCTCGACGCGGGCATCGACGTCTTCACCACCGTCAACGTCCAGCACATCGAGAGCCGCAAGGACACCGTGGCGCAGATTACCGGCGTGCAGGTTCGCGAGACCGTGCCGGATTCGCTGCTCGACCTCGCCGAGGACATTACGCTCATCGACCTGACGCCCGATCAGCTCCGCGACCGCCTCTCGGAGGGGAAGGTCTACATGGGCGACCGCGCGGCCAACGCCGCCGACAATTTTTTCCGCGAAAGCAACCTGATGGCGCTGCGCGAAATGGCCCTGCGCCTCACCGCCGAGCACGTGGACCGCGACTTGCGCGAATTCAAGCAAGGCCTCGTCGTGGGCGAGCCGTGGAAGGCGGGCGACCGGCTGCTGGTGGCCGTGAGTGCCAGCCCGTCCTCGGAAATGCTGATCCGCTGGGCCCGCCGCGCCGCTGCGTCGATGGAGGCAAGCTGGATCGCCGTGCACGTCGAGACGCCCCGGCAGCTCACGCCGCTGGACGAAGTGCGCCTCGGGCTCAATCTCGCGTTGGCCCGGCAGCTCGGCGCGGAGGTGCAGATGGTCGAGGGGACCGACGCGGGCGAGGCGATTCTGCGGGTCGCCCGGGCGCACAACGTCACGCAGATCATCGTCGGCAAGCCGGGGCCGCGCACGTTTGCAAGCTGGTTTAAAAGATCACCGGTGGACTGGCTCGTGCGCCACAGCGGCGACATCGACGTTCACATGGTTCGCGCCGTGGCTCCACGCGGCCCCGTCCCCAACGCCCCGCCCGCGCCCCGGCCATGGAAGCAATACGGTACGGCGCTCGGGATCGTCGCGGCGGTCACGCTGGCCGGGCTCGCCATGGAACCGGCCACGGGCTACTGGGCTATCGCGCTTGTATATTTATTAACGCTCATTATCTCCGCCCTGCGGCTGCGTCGCGGGCCGACGCTCACGCTCGCCACGGTGAGCGCGCTGCTTTGGGATTACTTATTCATACCGCCGCGGTTTACCTTTTTCATTCGCGAAGCGCCGGATGTGTTGATGTTCGCAATGTATTTCGTCGTCGCGCTCGTCATCGGGCACCTTACCTCGCGGCTTCACGAACGCGAGGAGGCCGAGCGGCGCGGCGAGGAACGGGCCACGGCGCTCTACCGGCTCTCCCGGGCGCTGGCCGCCACGCGCGAACCCTCCGAGGCGCTCGCCGTGGTGGTCAAGCAGATCCGCGAGACCTTCGGGGCCGACGCCTGTCTGCTTGTGCGCGACGAAGAGGGGCGCTTCTCTGGCGAGGCCCACCCCGCCAGCACGCTGACTTTGAGCCCCAAGGAGGAGAGCGTGGCCGTGTGGGCCTTTCAGCACCGGCAGCCCGCCGGGCGCTTCACCGACACGCTGCCGGATAGCGAGGCGCTCCACTTGCCGCTGCTCACGGGCGGCAACGCCGAGGGCGTGCTCGCGGTCCGCTTCCCCGACGGCACGCCGTTGACCATGCATCGCCGCGAATTGCTGGAGGCCTTCGCCGCGCAGATCGCCGTGACGGTTGAAAAGGACCGCCTCGCGCAGATCAGCCGCAAGGCACAGATCGCCGCGCAGTCCGACCGCCTCCAGCGCGCGCTTTTTGACACCATTTCGCACGAGCTCAAGACGCCGCTCGCCGCGCTCACCGCCGCGCTGGAGCAGCCCGAGGGCGCGCCCCCCTCGCACGAGATCCGCCCCGCCGTCAAGCGCCTCACGCAGGTCGTCAACAACCTTCTGGACATGACGCGGCTCGACTCGGGCATGATGGAGCCCAAGCTCGAATGGGCCGACCCGGGCGAACTCGTCATGGAGGCGCTCGAACGCGTGGAGGAGCAGACCCGCTCCCGCGACGTCACCTTGCAGATCCCGCCCGATCTGCCGCCGCTGCACATCGACCCCGCACTCGTTCGGCAGGCGCTGACGTTGGTGTTATCCAACGCCACTCAGTATACACCACCGGGAGCCGGAATCGAGGTCTCCGCCGCGCTCGACGCCGGGCGGCTCAAGCTCGTCGTGGCCGACCACGGGCAGGGGATTAAGCCCGGGGACGAGGAGCGGATTTTCCAGAAATTCTATCGCGGCGAGGGGGCCCCATCGGGCGGCACCGGCCTGGGGCTTTCGATCGCGCGGCGGCTGGTGGAGGCTAACCAGGGAACCCTCACGGCCCACAACCGCCCCGGCGGCGGCGCGGTCTTCACGCTCGATCTTCCGGCGGGCGAACTGCCGAGCCTCCCCGAGGAAAAGACGCTTCCCGAGGCTTGAGAAAGCCCCGTGTTGCCTGTTAGGGTCCCCGTTGAATGAAGCCCGCCGCGCTGATTATCGATGACGAAGTGCAGATCCGCCGCCTGCTCCGGGTCGCGCTCGAATCGGCGGGTTATGCCGTCTGCGAGGCCGACCGGGGCCAGCTCGGCCTGGCCGAGGCCGCGTTGCGCCGCCCGGATGTCATCGTGCTCGATCTCGGCCTGCCCGACCTGGACGGCGTGGAAGTCCTCAAGCGCCTGCGCGAATGGAGCGAAACGCCCGTTCTGATCCTCTCCGTGCGCGATGCCGAGGAGCAGAAAATCGCCGCGCTCGATGCCGGGGCCGACGACTACATCACCAAGCCTTTTAGCACCGCCGAGCTGCTCGCTCGCCTGCGCGTGGCCCAGCGCCGCGCACGCCCCGTGGAGGAGGCCTCCGTCTACACCCACGAGGGCCTGCAAGTCGACCTCGCCGCCCGGTGCGTCACCGTGGAAGGGCGGGAAATCCCCCTTACGGCCACCGAATATGCCCTTCTGCGGCTGCTGGTGCGCCATGCGGGCCGGGTCCTGACCCATTCCCAGATGCTCCGCGAAATCTGGGGCCCCAATGCCGAGGAGCACCGACAGTACCTCCGCGTCTACGTCACCCACCTCCGGCGCAAGATCGAACGCGATCCGCAGCACCCCCAGCACATCAAAACCGAGTCCGGTATCGGGTATCGTCTTTTAACCTAAAAGCGGCAATGGATCGGGGCGATCTAACGCAATCTATTGGCCGCGAGTGACTTTTGTCGAGGCGTACCGGATCCATTTGGGTACGCTGCGCCTCTCCGCAAGTCATCTCGGCTCAATATCTTGCGCCATCTCATCCCCTTCCATCACCGTTTTTAGGTTTATCCGGCGAGTAATTCCCGGTGGACAAATTCTTTCTCCTAGTAGATACGTAGGCTATGAAGCTCTCGAACCGAACCGACTATGCCCTTCGGGCCCTGATGACGCTGGTGGAATGCGCCGACAAAGAGCTGGTATCCACCCGCCGCTTGGCCGAGCAGAACGACATTCCCAAAAAGTTCCTGGAGCAGATCCTCGTCGATCTTAAGTCGCGCGGCTGGATCGAAAGCGTGACCGGCAAACACGGCGGCTACCGCTTGGCCAAAGCCTCCGGGGAGATTACCATGGGGGAGGTCATCCGCCATTTCGACGGCAACTTGGCCCCCATCGCCTGCGTCTCGTCTACCAACTACAAATGTTGCAGCCAGGAGCCTGTGTGCAAATTCCGCCGTCTGCTGCTCGACGCGCGAAATTACGTCACGGGCTTGATGGATCGGACCACGCTCGAGGCCGTGTACAAAGCCAAGACTGTGACCAAGGAAGAGGTGTTCAAGGAAGCGTTGATTTACGGGGCAGGGATCTAGGTCCCAAGGCAGGAAAAGCCGGCCCCACTCGGGCAGGTTCAAAAAAAAGAAAGTAAAAAAGTAAAAAAACCCTTGCATTGCTATGCCTACCTAGATAGTAGGTGGATGCATGACGACGGCGCACACTTCTGATACTTTTACTAAAAGCGGCACTAGCCCAACCCCCGAGAGCGCCCTCCGGCGCTCCGCCATCCCCTCTTGGCTGAAACTCATCCAAGACGCGGTGGAAGCCTCCGATTTCGGAACCATCCAAATCAAGGTCCACGGCGGCGAGGTCGTACAGATTGAGACGACCCGCAAAATTCGGGTTCCCTCCCAGGCCCCCCGCAATCCTTCTCATCCGACCGCATCCGCGGAGGTGAATTCGTAAGTCCCAACCACCCACGCGGCAACCTACCGGACCCCCGGCGGTTCCGAGAAAAACAACAAAACCTCGTAAATGAAAACATCCACCTTGCTCGGGACCGCAATCGCGGCAGCCCAGATCCTCGCCCTCCCGTTTGCCACGCTGGCTGGCGATACCTCCAAAGAGGTCACCACGGCTAAGACCACCACCGAAAAAGCGCCGCCCCTTCCGCTCCACACCATTGACGGCGTCGGCGGCGTCGTGATCACGCCAATCGCCTATCTCGTCAACCCTGGCCCCGAAGGGACGATCTGGGGGCTCCCCTCGGCTTCCGTTACGTACGTGAAGGCCAATACGAAGAACGTGGAGAGCGCGGTGATCACCGAGACCTTGTTTGGCCGCTTGGAACTCGGCTATGCCCCGAGCCGCTTCGGCGTGGGTAACCTCGTGGATGACGTCCGGTCCGCCACGAAAGTCACCATCAAAGACGACGTCATTCTCCACAACTTCAACGCCCGCTTCCTGGCGGTGAAAGAAAACAGCTACGATCTCCCGCTGCCCGCCATCACCCTTGAGGCGCAGTACAAATACAACGACGGCATCGGCAAGATTAACGACGAGCTGAAATTCGCCTCCGTCCCCGCCGGTGTGCTCTCCAGCATCGGCTACAAGCGGGATGACGGCGTTGATTTCGTCGCCACTGCCACCAAGGCCTTCCCGAAGGTCTTCTGGCGTCCGCTCATCGTCTCCGTTGGCGTTCGCTTCAGCGAGGCCGAGCAACTCGGCTACCTGGGCTTCGGCGACACCTACAAAGCCACCTTCGAAGGCAACGTCGTCTACCTCATCACCGACCACATCGGTCTTGCTGGGGAATTCCGCGGCAAGGCCGGGCAGTACAATCAGGTTCCCTACAAGGATGGCAAGTTCCTGATCGGCAAGGAAGACAACTGGTGGACCCTCGGCGCGGCCTACATCTTCAACGCGCACGCCTCCGTCACCGTCGGTTACGGCAACTTTGGCCAGCTCCTCAATACCCGCGAGGATAAGGGCATCGCCTTCTCCGCCAAATACGAATTTTAGAGTCCATAGAGGGAAAAAATTCCTCCGGAGGGCTGTTTCTCCCTCCGGAGGAATCTCCCAAAAAACCTAAAAAAAGCACCTTAAAAAAGCCGTGCGCCAAGCACGCCAAATAACCAACCAAACCTTATCTATATGAGCATTCTCTCCTTCCTGGCGTCCTTGGCCCACGGTTTCGATCCGGCTTCAAAAACCAAACAACACAACCAATCCACACCTATGTCGCAACAACATCTCGAAACCCTCGCGCTCCACGCTGGCCAAGTGCCTGATCCCACCACCGGCTCCCGCGCGGTCCCGATCTACGCCACCAGCTCCTACGTCTTCAAAGACTCGGCCCAGGCTGCCAACCGCTTCGCGCTCAAGGAGTTCGGCCAGATCTATTCCCGCCTGACCAACCCCACCAACGACGTGCTCGAAGGCCGCGTGGCGGCTTTGGAAGGCGGTTCCGCCGCCGTCGCCGTCGCCTCGGGCGCCGCGGCGATCACCTACTCGCTTCTGGCCATTACCGGCTTGGGCGACGAGATCGTTTCTGCCGACAACCTTTACGGCGGCACCTACTCGCTCTTCCAGCACACCTTCCCGACCCTCGGACGCACCGTGAAGTTCGTCCCCTCGCAGGACATCGAAGCTTTCCGCAAGGCCATCACGCCCAAAACGCGGGCCATCTACGCCGAGACCGTGGGCAACCCGAAGCTCGACGTGCCGGACTTCGAAGCGCTGGCCAAGATCGCCCATGAAGCGGGTATCCCGCTCGTCATCGACAACACCGTGGGCGTCGGCCTGGTGCAGCCCATCAAGCACGGGGCTGACATCGTGGCGATCTCCGCGACGAAATACCTCGGCGGCCACGGCTCGGCCATCGGCGGTGTGATCGTTGACGGTGGCAACTTCAAGTGGAACAACGGGAAATTCCCCGCCTTCACCGCGCCCACCCCGGCCTACCATGGCCTCGTTTACTGGGACGCCTTTGGCGCCGTGCCCGGCCTGGGCAACATCGCGCTGGCCATCAAAATCCGCGCGGAGCTTCTGCGCGATATCGGCGCCACGCTCAGCCCGTTCTCGGCCTTCCTTTTCCTGCAAGGCATCGAATCCCTGCCGCTGCGCATCGTGCGGCACTCGGAGAACGCCCTCGCCGTTGCCAAGTACCTCAAGAGCCACCCGCTCGTCACCTGGGTCAGCTACCCTGGCTTGGAGGAAGACCCCAACCATGCCAACGCGGCCAAGTACCTCAAGGGCGGCTTCGGCGGCCTGGTCGGCTTCGGCGTCAAGGGCGGCCTCGAGGCGGGCAAGAAATTCATTGATAACGTCAAGCTGCTCTCGCACTTGGCCAACATCGGCGACGCCAAGACGCTCGTCATCCACCCGGCCTCGACCACGCACTCGCAGCTCAGCGAATCCGAACTGGTCGCCACGGGCGTGACGCCGGATTACATCCGCCTCGCCGTGGGTCTGGAGAATGTCGAGGACATCAAGGCCGACATCGACCAGGCGCTCAAGGCTGCCACGGCCTAGCGCGCGCGACGCTTTAGGAGGATAATGGCTGTTTCATAGAGGAGCCATAACGAAGCCCGTTCCCTTTGGGGGGAACGGGCTTCTTGTTTTTATGCGATGGCTGCGAAAAATAACGTGTGGGGGGAGCTTGGACACAGGAGAGCCGCCCAGCCTCAGGCCGCGCGACGCTGCGAACGCAGGGCGGAGCTCCGGCCCGGGGGACGGCGGGAGGCGGAGACATCGCCCAGGATCTGCGCCAGATGCGGCGTGTAGAGGTGCGGCTCCAGCAGGAAGGAGTCGTGCCCCTTGTCGGAGTGGACCGTAATCCACGTCGTCGGCACGTGGGCCGTCTTGAGCAGGCGGGCCAGCTTGTGCTGTTCCTCCACGGGAAACGCCCCGTCGGAATCAATGCTAAAGAGCAGGAAGCGCTGTTCGCGGCAGCGGGAAAAGAGTTCGTCCAGATTTTCCACGCCCGTCTCGGCCAGCAGGTTGAACCATTGCCAGGCGTCGAGAATGCGCAGGTAGGAGTTTGCATCGAAGCGGCTCACGAACTTATGCCCCTGGTGAAGCATGTACGATTCCACGGGGCTGTTCATCGCATACCAGCCGAACGGCGGCGTCTCGCTGACGATCCCCGTGCCCGCGCGAGCTTGGATGGCGTCCAGCGAGATGAAGGTCTTGTGCGCGATGCGCCGGGCCAGGGCCAGGCCGGAGTCGGGCCGGGCGTGCGCGTAGTAGTCGCCGCCGCAGAAGTTGGGGTCCGACTCGATGGCCGTGACCTGTTCGAAATTTAAGATCCGTTGCAGAATCGCCGTCTCTGGCCCCGTGGCGATCGGCACCACCACCTTGGCCCGGCCCGGGTAGTGCGTGGCGAAGCTTAGCGCCAGGAAGCCGCCCAGCGAACTGCCCACCACCGCGTGGAGCTTCTCCACTCCGAGGTGCTTGAGGAGCAGTACCTGCGAATCGACGATATCGCGAATGCGCAGCACCGGAAAGGAGGCCCCCCACGGCTTGCCCGTCTCCGGGTTGATCGAGGCGGGGCCGGTCGAGCCGTAGCAGCCGCCGAGGTAATTGGCGCAGATTACGGCGAACTTCCGGGTGTCGAGCGCCTTGCCGGGCCCGATGAAGCCGTCCCACCAGCCTTCGTGCAGCTCGTCCGTCCAGCGGCCGTCGAGCCCGGGCACGTCGCGGTTGATCCCGGCGGCATGGTGGCTGCCGGTCATCGCGTGAAAGAGGAGGATTACATTGGAGCGGTCGGCGTTGATCTCCCCATAGATCTCGTAGGCGAGGGTAAAGCGCTCCAGCTCCGTCCCACAACGGAGGCGCAACGGGTTCTCCGGGTCACTGTATTCAAAGAACCGCGTTCGGACGGTTCCGACGGAAGAAGAGAGATGCGCCATTGTGACAAATATCGAAGGTGTTACCGACTCGCCTTTTGAATCGAAGTCCATACTCCTACCTGATGGGTGGGCGCACAAGAAAAAAGTGATTTGAGGCTGGTGGCGTTTTGGGGTTGCCGTTACGGGCATAAGCCCAATAGAGTGCCCGCCATCATGAACTCAACCAGCGTCCCGCTCACCGTCCTTTCCGGCTTTCTCGGCTCCGGCAAAACCACCGTGCTCAATCACCTCCTCGATGGTGTGGACCGGCGTCGCGTGGCGGTGATCGAAAACGACCTGGGCGAGACCTCCGTGGAGCATGACCTGGTCTTCCGCACCGACTTGGAGAGCCTGGAAACCATCGAAGGGCGGAGCTGCTGCTCGGCTCGGGAGGAGTTCGTGCGCCTGATGCGCGAGCTGGCCCGCGACCGCGCCAAGTACGACCGCGTGTTCGTGGAAACGACCGGCGTGGCTCATCCCGGGATGATCGCCCACGCCGTCCTGAGCGATCCGGAGCTCAAGGAGGTCTTTGCCCTCGACGGCATTGTGACCGTGGTGGACGCCTGCCATGTGCGCGCGCACCTCAATGACGAGGGCCACGCCAGCGAGCAGATCGCCTACGCTGACGCGCTGATCATCAACAAAACCGACCTCGTGAAGCCCGAGGCCCTGGAGGCCCTGGCCGGGGAACTGCGCGGGATCAACTCAGAGGCGCGGCAATTCACCGCGTGCGAAGGCCGGGTGCCCGTGGAGGAGATCCTTAACCTCGGCGGCTTCGACCTGCGGAAGATCGAAAACGGCATCTCCGGCTGCGCCAGCCTTCACGAGGGAAAGGAGAAGCATAGCTGTGGTGGCGAGGGTGAGGGCGAGCATCGGCATGAAATCCAGTCGGTCTCCATTGCCGTGGAGGGGTGCCTCGACGCGGAGCGCTTCCAGGAGTGGATCGAGCATTTCATTCAGTCCCAGGCCGACAATCTTTTCCGTTCCAAGGGCATCCTGGCGGTGGCGGGGTGCGAATCGCGCCTGATTTTCCAGGGTGTTCACGGCATGTTCCGGCTTACGGTGGGCCAGCCGTGGGGCGATGACGAGCGGCCGGTGACGCGAGCCATTTTCATCGGTCGGGGGCTCGAGCCCGAGCTGATCGGCAAGGGGATCGAGTCGTGCATGGCCTCCTAGGAGGCTAGGGGGGGCTAGGAAGCCGGTTGGTGTGGCAGCAGGGAAGTGCCGAGTTGCAGCCCTGCTTCCTCGCCGTTGGAGTTCGTGGTCCCGATCCAGCGAATGCCGTTGCCGGTGAAGCGAAACCGCGCGGTGTAGGTGGAGGAAAGATTTGCCGTGATGGCCCAGCGCATTTCCGAGGGCCCGGCCAGGGTGGAGGAGAGATCCACGGCCACCTGGGTCAGGTCGCAGCGCCAGCCGGAGTCAGCCAGGTCGGCCCATTGCAGCGTGCCGTCCTCTCGGAAGGCGTAGCAGCTTACTGCCCCGCGGCCGGGGTAGGTATGGATGCGGTGCCGGACGACGACGACGACCAGGGGATGCTGGGTTTCCGAAATCACGCGCCCCACCCAGAGGCGTTCGCCTTCCATGTTGCGGAATAGGGATTGGTAGCGGGCAAACTGCCGCACCCGCCATGCTTTCTCGAAGTTCCCGGGTTTGCTGAGGAGCGCGTCAAAGGCGGAATGCCAGTCCGGGCTGTCGGACGGGAGCCGCTGCCATACCGACTGGAGCAGCTCGGCGGGCGTCCGGGCATCGGTCTTCCGCCAGGGGAGATCGAGTTCGATCCGGTCATTTTCAGCGTCAAGCCGCCATTCCAGGCCCAGCTTGCACCGCACCATGTGGTTGAGAAACTCCCGGGTAGAGCCCTCTTTGTCGGGCGGTTCCCCCCGGACGGCACCCGCCACCGGGGCGGAGTTCATCAGCTCCTCCAGGTCGCGCGGGCAGGAAACTGAGAGGCCTGTTCGCTCCCGGATCAGGTGGACGGCGTCGGGGTAGGATTGGATCGAGAACCAAGCGGGCACCTGTTTCCCCAGGATTCCGGGGCCGACATATTTCGAGCTAATGGCACCAAAGCACAGCCAACCGGCGGTGATGGTGAAGACAGCCCATGCCAAGACGGATAGAAGGCGTTTCGTCATTTTCAGGGGGAATGACGTCGCGAGCCTAACTGCTTCCGGCTGAATATGAAAGCTTATTTTGTCACCCCGGGGAGGGAGGCACCGAGAAAACTATTCCGGCAGAGCTTCGCGTAAATGCCGCCCTGGGCCAGCAGCTCATCGTGCGTGCCGCGCTCCACGATGCGGCCCCGCTCCATGACCAGGATCTGGTCCGCATGGCGCACGGTCGAGAGCCGGTGGGCGATGACGAAGCTCGTCCGGTGCTCCATGAGGCGCTCCAGGGCTTGCTGGATCAAGCGCTCCGTCTCCGTGTCCACACTGGCGGTCGCCTCGTCGAGGATCAGAATGGGCGGGTCTTTTAGCAGCGCCCGGGCGATGGAGACGCGCTGCTTTTCCCCCACGCTGAGCTTCACCCCGCGCTCGCCCACGACGGTCGAGAGCCCCTCGGGCATCCGGTCGATAAAGGCCCGGGCATTGGCCGCCTCCAGCACCCGCAGCATCTCGGCATCGGAGGCCTCCGGGCTGCCCAGGCGCAGGTTATCGCGCACGGTGCCGTTAAAGAGGAAGCTCTCCTGGGTCACCAGGCCCACGGCTTCGCGCAGGAGGTCCTTGGGGATCTCCCGCAGCGGCTCACCGTCCAGGAGGATCTCGCCCGAGTCGAATTCATAAAAACGTGTGAGCAGGTTCACCAGCGTCGATTTCCCCGCCCCCGTGGCCCCGACCAGCGCGACCGTCTCGCCCGGGCGGGCGTGCAGGTTGATGTTGTGGAGCACCGGGCTCTCCTCGGCGTAGGCGAAGCAGACATTCTGGAAGCGTACGTCGCCGCAGAGCCCCTGGGCGGAGGTGCTCTCGGGCCGTTCTTTTCCAGGCGCGGCATCCGAGCCCGCTGCGTTCATTTCCACCGGGGTATCCAGGATCTCAAAGACCCGCTCTGCCGCCGCCCGGCCCGATTGCAGGAGCTGGTTCAAAAAATGGAGCCGCCCCACCGGCTCGTAGAGAAAGCGCGTCAGGATCAGGAACGCCACAAGATCGCCCATCCGGAGCGCGCCCGTCAGCACCGCATGGCCGCCGAAGCCGATGATGAGCGCCATCCCGCAGTTGGAAAAAAAGTCCATCGAGGGCGAGTAGAGCGACCAGGCCCGCATGATCCGCAGCGTTGCCGACTTGAGCTGCCCGCTGACGTGGTTAAAGCGGGCGTGCTCCTCGGGCTCGCGCACGTAGGTCTTAATCTGGCGAATGCCCGCCAGGTTATCGTGCAGCAGCGAGTTCATGGCGCTGGAGGCCTTGCGCTGGAACTGGTAGCGCCCGTGGGCCGTCAGCGTGTAGGCGATCGCTCCGGCCGCCAGGAAGGGCATCGGGGCCAGCGCCAGCAGCGCGAGCTTGGCATTGTAGTAAAAACAGACCACCGAGACCACCCCCACCTGAAGGATCGCCACCACGCCCTGCTCGATGCCGTCAATCAAGACCCGCTCCATCGAGGTCACGTCCTCCAGCAGGCGCGTCATGATGTCGCCTGTAGAACGGTTGTCAAACCACCCCACCGGCAGCCGCTGGATGTGCCCGTAGAGATCGCTGCGGAGGTCGAAGATCACCTTTTGCTCAAACGTATTGTTGAGCCGGATGCGGGCGATATTCGCAATACACTGGACAAAAAACGCCAGCAGCGCTAAGCCAGTAAGCTCAACAAGCCGGTCGCCCCGGCCATGAGCCACGTCGTCAATGGCCCATTGGCTTACCTTGGGAAACACGATGACCATCAAGGTCATCAGCACCGCGCACCCCAACGTCCCCAGGGCGAGGGAGGGGTAGCGCTTCAGGTAAGCGAGCACTCTAAAAATCGTTTTCATAGGGAAATGGTGGTTGAAATTGGAGGAAAATGGGCTAAAATCCCACAAAAATCCGCCAATGTCTCTCGACGCATACAATAGCATCCCTTTTACCGGTACGTACCGGCATGGAGTGGATTCTAAGAACCGGATGACGATTCCGGCGGATTGGCGTTCCGGCGAAGAGGGGCTCCTCTACGTGCGGCTGCACTCCACGGGGACCCATGCCATTGCCATGTCGCCCCGGATGCTGGAGCAGCGCATCGCGGAGCTCGAGACCGCCGAGGGAACCGCGGGCCAGCGCTCCACGTGGGTGCGTCTGTTTGCCTCCAGTGCCCAGCGCTGCTGCGTCGATAAGCAGGGCCGCATGGTCCTCCCCCCCGAGCTATGCCAGAAGGCGGGGCTGAAGGGAGAAGTGCTCCTGCTGGGCGCGATGAAGGAATTTCAACTTTGGAACACCGAGCGGTGGGCTGCTCAGCAGGCCGCCGAGGAAGCGGGCAATCAAGATCTGGCAAACCTGCTAGGCATATGATCGCCCCCAGCGCCGAGTTTTTGGAATCCGCAATCCTCGGGTTGCGGAGGAGGAATGCTTTGAAAGCCGAACACCACCCTTCCGAGGCCGGTTCCGAGGCCGTGCGATATCACGAGCCCGTCTTGCTTGACCAGACGGTCTCCCTGCTTGCGCCCGCGCCCGGCAAGCTCTTCCTGGACGGCACGCTCGGCGGAGGCGGCCATACGGAAGCCTTTCTGGAGGCCGGGGCGCGCGTCATCGGCATCGACCAGGACCCGCAGGCCCTGGAATTCGCAGGGCGGCGCCTGGCGCGTTTCGGCGACCGGTTTACCCCCGTGCGGGCTAATTTCGAAATGGCCGGGGCCGTGCTGGAGGAACTGCGCATTGGCGGCATCGACGGCGCGCTTCTGGATATCGGCGTCTCCTCCTGGCAGCTCGACACCCCCGGGCGCGGCTTCAGCTTTCAGGCCGAGGGCCCGCTGGATATGCGGATGAACCCCCAGGGGCCCGTCACCGCAGCCGACATCGTCAACACCGCCTCCGAAGAGGAGTTGATCCGGATTTTCCGCGAATACGGCGAGGAGAACGCCGCCCGCCGCATCGCGAAGCAAATTCTTAAAGAACGCGCCTCGGCCCTGTTCGCCACCACTCTCGACCTTGCCCGGTGCGTGGAAAAGGTGAACCCGCGCCGGGGCCGCGTCCACCCCGCCACCAAAGTCTTCCAGGCCCTGCGCATCGCCGTCAACCGCGAGCTGGACGTCCTGGTGGCCGCGCTCAGCGGCATCTCCGCCCTGCTCAACCCCGGCGGGCGCTTCGGGGTCATCAGCTTCCATAGTCTGGAAGACCGCATCGTAAAGAACTACTTCCGCGCCCGGTCCACCCCGTGGATCGACCGGCCCGAGTGGCCCGCCCCGCGAGCCAACCCTGACTTTCAATTCCGCCTCCTCACCGGCAAGCCCGCCGTGGCCGCCGAGGAGGAAGCCAACCGCAACCCGCGCTCCCGTAGCGCCAAACTTCGCGTTGTCGAAAAACTCTCTCATGTCTAATAACCGCCGCCGTCGTCTTGAAAATAACGTTCCCGTCGGGGCCTTTTCGCCGTGGCTCATCGTCGCGGCCATCGCCGTCCTCGGCGGCCTGACCCGCGTTTATTACAAAAACCAGATCGTCCACCGGGGCGAAAACATCGGCCGGATGGAGAAAGAGCTCAGCGAGCTCAACCGGAAGAACGACGCCCTGCGCAGCCGCATCGCGCAGCTCACCACCTACTCCGCCCTCCAGAAGTGCTTCAACGACGGGACCATCAAGATGATCAAGATCGCCCCCACCAGCGTCGTGCATCTGGATTACCCGCGCGCCACCCGCAACGTCGCCAGCGTGGCCAACGCCACCGACATCCGCGCCGTCGCCAACGAGGGAGGTGCCCGCCCGTGAACCACATGGCCAGAGTACGCGCAATTCTTGCCTGCTTTGGCTTGATGTGCTGTTTTACGGGCTTTTCGGCCCGCCTGGTCTACCTCCAGGTCGATCAGCACGACAAATACGAGCGCCTTGCCGCCGAGAAACACGTCTGGAAAGAGCCGATCATCGCCGCCCGGGGGGAGATCCGCGACATCACTGGCGAACTCTTGGCCGACAACGAGCCGCTCAACACCCTCATCGCCGATCCCAGCCTCTTTAGCTCCGCCAAACTGGAGCCCGGGGACATCGCCGACCTGCTCGCCGGGCCGCTCAAGACCGATAAGGCCAAGCTGCTGAAAAAATTCGACACCAACCGCAAGTACGTCGTCTTGAAGAAATCCCTTACCGAAGCCGACACCGCTGCCCTCCAGCAGCGGTTTGCCGATTTTCGCGCCCGCACGGGCAAGCCGGTCAGGGGGCTCTTCTTCGAGCCCGATACCCGGCGCGTCTACCCAAACAACACCTCGCTTTGCCACGTGCTCGGCTTCATGGGGCAGAAAACCACCGAGACCGCCGGGGTGCAGGAGACCGAGCGCATGGGCGTGGAGGGCGTCGAGCGCTCCATGGATAAGTGGCTGCGTGGCTACGACGGCTTTCGCTACATCGAGCGCGACCGCACCGGCAAAGAGATCGTCCCCTACCGCGGCCAGGAACGCAGCGCGCGGGACGGCTACAACGTCCGGCTCACCGTGGATATGCGAATCCAGCATATCGTCGAAACGGAACTGGACGCTCTCTTTAAGCAGTACCGCCCGGAATTCTGCACCGCGATTGTCATGGAGCCGAAGACCGGCCGCATCCTGGCCATGGCCAACAGCCCCGCTTTCGACCCCAACGAACTGAGCCGCGGTCCGGAAAAGACCGACAAGAACGACAAAAAAAGCAAGGCGCCCGAGATCAAGCCCGAGGCGATGAAGAACTGCGCCGTCATCAACATCGTCGAGCCGGGGAGCGTCTTTAAAATTGTCCCAGTTTCCGCCGCGCTCAACGACAAGCTCGTTTCGCTCGACACCATGGTCGGCCTGGAGCAGGGGAGGTGGCTCTACGGGGGCAAGATCCTCAAGGACCACGGGCACGGCGACCACCCGGATTTGAGCGTTTTCGACTGCGTGGTCAAGTCGAGCAACATCGGAGCCGCCAAGCTGGGTCTCAAGCTTGGCGAGCAGCGTTTTTACGAGTACGTGCGCGCCTTCGGCTTCGGCGAGCGCACCGGCATCAACCTGCCCGGCGAAGTCTCCGGCATCGTTCACTCGCCCAAAAGCGCGGGCTGGAACGTGCTGACCATCACCCGCATGCCGATGGGGCAGGGCGTTTCCGTGACCCCCATCCAGATGGTCGCCGCCATGAGCGCCATTGCCAACGGCGGCCAGCTCATGATGCCGCAGATCGTTGATTCCGTCATCGACCAGGAGGGCAAAGCAGTCGTCGATTTTCACCCCATGGCCGTCCGGCGCGTCGTCAGCGAAGACGCAGCGGCCAAGCTGCGCAGCGCCTTGAAGGAGGTCGTCAGCAAGCGCGGCACCGCCTTTGCCGCCACCATCCCTGGCTACTCCTGCGGCGGCAAAACCGGCACCGCCAACATCGCCAAGCCCAACGGCGGAGGCTACTACGACAACCGCTACACCACCTCGTTTGTCGGCTTCTTCCCGGCCGATAACCCGCAGCTCGTTTGCCTCGTCATGGCCTGCGACCCCAAGGCCCCGGAAAACCTTACCTATGGCGGCACCGTCGCCGGTCCCTCTTTCTCGCGGATCGGCGAACAGACCGCCCGCTACCTTAACATCCCGCCCGACATGCCCATCCCGGTCCAGCCGGGAACGAAGGTCGCCACCTCGGGCCACTAATCAAACCAGAATGCAACTGAAATCTCTTCTTACCAAAATCCCCGCCGTGCTGACTGTGGGCCCGACGGACCGGGAAATTACGTCGATTTGTTACGACTCCCGCCGCGTCCAGAAAGGCAGCCTTTTTGTCGCCATTCCCGGCGAAAAAGTTGACGGCAACAGCTTCATCGAAGCCGCCATCGACAAGGGGGCCGTCGCCGTCGTCACCGAGCGCGAACAGGTCCAGCCGCGCGCCACGCTCATCGTCGTCCCCAGCGCGCGGGCGGCCCTCGCCGACCTCGGCAGCGAATACTACGGGCGGCCTTCCCTCGGCCTGAAAGTTGCGGGTATCACCGGCACCAACGGCAAGACCACCACGGCCTTCCTGATCAAGCACCTCTGCGACGCCGTGCAGCAGCGGGCGGGCTTGATCGGCACCATCCGCTACGAAATCGGCGAGCGCATTCTGCCCGCTCCGCGCACCACGCCCGAGTCGCTCGACTTGCAGGAGATCCTCTTCCAGATCCGCTCCGCGGGCTGTCGCGCCGCCGCCATGGAGGTCTCCTCCCACGCCTTGGAGCTGGGCCGCACGCGGGGCGTTGAGTTCGATGCCGCCATCTTTACCAACCTGACCCAGGATCACCTCGACTACCACAAGACCATGGAGGCCTACTTCGAGGCCAAGTGGAAACTCTTCGCCTCCCTCGCCGGGCAGCAGCACAAGGCGGGTAAAGCCGTCGTCAACATCGACGACCGCTGGGGCCAGCGCCTCATCTCTCGGCTCACCAAGGAATACCCGAACCTGCCGCTCATCACCTACGGCATGAACGCCCGGGCCGACTTCCGCGCCGGAGCCGTTCGCACCGACCTCCACGGCTCCCAGTACCAGCTCGACGCCCAGGGAAAAACCTACCTCGTGCGCCTTCCCTTGATCGGGGCCTTTAACGTCTACAACTCCCTTGCCGCTCTCGCCGGTGCGGCCGCCATCGGCGTCGATCTGCGCACCGCCGTCCGCGCGCTGGCCGATGCCCCGAGCGTCCCGGGCCGCCTCCAGCCCGTGCCTGTCAAGCGCCAGTTCCGCGTCTTTGTCGACTACGCCCACACCGACGACGCCCTCCAGAACGTCATGAAAACCTTGCGCGACCTCGGGCCCCGGCGGCTCATCGTCGTCTTCGGCTGCGGCGGCAACCGCGACAAAGCCAAGCGCCCGCTCATGGCCGCCGCCGTCGAGAGCCATGCCGACTGGGCCATCGTCACCTCCGACAACCCGCGCAAGGAAAACCCCGCCGACATCATCGCCGAGGTCCAGACCGGCTTCCGGAACAAGGCCCACGAAGCCATCGAAGACCGCAAAGAAGCCATCTTCCGCGCCATCGCCCTCGCCGGTCCCCGCGACATCGTTCTAATTGCCGGGAAGGGGCACGAAACCACGCAGGAATTTGCCGACCACACCATCCCCTTCGACGACCTCTCCATTGCGCGCCAGGCTGTCGAAGCCAAGCCGGTGGATATGGAAGCCTAGGCCCACAGCAGCGAACCTTTATCCCAAAACTCCCTCACATGAACCCACCCAACCCTGATTCGCTTCCCAGCGCCAACGCCGATACCCGGCGCTTGGAGCTTAACCGCCGGGTGCGCGGCGTCCGGTTTGCCCGGATGCACTACCGCCTGGCTGCCTCCGAGCCGTTCGTGAGGCGCGAAGAAGTTTTGCGGCGTGCTTTTGCGTTTCGCTGCTCGTGACCTAAAAAAACCCTTCGTGGACGCTACTTCACTCCAACTCATTTCCCAATGGGCCAACGGCACCCTCGCCGGGGGCGACCCCGCGCGCACCGTCACGCGGGTTTGCACCGATTCCCGGCAACTTCGGCCGGGCGACCTCTTTATTGCCCTGCGGGGCGATGCATTTGACGGGCATCAATTCGTTGACGCCGCTGCCCAGGGAGGAGCCGTCGCGGCGTTGGTCGATAGCGCCTACACCGGCGAGCCCGAGCCCGGCTTCACGCTGATCCGCGTGGCCGATACGCTCAAGGCCCTGCAAGACATCGCCGCCGCCTACCGGGCCTCCCTGCCCATGCGCGTCATCGCGCTCACCGGCAGCAGCGGCAAAACCAGCACCAAGGATTTTCTCGCCGCCGTCCTCGGGCGCACCTTCCGCGTGCTAAAGACCGAGGGCAACTTCAACAACCACATTGGCGTCCCGCTCACGCTCCTCGGCGCGGGCGTGGAGCACGAGATCGGCATCGTCGAGTTGGGGATGAACCACCCGGGCGAGATCGCTCCCCTGGCCGCCATGGCCGCGCCCGAGAGCGGCGTCATCACCAACATCGGCACCGCGCACATTGAATTTCTCGGCAGCCGCGAAGGCATCGCGGAGGAAAAGGGCCGCCTGGCGGAGGTCCTGCCGCCCAACGGTTTCCTCGTCCTCAAGGCCGATGATGATTTTTCCACCTTCATCGCCCATCGTAGCCCCGCCCGCGTCGTTACCGCCGGGATCGGGCTGGGCGATTTCAGCGCGCAAGTCCTCGAAACCGGCATCTCCGGCAGCCGCTTCATCGTGCGCGGCAAGGGCGAGGAGACCAAAGTTTCCCTGCCCGTGCCCGGCCTGCACATGATCGAGAACGCGCTCTTGGCCCTTGCCGCGGGCTCCTGCCACGGCATCCCCCTCTCCGAAGGGGCGCTCGGCCTGGCCGAGAGCCAGCTCACCCACGGCCGCCTGCAGCAAAAGAAGCTCGGCGGCATCGATTTCCTCGACGACACCTACAACGCCAACCCCGATTCCATGCGGGCCGCCTTGCGCACCCTTGCCGTCCTCCCCGTGACGGGCCGCCGCATTGCCGTCCTGGGCCGGATGGGCGAGCTGGGGGGGCAGTCCGAGCGCGGCCACCGCTCCGTTGGGGCCGAGGCCGCCGCCGCCCGCGTCGATCTGCTCCTCGCCGTCGGGGGGGCCGAGGCCGGGTTTTTGGCCCAAGCCGCGCAAGCCGCCGGGCTCAAGGAAATCCGCCACCTGCCCGATACCGCCGCCGCCGCCGCCCTCCTGGCCGAGACCGTCCGCCCCGGGGACCTCGTCCTCGTCAAAGGCAGCCGGTCCGCCCGGATGGAACGCATTTTCGAACATCCCGCCTTTCAAACCACCACCGCCGAAGCCTAAAACTTACCTGTGTTTTATTACATCCACGACTGGCTGAGACAAATCGACGGAACGAACGTCTTTCGTTACATTTCGTTCCGCGCGATCGGCTCCGCCATGACCTCGTTCCTGCTTTGCCTGCTCTTCGGCAACTGGGTCATTCGGAAGTTGATCGGCCTGAAAATCGGCCAGCCCATCCGCACCAAGGAAGAAGTGCACAAGCTCGCCGAGCTCCACGGCGGCAAACGCGGCACCCCCACCATGGGCGGCGTCTTGATCATCGGCTCCGTCGCTGTCTCCACGTTCCTCTGGGCGCGGATCGACAACCCCTTCATCTGGCTCGCCCTGGGCTCCATGCTCTGGCTGGGCCTTGTCGGTTTCCTGGATGATTACCTGAAAGTCACCAAGAAGAAATCCGACGGCCTCCCGGGCAAAGCCAAGCTGGTTTGCCAGTTCGCCCTGGCGGCGTTCGTCACCGCCTTTTTCCTGCTGAACCCGTCGCTGGAGATCCAGGCGCGTGAACTTTTCGTGCCGTTCTACAAAGACGCCCTGGTGCTCAATCTCGGCGGGGCCACCTTCTTCTTCTTCGCGCTGGTCATTGTCGGCTCCTCCAACGCCGTCAACCTGACCGACGGCCTGGACGGTCTCGCCGCCGGGTGCTCGTGCATCGCGGCCTTTGCCTACGCGCTGCTGGCCTACGCCGCGGGTAATGTCAAAATTGCCGCCTACCTCGGCATTCCCTTTTACGCCCAGGCGGGCGAGCTGACCGTGCTTTGCATGGCGCTCGTTGGCGCGGGGCTCGGATTTCTCTGGTTCAACGCCTACCCGGCGCGCGTCTTCATGGGCGATACCGGCTCGCTCGCCATCGGTGGCGTGCTGGGGGTCGTGGCCATTTGCACAAAACAAGAATTGCTCTTACTCGTCGTGGGCGGCATTTTTGTCATCGAGGCACTTTCGGTTATTTTGCAGGTCGCCAGCTTTAAGCTCACCGGCAAGCGGATATTCCGCATGTCGCCCATCCACCACCACTTTGAACTGCTGGGCTGGAAGGAAAACACGGTGATTGTCCGCTTTTGGATCATCGCCCTCATGTTCGCCTTCCTCGGCCTGGCTACGTTGAAGCTTCGCTAGAAAGAAAAATAGATTTCCTGATGAATTCCCAATACGCCAACCAACCCATCGCAGTCCTCGGTCTGGGCACCAGCGGTGGGGCTGCCGCGCGCCGACTCCTCGAAGAAGGGGCCTGCGTGACGGTGTTGGACAGTGGCGACTCTGATGCGCTGCGTGCGTCAGCCGAGGCCCTGCGTGCCGACGGCGCCCGCGTGCTCCTTGGCGCGGCGGCCGATGCCGATACCACCGCCTACGCGCTGGCCGTGCTGAGCCCCGGCATCGACCCCGCCACGGCGCTCGTGCGCGGCATCCGAGCGCGCCCGGTCCCGATCATCGGCGAGCTGGAATTCTCCTACTCCATTTGCGAGTGCCCCGTCATCGCGATCACCGGCACCAACGGCAAGACCACTACCACCCAGTTGGTCGAGCGGATGCTCAACGCCTGCGGCGTCAAAACGCTCGCCGCCGGGAACATCGGGCCCGCCTTCGCCGCCCGCGTGCGCGAGAGCAAGCACCTGGATGTCATGACCCTGGAGGTCAGCTCCTTCCAACTGGAGACTATTACCACCTTCCGGCCCACGATCAGCGTCTGGCTCAACTTCCAGGCCGACCACCTCGACCGCTACCCCGGTATGCGGGAGTATTACGATGCCAAGGTGCGCGTCTTCGAGAACCAGACCGCCGACGACTGGGCCATCGTCAAGCTGGAGGACGAGCTGCCCCCCATCAAAGCCCGCAAAATCACCTTCAGCGCCTACACCTCGGGGGGAGACCTCGAACTGCGCGACGGCGTCATCCATTTCCACGGCAACCCCGTGCTCCGCATGGCCGACACCCAGCTGCGCGGTCTGCACAATGCCGAGAACCTCATGGCCGCCCTGGCCGTCGGAGCTGTGCGCGGCCTTGACTTTGCTGCCATGACCGAGGCGCTGCGCACCTACCAGGCGCTGCCGCACCGCTGCGAATTCATCGCCTCGGTCGAGGGCGTCGATTACGTCAACGACTCCAAGGCCACCAACTTGGACGCGCTCGAAAAAGCCCTCCTCTCCGAGTCCCGCCGCGTGGTCTTGATCGCGGGCGGCAAGGACAAGGGCTTTGAGTTTGATTCGCTTACCGAGCTGGTCGCTGCCAAGTCCCGTGCCGTCGTGCTGATCGGCGAAATGGCCGGGCGCATTGAGAACTTCTGGTCCTCGCGCGTGCCGTGCTACCGCGCCGCCTCGCTCGCCCAGGCCGTAGCGCTCGCCCGCGCCCAGGCCCTTCCCGGTGACGTTGTCCTCTTTTCCCCCGGAACATCGTCATTCGATATGTTCAAAAGTTACGCCGATCGGGGCAACCAATTCCGTGGCCTCGTTACGGCACTGCTTTCTCCTGCGTTATGAGTCTCTTTAATTCCCTAGCTCCAAGACCCAGGCCCACCGCCCGCCAAAAACTGCGTGCCGCCGTCGCCCGCCGCGCCGCCCGCGCCCCTTCCATCGAAGATGAGGAGGAGCCGACTACCAGCTTCAAGACCGCGCTCGTCGTCGTCGTCCTGCTGCACCTCGTCGCCGCCGGTGGCGTGTACATGTTTGACTCGATCAAGACCCATCGCCCGAGCCTCGCGGAGACGAGCGCCCCGGTTTCCGCCAAATCCAAGAAAGCCGCCGCGTCCGAGGCCGCCGCCTCTGGCAATGCCGCGTCCGTGGCCGCCGCCGCCCAGGGGGCGACCAATTCCGGAGCCAGCGCGACCACCGCCACCGCTGCTACCGCCGCCGCGCGCCCGAAAGCCAGCGCAGCCCCCGCCTCCACGCCCGCCGCCGAGGTCAAAAAGCCCGCCGCTACCGCCGCCGCAACGCCCGCCGTTGATCTGAAAGACTCCGGCCAGAGCTACACCGTCGCCAAGGGCGATACGCTCGTCACCATTTCCAAAAAGCTCCACGTCGTCTACGACGACCTCTGCAAGCTCAACAAGATCGAAGATCCGAAAAAGCTCCGGATCGGGCAGAAACTTCGCGTTCCCGCCAAGCCGCCGCGCACCGCTTCCAACTAGGAGGGTTCGCCGTGTTCCCGCATGAAATTCGCCGCCCTGAGCCTGTTGCTTTCCGTTACCACGATGGTGGTGATCGGGATCATCATGCTCTTTAGCACCGGTTCGTTTAGCCGCGACGCCTACAAAGTCGTCAAGGTGGCCCCCAAGACCGAGGCCGCCGCCAAAGCCGCCCCGTCCGCCGCCGCGAAGGATAGCGCCAAGCAAGCCGATGACGACGACGAACCCGAGCAGTTCGGCCCCGTCCAAAAACAGATCGTCTGGGACCCCGCGAGCCTCGTCCGGCGACAGGCCATGTGGCTTTGCATCGGCATCGTCTTAAGCGTCGTCGCCACGCTGACGCCGTATCACTTCTGGCAAAAAACCTGGCCCATTTGGTTCGGAGTGGCCATCGTCCTCTTGCTCCTCTGCTTCGGCTTCCCGAAGATCAACGGCTCGCATCGCTGGATCCGCTTTGGCCCTTTGTCCTTCCAGCCTTCGGAGGTCGGCAAAATCGCCGCCATCACCTTCCTCGCGGCCTGGTTTCACAAGTACGAAGCCGAAGTGCGCAGCCTGCGCAAAGGGATCATCTATCCGCTGGCCATCGTCGGGGTGATCCTGGCCTTGATCGCCCCCGAGGTCGACCTCGGCACCACCACCATCATCTTTGGCACCGCGTTCGTGATGATCTTCGTGGCCGGGGCCAAAATGCGCTACCTCCTGCCGCTGCCCGTCGTGGCCATCAGCGGCATCCTCTACGTTGCCATCCACATTCCCGAGCGCCTCAAGCGCCTCGGCGCCTTCTTGGACCTGGAGAAATTTAAGGACGCTGGGGGCTACCAGCAGTGGATGGGCCTCATCGCGCTCGGCAGCGGCGGCGTTAACGGCCTGGGCCTCGGCATGGGGCGGCAGAAATTCAGCTTCCTGCCCGAGGCGCATACGGACTTCATTTTTCCCACCATCGGGGAAGAGCTTGGGCTCGTTTGCACGCTGCTCATCGTTTTCTGTTATGTGGTCATGATCATTTCCGGCATCGCCATTTCCCTCAACGCCCGGGACCGCTTCGGGATGTTGCTCGGCGTGGGGATCACCGTCATCCTGGCCCTGCAGGCCGCGATGAACATCGGCGTGACCACCGCGCTCCTGCCCAACAAAGGCATCCCGTTGCCGTTCATCAGCTACGGCGGCTCGAACCTCCTCTTTTGTTTGCTCGGCGTCGGCATCCTGCTCAACATCTACCGGAACGGCGGGCCGGAAAAAACCGTTCGGGCCGTGACCAAGCCGCGCCCGATCATGACCCCGCGCATCTGATTTTTTTTAACCCATGAAAATTGCGATAGCAGGAGGAGGAACGGGCGGTCACTTGTTCCCGGCGTTGGCCGTGGGGGAAGTGCTGCTGGAGCGTGGGCACGAGGTGCTTATTTTTATCTCCGAGAAAGAAATCGACACCCTCGCCATCCGGGGGCGCACCGAGTTCCGGTTCGAGAAACTCCCCTCGGTCGGCATGCCCCGGCTCCTTTCCCCGGCAATGTTGACCTTCTTCAAGCGCTTTAACGCCAGCCTTTCCCCCTGCCGCCGGATTTTCAACGAATTCAAGCCCGATGCCGTGCTTGGCATGGGCGGCTTCACCTCCACGCCCCCCATTCTGGCGGGCAAACTGCGCGGCGTCCCCACCTTTGTCCACGAGTCCAACGCCATTCCCGGCAAAGCCAACCGCCTCAACGGCTGGCTCGTCGATGAAGTGCTCCTCGGGTTCAAGGAATGCCAGCGCTTTTTCCCCAAAGCCCGCTGCGAAGTCACCGGCACGCCCATCCGCCGTTCGCTCGCCGAGCCCTACCCGCGCGAGCAGGCCCTGGCCGCCTTCGGCCTCGACCCCGAGCGCCAGACGCTGCTCGTCATGGGCGGCAGCCAGGGGGCCCACGGCGTCAACGAAGCCATGCGCGCCGCCGCCGAATCGGGCCGCCTCGACGCCTCCCGTTGGCAGGTCATCCACCTCTCCGGAGCGGCCGACCGGGAAAGCCTTGCCGCAGCCTACCGCAAGCGTGCCATAGTGGCGCATGTCGCCGCCTTCTGCCACGAGATGGGAAAAGCCTACAGCGCTGCTGATTTGGTCCTCGCAAGGTCCGGAGCCGCAAGCATTTCCGAGATTTCCCACTTCGGCCTGCCCGCCCTCTTCATCCCGCTGCCGACCGCTGCGGAAAATCATCAGCAATTCAACGCAGAAATCATTGCCCGGGCGGGGGCCGCTGAGGTATTAAAAGAGTCTGAAACAACGGGCGAAACGTTGGCTGCCAAAATCGCGTCTCTCGGCTCCGATCTGGAGCGCCTGCGCCAGATGGCCGCCGCCAGCCGGGGGCAATCACCGGAGGATGCCGCCGTCCGGGTTGCGGACACGATTGAACATTTTAAGAGATGAACGATACGAGCGAATTTTTGGCAGAAATGCTGGTGGGAGGTGAACTCCGCATCCACCTGATCGGGGTGGCGGGGTCTGGGATGAGCGGCATTGCCGGGTTGCTCCTGGCCATGGGCCACACCGTGTCCGGGTCCGACAAGGTTTCGACCGTCGAGGTGCGCCGTCTTCAGGGCCTCGGCCTCGAATTCCACCAGCCCCAGCACTCCGCCAACATCCATTACGCCGACCTGGTCATTTATTCCTCCGCCATCCGGCCCGGCAACGTCGAGTACGACGAAGCCGTCCGCCAGGGCGTGAGCATGGTTCGCCGCGCCGACGCGCTGGCGGCCATCATGCAGTGCAAAAAAGGGATCATCATCGCCGGAATGCACGGCAAAACCACCACCTCCTCCATGGCCGCGCACGTCCTGCGCGTCGGAGGCGTGGAGCCCTCACACTACGTTGGTGCGGAGATCCCCATCCTCGGCACCAATGCCCAATGGAACCGCAACGGCGAATGGTTCGTGGCCGAGGGCGACGAGAGCGACGGCACGCTGGCTAATTACCACCCCGAGCACGCGATCATCCTGAATATCGAAGAGGAACACCTCGACTACTACGAGGACCTCGACGCCATCGAGGCCGTCTTCAACCAGTTGATGGACCACACGGCTGGGAAAATCTTCTACTGCGCCGACGACCCCCACGGCTCCCGCATTTGCGGCGTGCGGGCCAATGCCATCTCCTTTGGCCACTCCGCGCAGGCCGATTATCATTACGAGAACCTCCGCATCGCCAACTTCCAGAGCCGCTTCGAGGTCGTCGCGCGCGGCGTAAAGCTCGGTGAAGTGGAGCTCAATGTCCCCGGCAAGCACAACGTCAGCAACGCCATGAGCGTCGTCGCGCTCGCTAGCGAACTGGGCATCCCGTTCGCGAAAATCGCCGAGGCCCTCGCCAGCTTCCGGGGCGCGCGCCGCCGTTTCGACATCAAATACCGCAGCGCCAACTACCTCGTCGTCGACGACTACGGCCACCACCCGAGCGAAATCAGCGCCACGCTCGCCACCGCCCGGGGCGGCGAGGCCAAGCGCACCATCGTCCTCTTCCAGCCCCATCGCTACACCCGCACCGTCAAGCTGCGCGACCAGTTTGGCGCAGCCTTTGACGCCGCCGATTTCGTCTTCCTGGCCGACATCTACCCGGCCAGCGAACCGCCCATCCCCGGCGTCACCAGCCAGTTTATCGCCGACGCCATGGCCGAGCACGGGCACAAGGGGGGCAAGTACGTCTCCGACCGCGCCCAGATGGTCATCGAGGCGGGCCGCCTCCTGGCCCCCGGCGACTGCATCGTGAGCCTCGGCGCGGGCAACATCCACGAGCAGGGCGCCTGGCTCGCCCGCGACCTCGCCACCCTGGAGGCTATGCAAGCCGTCATGGGCGAGGGCTCCGTCAAGCTCTACGAACCGCTTTCCAAACACACCACCCTGCGCGTCGGTGGGCCCGCTCAGTACTGGGCCGAGCCCGAGACCGAGGCCGGATTTGCACGGTTGACCCAGTATTGCCATGAGCACTCCATTCCGCTCATGGTCCTCGGGCGCGGCTCCAACCTGCTCGTGCGCGATGGCGGCATTCGCGGCGTCGTCGTTCACCTGGACCGGGGCGAATTCCATCGGCTCGAAATCGACGGCATGCGCATCACCGCAGGGGCGGGCGTCAAGCAGAAGGAACTGGCCCTGGCCGCTCGCAAAGCGGGCATCGGCGGGTTCGAGTTTTTCGAAGGCATCCCCGGCAACGTCGGCGGCGCGCTGCGCATGAACGCGGGCGCGATGGGCGGCGAGACCTTCCAGCGCGTCATCTCGCTGCGCACCGTGGACAGCGAGGGCGCCACCCACGAGCGGCTTCCCTCCGACCTGGAGATCCGCTACCGGGGCGTTCCGTCACTGGGCCGCCAATACGCCACCGTCGCCGTCTTCGAGGGCTTCCCGCGCCCGAGCGAGGAAATCGGTGCGATGATCGACGATTACTCCCACAAACGCTGGGCCATCCAGCCCAAAGAACCGAGCGCGGGCTGCACCTTCAAGAACCCGGCGGAAATCCCCGCGGGCCAGCTCATCGACGAACTGGGCCTGAAAAACTGCCGCATCGGCGGCGCATGCGTCTCCACGATTCACGGAAACTTCCTGGTCAACGACGACCACGCCACCGCGAGCGACGTCCTCACGCTGATCGACGAGATCAAGGCCGTTGCTTGGAAAAAACGCGGCGTCACGCTCGAAACCGAAGTGCAGATCGTCGGCGAGCCCGAGTCGTTTTTGTACAAATAGAATTTCAATGAACCAGATCAAACCACAACGCATCACGGTTTTAAAAGGGGGCCCCGGCTCCGAACGCACCATTTCGCATGCATCGGCGAAAGCGGTGGTCGCCGCGTTGCGTGAACTTGGGCTGGACGTCGCCGAAGTCGACGTGACCTGCCCCGATTTCGAACTCCCCGCCGATACCAAACTCGTTTTCAACATCATCCACGGCACCTACGGCGAAGACGGCCAGCTCCAGCGCGAACTGGAAAAACGCGGCGTCCCCTACACCGGCGAAGGCGTCCTCGGCAGCGAACTGGCCTTCGATAAATTAAAGAGCAAAGCCCGCTTCATCGAGCGCGGCGTGCCCACGCCCCTCTTCGAGATCGTCCCGGCGGGCCAGGCGCCGAAAATGCCCGTCCCCTACGTCATCAAGGCCCCGTGCGAAGGGTCCTCGGTCGGCGTCTTCATCGTCAAGACCGAAGCGGAAGCCGCCCCGGCCATCGAAAGCGCGGCCAAGTTCGCCAAGGAACTCTTGGTTGAGCAATTCGTCGAAGGGCGCGAGCTGACCGTCGGCATCATCGCCGACCAGCCGCTGCCGATCATCGAGATCCGCCCCCGCACAGGCTTCTACGACTGGACCAACAAGTACCCTTTCCTCGACCCCACCGGCAAGGGCGGCGCGGATCACTATTGCCCCGCCGCGCTCGACGCCGCCACGACCGCGCTCGTCCAGCAAACCGCGCTTGCCGCCAAAGACGCCCTTGACCTCCAGGTCTACAGCCGCGTCGATCTGCTGCTGCCCGCCGACGGCAAGCCCGTGGTCCTCGAAATCAACACCATACCCGGTATGACGGAATCCAGCTTGGTCCCCGAGGCGGCCAAAAAGGCTGGCATCCCCATGCCCCAACTTTTGCAACGCGTTATCGAACTCTCCCTTACCGCCCGACCTCCCCGCGAATGAATTCCAGAAACCGCCTCACCAACCGCCGCAGATCCAAAGGCAACCTGCATAAAATGCAGGGTCTCCTCGAAGTGAAGGTCCGCTCCGAACTGGCCACCCGCCAGCGGAACCGGGCCATCCTAGTGTGGATGTGCAAAATCATCCTTGCCGTCGGCATGGTGGGCGGAGGCATGTACGGGGGGCGCGAATTGATCAACCGGCTCTTCCTCAAAAACCCGTCCTACAACCTTGCCGCCGTCGAGATTAACGACGACGGCGCGGCCCTCTCCCGCGAGGTCATCCTCTCCACGGCCAATCTGCAACTGGGCGAGAATATCTTCTCCGTGAGCCTCTCCAAGGCGCGCGACGCCATCCTCACCCTGCCGCAGGTGGAGCGGGTTGATTTGCAGCGCTCGTTGCCGAACCGGATCGTGGTCGAGATTGTCGAACGCCGCCCCGTTGCCTGGCTCGCTGATGCCAAAACCGCCGACCCCTCCACTTCGGAAAAATCGTTCCTGATCGACAGCAAAGGCGTTCTCTTTAAGCCCAAGCGCCAGCTGCCCGAGTATCTGCGCCTGCCTGCCATCTACGGTGCGCCCCTGGATAACTACCTCGCGGGCGATACCGTGGGCACCCCGGAGGTCACCGCCGCGCTCGAACTGGTGCAGAAAAACTCCGACTCCAACCGCTTCCGCCTCCAGAGCGTCGATCTTTCCAAAGGCTACTGCCTCATTGCCACCGACGCCCGCCGCGCCAAGCTCACCTTCGGCCTCGACAACATCGAGAGCCAGCTCGACCGCCTCGGCGCCGTGCTCGACTACGCCACCTCGCAGGGCAAGGAAATCCGCACCGTTAACCTGATGGTCGAGAAAAACATCCCCGCCGTCCTGGCCGACCCGGCTGCAGTGCAGGCGGAAATCGCCCCTGCCCAGGATGATGCCGCCAAGACCGCTGCCGTTGCTGCTCCGGCCCCCTCCGCGAAACCGGGCGCTTCGCCCGCCGCGTCCAAACCGAGCGCCACCCCTGCCAGCGCCTCCGCTTCCGGCGAGAAGATCGCGGCCAAGTCGAAAAAGAAAACCACGGTCGCCTCCTCCTCCACGCCCAACGTGAGGCGGTCCGAGCCCGTTGTTCACAAGGCGGAGCCCGTCGCCGTCAAAAAGCCGGAGCCGGTCGTCAAACGCGCCGAACCGGTCATCAAGCGCGCCCAACCCGTCTCCCGTAACTAACCCCTCATGGCCAAAGACCAGATTCTCGTCGGGATCGAAATCGGCACCGCCAAAGTTTGCGTGGTGGTGGGCGAAGCGAAGCCGGACGGCCCGATCAAAATCCTGGGCGTCGGCCAGGCTCCCTCGTGCGGCATTCGCAAGGGGGAAATTGTCGATTTTGAAAACGTCCACAAGTGCGTTCGCGAGGCCATCGCCGACGCCGAGGACAAAAGCGACGTCACGATTAAGAGCGTCTTTGCCGGAGTCACCGGATCGCACATCCAGTCCTTCAACAACCGGGGCTGCGTCAACCTCCCCGAAGAGCGCGAGGAAATCGACGAGACCGACTGCGAGGACGTCGCCATCAGCGCACGCGACGTCAATATCCCGCAGCAGAACGCCTTTCTTCACACCATCCTTCAGCACTACTACGTTGACGGGCAAGAGGGCGTACTGAATCCTATCGCCATGCTGGGCCGCATGCTGGAGGCCGATTTTCACATCATCCACGGCGTCGGCAACCGCATCCGCAACACCGTGCGCTGTATCAAGGAGCTGGGCATTGAAGTCGAGGACGTTGTCTTTAACGGCTACGCGTCGGCCCAGGCCATCCTGACGCCGCAGCAAAAGGAGCTCGGCGCGCTGGTCATCGATATTGGCGCGGGCACCACCGACTACGTTGTCTACGTTGACGGCGCGGTGAAGCAGAGCGGCGTCCTGGCCGTCGGCGGCGACCACATCACTAACGACGTTTCCATGGGCCTGCGCATTCCCATGGCCAAGAGCGAGCGGCTCAAAGTCGAGGAGGGCGACGCCCGGCTCGGCATCGCGCTGCCAGGCGAGACGATTTTCCTCAAGGACGAAACCGGCTTCGCGGGGCGCGACGTGGAGCGGGAAACCTTGAATATGATTATTCACTACCGGCTCCTTGAAATTTTCGAGCTGATCAAGCGCGCCATGGACGCCGAGCCCTACCTGCCGATGCTCGGCGCGGGCATCGTGATTACCGGCGGCTGTTCGCAGATGCGCGGCATCGGGCCGCTGGCGCAGGAGATCTTCGGCGTCCCCGTCAGCGTGGCGCACGCGAAATCGACCTCCGGCCTCGTCGCCGCCGCCGAGAACCCCACGCTTTCCACGGCCATCGGCCTGCTCCGCTACGGCCAGGCCGCCTACGCCTCCCGGCCGCAGAAGGACGGCTTTTTCGACCGCCTGCGCGGCCTCTTCAGACGGTAAGAACCCATCATCCCCAATATGATCGAACTTGATATCCGCAACCGCGCCTCGTCGGGAATCGCCCCCCGGCGCATCCCCATCGTCGGGATCGGCGGCGCGGGTGCGAACGCCCTCGACCGCCTGGCGCTCGACGGCGTGGCCCCGGCGAGCCTCGTCGCCGTTAATTCCGATGCCCAGGCGCTGACTGCGTCCGTCGCGGGCGAGAAAATCCAGCTCGGAGCCACGGCTACCCATGGCCTGGGCACCGGCGGCGACCCCGAGCTGGGCCGCTGCGCGGCCGAGGAATCGGCCGCCGAGCTGCGGGCCTCCCTGGAGGGGGCTGAGGCTGCAATCCTTGTTGCCGGTTTGGGCGGCGGCACCGGCTCCGGCGCGGTTCCGCTTGTTGCCGAGCTGGCTCGGGAAGCCGGGGCGCTCGTTATCGCCGTCGTCACGCTCCCCTTTGGCTTCGAAGGCAAACGGCGCGCCGCGCAAGCCGCCGAGGCACTGGCCGAGCTGCAGGAGAATGCAGACGCCGTTATCTGCTTTGAAAACGATCGCATGGGCGAGAGCGTCCCTGCGCGTTCGGGCATCCAGAATGCCTTTGCTGCCGCGCACCTGACTTTGAGCCAGTGCATCCAGACCGTTGTTGCGATCCTCAACGGCTCGGAAGGCCTGCTCCCGCTGGGCTTGGACGATCTTTCCGCCGTGCTCCAGGACGTCAGCGCCCGGTGCCTCTTTGGCCACGGCCAGGCCGAGGGGAACAACCGTGCCTTCGACGCCCTTTCCCGCGCGCTCAAGAATCCGCTCATGGACAAAGGCCGCCTCCTGCGCGATTGCGACACCGTGCTGGTGCGCGTCGCGGGCGGGCCCGACCTGACGCTCGACGAAGTCCAGCTCCTTATGGAGGAGTTCAACCGCTACGTCAATGACCACACCCGCGTCCTGCTCGGTACCTCCATCGAGGCAGCCCTGGCGGGGAAAGTGGCTGTCAGCATTTTGAGTTCCGTGGGCGAAGGACGCGCTGCCGCCGCCCGGCCCGTCCGCGAAACTCGCGCGGCGCGTCCCGTGGCCGCTGCTCCCAAGCCCGCCCCGGTGCAGGCCAAGCCGGTACCTGAGCCTGAACCCGAGCTGATCGAAGCTGAGGCCGATGAGATTGAAGCGCCTGAAATCATCGAAGCGCCCGAAGCGACAGAAGTTTCCGAAGAAGCCGAGGCAGCCGAGGGCGATGAATCCTTTGAACTGGAGCCGACTGGGGCCGACGAAGCCGGGCTTCCCGTAGTGCGCGCCGAGGAAGAGGAGCCCGAAGCACCGGCTCCCGCTCCCGCTCCCGTTGCGCCGCAGCCCGCCGAACGCCGTCTCCAGAAGCCGCGCGGGCTTCGAGCCGCCACCTACCAGGGCTCGCTCTTTGGCGAAGAGGCCGCCGCGCCCATCGAACGCATCGCGCCGCCCGTGCCGGGCCGGATGCTCCGCCGTCCTTTCCCGGAACCGGAACCCGAACCCGAGCTTGCGCCGGAACCGCCCGTTCCCGCCCCGGTACCCACGCCTGCCGTGCCCGCCGCAGCGCCGAAATCCACTCAACGCCTCGCCGCGCCCCGTCCGGAGCCTGTTCCGGAGCCAGAGCCGGAGATCGAGCCCGAGCCTGAGCTGGAACCGGAGGCCCCTATCGCGCCTGCCGCTTCCCATCCCGAGCCCCCGGAGCTTGAACCTGAACCTGAACCTGAACCGGAGCCCGAACCCATTCCCGAGCCGCAGCCTGCCGCGCCCGCGCCTCGTTCCCGCCCCGTGATCCGCCGGGTGGAACGCCGCGCACCCGCCGATCCAGCGCCCGAGCTGATCCCCGGTGAGGAGACCCGGCCAGCGGCGAGTTCGTCCAAGGCCCCGCAGCAGGAAGTCATGCAATTTGAACCCGTCACGCGCGGCCGTTTTGAAAAAAGCGAGCCGACCATCGTCGACGGCCAGGATCTCGACGTCCCCACGTACCTTCGTCGGCGGTTGAAGGTGCGGTAAACCCCAGCCCAAAGGCGGCGTCCCCCCACGCCGAGGACATGCAACGCCTCCTATTAAGGATTACCGACTCCTGTACCTCCCGGTGCCGCCATTGCCTGCACTCGTGCGGGCCGGGCCGCAAGGGGGTCATGAGCCCCGCCGCCATCAGCCGCTGTATTCGCCAAGCGCGCCCGCAGGAGTACGTCATCGTCACCGGCGGCGAGGCCTCGCTCTTTCCCGCGCTGGTGATGCACGCCCTTCGCGAATCCGCCGAGCTCGGCATCCCGTCGTGGCTCAATACCAATGGTTTCTGGGGGCGCGATGCCGCTGTGGCCGGGCGCTATGCCCGGGCCCTTAAGCGCGAGGGCCTGGCCGTGGCGGCCTTTAGCGTCGACGGCCTCCACCAGGAGTTTATCCCCTTTGCCCACGTCCTTTGCGCCCTGCGAGCCTGCCGCGACGCGGGCATTCCGAGGGTTGAGGCGATGGTCACCTTCGTCAACCGCTCCCGCTCGGATATTCCCGTCGACAACTGTACCCGCGAGGCGCTGGTCGAACTGGAGCGGGAGCCCGGTATTCGCGTGTGCGTAAGGGATTCGATCTCGTTTGTTGGCCGGGCGTGTGCCAGCCTATCCGAGTATGCCCCGGTGCTTTCCGCCGAAGCCGCCCTCGGGACCGCAGGCGAGGGCTACTGTTCCATCGAGGACGAGCAGGGCGCGCCCAAGGACTTCTGCGCTGAGACCTTCTACCTGGTCAACCCGAACAACACCGTGGACCTCTGTAACGTCTCCTTTCCGGGAAGCCTCACCGAGAAGCCGTTCCGGGAGATCGTCTCCGAGGAAAATCTGCGCTCTCACCCGCTCCTGGCCGCGCTTCGGAGCCAGGGCGTGGAGGGCCTTTACCGCTTGGCGTGCGAACACGGCTTCGTGCCCCGGGGCCGTTACTCCAGCCGGTGCGATCTCTGCCAGGCCGCCCAGCGTTGGCTCAAGCCCATCTTTCCCGACGTCATCGAGAACTGGTAGCCGCCGCGAGGGTTACTTCCGCGCGAGCCGCAGGAACATCACCGCGCCGAGCGAAATAAAGAGCACGTTGGGTACCCACATCAGCCAGTTCGCATGGGCGTTGGGGTTGTTGCGCAGGCTGTCAGCGATCACTACAAAGAAGAAATAGACAAAGGCCACGATCAGCGAGAAAAGGAACCCGATGGAGGTCTCTTTGCGCTGAGCTGTTACCGCGAGCGGCACCCCCACGAGCGCAAATGCCAGCGAGGCGAGCGAAAGGGAAAAGCGCTTGCTGATCTCGGTCTCGGCGGCTGTTTCCTTGTCCTTGGGCGGATCTTTCACCAGCTCATCGAGCGTCATCTGGCCCACGCCGCGCCGCGCTTTGTTCTTTTCGTAGAGCGCCTTGAGCGAAATCGGGAACGTGATCTCGCGCGTGGTGATGCCCTCGCGAATGCGCGTCAGGTCGCCCGGCGAATCGGTGTCGCGCTGCTCGAACTGCGCTCCCACGAGCTGCATGAGCACCTGCTGGTTGACCAAATCGGTCGTCAATACGGCCCGCTGCGCGTGGATGACCCGGAGCGGTTCGTCCCGTTCGCTGAGCTCGTAGACCAGCACGTTGTAGAGATTCGTCCCCTCTTTGCGCTCCACGTAAATTTTCTTGCCCGGGAATTCGTCGATCACCTGGTCGCTGGCGAACATTGAGAGCGGGTCGCTCGTGGCGATTTGGAAGATCGTGCTCTTCATCCGCTCCTGCGCTCTCGGGGCTACTTCGACGTTGATCCAGAGACACATCAGGCACGCCGCGACGGCCAGGAACCCCAGCGAATAGCAGATGCGCGGGATGCTCACGCCGTTGGAGCGCAGCGCCACCAGCTCGTTTTCCGCCGAGAGCTTGCCAAAGACCAGCAGCACCGCCGTCAGGAAGCCCCAGGGGATGGTGAACGTCAGCGAGTAGGGGAGGATGAAGCCGATGAAGCTCAAAATCAGCTCCAGCGGCGCATTCTGGTTGACCAGCAGATCGAGGAGCTGTTTGAAGACGTTGCCCAAGACCAGCACGAGACTCAGTACCGCCACGGCGAAAAGCGTGGTGACGAGGAGTTCTTTGCCGATGTAACGGTCGATGATTTTCATGGGCGCACGGCATTCTCGAAGCCGAATGGTCGGAATGCAAGCCGTTTGCTTCGGCTTAAACGCGGCATGGGGAGGCGGGCTATGGCCGACTGGCGAAGGCATGCGCCCGGATAGCCGCCCGCAAGGCGGTGACGCTGACCGGCTTCACTAGGTGGCCCGCGAATCCGGCGGCCTTGCTCTGGCGAATATCTTCGTCGGTGCCGTAGCCGCTTAAGGCGATTCCGGGGGTCTCGGAGCGCATTTTGATCTGTTGCATGATCTCCAACCCGGAGCCGTCGGGGAGCCCGAGGTCGCTGATGAGTAAATCGAACTCCTGGCTGGCGACCAGCTCCCGGGCCGTTCGGCAACTGGCCGCGGCGGTTACGGTATGGCCCCATTTTTCCAGGATTTTGACGAGGACTTGCAGGGTGTCGGTGTGATCCTCCACCAGCAGGATTTTTAACGGGTGCTCCTCGGGTTCGGCGGAGGCGGCAGGGGGCTGCGATTTCTCTGTTGGAGGAGCGGTGGCCAGCTCTACCGTGAAGGTGGCCCCTTTGTCCTTGCCTTTGCTGCGGGCGCTCAGCCGCCCCTGGTGCAGATCGACTATGGCCCGGGCGATATTCAGGCCCAGGCCCAGCCCGCCGAAGCGCCGGGTTCTGCTCTGGTCGCCTTGCTCGAAGAGGTTGAAGATGCGGGGGATCACCGCCGGGGCGATGCCGACGCCGGTGTCGGTGATGTCGATGATGATCTGCTCGCCTTCATTGTGGGTATGCAGGGTGATGCGGCCTCCTTCGGGGGTGAACTTGACGGCGTTGTTGAGTAAGTTCCAAAACACCTGCCGCATTCGCGTGGGGTCGGCGCGCACATGGTGTCGGGTGGCCTGGAATTCTTGGATGATGGCCAGATGCTTTAGCTCAATGGCGCCCCGGCATATTTCCAAGGCGGTTCGCAGGCAGTCTTGCAGGTCCACGGTCTCGTATTGCAGGACGACCTTGCCCCGGCTGATCTTGGTGACGTCCAGCAGGTCCTCGATCAGCGCTACTTCCATCTCTACATTGCGCTGGATGAGCTCCAGATCCGGGGCCAGGTGGCCGGGCAGATCTTTTTGGGCCTGAAGGGAGCTGACGATGGCGAGTACGGGGGTGAGGGGGGTGCGCAGCTCATGGCTGAGTACGGAGATGAATTGATCCTTGGCCTGGTTGGCGTTTTCGGCGTTTTCCTTGGCTTGCCGGATCACCTCCTCGGCCTGTTTGCGCTCGGTGATGTCGCTCATCACTGCGTGGCTGATGGGGGCACCGTCGGCGGCGAGGGTGGCGGTCGCTTCAAAACGGGCCCAAAGTAGCGTGCCTGCCTGGGTCTTGAGCCGCAGATCAAACACCTGCGGGGTGCTGGTTTCAAAGAGCTGACGGCGGAGCTTGTAGAAGATGTCTTGGTCCGAGGAGAAGATAAAGCGCGTCAAGGGCTGCGCGACCAAGGCCCCTCTTTCCAAGCCGAGCAGCCGGGCGGCGGCGAGGTTGGCCTCCAGGATCATCCCCTTATCGCTTAAGGTGACGTAGCCCACCGGGGCCAGGTCATACAGGTCGAAATAGCGCTCGCGGGAGGCTTCGAGCTCCTCCTGCACCCGGCGCAGCTCCTCGTTCTGCATCTCCAGCTGGATCTGGTGCACCCGCAGATCGTGGAGAACTGACTGTGCCTGCTCGGGTAGTAACGCTTCTTCGGGCTTGGATTCGGAGACGTAAGCCCTTTCCTCGGCCCGCTTGCGCAGGTCGTCCACTGCACCTGAACGGGCGTTATTTTCAGTCATAGACTTCTCCCCCTTTTCGTCTACTGGTCTTACCCTGGCCGCACGTTGGCGACCTACTCCAGACCGAGGGGGGAAGGAGGGGCGGTTAGGCTTTCCCGGCTTTGTGGGAATAGAGGAGCAAGAGATCGTCCGTCAGGATCAGGCGGCGGGCGAGTTCCCGGGCGACGTTCATCATCAGGAGGGCAAACAGGGTGATGTCTTGCTGCTGTAAGCCGATGAGCGCATGGCGGGATAGGGCGACGATTTCGCACGGTTCCGTAACGAGGGCGGTGGCGGAGTGCTTGTGCATTGAGATCAGAGAGACGGTGCCGAAACAGGCTCCCACGCCGAGTTCCATTTTCTCCACGCCCGCTACGTCCGCTGCAAGCCGCACCTCGACCTTCCCTTGTTTCACAATATAGATGTACGAGGGCTCGTCTCCCGCCTGAAAAATAGACTCCCCCTTCTGAAACGCGGCAAAGTCCAAGCGCGCCAGCAGGTCGTTGCGCTGGGCGTCCGTTACCCCTCCGAAGAGGGAGATCTTGGAGAGAATGGACGTCACGGCCTCGAATTCCTTGAGCGGTTTAAACGGTGTCATGATGTGAAAAATGGGGAGGCTTTCCTCTTTTTGACTGCCGCTGCGCTACCGTCCTCCTGGGGCGGGGCGATGCTGCCTCTGGCGGCCCCGGTAGGGATTTTTTGCATAGCCCTATTTTCCCCAACCAAGGGTCTCGGCGTTGGCGATTCAGCGGAAACCAAAATGAAACCATATCCTTTTGCAAAGCCAACAGCAACCCTCGGGCATCCCGTTGGGGCTGCTGAAAATGCCCAGCCTGCGATAGGGTTCGGCAAGCTCGGGGCGCTCTGCACCTTGGCCATAGCTATTGTGGGGTTGTTGGCCAGCGCGACGGGAGCGAAAGCGATCGATCCCGGGCAAGGCGGGTTCTGGGGGGCGGCGGAGGATTTTACCGTTATCAGCTACGCGGGGGTTACCAATACCGGTAACAGCGTTATTCACGGGAATGTCGCCCTGACCCCGACCCCCGCGATCACGGGCTTCCCTCCGGGGGTGATTACGGGAACGACCCACATCAATGATACGCAGGCGGTCCAGGCCATGATCGACGCCACGCTCGTCTACAATGTTCTGCTCGCGCTGCCGGTGACGCAAGATCTGACGGGCCAGAACCTGGGAGGATTGACGCTCACTTCGGGCGTTTACCATTTCAATTCATCGGCTTTGCTCAACGGGACTCTGACTCTGGACACCCAGTCGAGCGCCAACGCGCTTTTCGTTTTTCAAGTCGGGAGCGATCTGACGGTATCGGCTAATTCCATCGTCTCGGTCATCGGTGCGGGGGCTGGCACGGACCTCAATGTGTTTTGGCAGATCGGCAGTTCGGCGACGCTTTTGAGTAACGCGGAATTCTACGGAAGCCTGGTTTCCCAGGCTAGCAATACCCTCGGTAATGGGGCCTCCGTGGAGAACGGCCGGGTGATTTCCCTTACCGGAAACGTGACGCTGGATACTAACGATATCAGCGCGGTTCCGGAACCCGCGACCTGGGCCATGCTGGCGGGCGGCATCGGGGCGCTGGGCTTCTGGCAGCGGGTGCGGCGCGGCGCTTTGTCCTAACAGGCGGGCAGCTTGCAAGTGACGACCGTTCCCCGGTTGCCCACGCGGCGGATGGTGATCTCGGCGTGGATCACCGCAGCGCGATGATGCATGATTTGGATGCCCATGCCGCTGGAAATCGGCCGGTCCTCGGGAATGCCGACGCCGTTATCCCGGATGGTCAGGATGAGCCCCTGAGCGCTATTTTTTAGCGTGATGAATACTCGGCTGGCCTGGCCGTGTTTCATGGCGTTGTTCACGGCCTCCTGGGTGATACGGAAGAGGTGGGTGGCGACTTCCTGGCTTTTGACGCCGATGGATTTGTCGTACCGAAAGGTGCAATGGATATGGAAAAGATTGGTGGCCGTTTTAGCATACTGTAAGAGCGCCTCCTCCAAGCCATCGCCCCCCGCCCGGACGGGGTGGAGCCCGTGGGCGAGGTTGCGCGCTTCGTCCACGCCGATTTTGAGCAATTCGCCAATCTGCCGGGCGTTGTCGGCCTCGGGGCTGCCCTTTTCGGCGAGATGCCGGTAGAGCAGGCTGCCCATTATTGCCGTGCCGGAAAGGTGCTGGCAGAGCCCGTCGTGCAGCTCCTGGGCGATGAGCTGCTTTTCGCGTTCGCTGATTTTCAGGAGCTCCTCCTGCAACCGGGTTAAGGCCGCCTCTGCCTGTTTGCGCTCGGTAATATCCCTCGCCACTCCGGCCATGCGGTAGACCTGCCCGGTTTCATCCCGCACGGGCGATCCCTGGTCCAAGATCCAGCGGAGCGAGCCGTCGGGCTGGATGATGCGGTATTCACACGAGCCGGGAACGCCGGATTCGCCAATCAAGCGGAAGGTCTGGTTGGCCAGTTCCCGGTCCTCGGGATGCACGGCATCCAACCAGGCGTTCGGATTGCGGGCCAGCTCTTGGCGGGAACGCCCCCAGATCTCTTCGTAGGCCGGGCTCGTGTAGTAGGCATAGCTGCGCTGCGCATCTGAGAGCCAGAAGACTTCGCGCACGTTTTCGGCCATTTGCCGGAAGCGCCTCTCGCTTTCGCGCAGTGCGAGGTTGGCGATCTGAAGTTCGTCGGTGCGCTCCCGCACGCTGCGCTCCAGGCCGTCGTGCGCTATTTTGAGGGCTTCCTGGGCCCGTTTGCGCTCGGTGATGTCGCTGATGACGATGCGGAACACGGGGGCCCCTTCCTTGCTCGTGGTCGCGATCGCCTCGACATTTGCCCAGAAGGGAGCGCCGTTTTTCGGGGCCAACCGCAGCTCGCAGGCTTGGGGGTGGCCGGATTTAAAGAGTTGGCGGTGGTATTGGTAGTAAATGTCCTGATCTTCGTAGACGATGAAGCGCGTCAACGGCAGCTTGACCAAGGCCCCGCGCTCCATGCAGAGCAGTTTGGCGGCGGTCAGGTTGGCTTCCTGGATCATGCCCTTTTCACTCAGGGTGATATAGCCTACCGGGGCCATGTCGTAGAGGTCGAAGTAGCGCTCGCGGGAGGCTTCCAGCTCTGTTTGGGCCCGGCGCAGCTCTTCGTTCTGCATCTCCAACTCGATCTGGTGGACATGCAGATCGTGCAGGACATCGCGCACCTGGGCGGGGGAGAGGGCTTCCCTCTCGATGGACACGACTTTCAGCAGTCGCTCTTCGGCCCGCTTTCGCAAGGCGTTAGTCGTGCTCAGGCGAGGCCTTTTTGCGTTCATTGGAATTAGTCTTTTACGAATCTCTCTGTCGTCGCGATGGCGTATACTTCGTCCGTTTTGTGGATCAACGGGGAGGCGTTGATCCACACCTCCACGGTTCGCCCGTCTTTGGTGAGCCGCTGCATGCGGTAGGGTTTCATCTCCCCGGTCTTGGAAAGCTGTTTGGTGGTTTCCAGCGCGCCTGCCCGCCGATCTTCCGGAATCATATCGCGGATATTCATATGCAAGGCCTCGGCTTCGCTCCAGCCGTACATTCTTTCTGCCCCCGGGTTCCATCCCAGAATGTGCCCTTCCATATCCTGTACGAGGATGGCGTCCCGCGAGTCCCTTACCACCACGGCCAGGCGGCGCAGGACCTCGGAATCCTGGAGCACGTTCTGCGCTTTTTTCATCTCCGTGATGTCCACGAAGTTGATGACGGCTCCTTCGATCACATTTTCCAGCGTGCGGTAGGGGCGGATGCCGAGCAAGTACCATGCACCGGCCTTGGTCTGTACTTCGATTTCCTTGGGGATGAGCGTGTTGAGCACCGATTGCACATCCTCCACCAGGCGGTTGTAGCCTACCAGGTTGGAGACGATGTGGCCCACGGGGCGCCCCACGTCGGTCAGGATCAGGTTGATGACCTGGGTGACGGCGGGGGTGAAGCGCTGGATCCGCAGGTGGTGATCCACGAAAACGGTGCCCATGCCGGTGCCGGCCAGCAGGTTGTTCATGTCGTTGTTGGCCCGGGATAGATCGGAGACTTTGGTTTGCAGCTCGGCGTTGACCGTGGCCAGCTCTTCGTTGACCGATTGCAGTTCTTCCTTGGAGGTTTCCAGCTCTTCGTTGGTGGACTGCAATTCCTCGTTCATGGACTGCATTTCCTCGTTGGAGGATTTGAGTTCTTCGTTGGAGGTTTCCAGCTCTTCGTTGGTGCTGTGGAGGTATTCTTCTTTGGCGCGCAGCTCCTGCTTTAGCTCGATGATGCGGGTGTCGACGTCCTGCGGGCCGCGGGTTTTCTCGGCCTCGGCGGCCTCCGCGAGCGCCTTTTCCAGGGGAGCATCGGGGGCTTTTTCCAGGATGACCAGGAAGAGGGCGCTCTCGGCGGTCGGATTGGGTTCGCCCCCCACGGGCCGCACGATGAGGTTAACGGTGGTGAAATGGCTGTTGGTTTTGATCCGCAGCGCGGGGTGGCGGATCGGCTCGCCTTGCGCGACGGCTTTGTGCAGGGCGATGGTCAAGTCCCGCCGCAGCCCTTCGCGGGCCATTTTGAGGATGTTCATGCCAGCTTCGCCTGGCGAGGGCTCGAGGTAGTCGCCGCTGCGCCCGTGCAGGTAGAGAATGTCCCCGCGTTCGTTGACGAGCACTCCCGCCGAGGCGTACTCTTGCAGCAAGGTCCGTTCGGTCAGCTCGCGCAAGGGGGTCTTGTTGCCGGTCGCTTTTCCCGCCGGTCGCTGGGTGGAGCGCTCATGGGCGGCGGGCAGGAAGCGCCCCACGGCCAGGCTGCGTGCCCGGTGCGCGTCGTCTTTGCGCTGGTAGAGCTTTGCTTTGCTATCGAGGGTGGAAAAAAGGTCCACGAAGTCGCCCACGCTTTCCGAGGTCCCCAGGAAGAGGAATCCGCCGGGGTTGAGGGAGTAGTGAAAGAGGGGGGTCAGCTTCTTTTGCAGATCGCCGTCCATGTAAATAAGGAGGTTGCGGCAGCTGACCAGGTCGAGCTTGGAAAACGGGGGGTCTTTGATGAGGTCCTGCTCGCTAAAGACCAGCAGATCGCGAATGTTTTTCTGGATACGGTAGGAGGTATGATCCGGTTCCTGGGCGAAAAAGCGCGCCAAGCGTTCCGGGGAGACGTCGGCGGCGATGCTCGCGGGGTAGATCCCGGCGCGGGCTCGCTCGATGGCCCGGCTGTCAATGTCCGTGGCAAATACCTGTACGACGAAATGCTGCTTGATGGCTTCCATGTACTCCTGGAGCAGGATGGCGATGGAGTAAGCCTCCTCGCCCGTGGAGCAGCCGGGCACCCATACCCGGATCATCGTGCTCGCGGGTTTGTTGACAAAGAGCCGGGGAATGACCTGCTTGCGAAGGGTTTCGAAGGCCGCGGGGTCGCGGAAGAAATTGGTGACGCCGATTAAAAGATCGAGAAAGAGGGCCTCCACCTCCGCCGGGTTCTGCTGCAAGTAGTGGACGTAGTCTTCAAGCCGTTCGATTTGGTGAACCGCCATGCGCCGTTCGATGCGCCGTTCGATGGTGTTTTTCTTGTAATGGGAAAAATCGTGCCCGGTCTGGACGCGCAGCAGGGTGAAGATCTTGTTCTTGGCATCCTCTACTTTGTGCGGCTGTGGCGCGACCAGGAGGGGGGCCTTCCCAAAGGCGTGAGCGGCGAAGGCCAGCAGCTGGGCGGGCATCTCGGCCGGGGGCAGGATGTAGTCCACCATGCCGGTGGCGATGGCACTGCGCGGCATGCCGTCGTATTCGGTGGACTCGGGCTGCTGGACCATGACCATGCCGCCTTCGCCCTTGACGGACCGGACCCCGAGCGTGCCATCGCTGCCGGTGCCGGAGAGGATGATGCAGATGGTTTTCTCGTGCTGATCCTCGGCCATGGAGCGGAAGAAATAGTCGATCGGCAGGCGCAGGCCCCGAGGCGCGCCCGGCTCCAGCAGTTGCAGGGTGCCGTTGACGAGCGCCAGGTCCCGGTTGGGTGGGATGATGTAGGCGCAGTTGGGCTGCACGGCCATGCCGTCCTCGACCTCGAAGACCTGCATGCGGGTGTAGCGCTTGATCAACTCGGTGAGGATGCTTTTGTAATCCGGCGAGAGATGCTGCACGACGACGAAGGCCATGCCGGGAACGGTGTCGGCGGGCATGGCGGAAAAAAAGGCCTCGAATGCTGCCAGGCCCCCGGCCGATGCGCCAATGCCGACGATGGGGAAACCGGCCTCTGGCGCGCCGTTCGCAGGCGCTTTTTCCTGAGGAACCGCCCCGGTCGCATGAGGTTTTTCGCCTTCTTTTTTGCTGTTTGGCTTATGGGTCATCAATAATCCTCGATCCTGGTTCCGTCGTTTTCCCGCTTCAATGCACTCCTCCTCCCCGGGTTCCCGCGCTGATACGGAAGCGTCTCCCGTATCGAAAAGTCATGGTTTGGGAAAAGGTGGGTTGAAAGGGGGAAATGCAACTCTCCATTGGCCGGGAGGGGAGCTGCAAACCCGCCCATTGTGAGCCGGGTTCCCGGAAGGTCAAGCTGGATAAGGCGGCCTTACTTTTCCCAGGGCAGTTCCGATTTGCCGAAGTGCCCGTAGTTGGTGGTGGCCCGGTAGATGGGCCGCCGCAAGTCGAGCTGTTCGATGATGGCTGCGGGCCGGTAGTCGAACTGCCTCGCGAAGCGTTCCGCCAGCCGCTCGTCGCCGGTGCCGCGTGTGTCCACCGCGATTGAGACCGGCTGCGCCACTCCGATGGCATAGGCGACCTGGAGTTCTGCACAATCCGCCAGGCCCTGGGTCACAATCTGCCGGGCGACGAACCGGGCAAAGTAAGCCGCGCTGCGGTCCACCTTCGTGGGGTCCTTTCCGCTAAATGAACCGCCGCCGTGCCGGGCAAACCCGCCGTAGGTGTCCACGATGATCTTGCGCCCGGTCAGCCCGCAATCCCCCTCTGGGCCGCCGATGACGAATTCGCCCGTGCGGTTCACAAAGAGCCGGATGCCTTTGCGATACCATTGGCCCAGGGCGCGCGGCAGGAGGTGCTCCTCTACGAAGGCGTGGAGCTCCCCTTGCGAGGTCCCCGGGGCGTGCTGGGTGGAGACGACGGCATCGGTCACCTCCACGGGCTCGCCCTGTTCGTATCGGACGGAGATTTGCGCCTTGGCATCGGGCCGCAACCAGGGGGCCACATGCGCCTTGCGGGCCTCGGCCAAGGCGCGCGTTACCCGGTGCGCGAGGCAGATCGGCAGCGGGAGCAGCTCCGGAGTCTCCCGCGTGGCAAAGCCGAAAACGAGCCCCTGGTCCCCGGCGCCCATCTCCATGGCGCTCTCTCGCTTGACGCCCCGCGCAATATCCGGGGACTGGGGGCCGATCAGGTTTTGCACCCGGGCGGAGTCGGCATTGAACCGGGCCGCCTCGTCCGTGTAGCCGATTTCCCGGATGGCGGCTCTGGCGACGGCTTCGGCATCGATCTGCGCCAGGGAAGAAATCTCCCCGGCCAGGATGACATGTTCATTTTTGCATAGAACCTCGCAGGCCACGCGGCTTTCCGGGTCCTGGGCCAGGTTGGCATCGAGAATCGAATCGGCGATGAAATCGCAGACCTTGTCGGGATGCCCCTCGGCCACCGATTCGGAGGTAAAGATAAACGAACGGCTCATGCGGTAATTCCTTCCACACCGGTACTTACGTGACCTGAGTGTAGCTTATTTGCGGTGACTTTAAAGAACACAAAAGGCGGCTTTTCTCATGCGTCCGGCGAAATGCGAGCCGACCTGCCAAGGGGAGCAAAAATCCAGCTCACTTATCCAGGGCGCGGATGGATGGGCTTTTGGAGCATCTGGCCGTCGGAAGAGGGGGGGCGCGGATCGCCCTTAGCCTACGGGATATTCGGGGGGAAAATTAATGGATCAGAACTGATACTTGACTATCATAATGTAACCTGCAAATCTGCTCATATGCTCCACCTTTCTCAGAAACAGACCCTTCTGAGATCGCTATTGGAGGGTGGGTTGCGGCGACAGATCCAGGTTGGTATTTGCGAGGCGATTCGCAAGATGAATTGGGTTTTCCAGCCCCAGGGCTTTGCTTTGCGAAGGGGGATCATCGCGTTGCTGATGGTCCAATTGCTCATCGTGATGGCCATGGCGGTTTCGCCTCAGCTTCACGAATGGGCTCACCACGATGCCGGTGCGGACGATCACGAATGTGCCGTGACGCTCTTTATGTACGGCGAGTGCGATATTCCCGCGGTTGGCCCCGGGGTGGCGATTCTTGTCGAATGGATTTTTGAGCAACTGGTGCTACCCCGTCTGGTTTGGGTGGACGGCCTGTTTCTCTCCCGTCGCGTCCTTGAGCATGCGCCGCCGGTATTGGATCGTATTCAATAATCGATAGGAATTTCATCAAGGCGCACTCGCGCCCCATCCTTGGATCCCGTTAGAAAACGCCTGTGCCACGCTGGCGCCTCGCCCTTCCGTACCCATCGCACGGACGTGGGCGCGCCCAACTCTCTTTTATCTTTTAACAACCGAAAACAAACATGAAGCGAATCATGCTTTTAAGTGGAACGGCCCTGCTTCAACTGGCCGTAACTTTCCCCTGCCCGGCAGCGGACCAAAATACAACCCCCACCGCGGCGAACACGCCACCGTCCAGCGAAACCACCACCGTGCTTCCCGAGGTCGTCGTGGTGAGCAGACTGGACGCGGCGCGCGATGAGATCGTCCCGAGCCTCGGCGCGACCGAGTACACGATTACTCAAGAGCGGATCGACTCGCAATCCCAAGGCGCCAATGCCCCCTTTAACCAAACTGCATTGCGGTTGCCCTCGGTGGCGCAGGATTCCTTTGGGCAACTCCACGTGCGGGGCGAACACGCGAACCTGCAATATCGAATCGACGACGTGCTGCTTCCCGAGGGGCTCGCGGGGTTTGGGCAGGCGTTGGATACCCGGTTCATCCAAAATATGTCGCTGATCACCGGCGCGCTCCCTGCTCAGTTCGGCTACCGGACGGCGGGGATCATGGATATTCACACCAAGAACGGCGCGTCCGATCCCGGCGGTGAAATCTCGCTCTATGGCGGGAGCTACGACACCTTCGCGCCTTCCCTCCAATATGGAAATACGGCCGGAAAGTGGAGCTATTACTTCACCGCCAGCTCGCTGCATAGTGACTTGGGGATTGAAAACCCGACGTCCAGTGCACGAGCACTTCACGACTACACGGATCAGTTCAAGGGGTTCGGGTATGCCTCATATTTGATCGACGACACAAGCCGAATCAGCCTGATCCTGAGCGGTGCGCATAGCGATTTTCAGATCCCGAATAATCCGAACCAGACACCTGCATTCACGCTCGGGAGTTTGTCGACGTTTAATTCAGCGCTCTTGAACGAAAATCAAACCGAGCAGAACTATTATGATATCGTGAGTTATCAGAAAACCGCCGACGATCTGAACCTTCAACTGGCCGTCTTTACGCAATACAGCCGTATCCAGTATACGCCGGATCGCACGGGCGACCTGATCTTTAACGGGGTCTCCAGCAAGGTTGACCGGAGTATTATCTCCAACGGCTTCCAGGCGGACGCAAGCTACAAGCTTACCGACCAGCACACTCTTCGTTCAGGCCTGCTATTTACCGCGGAGCAAGCAACGGTAAAAACCACGGACGATGTTTTTGCAACCGATGCGCTGGGCAATCAGCTCGGCACCGATCCTCTTGCGATCGTGGATAATAGCCGCAAAGACGGGTATCTTTACGGGCTGTATCTTCAGGACGAGTGGAAGCTGCTGGAGAAACTGACCCTTAACTACGGAACCCGGTTTGACGTCGTGGACGCGTATGCCAACGAATGCCAGCTCAGCCCACGCATTAACGCAGTGTACCAGGCAACTGATGCGACGACGGTGCATATTGGGTATGCACGCTATTTCACGCCGCCGCCTTTGGAACTCGTTCAGCAGGAAAGTATCGCCAAGTTTGCCAATACTACCAATGCCTCCGAGGTGACAACGAGCGATCCGGTTCGCTCTGAACGCTCGCATTACTTTGACGCCGGAGTGGTCCAGAAGGTCACCTCCGACCTGACCCTTGGATGGGATAGCTATTACAAGATTGCCAAAAACCAACTCGACGAGGGGCAATTTGGCCAGGCGCTGATCTTCTCTCCGTTCAACTATGACCAGGGTGAGGTATATGGCACCGAGTTGACGGCGAACTACCAGAAAGGCTCCTTCGCGGCTTATGCCAATGTGGCTTACAGTCATGCCGTCGGAAAGCAAATCACCTCGGGGCAGTTTGAGTTTAGCCAAGAGGAGCTGGACTATATCGCCAAACACGACGTTTTCCTCGACCACGACCAGCGCTTCACCGGCTCCCTAGGCACCTCCTATACATGGGGCGGCACACGGATCTACGCCGATTCGCTCTACGGCAGCGGGTTAAGAAAAGGTTTCGCGAATACGCAGAAGGGCCAGGCGTATGCGACGGTTAACCTTGGCGTGGAGCATCGGTTTAAGGTCCCCGGCTGGAGTGACCTAAAGGTGCGCTTCGATGTTGTGAATCTGTTCGATAAAATCTACGAACTCCGCGATGGAAGCGGCATTGGGGTCGGCGCGCCGCAGTATGGAGCTGGGCGTGGTTACTATGGTGGTGTGGCCTACGAATTCTAGCCCGCACTGATCGACGTGACTGGATGATGGTGGCTTTGTCCTAGAAATACTTGATATTACAAACACCCGCCGCGAGTGGTGATGACTTCACGGTACCAACTGGCGGAATCTTTAAGGGTGCGTTTCCCGTTTTGGAAATCGATATAGATCAGGCCAAACCGGGGGCGGTACCCTTCGGCCCATTCGAAATTATCCATCAGCGACCAATAAAAATACCCGGCTACGGGGATTCCTTCCCGGGCGGCTCGGCGAAGGCCGCTCAAGTAGCGCGCCGAGTAGTCGATCCGTTGCGGGTCGTGAACTTTTCCGTCGCGGGCTACCCAGTCTGTCCCGCAAAAACCGTTTTCAGAGACCATGAAGGGCAATTTCCCATACCGTTCGGAGTGGAAGCGAGCGGCCCAATACAAGGCGTCCTCTTCCAATTCCAACCATGGCAAACAAGCGACCGCATTCCCTGGTTCTTTTTCGTGTCGGAGCGGTTGGCCATCGTTACCCCGGGATACTTTGTAGCCACTATAGATATTCGCAGCCATGAATTCCAAAGAGCGACTAACGACCTTCGCCTCCTGTTCGGTAAACTTCGGCATGCTTTCGCCAAACAGTTCGTAGGCTTGGGCAGGGTAAGCGCCCAGATAGATTGGATCGGCCCAGAGCGAGATGCAATCCAATCTGGGGCCTACTGAGAAATAGCTTTCCCGCGCCGCCCCGATATCAAGGCACTGAGGAGGGTGATGTGAGGGCGATTCCGATGTTGGCGGATTTGGTTGCATTGGCGCGAATGGCATCCACGGCATAGCCATGGGCCAGCAAACTGTGATGAACCGCCCGGAGGACTTGTCCGATTTCCAGGCGGTCTCCCGGCGCGTGTGTGCCGTGAAGATGCCCTACGCCGATAAAACATTCGGGCTCGTTGAGCGTAATCCAGTGTTTAACGCGGTCGCCGAGGTGATGGGCAAGTTGGGCCGCATATTCTGAAAACCGGCGTGGGGAATCCGCATTGAGCCAGCCGCCGCGTTGATAAAGCGCCAGAGGGTAGTCCCAATGAAAGAGGGTCAGGTAGGGTTCGATGCCCGCTTCCAAAAGCGCGTCTACCAGGCGGTCGTAGAAGGTCAAGCCCGCGCGATTTATTTTGCCGGTACCTTCAGGGAACACTCGTGGCCACGAAACTGAGAGCCGGTAGGCTTGCAGTCCGATTTGCTTCATCAGGTCCACATCCTCAGCCCACCGGTGATAATGGTCGCAAGCGATCTTGCCGGTATGACTCTGAAAGACTGCTCCGGGCTTTTGGCACATCATGCCCCACACACTCATGCCTTTCCCGTCTTCATTCCAGGCGCCCTCAATCTGGTATGCAGCGGTAGCCGCACCAAATACAAACTCCTTTGGAAAACGATAAGCGGTATGAAGGGAATCCATATTTAATTTCCTATTTATGGGGTGTTGGATGCAGGAAATGCAATCGATGGATCACTTGCACAGGAGAGGACCGAGCTGAAATAAGATAGCGCCGCAGCACTCCCCCGAAGTGCTGCGGCGCGCAGTTTACCTCAGATTTTTCAAAATCGACTAATGGAGGCTACCCCAACCGCCGACGGCGTAGCTGCTGGCTGAGAGTCAGCATTCCAAGGCCGCCCATGAGCATGGCCCATGTGCCCGGCTCGGGTACCACCGTCAGGGTCACGTCATTATTATAGCTGTTGCTTCCGGCATTGGCGGCATAATTTAGCAGATATTCCGTACCGGTTACCGTGAATGTATAGTTGGTATTTGACGTGGCGGTGTAAGTGGAGCCGCTCGTGAGAATCGTGGAGAAATATCCCGTCGTGATGCCGCTGCCGGTGTTATTGATTAGTGTGATCGTTGCGCCGAGTGTCAATCCACTCAAGGTGGTGAGGTCAAGTGTTCCCGCGAGGGTGACATTTCCGCTGACTTGGACTTGGTCAAAGGATGTCGCCGTGCCCGCATCGCAGACTCCTTCCGCGGCGAACCCCATCACTGGACGCATCGCTTTCTGGACCGACGACGACACGGGCAAAGTCAACATCAACACCGCCGCCGAAGGTACCTACTGGGACACTCCGCGCGGCGCGACCGTTACCGACCAAGCCTTGGCCAACTATCAACCGGCGCAAAAAGAATACCAGCGTTACCCCGGGCACCCGGCGATGACTAGTCTTTCAACCGTCTTCCCCAAACCCTCGGCTCTGAGCGATCAGCAATGGGCGGAGCAAATCTACGCCATCGTGCCGCGCATCACTGGGGACGGTTCGAAAGAGGGTACCGTGATCGCAACCGGGACGCTCGCGCCCGACTCGGACCGGCTTTTCGCCAGCCTTCCCGAGCTGCTTTTCAAACCAACCTTGAGCGGCAGCGAGCGGGATCTGAATTACGCCTCCGTCATTAACCGCAACACCCTGGAGCAGAAAAAATTCTTTCTCACCGCCCACAGCCGCGCCCCGGACCTCAATCTCTTCAACCTGCCTCGGGTTGCGTGCTGGCCCATCTACCAACTCAGCGGCACCGCCTACGACTCCACCCACACCACCGCCTACGACCGCCTCATCGGAGCCTGTTCCACCATTAACGGCCATCCCTACTTTTTCCAGCGCGCCACCCCCCCTGAGCCCCAATTCCGACATCGGTATCACGCGCAACACCAACCTCTATACCTACCTCCAAAGCCTCACGCAGGAATCGGTGCCCAGTTTCGGCAATGATTTTAAAACCAAATACGGCGACGACCGGGACCAGATCCTCACCGAAATCTTTGACTACATCCGTTGCGCCAACCTCTGCGACGATAACGTCGGCACGCCCTATACCCCGGCCTCTGGAGCCGGGCACGGATTCGTTGCGCCTGCCCAAAACGGAAGCACCCAGGGCATCGGCCGCACCTGCACTCTTTCCAAGTTTGGCATTCTCTGCAATGCCGTGGCCGATGATCCCACCACTTCGGGCACCGATGAATCTTACGGAAGCAACGACCCCACCAGCAACAAAGTCCTGGGCGGCACGAAACTCAATGCGGGCGAGAAATATATCCAGGCCATCATCGCCTTCGAGTTATTTTCCCCGATGCATGGATGGGCCAGCATTATACCGAATATTCAGGTGGAAATTACGGGGCTGCAAAATCTTTCCGTCATCGACAGCGGCAACACGCAATCCCTCGGGTTCCCATCCGGAGGGACCGTGGCCTACAATCAATCTACCATCGGCATGGACGGAGGAAGATCCGCCGGGGGCAATCCCGGGTGGCGCTATTGCGTATTATCCAAAGGCGCTCCCGTTCCGGGGCTCGGTTCCCGGCGACACCGCTACGGCTACCGTTCCCAACTATCCGTTCATCGGAGTTCCCGTCAAAATCAAAGCCTCTCCAAACGGCGGCACCATGGGGTTTGTGGGTAGCAACAACATCGTCGTCAAGCTCTACGCGGGCTCATAAACCTTGATGCAAACCATCAATATTTACCTGCCCTCAAGCACCACATTCCCCAATCCCAATCTAGTCAACCAAGGGACCCAAAACACCAGTTCGGGCGTGACCTCCAAGGAAAACTGGTGGTCCTTTCCTTGCGCGGGTGGAGTCACCGTCAACGGCAACACGTTTAATGGCCGGCTTAATTACGCGTCACGCGCAACCGTATATTTCGACTCCAGCAGCAAACCCCAGATCGATGCCGGGGCGTTTTTTTTCAACACCCCGCCCATCGTTTCGAACGTCCTCAATTTCGATGTCATTCGAACAGTGCTTCCGGCCCATGGGGACTACCGCTTGATCGCCGCGCAATCCAGCGTCCCCAACATCGCCTACGGCAAGCATCGTTACTACGACAGCTCCAAAATGGCGGCAAGCAATTTCGCCAACGCCCATAATCCCCAAGCGGAACCCGGCTGCGATCTCGGCGGGAGCTATTTCCCAACGTCCCTGTCGTGGGCCACCCTTGCGGTGGACGTTCCCGCCAAGGCCACAGGGACCAGCGTCCCTGAAACCACGGGCGACTTTGACAGCAGCCTGCCCAACTACATTGACGGCCCGTTTGTCAACAAACCCGACGAAGGCAACACCTACGGCTCGGGCACCAGCGGAGCCCTGGCCTGCTACAGCAACTACTGGATGCAGGCGCCCGCCGGCCCGACCTATTTTTCCCCCAATCGCATTATGCCCTCGCCGGGAATGTTTGGCTCCCTACCCACCGGCGTCAAAAGCGGGACGCCCTGGCGCACCTTGCTCTTCCGCCCGCAGACGGGTCATTTTGGGGCGACTGCGCCGAAAGATCACCTTCTCATGGATCTCTTCTGGATGCCCGTGGTGGATCCCTATGCTATCAGCGCCCGATTTTCAACGGCGGGCTAGATCAACCTCAACTATCAACTCGCCTCCTTTGGCTACATCACCCGCAACACGGGCTTAAGAGCGCTGCTCAAAGGAGAAAAGATCACAGCCATTCCCAATGGAGTGAACAGCTATACGCAACAGGGTTATTAAAACTTCAAACAGAACTTGAAAACGGTCCTTAATGCCTCCGCTACCCAAACCGAGGCGCGGCTCGCCATCGACTCCGACGAAACCCTCAAGCAGTTTCAGACCAAGTTCGCTGGCGGAAACCTGTTTATTTCGCCCTCGGAAATTTGCGATCTCCACATTGTTCCCACGGGGCAAACTGCCTCCGGAATGAGCACTTCTGGACTGACCATATTGGCACCGGCGACAACGAACGCGAACGAATCTACACCACCCTGTATTCCCGGCTCACCACCAAATCCAACACGTACACCGTGCACTTCCGGGCACAATCGCTTGTACAAACGGCACAGTCAAAAACCGACGGCACCTGGACCGAGGGGAAAGACACCGTCACCAGCGAATCTCGTGGAGCAACCACTGTGGAACGCTACATGGACCCGGGTGACGCAACCATTCCCGATTACGCCAACGGCACCAACCCTTTTTCAAAAGACCTCATGGGAAACCACTACCGTTGGCGGATCGTCGAAACCCAGCGGTTTGCGCCACAGGAGGCCCGCCTCATTGCGGGGCCGTCAGAAGGCTTAGAAACCTCCCGGGAGGCGCAGAACCAAGTCTCGTTTACCCAATCCCGGCGTTTCCGAAGCCTGATGGCTGACACGCGCATGATTTCCAAATACGTGGAAGGAAATGGCGAAGATCATTTTTTGCGGGGTACGAACCGTAGTTCATTGGTACAAGCAGGCGGATCAAGACGCACCAGGTTAAACCGGTGCGTCTATGAACAGCCTATTCGTTAATTGCCTTGCCTGACACCACACTAGATTTGCCGTTCGCAGGCTTCGACCAACTGCCTTATTGAGCCGGTTGCCAGGCAGATTTTGTCGTCGGTAGCGCCATAATAAAGACGGAGTTCATCCTTTTCCCAGTCGCCCAAGGCCCCACAAGGGAATACGACGTTATCGCAATTTCCGGTTCGTTCATAACCTGCCTGCGGGGCCAGAATCCAGCTGTTGGTTCGCCCAATGATCTTCCACGGCTGTTCCAGATCCAGCAGGACCGCGCCAATGTAATAATACGTTCCGCCAGCTGGCGAGAAAACGCCGTGGATAATGTCGAGCCAGCCACGAGGTGTTTTAATGGGAGGGGTCGGCCCGATCTTCTGGACGTTCCAATACCGGTATCCAGCTGCGAGCAGCGGTTGATAGTTACCCCAGTGCAGAAGGTCCGGTGACGAACTGATCCAAATATCGCCGTTGCCGCCATCACCGCCACCGGGGCGGTCTAGTTTCCAATAGAGCCCACCGACCTTTTCAGGAAAGAGGGAAGCCCCGCGATTGCGCGGCTGCGTAATGATCCCCAGACGTTCGTAGTTGATGAAATCCACAGTGCGTCCCAGCATCCCCACCGGGCCGTCGAAGCCGTGGACCATCACTGGAGTGACGATATAAAACACCCCGTCAATACAGCTCACGCGGTTGTCGATAAAGTGATGGTAGAGAGACCACGGGTGTTGCTCGGATTGAACGTCGATGAAGTTTTCCGTGCCCAGCGTGAAGTGGACGCCGTCTTTGCTGCGGGCCACGCGGGTCTGGCCCACGTCCCGGCCATATCCGCGGGTAGCGGCATGTTCCACTACCGAAACGAGGAGAACGGTTTCATCTCCGCATTGAGCGGGCGAAGGGTTGTAGATTTGTGCGACCCCCGGATAATCTTCCAACTTGAGGATCGGATTTGCAGGGTGACGGTTCAGAATATGTGTGGCGTCGATAAGAGGTGAGTCCATAGCTTGGACCACGAAACAACTTTGCGTTTTTGCTTTCAATATTCGTGGAATTTAAATAGTTAAATTAAAAGTCGGAGCCTCCCTGTAATCCATGCCGAGCCGCCCTGTTTTTTTGCGCGATATTGCCCGAGAAGCCGCTGTCACCGTTGCCACGGTGTCCATGGCATTGCGCGATAGTCCGCTGATCTCGGAAGCAAGGCGCAAGCAGATCCAGGCGATCTCACGAAAAATGGGGTATGTGCCCAATCCTGCGATGTCGGCTTTGGCTAGTTACCGGCGGTCGCAGCGTCCCGTCCGCTATCGCGAGAATCTGGCATTCCTTTATCAACTCCAACGCGGCGAGAAGTCCTTCGATGATTGGGAGAATTGGCCGATTCGCAAAGGACTGCTGGAAGGAATGCGGAAGCGTTCCGGAGAACTTGGCTACCAAATTGAATGCCATGAATTGCCTCGGAAGATATCCCATCAGCAGCGGCTTGCGGCAATGCTCAAGGCGCGGGGCATTCGCGGTATTCTAGTTCACGCAAATATGCAACCGGTTGAAGAAGCCTTGGCTGCATTTTCGTCATCGGCATTATTGAGTATTATTGATTTCTGTGAGAATGCGCCTTTCCACCAACTGCGCAGCAATGATTACGAAGTGATGCGCCTGGCTTTATTGCAACTGCGGAAGAAGGGTTATCGGAGGCCGTTGTATTTGAAGCCAGGAATGGAATCCGGACGTTTTGGACCGGAGAAATTGAGCGCTCTAACTGGCATTAATGCGGAGTTTCCCGAAATGCAATGTCGCTGGATGGATGAAGCGGAATTTTTTCAGCGCGGGATTGAAGGGCAGGATCGCGATAGGCCGGATGCGTTGCTAATCCATAACCATCTGGCGCTCGAAGAAGCGGCTAACCGCCACGAATGCTTCCTGCCCCGAGAAATAGCGGTTTGTCATTTATTTGCATCGAGCCGGTTGTTCCATTACGCAGGAGTAGATATTCGCCCGGTGCTTATGGGGACCAAGGCTATTGATGTCATGGATGGCTTGCTCTGTCATGGCGAAATGGGATTTACCCCCTTTGCGACAACAACCCTGGTTGATCCCGTTTGGATGGATGGCCCATCAGTGCCGGAAATATCGCGGGCGCCTGTGAGGGGATTAGCGTAGCGCCTCGACTTTTGTCCTAATTAGCCTGAGGCACAGCCGGATCGATCTGCATGAATAGATTTTTAAATCGTAATCGGGATAACTTCTAGCGCCCGCCAGCACGCCGCCTAGAGCCCGGCTTCAGGAACTGTACATGTGGGAATGGTGCGTTGCCCAGGAACTTGAGTTTCACCTTGCTTACTCCATTTTGTCCGACAAGGTTGAATTGGAGTCCGTATGTGGGCGTGGATGGGATTTGAACCCGCGGACCGGTTACCCAATTGTTCGATTGCGAATCGAAGGGAAAAAATCTGGCCGGGAAGACTTTCTGCAATATCAGAGGGTTCCCTTATTTTTGAACAAATAGGGATCTGCTGTAGTCGCTGCAGAGATACAGATCATTCCCAGGCCGGTTCCAGTAGGCGATCAATGACCTTACCCGTGTAAAGATCGATTGAAACCGACAGCCAGAAGCGCTTTTCGCCATCTACCATGAAATCAGCAAGGCTCGAAGCGGAGGAGGGATAGCGTCCCGTTTGGGCCACGACGTCGATTAACAAATTCCATGTCCGGGTCTGGCTGGACCCGGCGAGGGATCGGATCACAGGCTCGCGGTGGTATTTGATATGATCAAGCCCAACGCTGGAAATATTGTTCAACGATGCAAGGAAGGTTGGTAGCGCTGAGACATTCAAAGGCACGCTGGCTATGGGGTTGCCGAAACTGTCCATGGCATAGGCACTGTAGGCCGAAGCCAGAGCGTAGGGACTGGATAGCGCGGTGGCCCCCGTGGGATCTTGGCCAGCGCCCTTGAAAACCGCGTTCAGAACCGCCGTTGACGCAAGGCCCGTATTCATCTTTCCTCTTCCGATGGCAGGCTCATCCGCAACCGAAAAGGGGTCAAGGAGAGCCCCTTCGGCGCTGGTTTGAAGGCTACTGGTGGAAGCGCGGCAGCGATGAGCGAGGCAAGCCGCTCCCCGTGGCCGGATTCTGTGGCGTCACCAACCAGGATCTCGTCATCGTCGCCATGCTGGCTCTATACGGCCGGGTTTTTGGGGATATGACCCGATATGATAAATTTGGAAAGCCGACGCTGGACATGCTCCTGGAGCCGTCTTATTACCACGAGGCGCTGGGGCTTTTTGAGCGGAGCGGTGAGGGGGATTTCGTTGAGCGGACGGCGTATTACCATATTGTGATTGATACCCTGGAAATGGTTCATGCCATTACCAAAGATGAACGCCTTCCTGGTGTGGTCGACAACATTATCGTGCATCTATTTGACGCGCTGCACATCGGAGCGGACGGCCTGACCCACGCCGCATGGGGCGCCAAGCTCAAGGACCCGGCGCATGTTGAAGAGTGGATCAAATATCCCTATACCGTCTCATCCTATCCGCTTTTGCTGGAGATCATGGACCGTTATCTTCAGCGGCGTCCCGACGGCCTGCTGCGGCAAAAATACCTCGAATTCGAAAAGACGCTGGCCGCCTATGTCTATGCCGATGGGTCCATTCCGTCGGCCCTTGGCGGCGACTCCATCTTCACCGTCGTAGGAAAAACGCCGGTGCTGTGGTGTTACTTGATCAATCGGCTGGGCGATCAACTGCAAGATCCAGCGCTCGTAACGCTTCCCGTTCTGCAACGGAGCGAAGGACCGCTGAGTTGGAAAGCTGACAGCCGGATGTGGACCATTGAGAAAGAGGGGGCCCGTGTGTTTGCGGGTATGAAAACCAACCCATCGGGGATTTCGATCGGCCCAGAGGAACCGTTCATCGGAGGGAATTTGAAGGAGCTTGATACTCCTGCAATCCAGGAAATCACTCATAACCCTCACTGACTATGATCACAAAAATCCTTTTAACTTCGCTGATGATCGGAGCAGGCATGATTGCATCGGTGCAGGCCCAATTCTTGCAGGTGCAGTTTGGCGCAGCGAACAGCCCGGAGCAAAAGAGTTTCCATAAAGTCGTGCTCGCCAACGGCGGCGGTAAGGGCCCGATGGGGAACAATACCTATGTTTTTCCAGACCTCGACAGACATTCGTGTTCGGGCACGGTAACGTTGAGTTATACCGCCAACACCGAGGGCGGCCGACCGGTGGCAGGAGGCTGCGACAGCCGCGATAACGGGGTTGCGCCGGGCGACGACGGTCCCTATGCGCCGTTGTACCGTTCCATGGTCTTTACCGGCCGCAATGACATTCGCTTTCAACTAGATGGCCTTACGCCCCTCGCGGCCTATAAAATCCAGGCTTGGTCGTTTCCCAGGACCTGGGGATTTCCGAATACCGTCTTTTACCGCAGTTTCCATGCGCTGACGGGGGCGGCGACAGGCGCATCCGAGGTCATCGGAAAAGTGGAATGTCCCGCCGGGGCTTCCACTCGGTTGACACCCGACGCTCCTACCAAAATGATGGTGGAATTTACCTTGAGCGCCGATGCTTCGGGCAGGCTTGTTATTGGGCCAAGCAACCTTAATACCAATGACCAAGTGGAGCAAAAATCCAAACCTATAATCAACGGCTTCAGCATTACGCTGGCTAAAACTTCCAAGTAACATTCCATGTCGTTTCCAAATTCGATTCAACTCCACCGCATCCCCTTCAGCCGTCGGGGGGCCTGGCTTTGTCTTTACCGCAAGAATCCCGGAAAAGCTGGCGGAGGTCTGGCCACCGCGCCGCTGAGCTTGCGTGTTCTGGCCGGGCTGCTATTTGACGATTCCGAGGTATTTGATATTACCATGGAACGGAGTGGAAAGTCCGTTCCATGGAACGAGTATCTCCGGTTCGACCTCCTTCGACTGGAGCCGCAAAACGGAGGTTGCGCGGAGTTTGCCTTTCAGGATGCGGCTACGCTGCGGGCACGGGTTCAGGATTCCGTGCTTTTCTTTGAACAGCGCAACGGAGCGCCGATTCAGACCGGAGACCGGGAGTGGCGGATTCGCGCCAATACTTGCAGTTGGCTCTTGATCCGCGCCGTGGAAGGCACCGTCGAGGTGCAGAAAAAAGGGGAGCGCTGGACGCTTCGGCTGGATGGCGAACAAGGGCCTGCCGAGGTACTTATCCACCGCACGAGATGCGGCGGCACGATTCCCCAAGCCAAGGGCGCACTTGTGGACTGCGCGGCGACGAGCCGGGCGGATTTTGAAGAATGGTCAGCTCGTTTCCCAAAAATTCCGGGAAACTTGGCGGCGCTAAGAGACCGCGAACTTCAGACAATCTGGAACCTGAGCGTCTTTGCGGAGGGCAATTTCAAGCGAGATGTCGTCCTGGTTTCCAAGGGATCGCTGGTCGGCTTGTGGTCGTGGGATCATTGCTGGCACATGCTGGGAACGGCGGCAATAGACTCGGTGCTCTCCTGGGACAATTTAATGGCCATGTTCGACCATCAGGACGCTACCGGCGGCCTGCCGGACGTGATGGCTGCCAATCAATTTATCTGGCGCTATACAAAGCCTCCGGTACATGGGTGGATGATTGGCCTGCTGGAATCCCAATATTCATGGATAACCGACGCTCAGCGGGAAGAAGCCTACCAGGGCGTATCGCGCCTCACGAAGTTCTGGCTCAACGAGCGCAGCGATCCGCAGGATGGTCTGCCATTTTATTTTCACGGAATTGATAGCGGCTGGGATAATTCCACGCTTTTTGACGAAGGGGTTCCGCTCAAAACGCCGGATCTTGCAACGTGGCTTGTGCTTCAACAAGAGTGGCTCGCACGAACTGCTGCGAAATTAGGGAAAGCCGAAGAAGCTGAAGCCTGGAGCCGCAAGGCCAAGGCGCTGTTGGAAAAAATGCTGGAGCGGTTCTGGAATGGAAACGCGTTTGTCGCGCGGTTGGTAGGAAGTGACAAACCGGTCGTATCGAAGAGCTTGCAGCTGAAGATTCCGCTGTTGCTGGGCCATCGCCTGCCCGAGAAGGCTAGGCAATGGTGTCTGGACGGCCTGCTGGACGCCTCCCGTTACTGGACTCCTTTTGGTCTGCGCAGCGAACCGCTCGATAGCGAAAAATTCTCCGCCGACGGCTATTGGCGTGGCGCGGTCTGGCCGGTGACCGTTTTCATTTTCGTCGAGGCGCTTCGCGTCAACGGATTTGAAAAAGAGGCCGACCTGATCATCAATGGATACCTGAAGCACGTTGAAGAAGCGGGCAATTTCGAAAACTACCGTGGTGACAACGGTATCGGGGTTCGCGATACCCATTTTGCATGGACTGCAACGTGCGTAGCCCATTTTTTAAAACTTCGCAGCTAACCTTCCCAGGATGATCAAACCGAAGGGCGATTTCCGATAGGGCCGCACGTCAGTGGAGAGCTACGGCGGCGAAACGGATACCTCGGTTTACACGCCGTAGCCGTGGAGAGAGGCGGTGGGCCGGGTCTTAGTTGGAGGCATTTGCGGGGGCGCCCATCCGGGTCTCATACATGCCGTAGGACGTTTTGCGAATGGCCTCGCGCAGTTCGGGGTAGGGGTTGCCGGTGATGTCCAGGAGCCCTACCTGGTAGTTTTCACCGTCCGGGTCCCGGCCGGTGAAGGCTTGGGAGTTGTATTGGAACCAGTGGGCCCCGACGCAATAGGGATTTTGCAGGGCGCCGGTGACGTAGTCGCGGTAAAGCCCGGCGCGGTCCTGCTGATCCCCGGCCCAGCGGCAGCCGGGGCCGAACATGCCCCGGTCTAAAGCGCCGAAGTGGAATTCGCCGATGATGAAAGGTTTGTCGATCTTCTCGACGGTTCGAGCGGTTACGCAGTATTCATATATATTATAGCTGACCACGTCGCAGAACTGTGCGGCGATGGTGACGGGCACGGCGGAGACGTTCTGGAGGAAGCGGCAGCCGAGGTAAAGCTGGTGAGGGGCCACGCGCTTCTGCTCTTCCTTGCAGATGCTAAAATAGGTGGTGCACATCTTTTTGTAGAAGGCTTCGGCTTCATTGGAAAGCTGGTCCAGCTTGATCGCGGAGGTGTTGGCCAGGAGCGCATTCCAGCTTGTGAAGTGGGTTCCCGCCAGGTTGTTGAATTTTGAAATGCCGTGCAGGCTGCGCTCCAGGTCCTTGACCCATTCCACTTTGCAGGGGCTGGCGGCGGGGTCCATGCAGACGTCTTCCATGAATTTCTGCGGGCCGCTGAATTTCAATTCGTTCTGGACGAAATAGCCGATGCACCACGGGTCGTTGAAGCTCTCGGCCCGGGTTTGGAAGGCCGCGCGGAGGTTCTTGCGGAAAGTGGGGCTGAAAACATCGGGAAAATGCCGCCAGGTGACGGTGTCGCATTTGAAGTCGACGGCCATGACGTAGGGATGCCGCCGCATGGCGGTCATGCGCGGGTTGGACCAGTTGGCCAGCGTGTTCATGCCCCAGCTTTGCAGGCGGCGCTGGGTGGTTTCGGCAAACGGGGTTTCCCAATCGCTCCCATATTTGCGGTACAGATTGGCCTGGGTATACATGAAGACGGTGCCGTCTTTGGCGTAATAGCGAGCCAGGGGTGAGTCGGCTTCTGGGAGGCCGGTGAAGAAATATTCGCGGTTTTTGAGTGTGGTGTCCGCGCCGCCGAAGCCGACGCATGTGGGGCCGCTGGACCAGAAGAGATAGCCCTCGGGATCGACCAACCACCATTTGCCGTCATATTTTTCGGCCCGGAAATAGCCCGCTGCTGCGAGCTTGGGCCCTTTGGTCCAACCTCCGTATTTGGAGCGGTTGTCGGGGCCCGGGTTTTGGGCCAAGTCTTGCTCTTCTTCCCGGGTGGCGGCTTTCAAGTCTTCATCGGAGGTGACTTTGCCTGGCCAGGTCTCGTGGATGCTTTGCCCGTAGGCGTCGATGAACGGGAAGAATTTGTTTCCGGTCAGCAGGGCGGGAACCGGCGGATGGGAGGCGTAGACGGGGCCGAGGGCGATTTTGACGGTTTGCCCGGCGGGGAAGATGGTGAGTTTGATTTTCTGGATTTTCCCGGGGTTGATGTTGTGCTCTTCGAAAAGCATGCCGCCCGGGAGCCCCTTCATTGGCAAAAAGACTTTCAGGTCTGGATATGAATTGAGGTCCTCTTTTTTATAGGGAAAAAGGGCGATGGCTTTTTTGGTTTGGCCGGGGGTGATCCACCCGAAGTAGTAAGCGGTTTTGGCGGTGTCGGTGGCGCCTTCATTGTCGAGGCGTAGCTCGTATTTCACTTCGGTGGCGCCTTCGTTTTTCAGCTCTGCCACGAGGCGTGTGAATCCTCCCGCGTCGAAAAAACCTTCGGGGGAAGTTAGTTCGAGTTGCGCCGTGGTGTTGGCCGTGGCTTCCAGGACGGGCCGCCCGGCGTCGAAACGGATTTGGGCATTGTGTGCGCTGAGGTGGCCCGCTTGTTCGAGCGAACGCCAGCCTCCGGCTTCCTGGATGAATGGCTTGGTGGGCGGTTCTTCGGCGCGGATGAGGATCGAAGACGCCAGCAGCAGGGCGGCGGCAAAAACGGAGGCGGTGTGGAGCGGGGTGGGTTTCATCGCGGATTGGGAACGGGCGGGGGTGGGGATGGGTGGCATTGGGGCGCGGTGTTGATGGGGACTACTTTAGCAGGTTTTCGCTGTTCGATGGAGGCGCAGTTGCGTCACATTTTATTGATATTGCGACAGGGCTTTTTGGGGCGTATAAAAGCTGCATCGCCATGCCAAAAAAGACAAAGCCGGTTGCCGATGACGATCTTCGCCGTGTGGCCGTGATGGTGGACACCGCTACCGATTGGGGGCGGCGGGTCATCACGGGGGTGGTCAGCTACGTCAGGAGCCATGAGCGATGGCAGCTTTTCATCGAACCGCTCGGGCTGGAAGAGCATCCGCTCCTGCCCGGCGGATGGCAGGGCGATGGGGTGATCGCCCGGGTGAGCACCAGCCGCATGGCCAGCCACCTCAAGGCGCGCAATATCCCGGTGGTGAATGTCTCCGGGATGCAGGTTCCCGGGGCGCGTTTTCCCCGCGTGGCGAACGATGTGCGGATGGTCGCGAAAATGGCGGCGGATTATTTCGTGGCCCGCGGTTTCAAAAATTTTGCTTATGTCAGTTTGCTTGGATTCGAGCCGGTGGCCGAGCAGTTGGACGCTTTCCGGGAGGCGCTCAAGGAGGCCGGGTTTTCGTGCACCGTCCACAGCGTCAAGACCCACAACGGTGCTCCCATCGTGGATTGGAACACTAATATTCACCAGCTTGGCGAGTGGCTGCGCTCGATGCCGAAGCCGCTGGCGGTGCTCATCTGGAGCGGCGGGCGGGAGGTGATCTACGCGGCGCAGCATGCCGGGTTGAGCGTGCCGGAGGAGGTATCGGTGATGAGCGGCTCGGATGATTTTTTGTGCGAAGTTTCGCAAGTGCCCATTTCCGCCGTCCGGGTCGCGGCCGAGCGGATCGGGTATGAGGCGGCCAGCCAACTCGACGCGCTGATGTGCGGCAGCGGCGACCCGGATTTTTCCATTTATATCCCCCCCGCGGACGTGGTCACCCGGCAGTCCACGGACACGCTGGCCATCGACGACCGCTCGCTCATTCAGGCGCTGACGTTTATCCGCGAAAATTCTGAGAAACCCATCCAGGTGCGCGAGACGGCCAGCCGGGCCGGGGTTTCCCGCCGGGTGCTGGAGCGCCGCTTTAAAGAGGTGCTCGGAAGCTCGCCCGCTGAACACATTCGGCGCTCGCATCTGGACCGGGCCAAGCGGCTGCTGGCCGAGACCAACCTGGCCATGCCCGAGGTGGCGGAGGCCGCCGGGTTCGGGTCGCCCGCCTATATGTCCTTCGTGTTCCGCAAGGAGTTGGGGACGACCCCGCTGCGTTACCGGCGCGAGGCGCGGGGCTCCCGCAGGGCGTGATCCGCAAGCGGCGGGCTCGGCATGGTGGTTGTTACGGCGTCAGCGGGCGGGAGTAGACGGTCTTGAAACGGACTTTGTTCGCGGAGGAGTCGAGATAGCGTTCGATCATCGTTTGCTGCCGGTTTTCTGCGGTGATGACGAGCCGCCCCTGCGGGGTTTGTTTCAACGCCTGGCCGATGGTGTAAATGCTGAAGACGTTGCCGCGCGCCGTCACCATGTTGGCGATTTGACGCACGGTTTCCTCGCTGGCTTCGCCCTGGTCGGCCACGCCTTTGATTTCCACGATTTCGCCCTGGGAAAAGTAGCCGCTGGTGTAGCCAAAGAGTTTCCCGTTGCTGGCTGTGGTTTTGTTGTAAATGTAGCTGGCGATTTGCGCGGCGGAGCTGCTGGAAAGCAATTTGGTGGAGTCGGTGGCGTTGCAGCGGGCTCCGATCAGCACGGCCTCAAGGGGCAGGGTGCGCGCGCCGCCGAAGGGGATGCTGCCGGAGGTGGAGGGTTCGGCCCAGGCGTTGACGTTGACGCGGCCCCCGGTGGAGGTCTCGTGCGGGGCGAACACCGGCTTGGCCATGGTGCCGACGGTGATCGGCGCGGTGAAGAGATCCATGAAGGCCCAGTCAGGAACGACGGTGGCGGGTTCGGCGCTCGGTTGCAGCCGGATGGTGCGCCAGGGTACCCCCGCCGCGCCGGAGCTGGTGACTTGCATGCCGGTGTGGACGAAGCCGAGTTCGCCGCTGGAGGAGACCACGCCGCCCGGGTTTGATGTGCTGCCTTTCGCCGCGGGCATGTAAAGGCTGGCCTGGGAGATCGTGCCGCCCGAGGCGTCCGTGTCCTGCTCGGGCAGGATGTTCTGCGGCGTGGCGATGGGGTTGGCCGAGTTCCACGTGGCGTTCTTTTCAGACCAGTCCTTGGCGATGCCGCTGACCCTGGGATCGTCGGTCAGAAGAGCGGTGGTGGGTGGTGTGCCCGGGGCTCCGGCGGAGCCGACGGCCATGTAGGCTGGGGCTGTGCAGAGCGCTCCGGCGGCCTTGTTGGCGCCGGTGGCCTGAAGCGGATCGCCGATGGGGACGACCTCGATGGTGGAGTATTTCCGCACGCTGCTGTCCGAATTGGCGGCGTACCGGGAGAGCCCGGCCCGGAGGCTCACTTTGTCGCCGGGATTGGGGCGGAGCGTGGCTCCCTTGTTCGCTCCGCTGGCGACGGTGTTGAAGTAGAGGGTCATGGAAACCGTGGCCCGGTTCCCGGCGGTCAGCGTGGCGTTGCCCCCCACGATGTTGTTCGTGGTGATGGTGACGGGGGTGACCTGGTCGGCTTCCGCGAGGCGGGTGTCCCCCGCTTGGTTGTTGACCTGGAAAATGTAACGAAGATCTTTGGTCAGGTCGATGCTGGCGATGCCGTAATTTTTAGGCAGGTAGACCTCGATGAACATTTTCATCTGGGGCGTGGTGCTGGTAGAGATTTCCATCCCCATCTTGGTGATCATCGGGGCGCGCGTCAGGCCCTTGAAGGTGTTATCGAGGCCGCGAATAGTGCTGTTGGCTTCGAGCCATTCCGCGAGGAATTGCCCCGAGGCGTTGACCTGGCCGCGGATCGGCTCGACGATGGGCAGGCTCGATTCGGCGCTGCGTACGTAGTCAATAATATTGAGTGCAAGCTGCACGAGCTGGCTCTTGTTGCCGCCAAAGTATTTCGACTGAAAGCTGCTGGTGCCGGAGATCATCGGCCAGTCGGTGCGGCTCAGATAATAGACCAGGCCCGGGGAAACGGGGGCGGAGGCCGTGCCGCCGCTGCCGAAGAGGACGGTGTTGAGCTTGGCTTGATCAAGGTTGGTGGTTGAGCCGGGGTCGGTGCTGTCGGTGTCGTTGGCGAGGATGTCGAGGAAGGGACGGCCCGAGGCGCGGGAGGCGTGGGTGGTCAGTACGATGCGCTCTTCGTTGAAGAACGTCGTGTCGGGATCGTGATTGTAGTGGGTGACTTCGAATTTGTTCGCCTTCAGCGCATCCGCTACGTCCGAGCCGATCTGTCGGGCGTCTGCCGGGGAGTTGAACAGGTGGTTGGCGATGGTCCCGTAATTGTCGGCCGTGAGGAAGGCGTGCAGTTTGTCCACGAGGGCGGAATCCGAGGAAAAGGTGTCCAGCGCGGCGAGCGATACCCGCGAGGGATGGCCGATGGGCAAGGTGCCGGAGACGGTGCTGGCGGAGTAGTCCCGTTTCCAGGCGAGGTTGTAGTTGATTTTGGCGCTTTCGTCGTCGGCCCAGTAGGCGTAGCGGCCAATGATCGGGTTGGTTTGGCTGGTTAGCACGGGTGGTTCGCTGGTGTCGATGGTGCCGTCTTTGCGAACGTAGTTCCAGCGCACGATCATCTGCGGCTCCGCTCCGTTGTATTTCCGGTCGGTAATCAAGAGGGACGCCGGGTCCTGGAACGTGGCGACGTTCAGGTTGGGCGGGTTGAGAAATTCCTGCCCCGGGTAGCTCGTTTTGGTGGGGGCTCCGGAGTGCAGGTAGATGATGCGGGCGTCGGTGGCCCCGGGGCTGGCGTCGGGCGTTTTGGCGCCGGTGAGGATTTTTCGCGAATCCCCGTTGGCGAGGTTTCCGTCGTCCTGTTCCGCGCCGACGACGATCTGCCCCGGCTGGCTGATCCAGTGGCGGTTCACGTCCGCCGTGGCTTGTTGCAGCTTGGCGATGACGGATTCGATGGCATTCTGCGAGAAGAGCGCCGCGCTGGTGCGGTCCACGTAGAGGTTCGACGAAGTGCGATCCATCCGGGTGGTCTCGTTGATGCCGATAACCAGGATGGTCAGGATCACCAGGAAGGCGAGGGTGATGACGAGCGAACTTCCGCGCTGGCGGTGGAAAAACGGCTTGTGAAGCATGGCTGGGGGGCACTTCATCGTGCGTTGACCAGGGAGACGGTGGTGGTGTGCGCCTTGAGCCCCGCCGCGATGCTTTTGAAGGCGGAGTCTCCATGGGCGCGGGTGACAAATGCCTCGGCGGGGGAGACGGTCTTGTCTTTTGAGACTGCGGCCTCCGAGACGGAACTGGCCAGCGTGGCCAGCGCTGCCTGGAGCGTCGAGTTGAGGCGGGCGGCGTTGCGGGAATCCACCACCACGAAGCTGACTTGCACCGAGCAGGGAAGCCGTAACTTTGTGCTGTCGGCCGGAGCCGCGCGCGAATCGAATGCTCGCCCGTAGTCATTGCCCTGGGCGTCAAAACACCGGAACCAGATGCCGATGACGTTTTCGGCGAAAAGTCCGGCGTAGTTTTGGTCCGAAGTGCCGGGGGCCACGGTGTCGATGATTTCCTTGGTCAGCCAGTTGGCCGGGGATTGGTAGATCTGGTAGGCGGAGGAGGCGCTGCCGGAGGTGGCGGGCTCGACAAAAAAGCGGCAGAGGACCGGTTTCGGCAGGGATTTGGAATCGGTGATCCATTTGACGAAGTAGCCCACTTCGGCAACATCGCCGTAAGTGGTGTCGTTGGCCACCGGGGATTGCCAGAACAAGGCGTCGCCGTTTTTGTAGTCCGCGGGGACGTTGGCGGAGTTGAGGATGAACTGGAGGTTGGACTGATCCGCGTTGTTGACGGGCAACTGGGCCGAGGCGAGATCGGTCTGGATGTAATCCGCGATGGCCCGGGCGCTGAGGCCCGTTTCGGTGCGGTCGGTGGCGGAGGTCCACGAGGCGCTCACGGCGCTCATGATGGAGCCCAGCAGCGAAACGATCACCGCCAGGATGGTCGTGGCGACGAGCACTTCCAGCAGGGAGAAGGCGCGCGCTGGACGGCGGCCGGGCTGCCGGGGATCAGTAACGGGCAAGCTGGACATAAACCTGTTTTTTGGAGGGGGTCGGGGCGGAAACAGGCCAGGCGATTTCCAAATGAAGCTTGACCATGTTTACGGTGCCCGACGTGGCGCTGCCGGTGGCGGTGGCGCTTTGGGTGTCGGGGTCTGCGTCGGCCGTGACCACGCAGCGGTAAAGGGTCGATTGAGGTGCCGATTCGCCGCTCGAATCAAGCGGGCTGCCGTCCTCGGCAAAGTAAAACGTGCGTTGCGCTTCCGCGCTCCCGCTCCATGTCAGCAAGTCGTCCAGGGATTGGCCCCGCAGGCTTTCCACGACATTGCGCGTGATCTGCGTCAACGCGCTGTCGTTGGCGGCGGCTCGATTGATGGTGCAGGAGCCGGACATCAGGCCGGTGATGCCCGCCAGGACGAAGGCCATGATGCCGAGGGAAATTGTTACTTCGACCAGCGAGAAGGCCCGTTGGCAGCGGCGGGTTGCGGCGATGAAGAAAGGCTGTGCAGTCTTCATAACTTAGCTTCTTTCGATTTTGGTGATTCCCGTGGAGGAAAGCACAATGATCTTGTAGGTGTTGGCGGCGGCGCCGTTTTTGGTGGGCCCTTGCAGGATGACGCGCCCACCGCTGTGGATGCCCGCCACGAGGTTCAGATAGGGGTTGCCGCCCGAGGGGAGGGTTTTGGGGTAGAGAATGCCCCGGGGCATGAAGGTGACCAGCCGGTACTGGCTGATGGTGGTGCCGCCGCGCTGGATGACTGGCAGAGGGGCGGGCAGCGAGGCGCTTTGGGCTTCGGTGACGAAAGTGGTGTCGCTAATGGTGACGCCATTGGGGAGGTTTTCCCATTTCGACACCGGCTCCCAATCGTTGCTGACCGGAGCGGTGCCGTCCGGTTTGGGCCGCAATTGATAGAGAATGCAACTGTTCCATTGGTCGGCTCCGGTGGGGATCAATAGAACGGTCAGGCAGTTTTTGGTCATCGAGTTCTGCCGGGCCGAGGCAAGCAAGTCGGCGAGGTGGTTTCCCGCGCCAGTGACGGACTTGCTTTTGCCAAGCTGGCCTGCGAGCGGTGCCGTCAATCCGATCACGACGGCAATGATGGCGAACACTAATAGCAGTTCCAGTAGTGTAAAGCCTCGGGCGTGCCGGGCGGTCCGGGGAGACCGTGGGGGTTCAGGGGGGAGATGGGGGATCTTCATGGCCCTTTTTCTATGAACGAAGATAGCGCGGTTTTGCTATTTCTTCGAGAGGCACATGCGAATTTTTTATCAGAAAATGCGTCGTGCGAAGGGGGGGAGTGTTTTGTGTGTGTTTAAACAAGAGGGTGTTAAGTGTTGGGATAGAGACGGACTTCGAAAATCCGGGCGCTTTCGACGCCGTGGGTGGCGAGGATTTCGATCCGTACCCGCCGCGCGGAGGCGGGGGACTCAAGGTTGTGGACGCGCTTGCGCAGGTAGTTGCCCCGGACGGAAAGGGCCAGCGTTTCATCGAGGTAGATATTGTAATCCCTGACCACTTCGGGCTGGGCCCCGCGGATGGATTTTGCCGTGATGGAATCGCTAGGGGTCAGGATCAGCTCCCGTTGCAGGCCGGAGTCGAAGGTCAGGTGAATTTGCGCGATGACGGCTGGCTCGGGCAACTCCAGGCCGAGCCAGGCGGGAAGCGTGGTGGAACGCCAGTGGTTCGGCGTGGGATCGGCCCACGGCCCCCAGACCGGGTTGAGTTCACGCGTGACGCCGGAGAGAACGCGGGAGGCCCCGAGCCCGGGTTCTTCGCTCGAAGCCGTGCAGCAAGCGCTCCGGGCAAGGTCGGCGGGGTCTTCGTTGCGGATGCCGGGAAGAAACGCGTCGTCCCTCAACAGGGTTTGCTGGATGACGCAGAGGTTCTCCGGTGTCGCGGCTTCCACGATGGATGTTGCACTCTGTTTGGCGAAGCGCGCCGCAGTGGTGCCGACGGCCTGCCCCACCGTCGCGCAAGTGCCCATTACGCGGGTGCTGGCAAAAGCGATGTGCGTGGCGCTGATGTCGCGGCCCGCGAAGAAGAGGTTGGCGATGTTGCGGGAATAGAGGGAGCGCAGCGGGATGCCGTAGAGATTCGGGAAATGAAGCTGGATGCACGCTTCTTCGTCGACGGCGTCGATGCCTTCCGGCGGGTGCAGGTCCACCCACCATCCGCCGTAGGCCACTTGGTCGCAGAAGGTCGCCCCGCCCATTACTTCCTGCTGTACCATGACGTGGGGGCCGAGAAAACGGCGCGATTCGCGTTTCCCCGGGATCGCTCCGATCCAGTCGAGAACGTAGTTGGCTGCACCGGGGTGGTCTCCGGAATTTTTGATGTAATCCCACACTCCGAGGGCGATTCTCAGGCACTCGTGCCGGAAGCGGTCGAAGTCCTTGATGGTGTTGAGCATGCCGCCCCATTCGGACCACCAATAGCCGTACTCGTACCCCGCGATTGGCAGGGATTTGAAGTCCTTCCGCTGGAATTCGCGCACCCAGTTGGGCCTTACGAAAGGCTGGGGGGTGTCCGCTTGGTGAGCGGTAAATAGGATGGAATTTCCGAGGGTGAACTGATCGGCCTTTTGGGGCGCGAGCGATTCGCCGAACTCGGATTGGGCTTCGCGTCCCATCCTGAAATCCGCGCCCGCTTCCATCCCCAGGCGGCCGTCTCCGGAGCAGTCGGCAAAGAAGGTGGCGCGGATATGAAACTCATCCTCGGTAACATTTCGGAGCACAGTGACGGAGGCGATGCGGGGAGCCCCACCGGTTTGCTCCATCGCGCAATCCACGCATTCCGAATCCAGAAGCAAGAGGATATTCGGTTCGTTTTTGACCTTTTCGTAGAGCAGGAGATCCCAAAGCGCGAAGCTCCGGGCCGGGTTGCGGTAGGAGTCCTCCAGTCGGAATTCCTCAAGCAGCCCGGTTTCGCGGGCTCCCGGGCGCGTTCCGTGGCGGTCGGCCCCCACGATGTGCATTTTGACCTCGCTGGAGGAATTGCCGCCCAGCACCGAACGGTCTTGCACCAGCACCACTCGGATGCCGTTGCGGGCGGCTGCAATCGCGGCACAAACTCCGGCGAGCCCGCCGCCGATGATGCAAAAATCGGTCTGTATTTCGATCATGTTAAGTTTCACGGCTAAAATCGCGGGGCGCGGTGTTCATCTGGGTTTCGGCGGCAAAGGCGGGGCGGATTCAGGTTTCGCCATCACTCTAGCGCGTGTCTGAAATGGGGACGATAGGCAGACGCGCATCTTTTATTAGAAAATGCGCCAGGAGTCCCAGTTGTGGATTCTTCCGGTGCTTCAGGAGATAGGAGTGAGTAATATAATTGCTCTGAAAACGTCGTCGTCGGCAACGCGGGAATCAAAAAAAACGACGCAAAAACGAAACTAAATCAAAATAGATTGTGCTAATTTTCAAATATCAACACCGCGTGTGTAACCCCGCCCCTTGAATCCAAAACAAACTAGTTTTACCCCTTTTTTGATTCCCTTTCCCAAAACCTGCCCCTGGTCAAAAGAATGTCCCCAACGGATTTCTCTAGGCCGGGTTCCCCATCAAACCCAATAAACCAATGAAAACCCCATATCATTCCACCTCATCGCCGGGGTGTGCGAGATCACTCGCTATTGCCCTGGCGACTGTTATTTGGCTTCCGCTGCAAGCCTCTGCGGCCAACCTCTACTGGGACACGACAGCCAACAACGGCCAGATTGATGCTAATAGCGGCACTTGGGATACCACCACCAGCAATACCGTCTGGACGAGTTCGTCCACAGGTGCTGTCAATACCGGCACTGCCTGGACTTCCGGCACCGGCGTTCAGGCAGTGTTCAGCGGGGTATCCGCCGCCCCCGGCACCTACGTCATCACGGTTTCATCAGCCGGGATTCAGGCGCAGACGCTCCGGTTTCTCTCCAGCGGCTATATTTTTTCCGCGCTGACCTCCACCACGCTTGGGCTGGGATATGGAGCCGGAGCCAACACGGGTTCGGGGTTTAATCTGGACCCGGGCGTTACGGTGAATATTGGTGATAACATCACCGTTGTCAGCGGAACCGGCAGCAGCCAGGCATTGACGTTTACAGGCACTGGAACCACCATTATCAGCGCCAGCTCCCCCAGCGCGACTGCCACGGTGCGGGCCGGTAAAAATAATAATGCCAATATCGTAGGAGGGGCCACTGTTGTGGTGGGCACTAATGGCGTTTTGCAGACGGGGCTGACCGTTAACGGAGGGCTGAATAATGGAAGTTTGGTGATCGGCAATGATGCCAACGACGCTACCCTTTCGATCAAAGGCGGCACCGTCAACTTCGGCAATTTGGTCATGGGCAACGGGGCGTCAACCGGGGTTTCGACGTTGAACGTCGAGAGCGGTACGGCCGCGACCCTCAACAGTGGAAGCGGCGTGCTTCGCTTTGGTTCCACGAGCGCCGCCGCCACTTCGGGAACGTCGATTGTGAACCTCGACGGGGGCACCTTGAGCGTGTGCGGGGTAACGGTTGGCACATCCACCAGCGTTGCCCATTATGCCATCAATTTTAACGGCGGCACATTGCAGGTGGCCGGCACCTCCTCCTCGGTGTCCACCTTCCTGGCCTCCGCCTCGCAAATCACCGCCTCGGTGATGGGTAAAGGCGCGGTCATTGACACCAACGGGTACAACGCCACCATTGCCCAGTCGCTTGTTAGCGGCACGGCCAATGACGGCGGGTTGACCAAGCTGGGCCAGGGCACCCTTACCGTTACCGGAGCCAATACCTACACTGGCGCGACCACGGTAAAGAGCGGCTCTCTCGCGGTGGGCGTCAACGGCAATATCAGCAAAGCGCTTGTATTGGGCGGCAGCGCTGGTAGTTCCTCCGGCACATTGGATGTCAGCCTGAAGGGTTTGGCCTATTCTCAAGACAGTATTTCGGGTAACGGCAGCATCGTCGGAGCCACGGGAAGCACAATTACCGCCACGTTGTCGGTATCACCGGGCGTAGGCGTCGGGGATATTGGGAAACTGAACGTTTCTTCCAACTTCACGCTGGCCTCGACCGCCTCCACGCTGATGGAAATTTCGGGTCTCGGCGGGGTGGCCGGGACGGACTTTGACTATATCAACGTCAACGGGGTTCTGACCTACGGCGGTTCGCTAGTCATCAACAGCATCGATGGCTATGATCTCACCCAGGTGGGGAGCTACAATCTCTTCGACCTCAACTCCAAGAGCAGCGATTTCTCCTCCGTGACCGTCAATGGCGTGACACTGACCCTGACGAGCGGAACGTGGACCGGCGCCTCGGGTAAATATACGTTCGATGAATCCTCCGGCATTTTGTCCGTGACCGCGGTTCCGGAACCGAGCGTCTATGCGGCTCTGGTCGGCGGATTGGGGGTTCTGGGTCTGCTGCGCCGGAAGGGGCGCGCCTGATTTGGTGTTGGCTGACAAGACACGACAGAGAACATAGGAAAAGGCGGTGCTTTCAAAGCATCGCCTTTTCTTTTTGGCGTAATCGCCGCTCAGATCAATGCCGATTTTAGTCTACTCGGCGGATTTAGGAATTAGTTCGTGCCGCTGGTTTGGGCTGCTCCGGCGGGTGTGGTGGCCGGGCATTGACGGTGCCTCAAACTCCAGATTAACAGGAGCGCGACGGGATGCAGGAAGGTCATCAAGTAAAAGCAGCCGTTGTAGGAGCGGTTTTCGACGAACCAGGCAACCAATTGATTCATGAAGATCCCGCCCAGGGTGCTTCCGCAGGCGATGACGCCAAAGGCCGTGCCAAGAATCCGGCCCGGCACGATATCGACGATCAACGAGGTCAAATTGCTCAGCCAGCTGGTATGAGCGAATGCGATGAGCATCCCCAGCGCGATGACGGCGGCTACGCTCGGCACCGTGGGGATGAAAAACGAAACCGGCACCAGACAGGCGCTCACCAGCATCACGCTCAAGCGCGCGCTCGGGGCGGGCCGTCCCCTCTTGATTAGGCGGCCCGAAAGGAATCCGCTGACTAGGAACCCTGCATCGGCGGCCAGGAAGATCATCCAGATGATGGCGACCCCCTTTTGGTCCAGGTCGCGCGAGCTTTGGAGGTACTTCGGCATCCAAAATTGGTAAAAATACCAGACGGGATCGGTCAGCAGCCGCGCGACCATCAGGCGCCAGATGTAGGGAGATCTGAAAACGGAGCTCCATATCGCAAGTTCCGATCCTTTTTCCGCGGGCTGGGGTTGGGGCGTAGGGGCGAGATTGGCTTTGAGGTAAGCGCGCTCTTTTTCGGTGATCCGTGGGTGCTCGGCCGGTGGCCGATAGAGCCAAAGCCAGCAGATGATCCACAGCCCGCCGAGTATGGGGGAGACGGCAAACACCCAGCGCCAGCCGTAGTTCACGGCGATGTGGGCCACCAGGATCGGCGCGATGGTTGCCCCGAGCGCGCTGCCGATGCTGTATAACCCGACGGCGATCCCGCGTTCCGAGGGGGGGAACCATTCCGAAACCGCTTTGGGCGACGCCGTGAACGCACCGGCTTCGCCCAGCCCGAGCATGAAGCGGAAAGCCGATAGCGACCGGATGGATTGCGCCACGCCGGTCAGCGCATTGGAAATGGACCACCACCCGACGAAGATGGCGAGGCTGACGCGCACGCCCAGTTTATCGACGATCCGCCCGGAGAGCAGGTAGGCGACGGTGTACGCCAGCAGAAAGCAGTTGATGACGAAGGCGTACTGCCGGTCGCTGATATGAAGATCTTCCTGGATCGTTTTGGCCAGCAGGCCAAGGACGCTCCGGTCGATGTAGTTGAGCACCGCCGCCAGCAAAAGAGCGAACGCGATGAGCCAGCGCAGGTTGGGGATCTTCATATAGCGAGAATGTAGAACCGATGTTAGGTTTGACACATCATTTTGCCAGATGCAAATGCGGATCGTTTTTTATAAAATGCGTCGCGTGTTTTGGCTCGTGAAACGGATTTGGAATGGATTTCTAAACACTTTGGTATCACGGAAACGGCAGGACATATACGAGTGTAAGTAGCAGAAATGCAAATGGTTGTGATGCTAGGTAGACGATGTAGATATGGTGGTAAATTCCTTGGCTATACTCCATGGTGGTGGGCAAAATATCGTTGAATTCCGGCGGGTTGTCGTAAATGCGGCGGGCCGATTTTTATTCGACAGGAGGGCGAGGCAAGGTAGTTTTAAAACGTCTTCTACAGGCATCCCGTGACGGTGCCACGCCGTGAATTTTCACCCCAGCCAGTTATGTTTACTGAAACAAAAGCCGTGTTGAGTTTTCTCCTCAAATGTTTTGTTGCCGCCACGATGCTGGTGGCCGCTCCCTTTGCCATGGCCGCCGATACCGTGGTCCCTCTGCCCGCGATTCCCGGCGTCCCTCAGAGCACCACGTTGTCGCTCAAGGTCAATGGCCGGGAGGTCCCGGTAAACTATGAGAAGAATTTCGATTTCCAGACGGCGGCTTTTTGCCTTTCGGGAACGGCCTCCGTGGAGATCGCCTTCAACGGCCCGGTGCCGAACTGCACGGTGCATCCGTTGCGGCATAAAATCACGCCCGTAGTGAAGGGGCAGAGCGTGAGCTTTTCGTTTGCGGGGCCGCTCAAGCTCGTGGTGCAAATAGAGGGGCAGCTTCCGCTGGCGCTCATCGCCACGCCGCCGGAGCAGGACGTGCCGAGGCAGGCCGATTCCAAGGTCATCTATTTTACCCCGGGCGTTCATGACGCGGGGGTGATCCGCCCCCAAAGTGGGCAGACCGTTTATTTCGCGCCGGGCGCGCTCGTCAAGGGACGCATTGAGGCGAAGGATGCCAGCAATGTCACGGTCAAGGGGCGGGGGATTCTCGACAGCGGCCGGTATTCGGTCCGGAAAGACAAGACGACGGGAATTTTATTCGAACGGTGCTCGAATGTCGTGGTCGAGGGGATCGGCCTTCGCGGCGGGACATGGTGGCAGTCGCTCTACCTGGCCAGCCGGGATGTCCAAGTCTCAAACATGAATCTTCTCGGCAAGACGGTGAACACCGACGGGATCGACATCGACGGCGTGAAGAACTTCACCGCGCGCGATTGTTTCATCCGCTCCGAGGATGACGGCTTTGGCTGGCATGCCGTGGACGCCCGGGCGAACGGAGAGCTCACCACCGAGGATGCGCTCGCGGAGAATTGCGTGGTCTGGAATACGGGGGCGGGGAACGGCCTCCGCATCGGGGCTTCGATGGAGTCTCCGTTATTCCAGAATATTACTTTCCGCAACATCGACATCCTCAAACATGCTGGGGCGGCGATCCGCAGCGACCACTCTGACTGGGCTTGGTGCAAAAACATCCGGTTTGAAAACTTCACCGACGAAACCCCCGCGAAAACGGTGGAGATCGTCATTGCCAAGACGCGCTATAGCAACGACAACGGCTATAAAGATGAGCGGGGCCACTTTGACGGCCTCCACTTTATCAAGCTAGTTTCCCCCGGCGGAGCCATTGATCTGCGCGGCGCGGATGCCGATCACCTGATCGACAACGTGACGTTTGAAGATTGCGCGATCGGCGGCGTTCCCCTCACGAGCTTTCAGCAAATCACGGTGAACCCGTTTGTGAAAAACGTCTCCTTCAAGACTTCGCAGGCCCAATAGCCTCGCTTCCCATGAAACATTGCCTTGCCGTCTTGTTGCTCGCCGCCGGAGCGGTGAATGCTGCGGAGCTTCTGACGGAGCAGGATTTTGAATCCGTGGCCCCGTATCTCCCCGGCTGGGGCGCCGGTTACAAGCAGACCTATAAACCGGCCACGGCTTGGAAAATCCCGTTCCTCATCGCGCTCGACGAGAGCGACGCCCATTCGGGGGCCAAGGCGGTGAAGATTGCCTACGTTGCCGAGGCGGCCTCGGGCGAAAAGATCTTCCACTCCCCGGGAATTGCATTTCCAGAGGCTTCCGCAGGGGAAGCACGCCGGGTTCGGATTCGCTTTTATTACCGTCTCACGGGCATCCCCGCCGGGGCGCTCTATTTTTCGCCCATGGAGATCAACGGCCAGACCAAGGGCAAGCGCATACTGAGTAAGATTCCATTGAATCCAACCGAAGAATGGAGTCCCGTGGAATACGTGGGCAAGCTGAATGCCGGGGCCGGGCAGGTGCAGTTGATCTGGGCCAACACGTCGGACAAAGTTCCCGGCGCGCTTTGGATTGACGATGTCTCCGTGGAACTTTTGTAACGCTATGTTCAAGCATTCTTTCGCCGGTTGGTTTTCAATATTGGGGGTGGCGGCCCTTTGGACTTTGCCCCTCCACGAGGCTTGGGGGCAGGATTCCGCGGCCCGGTTTTCCTCCGCCGCCAAGGGGAATATCTTCACTGCCGTCAGCGGGGAGATCCTATTGAGTATTTCGGGAACCGATGCCGTGACTAGCGGCGCGGTTGTCGTCAAAGACGAGCGGGGGCAGGTCACGGGCGGGCAGCCGATTGCTTCCGGGGAAAGCCGGGTTACCGTGCCCCTCCCGCAGAAAGGGTTCTATCAATTGTCCGCCGAGGTCAGCCTGGGTTCGGGAAAAAAGCTCCATGCCGAGGCCACGGCGGCGGTGGTCGGCCCGCTGCTTGACGAGGCCGTGCGCGGCCAGTCCCGCCTCGGGCTGTGGACGGTGCAGGGCGACAAAGACCTCGTGCTCGCCGCCGGAGCCCGCTGGAACCGAGCCATGGCCACGATCAAAGATTTGCCGCAGGATTTCCCTCAAACCGGATCGGCTCCCGCGCTCCAGGCCAAGCCGCCTTTCGACATCAGCGGCTTCACCTACGAGGGGGTGATTTCGTTTGGCCTCCCCCTTTGGCTGGTGGACCCGAAGCCGGGCGAAGAGCACAAGGGCTACTCCAACCCGTTCCAGGCTCCGAAGGACTGGGACGCCCTCGCGGAGCTGGTCAAGGCGTTTACGCGCTGCCCTCCGCGCTGGTCCGAGTTCCCTCCCTACCTGGAAATTTATAACGAGCCCGAATGGCATTGGAAAGGCACGAACGAGGATTTGGTCCGGTTTGAAAAGACCGTGGCCGACGCCGTCAAAGCCGTGCGGCCTGACGTGAAAGTGCTGGGGCCGGGCTTTTCGTCCATTCGCATCAAAGACGCCGCGCGGCTCGATCTGGAGACGGTCAACCGGCTGGGGCTGCTCGATCATCTCGATGGCCTTGTGCTCCACGCCTACGTGGACGGCAGCGCGCCGGAGGAGCTTTTCATCCAGCGCATTGAGGAGTTACAGGCGTTCCTCGCGCGGATCGGGCGGCCCGATTTCCCCATTCATCTCACCGAATTCGGCTGGTGCACGAAACCCGGGACGTGGCAGCGCCCCGTCGACGAGCTGACCCAGGCCCAGTACGTGACGCGCTCGCTGACGCTGCTCACGGCGCTCGGGGTGGAGAACGCCACCTACTTTGCCCTCCTCTTCAAAGCCGCTCCCAATGAAGGCGAGCGTTCATTCTCCATCGTCCACGACGACCTGACGCCCAAACCGGCCTATGCCTCGTATTCGAACGTGGCCCGCTGGCTCGCCGATGTCCGGGGCAAGGGCCGGTGGCTGCGCCTGACGCCCACGACGCACCTGGTGGTTTTCCAGAAAGAGCGCAAGACCGTTGCCGTGGCGTGGGATACGCAGGCGGGCTGCACCATTCCGCTGGGAAGCGTGTTCGCCCGGGCCGAGGAGATGACCGGCAGGCCGGTGCCCGTGGCCTCCGGCGCGGGGGTGAACGTTTCGCCCAGCCCCGTGTTTCTTGAACTGAAAGACAGCGGGCTCTATCAGGCCAAAGAGCTGCCTGCCGTCCGGTTGATGCGCGGGACCTCGGCAGAGCTTCCCCAGGCCCCCGGGGCGGAATGGATCACTCCGGCTCCGCTCAGCGTCAAGGGCCGGACGGTGAGCGCCCCGCGAACGGCGCGGCAGGGCTCTTATCTGGTGCTTTCGCATTCGGATGCCGCATGGACTTCCCTTCCCGTCGAAGTGGTGGCGCCGGTGGAGATTTCGGCGGCCCGGATCGTTTGGCCTCTTTCCGCAAAGGCCCCCGAGATAGCCCTCGGCGTCACCTCCCACGCGGAGGCTCCGCTCTCCGTCCTCGCCAGCGCCAAGTTCGACAAAATCCGGCGGATGTTCGGCGAGCCGGTGAAGGCCGCCCCGGCCAGCGGCACGGAAGTCACCATTCCTGTGGAGGACTTCGTTCCTGGCAAACGCTACAAGGGCCTGCTGACGGTCGAGAGCCGGGAAAACGGCGAGCGGGATGAAACCCGGCAGCCGCTCGACTTCACCGTGGTCTCCGCCCAGCGCGTTGCCGCGGATGGACGGCCTGATTGGGGCTCGGTGCCCGCCATCGACTTTTCTGCGTGGGACCCCTTCGGCGGCCCCAGCGAGCCCTCCGATTGCTCCGCCACCTTCCAGGCTTCCTACGGGCCCAAGGCGCTCTATCTCCGGATTTGCGTTCGCGACGACCAGCACTTGCAAACGCGGAGCCCGGAAAATCTCTTCAACCAGGATTCCATCCAGATTGGCCTCGATGCCGACGCGGAAAAAACCTGGGAAGCCAACGACCTTTTCGGCCTGAAGGGTCACCGGGTTTTCGAATACGGCGCGGCTTGGGACGGCACGAAATCCATGAACTGGCGCTGGATCTCCTACACGCCGGAACTCCCCGTGGGCGTCAGCGAGCCCCGCATGGGCACGGAAATTCACCGCAAGGGAGACCTCACGGAATACCTGCTGACCTTCCCCTGGGAAATCCTGGGCCTGAAGGAAGCCCCCCGACCCGGCTCGGCGATCGGGATCGCCCTGGCCGTCACCGATGCTGACCCCGGGAAGAACGGCCGCCGTGGCCTCCGGCTCTTCAACGGCATCACGGACGAAAAAGACCCCCAGAAATACGGCAAGCTCTGGTTGCGGTAGAATGTCGGATTGCGATCCCAGTTCCGGGTGCTGATTTCTTTCCGATAGGATATTGCAAGTAAACGCTTGCATTCATATCTTGAGCGTGCAAGCATGTGCTTGCATGAATACGACTTCATATCCTGAAGAGGAAGTCTTGATTGTGGATGGCGGCGAAACTGCTCCTGGTAAAATCCCGGGCAAACGCATCGCCTTGGCCGCCGCGGGCGTCATTGCAATCCTGGCGCTTTGCGGCGTCGGCCTGTATTTCCGGGTAAACGCCATCAATTACGAGTCCACCGATGACGCCTTCGTGGACGGCCACGTCATCCAGGTGAGCCCCAAAATCGCGGGCCGGGTCGAGCGGGTGCTGGTGGACGACAACCAGGAGGTCAAAAAGGGCGATCCGGTCCTGGAGATCGACCCCAGAGACTACGCCGCACAGCTCAAGCAAAAGCAGGCGGCACTGGAGAGCATGAAGGCCCAGGCGACGGCGGCGCAGGCATCGGTGGAGCAACAGCTTGCCAATGTCAGGAGCCTCCAGGCCACCTTGAAACAGGACGAGGCCGACCAGCACGCCGCCGAGGCCCAGGCGCACCAGGCCGCCGACGATCTGCGCCGGGTGCAGGACCTCGCCAAGCAGCACATCGTCTCCGCTCAAGACCTCGTTCACGCCCAGGATGCCGACCGTTCGGCCCAGGCCAATGTGGAATCGGCCAAAATGAAAGGGCTCGCCGCGCAGGCGCAAGTGGCGCAGGGAGAGGCGCAAGTGCGCTCCTACCAGGCCCTCTATCAATATGTCCTTGCCCAGATCAAGGAAAACGAGGCCAACGTCGAGGCGGCCCTCTTGAACCACTCCTACGCCAAAGTGGCCGCGCCGGAGTCCGGCCGCATTACCCACAAGTCCGTGGAGCCGGGCGATTATATCCAGGCGGGGCAGAACGTCCTCGCGCTCATCCCGTCGAACCTTTGGATTACCGCCAATTTTAAGGAAAACCAATTACGGTGGATGCGTCCCGGCCAGCCGGTGACGATCAAACTGGACGCCCTCGGGGCGCAGGAGTTCAAGGGGCACGTGGAGAGCATCCAGATGGGCAGCGGCGCGCGCTTCAGCCTGCTCCCACCGGAAAACGCCACCGGCAATTACGTAAAGGTCGTCCAGCGGGTTCCGGTGAAAATCCTCTTCGACGAGCTTCCCGAAACGGGCATGCCCATCGGGCCCGGAGAATCCGTGGTGCCCACGGTCAAGGTGCAGAATTTTCACTACACTCCGCTTGAGTTGAGCCTGGTCATGGCGGCTGCTGCCGTGGTGATCGCGGTTTTTCTGCGGCGGATTTTCGGCGTACAAAAGAAACTGGAACAGGAGTTGGCTCCCGATGCCCGGCAAGGCACATCCTCAGACGACACGGAACTGGAAGCCGGCCGCTAACCCCTGGCTGATCGCCGCGGGCGTCATGCTGGCGACGTTCATGGAAGTGCTCGACACCTCCGTGGCCAACGTCTCCCTGACGCACATCGCGGGGAACCTTTCCGCCAGCACGGACGAGGCCACCTGGGTGCTTACGAGCTACCTGGTTTCCAACGCCATCATCCTGCCTGCCTCTGGCTGGCTGGGCCGCTACTTTGGCCGCAAACGCTTTCTGCTGACCTGCATCGTCCTTTTCACCCTCGCCTCGGTGCTTTGCGGGCTGGCCGGCAGCCTCGGAATGCTCATTCTGGCGCGCGTCATCCAGGGCGTGGGCGGGGGCGCGTTGCAGCCGGTGGCCCAGGCCGTGATGCTCGAAACGTTTCCCGCGTCCAAGCGGGGCATGGCCATGGCGGTCTACTCGATGGGGGTCGTGGTGGCCCCGATCCTCGGCCCCACGCTCGGCGGCTGGCTTACCGACAATTATTCCTGGCGCTGGGTGTTTTTCATCAACCTGCCGGTGGGCATCGTGGCCGTCATGATGGTGATGCGCTTTCTCGAAGACCCGCCCTACCTCAAAAACGCAAACGCGCGGGCGGAGAGCATCGACTACGTGGGCTTCGGCTTGCTGGCGCTCTGGATCGGCTGCTTGCAGATCCTGCTCGACAAGGGCCAGGATGAGGACTGGTTTTCCTCCCATTTCATCGTCGGGTTGGCGGTGTTTGCCGTTGCCGGGTTCGCGGCTTTCCTGGCGTGGGAGCTGAAAACTCCGCACCCGATCGTGAATTTGCACGTGCTCAAAAGCCGCAACCTAGCCATCGGGGTGGCGCTCAATTTTACCATCGGCGCCATTCTTTTCAGCACCACGGCGGTGATCCCTCAGTTTCTGCAAATCCTGCTCGGCTACCCGTCGCTGCAAGCCGGGCTGGTGATGAGCCCGCGGGGCATTGGCGCCATCGTGGGGGCCATGGTTGCCGGGCGTATGATCACATGGGTTGACGGGCGTTTCTGGATGGCCCAGGGCGCCCTGTTGCTCGGACTGACGATGTTCGTCTTTGGCGGGGTCAATACCGGCATCGCCCCAAACAACCTCTTGTGGCCCATCATCATCAGCGGCTTTGCCACCACGTCACTTTTTGTCCCAATGACCACCTTCTCGGTTGCGTCGCTCAAACGGGAGGAGATGGGCGACGCCGCCGGGCTCACAAGCCTGGTCCGGAACCTCGGGGGCTCCGTGGGGATCTCCCTTATCACGGCGCTTGTTACCCGTAGCAGCCAAGTCCACCAGGCGCTGCTGGCCAAGGAGATGACGCCGCTCAACGCTCCGTTCCGCAACGGTCTTGCCGCGGCGCAGCACGCCCTGGCGGCCCAGACGGGGCAGGCCGCCCACGCGCAGGGGTATGGGGTCATGTACCAGTTGCTCCAGCATCAGGCGGGTCTTTGGGCTTACGTCGAGCAATTCCGGCTGCTAGTATGGGCTTGTCTCGCGCTGGCCCCTCTGATCTTTCTCTTTAAGAAAAGCAAGCCCCGGCCGGACGCCCCTGCCCAAGCCCATTAACCAATCAAGCCCACTTCCATAATGGATCCGCACATCAAGCCGTCAAGCCACGCCGGCACAGAGCCGAATGATCCGGCGTGCCCCCGCTACACCCAGGCCTCCTGCCTATTAACCCGGCAGAAAATCCTGGATGCCGCGAAAAAAGTTTTCGCCCGCGACGGGTTTCAGGGCGCTACCACCCGGGAGATCGCCCGCGAGGCGGGGGTCAACGAAGTCACCCTCTTCCGCCACTTCCAAACCCGGGATCATCTTCTCCGGGAAGCCATTCTTGATGGGATGATCGACGTCGAGGAACTGGTCGGGCCCGAAGAGATGTGGAAGCAGGACTTCCCAGCGGAAATGGAGCGATTTGTCGGGCGGTATTACGCGCGGTTGCTGGAGCGGGAGACTCTGGTGCGCGCGATCGTGGGCGAGGGGGGGCGGCTCTCCCCGGCGGTCCGCCAGGCGATGATGGAGAAAAAAATCCTGCCGATCCGGGACGCCGTGATTCAGCGCTTCTTGGCGGCTCGGGAAAGCGGCTGCATCCGTGCCGATATCGACGTGGGAGCCGCCACAGACAGCCTGCGCGACTGCCTGCACGCGGGGATGCTCCGCCGCACGATGTATGGCGACGGAGGGTGCGGTCTGGAAACTTACCTGCACGCTGTCACCTCTGTATTTCTAAATGGGATTCAGTAATTCCAGCGAGTGAAAGATTGCGGAGAAAACGGCTTGGTATGGCGGCCAGAGCGTCCACTTTTCCCCTACGAAAGCGAACCTCGCCGCCTCGGAGCAAAAAAAGGCAAGTCGGGGTTCGCCGTTGAGAAAAGCGACGGATACCTGGGGGGTGAAGCTGGGAGAAACCGGCAATCGGTTCCATACGCGTCTCGGTGCGTCAACGCGCAACGGAGTGCATCCACGTTCGCTTGATTTGGCGCAACGATCCATCATCCTTCCCGAGAATCGTAGCCCCTCTTTCCCATTCCTTTCCGATGAATATCGCCCATTGTTTAAGAACGTTACTCGCCGCATTTTTCCTGGCTTCCAGCCTTTATGGACACGCCGACAATGCCCTCGTTGAATCCGGGGAAAGAGTGCTGTTTGACCGTCTCAGCACGCTTCGGCAATACAATGGGTTGAAGGGCGCCGAGGCAAAGCAGGATCCCAATACACGGGAGTTGAGCGTTTCGTTGAGCAAGCCTGATTCCGGCGTGGGAATTCGCTGCATTAGGGGGAGCAAGCGGCTCGACCCTCTTCCCTATTTGAGCGATCCGGCGCCTTGCCTGGAAATCACGTTCCGCTATGGCTCGCAAGCGGCTCCCTCCAGTTTTTACGCCATCCTGGAAACCCTTGATCTATCCACCAAGCCGGCAGTGCGCAAAACCATTTGCACGCAGACCGTGGCTACCGCTTCGGCAACGAGCCTGCCGGATGGATGGAGAATGCTCCGTCTCCCGCTCAATGCCTCCAGCGAGAACAACATTACTGGGGATGATGCGATTGAAAACGTTCAGATTTGGGGCGGTTCTCCCGGGGCGTTTGAGCTTTGCAAGGTGTCGCTTGCGCGGTTGAGGCATGTTTCCGTCGAGGTCAAAAATCCCGGCGCGCCCAACCTCGAGATCGAAGGCCGTACAGCCGAACCCTCGGCCATGGTGACCTTGAAATTGGTGAATGCTTCTGGAAAGGCCGTTGCCCAAACGGTGCAGGCCAGTGGCGGAAGGTACCAATTCACGTGGAGCAATCCTCCGCTGACTCCCGGGAAAGCAAACTCGCTGAAGGCTTCGGTGAGCGGTGGAAAGAACCCGCTGGACGAAGCGGTGCCTGTGGAGGTTTTTGGCTTTTTGCAGGATACATCCCATGTTTGGCTGAAAGTGAAAGGGCGGGAGATCGTCACCGCGCCGAACAGCAAAGGAGGCGAGCGGCCCTTCTATTCCGTGGGGGTCGGGTATGGGAAGAATGTCCTCGTCAGGGGGTATGATGAGGAAGTTGCCGACTATTGCAAATCGATGGGGCTCAATACGCTGCGTCTGGCATTTTACACGATGAACTTCAATAGCCGCCCGGAGGAACCGCTAAGCTTTGAGGAGATCACCGCTTTTATTAATCCGGTGTTGGAAGCCGCGAAGCGCCACGGGTTATACGTGATCCTGGACGATCACTCGTACTTTAAAAACGAGATCGACGAAGCGACGGCGCGCCAGGACCAGGCATCGAAAGGATGGACCGAAGAGCGGTTCCAGAACTGGGTCAACCGCTGGGTGCAGGTAGCGAGCTACTACAAGAACGAGCCGTTTGTTCTCGGCTACGAGCTTTGCAACGAACCGGTTTGCGCCCCAGAAGTCGCGCAAAAATGGTACCGGCGCTGCATCGAGGCCATCCGCAAAGTCGACTCGCGGCATATCGTCATCGTTGGCTCCAATAGCTGGAGCCATTCGCGGACGCTAGAACGCACTTGGGGGGGGATCGCCGACAAAATCGATGCTCCCTATAACAACGTTATGTTTTCATTCCATGACTATCCACAGGACGATAACCCGTGGGTGGTCCAAGCCACGTTGCGCGCTTTCCAGGCCAAATACAACGTGCCCGTCATGTGCACGGAGTTTGGCGGCGGCGGCAAGCCTGAACCCATTCACCGCGAATTCCAGGCGGGGATGCTTTCGCTTTTTGCGTTCGACAAAATCCACTGGATGATCTGGTCCATCTATTACGACAAAACCCGCGCCGTCAGCTTTCCCTCGATTGCGGTGAAGGTTGAGGGAGAAAAGAGTCCGGAGAAGGCATGGAAAATCCAAAACACCAATCCCGGTTACTGGATTCCCTACGTTGACCTTTGGGCGCCCACGGCGCGTATCATGGGCTCGCCGTTCCCCGAGGCGACTGGCACCTCGGCTTCCCAGAATTAGGGCCGGTTGTGTGATGGTAAGCTCTTGCCTATTGATAGATACTGGAACATACCAATGTAATGTCGCGAGCACCGTTAATCTGGGCACTTTTCCTATTTGCAATAGGTGACGTTGGTGCAGGAATCGCAGGTTGTTCTAATCGGTTTGGCATTCTCGAAATCTATCCCACCGATGGGAAAGAATGGTCCTCCTGTTGGGCGAATGGAATTGCGCGAACTTTTACAGGAGTCGACCCCGAGGATTTATGGTTTGATGCCGACCATGGAGATGCTTCTTACCATGTTGACGGCAAGGGGCAGTTAAGTGTAACCGGCGCAACCCCACGAATGTACATTCATGATCCCGCGCGAAGAGAAGCCTGGGGTAATGTCGAAATGACGGTGTATGCCAAACGAATCTCTGACCAATCCACCCCGTGGGGAGGAATCATCGGAGCCGCACGAACAAACCATGGGACAACGGGCGACGAAAATAAGAACTTGGGCGATACGAGGGGAATTCTCGCTCGGGTTCGGTATGATGGCAAAATTGATTTCGAGAAAGAAACGAGCCATCCCAACTCGTCTGTGGTCAATACGAAGACTGTTTGGGCTGACGGGCTTCCCTATAACGTATGGATTGGATACAAGTTCGTTGTCTACGATCTTCCCGACGGCAACGTAAAGCTCGAGCTGTACCTGGACCTTACAGACGGTTTCAAAGGAGGCGAGTGGAAGAAAGTGAGCGAGTTTATAGATAACGGAAGCAATTTCGGCGTTGGCGGGGTTGCCTGTAGGCCAGGAGTGAGCCCGTCGGTACGCCTAACAAGAGGAAACGCTCGACCGGGTTCTGAATCGGGTAATCCTAACGCTACCGTATATTGGAGAAGCGATAACGTGGGCGAAAGTGGTCTGCTATATAAAAAAATGAGCGTGCGAGAGATCGCCCCAAGAATTCAATAACCGGTGTAGTATTCTCAAATTTAAAGGACCACGGAGCCGCCATCGGCTAACAGACCGCGCAAAGCGGACGTGGAAACCTCCCGGGCGGCGCATCCGTTTTGGAGCGCGAGGAATGCGGCGGTGCCCGCGGCTTCGCCCACTTGGTTCATGATGACCATCACGCGAATGGCCCCGAAGGCGTCGGCATGCGCGTCGAGCATTCGGCCCGCAAGCAGCAGGTTGGCATAGTCTCCGCGCGGGACGATGCTGCGGTATGGAATTTGGTAATACGTTGGGTTTTCCGCTGTCTCCGGACGCCAGCGACCTTCAATAGTCGGGCGGCCCGGAACGGAATAAAACTCCCGACCGTCGAGATGGCGGAAGGTGTTCCCGGGTCTGTCCTGGTGGTGAATATCGACGCGGTAGGAGCCGTTGGCGATGGCGTCCTCGAACGGCTTTCCGTAAAGGATTTCATCGCCGGTGATTTGGTGCAGGCAGCGCACGTGGCGGGACTCGCGGATGCCGATCCGGGAGGGTAGGGCCTGAAGGGCGACGCGGTTTTCAGGAAACGTTTCGCGGAAGATATCCAGGACGGCCCGGATCTGCCGGCGACCTTCGATCTCGCTTTCTGTAAGCTCGTCGGCGACCGCGGCATTGAGGTGAAGAATCCGCGAGGCGGCCAGCATGAAAATCTCCGAAGAGGGGACCATCGCTCCCCATAGATAACCTTCCGGTAAATGGCGTTCCGCGGCGTGATCAAGAACGGCTCGGCTGATTTCTCCAAAGTCGCCGGGCATGGTGTCCCAGCCGGAAACCTTGGCGCATGCCGTGGCCGGTTGACCCTGGGTGGGCAGGTAGGTTTCCAGGCCGAGGCGGGCGGCGAGATCACCGTCTCCCGAGGCGTCGATGAAGAACCGTGCTTTGATGGCGCCCCGGCCCGACTTGTTCTCCACAATGGCGGCTTTCAAGACGCCGTCCTGAACGCAGGGGGCCACAAACTGGGTGTGAAAATAAATTTTTAGGCGGTGCTTGCGAGCGATTTCGTCGAGATCGATTTTGAGCTCTTCGGAGTTGAAGATGAAGCCGTTGCCGGGATTGCGTTCCACCACGCGCACGGCCTGGCGCTTTTGCAGTCGGGCGACGATTTCCGCTGTGAGTCCGCCGATGATCGTTCGATTGAACTCTGTATCCAGGAGGCTGTGCCAGACATTGACGAGCGCCGAGGTGGCGATGCCGCCGAAGCAGTTTTGCTGCTCGACGATGGCGACTTTTAACCCCAGCCGCGCCGCGCGGATCGCCGCGAAGAGCCCTGTGCACGAGCCGCCGATGACGCAGAGATCGCATTCATGAATCACGGGCGTGGTCAGATGTTCTGTAATGTGGGTGTCGATGGACATAGATGGAAGGGAGATGTCGTGCTATTGGCCTAACAAGGGGTGAATAAGGGCGCGAGTAAAAACTGGAGGATTGCAACGGAGTGCACTATTTGTCCATTGCTTGGCGCGGTTTTACCGCGAAGAGTGCACTGGCATATGAAATTCCTTCCTATCTTTCGTTCTCGCCGGATCCCGTGGCTCGGATTGGCCATGGCGTTTCTGTTGGCCGGGTTCGGTCCCGTGCGGGCAGAGGTGCTTAAACCCGGAGATCTGGTCGCCATGTGTGGCGATTCGATCACGGCCCAAAAGCTTTACTCGCTTTATGTTGAAGACTATTTGGTGCTTTGCCAGCCGGTGCCGAAGTTGCAGACGATCCAGTTTGGATGGGGCGGCGAACGAGCCTCGGGATTGTTGGGACGGATGAAAAGCGATGTGCTTCCATTTCACCCTTCGGTCGTCACTCTTTGCTATGGAATGAACGACGGAAATTATTCGACCTCCTTGCCCAAAAACCAGGACGAGTTTCGCCGGGCGCTCGGGGGTGTTGTAGATAATTTCAAAAAAGCCGGGGTGCGGCAGATGATCGTAAGCACTCCGGGAACCGTGGATCCTGATTCGTTTAAGAAACTGTCGCCGGAGGTCTACAACCAAACCTTGGAAGGTCTCGGGCAGGTGGCCAAGGAAATCGCGACCAAAGAGGGTCTCGTGTTTGTGGATATGCATTCCGCCCTGTTGGACGCGATGGCCAAGGCGAAAGCAAAATATGGCAACGACTACCTGGTGGCGGGCAGTGACGGCGTTCATCCGAACCGCAACGGGCATCTGGTGATGGCCTATACTTTTCTCAAAGCGATGGGATTTTCGGGGGAAATCGGAACGATCACACTGGATATGAAAGATGGCAAAGCCCAGGCCACCGAAGGGCACACGATTAGTTCAGCAGGGACCGGCTTCGTCGAGGTCGAATCAACGCGCTATCCTTTTTGCTTTTACGGCGACCCTTCAAAACAGGATGCCACGCGCGGGATGATCGAGTTCATCCCGTTCAACGAGGAACTCAACCGCTTCAAACTGGTGGTCCTTAATGCGCCCGCCAAAAAGCTCAAAGTGACGTGGGGGCCCAGCTCGAAGGTCTTTTCCGCAGCGGACTTGAGCAAGGGGATCAACCTCGCCGCGGAATTCTTGGATAACCCCTTCAGCAAGCCCTTCGAGGAGGCGGATAAGAAGATCCGCGAGAAGCAGTTCCAGGAGACGCCGCTTTCCATGTCGCTGCTGCATTCCGTGCCAGATTGGGTGCGGATCCTTCCCGATGAAACCGCAACGTTCCAGGCCATGAGCGAGCGAATCGTCGAACGTTCTGTGGACTTGCGCAAAACCTCCAGCGAGGCGGTCGTTCCGGTCAAGCATCGGATCGAGTTGGAAATTGCGCCGTAGCGTCTCCTCCCTCAAAACAACCAAAATATTTACTATTAGCCATGACCACCACAACCCATTTCCGCTTACATCGCGTTACCTCCGAACCGCTCCTCAAACCCAGGCCCGATGTGACTTGGGAGCGCGGCGCGATATTGAACTCTGCCGTTTGGGAGGAGAACGGCAAGACGTATCTTTTCTATCGTGCCATCGATCATGATCCCGCCTGGCAGCAGGAGACCGGCGGAAGATACGTCACTAGTGTCGGCCTCGCGGTCAGCGAAGACGGGCTTCATTTTGAGCGCCGGGCAGAGCCAATCATTCCTTCCCGTTTTCTGGGAGGCACTACCGAAGCCCAGGATTGCCGCATTGTGAAAATCGACGGCCTTTACTATCTCACCTATTGCCTTTACGACAAGGAGATCGGGCTTCCGTCGCCAGGCTATTCGGTTTCGAGCGATCTTGAGCATTGGGAGCACCGGGGGGAACTCGTTCCGTTTGCGGATTTTGGTTACAATAAAAACGCGGCCTTCTTCCCCGAAAAAATCGGCGGCCGTTTTGCCCTGCTGCACCGCCCGGAGGCCGCTGATTACCGGCATTTGCCGAGGGAGAGCTTTGACTGGAGAACGTGGTCGCGGGCGCCGCTGGAACGCGAAGATCAAGCGCCTGGCGTCACGCTTTCGTTTTCCGATGACCTCCGTACGTGGGCGGATACGAAAGTCGTCCTCAAGCCCCGCCATGACCACTGGGATAGCGCGAAGGTGGGCCCGGGCGCGCCGCCCATCCGCACGCCGCAGGGATGGCTGAACGTCTATCACGGCGTGGATCATCACCATACCTACCGGCTTGGGATTGCGTTACACGATCTGGAGGACCCCACCGTTGTGCTTCGGCGTCAGGAAGAGGCGATCTTGCAGCCTGAGCTGGACTGGGAACGCTTTGGCGACGTGGACGGGGCTATCTTTACCTGCGGTGCGCTGTTGAAGCCAGACGGCACGCTACGCGTTTACTACGCGGGAGCGGATACGGTGCTCGGCCTAGCCGAAGCGAACGTATCCGCCTTTTTGAACGGATAATACTAAATCATTTCGCGTCCCCCGCCGCGAACATGCTGATGCGGAATGCCGTGGCCCCGAAGGGGCGCAAGGTCAGCTTCGTAAGCGGCGCGTTCGTGGTGGCGGTTGGCGCTTTGGGCAAGGTGAGATTGGGGCCAAAGGCGACCGTCTCTCCCGGCACGGTCAGTCGGACTGGCGCTTGATCCCAAGACCACGGCGAGGGCATCTGCGCATGCGTTGCCTGGATGGCGCTGCCCGGCTGCAAGGCATACTGGAAGGCAAAGGTCGGATCGGGAGCGTTCAGATCGTGATTGAGGACGGGGATGGGCAAGGCAAACAGCAACGGCCCATAGGTGACGCTGGTATAGGGTGCACCATCGGCACAGCGACCCGCGACGACGTGGGCTTCCATGGGGAGGCTCAGGCGGATAGTATCGCCGGTTTTCCATAGTTGCTGGAGCCGCGCAAAACCGTGGGAATCGCGGATTTCGCGCGGCTGGCCATTGACGGCAAGGCGCGGATTTTTGCACCACGAAGGGAGCCGGAAATAAAGCGGGAATTCCCGTGGTTGATCGGCCGTTACCTTGACCATGATGTCGCTGCCAAAGGGGTAATCTGTCTGGGTTTCCAGGCGGATTTTCGTATCGCCTACGGACACCACAGCCACGCTGGGTCCGTAGAGCGTGGCGGCGAATCCACCATCTGCGCTAGCCATCCACAGGCTGCCCACGTAGTTGGGCAAAAGCCGGGAGATATTGCCAGTGCAGCATAGCGGCTGCTGCTTGGGAGCATAGGAAGTCAACCCGCCCGCGCCGGGCTTCGCCGGGTGTGTCGCGTCGATGCGGTTCGGGCTCAGATAATAGACGTGCGATTTGAAATCAGGAGCGATGCCTCCCGGCCCTGCGTTAAAGACATCCCGCTCCACGCGGTCGCCATAGACCGGTTTGCCGGTGATGCGCAGCAGCCACGTATTGGACCACGCGTAATCCACCACGTTGCACATTTCCGTGCAGGCGAACGGCCCGACGCCGCCGATCTCCTCGTGCCCGGGGGTTAGCCCATAAGGCAGCATCGCGTTTTGCTCCATGTCCTCCTCGCACAGCTCCGAGAACCGGAGCCAGTCGGCCTCTCCGCTAAAGAGATAGCCGATGGCGGGGATCTTCGCGGTTTCATTGACGGTGACAGCGTGGCCGAAGGCGACGGAGTAAAAATGCGAATCCATTTTCCCACTTGCCAGCCCTTGTTCGTGCCAATGCAAGCGGGTGTCGATTTCATCGGAAAGCGAACGCAGCACGGCAACGGCGTCGTCGCGCAGTTGGACGCGCCCCCCGAGGCGGTATGCTTCCAGCATTGCTTCGATGTTGAGCGGTTGGCGGCCCCGGTGTTCGATCAGCGAAAACACCCGGCCTTTGGTGTTGGTCAGCGCATCAAAGCGGGCGTAATCGTTGTAGATTTTTTCGATGGCATGGAGGTAGCGCGGATCGCGATTGAAGGAATATTCCGCCACCAGTGCACGGCCCAATACGGCCATTGGCCAGTGGGCCCACTTTTCGCCGTCGTCCCACCGGACGCCGTTGAGTTCCGTGGGCGGCCTGCCCGCTTCGATGCGTTGGATGACGCTCTCGAAACGGAGGCGGCATTTGGCGAGCAACGCCTCGTCGCCCATCAGGTGCGCGAGCCGCGAAGCGCCGTCGAGCCAATAGCCTGCTTGTTCGAGCACATAGCCGTTGACCTTGTCCCCTTGCTGCATGGCCTCCTTTTTCAGCCCCGGGATGGAGGCGTCCGTTTGCGGATCGAGCCAACCCCTGGCGAAGGCCGGGTCGAGTTCGTCAGCGTGCCCGGCGATGCCCTCCAGCGCTTGCTGGCACCAGTCGCGCAGCCATCCCTCGGGCGTCACATTCCCCACGGGGAGAGGCGTGAATACTGGCGGTTTTGCGTAATCCGGCTCCGCCGCCAAGCTCGTCGAAATTGACGATAAAACCACGAGCGCTGAAGCCCACAAGCAAAGGGTGCGGGGCGAAAAACGGGAGGAAGAGATCATGGGCCGGTTATGATGAAAATTGGGCTGGAATATCAATGTTACTACAAAGCACCTCGTTGCCAAATACCCATGATCAAGGAGGTCTCAAAAGAAAACCCGGGAATCATCGCGCAACGGGGTGCGCTTAAAACCGTTTGCCCGATACAGGCTGAGCGCTAATTTGGCAACGACTTCCAATCTGTCATTCGCCTCAAGCTCAAACCCTCTTGAGAAATCCCATCCCCAAATGAGTATGAAAACCCCTACCCCTATTCACAAATACCTGAAAGTCGCCGTTCCGCTTGCCTCGCTCCTGCTGGTGGCACCCGTGCATGCAGCGGTGTATACCTATAATGGAAACGGCAACTGGAGCGCCGTCAGCAATTGGGATACGGGGATTGTACCCAATGCGGTGGGGGCTGTCGTTTCCAGAACGGCATCAGGAAACTATGCGCTGACTAATGACATTGGCGCGGTCACTGTGGGCACCATTTCCCTGACTGGTAACTCCCAATTTACCATCAACACTGGAACGGCGGGAAATTCACTTACGCTAAACGGTGGCGGATCTGGGGCACTTATTGAAAATGCATCCACCGCGGTCGGAGCATCTTTGATTCTATCGAATAGTGGCGCGGCTCTGAATGTCGTGGACAATCTTCAGATCAAGCAATCGGACGCCAACAGCACGACGAGCGCTGCATCGAATAGATGGGCAATATCGATCAATCAACGGTTGGTAGGCACTGGGAACATTACGATTACCAATGTGCTTAATGACCTCAATTATGGCTCGATTACCTTAGGGGGTGGGACGACTTCCGCTGGGCCGTACACCGGAGCCGTGACTTTGGCTCAAGGAGCTTTGTCGTGGAGTTCCAATGCCGCTTTTGGAAATACAAGTGGGATAACTCTGGGAAGCACCGGCGGCGGCGATGTGTCGTTCGTGTCTATCTATACGCCAGCGACCGTCGGGGCGAATATCACGGTGGCGGCCAATACTGGCGGGAAAACCGTCCTCGGCTCAACCGTCCTGACAAGTCCAACTTCTTCCATATCCCAGAATTTCAATGGCAACCTGTTGCTCAATCAGAACCTGACGGTGATCAGCCAAATGACAAACGCTGATACTTCTGGGGTGGCGCTTACAGGCACCGTTTCCGGCACGGGAGGGCTCCAGATCAACGGCACGGTAAAGAGTTCCGGTGCCAATATCGATACCACGGGTATCGTAAAAATGTCGGGCACCAACACCTTCACAGGCGACACCCGGGTTTACAAAGGCACCCTGTTGTTGGGGGCGGCTTCTGGAAACAAATCCTATGCGCTCCAGAACAGCACGCTGAACCTCGACGCAGCCGATAGTGGCACCGTCGGTTTTGGTTTGAACAGCAGCACCACCGTCAATTCCGCTGTTCTGGGCGGTTTGTCAGGTTCCCGCGATCTCGCGTTGCAAAATATCAATGCCACCGTCGCCGCCGTGGCTTTGAGCGTGGGGAACAACAATCAAGACACAACCTACAGCGGCGGACTGACAGGGGCCGGGTCGCTAACGAAGATTGGAACCGGCAAGCTGATTCTCGGCGGCAGCAGCAGCTACACCGGGGCGACCACCATCACCGGAGGCATCCTGCAACTCGGCAATGGTAGCACCACGGGGGCGCTTTCGACCTCCAGCGCGATTAACAACAATAGCGTTCTGGTTATCAACCGGAGCAACGCAGTGGCGCAAGGCACAGATTTCTCCGGCGCGGCCATCACGGGAACCGGCCAATTCACGCAAGCCGGAATCGGCACCACGACCTTGAACGCCATCAATAGCTTTAGCGGCGCGGTGAACGTCCAAAACGGCGTCTTGTCCTTCAACACAGTGGCCGCCAACGGCAGCGCGCAAGCTCTGGGCTCCGGCAACACGGTGAACCTGGGCGTGGCCAGCACCTCCTCCGGTATTATCCAATACACCGGCGCGGCAGGCACCCTTGCCAAGAGCATCTACGCCCTGGGCAACGGCCTCAACACCGTCCAAAACAACGGCAGCGGGCTCCTGACGCTCTCCGGTTCCCTGGTCAAAAACGGCACGGTCCTGGTGCTGAACGGCGGCAGCGGCGGCATCAACGTCACCGGTACCATCAGCGGCTCCAGTGCTAATTCCGACCTTTATGTGACCGGTGGCACCACCACCCTGAGCTCTGTAAATACCTACAACGGCCCCACGTGGGTCTATGGCGGCGGGATTTTGGTCAACGGCATCACCAACGCCCTTCCGACCAATACCTCCCTCATCTTGGGCGGCACGAGCGGCGGCACCGATAATAGCAGCAACGCCTTCGACCTCCACGGTTACAACCAGACCGTCGCAGCGCTGACCAGCACGGGGAGCGGTATTCAGACGGTAACCAATAATGGCTCCGGTGCATCCCTTCTGACAGTGACCGGCGGCGGCACCTACAACGGCATCATCACCAATGGCAACGCCACCACGGCACTAACCGTTAGTGGCGGCAACCTGATCCTTGGCGGCGTCAACACTTATACAGGCGCGACCACCGTTAGCGGCGGCACCTTGAGTGTGAATGGATCGCTCGCCAACAGCGCGGTCAGCATTGCCAGCCTGGCGACCTTGAACGGCGCGGGTACCATCAACGGCACCGCTGATATCTCCGGTACGGCTTCCGGCAGCCTCACGTTCAACAACGCCGTAACCGTTCGCGCTGGTGCGACGGCCTCCGCGGCTGCGTTCAACGACAATATTACGGACAACGGAACGATCACCAGCGGCCTGACGGTGCAGCGCGGCAAGACCCTGAGCGGTTCCGGTTCGGTAATCGGAACCACCACCGTCACCAGCGGTACGGTTAACGGCAGCGGCCTGACGCTCGGGGTCACGACGCTGAACGGATTGAGCACGCTGAGCGGCTACAACATCGCCAGCAGCGTGGCGGTGACGGCGGGTACCACCGCTCTGACGGGCACCACCAAGACCACCAGCGCCCTCACGGTGGCTGTGGGCGCGACGTTAAGCGCCAACGGCACCATCGATGGCAGCGCCTTGATCAGCGGCGTCATCAAAGGCACCAGCACGGTGACAGGCGATCTCACTTTGGACGCCTCATCCACTCTGGCGCCAGCGGTGAGCGGCGCGACGGCAGGGCTGACCTACGACCAGATCAAGGTGGGCGGGAACGTCTCCCTCAACGGCACGCTGGATCTTACTTCGCTGAGCGGCCTCACCCTGGGGGCGACCATCGTTCTCATCGACAACACCGGCAGCGGCACGACCACGGGGTACTTTTCCACGATCCTCACGAGCGGCTCCACCTACACGCTCTCTTCCAACAACGACACTACCTTCACCGTGGCTGGCACAGAATATCTCTTGAGCTACCAAGCAAGTAGCGAGGGCGACGGCCACAATAACGATGTGACTTTGACCGTCGTTCCCGAGCCCAGCACTTGGGCGATGATCGTTGGCGGAGTGGGGATGCTAGGCTTTGCGCAGCGCCTCCGCCGTCGTCAGTAGGAAATTCTCAGGGGTATTGAACGCAACGTGGCATTTTTCGAAGTGCCACGTTGCTTTGCGTTGAGGTCTGAATTACGCGGAAAGAATGTGAGGCTCCCTTAACCGCCGCGTGGAACTTCCGGGAATCCACTCGCCCTCGATAAAGACCGTTTTGGGATAAGCGGGACACCCTCGTTGATTGAGCATCAACTGTTCGGCGACAATCTCCACCCCGGCCGATCCCACCAGCCCTGTGTGCTGGTCGATACCTGACCAGTCTGGCTCGTTCTCGTGGCGGCTCAAGATCAGCATCCCGACCTCTCCCGGGACATCAATCTTGTGCTGCGCCAGCCAGACCGGCACATGCTGCGTAAGGCAAATGATCGCCTCGGGCCGGTTTTTCGCGTACCATTTGAGAAATGCCCTGTCATTCCAGTTGGCGGTATCGGTTACAAACTCCGGTACCCGATATTTTGGCGCGACCTTGCTGGAGTAGAGCAGATAGGCGGCGCGGAAGGTGCCCTGTGCGTAGCTGTCGGCCCGGGCCGGTATGGCAAGCCCGATCCGCCGGTAGCCCAGCCGGTGCAGCTTGCGAATCGCCAGGCACATGTTGTGATAGTGATTGGGCGCGGTGTGGGAAAACCGGGGATGCACATGAGCAAACCCCAGGGTCGCCACCGAAAAATGCTGCCAGTCAAGCTTGAGGCGCACAAACGGATTCTCGAACGGCCCCACCAGCACTCCATCCACCCCGCGGGCAACAAGAATATCGTTGCAGCGGTGTCCGCTCAGCGATTGATCCAGCACCGAAATCGGGTCTATTTCAAAGCCGAGCTCCGACGCCCTTTGCTTCGCAGCATCGTAAATCTTCCGATACGACGGCACCTCGCGATACCACTGGCGTAGCGGATACGGCGTGATGAATGCGATCACCGCCTGGCTGCGCGACGGCTGCGCGCTCCGCACGCGTTGCATGTTGGCCGTAACGTACGGGTTTTCCCGGTAGCCGATTTGCGCGGCGACTTCGGTGATCCGCTTTCGGGTCTCTTCTGGGATTGATGGGTGATTTTTGAGAGCGCGACTGACGGTTGAGCGCGCCACACCGGCTGCCGCGGCAACGTCGTTCTGGGTGGGGAAGGGGAACGGCTCGGACATAGGGGAATTAAACTATGTTCGTAGCGCGGGAGCAAGAATTACGCAACGCGGTGCATCGTTTTCCGATTGTTCCGCCCGCAGGGCTGTTTTATCGCTGGAGGGTCTCCCTGAATTGCTAAACCATGACGCCCTTCTCCCAAAATCTATCGTGTTTAACCCGCCGGTTCGAAACGCTGATCGAGCGCCCGAACGCCGTCGATGATGAGTGGTACAACGGCGTTTTCGAACGCTACCGCAATCCCGTGCTCACGGCCGCCCACGTCCCGCTGGATTGGCGGTTTGACCTCAACCCGGCGACCAACCCGCTCCTTTTGGAACGCCTGGGGATTAACGCCGCGTTCAACCCGGGGGCGATCTATCTCGATGGAAAATTTCTGCTCGTCTGCCGTGTCGAAGGGGCGGATCGCAAATCCTTCTTTGCGGTTGCAGAAAGCGAAACCGGTATCGACGGCTTCCGCTTTTGGGAGGAGCCGGTCGATCTGCCCGAAACTGGCGAACCGGACACCAACGTCTACGACATGCGGCTCACGGCCCACGAGGATGGATGGATTTACGGTCTTTTTTGCACGGAGAGAAAAGACCCCGCGGCAAGCCCGCATGATACCTCCAGCGCGGTGGCGCAATGTGGCATTGTTCGCACCAAGGATTTGAAAACATGGCAGCGCCTTCCGGATTTGATATCGCGCTCGGCGCAGCAACGCAACGTGGTGTTGCACCCTGAGTTCATTGGCGGGCGTTACGCGCTCTACACCCGGCCCCAGGAAAGCTTCATCGAGGCGGGCTCCGGCGGCGGCATCGGCTGGGCGCTCTGCGATTCCATGGAGAAAGCGGAAATCGGCGAGGAATCCATTGTCGATCCACGCGTTTACCACACCATCAAGGAATCCAAAAACGGCCAGGGACCCGCGCCGATCAAAACCGAAAAAGGCTGGCTGCACCTCGCCCACGGCGTTCGCAACACGGCGGCCGGATTGCGATATGTGCTGTATGTATTCTTGAGTGACTTGGATGATCCCAAGCGCGTCATCGCCCGCCCGGGGGGATATTTCCTGGCCCCAGAGGGTGGCGAACGGATTGGCGATGTTTCCAACGTGGTGTTCTGCAACGGCTGGATCGCTCGTTCTACTGGCGAGGTGTATATTTACTATGCTTCGTCAGACACACGCTGCCATGTTGCGACGACCAGCGTGGAACGTCTGCTTGATTACGTGCTCAATACTCCCGAAGATGGCCTGACCAGCCGGGCGTGCGTCCTGACCCGGACGGCGCTGATTTGCAAGAACCGGACTCTGACCAAATAGGGCTTTTTAACCAAAGGCCGCCTCCGTTAATCAGGCGGCCTTTGGGGGTTATTCCATTCGGAGCGTTTCGGTGCAGCAAATCTGTCGGGATGAAACCCCCGCTTCGACCCCGAACTCCCCGGCCTCTACCACCCACGCATTCGCTGCCGGGCTCCAGAATGCAAATGCCTCGCGGGGCAGGAACACCTCCACCAAGCGGGTTTCTCCAGGCTCCAGAGCGACTTTTTGGAACTCCTTGAGCTCGCGCGACGGCCGCTCCACCGAGCACGCCTTCTGGCCGACGTAGAACTGCACCACTTCCGCACCCGCGCGGTTTCCGGTGTTGGTAATATTAAGTAGCGCGTGCACGCCGACTTTGGATATTTCCAGTCGCAGGTTTTCCAACGAAAACGTGGTGTAGCTGAGGCCGTGTCCAAACGGGAAAAGCGGCTCGATCTCCCGGGCGTCGTACCAGCGGTATCCGACAAAAACGCCTTCCTTATAATCGCAGAACTCCGCGTTATAATCGTTGAGCTGGTGTGCCGGGGTGTCTTGGAGCGAGCGCGGGAAGGTCATCGGCAGTTTCCCGGACGGGTTGACTTCGCCCAGCAAGACCTCTGCAATCGCGTTGCCGCCCTCCATTCCCGCATACCACGCCTGCACAATGGCGGGCGCGTCAGCCGCCCAAGGCATCTCCACCGGCGAGCCACCAACCAGCACAACGGCGGTCCGGGGATTCAGCCCCAAAATTTTCGCCAACAGCTCGTTTTGCCCGTCGTGGAGAGCCATGTCGGGCCGGTCGGAACCTTCCACATCGTATTGATGGTTCAGCCCGCCGACGAATATCACAGCGTCGGCTTCTCGAACCGCGCGGAGCAGTTCCAGGGGCTCTTCCTGCCGCGCGGACGAGCCGGGCGGAATCCAGCCGAGGTGAACGCGGCCCGCCCCGTGCGGCGTTAGCGCCACCGAGAACCGATAGGTATGGCCAGCTTCCAGTTCAATCGACTTGGCGATCACATCCTTCTGGCCATCGGACCAACACTGGATCAACGCCTCGCCATCGATTTCAAGCCGGGCGTGGTTCACACCGGTGAGTACAAATTCATAAATTCCCGAGCGCGGGGGCGTCAGCGTGGTCTCCCAGGAAATAGTAAACTCCGTTTCATCGTCCCATGTAAAATCAAGCGTAGCGTCGGCGCTTTCGGTTGGGGCTCCCGAAAAATTTCGGTTTGGGAAATAGCGCCGTTTCCAGCCATGGGTGCCCGCCCCTTTGTCGGCGATGCCGAGGTATTCCCCCTGGATATCTGGGGCCGATTTGGAAATGGGAGGATACCCTTGGAAATACTGGATTTTAACCGCATCGCCCAGTCGGTTGCGAAGCCCCTGCAACGGCGTGACCTCGTACAACGCCTTCACGCCCGAGCTATTCCCGCCGCGGGCGTGTTCTGCGGTGGCGTTGTCGCCGATGACGACCAGATTGCGCAGCGTCTTGGGGTCTAGCGGTAAAACCTGGCGTTCGTTTTTGAGAAGTACAATCGCTTCCCTGGCTAGCTCCAAAGCCGCCTGGTGATGTCGCGTCGAATTGCGTTCACCTGGCTTGCGGTCGGCGTCGAAAAGCCTGACGCGGAACATCACGCGGAGAATACGCCGGGCCTTGTCGTCCAGCAACGCTGGCTCAAGTTCTCCGCGTTCAATCGCCTCCCGGAAGGGCCGCGCGAGGTAATACTCGTCATACGGGCGGCTGGTCCCCATTTCCAAATCCAGCCCGTAGCGGGCCGCTTCCATGGTGTCGTACGTGCCAGCCCAGTCGGAAATTACCACGCCGTCAAATCCCCATTCGCCCTTGAGGATCTCATTGAGCAGATGTTCGTTGTGGCAGCAATGCTGGCCGCGGAACTTGTTATAAGCCCCCATCAGCGTCCACGCCTTGCCCGTCATCACGGCAGCCTTGAAGCCGGGGAGATAAATTTCGCGCAGCGTGCGCTCGTCCATCCGCGCGTCCACCCCGTTGCGGTTGAGTTCCTGGGAATTGGCTGCGAAATGTTTGACGCACGCTGCGACGTCCTGACTCTGGATTCCCTCGATTACCGGAACCACCATTTTCGAAATGTGGCAGGGATCTTCGCTGTAATACTCAAAATTACGACCGCAAAGCGGGGTGCGAACAATATTGATGCCAGGACCAAGGATGATGTCTTTCCCTCGAGCCCGCGCCTCCGCGCCGAGGACTTCGCCGAACCGTCTTGCCGATTGCGGATTCCAGGTCGCCGCGAGAGCCGTCCCCGTTGGTAGGTAGGTTGCGAAATCCGTGTCCGTATCGACCGCCTCCCAGCTATCGCGTTCAATTTCGTGGCGCACGCCGTGTGGGCCATCGGACATCCAAAATTCCGGGATCCCCAGGCGGTCATTTGCCGCCACGGCGAATTTCGATCCGGCGTGGCATAGGGCGACTTTTTCTTCCAAGGTCATGCGCGCCAGGAGTGCGTCGACCCTTTGTTCGATTTCGGCCATAGTGATTGGACCGGATTTTGACACCCTAGCGGGGAAAGGCGAGCGCAGATTGCTTTTGCGAATGGTTGGCCGGGGCGGCCTGGCATTGCACATAGGCCAGCGTGTTGGCGAGCAACCGGGCGGCAACCGGGTCGTGGACAATGGCAGCCGGGGTGATTTCAGCGGCAACCAGCATGCCTTCTCCCATGCGGCACTCGAAGAGGGGCGTGCCGGTGGATTGGACCACATCCTGCGGTTGTTTGAGGTAGTTATGGTAATCGCAGAACTCCGCAAGAACGGACACGCCCGTTTTGGTGCGGTCCACCCGAAACACCCCTTCGCAAACCAGCGCTGATGGGCGCGGGCCCGTGTGGAACCAGGCGAGATCCTGTGGTTCCAGGCCGTTGAAGATGGGAGCTTCGGGTAAATGAAAGTTAACGATCTCGCCCGGAACGCAGCGGTAATCCTTGACGGTTCCCGGCAACATTTCGGGCAAAAGATCTCCCACGTTCAGGAGTAAAAGTTGACCGCCGTTTTCGACATAATCCCGCAGCGAGGCTAGAGCTTGGCGCACGTGCTCGCTTCGTCCCGCGACGGCAAGGCACGGCGTGGCGGCTGGGTAAACCTCCGCTAGATCATCGAGCGTCTTTGCGCCCATTGGGATGAGATCGACATATTGCCCCTCCGGATCATAGACGGCGAGGGGAGCTAATCCGCTCCCGGTGAGCGGAGCTGCGGCCCACTTCCGGGATGCGACGACCACCGGATAGTCATTTTCGGAAATCGTCCTACCCCGAGCCGTCCATTGTAGCTTTAAGCTGCCCTCGCACCGCCCTGCAACATTCCCCGGCATCACGAAATCGACCGCAATTTGGCGATTCGCGTAATAGGGTACTGTGGGAGTCGGCACGCAGCCTTGTGCGAGCGGCGCGCCGTGAGGGTCGGCCACCTGCCAAAGCAACTCGCCTTCTGGAATCGGTTGCGCGTCGGTGGCGTCGTTGATGAGATAGACTTGGTGCGAAACGGAGTCGCCACAGAAGAAATGCCGGCCAAAAAATTCCGCGCTGACCAGAGCCGGTTGCAGCGTGGTTTTCAAAGCCGCATAAGGCGCCCACGGTGCAATGGTCGTCGCGTCATGCACGTTTTTAAACCAACTCAGATAAGCAAAATGCAAGACTCCCGCTGCTTCGTTGCGATTGGTCCGGCGGATCGCCTCGCCGGTTTCCTTCGTGATGAAGGCGACGCGGTTGAGGAAGTGCCGGGGATCGTTGTGCTCGAAGGCATAGTCCCCCACCAGTGCCTGTGGCGTGGCATGGTTAAAGAGATAGCCGCGTACCGGCAGGCCGTCGTCATTGCGCGGGTAGCCGCTGGAAAGCTCCTGTGAAATGCAAGGCCGGTCCGGGCTGGCCAATCCCTTCGCAAACTCGCCCCGGTAAGTGGTGGTAAACGAAGGGTGATACCAGGAGTAATACTGGTGAATATCATCCACATCGCCATCATCGAACCCCTGGGGCTGCACGATGCGCTCGTAATCCTCCTGGTGCCGCCGGCGCACGTAGCCCGAATCGGCGACGACGGGGCGTGTCGGATCGAGCTCGCGGACCGTTCGGATCATGCGGGTGACGATGCCCCATTTGCGTGCTAGCAGCTCTTTATTCTCGTGGTCGAAAATGTAGAACTTCATCTCGTTGTTGACCGTCCAGAGCACCACCGAGGGGTGGTTGCGGTATTTGCGAACGAGCGAGGCGAAGTCGTTGTGCCAGATCTCAAGCAGCCTCGGGTTGGGCAACTCCCCGTGCAGCATCAGCCAGGGCCAGATGCCCTCGAATGAGACGAGCATTCCCTGCCGGTCGGTTTCGGCGGCCCAGGTCTCCGTCAGCGGTGCCACATGCGTGCGTGTTACCCGCACATTGCCTTCGCGCGCCAACTCGACAAAGCGGCGGGCCAGCGCGGCGTCGTTGGGCCGCAGGCCGTGGGGAAAATGGTTCGCCCCGCGCAGCCAGTACGGCTGGCCGTTGAGCAGGAAGCGATTTCCGCTGACGCCAAACGTGCGGAAGCCGAACGTGGTCTGGTGCGAGTCGATCCTTTGGCGGTCGCGGAAGAGTTCGAGATCCAGCACGTACAGGTGCGGCGCATCCGGATGCCAGGGGAGGGGATTCGTTTTAGGGAGTTGCAGCGTTAGGCGTGCAAGCTCGGCGGGCGAGCCGTGGGCGGCCTCGCGGCAAGCTAGAAGAATTTCGCCGGTTGCTTTGGCGCGAACCGTGTACCCGAGCGTGATGGGTTCTGCGCCGGTCCCGGTGCGTGCGCCGATTTCCACGTTCACCCGCGCGGTGTCGAGCGCCGGTTGCACAAACACATCCTGGACGTAAACCTCACGGGTGATCACCAGCTTTACCGGCTGCCAAATTCCCGCAGGATCGAAGTTGAACATGTCCCGGGGCACTGAATTGGTCATCTCCGCGGTCACTTCCACGGATTCCGCGATGCCGACAATGCGGCCGTCTTTGCTGGAGAGGTTTTCCGGGTGCCGGATCACTTTGACGGCGATTAGATTCTCCCCGGGGCGCGCCAAGTCGGTAATATCCAATCGGATCTCGCTGAACATCCCGATGTGCGTTTCGGCCAGGCTGCCGTTGACCCAGATTTCGCACGCCTTTGCGATGGCATCGAAGCACAGCTCAAAGCGGTGTCCACGCAGATCCTCCGGCAGCATTATGTGGTGCCGGTACCACGCGGTTTGCGTCGCCTGCCAGTCAAAGCCATAGCCTTCCACGCGGGCCATTTCGGCGAGCCAGAGAGCGTCGTTGATGCCCCGGCTTGAGGAAACCCCCTCAAGGTGATCGAACATCGTCTCCCCGTGTTGCCAGGCCAGCATCGGTGTCCAGAAATGCGGGACATCCATCGTGTGCCAGGCGGAATCGTCGAGGTCGACATTGGCGAATTCGCCATCAAGAGCGCTTTGGGGCTTAAATAGCCAGCAGCCGTTGAGTGGAATTTCCGCGCGAGTGTCGGGTAGCACCTCAACTCGTGCTGGAGTGTAAGTCGCATGCCGGGTGATCGCGGGACGCGCCGCCGCTGGTGCTTCCGCTAATTCCGGGAGATCCGCCGAGGCGCGTGAACGGACTGTGACCTCGGAAAACTCCGTAGTGAGATAGCCGCCGCCCAGCACCAAGCCGCCTTCGGTCCACCCGTTGGTATCGTCTTCGATTGCCATGCGCGGGTTGGTTTCATCGCCGAGATAAACCAGGATGTGGCGGTCTTGGAGTAGAATGCGCAAGGTGTACCAAGTGCCCACACGCGGTGAAAATTCGAGCGGTGCGATCCCCAAAAATCGGAACCCGCCGTCCGGGGCGTAGCGTGCCAGATAAAGGTGGTTATTGTTGCCGCCGCGCAAGCCGATCACATAACGGCTGTGGCGGTCGCGCGCGCGAAAGCCCGCCCACACCTGCACCTCGGGGGTGCCTTGCGGCGCGCGGCACTGGAGCGCAATCTCCGCGTTGGCATGCCGCAGCGAACTTAAAAGAAAGCCGTTGCGGACCAGAACGGTATCCGCCGTGTGGCTCACATTGGCTCTTCCACAAACCGTCCAGTGGCATGGGGCGCCCGGGAGAATTCCGGGTTGCGGCAGAAGAATTGCGGAAGAGGTTTGGACCGATTTCATGCGTAACGCCAGTTTGGGAATCCCTCCCTGGCGAAACAATCCGCCCGTTACACACCCCGTTGCACCACGGGCATCTTTTTCAGCGCTTTTTCGATGCACCGCATGGCAAAACCCTGCCACGCCACCATGGGCACCATCGGCGCATTGCGGACACGGAAGCCCTCGCTGCAACCTTCGCGCGATCCGGCCCACTTCGATGAGAAGCAATCCGGGCCATTGAAGATGCCATAGGGAACGCCGGGGAATCGCCGCGCGTGATGGCGCAAGGTTCCGGCAACCCACTCTGCCAAAGCCTCGTCCACCATCCCTTCCTCGGCTAGCGCCCACACCGCCCAATAAATCGTCTGTGGCCAAATGCCGCCGTTCTCGCCTTCGCCTCGCGGGATGGGGCACTTGGCAATGTCGTCCGGAGGTGGGCTGGAAAAGGGCCTGCTCAGCAAAATCAACCCGATGTCGGTGTGACATTTTTCTAGCATATGGCGCAATGCCGTGCGCCGTTGCTCCGGCGTGCCACAGCGGCCTAGGGCGGCCCAGCTTTGCGCGTTGAGGTAAAGGCGGTCTTCGGCGAACGAGCCTACCGGCTTCCCATCGTCGGTGTAACCGCAAAGGAACCATTCTGAGTCGAACGCCTTTCCCACGGCCACGCGCAGAGCCCGCAAGTATTGCTCCAGCTCCGAGGCAAATTCCAGATCGCCCCGGCGCCGGGCCCATGGAATCAATCCGTCACATGCGCGGCAGGCCATGGCCGAGTTCATCACGGAATCGCCCTCTCCCTTTGCGCCCATGCGCGAGAGGTAATCGTTCCAGTCGCCTTCGCGGATCAAGACCAGCCCGCGCTGGCTCAGGCCAATCGACTCCTTGAGCCAGCGGAACGCCCGGCGCAAATGCTCCCACAACGGAACGCTTTCCCCATGATCCCAAAAGGGGCACGGCTGATCGAATAGTTCCGCGTGGCCCGTCCGGTTCACGCATTCGGCGGCGGCCAGCAGCAGCCAGATCTCGTTATCGCTTTCAAATTCCCTCACCGGGCGGTCGCGCCGCATGGTATGGATTTTCGGAATATCGCCGGAGGCCAACTGCGTCTTGGCGACATACCGAAGCGAGGTCACCGCCAAGTCCCAATCGCATTCCGCCAACACGATACTCATCTCGGCGGTTTCGCGCACGCCAAACTCGGGCCAGCCGTAGCCGCCGAGCGCAATGAAATAGTCCTCCACGGAACTGTCGTAGGCCGTAAATGAAAGGAGTTGGCCCGCGTCCCACACGATCTCATCTTCCATCCACGGCTCTGGCGCGGCGACCCGGTAGTTCGCAAGGCGGGCCCTCCATTGCGCTTGGGCTTGCGGCGGGTTTGCGCAGGTCGTGATCCGCTTGCCATAGCCGACCGTAGCGCGTAGCACGACCCGTTCGCCGGGAGGCAGTACGCACGCCCGGCGCAGCCGCAGGCTTTGCGGCACACTACAAGGTTTCCAGCCCTCGCCATCAGCCGTCAAAAACGGTCCGTCGCCAGCGCAGGCGCTCCAGCCGGGACCCGATTCCGGAGCCGAAGCATCGACCCGCATTCCGCCCGAAGCCTCCTGATCGCTACGCCATTCCAAATCAACCCGCAGCGATTGCTGCCCCGGGTTGTGCAACGTCACGAAAAGATGGATCGCCTTGGACAGATCCGGCAGCGCCAGAAAGTGTTGTTCCACTTCCAGCAAGCCTCCGGGGAGTTGCAACGCGCCCCGGTACCGAGCCGAGCCCACGCCGTAAACCACCTCGTGGCGGAGGTCCAGTTCGCCATGGATCAGCGAATAGATCTCCCCTCCGGTATGAAGCACCAAATACCCCGAACTGCGGCCAAACGGGCACTCTGGCGAGTTTAGCCAAGTCATGCCCTCCTCCGTGGTAAACAGGTTCAGGTTGCCCCGGCAATCGGCCATCGCGGAAAGATGGCCTGTACTGATCAAATGGCGGAAAGAGGATTCCGGGGCAAGCTCCTCGTGCCTTATGAGGCGAAAGCAGGGTAATCCTGAATCATCTCGAGTCCACTGGCCAAAATGTTGATCCTCTTCAAAAAGGGGCTGCTCCATAAAGCTACTCCGAACGGAAAATCTGCCGCTGCATATCCGCCGTGGCGCGCACGTGCGACGCCCCCTGGATATATTCGATCTCCTTGGGCACGGTGAGGGTGTTGAAGAAGACGCTCACCCCGGAAGGCGGGCACACGGCGTCCCCCAGCCCCGCGCCAAGCCACACCTTGCAATTGATGCGGCGCGCGAGGTGAACGGGATCGTAATAAGCAAGCCCGGTGGCGGGATCGGGCCGCCATCCGCGCAGGCGTCCAACCTGGATGCCCGCAAGATCGCAGCACCAGGGCATCTCGGCGCGGCATTCCGTCACATCGCCGTCCAGCGCCGCTGCCCATATGGCCTGCAGACCGCCCTGGCTCCCCCCGCGGGTCATCAAATTTTTGCCATCCCACTCGGGACGCGACTTGATGTACTCCAAAGCTCTCAAAACGCGAAGCGCCATGCCGTTGAAATAAGCGGTCTCCGGTTTCGCGTTCTCCTGCTTGGAGAATGCATACTCTTTGAGTTCGCCCAGCCCCAGAGCCTTGTAGAATTCCGGCTCTCGTCCATTTTCGATCCCATGAGCGTTGATGTTGAGCGAGATCATCCCGGCGACGGGTTGCGGGCGGGCTGGACTGACCCCGTACCCGTTGAAGCTGACGACCGCCGGGAGGGATTTTCCTTTAGCGGTTTTCGGCACCGCAAGGCACCCGGAGACCGCTTTTCCACCGGGGCAGGGAATCTGCACATCAAACGCGTCGTAGCCCGGTTTGGGCGACTCGATCTCTTTGAGTTCCGCCTTCATGGGGACCGCCGCAAGCCGAGCTTTCTGAGCGGTCCAGAACGCGTCGAGATCCGCTGGTGCGGGGTTGCCCTCCAGTTTCCGGGGCTCCACTCCAGCGCCGCCTTCAAACTTTACGGGCGCGGTGGCGTCCCCTTCCAAAAGAAAGCCGCTGCCGGTCTCCTTGTTGTTGACGAACTTGCCTTTCAGCGGAGTTCCGTCCTCGTTCGCAATGGTGACGGCAAGGTAAACAAAACCCGGCTTGTCTAGCGAAGTGACGATCTTCAACGGCGTATCGGCGGCGCTTGGCTGCTGCCCCGACTCGGTTTTCTGGTCGTCGCCACGGCGCGTCCACTTGAGCGTTTTTCCTGCCAGCGGCTTCCCGTCTTCCACCAACCGGAGCTGGAAGGTGATCGGCTCGCCGGGTTGGTAGGCAACCGGCTCCTTGTCGGTCGACCATTGGAGCGAAACGACGCCCGCCCATGCGGATGCGCTTTGCAAAAATGCTGCCGCCGACAGAATGACAAAGGAAGATCTGATATTCATAAAAGGAGTTAAGCTCCAAGCAGAGCGCGGTTGCGGCGGATCAATTCCAGACGTTGTTCCAGGCTCGCCCGGGTGGTCAAACCGTCTTCGGGGGTATGGATCACGTAATCGAGCAGGCGCTCAATGGTGGTGGTCGCCACGTGCAGCCGCGTATCGGAAGAAGCGTAGTAAATAAACACCGCTCCGGAATCGCGGAGCACCCAGCCATTGGAGAAAACCACATTGGAAACATCGCCCACGCGTTCGCTTCCCACAGGCGCAATAAAGTACCCGCTTGGCTGGTGAAGGATGCGCCAAGGCTCCGCAAGATCCGTTAGGAAAAGGTAAAGGACGTACCGCAGCCCTGCCGCGGTGTTGCGCACGCCGTGGGCCAGGTGCAGCCAGCCGCGATTCGTTTTAATCGGAGCCGGCCCCTGACCATTTTTGACTTCCTTGATCGTGTGGTAAACGCGGCCGTCAATGATGGTTTCGTCCGAAACGGAAGCCGCCTCAATGGAATCGCACAACGCCCAGCCAATCCCGCCACCTTTGCCCGCATCGATAAAGGAATCCTGCGGCCTGGTGTAGAGAGCGTACTTGCCATGAACGAACTCGGGATGGAGCACCACGTTGCGCTGTTGCGCGGAAGGGGATTGAAGATCGGGCAGGCGCTCCCATTTTTTTAGATCCTTGGTCCGGACAATGCCGCATTGCGCGACAGCGCTGGAGGTATCGTGCAGCGGCGCGGCGGGGTCTTTGCGTTCGGAACAAAACAGGCCGTAGATCCACCCATCTTCGTGCCGGGTGAGGCGCATGTCGTAGACGTTGGTGTCGGGTTCGCCGGTCTCCGGGAGATCGATGGGTTCGTCCCAAAAGCGGAAGTTGTCGATCCCGTTGGCGCTTTCGGCAATTGCAAAGAACGATTTCCGGTCGTAGCCCTCCACGCGGCAAGCGAGCACGATTTTTCCATTCCACTCCAGCGCGCCCGCATTGAAAACCGCATTGATGCCCAGGCGCTCCATCAAGAATGGATTCGCAACAGGATCAAGGTCATAGCGCCATTCCAACGGCACGTGCCCGGCGGTGAGAACCGGGTGGCGGTAGCGATTGAAAACGCCATGGTCCCAGTGCTCGTCGATTTCATTGCAGCGGCTTAGCAGTTCTTCGCTATGGCGCTTAAGCGTCGCCATGCGGTCGGCGGCGGCGAGTCGAATTGGAGTGGACGTGGATGGGATTGTCATAGATTGCGGTGCAGGAAAAAACAAAGGGAGGCAGCCGGGAGCGTCCCATCAGAGAACGCGGCCCGGGGTGCCTCCCCTTTTAGATGCTAGTCTTTAGTCATTGCGTCGGCGTAGGCGTTGCCCGGCAATCAGCGTACCTAGCCCACCCAGGATTATCGCCCAAGTGCCGGGTTCGGGAACGGCGATGATCGCCAGGTCATTGCCTCCGGTGACACTCTGGGTGTCGTAGTTTGCGGTATAAGTGATCTCCCATTCTTGGGAATTCCAGGTAAACCGGCTTCCCTCGGTCAAAGTAGTCGCCACACCATCCAGGGTCGTGAAAGTGCCCACAATGGCATCGGAGTTGCCGTCATTGTTAATCAAGAAATAGATATCGCCCATCAGCGGGTTCGTGTAGCTGGTATAAACCTGCAGTTGCAGGTTTGCCCCGGTGAGCGTCACCGTGCCGTTGACGCTGGCCAGATCGCTCACCGCCACGTTGGACTCATTGCGGCCCAGTTCCACGGAAAGCGTGCCGCCACCAGCCAGGGAAAGATTGCCCGTGTGGATGGTTCCGACGCTGTTGCCGGGGGCCAGCGTGCCGGTGATGACCGTGGCTCCGGAGATGCTCCCCGTACCGCCGACCACGCCCGCCGAAGTCACCGTGCCGACTAGCGAGCCGTTGACTTTCAGACCCGCCGAGGCGCCCACGGTGAAAGCGCTGCTGGTGGAGGTACCGGTAAGATTCAGCAAACCACCGGTGATGCTGGTGGCGCCAGAGTAAGTATTGTAACCGGAAAGCGTGGTGGTGCCGCTGCCAGCCTGGGCAAACCCGCCAGTGCCGCCGATATTACCCGATAAAGTGTTCTTGTAAGCGGAGGTTGCTTTGATCGTGCCGTTGTTGCCGATCGTGCCAGAATAAGAGGCTCCGTCGGCCTGGTTGAAAGCCAACGTTGCCCCGCTGGTCACCGCGACGGTACCGCTGGCGATTGAACCGCTGGTGCCATTGCCGATTTGCAACGTTCCCGAACTGACGGTGGTCAATCCGGTATAGGTATTGGCACTACCGAGGACTAATCCACCGGTGCCAATCTTGGTTAGCGAACCGGCTCCGGTCAGCGCGCCGGTGTAGGTGGTGCTCTGGTTGTTGTTTCCTACTTTTAAGGCCAGCGCATTGCCAAGAATATCTTGCAATGCAAGGTCGCGGGAACCCGAGAGGCCACCCAAAACAGCCGCCGTGACCGCCGTGGTGCTCGAACTGGCCGCTTTGCCGAAGGCGACAGTTCCGGTATCGCCGGTCGCAAGATTCAGTGTACTGTTTTGCAGGGCCAACGAGCCGCCGATAAGCAATTGCCCGGCGACAACACGCGTGTCGCCCGTAAAAGTATTGGTACCGGTCAGTTGCACTCCCCCGGTGGTTTGTGTGGATACCCCACCGATAGAGTAGGTGCCGTTAATGGCAAGGCCGCCCGTGCCGGAGATAGGTCCTGTAATGTTAACCCCGGACGAGGCGCTTGCGGCCATGCGGCTGATAATGGCGAGATTCTGGTTCAGCGTAATCGATGTGAAGGTCTGCTGACCAGCGGTTGCAGTCGTACTAATCGCCCCGAGAACCGTCTGCCCCCCGGTGTTGGCGGCGACGACGATGCTATTGTTGACATAGCCGTATCGGTTATTTCCCGTTCCCCAAACGTAGCCAACATTGCCCCCACCCGCAGTACCCAAGGTAATGACGGCAGAGTTGTTAAAGTTATTACTCCCAATGATGGAGGTAACCCCCTTGGCAATGGTCACACCGGCTGGCGCTGAATTCCATGAATTCAGCGTCACCGTGCCCTGGCTTAAATCGAAAGCGTGATTGTTAATCACCGTAATGCGGCCCACGCCCGAAGCAGTAGCTGAAATCGCTATGGCTCCCTCGGCAGTAGTAGTCGTGTTATTTTGGAGGATTTGAAGATCGCTGTTAAGCACCAGCGCCCCCCTGACGGTCAGGCTGCTAGTGCTACCACTTGTCGCCGTCAGTTCCATGATTGCCGGGCTGCTCGAACCTGAATCCATAGTAAGCACGCCCACACCATCATCGGCGATGAATACAGCCTTGTTGGCAGCGCTAACGGTAATTTTGCCCAAAGTGATTCCACCGGTAATGTCATTCTTAAGCTTAAGCTGCCCGATATACCCCGGGCTGATATCCGCAACGGCTCCGGCTCCATTTGGATAAGTCGTATCCCAATTCGCTGAGTCCCAAGTATAGGTGCCCGCTTGGATATTCGTCCAGACCGCCGCCTTTGCGGGGATTGCCAGTAGCAGCAGCGAAAGAGGAATAACGGTTTTAATCGATTTGAGGGCAGGGGTTTTCATGTTTTTATAGGGGATGGGTTGATGACTTCGTTTGGGCTAAAGACGAGACAACTGATTGTAATTTAGGGTAGTGGAACAATCTCGATGCGGCGGATTTCGTATTCACCTTCGCTAAGTTGCAACAAAAGCCCCCTGATCTTCTCCGCTTTCATCCCCGCGATATAGGGCGCGGGAAAAAGAATCTCGCCCCATTGCCCAGCTTTAAGTTGAACGTTTCCCTTAGCCGACGGGGAATATTCCGGCGGTTCGGCCACCCCGAGCCATACCGCATTGCCCTCGACGTTAGCATCTGCCTTGGGGCTGCGCAGTTCCACCCGAATGCCATACCGGCCCCAAGAGTCTATCTTGGCCTTGGGCACCCAGAGGTGATCGCAAAACCAACGAACCACGCCCCCCAGGTATCCGGTAGTCAAGCGGACTGGCTCATTTTCCCCGCTGGAAAATCCAGTCACTTTCCCGTGTTGGGAAAACCCGCCAGCATACTCGGACTGCGGGTCACTAGGCATCAGGACCGCGATGGGGCTCTTGGCGTCCTCCGCCAGAGCGTTGCACGAAAGTGTGGTCATCACCACGGTAACAAACAGGGCTGCTATTTTGGTAAGAATGGGGGTCTTCATATGAATTTGATTTGGCTAAACTGCGTTGGAACTATTTGGATTTGGAAGGCTTGTATTCGGTGGGGAATGGGCTGGCCATGATGCGTGCCGCCGGTTTCCAGATATCGCTATACGCAAGGCTGTCGCCCACTTCGTGCCCGCCGGGGAGCGTTTTGCCGGGTTCCATCCACACGGCGCGCGGGCGGTCCTTCATGCTGCTCAAGGCCCAGATCATCCAGCCGACGTTTTCTTTGGCAAAGAGGGTCATCATCCCAGCTTCAAACTCGCGGCAAGCCGTCTCGCTCTTGTTCCAATGCGTCGCTCCAAACTCAGAGCAAAGCACCGGCACGTTGTATTTATCCCGGAAGGCGGTCACGTGCTGTTGGACAATCCACGGATCGTTGTCGTCCGGATAGTCATGGAACGTAAAAACAACGTTGTTGTAGGGCGCATCGACCGTGGAAGCCGTGGGCCCCCAAGTCCTTTCCATCGAGCGGGCGTGCGACCAATCGTGGTTGCCGAGCAAAATGATATGGCGCTGATCCACCTTGCGGATGGCTTGAAGGCAGCGGGTAATCTTCTCCCGGGCATCCTCCGGCGCGATATCGTGCGGCTCGTTGATCAGTTCATAGCCCAGCACATACGGGTCGTTGCGATAATGCTCGGCCACCTTAACCCAGCCGTCGATCCATTGCTGCACCGTCGCTTCATCCCAAGATTTGGTATTCTGCTTCTGCCGCGCCGAGGCTTCGTCAACCGCCGAGCTGAGGTACTCGTGGTCGTCAAGAATGACATACATATTATTACGCCGCGCGGCATCAACCACAGGGTCAACAAAGTCGCGAATATGCGCATCCACGTCGATCGGCTTATCGGCTTTACCGTTGAATTTGAGCAGGTAAAAGCTCAGTCGTACGGTATTGAGTTTGCGCTCTTTGCAATATTTCATCAGCTCCTCATCCTGCGCGCGAATGATCACGTCTCGGCAATACCCGAGCCCCACGGGGATGAACGGCTTTTCTCCACCGGGGGCGAGAGGCGAGGTTACCATCTGCTTGCCCGATACCCGCAGCCATACCGGCTCGTAGGGCGAAGGGCGTTCGGTGGAGGATTGAGCCAGGCCTGTGGCCGATACCAGTGAGGAAAGGGCCAAGGCCGCAGCAACGGTCTTTGCCCACAAAAGACGAGGAATCATAATAGGATGGGGATGTTTTCTGAAGGGAAAGGAGAACTGAATTCTTTTGACAACGCGCAATTTAGGGGCCGTCCCGCAATTTTAACAAACAGGATGAATTGCACCTCGTTGCATCTGCGCATTTTTATTCCAGGCCCGTTTCGGGATACTTTACCGGCGAATGCAGCGGACGCTATTGCCGGACACCCACTCGCCGTCGATCAAGATGGACTTGGGGTAAGCTGGAGCGCCGCGTTCGTTGAGATGCAGCGCATCCACCACGAGCTGGACGGCGGCACTGCCCACCAGCTCATTATGCTGGTTCACCCCAGCGTACCCAAGATCGACCGGCGCGTCCCACCCCAGTTTCACAATACCGACATCCTCTGGAACACGGATGCCCTCCTCGGCGATCCACCGGCGCTCATCGTTCGTGATATGGAGGATCGCTTCCGGCTGATACCGCCGGAACCAGTTCATGAAAGCCTCCTTGCCCCAATCTTTAAGCTCCAGGACGTGCCGGGGAATTCGCTCGCCCATTGGCTGCGCATCTGCATATTGGCAATAGGCCGCGCCGAACATCCCCTGCGTGTAGCGGTCCGCCCGCGACGGCATCGACATCCCGATGCGGTGATAGCCTAGGTGCCGCAACCGCCGGATCGCCAAGCTCATGATTTGATAATGATTGGTCGTGGCAATGGAAAACCGGGGCCGCACATGCGCGAACCCAATCGTAGCCACCGCAAAGCGGGACCAGTCCAAATGGAGCCGGATAAAAGGATTGTCAAACGGGCCTATAACTACACCCTGGATTCCACGGGCAATCATGATCTCTGAGCAGCGTTTGGCTGAAAGCTTCTCTTCCTCCATCGAAATCGTATCCAGTTCAAACCCCAGCTCATGCGCTTTCTGCTGGGCGGAATCATAGTGATCCTTATAGGAGTTGACGTCTTTAACGTAGCGGGGCAGCGACCGGGGAATCAAATAAGCCAGGATCGCCTTAGTACGGATCTTCCCCGAACTGCGCACCCGCTGCATGTTGGCGGTTACGAAAGGATCCGGGCGGTAGCCCAGTTTCTCAGCCACCGACAGGATCTTCTTTTGCGTCGCCTCGTTGACCAGGTGTGGGTTCGTCAAAGCACGGCTGACCGTGGCGCGGGAAACACCCGCCGCTGCCGCGATATCGGCATGAGTGGGAAGTTGGGACATAAGGGGGCTTGAGAAAGTCGTGCCGAATTATTCAAAGGGGGGACCGAAAAACGGCGGCAGACACATGCACTTTTAATGATCCAAAGGAGAAATGCAAGCGCCCCATGCAACGGGGTTCATGAAAAGTCGGTTGTTTTGGTACCGGCCTAAAACTAAGTTACACCCATGCGAGCCCACCTCCCCCCCTATTGCATGCCGCCGCGGCTTTCGGGATCTCGTATTCGTGTTCCGGCGACCTCTGCCCGGAGAGGGTTCAGTTTGGTTGAAGTCATCGTGGCCCTGGGGGTGATGAGCTTCGCTGCATCCGGTTTGATCGGCCTGCTTTCGGTGGGGGTGGGGCTCTCCCGCAACTTCATGAACATCACTGCCGAATCCCAGGTCGTGCAAGCGGTTTCGAACGAATTGCAACTGATGGACTACAGCGCGGTAGTGGGCGGCAGCGCCACCTTTACCGGCACCTTCCCGCGTTTTTATGATGAAGGGGGCGCCTTCATCCAGAGCGGCGGGAACACTCCCGCCAACGCCTTCTTCAAAGTCAACCTGCAACAGCAAGCCTGCAAATTACCGGGGGCCACCGTGGCCGATGGCACTGCCAAGACGGTCATTTTCGAACTCGTCCACCTGCGCAACAACGGCGAGATAAAGACCTACTGCACGCTGGCTGTAAACAATGGGCGTTAAAAAAGTGAATCCTCGCAGGCCATGGTCACCGCAGCTCCCCAGGGGGGGATTCTCATTGCTCGAAGCATTGGTCTCGATGGTGGTGCTTTCCAGTATCTTGATGGTATGTATGGGGCTCCTTAACACCACTGGAAAAGCCTGGAAGGCATCCTCGGAAAAGATCGACGAATTCCAGTCCGCCCGGCGCGCTTTTGAGCGGATTAGCCGCACGCTTAGCCAGGCCACGCTCAACACCTATTACGACTACTACGACAGCTCCCGTACCCGCCGCCAGCCGAGCAATGCCGCGACCTTTGTGCCGGATGTCTACGGGCGGCAGTCCGAGTTGCAGTTCATCTCGGGCAAAAACCTGCTTACAGGGGCCCGCACCCAAGTCACCCATTCCGTGTTCTTTGCCGCGCCGCTGGGCTATACCCAGACCGCCGATTACTCCGAAATGGCCAAGCTCCTTGACGCCATGGGCTTTTTCGTTGAATTCGACAGCGACGAGACCAGCCGCCCCGGTTTCCTGGCGCAGTTGCCGAGCCCGCCCGCGCCGCGCTGGCGTTACCGCTTGCTGGAATTCCGCCAACCCACCGAGAACCTCTCCATCTACAAAGTCAGCGACCACTCCTGGATCTCCACCGGCCTCGCCGCTGCCACACCGCCCGTTTACGTTATCGCCGAGAACATCATCGCCTGCGTCATCCTGCCCAAGCTGGCCGAAGACGCCACCACGCTTGCCCCTGACTACGAGTACGACAGCCGGACCCCGTGGACCTCGGGGACGCAACCGGCCACCATGCACCAGCTTCCGCCCATCGTCCAAGTCGTGTTGATTGCCGTTAGCGAAGGCTCCATGGCTCGGTTGCAAAACGGCTCCGCATTGCCTGACCTGGGCTTTTCTTATGCGGAAGTCTTTCAAACCGCGGCCAATCTCGAAGCGGACCTCACCACCGTCACGGACGCGCTTGAGCGCAAGCGCCTCCACTACCGGGTCTTCCGGGCGGATGTGGCTTTGAGGGAAGCCCGCTGGAATCCCTAGTACCCCCCCCAATGAGCATCCACCCCCTGCGTAGTCCTCATCCAACCGGCGGCCTTCGTCCCCGCGGGGAGCGCGCCATTGCCCTGGTGACCGTCCTCGCTATCCTGGTGATCATTTCCGTAATGGTCGTCGCCTTTATGAGCAGCATCGGCACCGAGCTGAGCGCCTCCAAGGCGCATGCCGATAGCAATGCAGCGCAGATCCTCGCAGATACAGCGGCCAACATCGTCATGACGCAAATCCGGCAGGCCACCACGGAAACCGTCGATTCCACGGAAACCGGTTGGGCCAGCCAGCCGGGGATGATCCGCACCTACCTGCCCAATGGCGGCCTCTCCAAAGTCTACAAGCTCTACTCGTCGGGCACCATGGTGGCCTCCAGCATCAGCCTGAACGCCGAAGTCACCGACATGGCGAACTGGTCCACCCAGCCCGCCATTTTTACCGACCTCAACCAACCCGTCTCGGGGAGTTACCCTATCACACCGCCCCCGGATAGCACCATCGACGGCTATTCGCTTAGCTCCACTCCGCCGGGTGCCAGCACCAGCCAGCCCATCCCGATGCCCGCCCGGTGGCTATATATTCTCAGCGACGGCTCCCTGGTCTCTCCCACCGTCTCCGGCACGGGCACCCGCGCCACCATCCTCGGCTCGTCCACCGCCAGCATCGTGGGCCGCATCGCCTTTTGGACGGACGACGAAAGTAGCAAAATCAATATCAATACTGCGTCAGAGGGCAGCTACTGGGACACGCCCCATTTCGCGGTCAATGACGACGTTAACCTGGCCACCTACCAACCGGTCAACGGCGAATTCCAACGCTACCCGGGGCACCCCGCTGGGGTCTCGCTCAGCGCGGTATTCCCGACGCTCAACGCCGACACGATTTACGGAATTGTCCCCCGAATCCAGCCCGGCGGCTCGGACAACGGCACCGTCTCTTCCACCACGGCCATCATCCCCGATACCGACCGCCTCTACAGCAACACCGACGAACTGCTCTTCCGTAGCGGCACTGACGGGCGGCTCACCCAGGGCTTCACGCAAGCACAGCTCGTGCAGTCTCGCTTTCTCTTGACGGCCCGCAGCTCCGCGCCCGAACTCAATCTCTTCGGGCGGCCCCGCGTCTCGATCTGGCCCGTCCACGTCGATTTCGCCACCAACCCCAACAGCCCCTATACCAACGCCTTCGACCGCCTTTCGGCATTCTGCTCCACCTATGGCAGCATCTCCTCCTCCCGGCGCTTTTACTTCCAGCGGCAGGACTCCGGCAGCGCCACCAACGACTACGCCAATATCCAGCGCAACCGCGATCTCTACAGCTACCTCCAGAACATGACCTCCCGGGCCGTCCCTGGCTTCTCCGGCGTCAGCTTCCAGGATAAATACGGCAGCGATGCCGACCAGATCCTCACCGAAATCTTCGACTACATCCGCTGTACCAACCTCTTTGACGACAGCCTTGGAAACTCCTACGTTTCCGGCACCGCGCCCACGCAGTTCTACCAGTTCACCACACCGCGTAAGAGCACGTCTTACTACTGGCCGGGGCACGGTCAGGTCTCGCCGATCCAGATCGGCTCCACCCAGGGGTTGGGCCGGTATTACACGATATCGGAAATTGGCCTTCACATCATCTGCACCGCTGATGGCAACGGTCTGGCACCTGCCACCAACCTCTCGGCCTACGACCCCAAAGCCGTCAGCAATCTTGCCACCGCCCGCTCGCTTACCGGCTCCAACGGCACCGCGGTGGGCACCGACTACACCGCGGCAACGGCCACCACCAGCCCCTTCCCGTACAACCCTACCCTGGCCGACACCTACGGCGGTTCCCGCACCGCTCTCAACAGCGGGCAAAAACGGCTCCAAGCCGCCCTGCTCTTCGAAGCCACCAGTGCCATGCCTGGCTGGACCGGCATCGAAGGCAACTTCCAGATCAGCGTCTCCGGCCTGGAGAACCTCAAAATCAACGGCCTGGCCCCCTTCCCAAGCACCTCCAGCGGCACCCAGACCCGGATCTACGATGTTTACAAGTCGACCGTCATGGGCGGCGTCAACGGGTTCCGCTACACCGTTGGCAACAGCGTCAACGGTTGGAGCAACCCCACCAACACCGCCCGCTATCCCTTTATCAGCAACCCCTTCACCGTCAGCACCAACACCCTTTCCATTTCCACCAGCGGCACCATTAGCGTCAGCCTTCTGGCCGTGAATTCGAAGACCAAAGCCACCGAAGTCATCCAGACCTTCGGCGTCTCCTTCCCCGACGCCACCGGGACCAACGGCGCCGCCCTCGTCCCCACTCCCGACCTGATCCTCACCGGCGTGAATGAAGCCAACGGCAAAGCCAGCAACTGGTGGGGGTACGACACCCGGGTATCGCGGGCAGTCCAGAATCCGGGCAACGGCTCCGTTCAGTACGAAGGCTCCTTCATCCGGTCCAACTTGCAACCCGCCCCTGCATCATGGCGGCTAAGCTTGACGGATACCACCACCACCGTGGACCCAACCTCCGGCGACGTGTTACGCACATTGATGCCCAAGGCGGGCGATCTCCGCCTAGTCGCCGCCACCCATTCGGTCGATACCGCCACGTTATTTCAAACGCATCCTGCCTATTCCGGCACCTCAAAATTGGCCCACTCCTTCCAGGAAGCTGGCGGTGCGTGGCCGGTTGTCGGAGCCTCTGGGGGCTATCTCGTTTCCGGCAATGCCACGTCCAGCAGCGCTGCCGACGTGCCCGGCGACGTCAGTAGCGCCGCCGCCACCGGAGATTGGGACAACAGCCTCCCGGGGTTCCTTAACGGCGCCTTTGCCAACAAACCCGACGAAGGCAATAACAACAACTACAAGAGCGCCGCGGTTAATCCACCCGGGCCGTCGTTTTTCGCTCCCAACCGCATCATCCCTTCTCCCGGGATGTTTGGTTCGCTGCCCACGCAGGTTAAAGCGGGTATCCCCTGGCAGACCCTCCTTTTCCGCCCGCAGCAGAGTCACCCCGCCAACACCAAAGGCCCCAAGGATCATCTCATCATGGACCTCTTCAACATGCCGGTGGTCGAACCTTACGCGCTCAGCGAACCGCTTTCCACCTCAGGCAAGATCAACATGAACTACCAGATCATGCCGTACACCTATATTACCCGGAACACTGCGGTTCGTGCGGCGTTGAAGGCAGAAAAAATTGCCGCCGTGCCCAACATCAACGGCGGTATCAAATCCTCCACGGGGTCGTTTTCTCCGCGGCATTCCTTGAACCTCAGCGACATCAACGGCACCTTGCGGCAATTCCGGGAACGGTTTGAGGGCGGGGACATCTTCCGCTCCGCCACGGAGATCTGCGACGTCTATCTTGTTCCCGATAACCAAACGTGGATCAGCAACCAAAACGCCGAGACTTACTGGGCCGCCAATCAGCTCACTGGCGATAACCTCCGCGAAAAACCATACACGAACCTCTACGCGCGGCTCACCACCAAATCGAACGTCTTCCAGGTCTACTACCGCGTGCAAACCCTGCAACGCCCGAAAAACGGGACCGAGGTATGGGATGAATCGATGGGTGCCGTCACCGGCGAGCGGCGCGGCTCCGTCACCATCGAACGCTACATTGATCCCACCGACGCCACGCTCCCCGACTGCGCCACCAATCCCACGGGGGAAAACATGGAAGGGCACTACCGCTTCCGCGTCATCAACCAGACGCGGTTCAACCACTAGTCACGCATGAACCGGCCAAGCGGCAAATCACAACACGCGGGATTCTCCTTGCTGGAACTCATGATCGTCATGGCGATCCTTATCGCCTTGCTCGGAACCTCCGTCGCCACCTTCCAGAAAAGCGCCCGTGCCTCCAACGTCGCCTCCACGGGCGAAATCGTCGTCGGCAACCTCTCCCTCGCCCAGCAAATCGCCAACACCTACAACCGTCAGGTTGAAGTCCGCTTTTACCGGCTGCCCGACGACACCGGCGCCATGGCCTACCGCGCCTTCCAGCTCTTTAGGATCGAGCCCAGCGGCAACAAAGCCGCCACCAAACCGATCCGCTTTCCCCAGGGCGTCGTCCTCGCCTCCGCGACGGACAAAACCTCATTCCTTACACTAACCCAACAAACCGCCGACGCATCCTCTCCCCGTCTCCCCCGCGTCGGCACCAACTACCAATACGTCGCTTTCCAGTTCAAGCCCACCGGCGAAACCAGCCTCGATCCCGCCTCCAAGTGGTTTCTCACCGCCATTCTGGAAACCGATCCCATCCAGTCCAACGGACTTCCCGCCAATTTCCTGACGATACAAATCGATCCGGTTTCCGGGAAGCCCAGCGTATTCCGGCCCTAAATCTCATGCTCATTTCTGCAAAATCCATCAACAAAGTCCGCCGGATAGCGGATACTTACTCATCCTTAATATTTGAAACGGTGGGCGATATCCCGGTGCATTATTGCGAGACCCGCGAACATTGGAGAAGCGTCCCTGGTGGATGGTCCAAGTGGCCGCGCGCCGCCCACGGCACCGAATGGGGAGAGCAATGGGGCAGTTGCTGGTTCGTCGGCAACGTCAGCATTCCTGCCGAAGCTGCCGGAGAACCCCTCTTCATCCGCGCGCGCACCGGAGGCTGCGAAGCACTCTTTTGGATCGACGGCAAACCGAGAGGCCTCTTCACCCACCCCAGGGACGCCGCCCCGCGAGGCAACCATCATACCCTGATGCTCGACCGCTGCCCGATCGCCGGGAAGAGCTACGAAATTGCCGCCGAAAGCTACGCAGGGCACCCGTCTGTCGGCTCGATGCCGCTCGACACGCCGGAAACCCAGGACGCCTACCCGATCCGCTTTCCCAAGTTGTTTGAAGGCGTCACGCTCATGCGGCGGCTCGACGACGTCAAAGACTTTGTATTCGACCTTCGGAGCCTTTCCCAATTGCAGCAGGCGCTGCCGCAGGAAAGCTTTCGCCGGGGCCACATCAGCGCCGTGCTGGAGCGGGTTTTCGAAGTCGTAGCCCAAGACCCAGCCCTCCTTCCCCGGGAAGAATGGCGCGCGCAACTCGCCGAAGCCCGTGCCTTAATGGCCCCCGAGCTCGCCCTGCGCAATTCCGATTCCGCCGCCCGGGCCGGATTGATCGGCCACTCCCACATGGACACCGCGTGGCTCTGGCCCATCGACGAGACCATCCGTAAATGCGCGCGCACTTACTCCAACGTACTTAATCTGATGGAGCAGTACCCGGAGTACACCTTTCACCAAAGCAGCTCCTACCACACCGAGCTGATGCGGCTCCACTACCCGTCGGTTTTTGAAGAGATCAAAGCGCGGGTTAAAGAAGGGCGCTGGGAGCCCAACGGCGGGGCGTGGATCGAATGCGACTGCAACATGACCAGCGGCGAATCCATGGTTCGCCAGTTCATGAAAGGCCAGCGCTACACGCAAGCTCACTTCGGCTACCGCTCCAATACCTTCTGGCTGCCCGACACCTTCGGCTACAGCGCCGCATTGCCGCAAATCCTGCTCGGGTGCGGTATCCGCAATTTCCTCACCACCAAGCTCACCTGGAACGACACTAATACCTTTCCGCTCGACACGTTTTATTGGGAAGGGCTGGACGGTTCCAAAGTGCTCACCCACTTCAACGATATCCACTGCTGGCCCGATCCCGCCACGCTCATCACTAAGCTGCACGGCGGCCCAAAAGACTTCCGCACGGTGGAAAACTACGTCCAGCACAAGGAAGTCAACCAGAGCCGCCTCATCTCCTACGGCTTCGGCGACGGCGGCGGCGGGCCGCAGTATGAAATGCTCGAAATGGCGCGGCGCTGCCGTGATCTCGACGGCTGCCCCCGCGCCGAACACACCACCGTCCGTCAGTTCATGGACGACCTGGAAGCCACCTCCACCCACATCCCCACCTACTCGGGCGAACTTTACTTCGAAGGCCACCGGGGCACACTCACGCAGATGGGCGCCATCAAGCGCGGCATTCGTAAAAGTGAAATCGCCCTGCACAACGCGGAGTTTCTCTCCGCCGTCACACTGCTTGGCGGAGGCGATTCCCGCAAAGCCGCCACCGACGCCCTCTACGGTCAACTCCTCATCAACCAATTCCACGACATCCTCCCCGGCACCTCCATGCCCGAAGTGCACGACCGCGCCATCGCCGAACTGCGCGACGTCGAAGCAACCGCCCACCGCCTTGCTCGCGAACTCGGCACCGCCCCTGGCGAGGACTCCGCCTGGACGCTCTGGAATAGCCTCGGTTGGGATCGGACCGGCACGCTGCGTATTGAAGGCTTGCCGCCCGGCACCGGTTGCGTTGATCCGTCTGTCATCACTCAGGCGATCGAAACCATCGGCGGTGAGCCCGTGCTCCTTGCCAAAGGCCTGGCCGTGCCTGCCCTTGGCCGCGCCTCGTTCGCGGCGACTTCCGCCCCGGCCCCGCGCCCCGCCTCCCCGTTTTCGTACGACGGACACACGCTCGAGACGCCTCTCTTCCGAATCGAATTCGACGAACACGGCTACATTGCCTCGCTCTACGACCTCGCCCACCGCCGCGAACTGCGGGGCGGCGGTCACCCCCTCAACGCGTTCCTGCTTGGCGAAGACGTCCCCGAAGTCTGGGATAACTGGGATATCGATCCCGACCAAAAGCTCAAAATGAAGCTCCAGACGCGGCTTGCCGAACGCCGCGTCGTCGCCGACGGCCCGCTCTGCTTCACGCTGCGGAGCGTCTACGAAATCGGTCGCCAATCCCGCATCACGCAGGACATGACGGTTCATACCGAATCGTATCGAATCGACTTTGACACCCGGGTCGCTTGGCACGAAAAACATCAGCTTCTCAAAGTCGGCTTCGACCTCAACCTGCGGTCCCGTTTTGCCCGGCACGAAATCCAGTTCGGGCACGCCCTGCGTTCGACCGTCAAAAATACCCCTTACGAGAAAGCCATGTTTGAAGTCTGCAACAACAAGTGGACCGACCTTTCGGAAACCCTCTACGGCGTCGCCATCCTCAACGACAGCAAGTATGGCATCTCCGTGGAAAACAGCGACCTGCGGCTCACCTTGCTCAAAGGCGGCTGCCATCCCGATCCTCGGGGCGACGCCGGGGAGCACTTCTTTTCCTATGCCCTGCTGCCGCACGCGGGCGCTTTTTCCACCGACGCCGTCATCCGTCCCGCGTACGAATTCAATATCCCTTTGGTCGTTACCCCCGGCGCGCATTCATTCGCGGGACTCTGTGATATCAGTGCTCCTAACATTCTGTGCGAAACGGTCAAGCCCGCCGAAGACGGCCCCGGCATCATCCTGCGGCTCTACGAGGCCGAGGGCTCCCATGGCCGGGCCGAGTTGACCTTCCGCCAACCCTTGCGCGAGGTCTCTGTCACCAATCTTTTGGAAGAAGAACCGCATCCGCTGCCCCTGCAAGAGGGCCGCGTCACGCTGGAGTTCGCTCCGTTCCAAATCATCACTCTAAGAGCGATTTTCTAAGGCAACATCATCATTATGACCCCCGCCGCACCTCCAGCCGTCTCCCTTTCCGAACCGCGCCTCTACCGAACCGAAAACCTCGCCTACACCAAGCAAGGACTCATTATCCTTTCCCTGTGGCTGTTGGGCGGCGACTTCGCGTTCCAATTTTTTGAATCGGTCTTCGGCCGCTTCATTCCGCTTTACCTCAAAAGCGAGGGCGCCTCCAATACACTCATCGGCATGATGATGGGGAGCATCGCCGGAGTGATCAACATGCTCTTCCTGCCCAACATCAGCCGTTGGAACGACAACCTGCGCACCCCGATCGGACGCCGGATCCCGCTGCTGCGTATCGTCAGTCCGCTCACTGCCCTCATCCTCGTCGGCGTTGGATTCGGGCCAGAAATCGGCGGCCTGTGCCACGGTCTGTTCGGCTCATGGCTTCCCGGGAATGTCACTAGGGGAACCTTTGTCCTGGGCTCCCTGTGCGTCTTTATCGCCACCTATCACTTTTCCAACATGCTTCTCATCAACGGCTACAACTGGCTCATTCGAGATGTCTATCCCTTGGAATGCATGTCTCGATTTTTGGCATGGATGGGCATCGCAGGGAATATCGGAACTGCCGTTTTCCTTTGGTTTGTATTTCCCCACCTGATGACCTACCGCCATGCCGCATTTATCGGCGTCGCTTTCTTCTACGTCGCTGTCTTCATGGTGATGTGCTTTAAAGTCAAAGAGGGCGAATACCCGCCCCCGGCCAAACAGGAAAAGCCCCCCGGTTTGCTTAAAACCTACGCGATTTACTTCCGCGAGTGTTTGCAGATCCCCATCTACCGGAACAGCTTTTTCGTCTCGATCCTGATCACCCTTGGCTTGGCGTGTGCCGGTAATTTCACGGCTCTTTTTGCCAAAGAAACCCTCGGCATCGATATGAAAGGGATGGGCCACATCTTTGCCTGGTCCAGCGCCATCACTGTTATCACTGTCTATCCCATCGGCTACCTCAGCGACCGCTTTTCACCCCTTTACCTCCAGATGATCATGGTCGTGACCCTCTGCATTCAATCTCTGCTGGGCGCACTCTTGATTCATAGTCAGACCGCGCTGTTCGTCTATTCGGTTGTGTCGAACTTGGGGGTGATTGGATACTCTTTGTCGGGGCGCGCTGTGGCCATGAAGCTTTTCCCTGTTGAAAAATTTGGCCAATTCTCCGGCGCTCTCAACGTCTTCAACTGCGGCGTCCTGATTCTCGGAAACATCGCCATCGGCTACTTGATGGATATTTCCAACAGCAACTACCGCCTGGCGTTCTACTGGACGTCGATTTTCAGCCTCTTGGCGCTTGTCCCAATGGTGGCCGTCATCCGAGATTGGAGAAAACTCGGCGGCCGCGATCACTACAAAGCGCCTCTACCCTAGAGGGCTCGCGGGTACGCTGCTTAGCAACGGGATCTGTAGAGGGTTCATGGAACGGTTCATGTTCCTGACGAAAGGTGGATATTATCGAATATTCATTATCTGGCGGTAATCCAAAAAGTCGGCATGAAGGCGGAGGTAAACCTCGTATTTCCGCCGATGGTAGGCAGCGGTGCGGCCTTGTGCCGGTTCAATAATCTTTCCTGCGGCGTTCATTGCCTGCATTGCCGCCATGACCGTGGGGAATTGTCCCGAAGCAACCGCCCCCAAAACCGCGGCTCCCAGCAGGACCGCCTCTGGCTCCCGCGGCAAAACCATCTGGCAGCCTGTGATATCGGCGTGTTCCCGCAAAAAGAGAGGATTTTTGGTTCCGCCGCCGCAAACGAATACGGTGCTGATTCCGTATCCGCATTCATTCATCGTCTCGATGATATGCCGTGTGCCATAAGCAACTGCCTGGATGGTCGCCAGGTAGAGCCGTGCAAGATCGTCAGCCGTGGAAGAGAGCGTCAGCCCGCTGATTATTCCCCTCAGCGTGGGATCAGCCAGTGGCGAGCGGTTGCCATGAAAATCGGGCTGGATATGAAGCTCGCGAGTCAATTCCGAGGAATGGCCGCAATTTTCGGCTTTAGCCAACGCCTCCACTCGCGCGTTGAGCAGTTCGTAGATCGTTTGGTTCTGCTCTCGAGCTTCATTTTGGAGCGAGGCGGCAGCTGGATGAGAGAAAATGATGTGGTCGATCAACGCGCCGGTGGCGGATTGTCCCCCCTCCGTCAGCCACAAGCCTGGAATCATGGCGGAAAAGTACGGCCCCCATATCCCCTTAATGAAAATCGGGCTCTGTGACACCGCCATGTGGCAGGAGGAAGTTCCGCCAATAAGCGCCAGCCGCTGTTCCATCGATGTCTGTCCAGCCCCTTTTTCAAGTGGGGCTCCCAGCAAACCGAGGCCGCCGGCGTGGGCGTCAATGATGGAAACGCCCACGGGTATGCCCTCTTTCAGTCCCATTTCAGAAGCGGCCGTTTTGCTCAACCCGTTCCCGAGAACTTCCCCCATGGGGCGAACGCGGGTGCCGATTCGCTGAAATCCTTCCCCAGCAAGATCGCCGAGACCGATCTGTTCAAAGAAGCCTTTGTCCCAGCCGTCGCCATCCAGCCCATTTTCCCCAACGTAAGTCCACTTGCATCCCGTAGTGCATAGGGAGCGCGTGTCATCGCCCGTCGCTCGGAAGGTTAGGTAATCCGCCAAATCGAAAAAGTGCTTGGCGCGGGTCCAAGTGCCGGGAATGTTTTCTTTGAGCCAAAGGAGTTTGGGCGTCTGCATCTCGGGGGAGATCGTTCCGCCGACGTAGCGGAGGACGGGATGCCGGGTGGCGTTGATGCGCTCCGCTTGGGCAATAGCGCGATGATCCATCCAGACGATCACATTTTGCTCATCCTCCCCAGTGGGGCTGACGGTAATCGGTTGATTTGCGGCATCCAAGGCAACCAGAGAACACGTTGCATCAAACCCGATGCCGTGGATATCCTGCGCAACGGCTCCCGCCTGGGAGATCGCAAGCTTAACCGCACGGCAACAAGCGGCCCAGATATCCTCGGATGACTGTTCGACAAAATCATTTTTGCATTTCCACATCCGGATCGCCTGGCTGGAGGACGCAATCATTTGACCGTTTGCGGTGAAAATTCCCGCGCGGGCACTTCCCGTGCCGACGTCAATACCAAGAAAAAGAGGGAGCATAGGTGTAAACAGAGTAGGTGAGGGAGAAAGTAGCGTTGAAGATTAAAAAGATTTCCTCGCAAATGCAATAACGTTTGTGCATCTCGATATATGGTTTTCCTGTGGAACTTTAGGAGGATTGGGGGCAAATTTGGGTCAATTCGTGATCTGCTGTTTTTTTTAATCCTTTCTCCCATGTCAAAATTGTCGTCAAAAGCCCATACTCGCGTGAGCTTAAAGGATATTGCAGCCAGGGCACAGGTATCCATCGGCTCAGTTTCCAGTGTTCTTAATAACCGGCATCTGGAAAGACGCATTCCTCAGGAAACGGCACAGAAAATCCGCGATACCGCAGCCAAGCTGGGCTATCTACCCAATATCAGCGCACGAAGGCTCCGGAGCAGCGAGGGGGTGAAAAACGCGCTCGTGCTGGCTTTGATTACAAGTTTTGAAGCCCCCATTACGCTGGTAAATCATTTCGTCGCGGCGCTTCATCGGGAGATCGAAGGCGTGGGAAAAGCGAAAAATCAATCGCTCTCTTTACTAATCGAAATGTTTAACGCCGGACGGTTGAAAGAGATGCCCGGGTTGCTGTCTGGGGATCATTTTAACGCCGCGATCATTTTGAACACGATTGCCGAGGATGATGACTTTTTGGCTCGCACGCATTTGCCTTTCCCCGTGGTATTGGTAAACCGATCCATTGCCGGGTATCCGTGTGTTGTCGAACACGAGGGAACCGGGGCGCGCGCTGCCGAGCTATTAGTGAGACGGAAGAGGAAACGCCTGGCGGTGATTCATGGCAGCCCGTTGACCCAGAGCACGGAAAACCGGGTGAACGGATTTCAGAGGCGATCAACCGAATTGCTGGGAATTCCCGCCGAGGAAATTATTGCGGAGAAACTCTCCGGTGATACGGCCTACGATGCGGTGAAGTTTTACTTGGCACACAAGGGGATTCCATTTGATGGTTTGTATGCAGCGTCCGATGCTCTGGCCTTGGGAGCATATCGGGCAATCAGGGAGCAAGGGCTGAAGATACCGCATGACGTGGCCGTGCTCGGTGTGGGCGATTATGAAATATCGAGGTACTTTGATCCTCCTCTGGCATGTGTGGGAGTTTCCCACACTGAACTAGCCCAAACGGTCATTCATCTTTTGATGACGCAATTAAGATCCAGCCCAAGCATCAAGCGAATTTCATTGCCTTTGCATGAAGTGCTAGGGGGGTCCTATTCGGCTTCCTAGGCCGAATGGTCTAATGCGTCGGCACTTACGGCGAGTTTCAACGGCTTACCTTCGATATAGTTGGCGCACTCCTCGATAATCCAGTCCGTCATGCGCCGGATCTCGTTGCCTTTGGACCCTGCGATATGCGGCATCAGCACCACGTTCGGCAAGTGATAAAGGGGCGAGCCTTCCATGGGTGGCTCAGAGCGGGTTACGTCCAGGATGGCGGTGATGTCGGGACGCCGCTGGAGAACTTCGATCATTTCATCTTCCCTCACCAATACGCCGCGGGACGTGTTGATGAAGGTAGAGAAAGGCTTCATGGAATCCAGCAGCTTGCCGGTCACCAAGCCTTCCGTTTCCTTCAACGATGGAGTGTGTACGGTGACGACGTCCGACTGGGCGAAAAGGGCCTCCAGGCTTGTGTTTTGAAGGTGGTACTTTCGCAACGTGGATTCTTTGATATACGGATCGTACACGAGCTTATTCAAGTCAAAGGGGGTCAACAGCTCGCATAATTTTCTTCCGATCGTTCCTAATGAAATAATGCCGACAGTTGCTCCGTAGAGCCCGGTGATGGGCAGTTCCTTAAACCCATTAGCGTTAGGCGTGCAGCGTAGTTGTCGGTGATGCTGCCAGCCTTGCTTTAAGGCAAAGATTATCTGCGATAATGTAAATTCCGCAACGGGAATGGCATTGGGGACGTTTGCGCTGACGACGGTGATCCCGCGCTCGAGCAGCGGGGCGGCAAAGGATTTGACGGAACCGGCGGCGTAGAACACCGCTTTGAGCTTCGGCAGATAGTCCAGATCCCTAGGCGTGAGGCTGGGGATGCCCCAGGTGGAGAAGATCAGCTCCGTATTGGCGAGAATTTCCGGATGATCTTCGACATTGCCGGTCCACACCCAGTCCGAAATATCCACGAGATCGCGGAGCTTGGATTTCTGCTGCTCTGTCCAGACCATGTCGAACATCAGGGGGTCCTGCATGGCAAACAGGGCTGGCCTGCGGTGCGATGGAGAACTCATGCCGTTTTCCTCGGCAGGTTCTGTATTCCTAGAGCGTGTCTGCGATGCGATGAGCATGATGTTTCCCGATAAGGATCGACCCCGCCAGCCGGAACTGGCGGGATTAATTTGCTGTTCATTTCCTATCTTGCCGACCGGCGGCGGAGGCGCTGGCCGAAGGTGAGGAGCCCCATTCCGCCCACGAGCATAGCCCAGGTGCCGGGCTCGGGCACGACGGTCAGGGTGACGTCATTGTTGAGGCTGTCCCTGTCGGCATTGGCGGCATAGTTGAGGAGATACTCCGTGGTACCTGAGGTGAAGGTATACGTCCCGACAGCGGTGCCGATTGCGTAGGTGCTGCCGCTGGTGATGATCTGCGAGAAGTACCCGCTGGTGGTACCGCTGCCGGTGTTGTCGATAAGCGTGATGGTGTCGCCCATGCCTAGTCCGCCGAGCGTGCTCAGATCCAACGTGCCCGCGAGGGTGACGTTCCCGCTTACCTTGACCTGATCGTAGGTTGATCCCGCGATGGTGCCGCTCACTTCCGCCACGAGTTTGGAGCTCGCGTCCATGGTGAAGTTGCCCTGGACGGTGGTGATTCCGGGGCTGTTGCCGGGCGAGAGGGTGCCGCTGGTGAGAGCGAGATTTCCAGTTACCGTACCGGTGCCTTTGAGTAATCCGCTAACGCCTACGTTGCCGTCCACGGTTCCGGTATTATTGAGGATGGCTCCCACGCCGACGGACAAGGTTGCGGTGGATTTCGTGGTGCCGGTCAGCGAGGTGCTGCCCCCGGTGATGGCCACGCTGCTGGCGATGTTGTAGCCGCTCAGGGTGCTGGTGCCGTTGAGCCGGGTTGTACCCAGCGCTAGGCCTGTGCCGTTGACGGTGCCGCCGTTGACGGTGGTGTTGCCACTGACGGAGCCAGAGCCGCTAAGGACTTTGCCGCCTTGGACGGTGAGGCCGCCGGTGATGGAGCCGTTGTCGACGATATTGCCGTTGAAGGCCGCGGCGGTGGCGGTCGCTCCGTTGTTAATGGTGACGTCGTTGGCGAAGATGAGGCCGCCGGTAATCACACCGCTGTTAACCACGGTGCCGTTGATGGTGCCCGCGCCTCCCAGCGTACCGGATGCGGCGATGCCGACCGCGCTGCTGGCCCCGAGGGAGCCGTTGACATCGAGGCGGCCTTGGGAAACCGTGGTCGCACCGAGGTAGGTATTGACCCCATTGAGCACCACGGTGGTGTTGGTGCCCGTTTTGGTCACGGTGCTGGCGGCAGTGCCGCTGGAGATGGCGCTGGTGATGGTGCCGCTGATAAGCGAAGCGGCGACCGCGCCGCCATTGGTGCCCGCGAGCACGATCCCCTGTGCGCCGGTGATCAGGCCCGAGCCTGTGGCCGAACCAAGGACGAGGCCGCCCGCAGCCTTGGCTGAGAAGGCGCTGACATCGAGCGTGCCGCCCGCGTCAACCGTCAACGTCCCGGCGGTCGTCAACGCGGAGCCCGATACTTGCACGGCGCCGGTTTTGACGGTGAGATTTCCAAGAGCACTGTTGGTGGTCAGCACGGCTGCGGAACTCGTGGTGGCGGCTCCGGTGTAAAGCACCGTCGAGTTGGTGGCGAAGGTGTTGCTGCCGGACAGATTGATCGTGGCTCCGTTGCCTCCCGTGATTTGCAAAGTCGCGCCCGCACCAAGGGTGGTTTGGGTGAACGCTGTGGAGAGATTCACTTGCTGCACCTTGAAAACACCCCCTGCGGTAGAGGATGTAATAAAGTATTTGGCCGTTCCGCTAGAGGTGTTGGGAGCCCAGGGCAGAACGTAGGCTGTGGCATCGTAGGTGTGTCCGCCCAGGTCCAGTTCATATTCGGAGTTGTTGCCAGATCCCGCACCAAAGGTTGACTGAATAGGCGTGACGGCAGTGCCCGTTTTGATCAGGTTGCTACCGAGCACAATTTTCTGGCGGACGTTGGTGGAGCCGACGGCAAAAGAAATTCCCGTGGCTTGAAGGGCCGCGGTACCGCTCGTTTTGAACGTGGCGGTACTGGTTCCGCTGCCGATCCAGGTGCGTGCCCCCAGAATGCCGGCTCCAGAGGCATCTATAGTCCCTACGGAATTATTGGCCATGAGCACAAAGCTAGGAGTCATGCTCAGCGTCACGCCCGAGCCGACGGTGATATTACCTCCAACGTAAATCTCATTGAACGTATTTTGAGGCCCCCCAATAATGGTACCGCCCGTGGCGGTGAACGAACCGGAGACACTAATTCTGCCGCGGCTCCAGGTATCCACCGGGTCGTACATCCGGATGGTTCCCGAGGTTAGGCTCATATTTCCTGTAATGAGCCCGCCATTTGCCGAGTAACGATTACCTCCGGTCATTATTCCCACCAAGCCGCCCGAGACGGTGACGTTGCCCACCATGGTTGGAGAACCGGCACTATTGCTGCCGCTGATTTGGAAAGTGAGCACCCCGCCGCTGTTGACGGTCACTCCGCCGGAAGCCGTCAAGTATGTGTATCCGGTAGTATTAGTTGTAACGGTATTGCCGATTCTTAACTCCTCAGTGCCGCTGGTGGCTCCAAGCGTAATGGCGTTGGTGACCGTCAGCCCTTTGGTGCCAGTGATAAAAAGCTGGTTGATGGCCGCAGATGTCTGGGTCATCGTCAGAGTCGCGATCGTGCCAGTAGTCGCTGTATCGTCGTAACTTACGGTACGGGTGCCGCTGGCCACATTGCCCAACGTGATGGAGCCCCCGAGGACGGGTGCCAAATCCCAGTTAGAGGAAGCCGACCAAAGACCGCTGGTGCCAGACCATGTGGAAGTGTCCGCTTGGGAAGTGCCGGAAAATGCGCCAGCCAGTGCCAATGCGACCAGGGCGGCGGAAGTATAACGGGGATGACGAGTCTTCGGGGTTTTCATGGGTTTGCTTAGGGGTATCGTTGATGGACGAGTGTCCGTTTCAGGGAAAAATAACGCCGCAGTTTCCACCTTCAAGGTGGAGAATTAATTACTCAGTTAAGCTCGCTCAGGGTCAGCGGGGCATCCGGCGCGTTGTTGATTTGAATGCGCCGCCCGTCGTTGAAGGTGACTTCGATGGGATTGGTGCCGGAGACGCTGCGGATGGGAGATTTTTCCCCCGGTTTGAGTGGGATGAGCAGCGTGAGCAATTGCTTTACGCCGCTCCCTTTGACGGTGTGCAGCACGGTGGTGATGGGCTGACGCGGCGGCACGCTATCCTTGATGACGATCCAGCCGAGAATTTCCGGCTCTTCCTGGGCCGTGACGCTGCGCACTTCCAGCCCGTCGCGGAGAAGCGGAACGACGGCGAGGTTGGCCAGACCTGCGTCCCGCGTCTCCACGGACCCCGAAGCGTGATCATACTCCGTATGCGTGCTGCCGACTTGCCAGCGCGCCTGGTAGGTGTGCTCGGCATCGTCGCTGGGCGCAACGGTGTCGCGCACGGCATAGATGCCGGGCTTGAGGAAGAAGACTTCCCGCTTTTGCGCGGCGATTTTCTTGCGCTGGGGACCGTAGCCGTTGTTGTAGGTTTGCTGCGCGTAATCGTAGGCAGGCGTGCTCGTCCAGCTTGCGTCGATGGGCTTCTGCGAGACATAGCGCGGGTCTTTGTCATGCCCCTGCGGCGACCATTCGTCGGGAACGTTCTGGCTCAAGCCGTCCACCACCACGCAGTTGTGGGATTGGGTGGAAATGGACCAGTCGCGCCATTTGCTTTTCTCGTAACTGCCACCACCGTTGTCCAGCAGCAAGCGGCGCCCCCAGGCCCACAGGACGACGTCCAGTGCGCTGTTGTGAATGTGGCCGGTGCCCGCGGGACCCGCGCGGAAGACGAGGAAGTTGTCGTTTCGCCCCCAGCCGGAACGCATGACGGCGAACCCGGCCCAGTCGAAGAACTGCGAGGTGGCAGCGGGTTCTGTGCCTTCCCTGCCGACCGTCAAGGCCCAGCGGAAATCGGTGCGCTCGGGGAAGAGCTTCACCGCTTTTTGGTAGAGATAGTTGGCCGAAATCCCCCAGGAATCGTTGAACATCGGCAGCGAACGGTCCGGCGTCATCAGCCCGAGCAGGTAGGTATAGGCTTTCTCTACGCAGGTAGTCAGAGCGGCGGGAACCTCCTCCTGATGGCCGGTTTTTTGCGCCACATCCATGATTTTCAGGAAATTCTCGAGCGCCACGTTGTGATAGCCGGGCGTGAGTTCAAATTGCGCTCCGTCGGGCAAGAACTGGCGCGTGGCTTCGCGGGCAAGGCGCTCAACGGCGGTGGTGCGCCATCCTTTGGCTTCGCGGTATTCGGGGAAGAGCGCACCAACGCAGTACAATCCTGACATGGCCATGGTGAGGTGATTGCCTTGGTTTTCCACGCCGTATTTTTGCAAATAGCGGCCATGGTCGAGGCAGGAACGGACAAACAGCAACATGTCGGCGTCGGTAAACGACGGGGACAAAAGGAAGCGGTGATAGGCCATGGGCCAGGAATTGCCCATGCGCAATCCGGCTTCGATGGGCCGCCAGGCCGAGCCGGGACGCCAGTCGTCCATCGTCGGGATGTTGGCTGTTTGGGCAACCCACGAGCGTAGATGGTTCACAAACGTCTCAGCATAGCGCTCGTCACCTGTGGCGGCGTAAGCGCCCGCGAGGTCTTCCCAAAACATCATGCGATTGAGTTGCCACACCCATTCGTGATTGGGGGGCATGTCGGGTGTTTTGCCGGTGGGATCGTAGGCCCAGTCGATTTTTCCATCCGGGAAGGCGTGAAGCAGATTTACATAGCCACCTTGTAGCTTTCCCGCTACGGCGTTGTTGGCCACCTTGAGGTCGAAGCCGCGCACCGATGCCCCCTTTTCCCTCGGATCGATAAACCACGGAACGGAGGTGCGCTGGCGCAGGTAGGTGGCCCATTCGTGCGTGGCGAGGCCGTAGTCGCCCGTGTCGATGGCCTTTTTCACCGGGGCCAGTTCCGGCAGGGAAAGATCCAGCGCGGCGAAGACTTCCTTTTCACCTGCCGTGGCCGCGCGATGCTCGACGGGCGGTGCATCCGGGCTTTGGGCGTTGAGAGCGGCCGGGGAGATCAGCAACATCATTGCGGCGGCGACAGCTCCGAGGAGGGAAGATGGGGGTAGGTTCATGGCTTGTCTTTGGATTGAAGGCTGCTATTTTCCCCGGCTTGGTTTTGAAGTCAAAAGGGTGGTGGACTTACTCAGTTTAGTTAAGTTGTTTCGGAGTAATATCCAATAGTTAGATGTCACCGCTGACCGGCGGTACAAAATGCTTCGTTCCACCAAGTCGCTTCCATTCGCGGTAAACGAGATAGATAAAAAAGGCGTAACCCGCGCTGCACGTGATGTTCCAAAACGGCAGATAGCGGTAGCAGAAATCTGGCGTATCGGGATGTAGCCGCTTCATTACATCGAGGTAGCCGCCGCAGAGGACGCCGCCGACCATCATCCCCAGCGAACGCAGGAGGGCGTTGGCGGAGCCAAACTGGCCATAACGGCTCGCGGGAAAGAGCCGCATCATTGTGATCGGCTCTGCCGCGCCGTTGAGCGCGATGAAAGGCAGCCACAGCGACGAGAGCCCGATGAAGAACCAGGCCACTGTCTCCGCCGACATCAGCGGGCGCGTCATGGCAAAGATGATCCCCAGCGGCCCCACCACCAGCACTTGAACAGAGCTGGCTAGCAGCAGCACGCGCAGCGGATGAACGCGGTCGGTGATGATGCCGGCGGGATATAGCAACAGCAGCCCCACCACGCCGCATACACCGTTGACTTTCCCAATGAAATCGAGCCCGAGCCCGAGATACTTGGTTTGATAAAGCAGGCCGTAGGAACCCGAAACAAACCCCATTGCCACAAAGACGTTGCCGAGAAAAATGTACCAATAAAAACGATGGGTGAAGCATTCCACGGCATACGTTTTGACCGCCGACACGAACCCCGTTTGGTTATCGATATTGGGCGGTGGCGGCGGGTAATTCCCTTCCCGAACCTTCCAGCACATCACGGCAAAGGCCACAAAATAGAGCAGCCCGGCCCAGAGAAAGATCTGCTGCATGTGGGTGTTCGCATAGCGGAGCACGAAGTAGTTGTATACCGCACCCGCGCCCACGCCGACCATTCGGAAGCTCACCATGAACCGCGCGAGATACGCCTGCGGCACCGTGTCGTTGAAGAGACAATAGTAGGCCGAGGAGACGAACATGTTAAAGAACTGGAAGCAGACTAGGAATACGCCGATTACCGCGATGAGCACCGTGGTCGAGGGCACCCGGCCGCCCATTACCGCATGTTCCACCCACGCGCCGATCGGCTCCGCATAGCCCAGCAAAATCAGGAAAAGCACGAGAAACGGCGTGGCCCCGGCGAGGAAGGGAATGCGCCGTCCCCATTTGCTGCGAAAGCGGTCGCTGCGGAAGTTGATGATCGGGTTGATCGTCGCGCTCATGACGTTCGGGATGGTGAGCATCATCAGGCCCACAATCCAGTTGGGCGCACCGATGTCCCGAAGCTTCAGCGGCAGGATGTTGGGTACGACGGTCTCCATCAGCGTGAAGCAAAAATCGCCCCACAGCAAATATAGGAAAAGCGTGATGAGGCCGGCTTTGGTGTATTTGAGCGAGCCGACCGTGAGTTGGTCGGGCTCCTGGGAATCGCTTTTAAGTGCGCTGGAAAGGGTATGATTCATGAAACGGAATGGCTAGCGCATGGCGCGGAAGGCGTTGGCGGCGGCTTCGTATTTTTCAAGCTGCGCGACCACCTCCGGCGAAAGCGTGAGCGGTTGGGTGGGCGCTGGGAGAAATTGGAAATAAGCCAGCACGCCCTCGTGCCGCGCCGCCACCGGCAACATGGATTCAGCGGCAATCCAAACGCTCGTGTTGCCGCTGGCGTAATAAAAGCATTCAACGCCCTTGAGCTTCACCACGCCTTTGAAATTCGCCGGGACGACGTTTTCCACGAATAGGAAACCCTCCGTGTAAAAGGGATACGGCGGCAAAAGCGGGATGTACTTGGAGATCTGCGGACCGGAGGGGGTGTTGGTAAGCAGATATTCGCCCTTTTGATCGAACCGCTGGGACGATCCGCCCTTGAGGAACAACGTGACGCGTTTGGTGCTGCCGGTTTTGATGGTCTCAATCGACGTGGGAAGTTCCGATTGCGTGGACGACGCTCCCGGCATCTCCAGCGTGACGACCCATCGGGCATTGTCGGGGATGGGGGCGACGTAAGGCGGCTTGGGAACCGGCAAAGCGGACTCCTGCGCCCGGGTTGCCGGGATCAAGCACACCAGCCACGCAACAAGTAGGCAAAACGCTTTCATTCAGAAACAACCTCCAGTTGTTGATCCACCACCCGGCCCGTGTAGCGGTCGATGGCCACGTGGAGCCAATAGTGGCGCTCTCCCTCGACCAGGAATTGATCGAGCGAACCGGCGGCGGCGGGGTATTTGCCCACCTGGGCCACGAGGTCGATCAGCAAATTCCAGGTGCGCGTGTTGGAGGCGTCCGCCAGCGCGCGGATCACGGATTCCCGCTCGGTCTTGAGCTTGGAAATGCCATTCACCGCGGGCTGGTTCATCAAGCGGCTGACGAGTTCCTGGCGGTTCCCAAACGGAATCGCTCCGGAAAGCGCCGTTACGGCCGAGCCGACGGCTTGCGCGTTGGCCGAGGAAACGGTGCCGGTGGTGGATGCACTTGCCTGCGTGGCCCCCGCGAGAATTGCAGCGAGCACCTTGGGCTGACGCGTGTTGGGGTTGACGCGACCGGCGAGCAGCCGCTGCCCCCCCTGGAGCGAAAAGAGATCAAGCAATGCGGCGTCGGCGCTGTAGGGCGAAAAGAGATCGAGCGTTTTCCACGGCATATCGCGGAAGGCGTAGCCCAACTCGCCGACGGAGCGGAACGGGCGGTTCAAAATCACGGGCCGAGCCGCCGTGCCGGAGGTGTAGAGGGGGCTCTGCGAAGTGGATGCGGTGCTCCAGGAGTAAACAGAATCCCCTGGCCGCGCCTTGCCATCGGGATCAAAATAATAAGGCTTGGCTGGACTGACGGTGGCCGGATCGGTGCTCACTCCAGTGAAGACCCCGTCAAGGGGATCGTTCACCGACCATAAGTCGGCACGGTAATCGGCATAGAGGGTTTGGTTGGAATTATTGAGCGTTTTCGCCACAAAAGGGTCGTTCTGGTATATAGACGCCGCCTTGGTGTTGTATGATGGAGTAAGACTTTGTAACGAATTCGGATTTAAAGAGGAGTAGCCCGATGCAAAGCGGTAGGTGCGCGGGTCCGGCTTCGGATAGGAACACCATCCGGGCTGCGTAGTCTGGTCGAAGGGAAACCAAGGCCCTTGCCGGAAACCGGTCGCGACGTCTGTGCGGTCCTGGCCCACAAACGTACCGTAGGTCCGGAAAACACCGGAAGAATCTTGAAATTGAATGCGGTACACCAGCGAAAACCAGAACCGCAGGCCAACATTCCAGTTCGTCGAGCCAGCGATCTGCGCCTGAGCAGCCTTCACCGTGGACCACTTAAGCGTCCCCGAAGTCACGGTGTCGTCAGGGAAAGAGTTCATCGTGAAAATCGTCATGCTGCCGCTCAAGGCGGGCTCCCGATAATCCGTCCTGGTAGTGGATAAGGATAGCCCGATCACTCCGGAACCTGAAGCGATTTGGCTAAAACGCTGGTAAGGTGAGCCAGCACTCCAGTTACCATTGACCACATCGTAACTCCAGTAGCCCCGGTTACTTTTGCTGGCATCGTCGCCCACAACCCCCACCAGGCAACAATCGGAATTCTGGGCGTTGCTGGCGTCCGAAAGCGGCGAGATCTGAATATTCGAGGGGTAGGCTCCGTTATTAGCCAAAAGCTGATGCGGGTTCCAGAGCATAAAACCGCAGGAAAAAGTATAGGGAAGAGTGTAGTTGATGTTTGTCCCAGTGACACGGAATAGGAATTTGTCGATGTAAGGAAGATCCTCGATCCCATAAACGCTATCACCGGTGGGAGTGTAGGTAATCGTGGTGGGATAGCTATCGGAATCCCATTGGTCGATGATGTTGGCCCCGATACGCAGGAGTTGCAGGGTAATTCGGGTGTCCGGATCGGTAAAGCCAGGATTGTTAGGGCTCGGGAGGGTGTATCCCATGCCACCATGCAAGAGATCGGTGCGAACATTCCCCTTGCCGAGCGAGCCCTGGTAGATCCCGGCCTGGAGCATTTCGAAGAAATCGGGCTCGCGGTTTTGCGCGGCGACATCGGCCAGCGACATGATACCGTTCGTGCCCGTGGTGCCCACGCCATGGCGGTAAACCGTGCTGGTGGTAGGGTAGCTCCAGTGGCGGAAGTAGCCGTTGGAATCGCTCACGGGGTCGAGACCAAAGTAGCGCGCGATGTCGTCCTTGTCCTGGACGCTCAGCGAACCGACGCCCTGCATTTTTTCCAAAAGCGCGAGCTTCTCCAGCGGGAAGCGGTTTTTCACCAGCGGCTCGCCCGAGACTGTCGGGGTGCCGTCGGCGCGGGTAAAGGTGCCGCTGACTTTGACGCCAAAAATGGCGGGCGGATTGAAGTCGGTGAGGCTGGTGCCAGTGCCGGAGGAAGTGGGGCCGTTGACCTCGCGGGTGAAGGTGCCCAGGTATTGCAAGGCGCTCTGGAGCTGTGTTTGCTCGGCGCTGGTGTTGCCGATGCTGAGCAGCAGTTTGATAAGTTGCTGCCGGTTGAGGATGGCGTGATCGGTGTTGCCGTTGTACGTGGCTGTGCCGGAGATGCTCAGGAACTGATTGGAGCTTGAGGTGGCCCAGCTTTGGAAGCGCGCGGCAGCGCTGTTGTCAAAGGTAAACGCAGAGAAGGTCCCCGTGGGTTGCGCGGTGGCGTAGTTTCTCCAGCCCACGAGTTGGTCGATTTGGGGAGCCGTCAACGATAGCTGGGTCAAGTCCGCATAGGCAATGCCTCCCTTTGGCCCATATTGATCCGCCGCGGAGCTGGAAGGATACCCCGCCGCGTTGACATCCAGTAGCCCGCCCTCGTCATAAATGGCGTAGGCATAGCGGCCAATGGCATAGGAAGTATTACTGGAGGTTGCGTCGGCCAGTGAGTGGCTCCATCCGGAGCCCGCTGCCGTGCCGCTGCGCGTGACGATCACCCAATCCGGCGCGGCGAAGCTCGCATCCGGCGTGGTGTCGCCTACCGTGCCCGTGGTTTTGAGCGGCAGTAGGTAATGCAGGTTCCAGCGCGGGAGCGGCACCGAGCGCCCGTTGATCGATGTTCCTGAGGTGGACGCGTTGACCGCACGCGTGGCCGGGTCGGAGCGGCTGCTGATGCGCAGCAGATTGGCCAGCGTGCCCGAAAGGAAGGTCTGCCGTACCGGAACGGCGTAGGTTCCCGACGCTGGGGTGTAGAGGGTGTTGGTACCCGATCCGCTGGTGTTGGAATGATTGACGATCTCCTGTTTGAGGTCGTCAATCACGAGGTCGAGCGCCGTATCGGCGAGTAGTTCCACTTTGGTTGAACCGGCGCTGAAGTTGGAGACCTGGCGCTCTGTTGTAGCCCGCGAAAAAAAGGCCACCATCAAACCGGCGGTCAAAACGACAAAGCAAAGCACTAGCAGCAAAGCGGCCCCTTGGACCGAATGCGTGAGGTGCTGATTGAAACCGTTCATTGTCATAAACAACCTTAGTTCAGGTAGAAGAAACGCTCGTAAACCCGCACGGATGAAGCGGTGGTGCGATTGAGGCCGGTTTCCCGCACAAGGGAAGCGGTATCGTTGGCTTTCTGCACCCACGTTTTTTGCATCGATCCTGGGTTGGTTGCGGGAGTGTCCGAAAGGCTCGAAATGGCGTTCCGGATACTCGCAATGCCGGTTGAAACGCGGCTTTTGGTGTCGATGAGGGCAAGAGTGACGACCACGGCCTTGACGTCCGCGAGGCCCTGCGGCGCCCACACGGCAGCGCCCGCCGCTGCGTTGGTGCACTGGTAAGCGATTTGCGTTGTAGTGTCGTACCAGCGAGAGCCGACCCCGTAGCCTGCCGAGGAGTCTGCGGTGGTGGTGGGCGCGGCGTTGGCTTCGAGATTATTGGAATTGGTGGAGGCCGCCAAAACCGGTTTCAAACTAAAGGTGCCATCCCGCAATAGAAAGCAGAACTCCATGCGAAAGACCTGGTCTCCAATGACATCCCACTGATTAGTGGCCGAGGCGCTGGTGCTGGGGTTTGTCGTGTTATTATAGACATCTGCGATCGCTTGGGAAAAAGCGTTTTTGATCAGCGAGGGCAAATGCTGGACCGATGTGGCAGCGCCGTTCTCGGCGGCTTGCGCGGAGAGGTCCATCCAGCGCAAGCCCCGGCCCAGGCGTTCCAATTCCACCCGCGTCCCGCCGCTCACGGAATCGCTCACGCGGTAGCCCACGAGGGAAGCGCTGTTGATGGAGGCGTCGGTCGTTCCCGCTACCTCCTGCGAGGCGATGTGCCCGGGCGCCTGGCTGTAAAAATAAAATGCGTCATTTCCGCTCTGACTTTTAAAATAATAGTTCACATCGGCGCGGCGGTACATTGAGGCGAAGTCCTCGGCCATTTTGGCGAAGATCAACCGGGCCTGATTGTCGGAGTCCATCAAACGGGTGGCGCTGACTGTGGATAGGGTGGCGCTGCTGACCAACTGGTGGACCACGGCTACCAACAAAACGAGGATGCCGATGGAGGCCATGAGTTCCAGTAACGTAAAACCCAACCGCACCGTCCGGATGGGCGCTGGTTCGCCGCAATACTCACCGGACTTGGGGGAAGGTACCATTTGGGGGGCAATGAAAAGCGGGGTTAGTTCCGGGACTGCGATACCACCACATCTGCCGATCCGCCTAGATTAGGCGCGGAGGCTTGTGCGGGCCACGAGATCGTTACCCGCTGCACCGTTTCGCTGGTGGAGGGCATCAATACCGCCTGTACTGACGCTTTGTAGCGAGAGTCGGATTGAAGCGAGGAGGAGACGGTTCCCTCTTCATTGAAATAGTAGGTCTGCCCACCCGTGGCATTGGTGACGATGGCAAAGCGAGGCGTGGCGGTCGCACCGGAAGCGGTGGCCTTGAGATCGGCGGCGATGGCGGTGATGAGATTCATGGCCCCTGTCTGGGCCGTGGAACTGCGGCTGTTGCTCAACCCAATCGGCAGCATGCCGAGGATGGACACCATTGTAAATGAGGCCACACCGAGCGCGACGACGATCTCCACCATTGAAAACGCAGCCAGGGATTTGCGGAAATTTTTCATGGACGGAAGAGAGTGGTTTGCCCGGTCAGGCCACTGATATTGAGGGCGATAACATTAGCTCCAGAGGCGGCGCGGTTCCCATGGGCTTCTTTAATGGCGATCTCCAACACCGGTGCGGGGACAATGATTGGACCGGCGTCGCAGATGGCCTCGCCTCGGGGGTTGAACTGCACAATCCCATTAGCCACTTGCACTCCACCGGATGAACCGATGGGCCGCACCCCAAAGGTGTACCTCGCCGTGCCCACCAGCGGGTATTGCATGGAAAAGAGCAGCGGTTGCGAAGTCAGTCCTACGATGTTCTGGTCTTGGATCACTCCGGCCGCGCGAGCGCCAATGGCTCGGGATGACGCGTTGAAAATGTGCACGTTATTGAGCTTGATGGGCTTGCCGATCACGACTAGCTGCGAAGCGGGCAGCGCCTGCACGGAAGGATTTCCCGCCGACGCTTGGGCTTTGTTATAAATGCGGGTACCGTTGCGCGAGGCTACCAAGGCGATCACCACCCGGCCCACGCCAGGCACCGCGGGGGTTTGAGAAACCTGTGCGTTGTCTTCTTCAAAAAAGCCAACCCAGGTATAGGTGTTATTGGCCACCGCATACATCCGGGCCTGATCCAGCGCCCCCTGGATGGTATAGGCGGCGCGAGTCAAATCGGCGGCACTGGTCATCCCCTTGATTGCGGGGACGACCAGCGCAAAGAGCATCGACACCACTCCCAGCGTCACCAAAAGCTCCAGCAGCGTGAACGCCGAAGCGCTACGGCGGAAGGCCCGGGATATTGGCCAGAGGGTTTTCATGGGAGGGAAAAATGGGGGTGCCCCCTTGGGTGTGCCGGAAACTCCGGCCTCGCAGCAACCGCTACGGGTTGGTCGAAATCACCAAATCGTCCACGTAGGCTTTGAGGTTGGACCCGGCGCCCGCCACCCATCCGGTGACGAAGCGGAAGCGGTTGGCTTGCAGGTTAAGCCCCTCGGTTTCCGCTTTGGTGAGCTTAAGGATTTCTTTGTCGTTCAAAGCCACCGAGATGGTTTTTTCGGCTTTGTCGTATTTGAAGGTGATTTTATTCCACGCCGTGGGATTGTAGGAAACCGTCTTGTCGGCCACGCTCCCAATGCTGTTACCCTTTTCGGGTTTGGCCCACCAGCCGCCCCCGCCAAGATCCGACACATAACCGTGCCCGATCATGAACGTGACGCCATGCTCCTCGTCGGCGAAATCAGCCCGGAAAGCGGTACTGTCCGCAGCCAGTTTCACCCAAAACGTGAAGTCCGCATTTTCGAGCGTCCGGCCCTGGAAACGATGCCACGCGCTGGGGGCATCCTTAGGATCCTGATCCACTTCCATCAAACACTGTTTACCACTATGGCTCGTCTCGTCGGTGATTTGGACCACGGTTGACGAGCCGTTGTCATTGCCCACCCAGCCGTTGACGGAGGTGGTGCCGATCCCCTGACCCGCCGTGAAGGCCGGGCTTTCGAAATCGGTGGAATAGACGACTTCCGCCCGCGCGCCAAGGACGAGGGAAAAGGAAAGGGTTGCGCCAAGAATGAGCCGCTGCAGGGAATGGGGGGATGCGATTTTCATAGGGTTGGAAAAAAGATGTGACCTCCACCGTGCGGTGGAATGAGCCTAAATTACCCCCCCGAAATCAAAGCTCAATGGCGAGATCTGTTTACTCAGTTAAGTTTAGCTTAGGTGGACGCGGGATTTCACGGTTGATCCTTCGAACCATCGCCCCTCGGTGTAGAGGTGCATGGGCACCTCGGGGATGCCGGTTTCGCTGCGTTGCATCATCCCGTTCAGCAAATCGACCGCGGCGACGCCCGAGAGAAAGGAATTCTGCATCATGCCGCTGACGATCGTCTCCCCTCGGTGCAGGGCGATATCTGCGTACCCAACATCGTCAGGCACCCGGATGCCTATATCGTTCAAAGTACTATACATCAGCCAATAGCCATGGCCGAGAATGCAGTCTACCTTATGTTTCTGAATCCAACGGGCAATGCCTTTTTGATCTTTGATATTGAAGCTCACGGGCGCCACCCTGTGCCTAGGGGGCACCTCCTGCATGGCCGCGTTGAAGCCGCCTTGGAAGTTCCATGCGGTGCGCTTGTTGATGTCTTCGCTAAGGATCATTCCGATGCGTTCATACCCCATGGCCAAAAGATGCTCGACGGCCTTGGTCACCGTGCGGAATTGCGCGTTGGAGAGGGTGTGCAAGACAGGGTAGTTGTAGCTATAGCCGAAGCGGACGGCGGAAAACCGGGAAAAATCGATGCGAAATTCAGCGCCGGCTTTTTCGCTCGGCGCCAGCACCAGTCCCTTGATGCCCTTGCTGCGCAACACCCGCATGACGGATTGAGGATCGTAGCCAAATTCCGAAAGATTGATGCTTTCCAGAATGTAACCCAACTCCTTCGCGCGCTGAAGCGTTCCCGCATAATACTCACGGTAGTCGCCCATATAGAGATCGGCCGGGTTCTGATGCCCGTTGATCCAGCCAATATTGCTTTGGTAGGCAGCGGGCCGGGCGCTGCGGCGATAGGCTGAAAGCCCCACCAGCATCGGGTCTGGCGCGTAGCCGATCTCCTCCGCGATGGCCTTGATCCGGTCCCGGGTCGCCTTGGAAATGGAATGATGATCGCGCAAAGCCAGCGAAACCGTCACGTGGGAAACCCCGGCGGCTTTCGCGATATCGCGCTGGGTAATTCGGGGGGGCATTTTAACTGAGTAAGTTCTAAGGCCGGTTGCAGCGCGATGTCAAGTGATGTGTATAGTCAACTACCGTTATTCATTAGCCATGCGACTTCCCTCCCCCGCTGTTTTTGCGACCCTCCTTGCGTCCCTTGCTGCGCCCGGCTTTGCCGATGTGACGTTGCCTCCGATTTTTTCCGATCACGCCGTGTTGCTCAAATCGAGCAAGACCCCGATTTGGGGAACGGCTGAGCCTGGAGAAGAAATCGTGGCCAAACTGGGCACTGCCACCTCAACCACCCGCGCCACGCCGCAGGGAAAATGGCAGCTCGAATTGAACCTGGAAAACGCGGGCCTGGGCTCTGGCGAGCTGACGATCCAAGGGAAAAACCGGATCGTGGTGAGCGATGTGGTCGTGGGGGAAGTCTGGCTCTGTTCGGGGCAGTCCAATATGGAACTGCCGCTTTCGTCCACCGAACGCGCCCAGGAGGAAGCCGCTGGTTCAGCCAATCATTCGTTGAGGGAGTTTCGCGTAGAAAAAGAGGCCAGCCCGGTGCCTTTGGAACAATGCAAGGGCCGTTGGTTTGTCGCATCTCCGGCTACGGCGCTCCAGTTTTCGGCGATTGGTTATTACTTTGGCAAAGGGCTCAACCAAGAACTCGGACGCCCGGTGGGGTTGATCCACAGCAGTTGGGGCGGCACCGCCATCGAAGCCTGGATGCCTTCCGCCTCGCTGCCCGAGCTCAGGCAACGCAACGAGGCCATGCAAGCCGCCATCGAGGGTTATCCTCGGCGCATGGCGGAGTTTCGGGAAGCTTATCGCACTTGGGCGACGGAGCATGGGCGGCAAGACCGCACAGCCGAAGCTCCGGAGCATTTCGCCGCAGTCGACCTATCCACGGACGACTGGAAGCCGGTCACGATGCCGGGCTCGCTTGCGGCCCAAGGGCTGCCGGGCAACGGGGCCGTTTGGGTTCGTCGCGTGGTCAAGATCCCGCCGACGCGCGCCAACCAATACCTGCCGCTGTTTGTAGGCATACCTCACATTTTTGATGCCGTCTATTGGAACGGCGAGAAAGTGGGCTGGACGGATCCTTCCTCTTCGTCCCTTGTCACTCCGGCTTCCGGGTCGTGCTCCCTGGAGCGTCGCTACGATGTCCCCGGGCCCAAGGTGAAAGCGGGCGACAATGTGCTGGCGATCCGGATCTTTAGCCCCTCGGGGGATGCGGGCATCGAAGCTCCCTATTTCTGTGCCGCGTGGAATATCCCCCTTGGGGGCACCTGGTTGGCGAAAACGGAATATCAACTGCCACCATTGCAGGACAACAGCAAGGCTCCCGTGATGCCCTCGTTTCTTCCCGCGAAACAGTCCAATCCCTTTTCGCTCTACAACGCGATGATCCATTCGCTCGCTCCCTATGGCATTCGCGGGTTTCTATGGTACCAGGGCGAAGCCAACGCCTGGAAGGCCGATCTCTACCGCTCCGAATTGCAGCTCCTCATCGCCCATTGGCGCAAGGAATGGAAACAGGACAACGCGCCGTTCTACCTCTGCCAGTTGGCGAATTTTCAGGCGAAAGCCGCCACTCCCGGTGAAAGCGCGTGGGCCGAATTGCGCGAATCGCAATCCCGGGCCATCGAAGTGCCCCATACCGGCGTCGCCGTGCTGATCGACATCGGGGAGCAGGATGACGTTCACCCGCGCAATAAAAAAGAGGCGGCCGACCGGCTGCTCCGCATCGCCCTCAACCAAACGTATGGCAAAAGCAATCTTCCCTTCAAGGGGCCGGTCTACGAAAGCGCCCAACGAGAAGGCAAACGCATGCGCATCCATTTCGCCGCCAGTAGTGGACCCTTAGTGGCCAAGGCGCTTCCTGAGACATACCAGCCCCGCTCTGCGCTGCCGCTGACCTTGCCGTTGGTGAAACCCAGCCCCAAGAGTGAATTGCAAGGGTTCGCCATCTGCGGAGAGGATCACAAATGGAAGTGGGCTGATGCCAAAATTGACGGTTCCACGATCCTCGTATGGTCTGACGAAATCGAGACTCCCGTAGCTGTCCGCTACGCATGGGCCGACAACCCCACCTGCAACTTATATAACGACGCCGGGCTCCCAGCCTCGCCCTTCCGCACGGATCATTTTCCGCTCACCAGCGAAGGACGTCGCTTTTAGAAGCGATCGCCCCCTACTTCCAATGCTTCAGAACACCCATCTTTATTACGGCGGCGATTACAACCCCGAGCAGTGGCCGGAATCCGTCTGGCAGGAGGATGCTCGGCTTATGCAAACCGCCGGAGTCAATCTCGTCAGCCTCGGCATTTTTAGCTGGGCCAAACTGGAACCGGCGCCGGGGCAATACGAGTTCGCGTGGCTCGACCGCGTGATCGACCTGCTGCACCAGCACGGCATCTCCGTCGACCTCGCCACCGCCACCGCATCCCCGCCCGCCTGGCTCGTCCGCCGGTATCCCGAGCTCCTTCCGCAGGACGCCAACGGCACCGTGCTTCATTCCGGTTCGCGCCAGCACTATTGCCCTAACAGCCCTCATTACCGCGAGGCCGCCGCCGCCCTCACCCGGCAGCTTGCCGAACATTACCGGCACCATCCCGCCGTCGTCATGTGGCACATCAACAACGAGTATGGCTGCCACGTGGCCTCGTGTTTTTGCGACCGTTGTGCGGCGGCCTTCCGGGGCTGGCTCAAAGCGCGCTACGCCACCCTTGATGCCCTTAACGAAGCCTGGGGCACCGCGTTCTGGAGCCAGTGGTACGGCGATTGGGAGGAGATCTTCCCTCCCCGCAAAACCCCGACAATGGCCAACCCCGCGCAGCAGATCGACTACAAGCGCTTCTACAGCGATTCCGTGCTGGCGCTTCATCGCCGGGAATACGAGATCATCAAAGAGCACACGCCCGGGCTCCCCGTCACCACGAACTTCATGGGCTTCTTCGGCCCGTTCGACTACCACCAGTGGGCCAGGCACGTCGACTTCACTTCGTGGGATTCCTACCCCGACCCGAACGACGGCGTGAACGGCCTTGCGGTCAATGCCGCTGCGCACGACCTCACGCGTTCCCTCGGTGGCGGCAAGCCGTTTCTTTTGATGGAGCAGGTGTCCTCTCAGGTTAGTTGGCGGCCCGTCAACAGCCTCAAGCCTCCCGGCCAAATGCGCCTGCATAGTTACCAGGCCGTGTCGCGCGGCGCGGACGGCGTGCTGTTTTTCCAATGGCGCGCGGCTCGGGCCGGGGCCGAAAAATATCACGGCGCCATGGTGCCCCATGTCGGGGCGGAGCGCAGCCGCGTCTTCCGCGAAGTCGCCGATCTCGGGCGGGAACTCCAAACTCTCGACGCCCTTGCGGGATCGCGGGTGCGCGCCAAGGTGGGCATCGTCTTCGATTACCCAAACTGGTGGGCGCTGAATCTCGAATCCAAACCGGCACAGTTGGATTACCTCAGCCGCGTTCTGGAATACCACCGTTTCTTCTACGACGCCAACCTCCCCGTCGATTTCGTATCCGCCGACGGCGACTGGAGCGGCTACCGCCTCGTCCTCGCCCCGCATCTCTGCCAACTGCGCACGGGCGTCGACGAACGCATCCGCACCTTTGTCCGAGACGGCGGTACCTTCCTCACCACCTATTTCTCGGGCATCACGGACGAGAACGAGCACGTCATCCTGGGCGGCTATGCCGGGAAAATCAGCGACCTCCTCGGCATCTGGGTAGAAGAATGGGACCCGCAGCCACCGGGCCGCATCCTACATGTTCAATGGGCCGACGGCACGCATTCTGAAGCCTCCGATTGGTGTGACCTTGTCCACCTTCAAGGCGCATCTGCCCTCGCGGTTCTCACCAATCACTTCATCTCCAAAACCCCTGCGGTCACCCAGAACGCTTACGGCAAAGGCCAGGCCTATTACCTCGCCGCACAGCTCGACGCCGCCGCGAGAACGAAGTTGCTTTCGTCAATCTGCCGCGATCTGGATCTGGAAGCGCCGGTGGACGCCCCGCCGGGAGTGGAGGCAACGCTCCGGGAGAAGAACAGCTCCCGTTTTTTGTTCCTACTTAATCATACAAATACTCCAGCCGATGTTTGCCTCAAGGGCCACGCTGGGCGCGACCTCCTCTCCGGGAAAAATCACAACGGTCGGACTATACTTGCCCCGCAGGAAACTCTCATTCTAAATCTCGATTAACCATGCCTTTTTTAACCTCCATCCAAATCGACGGTATCGATTACCAACTCGAAAGCGAGAGTGGCCCCTTCCGCGCCTGCCTGCAAGCCGAAGAGCTTGAGCCAGGGCTCCATCTTGTCCACCTGATCCTTGAATCCGACGAGGCTGCCACGCCATCACCGTTTAAGCTGACCTGGAGCCAGCCGATCGTGGATACTCAGTATGAATGGACCCCGGCCTGTGGCCCAAAACGGTGGCTCGAAGTTCCGTGGGAACAGCCGCTCCGATCCAAAGCCACCGAACAAGCCCCGGTCATCTGTCAATACAACCTCGCGCAGACCAACCGGATCACTTTCGCCTGTTCGGACGTACTAAATCATATTGAAATGGCGTCCAGAATCCGCGAGCACAACGCAACGTTCGTCGCCTGCGTCGACTTTTTCGTCCAGCCCGTCGCTCCCTTGCGGGAATACCGGGCCACCCTGCGCGTGGACCGCCGGGCCATCCCTTACCACGAGGCGCTCGATCAAGTCCAGGCTTGGTGGGCCGCCCTGCCCGACATCACCCCAGCGCCTGTTCCCGACCTTGGCCGGATGCCCATGTACTCCACCTGGTACAGCTTTCACCAGGACCTTACCGCTGCCGCCGTCGAACATCAATGCGAACTAGCCAAGGGCTACGGATGCGAGGCCGTGATCATCGATGACGGATGGCAAACCGACGATAATTCCGGCGGCTATGCCCATTGCGGCGACTGGGAAGTGGCCCCGTCTAAAATCCCCGATATGCGCGCTCACGTGGCCCGCATCCACACTCTCGGGATGAAATGCCTCCTCTGGTTCTCCGTCCCCTTCATTGGAGAATACGACCGTGCCTTCCAACGCTTTGAGGGCAAGTATCTGTGCAAGGTCGCCTGGTGCAAGGCCCACGTCCTCGATCCGCGTTTTCCCGAAGTGCGCGAATACCTCATCGCCCTTTACGAAAAAGCCGTGCGCGAATGGGATTTTGACGGCCTCAAGCTCGACTTCGTGGACAGCTTTACCCCCACGGCGGAGAACTATAAAGAGCGCAATCCGGCCCACGACATCGACTCTGTGCCCGCCGCCGTGGATCGCCTCCTACGCGACACCATGGTTCGGTTGCGCGCCATCAAACCGGGCGTTCTCATTGAGTTCCGGCAAAGCTACGTCGGGCCACTCATGCGGCATTACGGGAACCTGTTCCGCGCCGCGGACTGCCCCAATGACGCCGTTACCAACCGCACACGCACCCTCGACATCCGCCTGATCGCGGGCAACACCGCCACCCATTCCGACATGCTCATGTGGTCCCGGGACGAACCCGTTGAAAGCGCCGCGCTGCAATTGCTGAACATTCTGTTTTCCGTTCCGCAAATTTCCGTCAAGCTTGATGAAATTCCCGGCGACCACCAGCGGATGTTGCGCTTCTGGCTTCAGTTCTGGCGCGAACACCGGGAAGTGCTCCTCGACGGGAAACTGGAACCGCAACATCCTGAACTGCTCTATCCCTTTGTCCTGGCCAAAACGGATTCTTGCTGGATCGGCGCATTCTACTCCGACGTCGTCGCCCCGCTTTCCGGAAAGCTGCCGGATGAATTCTGGCTCATCAACGCGACGGCGCAACCTCGCGTGGTCATCGAGTGCGACACCACGCCAGGCGCCTACGAAACGCAAACGTACAATGTCCTGGGAGAACCTCAAAGTCGCGCGACCGTATCGCTGACTCCCGGCATTAGCACATTGGCCGTTCCCGTCTCAGGGCTAATCCATTTCAAACACGATACGCAGCGGGCATAAAATCGAGGCGATATGAAAAATTCCCTCTCATCGTTTACCTATCAAAACCCCATCCATGGATCGCCAAGCTTACGCGATCCACAAATCATCCAGGTGAAGGGGACGTACTATATGACCGGCACCTGCGAACCGTTTTTTGCGCCAGAGGGATGTCCCCATCCGGGGGTGAAAATATATCGATCCGAAGACCTTCAAAATTGGACATTTGCGGCACACGCCATCAAGCCCGCGCCAGACACCTGGTATCAGGAGAAGTTTTGGGCTCCCGAAATTTTTCCATACAAAGGCCGCTTTTACCTGACGTTTACCTCCAACATTCCCAATAGCAGTCATCTTGGCATCGGGTTGGCGGTAGCGGACGAAGTCGCCGGGCCATACACGGTTTTGACCAGGGACAAACCGCTGGCCGGGGGGGATGCCAACCTGTTTGCTGACGATGACGGCAAAGTGTATTTGTTTTCCTGGGGAATTGAAGGCTGCGAGATTGACCTGGAAACTCATAGCATCGTGCCAAATTCAAATTTTACGGTCATCCAAAAAGGGAAAGCTGGAGAATGGGATGCCGCCGGGGTAGAAGGACCGCAAGTGTTCAAACGCAATGGCATTTATTACATGCTCTATTCTTCATGGACTCGTGGTTATGAAGTGGGCTATGCGACCGCTCCAACGATCAAAGGTCCATGGATAAAATCCCCGAACCCTATTTACGGCGCCCAAGACGAGAGCGCGTGTGAAAGAAATAATATTCCGTACACGCAATCGCAGGAGGTGCCATTTTGCGGAGTGGGGCATGGCGCGCCTTTTAATGGACCGGATGGCCAACTATGGATTTCCTGTCTTGGAATTTGCACCCAAAAAGGCGCATCTAGATTTAACCTAAGTTGCGACAGAGTTTCTTTAGTGATCGATCCATTGGTTATTGACGGTAATACCGTTAAAGCAACGCTGACATGGACACCCCAGGCGAAGGAGCACCCGAATGTTAGGGCATGTTAGAGAAAACAGCACAGAGACTTTTGCGACCACCGGAAGCCGGACGGCAATATGTGATATCGCGGCGTTTCCGATGCATGATTATCAGAGATTTACTTGATGACCAAGTGCTTACAAGAGAATAGCGGTTTCGGGCCGCTGCTTAGTTCTGTTCCCCATCAAGTATTCGCTTCAATGCGTTTGTTTGCTCATTCATTTTTTCTATTTTTGCGGCAATGTCCGGCGGTAAATCCACGGCGCTAGGAAAAGGGGACGGGCCGGAAAAAATGAGGGTTGTTTCGCCAATTTGGATCTTCGCCGGAAAACAATCGGAGACTCGGATCCACGCAATCAAACACCCCGGCTCGCAAGCCTCGGGCGACTCTGTAACCACCATTGATGTTACTGGAACAAAGTAACGGCCCATTTTCAGAGTAAGAAATAGCGAATGGACCGTTCGTCGAGCGCGCAGAGAGGTTTCCCCACATTCGATTTCGAGTTGATAGAAATGACTCTGTTAAGAACTAGTCCCCACGATATAGCCACATAATATGAGGGCTTCTATTTGCGGGTAAAAGGGGAAAAGGAAGCGCCCGGGCCTTGGCCAGAAGTCGAGCAGCAATATTCGCAATTATCGGTGATGTATGTGTTTGATCGTTTCAGGGTATGGATGCTTTTATAGAAAGTAGGCAACTCTTCGGAGCTTTGGGTTTCGCGCTTTGCTCAGGGCTGGTTTTCACTTTTGCTCTTTCATCAAAAAGAGAGATTTCTGCTTTTCTGTTGTTGCCTCTTTGGGCAAGTCTAATAGTTTCCAGTGAACCCTCCATTGCCTTACTTCGCCTTTCTGGAGGTGCCAAGCCGGGCTGAGGTTTTCGATTTCATACGTGTGAGTGACGGGATTGAGATAGGCTTGTAAGCTGCTTTCCTCCAAATACGGTTCTTCGGGGCTGTAAGGGATGGTCTGGAGAAATGCACGGGAGCCCCGGACTTGAGCAATCCAGCGGCCGTAAGTTCCAATCTTGAGCGGTTTATCCGGTGACGGAACGGCTACGGCATCCACTCCATCTAATAGATAAGCTCGCGGTTGCGTTGAGGAGAATTCTGGCCACCATTTAAAAGGCATCTGCCCCGGATAGCGTTTTGCCGGATCGGATTCCATGAGGATGCAATCGCCATAACCGACCGAGGTAATTGCCCATAGATGAACGGGAAATCTGCTTTCGCAAATGCGGCTGATCGTGAATAGCTGAAGGACTTCAGCGCTTCCAGGGAGGATCTCGACACGGCGGCGGATTTGCAACCCCAGTTGAGGACTAGTTCCGCTCACGTACTCTATCATAGAATCGTTTTTGCTAACCAACGTCCACGGAGATCCGTCAATTACAGGGTCCGCTCCCGGGTTCCCATAAATGTCACCGAACATGAACTGGGCGGTGGGCCAAATGCGGTCGCCACACCAGGGATTCCAATGCCAGCTTGGGATGGGAGGTTCGTCGCATACGGCCAGCCAATTTTTTTGTCCCTTTTTATGAAAGGAAACGATCCGGCCTGTTTTCAACGAGACCTCCAGAGATACAACTCCGTTGTCCAATGTTTCCACGGGGCCAATGTAATCGTAATCCACCTGTGAACGAGCCTCGGTGAGCAATAAAATACTTGAAACCAAAAGACAAACCAACCGTTGGATATTCCTGTACATCATGGGAATGGAGAATGCGACGATGCTTGATTGCGGGCGCCTTGGCAACGGCCTTGGCTAAAATGTTCAAACATTGGGGTGTGCTTTTTTAACAGAAAGGCCCGGCAGATCGTGCGGAAAGTCATTTATTGGCAAGCTATTGCAGGGGGCAGCATGACGGATGATCACATTTATCATTTTATTTTGCCCTCGATGATTTTTCAAAAATTTCAATGCAATGAACTTATCCAGATTTACAGAAAAGAATCCTGCAACAGTAAAGCCGCACATTTATCCTCAGTCTCTGCTCCGTTCAGCCGTCTATACGGTAACCGTCAACGGCATCGCGCTTGATGTATTGGCGCATTCGGCGGCCCAGCATACGGCATTCGAAGCCGATGGGGAGGTGTCCATTGAGATCAAGGTAAACGGGCCGTGCGAGCGCGTAATGGTTCGCCCGTTGCGACTAGGCATCGCGGCGTGCTTGGATGATGGCCAGATTTCCTTCAAACTTCAGGCACCTCAAAACATTCAAGTCGAAATCGAAGGAGCCCCATTGCTCTACATTTATGCTCTTGCTCCGGTAGCAGAGATCCCTGCCGGGCCGAATGTCCGGCGTTTTGAGGCGGGAAAGATCCACGACGCAGGACTCATTGTTCTTAAATCCGGCGATGTCTGCTGGATAGAACCTGGGGCGGTAGTGCGCGGCAGCATCAGTGCTTCAAACGCGTCGGGAGTTCGTGTCGGGGGGTACGGAATCCTGGAGGGAAGCTTTTGGCTGGAGCACTTGAACTCCCGTCGCAAGTGCATCGTATTTGATCATTGCAGTGATTCGCAGATCGAAAATGTGCTGTTGCTCAGCCCCTGCCACTGGATGGTGGTGCTTGGGGATTGCGACAACATTACGGTATCTGGAGTGCGTGAAATTGCCGATGACGTCAGCTCCGATGGAGTGGATATCGTGGGGTCAAGGAACATCCATGTCACCGGATGTTGCCTACACAACGGAGACGACAACATTGCGATCAAGGCCACCACAAACCGCTCGGAAAACCCGGATTGCCCTCCCGGCAGGGATTGGGTTGGCACGGTGGAAAACGTGCTCGTATCGAATTGCCTCTTCTACAACATTCATGGCGGGACGGCCATGGAAATTGGATATGAGACGACAACGGAACATATCCGGAACATCCGGTTTGAAAATAATGATGTCTTGGCGGTGCATCAGTTTGGAGCGGTCTTTGGAATTCACAATGGAGATCGAGCCCACGTCGAAAACGTTGTCTGGGATAACATTCGCATTGAACACCATTTTGACACGCTTGTGGATTTTCGCGTGCTGCAATCCCGGTGGAATATCGATGCTGAGCGCGGCCATATCAGCAATGTGACACTCAAAAACATCCATGCGATGCAAAACGAGCATAATGCGGGATACACATTGAGTATTATTTCCGGCTACAATTGTGCGCACTCGGTAAAGGAAATTCATTTCGAAAATTTTGAACTTGGAGGACGCCAGATACATGATGCCGACATGCTCGACCTTGTGACGCGCAATGTTTCCAATATAACGTTCTGCTAAAATGAATTCTGTATCGGGATTTCTATATTCGCAAATTGGCTACGACCAAGACTGGCCCATGCGGGCGTTGGTGCGCGGACCTGTAGCTTCGTTTTTGTCTCCATCGGCAATCTTTGAGTTGCGGGATTCTGAGGGAATGGCGGTGTTCTCGGGCCCCGTGACGTACTGGGGACCAAAATGGGGAACGCATTGGTGGGTGGCGGATTTCTCCAATTTCCATGGCGAGGGTGCCTTTGAATTGGGGATACTGGACTGCGACGAAGCGAAATACCGGAGTGATCGGTTTGACATTGGGGAGCGGCTTCTGTGGCAGCAAACTTGGAAAACGGTTGCTTTGGAACAAAATGAACGACGCGCGCGGCTGGCGATGAACCGAGTGGGCTGGCAAGACTGCGGTGCTGCGTGGCAAGAGGCCAATAGCCACGCCGCGCTTGTCATCGGATTTTGCGACTTGCTGGAATTCGCATCCGCTAGGATATCGGACGAAGAGTTGGAAAGATTGGAAGCGCAGACCATTACCGGCTGCGACTATCTGGCTCTGCTTCAGGATCGAGCGGCGGAACTCGGCTTTTCCGACGGATCCATTTCCCACCAAAAGCCGGTGTATGAAGACATCACCACCATTGGCGACGCAACCAAAGCGGCCCTAGCCTGGGTGCGTGCGTCCCGGCTCTTGTCGAGGAAGCATGTGGGCAAAAAAGAGGAATATTTGCAGCGGGCGATGCGAGCTTATAGTTGGCTGGAACGTACGGACCCCACGGCCGGCGGCTTTTCCCGAATCAACCACGGGGCAGCGGCGGATTATGTGGTTCCCAAAGAATGGATGACCCGCGACCTATTAATGCTCTGCTGGGCCGCGATAGAATTGGCTCTCGCCGGGAAGGATGAATTCCGCGAACGTGCGGTTTCTATTGCGGCACGTATCATTAGCCGCCAGGTCACCCAGGAGCATGCGGAAGGCGGATTTTACGGGCACTTCAGAACGTTTGAAGCTTCGCCATTTACTGAAAAGGCGTGGATTCACAGCGTGGACGATGGGAAGATCGGTGTCGACGCCGGGGGACACTATCCACATTATCTTGTGCCACTACTGCAGATGTGCCGCATATGGCCGGACCACCCGAATGCGGCCTCGTGGATCCGGGCGATCCATGATTTTGCCTACGGCTATTTTCTTCCTGCTTGTTCGGCAAACCCGTTTTATTTGCTTCCTTTAGGATACTTTTCCGACATTGGCCTTCTCTGGTTCAGCGGGCTTTGGCATGGGATGAATGGAGCGTATGCGTTGGCCGCAGTATTGGCTCAGGAATTTGAGGAGTTTTTTGGAGATCCGCAATTTCGAAATATTACCGCCGGGAATCTGCAATGGATTGCGGGACTGAATGCGGGTATTACCGCGGAGAGCGTTCTTGCATCCCACATGTATAGCGCGGATGTGCCAAAGGGGATAGCCCAACCCGTTAGCATGATCCATGGCATCGGGCGCCGAACGGCAGGAAGCTATCTCAATGTCAGGGGATCAATTTGCAACGGTTTTAGCACGGGCGAACAGTTTGCATATGATATCGAGCCTAGCCTCGATTCCGACGGTCCCTATACATTCACCGACGAGGACTGGATCACGCACGCGGGTGCCTGGTTGGGAGCTTTGGCTCGGCAATAATTGTGATTTCGGGAACTCATGCAACAGGCATGAGTTCCTGAAGGTAACGCGGGTAGAAATCGCCGCCCCTAGCTGGAATCGAAATTACGAATTCGCGCGAATCAGTGCGATCCGCTGTTGCACCGATGCGGCTGACCGCAAGCCATCTTGAGGTGTGTTTTGAACATAATCCAACAACCTAGGAATAGAGCTGGTCGCAACGTGTAGGCGCGTATCTGAAGACGCATAGTAAATGAAAACCGTGCCATCCTTTCTCGCGATCCAGCCGTTACTAAATACCACGTTGGATACGTCACCGATTCGTTCCATGCCCATTGGTGCAATAAAGTAGCCCTGCGGTTTTGCGATGATTCGAGTGGGATTCTCCAGGTCCGTTAAAAATAGATAAAGGACGTATCGAAGACCCGCGGCGGTATTTCGGACACCGTGGGCAAGATGCAGCCACCCGGCTTCGGTCTTAATGGGGGCGGGGCCTTGCCCATTTTTTACCTCGTTAATAGTGTGATAGATTCTCCGGTCAATGATGCTCTCTTCGCCGGTGGAAGCGCATTCCATGGAATCGCAAAGTGCCCATCCGATTCCGCCGCCCGATCCCGTATCGATAAAACTTTCCTGCGGACGGGTATAGAGGGCGTATTTTCCCCCGACAAATTCCGGATGCAATACGACATTGCGCTGTTGTGCGGATGGAGTCTTGAGGTCTGGCATTCGCTCCCAGTTCTTAAAGTCATGTGTCCGAACGATGCCGCATTGGGCCAGCGCGCTAGACTGGTCAGCAGTCGGTGCTTTCGGATCTCGGCGCTCGGAACAGAAAAGCCCATACACCCAGCCGTCTGCATGCCTTACCAGACGCATGTCGTAGACATTGGTGTCAGGAGTTTCCGTTTCTGGAATGACACACGGCTCGCGCCAAAAATGGAAGTTATCGATCCCGTTTTCCGATTCAGCCATTGCAAAGAAGCTTTTCCGATCCGTACCCTCGACTCGTGCGCAAAGGAGAATTTTACCGTTCCACTCAATGGCTCCAGCATTAAAAACGGCATTGATTCCCAATCGCTCCATGAGCCAAGGATTGGTCTTGGCGTTGAGATCAAATCGCCACTCCAACGGCACATGAGCGTGGGTTAGGACCGGATGCATGTAACGCTCATAGATCCCGTTGTACCATGCGGGGTCCGGTTCATTTTTCTTTTGAATCAGGAGATCGTATTGATGCCGTAGTTTAGAAAGCTGTTCGGAAAATGAATTTTGCATGGATTGCTAAATGTAGGTTCGGCGTTATTTCAAAAATGTTGAAGAGCATTGAACCGTCTACCATTTATCAGATCGGAACGGGCTTGCCATCAATCCGCTTCCGCCGATCACGTTGCATCCTTCCGGATTGTCCGCCCACGCATAGCGAACAGCTACGGGGTGGGGTACAGCGGGACTATGAACAAGGATTTCGCATCCTTGAATTCTGGCTTCTGCTGGATGAAAAATCCGGTCTTCTCCCGCAATATAGAATGGTCGAGGCGGTTCACCATCAAAAGTCGCAAGACATGGCCCTGTATGCCGAAAAATGCAGCGGATGTCGTTGCCGTCGATGGTGATCTTTTCGAAAATTGGCCCACAAGGTTCCCCGGCCTGGTGGTACTCGCCAACAAGGACGCTTTGGGCGAGGCGTTCACCAACTGGGATTTTATTTTTTGGATGAATGTCTCCGGCCTCGCCCAGGTCGATCGTGATACAGACTCCGGTATGTGGAACGGAAAGAATCTCGCACTGCGCTTCCCTGATACGCGCCCACTGGCTTTCGCTTTGATGGGCCTTTGCAGATTGGAATCCCGGTAGTTGGACAAGGTGAAATGCGAGGCTGGGATCACCCCAAAGTCGCCTCCAATCCTGGACGAGATCTTTTAATAGCGAAGCATAGCTATCCCCGTTTTCCAGATTGCTCTCCCCCTGGTACCAAAGGACGCCACGCAGCGGAAATGGTGCGAGAGGATGCACCATATTGTCATACAGCATATGCGGCGAATTGCGTTCGCCGTGGCCGGTCAGGTGAAACTCCGAAATATATCCAAAATTGTGTTCGCAATGATAACGCCATGTTCCCGCGATGGTTTTTGCCTGGTTGGGATTCCCCTGTGGGTGCAACACCATCGCTTCGCATGGACCTGTCAGGCCGCCATTATAGACAAATGAGTACACCCGGACGGCTATAGTAAGCGTTGCCCGGGCCACTAGTTTGCCGGGAATCTGATAAATGCGTGGCTGATCCCAAAGGTTGTCTTCAAAGTCTTTTCCCGTCCGACCAATCTCGACGCCATTGACATAAGTAATATCTTGTTTGTCGATTGCGCCAAGGCGCAGCACTAGTTCTTTCCCAATCCATTCGGCGGGAATGTGTAGCGTGCGGCGAAACCAGTAGATTCCTGAATGCTTGTGCCCGGCGGACTGCCATGTTGCAGGTAAATCGATTGTTTCCCAATTTGAATCTTGGAATGGCGGGAGATGCCATCCGTTCTCCATCCCCGTATTTCCGGGATCGGCTGGCAACGCGCAAACGCGGCCATCGAGCCCGGGCTTCCCCATGTGCATCCACCGTTGGGAGGTCCACGCCTCGCTTTCGTATTTGGATAGCCAGTCCCGGGTATGGAGATTAAAAGCCAATGCCGATCGGCTAAGCCAGCTTTGGATGATGCTGCCTCCCCACGATGATGATATAATGCCGATCGGAACGCCTAATGTCTGGTGGAGCTTACGTGCGAAGCTATATGCGACCGCAGAAAACGGCCCCGCATTTTCGGGGGATGCGATTTTCCAGGTTCCATGCACCGTTCGGTGCGGACCGAGGTGTGCTCTGGGGCTCACGGAGAAGAAGCGTATCTGGGGGAATTGTGCGCTGGCGATATCTTTTTCCGTCAACGGCAAGCTTTTTCCCAAGGGCCATTCCATATTGGACTGCCCCGAAGCAAGCCAGACTTCTCCGGCTACGAGGTGATGGATCTCAAGCCGTTCGGCGGATTCTACGATTTCCACAACCAGGCTGTGAGAGCCTTCTTGTGCGAGTTCCTGCAATTGCAAATAAAATTCGCCCCGTTCATTGGCGATGCACTCTGCCGTGTGCCCACCAAGTGAAACTCTGACATGGACGAACGGATCCGCCCACCCCCAAACAGGAACTGATACGCCTCTTTGGATAACAGCATGATCTTGAAACAGCGAGGCCAGGGAAAGGCTCATAAATATAGAATACTAGTTTAGTGTGTGGAGCCAGTCGGCAAAAGAATTTTCAAGGGCACCAAGTATGAGTACATCTTCTTCGGATAGTCCGGGAATATCGATCCGGCATGTCGCAGACGAAAGCACGCGGGATGCCACCAGGAATTGTTTGGCTGACGCGGGGTATTTGTAACGGACGACCGCGTCAGACAGGCTGAGAAACTGTTGGAGTTTCCCAGCAAGCAGGGGGTTCGTTTTGTAGTTTTTGCAAAGCCAGACATATAGATGAGGCATCAGGTTGGCACCGATACCAGAATATCCGGCGCCTCCAGCCTTGAGGGAATCAAGCAGCGTCGGTGTATTCGCATTGAACCAGCGGAGCGGGGTGCCGGCTACGTGGGATAGTTTGGCACGAATCGATGGAAGGCTACATGAGGTATCTTTGTGAAATATGAAACGGCCTGTTTCGGCAGCCCATTGGAGAATCTCCGGGGAAAGAAGGCGCTTGTACGGAACCGGGCATTCATAAAATCCAAGCGGAATATCATCGGTAGCGTTTAGTAAAGCTTCGGCACGCTCGATGAAAACAGCGTCGGATTGATCTTCTGTGGCTAGTTGATTGGAAATTACCACAACGGCATCCACGCCCAATTCCGAAACCTGAATCACTGTATTTGCCTGTTCTTCGATCGAACCGCTGAAGGTTCCTGTTGCTATGACCGGCACACGTCCTTCCACGCGCTGTACCACACGCCGAGTGATATCGAGCCGCTCCATTTCAGACAAATGATACATTTCGCTGGATAGGCAGACGGCAAATAAGCCGGAGACTTCCGCGTCAATATACCAGTCCACTAGCGTATCAAGAGCCGTCCAGTCGATGCTTTTGTCTTTCTGAAAAGGGGTTAGCATTACGGGCCACACTCCGCTTGCTATCGGTGATGTTTCTTTAAGATTGGGCTTGGAAGATAAATTAAGGTTCATTGGAAATTAAAACTTTTTTGAATTCAGGACACGAAAGCGATAGTACATATCAATCGGATTCGCCGTATTGGTTTGCGCATAGTCGGGAATATTTGTATCGGCGGGATCAATGTATCGCTCTATGGTTTGGGACCCGCGGTATTCGCTCATCACTGCATCACGCTTTTCATCCCATACCCCGGCAGCGCTTCCTTTTCCTTTTTGAAGAGTCTGCACGCGGAAATATACCGTGAACGTATTGGACTTTGTTGTGAGGCGCGGGTAAATGGTGGCGTAAGGGCGCTCTCGGCTGTTATCCCCTGTGGGCCTGTGCGTTAACCAATAGTCGGGCATTTTTTCGTAGGTTGCATTGGCATCAGACGAATCCGCAGGCACCAAATGAATCGAACAGATTTCAGAAGCCGAACGGAAAAGATCGTGTTTGCTGAACCGCGCAGTGAACCCTTTTAGGGTCTCATCGGCATTAACGGGGTAGCGGACCTGAATAGAGGCGGTGCTTTTATTTTTGTACGCTGTGGACTGAGCATCAGCAATGGCGATTACCTGTTCAGATTTAAGCACTGCCCGGATAGCGGTGGATCGAGTGATATAGGTAAAGGGAGCGATCTGGAAATTCATGTTGATGCGTCCCGCTGTCGAGAGCGGCTCGCTAATAGGGTAGGGCTCGACGACAGGCATGTTGAACAAATCCAAAAGCAAGTGATCGGGAGGAGTGCTATAGGGGGGACCGTCATCGTTCGTCCCCGTAACGGACACCCCCAAACCGGGATGCCCGGCCGGCAGCGAACGGAACAGCAGTGTCTGCCATGGCTTGTTGGCAAAGACGCCCGAAGGAAGCGAGCCAAAGGTAACCGCGGATGGGACCTGGCGATTTGGAGAAAAGAGCGTTGATGTGGTGTTGCTCAATTCACTGGTGGCCCATTCGTAATAGGGAATGGATGTTCCGTTTCCGTTACCGTCTCCTTCGTCCGCCTTGTTGATATAGGCGCCATCGGCGGCGTGTCCATAGGCGTTGTCCCAGTCGCCCGGAATCTGCCGGAAATCAGTCGCACCACCGACATAGATTCCCGTTCCCGTTGTGGAAGGGTTCCCCGTATCATAGGTCACCACATTATGCTGATAGGAATAATTCCCTGTGAGGCTGGAGCAATAGTTCGGGTATGATGTTGTTGTTAAGGATGCGGAAGCCAGGCCCAAGTTGAATAACCGGCCAACCGTTGCTCCATAGAATGGATAACCCGCGGCGGTGCGCAGGCTATGTGCCATCGTGTTGCCGGTAAAGTAATTGGCATGTGCTGCATAGCTGGCGGCCGATACACCAGCTCGGGCGGCGGCGATGCGGGGATCGCCGGACGCAATCTCTATGGAACGCACCACATCGGCGTCGGTAATCCACGCTCCCGGCTCAAAAATGCCGGTGCCATTTCCCACGGAATTGAGGCGCCCTCCGACGCCGGCAACCCCCATTGCACTGGAACTTGAAGCCTTCGCCATGACTGTGGTTGCACCGGTCACAAAGAAGCGAAAGTTGCCCAGCCGGTCCCCCGAACCTTTGACTTTCCCTTCCATGGGGGTTGTCGACGCGAGTTTCGGCAGGGGCCAGCCTCCCGTGGGAGAAGGCGGAAAGCTTAGGGTTCCGGTTTGAACTACCGTAGTTCCAGCAGAATTATAAAGTTTGAACACTACATCCCCGCCACTGAAATAGATTTTGTCTGTAGTGCGAATATCGCTGGTCGTTACGATCCGAGTGGACGTTGCATCGGTGCCCGTGGAGGTCGCCGTGGTGGAGATGAAAGGATAGCTTCCCGAATTGGCTATGCCTTTCCCAAGAACCAGCGACTCAAATCCCATATTTCCGCCGATAAATGTATTGGTGGCCAGCATGCTCCACGCCCACGGGTCCGTTGAAGCTGGCCCCGGATATCGGGGTGGCGTCATAAAGGTTCCGGAGGGCACGGTGGAGAAGGGGATCTGCGCGGTGATAACGGTTCCCGTCGTTGTGCCGCTACCCTGGGGTAGGTTTGCATTGGTAGCGGTACCCGTTGTCAGCGCGCCCCATTTAATATTATTCAATCCCGATACCTCAACTTTGAATTTTGGCATGATGAAGGTGTGTCCATACGAAGGGCAAAACGGCTCCATGAAAAAGCCCGCTTGCACGCGCATCCGTGAGTCAAGAACGCCGGAGGCATTGGTGCCCGTATCATAGAAATTCATATCGGCGGGCGTCGGCATTGAGATGATAATCGAATTGGTCGATGACGGGAGCGGATTCTGCGCATTGCCAATGAACATGAAAAAGGCCTTGTCAATGGTGGGAAAACGCCCAAGCCCGCGGGTTCCCCTGACGCCGTCCTGAATAGGAACCACTTGTCCAAACCCCATTCCTTGCCAACTCCCCGAGGTTGTCCCGAGAGCGAACGGAGTGGTAACGCCGCTGTCATTCAGATTCGTGCAGCGGATATAGTCGAAGATTTCCGTCAAAATTTGGTCGCAGTCCGTGCCGCCGCCAGCGGTTTGTGTGGCATATTTGGCTTGGAGTGTTCCGCCGAATCCCGGAATCGGAAGCGAGGTCAAGTGGTGGAGGTAATCCAGCAATATCCGGTTTCGTCCCAGTCCGGTTGCCGCCCCGGCATTGGGCAGATCGGCGGTGCCGCTGTCGGGATTGCTGCGCTGGAAATAGTAAATGTCGCCGCCAATCGTGGAGCAAAAGGCAAACACGTTGTCGAAGGCCGTGCGGTAATCCGTTCCTGATGTCGATGAGATTGGCCAGATGCAAATGCGTGGTTGGTTGAAAAGATTAACATCCGGAGCCCGGCTCGATGCGGTTATAAAAAAGCGCGCTCGCTCCAGCATCGGTTCCGGAATCCCCTGGGTTGGCCGGGTTCCGGAAGCTAGAGTCGGCTGAAAAATCAGCTCGTCAATGGACGCGTAGAGCCTGTCTTTGTCAGTATTGATGCTCCCGGCTGTCGCTAACGCCCCAGATCCCGTGATAACGGTTCCACCCACGGAACCACCGCCGGAGACGCGTGGGGTTATCGCGTAGATGCTCTCGTTTTGAAGCGGGTCCGTACCCGACCATAACAACGGGAACACCGCGCTTAACGACGTGGTTGCCGGATGGCCGGGGTAACGCTGGAATTCATGGTTTACTGGCTGGCTTAGTGCCATTTGGCGATCCTGCGAATTGGCTCCTGAACCGCTGACCCTGGGGACATCCCAGTAGGAACCCTCCGAGGCGGTATTGATATTGACCTTACTGGTTTCATCATCAGTCCAGAAGGCCATTCGCCCGGTGATCGGGTTGGTCGCCGTTGGCTTCTTTCCATCAGGAGCGTTGTTAAATGTAGCGATGCTCGCGCTTGTGTCGTCTGGAGCGGTCAGCGTGCCGTCTTGCAAGACATAGATCCACTTGGTTGGCATGGGCACTGGCGTATTCGTTGCCGATACCGAAAGGCCGCTGTCGTAGTTCACTTTGGATGGATCAATTCCAAAGCCATACACGTCTGGCAATCCATCACTATTCGCATCGTAGCCGAGATAAGGTGTGGTATCCGCACCGGAGGGCGTCTTGGTCAGGATCTTGACCGAGTTGCCATCCAGAATTGGAAATACCGTCCGCGTGCCGGATACAATGGGAGCGTTCAAATCAGTGAACAGGGCCGGTTTGCTTGCCCAGGAGGTATCGAAATCGCTCGACCCATCAAAGGTACTTGGTCCGGTGACGATCATCGAATCCGACGAATAGAGTTTGTAGCAGGCGACCTCCGCGCCAGCCGTATCGTAGGTCCGGATCATGCCTGGCTGCGAAGCCCAGGACGCCGTGTTTCCGGAGGAGGTCGTTCCCGAAGTGGCCAACTTGATGGTGCCGATGACCGTTTGCACGGTGGAGTCGGCCAGTTGCTTGGCGGTTGCCCCACCGGCGTATTGCCGCGCACCGCTGAACTCAGTCGAGACCGATGAAAAGAAAGCGATGACCAGCGCGGTGATCATGACCAGAAAGCCCATCACCAGGACGAGGGCCGCTCCGCTACGCTCTGAAGTAAACTTCATACATAATAATCTAGTTGGTCATCAACCGGCTCCATTTGGCAGCCTTGATGCTGACATCCGATGTAAAAACCCGATAATTGATTCTCTTGGCCCGCAGATTTTTCTGCAACGTATTCAAATCTTGTGCGTAGCCGGGATTCGCACTGTCGACCATATCCCCAACGCTTTGAAACAACGGATGACCGCCACCGTCCAAGAATAATGCGGATGGAGCCGCCGTATTTCCTTTCAAGAACCGGCTGAAAGAAGCGTCGTCCACGGCGACCATGGTGACTTGCATAATCGGGGGAAGTTGGTTTTTGCTGTCCACGGCGGCGGCGGCAGTGCCTGTCAGACCGGCCGCTGCACCGGTGGTGCCTGAGTTGTACAGATAGGCCGGGGCTAGTTTGGCTCCGGTCGGATCCTCCTGAGATGACAGTTTGGGAATCAGGATCAGGGCGATGATATTTTCCGCTAAAACACGGACGGGCCGGTCTGCAGAAAGCATCGAGTTGGTAAACCACTCATTGCCGTTGTAGTTATAGGCTTTTAGCCCGCTGCTGTCGGTGCCCGATGTATAGGAATATATTGAAAGCTGATCGGATGGCTCCATCAGTTCCATCATTCGGTAACGGTACCGTTCCGCCGGAGGATGCGGCAGGCTGCTGACGAAATCGGGCCACCACGGTTTGTCGCTTCCAAACTCAATGAAATAGCCCCATGTGTTCAGCAATGCATTCAGGTTTCCGTAGTCTGTCGTGGAATTCACACACCCCAGAGGAGCTTGGAAAAATACGGCATGCGAAGGAAGGCTAGGGGAATCGGTCAGCGTGGCTGCATTTCCACTAATAAAACGCAACTCCGACTGACGGATGTAGCCATCCGGAGGCGTCGTACTGGTGGCATTGGCCGGGTAGTGATAGTCCCAATAGGTGTTAAGTGTTGCCTGGCTCAGCTTACGCGTCATCGATTCGAACGCTTCCCGGGCATCCCGGAACTGCTCCACTTTGCCATTGGTATAAGCCCAAGTGCGCTGTGTCGCGGTAGTGATGGACACCAACATAAGTAATAACAAAGTGAGGATCACCATCGAAACGAGCATTTCGACAAGTGTAAAACCGCCGCCCCGCAAGAATTGGATGAAACGGCCCCTCATTGGTTGTTCGCGACGATCGCGGAATAAGTCACAACTGGAATCCCAGCCGTATTGGCGCGGGGCCACAAAAGCGTTGTCCCGTCGGGTTGCAGCATGGCGTTCCGCGGGTTGTTGGCAATTTGCACCATTACGGTTGCAAGGTTTTGATTGCCGGATCCGGATCCGGTCGTCTGGGTATTCGGCGCAACCACAACACGTGTCTGGTATATCGCGCCCGTGGTGTCGGTTCCAGTAAGTTCATTTCCCTGGTCATCAAAGTAACGTAGTTCCGGCGTTCTAGCGAAACGCCCCGTGGCCCCGCCGGTCAATGTCAGAAAATCGGTCTGCTGTGCATCGTTGATCAACCGCTGCGCAATCTGTGTGCTCACGGAGGCATCGATGGCCTTATGGAATGTGTTAAGTGCCGTCGGGATCAATCCAAACACGGGAACGATCGCAACGGCGACAATTCCAATCGCCAGAGTTACCTCAACGAGCGTAAACGCGAACCTCTTGGATTTTTTCAACGCTTTGTTATTCATACGAACCTATGGCCTGAAGGTCTGAGTGTGGCCGTTGCCTGCATCGATACGGATGCAAAAGAAATCCGCCGGAGGCGCTGCCAGAGCGTCACCGCTTTGCAAGTTGTGCAAGGTCAAGAACCAGGTTGCCGTGAAGGGAGAAAGATTGGTCGCTCCACTCGAAAGAAATCGGAACGCCCGGCAGTTATAACTCATTCCAATTCTAGGCAGATTCACTTGGGGGTCCAAAATAGGATTCCACGTTTTAGCCTGGGATCCCCCAAGGATCGTTGAAAGGCGGGATCCCGAATCAATGATGATCGCCGATGGAAGATATCGCAGTTTTCCCAATGCCACGGCGGATCCCGATTCCTGAATTTGAAACAACTGCACGGCCCTGAATTTTCCGGTATTCGGATCCGATGGCTGCTCCATGGAAGCACTCGAATCCGCATATTGATAGAAACGTACCTCGACGCTTCGGTTTGTAGCCAGCGCGGTCTGCCTGGCCAAGTTGAGCTGTTCGGCAACGACCATTGATCCATGGGATAGCTGGGAGCCGCGCAATGCACTCATGGTCGCGGGAGTTGCGAATCCAATGAGGGTTGCGACAATTGCCATCGCTAGCAGCAATTCGATCAGCGTGAACGCCTTCGCGCATCCGGGTGCGGTTGCGCGAGCCCTCCACAGGCAATCCAAAAAATTGTGGATTTGCCTTGCGGAGTGAAGGGACTCTCCTGGGGGGAAGGAGGCTTTCATACGTCTATTGGGAGGCTACTAGATAACCGTTTTTGCTGTTTATCAGTAGGAATCAGGTCCGTCAAACAAAGTCCCGTTGACAACTATTGCTTGATTTTGGAAAGCCCGACCCAACCGGCCCAGAGTTCATTCGTATTGGGATTGAAGCGAAGAACAAAGGGTTTCGTATATGCCAGGTTTCCGGTGATTTCATTCCAAGTGTTCCCGTCGTCGGTGGATTTATAGACCGCTCCGTTGGAGCTTTCGTTCCACGTTACGGTTGATATCCAGATCGTTTGCGAATTGCGGGGATCGACTTCAAGGGCACAAACGGCACGCTCGCCCGTAAAATTAGTCAGCTTGGTCCACGTGTTGCCATGATCCCGGCTACGCCATAAGTTTTTGCCCGGGCAGTAGACGGTTCCATCCTTGGTGACCAGCAAATTAAAAATCCATTGATCTTTGTTGAAAACATTGGTCCAGGAATTGCCACCGTCTTCGCTGCGGTAGAGACCGCCTTTTTCCGCGCAAGCGCCCCAGAAAATCCGGTTGGAATTGGTGGGATCAACCGCCAAACCGTTGAACATGCGGCGGCTGGCGGGCTGGCTTGGCAACAGTTGCCACTGGATGCCGCCATCTGTGGATTTAAAGATTCCGCCGCCCTCCTTGCCGTCAACCGGATCGCCGTCGATGCCCATATAAACCACGTTTGGTTGATTGGGATCGACAGCCAGAGCGCGGGGATGCCCTTGTCCCCACATCGTATTGCGGGTCAGCAAATAGTCGGGCAAACCAGCGGCAGTATCGCGGAAGGTCTTGCCTCCGTCTTGACTATAGACCACATGGCGCTGCTTTGCATACCAACTGGACATGGAGCTGAGAATTCGATCGGAGCCGCCAATGCGATCCACGGCAACACGCCAATAGTGACCGCTAAGATTGTTGTCGTGCTTTAGCGGCGAGAGCTGTTTCCAGCTTTGACCATCATTTTCACTTACCAGCAAACCCTCGTCCATTGCGGTAACGTAGACCTTACCGCCAAGGAAGCGAATGTCCGTAACGCACGTGATGTCCGCACCCCGGCTGCGCTCGCTCCACGTTACACCGCCGTCCCCGCTTAAGGCCGGACGCCAATCCTGACTGATGAAGATCTCCTTGGGATTGCATGGATCGATGGTCACATTGCTTCCCCGCGACATCATCTGCATGGGAGTGGCCGCCACGTTGTAATGAAGCGTGGGATTGGACACCAAATCCGCGCGGCTTCTGCCAGGATTTTTCCAGGTTGCGCCACCGTCGTTTGAAACAAACGTTCCTTGCGACCCAATGGCATAGACATCCTGCGTGTTAACAGGGCTGACGGCGACTTCGAGAATGGAAGCCCCCTGAGGAAGCCCTTCCGATGCGCGGACCCAGGTTTTGCCCATATCCGTGGATTTCCAGATGCCGTCGGTGAAAAACGAACCATACATGACGGAGGGATCGGTCTCGGCGAATACCGCGCTTGAGGCCCGCTTGGGGGTGTTGAGTTCCCGCCAGGTTTGCCCTGCGTCCTCGCTCAAGACTAGGCCCACGTCCTCAGTAGCCGCAACCACGCAAGACGTTTTCTTTGGAGCGACAGCCACAGCATAGATTCCGCCGGGCATGGCTCCGCCCAAATGGACATTGCCATTGCTGGTGACGTTCTTGTCATTCACAAAGTCCCTTGCTGTAACAAGCACCGGCTTTTCCACGGTTCCCTCACGGCCGTCCGGCGCGTGGGTCACCGCAAAAAAGAAGCTCTTGAATTTTGCGATGGACGCCTCTGCGGGAAGATTTCCAGAACACGCAACGTCAATCGATTTGATTTTGGCAAAATTGGGATGCTCCGGCATGCCCGCGGCTTTCTCCGGATTGCTGCGGGCGAAATCCGGGTCGACCGTAAAATCCTCTGCTTTCAAAACCACGTCCTGCCATTGATCATTTTTGAAGCAGTCGGATATATTCTTGCTGCGGTAAGGGCCCACATCGCTCATCCGGAGAATCATCGAGAATTGTTTTGGCGCTGTTTTATCTCCTTTAAATGTGAAGCCGATGCCGATTGTATCTTCGGATTTGACGCCACTGGGTAGCGTGAGCGGAAGCGAGATAACGCCAAAATATCCTGCCGTGACTTTGCCGAATTGAAGCGCAAGCACATCGGGCTCCGCACCGTCGTTTTTCTTCTCAAATGTGACCGCCCACGTCTGCCCGCCATCGATGGATTTGTAAACCCGACCGCCCGGGCTGGCGGCATAAACATTGTTGCCATTGTCCGGGGCGACCGCAACGGCGCGGACACTACGGTGACGCTCCGCCGTGATCCGTAAATCGTTACGGCCGGTCTTCGGAATAAGCTGCCACGTTTCTCCTGCGTCGGTACTTTTATGGAGTCCGCCCACCGTGACCGCAAACACTGTATCGGGATGCGACCGGTCGACCGCCAGCGAAAAGACGCCATAGTTGGTCAGCCCATTGTTGATTCTCCGCCAGTTCAGGCCGTGATCGGTCGTTTTATAGGCACCGCCAACGTCGCCGCCCATATAAATCACTCCATCCTTGGTGGGATGATAAACCGCGGAAAAAAAGTAACCGCCGCCGCCCCATCCGCAGGCTTCCCACTGTGGCTCGGCAGCACGCAATCCACCGTCCGGATTGAGACAAAGGGATGCAGCCAGGCATGCAATGCCAATGCGCATGGATTTAAAAGCGGCCTGGCTTTGTATAGATCTCTTCATATTCTGGGGGATATACATTATTTCTACTTCGCAATGATGGTTTTTTCAAAAACAGATCCCGGACAAATAGGGATCTCTGAATGGGGGATGAACTTGCCATTAGAGATAATCCACCCTTTTGTACCGAGAAACCAAAATGAGACGAAATCCAGCCGTTACTCGGCATTTTGTTTAAACAAACCAACCGTTCTCAAGAGGTATGGAAAAACGCCAAGAATTCAGCAAGCATAAGAATTCAATATTGCAGAGAAAAGCAAAGCCTCGCCGCTCGTCACAATGGTTTTCCTCAAAACCGGGGGATCGTTGTGGGTTCACGCCGGATTGTTAAAACATTCCAGACCGGAGTAAGATTCCCCATTTACCAGCGCCTTTCAGCACGCCAATACTGCGGATGCGCCCAACGCGTATTGACTAGTTCTCTCTTTACCAAAAAAAGACCCGCCCATGCTTTGTTCACCCATTTCCAATGAATACCATCCGGATGCCGGATATCCACAACTACCGGTTGAAAGCGCCTGGATTTACAATCCCCAGCCAGGATGGAGCTTTTCCCATCACGCCCATGTGACCTGGTTTCGCGGCAAATTCCACGCGATTTGGTCGAATGGCCGAGTCAACGAAGATGACTTGGGACAGCGAGTTCTGACAGCCAGCAGCGTAGATTTCCATCATTGGAGCACACCTCAACCGCTGATCGGCAGCCACGCTGCACCCGGCCCCGAAACAGTTCTAACCGCCGCTGGCTTTCACCAGCACGACGGCAAACTGGTGGCCTACATTGGCGCCTTCGAGTACTCCCCTGATGCGCTGCTCAATGGGGTGCGCCCCTTTAATTGCAAAGGGCACATGCATACCCGAATGCTGATTAGCACAACCATCGACGGCAACATCTGGAGCGATTTTATAAATACGCAAATTCCGATTGTTCCCAACCACGGCCCCCAAGCGATCGCATCCGGCCGCCTGATTATTTCTGGCAATATCATGTTTCCCTATTCCGATGATGCCTCTGGCCTGACCGGCTGGACCCAGAGCGGTATTTATCCCTCAGGCATGACCATTGCCGATGATTCCGAAGGACTCGAGCTGGTAAAAAAGGCGGCCCAGTGGCCGGTGCCGATGCTGTGCGAAGGGTCTTTCTTCCAAACCGATGACTCCGTTCTCCACATGATGTTGCGGACCAATAGCGAGATGCTGTGGCTTACGGAAAGCCGGGATGACGGCGCTTCGTGGTCTAAACCAACGCCTACGGAGTTCAGCGATAACAGCACCAAATTTCATTTTGGCCGGCTTCCCGACGGGCGTTTTTACTATATCGGATGCCCCGATCCACAACCGCAGTGGAGACGGAGTCCGCTTGTCCTCTCCCTGTCCACGGATGGGATCCGCTTCAACAGGCATTATATTTTTGGAAACGCGCCTTATGAACGAAGGTATGAAGGCATGCATAAAGTCGGGAGCTATGGCTATCCGCATTCCATGGTGCATGACGGATATCTGTACGTGATTTTCTCCCGGCAAAAGGAAGCCATTGAAATTTCGCGCGTGGCTCTTCGGGATATTCCGGGATAGATTATAAAAAAATGCCGCAGCCTCAATGACTGCGGCATTTTTTACGGTACACCTTAATAGCTCCTAGCAAATCATACGGCGGCGAATATTCCGGGCGAAAACCAATGCTCCGACGCCACCGGCAATCAAAGACCAGGTGCTCGGTTCGGGAACTACGCTAAACTCCAGCACCGTGCCATTAGAGACATTGGAGCCGTCAAAGAAAGTTGCTGAGACGACCGTGGTACCGGTGGTAATGGACCAGGTGGCGGCTTGTTCGCTATTGAACTCGGCAAGAGTGTAGTAATTGGAGCCATTGTACGAATGACTTCCATTCCCATCCCCTAATATAAAGTAATTATACGTCGCACCCAGAATATCTGAAATGGATCCCGTGTCCGCGAAAATTCCCCCTTGGAAGGTTTCAGTCATCGTGAGGCTCGTCACTCCGAGATAGATATCCACTATATTGGCCGCCGTCGCCACCGTTCCATTAAACGGATTCGCAGATGTCAGGCGAAGTACATCATTAGTGCTATCACCGCTTCCGGCATTGTAGGTGGGCGTGGCGTTTTTGAGTTCAAACTTAAACCCAATCCCCCCGGAAAGATCAACGGAAGTGGCCGTCAAAACCCCCGGGCTACCTCCCGGAGCGACGATGCCGCTGCCGCTAATCGCGCCAGTGGTGAGGCTTCCCGCCACGGTGCCGCTTACCAAGGTCACTGCGCCAGTGGAACCGGTACCCTTCAGGGTAGCGCTGGAATTAACGGTCACATGACTGGACGTTGTGCCAGTAACATTGAGTGTTCCAGATGAGGCAACCACCACGTTGTTGCTTGTCAGGGAACCCGCCAGAGTGCCCAAGCCATTGAAGGTCGTTGTCCCCTGGACGTTCAGGTTCTGGCCGTTGATTGTGCCCCGGGTTTCCACATTCACATCGCCAGTGACGGAACCAGAACCGCTCAACACCTTGTCGCTCCGGAGCGTAAATCCACTGGTGATGGAACCGTTGTTTGCAATATTCCCATTAAAGGCAGCCGCCATTGCCGTCGCTCCTTTTTGAACGGTTACATCATTGCTGAAGGTGAGGCCGCCAACCACCGCTCCGCTGATATCGGCGCTTCCTCCAATCGTCCCCGAGCCGCCGAGGGTTGCCCCCGAGTCCACCTGGACGGGAGAACTGACAAGCGCCCCATTGATATCCAACTCGCCGCCCGAAATCCGGGTGGAACCGGTGTAGGTGTTGTCTCCGGTAAAGATCTGAATGCCTGTGCCTGTTTTGACAATACTGCCGTCCCCGCTTAAAGCGCCTGAATAGGTGCCTGTGCCATTAGTGCCGGTGGCTATGGTAAGCGCAACGGCGTTGGGCGTTGCGGCATTGTCGTTCAATACCACGTTGCCGCTGCCCCATAGCTGCCCGACTTGGAAGGCGTGGCTCGCTACCGAAGAGTCGAACACGAGCGTACCGCCATTCATCAGCAACGGGCTGTTTTGAAGTGCCGCTCCCTGCATCAAGAGCAACTGGCCGTTGGACAGCGTGGTCGTTCCCGAGAAAGTATTGACCGCGCTCAAAGCCATGACACCCGCGCCGGTTTTGGTAATAAATCCGGCGGTTTTGGTGCCTGACTGAAGGAGGTCGATTGCGGCGTCACCATCGGCAACATTGTAGATGGTATTACCGGCGGCTATATTGGCAGAAATGACCGCTGTGGACGAACTGGCGAGCGTTACTACGTTTTTGAATCCGCTGGCTATCGGCGATCCCGGTAAACGCTGGGCCAGCGTCCCCCCCTGCATCGTCACTGTTCCGGAGATATACAGATAGCTTTGGTTCACGGTGCCACCGTAAATCGTCAAATTACGAATACCTTTGATGTTATTGACCAAGTCCACGGAACCGTTGCTGTAAACGGTTACATTCGAACTGCCCGTTAAGGAAAGATTCCAGTCTTGCTGCGAGGTGACGACCGCGGCAGGACCGCCGCCGGAGGATCCAACAATTAAGTCTCCCCCCATCGCGGAAGCGCCAGATACGTACGGGATGTAAAGTGTTCCCGAAAGCACGGTGGTATCGCCGGTGTAGCTATTGGAGGCGCCCAAGACCAATCTTCCACCTCCGCTATAGGTCAATCCGGACTTACCGGTGGCATTATCCTGGATGCTGCTTGAAATTGAAATGTCTTTGGTATTGGACAGGATGACCAACTCTCGGCTGGCACCGATGATAAGTTTTCCGGCGCCGCTAATGGTGAGCGCTCCGGTTCCCGCGTTCATTAAGCTGTTGAGGGTAATGGAATTGCCTCCATTGGCCAATGTCGCTGCCCCGCCGGTATAGCGTAGCGTGTTGGCCGTTATATTTGTGGTCTGGGTTGCGCCCGTGGCAAAGCTGTAATTGGTCGATGCGCTGGTAACGTTGGACAAGTCTGCTGCGGTTGCCGCCGTTGCCCCTGTATACGCCGTTATCGCGCCACTCGATACGGTGGCATAACTCAGCGAAGTGCCGTTGCCCACGGAGGCCCACGTGCCAAGAATTCCAGTCGCATCATTAACGCTGCTCGTCGTGATGCTCCCCGTGGTCGGCAAAGTGAAATTCACAACGCCGCCCCCGCCGCCGGAACCAATGCTTAATGAACCGCTGGAAGCTGTTCTCGTCAGTCCGCCCAAAGCGATGGTGACTCCATTTGCACCGACGCTGGTGCCAACCACTGAGGATGCCCCCGCATTAATATTGGTTTGCGCAAAGGTCTGCGAGGTCGCAACTCCGTTTTGTTGCTTCACTTGCAACGTGCCGCCGCCAAGGGATAACGTGCCGCTCGAAGCGATGATATTGCTGGGCGTTGCCATATTGGCAAAGTCCAACAAAAGTGTGCCCTGATTGACATTTGTAACGCCAGAGTAAGTATGCCCTGTCGCCCCATTGAAAATCAGCGTACCGGTACCGGTTTTGGTAAGCGATCCGGCTCCGCTGATGCTGCCTTTAACTTGAAGCACTCCCGTCGCGCCCGTTTGGATATTCCAGGTGGTGTTCCCAGACTCCACCACATTGCTCACGATGACTTGTGTCCCCGTGACGGCGCTTCCCATGGTTACATTTTTAAGCGTTAAGGTATCTCCAGCCGACACATCGGTTGCCGTTCCTATAGTGTAGCGGCTATTGGCGGCAGAAAACAAAAGCGTGTCAATGCTCTGTGCACTATTTAACGAGAGGGTTTGCGTCCCGCTGCTGCCGAAGAATGCAATATCGCCACTGCCGGGCACCGAGCCGAGCGACCAGTTAGTGGCCGTATCCCAAGCCACGGTTGAGCCTGTTCCCTGCCATGTCGCAGTGGCGGCAGACAGATCATGAGTCAAGAGCAGAGCGGATGCCCCGCTAACAATCAGCGCCAAAGCCGAGTGCAGGGGGGAAATAGAAAAAGCGGGGTAATTTTTCATGAGGCTACATTTGCTACGCTTCCCCATGAAGTGCAATCCACCCGGCATCCTCGTCCGCCCAATTTAATTCATTTGTTTTAACAATTCAGCCCCTGTCATCCTTCGGCAAGTGGGCATTACCTATAATTCAAAAAACGGCCATGAAATAACCGATTCAAAGCAATCCTCCAGCCACCAGTTATGTCGGCTTTAATATGGTAAGACCCAATACGCCGAGCGTCGTCGACATGGATGGGGAGACCTCGATTTCCAAAAAGTCGATGACTTTAGTGGGCGTCGGGTTAATCCACTCGAGCGTGTATAGGAACGCGTACCATTGCGGCCCAGTACCATCGGAGACACCTCCTTCTGAAATTGGAGCCATCATGGCATGTTCGAAATGCATATGAGGGAGATCCGTCCACCAATCCTGGATGTTAACCCTTGAAAATTCCGCAGCATGGGCGCCCGGATCAAAATCGGCAGGAGGCAACCCAAGAGGCACCAGCGGGATCTCTCCGATCTTTTTCGCTCCGGAAAAAAGCCGGTAATGGGCGAAGCATTGCATAAATCTGGTAAACCCGCATCCATGGAGAAAATAGACTGCTTTGGCTTTCTTATGGATCGGAATGCGCAGCCGTACCGGAAGGTCCTTCGATTTTCCTTTCGTGTTAACAATGGAGTTGAAAACAATGACGCCGCAGTCCGATCGGTGCGGCCCCCCAAGCACGTTGAATGGAACCCCGTGAATGGTGTATTGCCCCGGATCGAGATGCTTTAAGGGGCGGTCCCCAAGCCATCCCCGTTGATAGTTAAGAGGGCGGTTAACGAACTCTTGGAGGTTCACCTGTTCAAAGCGCGAACTATCTAGAAATTTGACTAGTGAATAGGGTCGCTTGATGTCCGATTGATAGGCTTTTTCGATTTCCGCACGTTGCCGCCCGATTTCAGAGAAATTCAGCGGATGCTCCGAGCGCATTGGCTGGGTATAATGATCTCCGATCGCCCTCGGGTTTGGAATTGTGGACCCGCGCTGGATCAGGCTCGGTTGTATCCGAATATGACTTTTGGAATAGATTCCCATCTCTCGCTGTCGCCGGGCAAGCCGCTGTGCGACGCGAAACCCCATTTCGTGAATCATCCCAATGTCAAAGGATGCCGCGCTAACCGGTGGGGTTAACGTCGAAAGAACACTTGAGTCAGATAAGCTGATGATGGAGAGATCCTTGGGGACATTGATTTTGCGTTTGGCGAGAAACTCCATCAGGCAGGGCACGGTTGAGTTCGGCTCGTTATAGGCAATCAAAGCCGTCACGTTGCGCCACTCTTTGGCACAACGGTCTGCCAAGTCCGCGATTTCCTCACGCAGGTAAAGGTATTTGCTAGGAATGTGGACTCTTTCGATAGAGGACTGCATGCCATGATGGGTGCAGGCGGATTTCCATGTTTGAAAAATCTCGGCCGAGGTCGGCGAGACCGCATTTAGCCCCATGAAGGCTATTTCCTGATGGCCAAGCTCCACCAAATGGTTGATACAAAGCTCGAGAGCCCGGGGGAGGTCCCCAAATACCGAGGAGATTTCGCGCAGATAATTATCCGAACAGACAATCGGCACCCCTTCTTTCATGAGCGATTCTGCGACTTTGCCCAAAGTGGAAAATCCGAAAAGCGGGGGGTCGAGGACGATGGAGTCCACTTTATCCGCTTCAAGTTGCAACATAAAGGAGACCGCCTCCTCAAGGTTGCTATAGCAATGGATCCGCAAATCGATGCCTAATTCCCTCGCTACTTTTCGAAAACTTCTTAAATGAACGGAACGGCGGTATACGACGAGTTCGCAGGAAAAGGAGGCCGTCGATGCACGCGGCGCATTGCGGTATAGTTTATATCCATCGCGGGAGACCACTCCCTCAGTAATCAAGCGGGCCATGGCGCGGTTTAATGCATAGTGCCGCACGTCCAGCAGCTTGGCCAGCTCCCGTTCCGAAGGCAGGCGCCCACCATTGCGGATATCGCTTGCATCGAGCCACTTCCGAAGCAGGGTATCGGCTTCACTAACGAGGGTTACCAGGGGCATGCAGATTTGTTTAAACACCCCGCCACCTATTTGCAATGGGAAACTTTATTCCAATAGTTACTTGTAGGTTTGCCTATAGCGCATTGGAGAAACACCACGGATTTTCCGGAAAATGCGGCTCAAAGTATGGACGCTTTCAAAACCGATGGCTTCCGCGATCTCGGAGCAGCTCGATGTGGAATTAAGAAGCAACCCCTCGGCTTTTTGTACTCGGTAGGCTGTAACGTAGTGCATTGTGGAAATCCCAAAGCATTGCTTAAAAACCCGGCAAAGGTACTGTGGCGAGAGCCCGGCGGCACGGCTGATCACGGCGAGTTGCAAGCCTTTCGTTGCGTAATGTTCCTGGACAAAACATACAGCGCGCTCCAACGCACCCCAGTTTGGCATGGCTCGCGGCTGTGGTTCTTTGGCTTGAACTGCACCACTTGCGTAAATTCCGAGGAGAGAAGCCGTGATTCCGCCAAAATAGACATCAGGCCTGGGCTTCTTCCCCCAGAGCAAGCCGAAGAGAAGGCGTATATTTTCGCGTTCTTCGGTTTTGGTGGAAACCACGTAAGGAGCGGCCCTCATGGGGAGCGGGCCGTCCAGCAAATCGAAATGAATGACCCATTGAATTCGCCTGCGCCCCCGGATCGGACGCACCACATGCAATAGCCGCGGCGGAATGAGGACAATATCCCCGGGCCCGATTTCGTAACGGTGAGCTTCCAGTTCGAAGGACCATTGCCCGGCCTCGATATAGTGGAAGAGCCATTCTGGGTCAATAAATGAACCGGATACCGTCGGGCCTTGGTTCACCGCGACTCGAACGACTTTTGGAATGCGGCGGAGCGAAACAATGCCATTGATCATCGACCCCTTCCTTTAGGTTAAACAAGGGCCGATGTCAGGTTAAAAACAACGCGCCAAGCTCCCTTTTTTGAATCCGGCCGAACAGGAAAAGATAATTTTGGACAAATCTTGCTAAGCGCATCCAACGACATGGAGGCATGGATCAGCTAACGTCTAAAAATCACCATTCCCCCGCATTATCATGAAATATCGCAAAGTTGTCTTCACAGCTCCTTATCAGGTGGAGGTTCAATCCATACCATTCGTCGAAAAGGATTTGGAACCACACCAAGTATTAGTTCAAAACCTTTACTCAGCCATCAGCCCGGGAACCGAGCTGGCCTGTCTATCGGGACGGGAAAGCTGGTTTACGCTTCCGAATACGCCCGGCTATGTGGGCGTTGGCAAAATAATTAAAGCCGGTTCAGCCATCACCAAGGTTGCTCCGGGAGACAAGGTTTTTACCTACGGTCCCCATGCCGAATACTACAGCATCGACACTACGGATCGCTACAGCGGGATGTGCCTCAAGGTTCCCTCGGCACTGCCCTTGAATCTTGTGCCGTTTACGCGTTTAGCGACCATTCCCTTCACCTCCATCAGGGTGTCCAACATCGAACTTGGAGACTGGGTAGTGGTGGTGGGTCTTGGGATTATCGGTAACTTCGCCGCCCAGCTTGCGCAGTTGCAAGGAGCCAATGTGATTGGTGTCGATGTCAATGCCAAGCGTTGCGCCCAGGCGGAAGCTTGCGGAATCGGTCATACCGTCAATTCTAGCGCTCCCGGTTGGAAGGAAGAGATAAGGAAACTAGCCGGCCATCAAGGAGTTTCAACCCTGATCGATGCTACAGGCCTCTCCGCAGTAATTGTGGATGCCGTTGAACTAGTCGCGCCCTATGGCGAAGCAATCCTTTTGGGGAGCCCGCGCGCGGAGTATGTCACCAATGCCACGCAGATTTTTAACCGCATCCATCTGCCGGGATTTACGAACTTCAAAGGCGCACTTGAATGGCGCTATCCGACCTTCAAGGATGAGTTTGTAAAGCACTCCATTGAACGGAATTCTGAAATCGTGATGAACCTGATCCTCGAAGGTAAACTGAACATCAGCCCTCTTTTCACACATGAAATCGCGCCTGAAAAAGCGCCTGAAGCTTACGATGGGCTGAAGCACAAGCCGGATGAATTCATCGGCGTCGTTCTTAACTGGAACGCCTAATTTTTACAAAACATGAAACCTATCAAAGTCGGAATGATCGGCACTGGCTTCATTGCGGACTGGCACCATGACGCGTTTGCGTCCCTGCCCGATGCCGAGTTTGCAGCCCTCTGCCATGAACCCCACGGAAATGCTCAGCAAACGGCGGCCGGCCGGGCCAACCTTCACAAGAAATGCGAAGAATGGGGCATCACTGCCTATGAGAGCTACGATGCCATGCTTGCGGATCAAAGCCTCGACGCCCTGATCATCGGCAGCATCAATCCTTGCCACTTCAGTCAGATTATTGCCGGTTTGAAAGCTGGAAAGCATCTGCTGGTTGAGAAACCGGTCGTAACAAGCCTCGAAGATCTCGACCAAATCGCTGAGGCCGGTAAAGCCTGCGGGAAAATCGTATTCCCCGCCCACAATTTTGTTTATCGCAACGCCGTTCAAAAAGCCAAGTCGATCATCGAAAGCGGTGCCCTTGGAAAAATTATCTATTCCACCTTCGTATCGAGCCACAATATTAGCGAGGCGCACGCTCACGGATGGCGGTCCAGGAAAGCTCTCTCCAACGGCGGCGCATTAATGGACAGCGGGCATCACTTGGTTTATCAGCTCCTTTATCTATTGGGAACGCCCGTGGCGCTGCACGCCTTTTGTTCAAAAATGGCGCTCCAGAATATGGAATGCGAAGACACCGCCCACGTACTTGTTAAATTCAAGGATGGCTCAACTGCGAGCATCATGCAATCGTGGGCTTCGGGAATTGACCATGGCATTAGCGGCATCCGGATCCTGGGAGACAAAGGCTGTCTTGTCATTTCCGATGCCTTGTACCTCAACGGCCAAAAGATTGATGAGGATGTTCAATACGGCAACTCCTTTGCACGCCAAGCCCGTGCTTTTGTCGACGCCATCCGGAACGGTTCGGCGCCCGCATCCACGCTTGAGGACTCTAGGAATACCCTAAAGCTGATTTACTCAGCCTACGCAAGCGATTGCGTGTAGGTATCAGACAGTTAACGCTCGATTGGCTCGCATTGGATCCCCGGAGCTTGCTCCGGGGTTTCTTTATTCCGGGGCCACATAGTTTTTAGGACCACCCAAGGCAACGAATTTCCGGTCCATAATTAGGCATAACACCACCGCAAGCGCCGTAATCAACGCGGCCGCAAAAAAGGTATAGTGATACAGATGTCCGCTAAGATCGAGGATGTATCCCATAAACGGTGTGACGGTCATCGTGGTAATGGTCATGATAATTCCGCAGGCCGAACCGAGTTCGGTGAATCGCTCTCGCGACAGAAGCCTCTGCCCCAAGGAGGCCGACGCGGTAAAGTAGATCCCCGAAATGACTCCATGGGCAATAATGGCGACTTTGAAAGTTTCGATGTCTCTTGCGTAAAATCCCGCCCAAAGCACACACGCTCCATATAAGCCAAGGGTGATGGTGCATACCCTCAACGGATGGAAACGGTCTACGAAAGCCCCGATGGGATAGGCAAGGATCATTGAAATAGTGTAGGTAATCGCCAGGCACTTTCCAAATAACGCCATACTCATACCGATACTCTTGGCGTAGTATATGCTATAGGTATTCACCGGGCCGCAGGAGAGAGAGGACGCCGTAACCATGGCGAAATACCAGAGGTAATAGCGATTGCCAAAGCAACTTTTGAAATAGCTCTTAGCCGCTCTGACAAAGCTTCCATTGGGAGCGGGAAGATTTACCGGTTCAGTTACCGGGGGATATTGACCTTCCTTCACTTTAACGCACATGAGGGTAAACCCAATGCCGTAGAAAGCGGCGATGCCTAGCAATATGATGACGAAATGGGTTTCCGATTTTGCAAGCAACCAGTAATTGAAGATAATCCCAGAGCAAAGGCTTAAAATCCGGAATAGTCCATAAAACCTTCCCATCACGGATTGGGGAACCACGTCGTTAACCAGCCCGCCAAAAATACAATTAGTGATAATGCAGGCAAATTCAAACATCGTCCACGAGAGGCCCATGATGACAATCACCGTGAAATTCAGCCCCGGCGAGTGACCTCCGAGATTATGGTGAATCCAAGTGCCTGCGCCCGGGCTGAATGCCAGCCCAATCAGCGAAATGACGACCATCGGTGTGGAAACCATCAAAAAAGGAATTCGCCGTCCCCAGCGCCCGCGGTGGCGGTCAGACCGATAGCTGATTATCGGACTAATCAACAATCCCAAAATGCACGGAACGGAGGAAGTTAGTATCCCAGTCAGTGTGTCCGAGACCTCGAACTTTTTGAACAAGAGAAGTGTGACGGACCAAATGGAGCGCTCCCTCATCGACCATGCAAAGTCTCCCCATAGTAGCCATGCAAAAAGGACGACTAATCCAGTAGTGGTATAGGTGAGCGTCCCTGCAGTCCATTTCTTTTGTGCGGGTCCTTCTGCACGCACCAAATCGGTTGTTGATTTTAATTCGCTGTTCATTGGGGGGACAAGGCTATGGTTTCAGAACTGCAGGCGTGAATAGCTGATCTTCCGATAGGGCAATATACGGAGGAATGCCTTTCAATTCGACCCCTTCGTCACCGACTGCCCATAAAATGACATGCCATGGCTTTCCGGTGTCTTCCGGGCGGGGGCGGACTTCCAGCATTTCAGACGTGGCCGTATTCTCCATGACTTTCGAACCAGCCTTATTTATTCCAATTTTGGAATCCACTACTTTGTCCTCCGGGCTGACAACAGCGACCCCAAATCCGCCTTCATGCACGCCGGCAACTTGAAAACTGAACGCAGCCGAGTTAAGAGGAACGAAAAAGCTGTAGCGGGCACATTGTACACCGGCGAGCCTGAAGCCGGAAAGTAGATGCATCATGCTTTGCGCATTCGGACTGGATACACTCCAGGCTCCGCGCAGATCATCGTTGATTTCGACTTTGAATATTTCGCCATTGCCGCCGCTGAGTTTTAGATGAAACTCCGCAGGTTTATCCGTGCTGCATGTTTCACTGAAGATGACCTCCCCTCGTGAATTGCTCACTTTGACGCTGGCAGTCTCGGCCCGTTTGGGCAGCGCGCCCACCGGTTTGCGAACGATGGCCAGATCAGCTTCGGGCGATGTTAAGCGCACCATGAATTCTTTGAGATCTCCCCCACGGACAGTCTGCGCCTTGGCGTCCCGGGCTTTAGCAAACAAAACTTCCGTAATCGCAGCGGGAGAATTTCCCAACAGCTTGCTGCCGATGGCCGGGTCGTGCTTGAGGTAGTAGCTTTGCAACAAAGCCAGCGCTTCATTAGTAAAGAACATCATCTGCCCCAATGACTTCCCGTCTCCATTCGGGCCGCCGAAGTAGAGGAGCGACTGCATCGCTTCATTAACGATCTCCATGGCGTGGGAATCATCATGGGTCAGCCCATAGTAGGCGACTGGCGCGATAATCAGCGGGTTGAGCGTCGAAAGTTTCGCGCCGTCCAGATCATAGATTTGCTTGCCTTCTGGGGATGCCGAGTAGGGCCATGCCTGGGTTTCAGGCGAGAAGGATTTGATTAGCCATTGAGTGCCCTCATCCAGCGCGGCAGAAGCTGCGGCGTCACCGGTCTCCTCGACATAGTCTTTCATGCCGCTCAAGAAGATCCCCATGATGAAACAGTTATTGCCCATAATGCCCTTTTTCCACCCGGAGTGGTCGAGAGGCAGCTCATGAGTCCACAATGGCAAGGGGGCATCCTTCGGATGTTTTGCCTTGACCGCAACGTCGGCAATTTTTTTTGCGGCCTGAAGGTAGGCGGGATCGTACGTCGCCCGGTAGAGCGGCATGATCGCCCGTAACGACCATCCTGCCGAACGCTCGTGTGTACCGAGGTGATTGAAAATCGGAGCCATGGACCACGTGATATGTTCGGCCTCCTCCAGCGCACCATCCATCACCCGCGCGTCGCCTGACATAAACCAAGCATTGCACATTCCCGCCGACCATGTGTGGCCGTTTTGAGCGTCGGTATGATCGTCATACTTGTGGCTCCACGTGGCCTGTTTAGGAAGTTCCGGGCCTTCCCAAGTTCCGGTGTGGCCGATGGAATGCTGATGGTTGGCGCCAAGATAGTAGGGGTCGGGATAGTCATGGACGATATCAACGTCCGCTTGGTGCCGGGTTGCCGCGATGGCCGTTCGGTAATAATCGCGGTTGCCCGTACGTGCGAATTGTAGCAAAAGCCCGTGGGCGCGGTCATACTCATTGTTCCCCCAGTTTCGGATGCGCTCTCCGAACCAGTCGCCGTAATTGAGAAAGCCATATTCGCGAGCGCTTTCGCGGCAAGCTTCGGAAGCTTTGAAGTCTGAATCAACAAAGTCGTCCCATTTTGAAAATTGTCCGCCCATCGGACGTGGCATTTCTCCCAGTCCCTTGCTGGTCGCATACCAATCTGCGGGGAGCACCGCAACCACGGGTAGATTCGCTTCCGCTGCCAATTCCGCCGGGGAATATTTCCCAGAAAAATCAAGACTGATGCGCTCGGTGAACGACATTCCCCACTTCATCCGGTATTTCCCTTGCACGAACGGGAACATCAATTGGTAGGGAAGATCGGTGCCGTACTGAGCTGAAGGAAGAGCAGGCAAAAGGTCGAAGCGGACTTCGGTGGCATCGGTGGAAATCCCCTTCGGCCATCGCTGCCAGAAATCATGCACCGTGGCAGTGATCGAACTCGACGCGCCATGCAAAGCGATGGAACCAGGGCAGCGTCCGGCATCCTGCCGGGATTGGTTGTCCACGACTGTTTCGGCGTGGTTTTCATCGCTTTGGAACACGGCCAGTCGGGACCCCTTGATGAGCGTCTGATGGTCTCCGCTCATGAGTTCCGCTGAAGTGATTCCTCCCTTCAAGCGCAACGGAAAAGTCAACGAGGAAAGCTCCGTGAATTCAGTGGCCAAATAGCTGTCAAAGTGGGTATGTGCAACGGTTACCACGGCAGAATCCACCAAGAACGTCAGCCGAGTGACAAAACGCATGTAGGTTTTCCCTTCCGCATTGCCGTAATGGCCCTCGACTCGCACGACGACCTTTCTGGGGCCATTCTCTTCAAGCAGCACACGGTCTGGCGGAAGCGCCGCCGTGTCGAATAGTTTTCCATCTCCATCACGCAGGCTGATTCCTTCAGGGGCAGAGGCCGCGACGGGTCTGAATTTACCGCTGTTATCAAGAAGTGAAACGTCCCGCAAACCGTTGAATTTTTTGGTATCGATCACCGCCTTGAGAGGGCCGGTGCAGATGGTGATCTCACCCGCTTTTTGCTGGATGTCGAGTTTGTGCTGAGGAGATGAAGCTTTGATTTTCGAGCCGAATTCCACAATCAAGTCGGAGTCCGCCTTGGCTTCCATCGGTTTCTGGACCTGGATCAATACCCATTTTAGGCTGTCGTCGGGCCACCGCACCGTGGGAGTAATTTGTGACGGAATTTCCTGTGACTGGGCGTCGAGCACACGGATATGCTGCGCATCAAAAATAGCTTTCTCCGGGAACGGTACGCCAAATTGAATTTGAGCGCTGGAACGAGCAATCCCCGCTTCCTCCCGGAGATTAGCACGAATTTGTTGCCTTTCCACGGCGCCCTGTTTTTTTGCTATGGACGATTTCGGCGGGACGTTGAACGAAGGAACCGGAACTGGCCGGGGACGCCAGGATGGGACCGCGGGAACCACGTCGGCATACGTCAATCCTTTGTTGTCGAGGTCCTCGTATTTTACGAGATTGTTTTTGTAGCGATAACCCACATCGGAGAAATCTTTATCAATTTTGAATTGCCCCGGCTGCAACTCGACGTGAGCATTTTGTGGTGTAGACAACGCGGCATTGCGCCGCTGAGAAAGGATCCATGCGCGCATGGGGTAGCGGTCGCTCTTTGGTAATGCCATGTCGAGCGCGATCCACAGTTCATGATCCGCCCAACTCACAATCGCTTGAGGCGTTGGATTTTTGCTGAACCCATCGTTCTGACAAATCACCGACGCTTGCTTGCCCGCGATCGCAACCATGAGATCGGCCCCCTTGTGAGTCGCGTCAGAACGCCCCGTTTCCGCATTGTCATCCGCATCGAGGTAAAGGATGAATTTTGCCCCGTCCTGCTGCGGGACTTGGTCGAACGTCACCCGCGCCAGAAGCCGGTTTCCGCCCACATGCTCCAGGCTGAGTTCCCGAACCGCTGCCGCGCCGCTTTCCGCTTCAGAAGCCGTTTGTTCGCGTCCGGTGGATTTGAAAACAGGCTGCAGTTTTTCAAAGATGGCCTGGTCATCAGGCAGGCACAGTTGATGGAGCGTCTTTGCAGTGGGGACTGCGGTAGCTGAGTGAAGCAGAATAGACGAAGCCAAGAAAGCAGGCCAAAGGCAGGAGGGAATGCGCATACGATACAGAATTTTTTGAAGAAAAAAAGGATACGGCGTAAACACCCCAGTTTCACGCCGTACCCTCTTTAATTGAATTTTTTTTTATTGCAGGCGTTTCTGGCGGCCCAGCCGTTTGACCCCCAACAAGGTCCCCATTCCTGCAAGCACGATCCCCCAGACGGAGGGTTCAGGTACCGCAGTCAGCACAATATCGTTGCCACCGATCGTCGAATTCAAGGCCACATCGCCGGTGTAGCTGATTGCGAATTCCTGCCCGTTCACGATCACATCACCGAGGTTTGCAACTCCGTTGAAGCGATCATTGGCACCCGAATAGTAGATCGTGCTGGAATACTTTGTTCCTCCGATATCAAGTGTCAGTGTCTCGAAACGACCGGAAGAGGTGAGCCCGTCGGCAAGGTCAAAGACAAAGTAGTTGGCCTCCGTGCTATTGGCGCCGCCGCCGAGATAGCTGTTGGTCGCATTGGCCACCAGCGTGGCGAAGTCCGCCGCCGACATGGAAAGTGCTAATGTCACCCCGGAGTTGCTTGCGCCATTGGTCAGCGTCTGGCTCGCCGAGCCGATCTGCAAGCTGTCCACGCCGACCGATCCCGAGACGACAATCTGCGAGTAAGCCAGGCTGGATTTCGTCGCAACCGGGCTGTTCCCGCCGGAGGTGGTCGAAACGTTGAAGTTGGCCGTTGCCCCCGAATCGTAGGAGAGGTCCAGGGTTAGCTTGCCCGTGCTATTGCCGTTGCCTGCGCTGGTCGTGCCGCCAGATTTGACCGTCACCGCTCCGGTCACGGAGCCAGTGCCGCTCAGTGTCCTGGTAGACTGGACATTGACGGCACTGGTAATGGTGCCGTTGTTGACAATGTTGCCATTGAAGGCGCCAGCCGCTGCCGTGGCTCCCGCATTGATCGTCACGTCGTTGTTAAGCGTAAGGTTTCCACTAATGGTTCCCGAGTTGGTCACCGTGGAATCAATCACGCCAATGCCTGAAAGTTTGGCTCCGCTATTCACGGTGACCGCACTATTGACCAGGCGGCCCTCGATATCCAGATTTCCGGCTCTGACGGTAGTCGCCCCACTATAGGTATTGCTGCCGGAGAGGATCAGCGACCCAACCCCCAGTTTCGTGAGTTGGGCTCCGTTTCCACTGATTCCGCCGGAAATTGTTAGCGAAGTTGAGGTGTTGCTGACCGTGACGTTTCGGTTGGTGGCGCTGCCCAGGGCAACGGCAGAACCGATGGACGAATTGTTCGTGCCCGATACCGTGATATCTCCGCCAGCGTTGAGGAAACCGGTGCTTGCCGTCACCGCGCCGCCGTCAAGGAATAGCGTGCCGTTGGTGTTCAGGTTATTGGCTCCAAGGGCCAATGTGCTATTTTTGTTCACTGTGACGGTGCTGCCGCTGCCAGTGGTGACAGCCGACCCCAGGATCAGCGTCGACGCGCTTGATCCGCTGCCCACCAGCAGATTTCCGATAGGCCGGACCGAGCCGTTGGCATAAGTGCCAGAGACACGTAAAGTATGGCTGCCAGCAACTGCAAAGGAGAAGGTTGAAGTGGCATCAATCGCAGCGGTTCCGGAGCCGCCTGCCTTCAGTCCAAGATCAGTGGTGCCACCCGCCAATACCGCGTCCAATATGACATTGGATCCAATGGTGACATCGGTGTTGCTGCCGCTCAGATCAAAAGATCCGGCGCGGAATGTTCCCGTTCCACTGCTGGAGGCCACGGTCCATGAGTTGGTGGCTTGAGTACCGACTTGATTGGGCGCCCATATCCCTGAGCCGGCCGCAGCACTGGCATCGTAGACGTAACCGTTCAAATCGAACGTCACCGGTTTGGTGGAAGCAGCCGCACTCGAACTCAAGATCCCTTTTCCATTAATTACGCTCAGGTTGCTCCCCATTCGAACGGTCAAAACCGCGGCCGAGCCTGGAGCCGCGTTGGTACCGTCGACATTGCTGGCCATAATCTGGCCGATGTTCTGGCCGGAAAGACTGGACGAAATAACCGCCGTGTAATTGGTACCTACAGCGTTCTTATCCTGGTCGCGAACCCAGACCTGATCCAAGACCGATGCGGATGAGAGCGTGGTGGTCCCATTCCCGCGACTCAGAACCAGCGTTGCCGTCCCAAATGAATTCGACGCGCCGGAAGTCGAGCCGACCCATGTCACACCGGAATTAATCACCACACTCGTTCCGCCCACGGAGATGAAGCCAATCGGGTTATCAGCGATGGTGCTACCCGCATTTGCGACTAGGTTGCCCGCAATCGCGATACGCCCGCTATAACCGAAGGTATAAGTGCTATTGGAGTTGGTGGTAAGAACAGCGCCGCTATTCAAAGTCACGTCGCCCTGAATTGTGTTCGAGTAAGCGCTGTCAAGCCATGATCTGATGGTGCCGCCATTATTGACGACCACCTTCCCATTAACGGAGGTATTATAGCCAGTCCCTGATAATTGCAGGACGCCCCCGGAATTGAGGGTGGTGGTGCCTGCCGTGAGCATATAAACCCAGGTGTCCACAATGCCCGTAGCGCCTGTCGTCCCTCCGACGGTCAATCCGTTGGACACCGTCAGGTTCTTGCTCAACTGGAGGAACGCTGTCCCGCTGGTTGCCGCAACGGAAACAGCCCCTGAACCCAAGGCGGTGGTATTATTGGTAAACACCGTACCCGATGTAATTGTCGCCCCTCCGCTGAAGGTGTTGGCGCCGCTGAAGGTCACCGATCCAGTTCCTCCGATGGTCAAGGCTCCGGTTCCGCTTACCGCTCCGTTCACCACCAGCGCGTTATTGCGGGTGCTCCAGGTTTGGGCTGCACCCAGGCCGAGATTGGCGGTAATCGTATTGGTTCCGGTGGCCGCCCCCGTCACGATGCCGCCAGAGCCAATCGTCAGCTGATAGGTGGAGCCCCCAAGCGTCCACCCAGTGGACTCGAAATCCAGCCCCGCAATGGAGCGTGACCCCGTTAGGGTCGGCTGATTCGTCGTGGGGGTGTTGATAAATACAGCCGTCGAGGAGGTCAGGTCATCGGTTGGAGCGGTTCCACCCCAGTTGCCTGAGTTTTGGAAATCCGTGCTGGTTGAGCCTGTCCAGGTTGTAGAAATTGCACTTGCGGGAATTGCAGAAATTAACGATAACGAAACCGCAATAGCTGCGACGTGAAGAGACTTTGCATCAAAAACAGGGTTTTTTTGAGAGTTCATGGGGATTGAATTTGATTTTTGACTCGGTTTCAGGGGCGAGTTCATAGCGCTAAAATCCCAGATTCGACTCCAAATCGTCAAGAAATTTCGTTAATTTGTGTGTTAAAAACTTAAAAAGTAGTGTTAATTGATCCAATGAAGTTACGCCGCTCCAGCAAGGCAACCCAAAAAGCCATCGCCGAAGACCTCGGGGTTTCCGTGATGACCGTCTCCCGTGCCCTCAGGAATCACCCCGATCTCTCCGAGGAAACCAAAAGCCGTATCGTCTCTCGGGCCATTGACCTCGGCTATGACAAGATTCCGCAGCAAACAGAAAAGGCCGCCATCAAACGCGTCGGTCTGTTCCTCTACGAAGATTCCGAATCCAGTAATGGGTTTGAGTCGGGGGTGCGCCGTCAGCTTTTCTTCGCCATTGAGGAGCAATGTCAAAAGCAGCAAGTGGAAATGGTGCTCCAGTTCCCCAAATCAGGCGACGTCCCCGTGGCGATCAGAAATAAAACCGTGGATGCTGTATTCCTTATGGGTCGCTACACGGTGGAAGATTCGCAGCTCTACCGGGACATCCCAACCCTAGCGATCAGTAGCTTTACCGCTGGCGCGGAACTCCCCTCCATCACCGCGGACAACCAGGAGGGGGCTCGTCTCACCACCCAGCATTTAATTGCCATGGGGCATCGTGACATTCTGTTTGTTGGCAAGGACGAAAGCTCTTTTACCGAGTTATTCCGTGCCCGTTCTGAAGGCTACATTTTGGCTATGGAGCAAAGCTGCCTCGACCCCAAAATAATGTTTTTCAAATCCGATAAAGAACTCATCAGCGCCATCCCGGAGATCCGAAAATGGACTGCTCTCGTGTGCGCCTGCGATTCCGATGCCATCGCCTTAAAGGAAGCCTTGGCGCAAGCCGGGATCAAAGTTCCCTTGGATATCAGCATTACTGGATTCGACAATCTGGACGTCTCCGACGAGGCGCAATTGACCACCTACTCGCCGGACTGGGCACAGCTTGGAAACATGGCGGTCAACATTGCTGTCCACGCCCCTGAATTACTGGAAAGACGGTTCAGACTTGTGGTCCCGGGCAAAATTATTATGCGTAAATCAACCAGCCGCCCAATGCCTCGCTAAACCCATCGCCAAGCAGTTTTACAGAAGCCCGTTCCCACATGGACGGGCTTCTTTTTTGTCTCGAAAGCTTGAGATGGCTCATCCTGGTAAAACTTTTTTGCGAAAAATGTGTTGAAATATCGGTCATGTATCGTTAGTTATAACGCTACGTTTCAATCCTATGAAAATCCCTCCATACTATCGCCACATCGCCTGTGCAGCCCTCGCGTTTAGCTCCCTTTTCACCGCAAACGGAGCGGAGCCGGAAAAAATCCTCAAAGCGCTAGACCTGCCCAACACTCCTGCGATCCTTGAAAACTTTACCCCAGTTTTCACCAACAAGGCGCCGGTTCAGACCGAGGAGCAAGCCGAAACCAAGCCGTCAATCGTACGGAAGCTGGAAGTCAAACACGTGGGAGGTAATCGCCTGCTGGTGCGGTTGGAGTTTGACCAGATTCCCTTTAAAGGCGAACCGGCGGCCTCCAATCTCTTATATCTGGACACTGACAACAACGCAGAAACCGGCCGTAAAGATGAAACGGCAAAAGGAGTTGACCTTTTGACCATCGTTTCCGGCACGAATACATTTGTTAATCGATACAACCCCGCGTTAACCCCGGGGAACACCGTCGCCCAAGCTGTATACGATGGAAAGCTTCTCTACATCACCATCGAGACGCCGCTCCCTGAGTCCGGCTCAACCATCCCTCTGTACGGTTGGGTTCTATCCCAGCGGAATCAACCTCCGGCAAGCAATATGACGGACCGAGCCCGCTTTGCCGTACCGCGCGGCACAGTTGAAGTCCTTCCCCTGGCGCCAGGCAAACAAGCCACCGTCCTGTAATCGTTGGATTTCCTCACATGAAATACAAATTTCTCGTTCTGGGGATTGCCATCGCCGCCGCATTGATCGCGAGTGCCTCTGCCGGCGACGCTCCGCTAACCATTGTTACCGTGGGAGATTCCACCGTAGCAGATTATCCCAAGGAGGACATCAAACGGGGCTGGGGCCAAATGCTGGGAGAATACCTGGCCCCCTCGGTAACAATCATCAACCTCGCGGAGTGTGGTCGGAGCACCAAAACCTATTTTGAAACACGGTATTGGCTAAAGGCGACCAAGCTCAAGCCGGATTATATCCTCATTCAGTTCGGGCATAACGATTCGCACCCCAAAGACCAGCCTGAATCCACCGATGCCGCGACCGATTACCAGGATAACCTCCGCCGTTACGTGGCCGAAGCTCGTCAGGCGGGAGCGAAGCCCATCCTTGTCACTCCGATGCACCGCCTGGTATTCACAAGCGGCGGGAAGCTGTCAGAGGAACTCAAACCGTATGCCGACGCCATGAAACACGTTGCCCATGAAACCAACGTGCCGGTGATCGACCTCTATGAACAGAGCACCCAAGCCTTTGAACCGCTGGGGTTCAATGGGGTGAATGGCATGACGGCGTCCGAAACCGACCGAACCCACTTTACCGAAAAAGGCGCCCGCATCCTGGCAAAAATTGTCGCGGAGGAAGTCGGGAAAATCGATCCCCGCTTGAAGCAGGAAGCCAAGTAATTTCCACCCGAACGTCGCCTTTCCAGGTTTTCGTACACAATGAAACATCGTTTATCCGTTGGGCTGATAGGCCTTGGAGGAATGGGATATTCGCACTTGCAGACCTTGCGCCAATTAGAGGCGCAAGGCAGGCTCCACCTGGCTGCCGTTGCGGATCCCATGGCGGAGAAACTGGCCTACCAAATTGCGGATTTGAAAGTGGCGGGTGTGCGTTGGTATCCGGCCTACGAGTCGATGCTCAATAATGAGGACCTTGATGCCGTGGTCATTGCCACGCCCATATTCCTCCACGCCGACATGGCGCGCAAATGCCTTGAGCGTGGCCTATACGTTTATCTGGAAAAGCCGCCGGTGCCGTTGATTCAGCAGTTGGAAGAGCTCATCAAAATCGACCAGGAAAAACGGGTGCGCCTGGTTTTTCAGATGATCAATTCTGAGATCATCCTGAAGCTCAAGCAAGCGGTCATCGAGGGGAAGCTGGGAAAAATCCAGGAAATGCGCATTAGCGCGTGCTGGCCCCGGCGGGATAGTTATTACAACCGCAACAAATGGGTTGGAAAGATGATGGTGGGAGAGCATCCCGTTTTTGACGGCCCTGCGACCAATGCGCTGGCTCATTTGATTCACAATGCCATGTTTCTGGCGGGCGATTCCATGGCGGGATTTGGCGCGCTGGAAGAGATCCAAGCCGAGCTTTATCGCGTGCGGCCTATCGAAAGCTATGACCTGATTTGTTTCCGTGGCCGGTTCCCTTCCGGAATCAATATCACCGCCGCGCTCACCCATGCCACCGAGGAACTGCGGCCTTTCCGGTTCAAGATCAAAGGGACCAAGGGCTGGGCCGAGATTTCAAAAGATGGCATGCTGATGGAGAGCAGCTTCGGCACCCTCTTTTGCGAACAGCCATTCGAAACCGCGTTTCGGCGTTCGTACGAAAGCTTTTTTGACATCATGGAAGGCTGCCCGTCCCGCCCGCTGACCTGCTTGAAGGACAGCCGCGGCTACGTCAAAGCCACCAATGGCGCAATGCTTTCCTCGGGAGAAATTTTCACGGTAGATACGGCCTTCTCTCGAATTTATAACGAGAATAGCGATCAGGGGTACGACGTGCCAGGCTTGGCTGATTTGATTGACCGCACCTATCACGAAGGCCTTCTTTTTTCTGAATGCGGCGTCCCGTGGGCTCATACGACCCCAACGGTTGCCATTCAAAAACTGACTTCGCTCGATCTTCAAAACTTGATTTCTCAACCCTGAAGTGGAACTTGTGCCATGCCGTTTTTCCCCCGGCAACAAATTTGCAGCCTGCCCGCCAGATTGAAACTGACGCACGGTTTTTCGTTGCTTGAATTGCTGGTGACGATGGGGATCATCGGCCTCGCCATGATGCTCTTGATGCCCTCCCTAAGCGGCAGAAAGCAAAGCGGCGACTTTACCAACTCGGTCGCCAAGCTCGCCGCTGCACTGGAACAAGGGCGCGCTTATGCCATGGCCAATAACACGCACGTTTTCGTCGGAATAGCCGAATTTGACGCATCCCTTTCCCCTTCGGCGACGCCCCAGCGCACGGCATCGGAGCAATCCGGAGGCCGAGTCGTTGCCGTAACCATCGCCTCCCGCGACGGCACCAGTGGATACGACAGCACCTCGCCCGGCGCGCTCAGCGGATCAGCCATTTTCATGATCGGCAAGGTACAGCAAACCGACAACCTGCACCTGGCTGATCTCAATGCCGGTTCAAATCCCCCGACAACTGGAGCCATGGCACGGCCTGCCGCCGCCCCGGCCTCGCGAATCGGCAACGCAAACTGTCTTTCGCTCACCCCCTTCTCCTATCCACTGAACGGAACTGCGCGTTATACTTTTCCAACCGTCATCGAATTTTTGCCGACCGGCGAAGCAAAGATCATTTCCCAAAATGGGGGTGCCAGTAGTAAATTAATTGAAATCGGCCTCCAGCCAACCCATGGAAATTTAGTTCCGCCCGCGCCCTCCAACCAAAGTGCCGGAAATCATGCGGCCATCCAAATCGATGGGCTAACCGGCAGCATCCGAACTTATAGGCCATGAAATTAAAAGCCCCCCGGTTTTTATCCGCTTTCACGCTTGTGGAAGTAACACTCTCACTTGGAATCGCCGCCTTCTGCATGGTAAACCTTCTTGGGCTGATCCCCGTTGGTGTGGCAAGCCAGAAGACTAGTGCGGAACAAACCGGCGCAGCTTGGATCGCCACAAGCATTGTCGAAGATCTTCGAACGACGCCTAAAGCCTACCCTCCGTCCGATCAGACATCACCGCAGTTTCATTTCAACGTCCCCGCCACAAGCAGCGGAACAGAGACTCTTTTCCTGAGCCAGGACGGACGCACCGCGGGGGCGCTCAATACCAACGCCGACCCGGCACAGAATCCCCGCTACCGGGCCACGCTCTATTTCACCGGTAGTGGTTCTTCGGCAACGGGGCAGCGGGCGGCAACGTCCGTCCGCATCCTCATCACCTGGCCCGCATTGGCAGACGGGGCCGCGGGGAACGCACCTTCCAATTACTCGGGTTCCTACGAGGCATGGATCTCGCTCGATCGCAGTTAGCCCCTCTTTCCCCCCCAGAATGAACTCACGGAAAAGCGGCATCACTGAAAAGCGGCTGTGGAGCGAAGGATTTTCGCTTCTGGAGCTAATGGTGGCAATGACCGTTTTGATTTTGCTGATCTCTCTGGTCATCACCATCATGAATGGGGCGACGGCGGCAACCACCACCAGCAGCGCGCACCGGGATGCCGACAGTCAGGCGAGAATGGTTTTTGATCGCTTGGCCGACGATTTAGCTTCGATGCCCAAGCAGGCTGATATCGATTTTTTCTTTTCCAAACAAGATAGCGACCTGGGAGGTGTCAACGACCAGCTCTATTTTTACAGTGGTGTGCCTGGATACTTCGATTCATCCCGCAGCACCGCCTTGCAAAGCCCTACCTCGCTGATTGCCTACCGCCTCGATAGCAAACTGACATTGGAGCGAATGGCCAAAGGCATGACGTGGATCAACGCGGGAACGTCAAGCGGCCTGATATTCCTGACGCTTTCCGGCACCACATTCGCGCCGGACCCACAAAGCACATTGTCTGGGAACGCCTCATTGCAAAGGGTGCTGGATGGCAGCGATGCCGACTATGCTCCCTTTAGCAAAAGTGTTTTTCGGCTGGAGTTTTGCTATTATCTTAAAAACGGCACTTATTCGAAAATTCCTACCGCGGGCGGCACAGGGTTCAAAAGTAATCTGAGCGCATCGTCCGCACCCGATATTAGCGATGATACTTCCAAAGGCTATTCTTCCGGTTCCCGCTGGTACGACGCGACCGGGAAAAGGGCCTACATCTGTCAAAACGCCGACGGCGGAGCCGCTGTGTGGAGCCCTCTTGGGCTGGCCGATGTTTCGTCTCTTGTCGTTGCCATCGCCGTGCTGGATGAAATGAGCCGAACCCGGGCTGCTGATTTAGCACTGGCGGCGCAAGCGCTTCCCGATCCATCAAACGACGACCTGGCCGCTTCGCCGCCCCGGTTGATGGCCTACCAGTGGCAGAACATCCTGAACCAGCCCGACTTTGCCGGCAAAGCTGGAATTTCCCAGTCGGTATCGGCGCGCATCCAAATTTACCAGCGCCACTTCAAACTCAGCACGCCATGAAGATTCTGGCATCTTATTCCCCAGGCCCGTCTCCCCGCCACCGCGGAGCTGTGCTGATCATCGTCCTCTCCTTCATTGTCTTGCTGGCAGGCTTGGTGGTGGCCTTTTTCTCTCGCGCAGTATTCGATCGCCAAATATCTAACAACAGCACCAACACTACAAAAACGGATACGCTGGCCTGGGGGGCGATCAATACCGTCGTTGGAGACCTTAAGCAGGAGATGGCGGCCGGTTCGACACACCTAAACAGCACTACCGCCTCGACCACGGCAATCTACGCTCCCCTTGGCATCTCCGGCGGCAATCAAACGGCGGTTCCCTTCCGTATGCCGACCTGCGGAACATTTGCCAACCTCATCAAACAGAGCGCCTATAACCAATCTTTTTACACGGGAGCCTATTACGACTCGAGCCAGTATCCCGTTCCCTCCCGGGCGGCAAACGTTTCTTCCACCACGCCTGCACTAAACCAGCGCTATATCTCGCTGGCCCGCTGGAACAAGCCACTTCTGCTTCCCAAGAAAACCCCCACCAGCAGTTCCAATTTAACGCCGGACGGGAACTTCCATGCGCCAGATTGGATTCTTATCTCCAAATCCGGCAGCAACGTACTTACCGCCAGCACCGATATCATCGGCCGCTATGCCTACACCATCTACGACGAAGGCGGTTTGCTGGATATCAATGTTGCGGGCTATCCCGGTTCAACACCAAGCAGCTTTACCGATTTCAAAAATGCGCTCTCGTTTGCGGATCTTACTAAAATCCATCTGACCCAAACGCAGATCGACACCCTCGTCGGGTGGCGCAACTACGCGCTATTGCAACCATCGGGCACCTTCCCGAACTTCACCATTCCCGCATCGAGCGGAAGCACCTACTACAGCGCCGCACAAGGGAACTCTTTTATACGGACCGGAACCGCCGCGCTCTACAATCAACAGTCGGACCGGATGTTTTGCAGCCGGCAGGAACTGCTCAAATTCATCCAATCCATCGGCGTTTCGACCGATCAAGCCGCTCTCCAAAACGCGATGCAGTATATCGGCACCTTCTCGCGCGATATCAACCAGCCTTCCTACGTTCCCTCGCACATCATCGACACCACCGCGCCAAAGGTCGTTGGTGGCGATGGCGGAAACATTTCCTATGGAGGCGATGCGGTCGTTAACCCCGCCTTCCTGACGGTGCGTGCAACTTCCTCGGTAGTCCGAAACGACGGCTCCACCGCCATGGCGGGGGAACCTCTGGTCAAAAAGCGCTTTTCATTAAACCGCCTCGCATGGATTACCTGCAAAGGACCGAGCGCCCGCCTCGCATCTGGTGACACGGTTTTCCAGGAAACCGCAAAAGCGCTGGGCTGGGAAAGCGCCAAAGCGACGGCCTGGCTCAAACAGGGAACCGACGAAGCGGTGCTGCGTTACTTTGGCCTTTCTTGGGATGCCACCAACAATCGCTGGAACTATTCAACCCATCTGACATCCAAACACATCAGCACCTTGTCCGAAGTGGCTGCGGCAAATCGTGAGCCGGATTTCGTTGAATTGCTCAAAGCGGCGATCAGCATCGGTTCGCTGGGCAAAGGAGCCACGCGCTACAATACCACGCCCGCCCCCCCCATGCCCAATGCCAGCGGTGTGGCCAACGCTCAAGCATGGGAAGACTATCAATTCCGCCAGGATATATCGACAGACGCCCACCTGCTGCAAATTGCCGCGAATATCATCGACCAATTCGACGTCGATGGGTTCCCGACACGCATCTATTTTGACGATGGCACAACGGTGGGCACCAGGGAAATCGTTGGCGTCGAAAACCTTCCCTATTTTTATCGGATCCGCCCATCCATCGTACAAGCGATCGCCCCCATTCCCGCGGGAACTTCCGGAACAGCCTGGAATCATCTTCCTGATCCCATTCCGTATTACAGTGGAACGGGAACCGCTCCCACCGGTTATTCCACACTGACCGAAACCGGATTAATGGCCTATCTGTTGCAGCCGGAACTCTGGAATCCCCATGACCAGGGCAGTCCGCGTGCTTCGGCTTCAAGCCTCGCCCCAACGGATTTCCGTTTTGTGGCTGACAGCACTTCGCCCGACCAGATTGCGGCTTCCGGTTCATCCACTTCCTATGCCACGGCATCCATCTTGACCCGCAGTAACGGAGGTTCGCGAACCGATTTCCTTTCGCTGATCAACCCCGTCGTCCCATTTGATAACGGCTACGCCATCTATCCCATTTCATTTACTGCGGATAATACCGAAATGGATTTCAACGTTACCGGAAACACATCCAGCCTGTTTGCGGAACCGACGCTGCTTTTTCGCCCAGGCATTCCTACCGGAAGCAACCTCAAACTGGGAAGCAAACACAGCATCCGCCAATTCACCAGCCCTCCACTCAACGGCACTTTTCCCAAGCTCACCCAGGCGGTCGCCAGCGGCAGCGGGGAAGGGATCAAATCCATCCAGGATAACAACACACATATCGGAATGTATATGGCCGTGGGACCGTTGCGCTGGCTGTGGAAACAAAGCTCCACAACAAGCTCTGTTGTTTCCGCTGATGACATGGGGCCGTCAGGAACCGGAGCCTGGGCTAACAGTAATTGGGACAGCGGCATTACCTTTCGGGTACAGTGCAAGGATCTCGCTGGAAACTGGGTAACCTACGATCAAAAGTATTCACAAGCAGGCCGCCATCTCCATGCCATCAAATGCAACGTTAACGCCGATGGCAGCGCAGGCTGGAACTCCGACTTTGCCCTGGTTGGAAGGGATGGATGGATTTCCTGTATTGATCCGCGAACCTCCCGGTTTGGGATGCAGGGCCACGGTCCAAGCTCCGGCCTTCCGCCTCCGGGCTATCCCTATCCCTATGGAGGCATTCCTGCGCCCCTCAATATCTCCCAAGGGTTGACGTATTCGAATCGCTGGGCCAGCGATAGCGGCGCTTTTATTCAAGATGGGGGAAATTACGGAACCGCCTATGGGCTGCCAGGCGCTAGCGGATGGTATCCCAAATTGGCAGGCCAGTATTGGACAAACGGGGTGCCGTTCTATTTAGGCTTATTTGCCCAAAACAGCATGGATGATGCAAGTAGCCCCCAATATTATGCCGATACCGATGGGGTTGTGCGACGGGGCATGGCCGCCTTCATGTCAGGTAACATCACCACCGGGCAGCCGTTGGCGATCGCCACGGGCACCACGGGGACGCCGACGGTGCAAAGCCAAAGCCGACCAATGATCCTAAACCGGCCCTTTCGCTCGGTGGCGGAAGTGGGCTATGTCTTTACTGGCACGCCGTGGAAAAATTTGGACATGTTCACCCCAGAGAGCGGCTTTGCAAGTCTGCTGGACGTTTTTTGTGTGGGATCGGAAGACCCGATAGTGGCCGGGAAAGTCAACCTAAACACACGGCAGTCCTTGGTTTTAAGCGCGATTCTATCTGGAGCTTACAAAGACGAAATGACGCACTATTCCACCCAGCCTTCATGGACATTAGCTGCGTTGACCAGCGGCGAAGCTGACACAATCGCCAGTGCTCTCGTTAGCCGCACCATGAGCAGCGATGTTCAGAAAGGTCCGCTGCGCAATATGGCGGATTTGGTAGGCCGCTGGACTGGCGCGATTACCGACTCGAATGGAGCCATCAACGGACAGCAATCTTATCACGGCTTCAGTGAAGATTTGTCGAGCGCGAACGCGTCAATGAACAGCATATCGAGGCTGCGTGAAACATCCATGAGAGCATTGACTGGGTGCGGAACCACCCGGGTCTGGAATCTGATGATCGATATCATTGCCCAAACCGGACATTACCCTCCGAGGGCAGGGAACCTGGCCCAGTTCAATGTCGAGGGAGAACGGCGCTACTGGGTTCATATCGCCATCGACCGCTACACTGGAGAGGTCATTGATCAAAACGTGGAGCTTGTAAGAGAATGAATGCATTCCATTACATAAAGATCTATTTTGTAATACTGGCAGCTTTTTCCGGAATGGCCAATGCACAGTCTCCGGGAACGACTTCGTCAAGCCCCTTGATTCAACGGCGGGCTCCAGATTTTTCCCGATGGAGTATTTCCTTTGTACGCAGTGTTACCGGTTTGCCTAATAACCGCCCGAGCACAACGAACACGAAGCATATCACAGTGACGAAAACCTGGCCGGTTTTCGAAGCACTCTTCACCGAGGATGATGGTAGCCAGAGCGAGCGTTGGTATTATGGCAACCTGGAGTTCTTGATCGACCGGTCAACAAAGCACCGCTTGATTTTCCCGGAGGGAGAAGCACCTCAAGCCGAGGAAGCCGTCCGCTTTTCAACCCGAGATTTTCCCGGATTTGAATGGATTGCAGAAAAGAACTATACCGGGAACCGAACGGTTAACGGACGGGACTGCATGGTGTATATTTCGGGGACGCGCAGCGCAGCATCCAGCCAGGACATCTCACCTTTACAGTCGGCTGATTCAGACGTGATGATTTCGTGCATTGACGCCAAAACACGTCTGCCTGTCTTGCTTCAAAAAGACGGAATAACCCGTATCTATCAATTTGAAATACCTCCGTCGGCCGCTCTTGTGCTTCCCAAAGATATTCAGGAATGGCTCAATTTAAAAAAAGAACAAACCGAGAAGCTGGCACGGATGCCGGAGAAACCTTTTTAAATTGTGCAAGCCGGGGTTTCCAGAATGGCTCGCGCGAGCTGGTGGGTTTCGATCAGATGACGAAAAGGCAAGAGTGTCGAGGCATCGAGAACGCCTTGCTCGATATTTGCGAAGGTGCACATGGCCTAGCTGTCGATGATCGTTTCCTTCAGAAGTTTGTTGGCGATTCCGTGCCACGGCTGGAGAAAGTAGATGCGCAGCCTAGTTGCTGTGGGAAGAGGTATGGTTGGCGAGGATAGTTCAGGACATATCCGGAGTTTTTATTAGCACATTCCCGATATTTTGTTCCGTTTCGTTCCTTGGTAAATAGAATCGTCCGACGTGAGCAAGCCC
>DBMP01000020.1 GCA_002298145.1 Spartobacteria bacterium UBA695 | reverse complement strand
GCTTACGCGCGCCGCTTCGGGAAGGGCGCTTATTTTCCGTCCCGGCTCAGTGCCGAGGGCGCATGGCCAAAGACTTTGCGGAAGGCCCGCGAAAAGTAGTTGCTGTCGTTGAAACCAGCGGCGTAGGCGGCTTCCGTACAGTTTGCCATGCCGCTCCGCAGCAGTTCCGCCGCGTGGTCCAGGCGGTAGCGCAGGAGAATCTGGTGAAACGTCGAGCCCGTGGCATGGCGCAGAATGCGGTTGAGCTGGTTGGGGCTCGTCGCGCAGGCCCGGGCCGCCTCGGTAAGCGTCAGCTCCGGCCCCTGGCGCACCCCTTCCGCGCGGATAAACGCCTGGGCGCGCTCGGCGATGAGCGCATGCCGCCAGGCGGTGTGCCGGAAGTGCTCGCCAAACCCCTGGGCGCGCTGCGTTGCCCGCAGGCAGAGCGAGAGGAGGCGGATCAAGTGGGCGTGGATCATCGAGGCGTAGCCCAGTTCGCGCCGGTCGTTCTCGGCGACGATCGCGCTGATGCAGTCGTCCACCTCCGTCTGGTCGCGCAGGCTCAGCAGGAAGGGCCGGGCGCGGTCGGCGTGGATCAAGCTGAAAAGCACGGCCCCCTCGTCCCGGCTCGCCCAGGAATCGAGCGCCCCCGCCTCGGCCACCGAGAAATCGAGCGCTAGGCAGAGCGCCGGTTCGCCACGGCTGCCGAGGAAGCGATGTTCGCACCCGGCGGGCACTACGAAAATACTCCCTTTGCCCACCTGGTAACACTCCCCGGAAGTCACCAGCTCGCCCGCGCCCCGGCGGTAGTAGAGGAGCTGGTGGGTCTCGTGCGTGTGGAGGCCGTTCTCCTGCCCGGCGCCGACGTGCTGGTTCCACTGCACCCGCCAGAGGTGGAGCACGGAGTTGCCCAGCCGGTAATCCATCTGGATGCCGAGAATCTGCTCCCAGCCCTCGGGGATCAGCCATCCGGGGTGGAGCGGGCTTTGGATGAGTTTCGGGGCGTTCACGGCGGTCAGCGGCTGTTAGGGGGCAAAATATCGACGGAATGCGCCAAGATCAAATCGAATGGGCGGCCCGGCGGATGCCAGCGGCTTTGTGGAGGGTCTCTTCCCATTCCGCGAGCGGGTCCGAATCGGCCACGATCCCCGCGCCGACGTGGAAATGCGCCTCGCCCCGCTCGATCAACAGCGTGCGGATGGCGATGTTGAACTGGCACGAGCCGTTGAAGTCGAAATACCCGACGGCCCCCGTGAAAAGCCCGCGCGGCTCCGGCTCCAGCTCCCGGATAATCTCCATGGCCCGCTTTTTCGGCGCGCCGGTGATCGAGCCTCCGGGGAAGCAGGCGCGCAGGGCGGTTACCGCGTCCACGCCGGGGCGCAGCTCCCCCTCGACGGTTGAGACAAGGTGGTAAACCTGCTCGTAGCGCTCCAGTTTCAGCACCTCGCTGGCCCGCACGGAGCCGAACGCGCAGACTTGGCCGAGGTCGTTGCGCTCCAGATCGGTGATCATGATCAGCTCAGCGCGCTCCTTGGGGCTGGCGATTAGCTCGGCGGCGCTCCGGGCGTCGGCCTGCGGATCGGCGAACCGAGGCCGCGTCCCTTTGATCGGACGGGTCGTTATTCGCCGCCCGTCGATCTTTAAAAACAGCTCCGGCGACGACGAAAGGACCGTTCGTTCCGGAAACGCCAGGTATGCCGCGTGAGGTGCGGGCGAGCAGCGGCGCAGCTCCGTGTAAAGCGCGAACGGGTCCCCGCCTGGCCACGGAGCGGCGAAGCGGTGGGCGAGGTTGACCTGGTAGATGTGCCCCGCAGCGATGTATTCCTGCGCGCGGCGCACCCGCTGCATGTAGTCCGCGCACGGCATCGAGGCGGCGAACGGAAGCGGCCCCACCGGCTCCATCGCCGCCGTCGATTCGCTCCAACCCGTGGGCTCCCCGCGCCACGTGCCCGCGCGATGGTCAAACCGCAGCACCAGGTCATAAAATCCGAAGCAAAACGCCCCGTTGTAGTCGATCCACCCCGCTGCGAACCCTTCGCCCCGCTGGGCCGCGAGCGTTTCCTTGAGAATGCGCCAGTCGGCATCGGACGCCCCGCGAATCGTCAGCCGTGGCCGGGCCGCGATCAGCGAAGCCGCCTCCGCGCCGGGTGCCGTGAGCGCCGTATCGAAAAACACAAACCCCGGCTCCCGGTGGAACCGCGACGCAACCTCTTCCGGGCAGAGCGCGTTCATGGCCGTTGAAAAAACTCCGCCCCAAGCGCTTCGGCAAAGGCCGTCGGGAGCGCCCGCCCGTCCAGCGCGGAAACCGGCACCGGCCCGGACCAGCAGCTTGTGAGGAAAACGCCCGTGGCGCGTACCAGATCCTCTCGGCGGATGGGGCGTTCCTCCACCGTGCGCTGCCGCCGCACCCACTCGCGGGTTACGCCATCGCGTGCCCCTTGGGCCGTGGGCGGCGTGATCCAAGCCCCATCCAGCTCTACGAAAACATTCGCCATGCAGGCCGAGACCAACTCGCCGAGCGGATTAAAGAGCAGCGCCTCGCCAGAGCCCTCCGCACGCGCTTGCCGGAGAGCCTCCGCATTGGCCCAGTAATTAGCCGTTTTGAGCCCGCCCAGCACTGGCAAAAACGGCTCCGGATGCACCCGCACGGCGACCGAATGGGCCACCGGGTTGGCGCGCGGCTCCGCGAAAACCAAAACCCGGGGTGCCGTCACCGGGTCCGCCGGTCCGCCGTCGCCCGCCGTCACGTAAATCCGGGAAAAGAGCGGGGTGGGGGAGGAATGCGCGAGCGCTTCGAGCTGTTTTCCCGCCTGTTGAAGAACGCCGGTATCGACCGCCCACCCGACCTTGGCACAAGCCGCCTCCAGCCGGGCCAGATGCCCCTCCAGAAACTCCGCCCGCCCGCCGCGCACGGCCACGCTTTCGAAAAAAGACATCCCGTAGCGGAAGCCGCGGTCGGTGAGAGGCAGCGCCTTGCGGGGCTCAAACTCGGAGCCGGTCGAAAGGAAAGACTGGTCCGCCATGAATTTACGCGGCGTGGGCCGGTGAAAACGGCTGCACTTCTCGGTTAATCCGTTCCACCAACGCGGCGGCTTTGCGCATATCGCACTCAATCTGTGTATTAAGCCAAAATCGGGGCGACTGGCCAAAAAAGCGCCCGAGCCGCAGAGACGTATCGAGCGTGATGGCCCGTTTCCCGTGAATAATCTCGTTGATCCGGCGCGCGGGGACGCCCAAAGCGCGAGCCAGCGCATTCTGGGAAAGCCCCATGGGGACCATGTATTCCTCCTGGAGAATTTCTCCCGGCGTGATGTCGTGAAGATGGGCGGTGCTCATGGTGTTTTTAGTGGTAATCGACGATCTCTACCTCGTGGGCGTCTCCGTCATGCCAAACAAAGCAGATACGCCATTGGTCATTAATGCCGATGCTGTGGGCCCCGGCCCGATTGCCTTTAAGGGCTTCAAGCCGGTTTCCAGAGGTGCCCTTGATTGAGACAGATCAATTTGCGCAACGCCAGCGCTGAATCTCCCGAGGCAGCTTTCGTGACGGGATCTCCAGCCAAATCTTTTCGGTCTCTTTCGAGCGGAACGATTGAATCACTGAGGAATAGTATAACGCATAACGTCATGCGTCAAGGTGCGGAGTTTAATTTTAAGTATATCCCAAATTCCATCCGAGCACGGAAAAAGTAACTTTTTTTACGAATATTCTTCATGGGAATACTTGGGGCCATTTTTTCCTATATTCTATGCCCGCCGTAGGAAGCCCGTCATCAGACGCGACCGCGCGCTGGGGGTTCAATGCTCCCAGCGCGTTGGCTTGGCCTTGTGTGAAAATCAAATATCTTTTCACCTCGTGCCGAAACTCTATTTCGGCACGCACTTGGTCCCGCAACTCTCATTGCGGCAATCGAGTTGCCGGAGCAATGGCGTTCCCAAATGGAGTTTGGGAACGAGAAGGGGAGAAAGGCAGCGTCTTTTGTCTGCGAATCTTTGATTCGTCCAGCGAGTCTGTGGAATCAGAGATTCCTGAGACAGCTTGCGTTACGAATCTGGAGATTCGTAACGAGGGCAATGGGACCCCTCTATCGTCCCGATGGTCCCTACGAAATGCTCGTCTCTTTGGTAATTCCGAAGATCTCGATCCGTTTGCGCAAGGTCGCCCGCGTGATGCCGAGCAATTTCGCGGCGCGAACCTGGTTGCCCTTGGTGATCTTCATCGCATGGAGCGTGAATTCCCGTTCCAGCCAGGGAAGGAGCTGGATCGTCGGGTCGGCCTGGGCCGTCTGGAGCAAAAATTCGAGCGCGCTCTCCTTGGTCATCTCCACCGAGGCGACGCCGTCTGCCATTTCCGATTCGAGCGGGACGTTGACGCTCCCCAGCGGGAGGTCCTTGGGCAGGATCACGTCGGAGGTGGCCAGTACGGTCGCCCGCTGGATGGTGTTCTCCAGTTCGCGGACGTTGCCCGGCCAGGCGTAGGACTCCATGAGCCGGATGGCCTCTTCGCTCAAGCGCAGCCGCGGTAAGTGCTTCTTGGAAGCCACCTTTTGCAGGAAGTACTCGGCCAGCAGCCGGATGTCCTCCACGCGCTGGCGCAGCGGCGGAAGCTGGATGCGTACGACGTTGAGGCGGTAGAAGAGGTCCTCGCGGAAGGTCTTTTTGCTGACCTCCTGCTCCAGGTTCTTGTTCGTCGCGGCTACGATGCGCACGTCGGTATGCAGCGTTTCGTTGCCGCCGACGCGCGAAAATTCCCCTTCCTGCAATACGCGCAGGATTTTGCTCTGGATGGCGATGGGCATGTCGCCGATCTCATCCAGGAAGAGCGTCCCGCCGTTGCATTGCTCGAAGCGCCCGGCCCGCTGGACGACGGCTCCGGTGAAGGCCCCTTTTTCGTGGCCGAAAAGCTCGCTTTCCAGGAGCTGCTCGGGGATGGCCGCGCAGTTGATGGCGATAAAGTCCTTGGCGGAGCGCTGGCTGTAGGTGTGGAGGGCCCGGGCGACGAGTTCCTTGCCGCTGCCGCTCTCGCCGGTGATCATCACGGGGGCGTCGGAGTGGGAGACGCGGCCGATCATCTTGAAGACCTGCTGCATGGCCGCCGACTGGCCCACGATGCTGTCCTGGTGCTGCTCGACGGTCAGCTGCGGCTTGAAGGTCACCGCCGAGCGCATTTGCTCCTGTTCGGTGAGCGCGGCGTTGACCACGTGCTTCAAATTAAAGGGCAGGCCTTCTTTGCGGATAAAGTCGAACGCGCCGAGCTTCATCGACTCGATGACCGTTTGCGTCGTCCCAAAGGCGCTGGTCAGGATCACCATCGCGTTCGTGTCGCGCTGCCGGGCCCGCACCAGCAGTTCCAGGCCGCTGAAGGGCTGGAGGTGCGTCTCGGTAATGAGGAGATCGGGGGAGGTTTCGCAGTAAATCCGGAAGGCTTCGTCGGAGGCGGATGCTGTAAGGACCTTGATCTGCGGGGTCTCGAGCTGCTTTCGAACCCAGTCGAGAAAATCGCTATCGGGGTCTACAACAAGGATGGTCTGGGACTTATCTGCCATTAAAGGGTCTTTTTAAATTCCTCCGAACCGGCGCTGGCGTTTACTGTAGGCGTCGACGGCTTCCAGCAAGTCGCCTTTCCTGAAATCCGGCCACAAAGTGGAGGTAATATAGAACTCTGTATAGCTGAGTTGCCAGAGAAGAAAATTAGAAAGTCGCATTTCCCCCGAGGTACGGATCAGAAGATCGGGGTCAGGGTAGGCGCAGGTATAGAGCCGGGAGCTTAAAAGCGCGGCGTCGATGGCTTCGGGATCGAGCTTCCCCTCCCGGGCTTCGCGGGCGATTTCGCGGACCGCTTCGACGATCTCCACGCGGCTGGAATAGCTCAGCGCCAGGACCAGGGTGAGCTTGTCGTTGTGGGCCGTGGCCGCGATGGCCGCCTCCAGCGCTTTGCGGGTGGAGGCGGGGAGATCTTCCAGCTTTCCGATGGCCTGGAGCCGCACGCCCTGGGCGTCCAGCTCCGGGATTTCCTTGCCGATGAAGCGCTCCAGCAGCTTCATGAGGCCCGCGACTTCCGCCTTGGGCCGCTGCCAGTTCTCGGTTGAGAAGGCGTAGAGCGTCAGGTACTCCACGCCCAGCTCGCGGCAGCCCTTCACGCAGTCGCGCACCGCCTCGGCCCCGCGCTCGTGCCCGTTCAGGCGTTCGAGCCCCTTGCCCCGGGCCCAGCGGCCGTTGCCGTCCATGATGATGGCAATGTGCCGGGGAACCGGGCGGGTGGCGGGTGATTTGGGGAACATCGGTATTTTTTGGAATTTTGATCAGGAACTCATGAACTCAGGAAAAAGACAGGAAAAAATGACCTCCTGCCTTTCTCCGTGTTCGCGGTGTCCTCGGTGGGAAAAGCCTCTTTTAGACCAAGATCGTCTGATCGCGCTGGGCGCCCGTGCTTACGATGATGAGCTTGCCGCCGGTCAGCTCGGCGATCTTGAGCGCGTAGGCTTGCGCGTTCTTGGGCAGCTCGGCGAAGGTCTTGATTTGGTCGGTCGGGGTTTCCCAACCGGGCATCTCGATGTAGACCGGTTCGCAGGAGGTGAGGAGCTGGAAATCCGAGGGGGGCACTTCCAGTTCCTGGCCGTCGAGCTTGTAGGCGACGCAAATCTTGATCGTCTTGACCGTGTCGAGGCCGTCCAGGTTCGTGATGGCGATCTCGTCGATGCCGTTGACCATGGAGGCGTAGCGGGTGGAGACGGCGTCGAACCATCCGCAGCGGCGGGCGCGGCCTGTGGTGGCACCGAATTCGCGGCCCATGCCGTGGAGCAGGTCGGCGATCTCGGCGTTCTCCGTCGGGAAGGGGCCTTCGCCCACGCGGGTCGTGTAGGCCTTCATGACGCCGAGCACGGAGTCGATGCGGTGCGGCGGTACGCCGGAGCCGGTGGAGGCGCCGCCAGCCGTGGTGTTGGAAGAGGTAACGTAAGGGTAGGTGCCGTGGTCGATGTCGAGGAAGGTCCCCTGGGCGCCTTCAAAGAGCATGTTCTTCCCGGCTTTCAGCGCCTTGTTCAAATAGAGGACCGTGTTGACGACGAACGGGCGGAGTTTCGCTCCGGCTTCCAGCGCGGAGGCCTTTACCTCGTCGAAGGAGACCGGCTTCGCGCCCATAGAGATGAGCTGCGCGTTGGCTTCCTCCACGCGGGTGGCCAGTTTGGAGCAGAAAAGCTCTGCCTGCATCAGGTCGGCCAGGCGCAGTCCGGTGCGGGCCACTTTGTCGCCGTAGGTCGGCCCGATGCCGCGGCCGGTGGTGCCGATCTTGTTCTTGCCCTTGGCGAGCTCCTTGGCGGCGTCGAGCGCGCGGTGGTAGGGCATGACCAGGTGAGCGCAGTCGCTCAAAATCAAATTTTCCGGGGTCACGGCGATCCCCACGGCGCGCAGGCCTTCGATCTCCTCGACGAGCGAAACCGGGTCGAGTACCACGCCGTTGCCGATCACGTTCTGCTTGCCCGGGTGGAGGATGCCCGAGGGGATCAGGTGGAGGACGTACTTTTGGCCACCCGTGAGCACGGTGTGCCCCGCGTTGTTGCCTCCCTGGCTACGGACGACGATGTCCGCTTTTTCGGTCAGAAAATCGATGATTTTGCCTTTGCCTTCGTCGCCCCATTGGGCACCCACAAGAACGGTATTTGCCATGGTAAAAAAACAGTCAGTTCACAGAAAAAACGCCTCGGGTGCGGCACTCGCCAAACTCCGAGACGTTTGTGGAGTCTATCGGCCCAAGGGCGTGCGGCAAGCCCTTTCTTGGAAAGGGGAAAATCAGGGGGCGGGAAAAGGCTGAGCAGAGCTAAAAAGTTCTCGTTGCGAATTTCCAAAGACAGAGAGCTGACAGGCATCGGGAGCATTGAACTCCCGATGCCGGGCCATGTGATGGGGGTAGGCTTCCTACGGCGGGATGCATTTTGCGGAAATAAAAAACAATTGCAATGGAAAAAGCCGCATGGATGCGGCATTCAAAACCAAAAAAACAGCCACAGTAGCAAGGTGCCTGCACCCAACCAATTTGGCAGAAACATATCGCGGTTGCGTCTCGAACGCTCTCTCACCCAAAACCGACTGTGTGAATTGGCCGAGATAGACCGTTCCTATTTGCAGCGAATCGAAAAAGGCCAGTTCCAACCCACCCTTCCCGTGATCCTCCGCTTGAAGCGAGCGCTTGGCTGCTCGTGGGCCGAACTAATGAAGGGTGTGGAGGCACCGCCCTTCCGTTCCCGGCTTGAAGAGTCGTAACGCCTTGTATGGAAACTACCGTGCAAGCAGCGGCGGGGTGTCTGGCTTGCTGATGCAGAGGTTGATCTGGAGGAGGTTTTTGACAATCCAGTCCTTCACCCCCTCCGAGTGGAGTTTGAGGATCTCCAGCCGCGCCCGCTTTTTAAAGAACAGCTCCAGGTCCCAGAGCGAGGCCCAGTGAATGGCGTCGCGGTCGCGGTCCCAGTCGAGGTGAAAAATCGCCGGGTCGGTGTGGATCAGGAAGAGGGGCCGCCGGGTTACGAGCGCCCAGGCCCGGGCCGTCAGGAGCGTCAGCCCGATGGCCGTGCGCCGGGCCGGGCCGTAGTGGTCGGCGGAGTGGGAAAGGTAAAACGGCGCGTCGTAGCGTGGGCAAAAGACAAAGAGCCGCCCGTTGTCGGCCAGCATCCCGAAGAGCTTCGCGAGCGTCCGGCGCGGGTCGCTGATGTGCTCCAAGACGAACGTCGAGAAAATCACATCAAAGGGCCCGTCCAGCTCCAGCACGCTGCCGAAGTGCACCGCGTCGGCCGCCTGGCGCAGGTGATCCTCGTTCGAGCGCGTCACATCCTGCGTCGTGTAGTGAATAGCCCCCCGTAAATCGGGCCCCAGGAACCGCGCGAAATTGCTGCGCCCGGCCCCGATCTCCAGCACCCGGCAGACCGTCTTGCGCTGGAGCGTCTCCTCAATCGCCGCGCGAACGTAAGGCCACTGCTCGGGCATCTCATTGGGATGTTGAAAGGCAGCATACTCCTGCGTCGTTTGGTAAAAACGATCCATCCTGGCCCTGAGGCGCGCCCCCTGGGGAGCTTCTTCGGAGGTGAGAGATCCGGGCAAATTCATGAAGTAACCGGCCATTCAATAGAGGCATCGGAGCGCCGGTTCAACCTAAAACCCTGAGGGAATACCTCATAATGCCCTTTGGGCTTCTCCCGCTTTTTGTTTTTCACGTGCGATCCCTATTTGCAATTTAAGGGCAATACGGGCATCATGCGGCCCCATGTCTGTCAAGCTCTCCCAAGTCGTTCTCGATCAACTCCCCGGTGCCGCCGAAAAGCTCGCCAACGCCAAAGTACTCGTTGGCCTCGACGGCTTTGTTGACACCATTATTCATGTCGTTGCCAAGCGCGCCTCCGCTACCGAATACACCCGGATGGGCGCCATGGGAGACTTCGGCCAGCGCATCAGCGCCGCCGCGGGCCTGAGCGCCAATTTTGAATTCGTGACCCAGATGATCAAGCTCGGCGGCAACGGCCCCATCATGGCCAACGCCCTCGGCTCCTACGGCACCGCCGTCACCTACGTCGGCAACCTCGGCAGCCCGAATATCCACCCCGTTTTCACCGATTTCGCCGCCCGTTCCGCCCGCGTCATCTCCATCGCCGAGCCCGGCTACACCGACGCCATCGAATTCGAGGACGGCAAGCTCATGTGCGGCAAGCACGACAGCCTGCGCCAGGTCACCTGGGAAACCCTCCTTGAACATATTTCCGAGGCCGAGATCGTCGACCTCTTCCAGCAATCCTCCCTCATCGCCCTGGTCAACTGGACCATGCTCCCCTTCATGAGCGACATCTGGAAGAAAATCCAGGCCCGCATCGCCCCCAAGCTCACCGGCGACAAACGCTGGATCTTCTTTGATCTCGCCGACCCGGCCAAGCGCACCCCCGAGGATATCATCGAAGCCCTCGACATCATCGCCGGTTTCCAACGCCACTTCCGCGTCATCCTGGGCCTCAACCTCCAGGAAGCCCGCCAGGTGGGCGCCGTGCTGGGCCTCACCGCCCCGGACGATTCCCCCGAGCAGGTCACCCGCCATGCCGCCTGCCTGCTGGAGAAGCTCAAAGTCGACACCGTCGTCGTCCATCCGACCGCCTTTGCCGCCGCCGCCGACTCCACCGGGGCCACCCACGTCGCGGGCCCGTTTACCGCCAAGCCGAAGATCACCACCGGAGCCGGGGACCACTTCAACGCCGGGTTCTGCATCGGGCGTCTCCTGGGCCTCGACATCGCCGGGAGCCTGCAAGTGGGCGTCGCCACCTCCGGATTCTACGTCCGCCAGGCCAAGAGCCCGGCCCTCGAAGACCTCAAAGGATTCCTGGAGGCCCTCTAGAACATATTGGAGCCGGAATAAAAATCCGCATTGCTTTTGCAAAGGGAAAAGTGCTAAAAACACGCTAGTTTATGAAGTCCCTCCTCACCATTCTTCTCGCCGTCGCCTTTGGCGCGGTTGCCTACGCTGATATTCAAGCCCCCCCGATGTCCGATCAGGGGCCGACCCGCAAGCTTGGGCGTGGCTTCTCCAACGTCGTCTATGGCTGGACCGAAATCCCCGCCACGATGATGCAGGTGAACGAAAAAGAAGGCAACAACGCGGCGTGGGGCTACGGACTCGTCAAAGGGGTTGGCCGCTCCTTGTTCCGTTTCGGAACGGGCTGGTATGAGATGCTGACCTTCCCGGTTCCCGCCTACAAGAGCTCCTTCCGGGCTCCCTACGAGGCCAACACCCCGTGGACCCTCAATCGCTACACCGAATTCCCGCCGGAAATCGGCTGCGATACCCGCTACGAGTACTTCGGAGGGTTTAGCAACTAGAGTTGCCCCGTCTATCCGGGGGGGCTATCTCAAGCAAACCCGGCTCGCACGCGGATTCATTTTGAAAAAAGGCTTCCCCACGGAAGCCTTTTTTCGTCTTCCGGCACCGTTATTATTTTCATGCAAATATCTGTTCACGACGTCGCATTCGGTGGAAAAGGAGTCGGCCGTTCCGAGGGAATGGTCGTCTTTGTCCCCTACACCATCCCTGGCGAAACCGTCTCGGTCGAAATCACCCGGAAAAAGAAGAACTACGCCGAGGCCCGGCTCGTCTCCGTTGACGCGCCCTCGCCCGACCGCGTCGAGCCCCAGTGCCCCTACTTTGGCCGTTGCGGCGGCTGCGCCTACCAGCACATCGCCTACCCGCGGCAGCTGCTCCTGAAGGCAAGCCAGGTCGAGCAGACCCTGCGCCGCGTGGGGAAAATCGCCGAGCCCCCCATGGCCCCCATGATCCCGTCGCCCAGCGAATACGGCTACCGGAACCGCATCCGCGTCCACGTCGCCGAGGGCGTCGTCGGGTTCTACGCCAACGACGGCGTCTCCATCATCGACATCGAGCGCTGCCCCATCGGCTCCGACGAAGTCAACGAACACCTCGCCGGGCTGCGCCGCCGCCGGATGCCCGATGGCGACTACACCCTTTCCGAAGTCCGTAAAAAGGGCTTCTTTGAGCAGACCAACAACGCCGTGGCCCAGGCGCTCCTGGACCATGTCAGCGCGCGCATCACCCCCGGCGGCTCCCTCGTGGACGCCTACTGCGGGGCCGGTTTCTTTGCCCATTACCTGCACGAACGCTACGAGAGCGTCACCGGCATTGAGGAAAACGAATTCGCCATCGAGCACGCCCGCTCCCAGGCCTCGCCCAACGAGCGCTACCTCGCGGGCGATGTCGCCCAGCACCTCGGCGAGGTCTTGAGCGAATCGCCAGACGCCACCCTCATCCTCGACCCGCCTGCCGCCGGTGTCACCCCGCAAGTCATCGACGCCATCCAGGCCGGTGCCCCGCGCGAAGTCTTCTACGTCTCGTGCAACCCCGGCACCCTGGCTCGCGACCTCTCGCTCCTGGGAGGGGCCTACCGTATCGACAGCGTCACCCCGCTGGACATGTTCCCGCAGACCGCCGAGATCGAAGTAGCCGTTCACCTGAAGCGGCGGTAGGAGGCTCAGGAAGGAGACCTTTTTTTGTGGGGGCTGCGATTCTTGCTGCGCGGTGAGGCGATCTGCGGATAAACTTCCGCCGTTCTCCATCCACCTATGAAATACCGCCGCTTTGGCCGCACCGAACTCCAGATGCCCGTCATTACCTGTGGCGGGATGCGCTATCAGCACAAGTGGACCGATGAGCCGCTGGGGGACGTCCCCGGCGACAACCAGGCCAACCTGGAGGCCACCGTCCGGTACGCCTTTGAGCTCGGCATCAACCACGTCGAGACCGCGCGCGGCTACGGCACCTCCGAAATGCAGCTCGGGCGGATTCTGCCCCAGTTCCCGCGCGAGAAGCTGATTATCCAGACCAAGGTGGCCCCCGAGGCCGACCCCAAAGCTTTTTTGGAAAAATTCGAGAAGTCGTTCGCCTACCTCGGCGTCGGCTACATCGACCTCTTTGCCCTCCACGGCATCAACAACGAAGAGACCCTCGCCTGGGCCGTGCGCAAAGGCGGCTGCCTGGAGGCCGCGCGCGAACTCCAGCGCCAGGGCCGCGTACGCCACATCGGCTTCTCCACCCACGGGCCGTGCGACATCCTCGTCAAGGCCATCGAGACCGGCGAATTCGACTACGTCAACCTTCACTGGTACTTCGTCAACGAGTTCAACCAGCCCGCCATCGACGCCGCCACGCGCCATGACATGGGCGTCTTCATCATCAGCCCCAACGACAAAGGGGGCAAACTCTACGAGCCCACCCCACAGTGGGTCGAGGCGTGCAGCCCGCTCACGCCCATGGCCTTTAACGACCTCTACTGCCTCGCCCGGCCTGAGATCCACACCCTTTCCATCGGCGCCGCTCGCCCCTCGGACTACGACGCGCACGTCGCCGCCCTGGAGCACTACGACTGCGCCGGGGAAGTCACCGCCCCCATCGCCGCCCGTCTCCGGGCCCGGATGGAGGAAGAGCTCGGGGCCGACTGGGTCAACGGCTGGTGGCAGGGCCTTCCCGCGTGGGAAGAGGTGCCCGGCCACGTCAACGTGCAGGAAATCCTGCGCCTCTGGACCTACGCCCGGGGGCTTGGCATGGTCGGTTTCGCTAAAATGCGCTACAACTTGATGGGGCAAGCTGGGCATTGGTTCCCGGGCCTCAATGCCGGGACCTTCGACGAAGCCGCCGTGCGCAAAGTGCTCCACGCCTCCCCCTTTGCCGACCGCATCCCCGGCATCCTGCGCGACGCCCACCAGCTCCTCGTCGACGCCCCGAAAAAGCGCCTGAGCCAGGGCGACTAACGGTCAGGTGGTTGTATGGCTTGCCTCGTTCCAAAACTCCATTTGGGCACGAGGAAAGCAGGAAACGGTCGGCTTATTAAAGGAGCTGATCTCGCAAGCCGGAGTCGGTAAAGACGGCGCCGTAAGGCTGGAAATCCTTCCCAAATTCGCGGATGACCCGCGTTTGGAGGGAGATCACCCCCTCTACAAAAAGGGCATCGAGCCCCCCGATAGTGATGGGGCCAAGCAGTCGGTTGTCGGCACCTAGATAATACCAGAGATTTGAAGAGTGAGAAAACGGCGTCATGATCGTCCTTGGGCTGTTTAGGTTGATAACTCAGCCTCCTCCGGTTTATCCGAAAGGAGGCCGGGAGTTAACAAGCTGCTATAAAACAGCCGCGACGGCCTTTAACCGCGAGGTCTGGACAT
>DBMP01000018.1 GCA_002298145.1 Spartobacteria bacterium UBA695 | reverse complement strand
GGCGGCGTGGCCTTTCGGGGTATGTGAATACCAATAACGAAATCATTGGCCCCGTAAGCCTCGGAATGCTCGATATGCTTTTTGTAGAGGGACTCATCTCCCTCCAAACGCGGGTCATGCGCGAATTTGGAAAGGATTTCCAGCCCTACAACGACATTTTCACCGACTCGAGTCTGCGGATGCCGTTGCTTTAAAAGGCTGGCTCAACAATAAAAAGCCTCCTCGTTACGAATCTCCAGATTCCCCACGGCTGCGAATCGGAGATTCGCCACCAAGGACGTTCCCAATCGGGAGATTGGGAACGAGGCACACGAAAATGCTCTAGGAGCCCCAGCCGCGGAGGATACGGGCGCTCTACGCCAGGATGCCGCCCTGGCTCGCGTTGGTGACGAGCTTCTGGTAGCGGGCGAGCCAGCCGGTGACTTCGCGCTTGAAGGGCTTCCAGGCGGCTTTGCGCGCGGTGAGCTCCTCCTCGGGCACGAGGATGTCGATTTTCCGGTTGGGGAAGTCGATGCGCAGACGGTCGCCCTCCTTGAGAATGCCGATGGGGCCGCCTTCTGCCGCTTCGGGCGAGACGTGGCCGATGCAGGCTCCCGCCGTGCCGCCGCTGAAGCGGCCGTCGGTGATGAGGACGCATTTGTCCCCCAGGCCCATGCCGATCAGGTAGCTGGTGGGCGAGAGCATCTCCTGCATGCCGGGACCGCCACGCGGCCCTTCGTTGCGGATGATGACGACGTCCCCGGCCTTGGGCTTGCCCGCGAGGATGCCTTCGCAGGCGTCCTCCTGGCTTTCAAAAATAACGCACGGGCCTTCGAAGACGAAGCCGGGGCCGCAGTTGGCCTTGAAGGCGTCGCTGATGCCTGCGGTCTTGACGACGCTCCCCTCGGGGGCGAGCTGGCCGTAGAGAATGGCGAGGCCGCCGTCCGGGGTGTAGGCGGTGGCCTTGGTGCGGATGCAGTCCCGCTCGTCGAAGAGGAAGGCCGGGTCGTGCGGCATGAGGCCGCTCGGTTTGGTGCCGCCGATGGCCGAATAGGAGGGGTCGCGATGGGCCTCGACGATCTCCCATTTATCCCACTGGCCGATCTCAATGAGGCTCATGATGGTGCGGGTGCCGCTCTTTTCGTAGCGCCAGAGGATGAGCACGGGCTCGCTGCTCAGTTCGCCCAGTTCGGCGCGAACGAGGCCTTTGTATTCTTCAAATCGGGTCTTGAGGCCTGCCTCGATGGCGGCCCGGCCGTTCCACGCGGTGTCGGCGTCGATCCGGAAGCTGCCGTTTTCGGTGAAGAGCGTGGCGGCGGTGGCGGCGTCGCGGGTGTTGAAGGCGGCGGCGAAGCGCCAGAGCGTGATGGCCTGGGGATCGGCGGGGCGGAAGAGGAGGGGCTTGGGGGCGAGGTTGCCGCTCAGCGTGCGGCCCGCGTAGCCATATTTGTCCTTCGGGTCGATCAGGATCGAGGCGGCGCCGGAGACGCGGGCTGCCCGGGCCCAGGGGGTGACTTTCTCGCTGCGGATGTCCCACTCGTCGATGTTCTCGCCGAGGGTTTTGCCGGTGACGGTCTGGCAGCCGAGGTTGAGCACGCCCATGCGCTTGAGTTCGCCCAAAATGGTGTGGATGCCGCCCGCGCGCATGACGTCCTGGATATGATATTTAGAGGACGGAGCGACCTTGCAGAGGCACGGGATACGCCGCGAGATGCCGTCGATGCGGGCGATGTCATACGGAATGCCCGCTTCGCGCGCGATGGCCAGCGTGTGGAGGACGGTGTTGGTGGAGCCGCCCATGGCGACGTCGAGCATGAGGGCGTTATCGAAGGCCTCCAGGGTGGCGATGTCGCGCGGTTTGAGGTCCAGGGAGATGAGTTTGAGGATCGTCTTGGCGGCGCGGGCGTAGAGGGCTTCGCGCTCCTTGGAGACGGCGAGGATGGTGCCGTTGCCGGGCAGGGCGAGGCCGAGGGCTTCGCAAAGGCAGTTCATGGAGTTGGCCGTGAACATGCCGGAACACGAGCCGCAGGTGGGGCAAGCGGATTGCTCCAGCTTGGCGAGGTCGGCGGGGGTGATGGCGCCTACTTGCAGCGCGCCGACGGCCTTGGTGACGCTGATGAGGTCGGCCCCCTCGGTGGTGGGCTGGAGGGCGGCGGGCAGGTCTTCGTTGGCCTGGCCGGTGACGCCTGCGGCCATGGGGCCGCCGCTGACAAAAACGGTGGGGATGTTGACGCGCAGGGCGGCCATCATCATCCCGGGGACGATTTTATCGCAGTTGGGGATGCAGATCATGCCGTCGAAGCAGTGGGCGCGCAGCATGGTTTCCACGGAATCGGCGATGAGTTCGCGCGAGGGCAGCGAGTACTTCATGCCCGCGTGGCCCATGGCGATGCCGTCATCGACGCCGATGGTGTTGAAGACGAACGGGACGCCGCCCGCCTCGCGAACGAGCCGCTTTACCAGCGCGCCGACTTCGTTCAGATGGGCATGACCGGGGATGCAGTCGATGTAACTGTTGGCAATGGCGATGAACGGCTTGTCGAAATCAGCTTCGTTTTCGATGGCTCCCGTGGCGCGCAGCAGGCTGCGGTGAGGGGCGCGTTCGGGTCCTTTTTTGATGATGTCGGAGCGCATAGTTTGGAAGGATCAACTTAAATTTGCTCCGGGGCATTGTCACGCTTTTCCCTTGGGCCTCCCCCGGGGCGAGGGGCGCAGTCTCCGAGGTAGCGCACTCGGGACGGCGGCACTACCCGGAACGCAAGCGGCTTACACCACTTTTAAACACACCCTCCGGGAAAGAAGGGCAAAAAAGATCAGTGACCCCGGGCCTGCAACAGACGATTCTATGGGGAGGTATCGCCTTGCAAAAAATATCCATTACCACCGCCGCGCATCCTTTCTTCCCATCCCTGTGGGAAGTGTATGAAACCTCCTTTCCTCGGGATGAGCGCCGCTCCAGGGATCAGCAAATTTCCCTTTTCTCCCGAAAGACGTATCATCTCGAAGCGTGGGTGAAGGCGTCCGATTTGCTCGGATTGATCGGGTGGTGGGATGGCTTCGATTTCCCCGATGGGCTCCGCTATGTGGAGCATTTTGCCCTGGCACCAGCTTGTCGCGGGGCGGGGTACGGCAGCGCGTTTTTATGGGACTGGATCAGGGAAAATCAACGCCCCGTCTTGTTGGAAATCGAAGCTCCTGTGGATAAGACTACTCGCCGCCGGGAGGCGTTTTACCGGCGATTGGGGTTCCAGACCCACCGCTTTGAGCACTGGCACCCTTCTTATCAAGACGGCACGGGGCGGGTGGAACTGCGGGTCATGTCCTACCCGGCGCCCCTTTCAGACCTCGCCTACCAGCATTTTTTCCAAAAGCTGCACTCGGAAATCATTCCTCACCCCACGTTCTCTTCGATCCAGCGCAGGTAGGCGGGTAGGCCGCCTTCGGGGCGTAGGACGAGGATCTCGGGCACTTCGTAGGGGTGCAGCTCGCTGAGCCGCGCTTCGAACCGGGCCCGGCAGGCTTCGGTGGTTTTGAAAAACGCCACGACTTCGGTGGCCCGCTCGATTTTCCCCTCCCAGCGGTAGATGGATTCCGCGCCGGGGAGCAGGTTGGCGCAGGCGGCCAGGCGCTCCTCCACCAGCGTTCCGGCAATCCGCCGGGCGGCTTCCGCATCGGGAAAGGTGGAGAGCAGGAGGAGGGCGCTCATACCGGCGGGGTGGGCGGTGGTGCCCTTATTTCTTGGTTTTGACGCGGGGATTAATCACCGGGGGGTTGTCCAGCTGGATCTTCTTCCCCTGGCCGTCGTAGGCCTCGATCCGGGTCAGGTGGCCCTGCGCGTCGTGAAGAAATACGGTGCGGCGGGTGACGACGCCCGCGGCGTTCTTGTCGACCTGTTCGCTGACCTGGCCCATGCTGTCGTAGCGCAGCGAGGTCATGGAAACGACCTGGTCTTTGCCGTTGTAAACGGTTCCCTCGGTTTCGCGGCCCATTTCGTCGAGCCGGAAGACGACGTGGCTGATCAGTTTGCCGTTTTTATCCGTCGTGCGGGCGTCGGAGATGCGCTCTTCCAGGTTTTTCTGGGTGTCGGTGCGCGTCCCGTTGGCGTTGAGGCGGGTGGTGACTTTGATGCTGGGTTGGGCATCCTGGGCTTGAGCTCCGGGGAGGCCGCAAAGGGCGGTGGCAAGGGCCAACACCGCGGCGATAGAACGTTTCATAGTTGGGCTAGACGGTTTCAACCTCGTGGGATTTGAACTGTAAATCGTAGAGCCGCCGGTACTGGCCATCGAGGGCGAAAAGTTCGTTGTGGGTTCCCTTTTCGACGATGCGACCGTCCACCATGCAGACGATCTGGTCGGCGTTCAGGATGGTGGAGAGGCGGTGAGCGATGGCGATCACGGTACGCCCGACGGCGAGGCGGTCAAGGGCAAGCTGGATTTTTTGTTCGGATTCGCTGTCCAAGGCGCTGGTGGCCTCGTCGAGCAGCAGGATGGGGGCGTTGCGCAGGAGCGCCCGGGCGATGGCCACGCGCTGCTGCTGGCCGCCGGAGAGCATACAGCCTTTGTCGCCCACCAGGGTGTGGTAGCCGTCGGGCTGGGCGCAGATGAACTCATGCGCGTAGGCCTGTTCGGCGGCGGCGTAGACTTCCTCGTCGGTGGCGTCGAGCCGCCCGTAGCGGATGTTTTCCAGGATGCTGGTGTGGAAGAGGAAGGTGTCCTGGGTGACGATGGCCATGTTTTTGCGCAGGCTGGCCTGGGAGACGGTGCGGAGGTCCTGGCCGTCGATACAGATCGCGCCCGCCTGCGGATCGTAGAAGCGCATCAGCAGGCTCAAGATGGTGCTCTTGCCCGCGCCGCTCTGGCCGACGAGCGCGTAGCTCTTGCCCGGCTGGATGTCGAGGCTGATCCCCTCGACGGCGGGCGGCAGATCGTCGCGGTAGCGGAAGGAGACGTTATCAAAGGTGATGGCGCCGTGCGCGCGGCTCAGCTCAATGGCCTTCGGGGCGTCCTGGATCTCGGGCTTGACGTTCATCAGGTCAAAGATGCGCTCGGTGGAAACCAGGGCCTTCTGGAGCTGAAGGTGGATTTTGCTGAGCTTCTTGACCGGGTCGTACATCATGAAGAGGGCGGAGACGAGGGCCAGGAAGGTGCCTGCGGAGATGCCGCGCACGCCGACGTAGACCAGGGCCAGCATGACGCCCACGGCGGAGACGGCCTCGATGATGGGGCCGACGATTTCGATGGCCCGGCGCACTTTCATGGCCACGACAAACTGAAAGTCGCCCGATTCCTCGAAGCTGTTGACTTCATGCGGCTCGCGCACGAGCGCCTTGACGACGCGGATGCCCGCGAAGGCTTCCTGGAGAATGACCATCATCATGCCCGCCTTGGCTTCTTCCGCCCCGCCCTCGCGACGCACTTTTTTGCCAAAGATGGCGATAGGCACCAGGCAGACGGGGAAGAGGATGAGGGCGATGATGGTAAAGCGCCAGTCGAGGTGCAGCAGCACGGCCACCGAGGCGATGACAGTGACGGGCTGGGTGACGATGTCGGCGCTGACTTGCGAGAGGGCCATCTGAGCCATGCGCGAGTCGTTCATGATGTTGCCGATCAACATGCCGGAGTGCTGCCGGTTAAAGAAGGCGAGCGGCTGGGCGATGATGCGGCGGAAGAGGTCGTTGCGGATGTCGTTGAGCAGCTTGAGGCTGACCCAGGTGACAAAGTAGGTGTTCAGGTAGCCAAACAGGCTGCGGGCCAGCATGACGACGGGAATGAGCGCGCAGACCCAGACCATGGTGCTGGTGGAGGGCCCGGCTTGCAGCATATCGGCGCTGAGGTGTTTCTGCCCGTCGGGGAAGATCGTGTCGGCCACGCGCTTGAGGGTCAGGGGGACGAGGGAATTGGTGACACCGGCGCCGACGCCAAAAAGCAGGCCCGCAATGAAACGCCAGCGGTAGGTGAATAGGTAGGGCAGTAGCTGTTTGTAGGGCACCCACATCCGGTGAAACAGTTCGCGCATCGGAATTTTGGGCTCTTTATTTTTGCTCATGAATCGGAGAAAGGGATGGGAGGAGGGAGTCGATAACACGAATTACCGCGTCCGTCGATATTTCGCTGAGCGATCTGGGAAGGGCGCGGGGGTCGAAGCAGGTGAGCGGCTCAGGTTCCCCAGAGTAAAGCACGATGGCCCGGGGGTGGCGGGGACGCCAGGCAAAGGGGTTGGTTTGGCCAAAAAGAGCGACTTGCGGGGTGCCAAAGGCCGCGCCGAGGTGCACGGGGGCGGAGTCCATGCTCAGGAGCAGCGAGGCGCGCCGGATGATGGCGGCGAGGCCCAGGAGATCGAGGCTGCCGGAGAAATCGTGCCACGGGGTGCGCACGTGGTGGCAAATGGCGGCGAGGTGGGCCTGCTCGAAGGGGGCGCTGCCGCCGGTGACGACGCACGGCAGCCCCAGGTCGCCCTGGCAATGGTCGATGACGGCGGCCCAGCGTTCGGGTTCCCAGTATTTCTCGGCCCGGGCGGTACCGGGGTGGACGACGGCGAATTCGTGATCGATGCCTGCTTCGTAGAGGAGGCGCTTGGGGGCGGCGTCGGCGCTGGCGGGCAGGCACAGGTCGATGGGGGTGGGGGTCCGGGGAATTCCAAGGGGGGCCAGCAGGTCGAGATGGTGGTCGACGGTGTGGTTTTCCCGGACGCTGGAGTCCACGAATTCATTAAAGGGAAGCTGGCGGTGCCAACATCGGCGCACCCACTGCCAGGTGATGCGGCGCGGGGCACGGGAGAGGAGGGCGAAAAAGGCAGAGCGGTCGTTGCCGGTGAAGTCCAGGCAAACGTCGAACTTCCCGGTAGCCAGGCGCGAGAGAAGCCCGGCATTGGGGCGCCAGTAGCGGAAGACCAGCGTTTCGTCCACGGAGCGCACGGCGGGCAGGAGCCCCTCGCAGTTTTCCATGACGCAGAGGGTAATTCTCGCCCCGGGGAACGCCCCACGCAACGCCGCGAGAGCTGGCGTCGTCAGGATCAGGTCGCCGATCCGCTTCAGTTTAAGCGCGAGGATGTTCATGTGGTTTGTGGATTTCCCGAGGCAGGGTGCGGGAAATGCTGTAAATAGCAGCCCCGAACCCTTATCCTGTGCCTCCGATGTTTTCAAGCGCGCTTCAATTTTCCTCCTATATTGCTTCATGAAGATTGGTCTGGTACGGCGGGGATATTCGGCTACGGGCGGAGCTGAGGCTTATTTGAAACGTTTCGCAAAGGCGCTGCGGGAGGCCGGGCACGAGTGCCTGCTTTTCACGTCGGCGGACTGGCCTGCGAGCGAGTGGCCCTACGGGGAGATCGAGGTCGTCCCGGGGCGTTCGCCCAAGGCGTTTGCGGCGGCCATCGAGCGCGCCCGACCCCGGCTGCGTCCGCACGGGGCGTGCGATTATCTTTTTTCCCTGGAGCGCATCTACGCCTGCGATGCCTACCGGGCGGGCGACGGCGTGCACCGGGCCTGGCTGCGGCGGCGGGACGCGTTCGAACCGGCGTGGAAGCGCTGGACCCGGGGGTTCAACCCGAAGCACCGGCAACTGCTGGAGCTGGAGGCGCGGCTTTTTTCCAGCGACGGCGCGGGGATCGTGATCGCCAACTGCCGCATGGTAAAGGAGGAGATCGTGCGCGAATACGGCTACCCGCCCTCGCGCATCCACGTGGTTTACAACGGGCTACCTCCGATGCCCCCGGTGGAGCCGGGTCGGCGCGAGGCGCTCCGGGTGGAGTGGGGTCTCTCGGAAGCCGATACGGCGGTGTTTTTCGCCGGGAGCGGCTGGGAACGCAAGGGGCTGCGGGCTGCCGTGGAGGCGGTCAACCGGATGCAGGGCCGCCCGGTACTGATCGTGGCCGGGAAGGGGGACCCGAAGGCGTACGGTGGCAGCACGGCGCGGGTGCGGTTCCTCGGGCCGGTGAAGAACATGCCCGCGTGCTATGCGGCGGCCGATGTGTTTCTGCTGCCGACCTATTACGATCCTTTTTCAAACGCCTGCCTGGAGGCGCTGGCCGCCGGGTTGCCGGTGGTGACGACTTCGGCCAATGGCGTGTCCGAGGTGCTCGGGGCCTGTGGTGATGTGATTGCCAATCCGGCCGACTCGGGTGCCATCGCCCGGGCGCTGGAGGGCTGGACTGATCCGGAGCGGCGCGTGGCGATCCGCCCCCGGCTCAGGGAGCTGGCTTCGCGCTTCACCATCGAGGCCAATGTTAAAGCGACGCTGGCGGCTATGGAGACGAACTCTGCCAAGCCGCTGGTGTAATACGCTTTCCACAGACAAAAGGCATTAAGTCTCACGCAAAGGCGCAAAGAAGGCATGTGCGGTTCTTCTCTGCGTCTTTGCGTGAAATAATTTTTATAGAGAGGTCATTTAGCGGCGTTTGACTATTTGTGGTGCCGAGGAAAACCAGTGCGCCTTTCGTCTTTACTTTGGTTTCAGAAAGCGCATTTTTCCCGCCAGCTGGCGAGAGCCAGCCGGGACTTAACAACCC
>DBMP01000023.1 GCA_002298145.1 Spartobacteria bacterium UBA695 | reverse complement strand
CGCCTCGGGCCGAAATAGCTCTCATCGATTTCGACTTCACCGGCAAAGGGTCTGAATTCCTTGATGCTCAGAACCAGCAAACGCTGGCGCAAAAGGCCGTAGATGCGGCTCACGCTCTGGCGGCGAATCCCCAGCAAGGCCGACGTTTTGAGTACGCAAATGTCGTGAGCGAAATGATGCAAAATCGCCCTAAATTTCCTCTCGGAAATGTGCGCATGCTCGATATATCTGTTTTTCATTGTCCGCTAGCACTTTACGTTTATGGATTCGTGCTAAAGCGGACATTACCCTCAGAGATTCCCAGACAAGGGGCGTTACGAATCTGGAGATTCGTAACGAGGGAACGAGGAAATGAGGGGGTGCCCGGGGGCCCCTTTAAATCTCGAAATCGAGCCCGAGGAAGTCCTGCACGAAGGCGTTGGCCGGTTCGGTCTGGATTTTCTTGGGCGCGCCGATTTGCTGGATGGAGCCGTGGTTGAGGATGACCACTTCGTCGGCGACCTCGAAGGCTTCTTCCTGGTCGTGGGTTACAAAGAGGCTCGTGATGTGCGTTTCGTTGTGGAACCGGCGCAGCCAGGCGCGGAGTTCCTTGCGCACTTTGGCGTCGAGCGCGCCGAAGGGTTCGTCCAAAAGCAGCACGTGCGGCTCGATGGCCAGCGCCCGGGCGAGCGCCACGCGCTGCCGCTGGCCGCCGGAGAGCTGGGAGGGGAAGCGCTTGGCCAAGTCCTCCAGCTGGATTAACTGCAAGAGGCAGTGGACGCGTTCGCGGATTTCGTCCTTGGAGGGACGGGTCGCCCGCGGGCGCACTTCGAGGCCAAAGGCGATGTTGTCGAACACGCTCAGGTGCTGAAAGAGGGCGTAGTGCTGGAAGACGAACCCGGCGCGGCGTTCGTAGGCGCTGTGCTCCGTGACGTCTTTGTCGTTGAAAAAGACGCGCCCGGAGTCGGCGAATTCCAGCCCGGCGATGACCCGCAGGAGCGTGGTTTTTCCGGAGCCGCTGGGGCCGAGGAGGGCGACGAGTTTGCCGGTATGGACCTCCAGGGAGACGTCCTTGAGCGCGGTGAAATCTTCGAAGTTCTTGTTCAGTCCATCAATGCGGATGCTCATAAAACAAAGAGTCGGGTTGCAAAAAAAGTCGGGTTTAGGAAGGCCGCCCTCCGGCGCGCCATTCGATGTAGGTTTTGAGCGCCAGCGTGGCCAGGCCCAGGAGCGAGAGGAGCGAGGCGAGGGCGAAGGCTGCGGCAAACGAGTATTCGTTGTAGAGGATCTCGATCTGGAGCGGGATGGTGTTGGTAAGGCCCCGGATGTGCCCAGAGACGACGGAGACGGCGCCGAATTCGCCCATGGCGCGGGCGTTGGAGAGGATGACGGAGTAGAGCAGGCCCCACTTGATTTTTGGGATCGTGACGCGGAAAAAGACCTGCCAGCCGTGTGCGCCCAGGGTGAGGGCGGCTTCTTCCTCGGCGACGCCCTGGTTCTGCATGAGGGGGATCAGGCCGCGCGCTACGAACGGGAAGGTGACAAAGACGGTGGCGATGATGATGCCCGGCGTGGCGTAGACGATCTTGATATGGTGCGCGATGAGCCACGGCGAGAAGGGGGACTGGGTGCCAAAGAGCAGCACGTAGATCAGGCCGCCGATGACCGGGGAAACCCACAGGGGCAGGTCGATGAGCGTGGAAAGGAACTGTCTGCCGCGGAAACTAAAGCGTGTGATGGCCCAGGCGGCGGCGAGGCCGAAGACGGTGTTGAGCGGCACGGCGATCGCGGCGGTCACGAGCGTCAGCTTGATGGCGCTCCAGGCGATCGGGTCGGAGAGGGCTTTGAAGTAGTATTCGGTCCCCTTCCGGAAGGCCTCTACGAAAACGGTCACTAGCGGCAGGACCAGGAAGGCGGCGAAAAAGAGGACGGTGATGACGATGAGCGTCCAACGGATGAAGGGCCCTTCCTCCGTGGCTCGGCGGGGCCGGACGGCGGGGCGGACGGCGGGGCGGATTAGGGTTAAATCTGGTACGACTCCGGCCATAGACTAAAGCGAAGAGGAATTAAAGCGCCGCGTGTTCCACCACTGGATGGCGTTGACGAAAGCGAGGATGAGAAAGGAGGCCAGCAGCATGACGAGGCCGATGCCCGCCGCGCCCTGGTAGTCGTACTGTTCGAGCTTGGCGATGATGAGCAGCGGGGTGATCTCTGTTTTGAACGGAATATTACCCGATATGAAGACCACTGAGCCGTATTCGCCCACGGCGCGGCCAAAGGAGAGGGTGATGCCGGTGATGAGCGCGGGCAGCGCAGCCGGGAAGATGACGCGCCGGAAGGTCTGGAAGCGGCTTGCGCCCAGGAGCGCGGCGGCTTCCTCCACGTCGTTGGTCAGCGCAGCGAGCACCGGCTGGAGCGTCCTCACGACGAAGGGAAAGCCGATGAACACCAGCGCGATCAAGATGCCCAGGCGGTTGAAGGCCACGGCGATGCCGAGTTTCGCAAGCGGGGCGCCGACCCAGCCGTTGGGCGCGTAAAGCGCGGTGAGCGCGATACCGGCCACGGCGGTCGGCAGGGCAAAGGGCAGGTCGATGAGCGAATCAATGACCCGCCGCCCCGGAAAACGGTAGCGTGTGAGGACCCATGCGGTGATGAAGCCGAACACGCCGTTGATGAGCGAGGCCACCAGCGCCGTCCCGAAGCTGAGCTGATACGATACGATGAGCCGATGGGAGGTGACTACCCCCCAGACGTGCGCCCACGTTCCGTTGAAGGCGCGGGCTGTCAACGCGACGAACGGGATCAGCACGATCAGCGTCAGATAGATCACGGAATAGCCGAGCGTGAGCCGGAATCCGGGAAGAATGCGTCGTTTCATTCAGCTTTCGGGATGGGGCGCTAACGGCTCCGAATTACTTGGCGTAGATCTGGTCGAAGGTGCCGCCGTCGGCGAAGTGCGTGGCTTGGGCTTTTTTCCAGCCGCCAAAGACGTCGTCGATGGTCACGAGCGAGACTTTGCCAAACTGGCTGGCATATTTCGCGGCGACCTTGGGATCGCGCGGGCGGTAGAAATTCTTGCCCGCGATGTCCTGGCCTTCTTCGGAGTAGAGGTAATTTAGGTAGGCCTTGGCGAGATCCTCTGTCTTGTGGCGTTTGGCCACGACGTCGACCACGGCGACGGGCGGCTCGGCGAGGATGCTGATGGACGGGGTGACGATCTCAAACTTCTCGGGCCCAAATTCCTTCAGGGCGAGGTAGGCTTCGTTTTCCCATGCTATGAGGACGTCGCCCAGGCCGCGCTGAACGAAGGTCGTCGTCGCGCCGCGGGCGCCGGAGTCGAGCACCGGGGCGTTCTTGTAGATTTTACCGATGAAGTCCTTCACCTTGGCTTCGTCCTTGTTGAGCTTCTGCTCGGCGTAGGCCCATGCGCCCAGGTAGTTCCAGCGAGCGCCGCCGGAGGTCTTCGGGTTGGGCGTGATCACTGCGATGCCCGGTTTGGCAAGGTCGTCCCAGTCTTTGATGCCCTTCGGGTTGCCCTTGCGAACCAGGAAGACGATGGTGGAGGTGTAGGGCGAGCTGTTTTCCGGGAAGGCTTTCTGCCAGTCGTCGGGAAGGAGCTTTTTCTCGGCCAGCGCGTCGATGTCGTAGGCGAGGGCGAGGGTGACGACGTCCGCCTCAAGGCCATCGAGTACGGAGCGGGCTTGCTTGCCCGAGCCGCCGTGGGATTGGTTGACGGTGACGTCCTGGCCGGTCTTGGATTTCCAATACTTGGCAAAGGCCGCGTTGTATTCCGTGTAAAGCTCCCGCGTGGGGTCGTAGGAGACGTTGAGAAGTTCCGCTCCGCTCGCAAGGCCGATCGAGGCCAGGAGCGCCAACACTGCTGCGATTTTCTTCATGGGTGTGGTCGGGTGAATGTTCGGTTGTTGTTTTGAAATGTTCACAAACCCGATAGAGTTTGTCGATAAGTAATATCTACTGGCTGAGTGGGGGATTGGTCAATTCAAATTAGCGGAAATTTTTGAGGAATTTCAAGGCGCTGGGGTGGAGTAAGTTATGGTGTATTTGTTAGCTATAGATAGGAATTAAAACGGACGTTCTACTTAAACTCGATTGACAAAATGGGGTTTGTAGCTAGCCTCGGTTTTATGACTCAACCAGCCTCACCGTCCTCTCCTTCGGCGAACGAATTGTTGAAGCTCGCCAGCCCGACGCTGGCTGGCAACATTGCGGCAACCCTTGCCGACGGGACGGCGGAGCGTTTTTCGGACGATGACACCCAGTTCCTGAAATTCCACGGCATCTATCAAGAGGATGACCGCGATCTGCGCAAGACGGGCAAGAAGTACATTATGCTCATCCGCATCCGGATGCCGGGCGGGGTGATCTCCCCGGCGCAGTACTTGGAGCTGGACCGGCTCTCGGATGTCTACGCGAACCAGACGCTGCGGATTACCTCGCGCCAGACGATCCAGTTTCACGGGGTGCTCAAGTCGAACCTCGGGGCGACGATCAAGGGGATTAACGAGACGCTTCTTACCACGCTGGCCACCTGCGGCGATGTGGTGCGTAACATCACGGTGCCTGCGTCGCCGGGGATCGGGGCCGTGGGCCGGGAGCTGCTGGCGCAGGCGAATGCGTTGGCGGATTTTCTTTCGCCCGCGACGCCCGCGTATCACTCGATCTGGATCGACGGCACGGAGCTGAACCTCAAGAGCGAGGAAAAGAGCAAAGACTTTATTGATCCGCTTTACGGCAAGACTTACCTGCCGCGCAAATTCAAATTCGGCTTCGCGCTGCCGCCTTCCAACGATACCGACGTGCTGACGAATGATGTCGGGCTCATTGCGATTGTGGAGGAGGGCAAACTCGTCGGGTACAACCTCACGGCGGGCGGCGGCATGGGGCGCAGCCATAATAACCCCGCGACGTTCCCGCGCCTGGGGGATGTGATTGGGTTTGTTACTCCGGAGCAGTTGCAGCAGGTGGCGCTGGCGGCGGTGACGGTTCACCGCGACTTCGGCGACCGCTCCAACCGCAAGCATGCCCGGCTCAAGTACCTGCTGGCCGAGCGGGGCGTGGAGTGGTTCCGCGCCGAGGTGGAGAAACGCTCGGGTGTGACGCTCGGGGCGGCCAGGCCCTTCCAGTTTACCAGCGTGAGCGATCCCTTTGGCTGGCACACGCAGCCCGACGGCCGGAAATTCCTGGGCCTCTCGGTGGCCACGGGGCGGATCAAAGACACCGAAAGCCAGAAGCTCAAAACGGCGCTGCGCGTGGTGGTGGAGCGCTTCCAGCCGGAAATCCGCTTTACGCCGGGCAACAACCTCATTTTGGCGAATATCGCTCCGGAGAACGAGGCGGCCCTCACGGTGGTCCTAAAAGAGCACGGGGCGATCCTGCCCGAGCAGGTCTCGGCGGTGCGCCGGGCTTCGACGGCTTGCGTCTCGCTGCCGACCTGCGGCCTCGCCTTGGCGGAAAGCGAACGCGCCTTCCCGACCTTGATCGGCTATGCCGAAACGGCGCTGGCGGAAGCGGGGATCCCCGGCGAGGAGATTATCATCCGCACCTCCGGCTGCCCGAACGGCTGCTCGCGCCCGTATGTGGCGGAGATCGGCCTTGTGGGCAAGGCTCCGGGCAAATACCAGCTCTACCTCGGCGGTAATGCCACCGGCACACGACTCAACCGGGTCTATAAAGACGTCATTAAGGCCGATGAACTCCCGGGGGAATTCCGGGCGCTCTTTACTCGCTTCGCCCAGGAGCGCGAGGCGGGCGAACGCTTCGGTGACTGGGCCAACCGCATCCTTTTTGCATAATATCCAATCCTAGTAATGAGTTCTAACCAGCAGCTCTCAGAATGGAACGAAGCTTTGCGTTCCAAGTCGCCGCTCGAAATCATCCAATGGGCCATTGCCCGAGGGGGTGGGCGCGCGATTGTATCCACTAATTTCAGGCCCTACGAAGCCGTCATCCTTCACCTCGCCACGCAGGCTCAGGCGGACATCCCCGTCCTATGGGTGGACCACGGCTTTAACCGCCCGGCCACCTACCGCCACGCCGAGGTGCTCCGCGATTCGCTCGGGCTGAATATTAAAGCATATCTGCCCGCGATCACCGCGGCGCACTACGAGGCGGTCTACGGCAAGCTGCCGAGCCTCGATGATGAGGAGGGCTTGAAAAAATTCAGCGCGCTCATGAAGCTGGAGCCCTTCCAGCGCGGCATGCGCGAACTGGCTCCGGCGGTCTGGATTACGGCGTTGCGCAAGGTACAGAACCCGAACCGGGCCGGGCTCGACATCGTTTCTGCCGACCCGAACTTCGGCACGCTGAAAGTCAGCCCTGTTTTTTATTACACCGATGCGGAGATGGAAGCCTACCTCTCCGCTCATCATCTTCCCAATGAATGGGATTACTTCGACCCCGCCAAGGCCGATGAAAAGCGCGAATGCGGCCTGCACGCCGCATGGGGAGGAAAGGCCGTCCAGTCATGAGTCCGATACCAGAAAAGAAAAACTACCACATCGATCACCTTCAGTATCTCGAAACGGAAGCCATCCACGTTATGCGCGAGGTGGCGGCGGAGTTCGAGCGCCCGGCGCTCCTTTTCTCCGGCGGCAAGGACTCGATCTGCCTCCTGCGCCTGGCGGAGAAAGCCTTTCGCCCGGCGGCCATCCCGATGCCCTTTCTCAATATCGACACCGGGCACCATTTCCCGGAGCTCAACGAATTCCGCGACCGTCGCGCCGCCGAGCTGGGCGCGAAGCTGGTGGTGCGCCGGGTGGAGGACGCCATCGCGAAGGGCATCGCCGTTCCCTCGCCGGGGGAGGTGAGCCGCAACCGGCTGCAAATCCCGACGCTGCTGGCCGCCATCGAGGAGTTTCAATTCGACTGCTGCATTGGCGGGGCCCGCCGCGATGAGGAGAAGGCCCGCGCCAAGGAGCGTTTCTTTAGCTTCCGCGACGCCTTCGGCCAGTGGGACCCGAAGAACCAGCGCCCGGAAATCTGGAACCTTTACAACACGCGCGTCAACCAGGGCGAGAGCATGCGCGCCTTCCCGCTCAGCAACTGGACGGAGATGGATGTCTGGGAATACGTCCGGCGCGAAAAGCTGGAGGTGCCCAATATCTATTTCAGCCACAAGCGCTGCTGCGTGCGCCGCGGCGGCCAATGGCTGCCAGTCAATCACCTCGTCCCGCCGAAGCCGAACGAGGAGGTCCAGGAACTCGTGGTGCGCGTTCGGACCATCGGCGACATCATTAGCACCGGCTGCGTCGAATCCCCGGCCGAGACGATCGATGACATCCTTGCCGAGATCGCCGCCGCCCGCGTCACCGAACGCGGCTCCCGCGCCGATGACAAATCCTCCGAAGCCGCCATGGAGGATCGCAAAAAAGCCGGATATTTTTAGAAAAACAGCCCATGTCTCTTTCCACCATTGAACACCCCGTTGATCTGCTCCGCTTCAATACTTGCGGCAGCGTTGACGACGGAAAATCAACCCTCATCGGCCGCCTGCTCTACGACTCGAAGTCGCTGATGGAGGACCAAATCGCCGCGCTGAAACGCTCCGCCGATATCACCGGCGGCGGCAAGATCAACCTGGCCAACCTCACCGACGGCCTGCGCGCCGAGCGGGAGCAGGGGATCACCATTGACGTGGCCTACCGCTACTTCGCCACGCCGAAGCGCAAGTTCATCATTGCTGATACGCCCGGGCACGTGCAGTACACCCGCAACATGGTCACGGGCGCCTCCTCGGCGAACCTCTCCATCGTGCTCGTGGACGCGCGCCAGGGGGTCATCGAGCAGAGCCGCCGTCATACGTCGATTGCCTCGCTGCTGCGCATCCCGCATTTGATCGTGGCCGTCAACAAGATGGACTTGGTGGAATGGAGCCAGGAGCGGTTCCGGGAGATTCGCGATGAGTTCGAGAAATTCCTGCCGCGCCTCAACATCAAGGACGTCCGGTTTATCCCCATCAGCGCGCTCGACGGCGACAATGTCGTGAGGCCCTCCAAGCACATGCCGTGGTACGAGGGGCCGACGCTGCTCGATCACCTGGAGGCCGTCCACATCGGCAGCGACTGGAACCTCGAGGGCTTCCGGCTTCCCGTGCAGTGGGTTAACCGGCCAGAGAACCCGAGCGACCCCACGTTGCACGATTTCCGCGGCTTCAGCGGGCAGATCGCGGGTGGCGTGGTGCGCGTGGGCCAGCGGGTGATCCACTTGCCGAGCCTGCTTTGCAGCCGCGTGAAGGCGATCCACGGCAGCGATGGCGAGGTGGAGGAGGCCTTCTGCCCGCAGTCGGTGACGGTGGTGCTGGAGGATGACCTGGATATTAGCCGGGGCGATATGCTGGCGGATCTCGAATCGGCTCCCGGGCTCAGCTCGGAGTTCCACGCGAAAATCTGCTGGATGCACCAGCGCCCGCTCGTACCGGGCCGCCGCTACTTGCTCAAGCACACGACGCAGACCGTGCAGGCGATGGTCACCGGCATCGAGAACCGGCTCAGCTTCACGGATCTGGAGCGGATTCCCGCGCCCTCGGAACTGGCGCTCAATGACATCGGCGAGATTCACCTCAAGACGGCTAAGCCGCTCTATTTCGACGGCTACGCGAACAACCGCCTCACCGGCTCTTTCATTCTGATCGAGCAGGGGACCAACGCGACCGCCGCCGCGGGGATGCTCTTTCCTCCGAACGAACTGGTGAAGCCGGAATACGACGATTTCGCCATCTGAGGCGGAATCATCCCACCGGCCCAACCCTAAAAATAGAGATTTGACAACGAGTACCCCTAGCGCCTAATATTTCGTTGTTTGGCGAAATAACGATTTATGCGCGATTTTATGACCCTGGCTAAAGCGTTGGCAGATCCCAATCGGGTGCGGGTTCTCCTCGCGTTGCGACGCGGCGAGCTTTGTGTTTGCCAGATCACCGAACTCTTCGGTTTCGCGCCCTCCACGGTTTCCAAGCATCTTTCCATTCTACACAACGCCGGGCTGATTTTGTCACGCAAGTCGGAACGATGGGTTTACTACCGGCTGCCAGACGCAACCGCGCCTGTTGCTGTCCGCGAGGCACTCGCCTGGGTTCACCAATCGCTCGGCCAATGCGCCGAAGCCGAGGCGGATGTTAAGAAACTGGACAAGATTTTGAAAACCGAACGCTCGGTCATTTGCCGCCGCCAGATAAGTACAAAAACTCTACTATGAAAACTCCATCGACCCACCCGCAAAGCCACTTCATTCGCAAAACGGTGCGCGAGGGCTACGCGAAGATTGCCCGCAAAACTTCCACCGGCGGGTGCGGCGGAGGGGGCGTTTCCTGCTGTGGCTCCGCGCCTCAGGCCGCCGACAAGCTGGCTGCGGAACTAGGCTACACGGTCGAGGAACTCGCGGCCCTGCCCGAAGGCGCGAACATGGGGCTCTCCTGCGGCAATCCCGCCGCGCTCGCTGCGCTCAAACCGGGCGAAACCGTCCTTGATCTCGGCAGCGGCGGCGGCTTCGACGTCTTCATCGCCGGTCGCAAAGTCGAGGCCACCGGATGCGCCATCGGCGTGGATATGACGCCGGAAATGCTCGGCAAGGCCCGCGCCAACATCGCCCATTACCTGAAGGAGACCGGCTTGGACAACGTCGAGTTCCGCCTCGGCGAAATCGAGCATCTGCCCGTCGCCGACCAGAGCGTGGACGCCATTATTTCCAACTGCGTCATCAACCTCTCGCCCGATAAAGCGCAGGTCTGGCGCGAAATCGCCCGCGTCCTAAAGCCCGGCGGCCGGGTGGCCGTCTCCGACATGGCGCTGCTCAAGCCGCTGCCGCCGGAGGTCTTGAAAATCGTCGAGGCGCTGATCGGCTGCGTTGCGGGCGCGGTACTTGTAAGCGAGACCGAGCGCTATGCGCGCGAAGCGGGCTTGACGGAGATCGTGCTTCAATCCAAGCCCGTTTACATCGATGCGATGAGCCATTTTAAAGACCCGCTTTACCAGAAAATTGCCGAAAGTTTGCCTGCGGGCGCCAAGACATCGGACTATATCACCAGTCTCGAAGTCCGGGCGCGCAAGCCGGTATCAGCGGTGGGCTATTCTGCCGCCGTGGATGAACTGGTGGCCGTCGGCGCTGCCATCGCGGCGAACTGCGAGCCATGCTTGAAGCACCACTACCACCAGGCGCAGCAACTTGGCGTCTCAAAAGCGGACATCGCGCATGCGGCCAAAACCGGTGCAGCCGTGAAAGACTCGCCCCATCAGGCCATCCTGCGGTTGGCAGACCGGCTGACCGGGGCGGGATTGGGTAAAGCCGCTGATGTCAGTGATCCGTGCTGCGGTTCAAAAACTTGCGGGTAATATTCTATCCTATCGGCTCCGCGGAGGGGCCTGAGAGGGGCTCGGGCGGGGCGGAGGGTGTTGCCTCGGCTGCTTCGCGCCAGTATTTGTGCGCCATCCAGGCGGTGACGGCCTGTACGACGATAATGAGGCCGATGCACCCGGCCCAGCCGGTCCATTTCCAGATGAAGCCGGGCAGGATCGAGCCGGTGCAGCCGCCGAGGTAGTAGAAGGCGACGTAGAGCCCCGAGGCGGAGGAGCGCGCTTGCTTGGCCGCCCGGCCGACGAAGCTGGAGGCCGAAGCTTGGCTGGTAAAGGCGCTTGAGGCCAGGATGGCCAGGCCGAGCACGATGACGGGCAGCGAGGGGACGAGCGTCAGGAGGCCGCCAAAGGCGAGGGCCCCGGCGGCCCGCATGAGCGCCCGGCGATGGCCGATCCGGTCCAAGATGCGGCCCGCCACCGGGGTGATTACGGCCCCGATCAGGTAGACGCCGAAGACCGAGGCGAGCGCCGTGGGGCCGAGGTGAAACGGGGCGTCGGCGAGGTGAAAATTAATGTAGGTGAACGCGCCGACCAGCGAGAAGAGGCAGTTGAAGCCGACGCCGTAGGTGGCCAGTAAGCGGGGGTTGCGCAGATGGCTGCGCATGGATTTAAGCGAAGCGCCGATGCTGTTTTGGCGGACGAATTTCTCCGATGCCGGGAGTAGCCACCACGTTAGCAGGGCGCCCGCGAGGGCCAGCGCGCCGATGACTTCGAAGGCGAGCGGCCATTCCCAGCGGGAGACGATGAGGCCGGTGAGGAAGCGCCCAGAAAAGCCGCCCACGACGGTGCCGGTGACGTAGATGGCCATGGTGGAGCCGGTGAGGTGGCGCGGGGTCTCCTCGCTGATGTAGGCCATGGTTACCGCGATGATCCCGGGGATGAAAATCCCCTGGCAGAAGCGCCAGAAAATGAGCTGGCCGAGGCTGTGCGAGAACCCGGCGAGGAGCGTCGGGATGGCCGCGCCGAGCAGCGCTGCTACGATGACGCGTTTGCGCCCGAGGGTGTCGGCGATGAGGCCCTCGATGGGGGCCAGCAGCGCGATGGCGAGCACGGGGGCCGTGACGGTGAGGCTGACGGCTACTTCGCTGGTGTGGAAGATTTCACGGAACCGGGGCAGCATCGGCTGCGTGGCGTAGAGGGTGATGAATGCGGAAAAGCCGGTGACGAAAAGGGCAAATAAAAGTCCCGCTCGGCTGGTCTGGCCGGGCTTGTGGCTGGTGCGATGGGGACCACGCTTGGAGGTCGTGGTTTTTTTAACGTTCATGAGTTGCTCAATCTACCACCGGGAGGCATTTTCACTCCAATAGATTAAACTGGAGGCTGTGATCACTTTTCGTTATCACTGGAAGGCATGGAGCTTCGCTATTTGAGGTATTTTGTCGCCGTGGCGCAGGAGCTGCATTTTGGCCGCGCGGCGCAGCGTGTCGGCATCGTTCAGCCTGCGCTTAGCCAGCAGATCAAGGCGCTGGAGGAGGAGCTTGGGACGCCGCTTCTGCGCCGCAATAAGCGTCGTGTGGAGCTGACCCCGGCGGGCCGGGTGTTTCTGGGCGAGGCCCGCAAGACGCTGGCTCAGGCGGAGCAGGCTGTGCAGGCGGCACGGCAGGCGGGTAGGGGGGAGACGGGGCATCTGGCCATCGGGTTTGTGAGCTCGGCGGCCTACGGCCAGTTGATCAACGCCTTCCGGGTGATGCGCACGCGCTTCCCTGGGGTGACGCTGAGTTTGCAGGATCTCACCAGCGAGGAGCAGGTGGGGGACCTCCAGGCGCAACGGCTCGACGTGGGGCTGGTGCGGCCGCCGGTTCAAAACGCCGAGGCGCTGGCGATGCGCATTCTCTGGCGCGAGCCGCTCATGGTGGCGCTTTCGCAGCGGCATCGGCTGGCGCGGGAAAAGGCGATTCCGCTCGCCGCGCTCAAGGACGAGCCGTTCCTCCAGGTTCCGAGGGAGCTTGCGCCCGGGTTTTACGACCAGATTTTGCAACATTGCGCCCGGGCGGGATTCGTTCCGGTGGTTTTTCAGGAGGCTCGCACGTTCCAGACGATCATCAACCTCATTGCCGCCGGGATGGGGCTCGCGCTCGTCCCGGAGTCGCTGCGGGAACTCCGGCACCGCGGGGTGGTCTACCGGCCGCTGAAGGCTCCCGCGCCAACAAGCGAGCTGGCCGCGCTTTGGCGGCGCGAAGACACCTCTCCGGTGCTCCAGCATTTCCTGGAAATACTCTGGCAAATCGCCGCCCTCAAGCCGCCGGGCGCGAGGCGTTAACCGGTTTTTAAGGCCCGTTCGGGTAAAAAATAAAAGCAATATAGGTAAAGAAATTAGCAATATTCATACTTGTCATTGAGAACGAGTCTCAATATCAAAGTGCGCATGAAAAAACACCTGACCTGCTGTGGGCGCTCGGAAAGGCCGCTCACGCTGACCAATGCGCGCTGTAGCAGACCGCTGCGCGTGATCCGGATCAGCTCCAGCTCGCCCGCTTCGTTGCGGCTCAAGGAGCTGGGGCTTTGCGAAGCGGCTGAGATCCGCAAGCTCGTGGACGGCAATGCGCTCATCTGCTCCATCCAGGGGACCCGGCTCGCCATCGGGCGCAGCCTGGGAACCCACATCGAGGTCGAGGAGGTGCTCGCATGAGTGCTGAATTACTGAGCCAACTGGCCCCCGGGGACAAGGCCCGTATCGCGGGGTTCAGCCTCCCGGGCGAATCGCTTTCGCGGCTTTTCGAAATGGGCCTCACCACTGGAGCCGCCGTGGAGGTGGTCCGGTTCGCGCCGCTGGGCGACCCGATTGACATCAAAGTTCGCGGCTACCATCTCTCGCTGCGCAAACGCGAGGCGGCGGGCATTCAAATCGAAAGAATCTAGGTTTTATGGATCATCCCCAAGTCTCAGAAACGCCCCGCGCCGTCGCCGCATCGTCCGTGCGGCACATTGCCATCGCGGGCAACCCGAACTGCGGCAAGAGCACGATTTTCAACGCGCTTACCGGCCTGCGCCAGAAAGTTGGCAACTATCCCGGCGTGACGGTGGAGCGCAAGACCGGCCGCTTCTTTGGTACCCATGGCGAGCCGATGGTGCTGGTGGATCTGCCCGGCAGCTACAGCCTGCAAGTCCACTCGGCTGACGAGGCCGTCGCCCGCGACGTGCTGCTCGGGCGCACCGATATGCCCCGGCCCGAGGCGGTGGTCGTGGTGGTGGACGCCTCCAACCTGGAGCGCAATCTTTACCTGGCCGCGCAGCTGCTGGATCTCCAGATCCCGATGGTCCTGGCGCTCAACATGGTTGACGTGGCCGAGCAGAACGGCACCCGCATTGATAAGGCGGCGCTCGAACGGGAGTTCGGCGTGCCGGTCGTCCCGATGGTGGCATCCAAGGGGATCGGGTTGCTGGAGCTCAAGCAGACGCTTTCCCGGGAGGTGCTGCCCGCCCCCGATAAGCGGCCGCCGGTTCCCGAGGCGATTGAGAAGGAGGCCCAGGCTCTTGCCAAACGGCTTCGCGCCGACCAGGGCTCGCCGTTCTCGGAGGCGCTCCTCCTTTTGACGTTGCAGGAGAGCGGGCTGGAGGAGCTGGCCCGGCACGAACCGGCGATCCTGACGCCTACGATGGAGGCGCTGGCTCGCCTGCGGGCAGCCGGGGTCGAGCCGCTGGCGACTTTGGTCGAGGCGCGCTACGAGTGGATCGGCGAGCTTTGTTCGCGGGTGGTCCATCAGGAGGGGGAGGTGTCGAAGCTGACGCTTTCCGACCGGATCGACTTGATTGTGACGCATCGCGTCTGGGGTTGGGTGGCCTTCCTGGGGGTGATGGCGATCATGTTTTTCTGCATTTTCACCGTGGCGCAGTACCCGATGGAGTGGATCGAGGGGGGCTTTGGGTGGCTTGGCGAGCAAGCGAAGGCGCTGATCCCGGAAGGGCATTTCCAGAGTTTGGTTACCGATGGCGTGATCGCCGGTGTGGGCGGGGTGGTGGTCTTTTTGCCGCAGATTTTGATCCTCTACTTTTTCCTCGGGTTGCTGGAGGACAGCGGCTACATGGCGCGCGCTGCGTTTATGATGGACCGGGTGATGTCGTCGGTGGGGCTGCACGGAAAATCGTTTATTCCGCTGCTGAGTTCCTTCGCCTGTGCCATTCCGGGCATCATGGCTTCGCGTACGATTGAGAACCGCAAGGATCGCCTGGTGACGATCCTGGTGGCTCCGCTGATGAGCTGCCCGGCGCGGTTGCCGGTCTACGCGCTGATGATCGCGGTGATGATGCCGGTTGCCTCGGCGGCGGCCAAGGCGGGCATCATGCTTTCGATGTATGTCCTGGGGGCGGTGACGGCGTTCTTGATGGCCTGGATCTTCAAGAAGACGCTGCTCAAAAGCGAAAAGCCGATGCTGCTTCTGGAGCTGCCGCCTTATCGGATGCCTGCTCTGAAGTCGATCGGGCTGCGGATGTGGGAGCGCTCGGGGATCTTCCTTCGCCGCGCGGGAACGGTCATCCTTTCCTTTTCGGTCATCCTGTGGGCGCTGCTGAAGTTCCCTGAACCGGTGAACCCCGAAACCAGCAAAGCCGACGCGATTTCGCAAAGCTACGGGGGCCAACTGGGGCACTTCATCGAACCGGTCATCCGGCCGCTGGGGTATGACTGGAAGATCGGCATCGGCATCATCGGGTCGTTTGCGGCTCGCGAGGTGTTCGTCGGCACGATGGCGATTGTCTACAACCTCGAAAGCGAGGATGAAGCGCCCGCCAAGGCCGAGGACGGCGGGAAGCCCAAAGACGAGGCCAAGCCCGCGGCGGAAGCCAAGGACGGAGCCGAGGCAAAAGCGGCCGGTGAGGGCGAAAGTGTGGACAAGGAGGAGAAGGAAAAGGATGAAGTTCGCGATGCCATGCTGGCCGAGAAACACGCCGACGGCACGCCGGTCTTTACGCCGCTGGTCTGCGTGAGCCTCATGGTCTACTACGTCCTGGCCATGCAATGCCTGGCGACGGTGGCCGTCGTGCGCCGCGAGACGAACTCCTGGCGCTGGCCGCTCTTCATGGTCGGCTATATGTCAGTGCTCGCCTGGGGCGCTTCGTTTGTCATTTATCAAGCTGGGCGGCTGCTCGGTTTTTAGTAAGTTTCAGTAATCGTTTCTATGTACCCAAAAAACAACCTCCTCAACGCTGTTCTGTTGGCTGGAATGGCGCTTACTTCCATTGCCAATGCGGGAGAAACTGCGCCTCCAGAGCCGGAAGCGGCGAAGTGTGCGCTGACCCTGGGCGGCTTGTCATTCCCGGTTTCCTATACCGGGGAAACTTTCGGTAATGTTTCTGGCGGCTATCGGCGCGGCGCGATTTACGAGGGCCTCCTCAATATCGGCGTGCAGGGCGACCTGGAGAAGCTGCTGGGCTGGCAGGGCGGCAGCTTCCTGGTCAGCGGGATCAATACCCACGGCTCCAGCCTTACGGATAAGTATACCCGGGACTTTAATGCCGTCAGCAATATCGATGCTTACGATACCACGCGGCTCTACGAGGCCTGGTTCCAGCAGGACATCGGCCAGTGGTCGATCCGGCTTGGGCAGATCCTGGCCGACGCGGAGTTCTTTGTTTCCGATAGTGGTGCGGTGTTTATTAACGGTGCCTTCGGGGCGATTCCGCTCATCAGTCAGAACTACGGGGCCCCGGTTTATCCGGTGGCGGCTCCGGGGGCTCGCGTGCGCTATACGTTCAATGATTCCTTCTCCGTGCAGGCCGGAATTTTTGACGGCAGCGCTGGGGACCAGGGCAGCGATAACAAGTACGGCACGCACTGGAAGTGGAACGGCAACGACGGGGCGCTCGCCATTGCCGAGGGCGCTTACACGACCAAGCTGGGTTCGGAAGGGCTGCCGGGCACCTACAAGGTGGGGGCGTTTTACTTCCGCTCGGACGAGACGGACCTCTTTCCCAAGGAAGGGCGTCGCTCAAGTGGCGGCGGCTATTTCATCGCCGATCAGCAGGTGTGGCGCGAAACCGGCACGGAGGACCAGGGGCTGAACGCCTTTCTGCGGATCGGCGGAGCGCCCAGCGACCGGGCTCTGGTGCCGTTTTATTTTGACGCCGGTGTGAACTACAAAGGACTGATCCCGGGCCGCGATAGCGACATCACGGCGCTCGGGCTCAGCTATACGCACATCAGCTCCGACGCTCGCGATGACGAAGGTGCGGCGCTGGAACGGCATCACGAGACTATTGTAGAGCTGACGTACAAAGTCCAGGCCACCGAGTGGCTGACGGTGCAGCCGGATATCCAGTACATCTTTAACCCCGGAGCCTCCGAGAAGCAGGATAACGCGCTCGTGGCCGGGCTGCGGTTTAATGTCAGCTTTTAGTTGAAGGACAGGCCATAGCAAGCAAACACAGACTGCCGCCGTACTTAGCAGAGTGCGGCGGCAGATTTGTGAAGACCGATAGGCACAGGCTGGAAGCTAAATGATCCGATGCGTTTCGTGACCCTCAACGTAGATGGCGCTCAGCGGGCGCGACGGGCAGAGGTTCTCGCACGCGCCGCAGCCGATGCACCGCTCGGGGTTGACCACGGGGAATTTGAGCGATTTTTCGTTCGCCGCGTCGGTAAGCACCATCTGGATGGCACCCACCGGGCAGTGCCGAGCGCAGTTGTCGCACCGGACGCCCTCTTTGGTGACCAGGCAGCGGTCTTTGACCCAGACGGCGTTGCCGAGCTGCGTGGCTGATTTCTGTTCGCGCGTGATGGGCCGGATGGCTCCCGTGGGGCAGACTTTGGAACACCGGGTGCATTCCGGGCGGCAGTAGCCCCGCTCGAAGGACATCTCCACCTGCGTCAGGTGGGCCGGGTCCGAGGAGGGGCGCAGGACTTGGTTGGGGCAGAGCGAAATGCAGAGCTGGCAGCCGGTGCAATGCCGGGAGAGGTTCCGGTGGCCTTGCGAGCCGGGCGGGGCGATGAATGTGGCGCGTTTGGGCGCTTTTTTCTCCTCGATGAAGGCCAGGCCGCCGTCGACTTGGTTGGCTTTCACTGTCGCCCCGAGGGCAAACAGCGCACTGATCGACAGAAATTTTTTCCGGGAAATCCCCGATTGGCTGCGAATGGGTTCCATAAAATTTCTAGCGGTTAACGGTTGATGCGGGCTGGTTCTTGTGGCCAAAGCCGAGCGCGCCCTGCGGGCAGACTCCCACGCAGTTCATGCAGGCCACGCAGCGGCTGGTGTCGATCTGATGCGCCCGGGCGTCGATGCAGGAGGCCTTGCAACCGCGCTCGCAAATGCGGCAGCCGTTGCACTTCGAGACGTTGACGACGGGCTTGAGCAGGGCGAAGCGGCTTAAAAAACCGAGCACCGTTCCCACCGGGCAGACGGTGTTGCAATAGGTGCGCCCGTTGCGCCAGGCCAGGAAGCCGACGATGCCCAGGGTCCCGAGCGCCACGGCGAAGGTCGCCACGCCCCGGATCCAGATATCCACGGTGATGTAGTCGAAGCTGTTGGCCTGGATGGCACGGGCGGCAAGCAGGTTATTGCCCCAGCGGTAGAGCGGAGAGAGGAGGTTCGTAGCCATGCGGCCGTAGGAGCCGTAGGGGTCCAGCAGCGCGACCAGCGGCGCGAGCCCGGCGAAAAACGCGATGACGCAGAGCGCCAACAGGGTGTAACGCAGGACGTTGAGTGGCGGGAGGTAGGTGTAGCGTTTCTTTTTGCCCTGGACCTTCCGGGAGATCCACGCCACGGCGTCCTGGAATACCCCGAGGGGGCAGAGGACCGAGCAGTAGACGCGGCCCAAAAGCAGCGTGACGATGAGCAGGGCCGCGAGGACGGCGAAGTTCGCGGCGAAAAGGGCGGGGACGAATTGAATCCTGGAGAGCCAGCCGAAGTTGACCCGCGCGGTTCCCGTGAAATCGAGGAAAAGCAGCGTGATCAGGATGAAAGAGACCGCGGCGAGCAGGATGCGGATGATGCGCAATAGACGATTCATTAACGATTCCTCTTCAGTTGTTCAACGAACTGGTCGATCTTCCGCAGCTCTCGCGGGATGGCGATGCCCTGGGGACAGGCCGGGACGCATTTGCCGCAGCCGATGCAGTGATTGGCCTGCCGGAGCTTGGGGACGCTGCGATCCATGCCCAGCAGGAAGGCCTGGCGGGCTTGTCGGTAGTTCTGGTCCTGGGCCTGGGAGGGGAAGTTCCCCTCGTTGAGGCACTTGTTGTAATGCATGAAGAGGCCCGGGATGTTGACGCCGTAAGGGCAGGGCATGCAGTACTGGCAGTTGGTGCAGTTGATGTTCTTGAATTCGAGCATCGTCTTGGCCACGCCGACGAGCATTTGCTGCTCCTTGTCGGAGAGGGGGACGAGGGGCGAATAGGTGCGCAGGTTGTCCTGCAAGTGCTCCATGTAGGACATACCGCTCAGGACGGTCAGGACGTCGGGGAAGGAGCCTGCGAAGCGGAATGCCCACGAAGCAAAGCTGGCGTCGGGGTTGGTCTGCTTCATGAGGGCCTGGGCGACGTGGTTGGGGCTGGCGAGGCGGCCGCCCAGGAGCGGCTCCATGATGAGCGCCGGGACTTTCAGTTTCTCCAGCACTTCGTACTGGTAGCGGGCGTCCACGTTGCTGCGGCCTTTATCCTGTGTGATGTCCCAGTCAAAGTAGTTGAGCTGGATGAGGACGAAATCCCACTTCACGCCGGATTCGAACATCATGTAGTCGAAGAATTCCTTTTTGCCGTGGAACGACCAGCCGAGGTTGCGGATGCGCCCGGCCTCGCGTTCTTTGAGCATGAAGTCGAGCATGCCGTTGTCGAGGTAGCGCTTCTTGTAGGTGGCGAAGTCCCCCACGGCGTGGATCATGTAATAGTCGAAGGTGTCGACCTTGAGGAGTTCCATCGAGCGGCGGTAGATGGCCAGGGATGCCTCCTGGCTCGGCTCGGTCTGGTTGGAGAGTTTGGTGGAAACGAAGAACTTGTCGCGCGGGTGGCGGCTGAGCGCGATGCCGAGGGCGGCCTCGGAGAGTCCCTCGCAGTAGCGGGGCGAGGTGTCGAAGTAGTTGACGCCATGTGCGATGGCGTAATCGATGAGGCGGTTGGTCTCTTCCTGGTCGATCTCGTTGCCTTTGCCGGAGGGGGAGTGCTCCTTGGAGAGGCGCGGCAGGCGCATGGCTCCGTAGCCGAGGAGCGAGACTTTGTCGCCGGTTTTGGGGTTGATCCGATAGGTCATCCGGTCGGTCGGCACGTCGCCCGCGGGTTTGTGGCTCGGGGCCTGGGCGGCTTGTTTCCCCTTGCAGGCGGCCAGAAAGGCCGAAAAAGCCAGGGCTCCGCCGCCCAGCTTGTTCAGGAATTGCCGCCGGTCCAGACCGTCAGATTGGGGACTGCTGTTCATAGGTGGAAAGTCTCACAAAAATCCGTTCACAGAAGGGATTGGCCCCATGAACGGATTTTCTTCTTATACGGCAGATATCGCGGCAAAGATACTAAGAATTCGCCGCGAGGCTCCGCCGCAAAGAGGCGATCGACTCGAAACGGGCACAATACGAGCCAGTTACGGAGCGCGCGATTTCTGCCGGAGGGGGCCTTTAAAGCCGGATTGGCCCGGGCGGGTGCTTGCAATCCCGCTTTCCGGCGGGCAAAGTACTGCGCCCATCCCAAAGCCGTGAAGAAAGCCGTTCTGATTCAGAAGATTATTGCCAGCCTCGACGCCGAACTCGCCCTCTATGCCCAATCCGCCCGCGCGGCCCATGAGGAGGCGACGCACGAGCAAAGTAAGGCCGAGAATAAATACGATACGCGGGGGCTGGAGGCCTCCTACCTCGCGCACGGTCAGTCCCGCCAGGCGGCGGAGACGCTCCGGGCCCGGGAGGAATACGCCGCGATGGAGCCAAAGGACTTCCGGCCCGGCGCGGGTATTGACGTCGGGGCGGTGGTGGAGCTGGAGGAGGGAGGCGAGGCGGAGTTCTATTTTATCGGACCCCGGGCGGGGGGCCGGGAGATTGTGCACGAAAAGAAGACTTTCCTGGTGATTACGCCGCAGTCGCCGCTCGGCAGCCAGCTCCTTGGGCGCAAGGCGGGGGAGCAACTGACGCTTGAGATTGGCCGGGCGCGCCGCGCCTTGCGGATTGCGAGCGTGCTATAGGGTTTGGCGCCTTTTTGCCCGCCACGGATAAACAAGAGCGTGCGCGGGGAGGGAAAAGAGGCCACAATGCCCTTTTTCCCATGGCTTCTTCGCTTTCCAATTCTCTTTCGCCCAATGCTGCGGCTCCCAGCGCCGATGTTTTGCTGGAGCACTTCCTGGCGGGCATCGCGCGCAAGGGGTTGACGCTTTACCCGGCGCAGGAGGAGGCTCTCCTGGAGGTCTTTGAGGGGCATCATGTGATCCTCAATACGCCTACGGGATCGGGAAAATCGCTGGTTGCCGGGGCGCTCCATTTCCTGGCGCTCGCGCAGGGGCGGCGCTCGGTCTATACCTGCCCGGTCAAGGCGCTTGTTAATGAAAAGTGGCGCGCGCTGTGCCGGGAATTCGGCCCGGAAAACGTGGGCCTGAGCACCGGCGACGCCACGGTGAACCGCGACGCGCCCATTCTCTGCTGCACGGCGGAGATTCTGGCCAATATGGCCCTGCGCGAGGGGGCCGCCGCCCGGGTGGACGATGTGGTGATGGACGAGTTCCACTACTACTCGGACCGCGAACGGGGCGTGGCCTGGCAGGTGCCGCTGCTCACGCTGCCGCAAACGCGCTTTCTGCTGATGTCGGCGACGCTGGGCGATACCGCTTTTTTCGAAGAGGAGCTGACCCGGCGCACGGGGCGGCCCGCGGTGACGGTGGCTTCGTCGGTGAGGCCGGTGCCGCTGGAGTTCTCCTACAGCCAGACGCCGCTCTCGCAGACGCTGGAGAACCTCGTCACGGAGGGAAAAGGGCCGGTGTACGTTGTCCATTTCACGCAGTTGGAGGCGGCGCAAAGCGCACAGGATTTTACGAGCATCAACGTCTGTACGCGCGAGGAAAAGGCGGCCATCGCGCAGGCGCTGGAGGGGACGAAATTCCAGAGCCCCTACGGTCCGGAGGTGAAAAAATGGCTGCGCCACGGCATCGGGCTCCATCACGCGGGGCTGTTGCCGAAATACCGTCTGCTGGTCGAGCGGCTGGCTCAAGGCGGGCTCCTCAAGGTGATCTGCGGCACGGACACGCTCGGCGTCGGCATTAACGTTCCCATTCGCACGGTGCTCTTTACCAAGCTCTGCAAGTATAGCGGGCAGAAGACGGGCATTCTTACCGCGCGGGATTTTCACCAAATCGCCGGGCGGGCGGGCCGGAAGGGCTTTGATGATCTCGGCTGGGTCGTGGCGCAGGCCCCGCAGCATGCCATCGAGAATCTGCTGCTGGAGGCGAAGGGGAAAAAATTCGTCAAACGCAAGCCGCCGGAGAAACATTACGTCAACTGGGACAAGACGACCTTTGAACGCTTGATCGGCGCACCGCCCGAGCGGCTGGTGAGTCAGTTCCAGGTGAGCCACGGAATGTTACTCAATGTGCTGAGCCGCCCCACGGATGGCTGCGCCGCGATGCGGGAGCTGATCACGGAATGCCACGATTCGGCCCGGGCAAAGAAGGACCACACGCGGCGTGCGTGGCAGCTTTTTCGCTCGCTCGTGGAGCGGAAGATTATTGAGTTCATTCCGCGCACGGAGGCGGGGGCGAAGGTGCGCGTGAACGCTGCGTTGCAGGACGATTTTTCGATGAATGAGGCGCTTTCGCTCTATCTCCACGAGACGCTGCCGCAGTTGGATCGCCAAGCGCCTGACTACGCGGCGCGGGTGCTGACGCTGGTGGAGTCGATCCTCGAAAACCCGGACGCGATCTTGCGCAAGCAGCTCGACCGGGTGAAAGGTGACGCGCTCGCCGACATGAAGGCGCAGGGGATGGAGTACGACCAACGCATGGAGGAACTGGAAAAGCTGGAGTACCCGAAGCCGGACCGCGAATTCGTCTACTCCACTTTCAACGCCTTTGCCGACCGGCACCCGTGGGTGGGGCAGGAGAATATCCGGCCCAAGTCGATCGCGCGGGAGATGTTCGAGGATTTCCGCTCCTTTGCTGATTACATCAAGCTCTATGAATTGCAGCGGGCCGAGGGGGTGCTGCTGCGTTATCTTTCCAACGTGGAGAAGGTGCTGGCGCAGACGGTCCCCGACTTTGCGAAGAACGACGAACTGCGCGACATGGAGCTCTACTTGAGCGCGATGATCCGGCAGGTTGATTCCAGCCTGCTTGACGAATGGGAGCGGATGCGCGATCCGGATTACCAGCCGGGCGAGACCGCTGAAGTGCGCCCGCCGGGAGCCGACGAGGCCGCGCGCGATATTACGCGGGATAAAACGGCCTTTACGGCGGCCATCCGGCACCAGGTCTTCAGCTTCCTGCGCGCCTGGACCAACGGCGACGACGAGGCGGCGCTGGCGATGCTCGTCGCGCCCGAGGTGGTGGCGGATGCGGAGCCTTGGACCGCCGAGCGGCTGGCCGGGGCCCTGGAGGGCTACCACGCATCGGGGCACCGTTTTCTACGGCTCGACCCCGAGGCGCGTAACCTTCGGCACACCTATATTGCTCCCTCCGAGGACGGGTGCCAGTGGACCGTGGCTCAGATGCTCGTGGACCCGGATGAGCTCAACGACTGGGTGGCGGAATTCACTGTCGACCTCGCGGCTTCGCGCGACGCCGGTGCGCCGGTGCTGCGGCTTGGGAAGCTGGCTGCGCTGAATCCTTAAGCTAAGGCTAAGCCATGGGCGTCACCGAGGCCTTCTGAAAAGCCGTTTCCTTCCGGCTCCAGCGCTGCCAGCAGGCTGGGTCGGTTAGCGCCTCGTGCAGGGCCGAGCCCAGTTCGTAAACCGTGCCGTCGTACCCAAAGTATTCATAGACTGCGCCATGCAGGCCCATGGCTTCTGTCAATTCCGTGAATAGCTCGCGGCTGTGGGCACCGGGAAATTCCAGGTCGTCCGGGTGGTCATACGTAAACTGGCAGGCGGCGAGGTCCTGCGAGTGATGCCTGCGGCAGGTATGGGGGCGCACGCTATAGACACTGCACCAGCCCTCCCGCGAGAGGGGACACGCGACGTTTCGCGTGGCGTGTTCAAAGACCGTCATCCCGGTTACCAACTCCGCGTGTGTGGCCAAGCGCCCGAGTAGTTCATCAAGCTGGGGCGGTGGCAATTCCTTGCGCAAGGTCTCCGCGATCAAGAAAACTTCCGGCGCGTAAACGTCCACCCGCAGCCAGCAACAAAGAGAGCACCCGGCGCGGCATACCAATGAAAGGCCCTCTTTTTCAATCCGTGATTGATTGAGCTGATCATACGCCCCAAGCGCCCGTTGTAATGCGGAGTGAAATGCTCCGGATGACTTGGCGCAAGCGAGGTCGTCGGCGAGTTGGGTGATTGATGCTGAATTGGCGGAAGGCTCGGTGTCCACGGATCTCCCAGCCTAGCGCACATTTCGCCGCAGGAGAACCCCGTTTCTGCGTTGGCGGCTAATTACTCCTTCGCCCTGCGGGTTAAGGCCCACCGCACGAACGGCATCGGCATTGTGGCGGCGAGAGATAGCACGGCGGAGATGTACCAGCCCGGGACGACGCGGGCGCGGTCTCCGGCGACGGCGGCCAGGGCATCCCGCACTACTTTCTGGGCGGGTGTCTTAAAAAACGGAGGCGGGTTGAGCGACTTCGTTTTTTCATGCCTCCGGGAGGCGACCTCCTTAAACTCTGTTGGCACTGGGCCCGGACAGACGGCGGTCACGCGAATGCCGGTACCGCGCAGTTCGCACCGGAGCGCTTCCGAGAGGCTAGTGACATAGGCTTTCGATGCGGCATATACTGCCGTCTTGGGCACTGGAAGGAATCCGGCGATCGAGGAGACGTTGAGAATGGCGGCGCTCGGCTGTTTGCGCAAAGCCGGTAAGGCCGCAAGGGTAAGCTTTGTCAGGGCGCGGATATTGACTTCCAGCATTTGGTCGACGCGTTCCCACTCGCTACGCGCGAACTCGCCGTCATCCCCTAATCCTGCGTTATTGATCAAAAAGCTAAGCGGGGTATCCATCGCCGAGAGCCAGGCGATCAGTCGATCGAGGTCCCCGGGATTGGCCAAGTCCACTTGTCGACAATGAATCGTCAACCCGGGCCGGAGGAGCTCACATCGAAGCGCCTCGAGACGTTCCAAGCGACGGGCGACAAGAATCAGAACGGAGGCGCTCGGAGCAAGTTGCCGCGCGAACTCCATGCCGAGGCCGGACGATGCGCCGGTTATCAGGCAACAATTTTCCGTGGAATGCATTTGGTTGTCACATCGTGGTTCATGGGTTCCATGGACGCGTTGTAAAATGCCGTATTAAGGTAACGGGGGAACTCTGTGTCCATGGAGGGGTGGGGGTGGGGGAGTTGTTTGCGCTGCGGGTGGTTTCTCCGGAGGCCTTACAGAGTGGCACTCTGAAGGTTGGCTGTTTTTTTATCCGGTGGGGCGGGGTAGGCGCGGAATATGCTTCGCAGGCGCTCCCCAAAAACCATGTCTACTGGAATGCCCTGCCGTCCCGCTGTTTCCCCCTGAAGCAGCCCTGGCGCAAGCCGCCTCGCCGATGTCCCTCTCGCCCATATTAACCTATACTCCCGAACAGATCGCGAATCTGACGGTGACGGAGCTTCAGAGCCTGTCCGCGACGGAGTTTGCGATGCTGCTGTCGTCGCAGATTGCTGCGTTGACGCCGACGGAGATCGGGGCGTTGACCACTACGGAGGTCAGCGGGATGGATACGACGCAGATTGATGTTCTCTCGACGACCCAGGTGGACGCTCTGGAGACGACTGAGATGCAGGCGCTCTCGACGACGCAGTTTGTCTCCTTCAGCATTACGCAGCTGTCTATTCTAAGCAGCGCCCAAGTGGAAGTTTTGGCCGCGGATAAGTTTGCGTCTCTGGAAGCGGATCAGATCGCGGGCCTTACGAGTACCGATATTGGCGAACTGACGCCGACTCAAATTGCCGCGCTGACGCCGACGGAGATCGCGGCATTGACACCGACGGAGATCATGGGCCTGTCCTCGGAGCAGATGGAGGTGTTGACGCTCGATCAGTTGGCGGCGCTGACGACTTCGCAGTGTGGCGTGCTTAATTCCACTCAGATGCGGCATTTATTGCCTACCCAGCTGGCGGTGTTGGCGGCCACGCAGGTCGCGGCGCTGAGCGTCACCGGGATCAGCGGATTGGCGGATACCCAGGTGGCGGCGTTGACGCTTACGGAGCTGGGGGCGCTCTCCGCGGCTCAGATCGGGGCGATTTCCACCTGGGCCATTTCCGGACTGACGCCGACGGAGATTGCGGTGCTCTCGACGGTGCAAATCCAGGGGCTTAGCAGCACGGCCATCGGCTGCCTTACGGATTCGCAAATCGATGCGTTGCAGGCCACGCAGCTGGGCGCGCTTTCCACGCTTCAATGTGAAGGGTTCACCAGCGGGGCTGTTGGCAACCTGGACGCGACTCAACTTGCCGGGCTGCTGGCCACGCAGATTGCCAACCTTACCACGACGGCTGTGCGCGGGTTCCTGGGCACCCAGCTGGGCGTGTTGACGGCCACGCAGATGAAAGGCTTTACGAGCACGGAGATCGGGGCGCTGACGACGACGGCCATCAGCGGCCTTACCGCCACCCAGCTCACGGCGTTAAGCGGTACGCAGATGCTCGGCTTCAATAGTTCGGATGTCGCCGTCCTGACGCTGAGCCAGATCGCGGCGATGACCTCCGAGCAAATTGGCGGCCTCAACACGACGGCGGTGGCTGGCCTTTCCTCGACGCAGATTGCCGCGCTGACCACCCGGCAGATGCGGGGCTTCAGCAGCGTCGAGGTGGGGGCGTTGACGATCTCGCAAATGGATCAGTTTACCTCGGAGCAGCTCGCTATGCTGACGGTCACGGCCATGGCGGGCTGGACGACCACGGGGGTCCATGAACTGAGTGCGACGCAGCTTTCGGGGCTTACCGCGACGCAGCTTGCGGGGATCGGCTCGAAGTCGCTCGCCGGGTTGACGGAAACGCAGATCGAGGGCTTGACCACGGCGCAGCTTTCCGGCTTTACCTCGACTCAGTTCGGCGGGCTGACCACGACGGCGCTCGATGGGTTAAACGGAACGCAGGTGGCGGCGATTTCCACCACGCAGATGATGGGGATCACCAGCACTCAGATTAAGGGGCTGGAAAGCCAGCTGGTGGCCCTCTTTTCCACGACGCAGCTCGCGATGCTGACGACGACCCAATGCCAGGGGTGGTCGTCCACGAGCATCAGCGGCCTGACGACGACGCAGCTCGCGGTCTTGACGGCGACGCAACTCGGGCAGCTTCCCTCGGGCGCGATGGCGGGGCTGAATTCCACGCAGCTTGCCGCGCTGACGACTACCCAGCTTCGCGGGCTCTCCGGGGCGGATATCGGCGCGCTGGCCGAGACGCAGCTCGACGCTCTGGCGCTAACGCAGCTTGCTTCGCTGACCACTACGCAGATGCGCTCCATGACGAGCACGCAGGTGAGCAATCTTTCCTTTTCGCAGCTGGGGGCACTGACCTCCACCGAGCTGGGTGCGTTGAATGTATCGGCGGTGGCGGCGCTGGTTGATACGCAGGTGGCGGCGCTGACCACGACGCAAATCGCGGGCTTCACGAGCACGGAGATCGGGGCGCTTACCACGGATGCGCTGGGCGCTTTGACGGCCGCGAAGCTTCAGGCGTTGACGACGACGCAGATTCAGGGCCTGACCAGCAGCGGCGTTGGATCGCTTTCGGTCACCGCGTTCGCGGCGTTGAGCGGTGTGCAGATCGCGGCGTTGACCACCCGCCAAATCAAGGGCCTGAGCGGCGAGGAGATCGACAGCCTCACGGCGACGCAACTGGCGGCGCTGACTTCCACGCAGATTAACGTGTTGACCTCCACTCAGCTCGGGGACTTCTCCGCGATGCAGCTCTCGATGCTGACCTCCACGCAGGTCAAGGGGCTCTTAACGATTACGGGCATTGACGCGCTGACCTCCACGCAGGTCGCGGCTTTGACGACGACGCAAATCCGCACGCTCAACTGGACGGGCGTTGGCGAGCTGACGGCCACGCAGCTCGAGGCGATGTCCTCCACGCAGCTCAGCGCGATAACGGCCACGGCGGCGGCTGGATTCTCGGAAGACCAAATTGCGGTGCTGACGTCCACGCAAATCCAGGGGTTCGCCAAGGTGGCGATGGCGGGGCTGACGACGACGGCGCTTGATGCGTTAACGGTGGATGACATCGGCGTGCTGACGGCCACGCAAATCCAGGGCATCACCAGCACGGGGATCAACTCTTGGACGACGACCCAGGTGGCGGCGCTTTCGGAAACCCAGCTGGCGGCGCTGACCTCGACGCAAATCAAGGGGCTGACGGCGGACCAAATCGACATTCTCTCCGGCACGCAGTTGGCGGCGCTGACCTCCACGCAGATCGGTGCGTTGACCACGACGCAGTTGGACGAATTTTCTGAAGCGCAGGTCGGGGAGTGGACGACGACGCAAATCCGAGGGCTTACCAGCACCGAAATCCGGAGTCTCGATGACACGCAGGTATCGGCTTTGACGGCCACGCAACTCGCGGTCATGGCGGCCACGCAGATCCGGGGCTTTAGCGCCACGCAGGTTGGGGAATTGACGGAGGAGCAGCTCTCGGCGCTGACTTCCACGCAGCTTGGCGGGCTGGCTGCTTCGTCGGTGAGCGGATTGAGCGAGACGCAGATTGCTCTTTTAAGCGCGACGCAGGTTCAGGGGCTGGTCAGTTCGGGCCTGGGGCAGTTGAGTACCGCGGCGGTGGCGGCCCTTTCCGGGGAGCAACTGGAAGCGCTGACGACTACGCAGCTCAAAGGGCTTAGCAGCACGGGCGTCGGGGCGCTTTCTGTCGCGCAGTTGGAAGAGCTGAACTCGACGCAATTGGCGGCCTTTACTACTACGCAGATCAAGGGTTTGAGCGAGGATCAGCTCGCCAGCCTGACGGGAACCCGCCTGGCGGCGTTGACTTCGACGGAGCTGAGCGCGCTGACAACGACGCAAGTGGGGCAGCTGTCCGAGGAGCAGCTATCCGGCTTGAGCATCACGCAGATCCAGGGCCTGACGAGCACTGGGCTTGGCGCGCTTTCCGAAGCCCAGGTGGCGGCGCTTTCGACCACGCAAGTTGCCGCGCTGAGAACGACGCAGATTTCCGGGCTCACCGGTACGGAGGTTGCAAACCTGAAGGCGGCTCAGCTCTCCGTTTTGAGTTCCACGCAGCTCTGGGCGCTGACCACGACGGCCTTGGGCGGCCTGACTGATACGGAGGTGACGCAGCTTACTACCACGCAGATCCGGGGCCTTACCAGTACGGCGGTGGCGGCCCTGGCTGATGCAAAATACGCGGTGCTTTCGGCGGCACAAATCGGGGCGTTGACCCCCGCGCAGGTCAAGGGGCTCAATAGTACTATCGTGGGCGAATTAAACACCATGCAGGTCTCGGCGCTGTCATCGTCGCAACTCGGGGCCATGGCGGCTTCGGCGCTGCGCGGGTTGAGCGATACGCAGGTGGCTGCATTGACGACGACGCAAATTCGGGGGCTCACCAGCGCGGGGTTTGCGGCGATGACGACGACGGCGGTTGCGGAGTTGTCGTCGAGCCAGTTGGCCGCGCTGAGCACGACTCAGCTTCAAGGCATCACCAGCTCGGGCATTGGATCGTTGTCTCAAGAGCAGCTCGCGGGACTGACGGTGACGGAAATTGGCGTGTTGACGACGGCCCAGATGAAAGGACTTACCGAGGAGCAGCTCGGGTACTTGACGGCGACTCAGTGGGGGGCGTTTTCTTCCACGGCGCTGGGGGCGTTGACCTCGACTCAGGTAGGCGAGATTGCCGGAACGCGCCTGGCCGCGCTCTCCACGACGCAGATTCAGGGCATTGCCAGCAGCGGCATCGGCGCGTTGAACGATACGCAGCTTGGCGAGCTGAATTCGACGCTGCTGGCGGCGTTGACGGTGACGCAGGTCGCGGGATTGACGAGCACGGAGATCCAAAAACTGACGGTCGCGCAAATCAGCGCCTTGACCTCCACGCAACTCGGCGCGCTGACCACGACAGCCCTCGGGAGCCTTTCCACAACGCAGTTGGGTGCCCTGAACGCGACGCAGGTGAGGGGACTGACCAGCACCGGCCTTGCTGCGCTGACCACGACGGCGGTGGAGGCGCTTTCGACGACGCAGCTCGCGGTGCTGACGGGGACGCAGATCAAGGGATTGACGAGCACGGCTATTCAAGTGCTGTCAGCGGCCCAGCTTGCGACGTTGACGGCAACGCAAATCGGTGCGTTGACGATGACACAGGTCAAGGGGCTTACGGAGGACCAGTTTGGCTTGCTTACGACGACTCAGTTTGCGGCGTTGACGTCCACGGAGATTCGCGGTTTGACTGCCACGCAGATCGGGCTGCTGACGCTGACGCAGCTTGGGTCCCTGACGGTGACGCAACTAAAGGGCCTGACCAGCGACGGCATTGGCGCGCTGGCGGCGACCCAGCTTGCGGTGCTCGGGACGGCCCAGCTTTCCGTGCTCACGACGACGCAACTCGGCGGCCTGACGAGCACGGAGGCGGCCGATTTGAGTCTGGAGCAGCTTGGCGCGCTGAGCTCCACGCAGCTTGGCGGCTTGACGGTGACGGCGCTGGGCGGGTTGACCAATGCGCAAATCGAGGCGCTGACGGCGACGCAAGTTCAAGGGTTTTCCAGTACCTCGATCGCGGCTTTGAGTGACGCCCAGTTCGAGGCGCTTGCATCCAGTCAGATCGGCGCGTTGACGACGACGCAAATGACGGGGCTGACTTCGACGCAGGTCGGGGAGTTGACCTCGCGGCAGCTTGGCGCGCTGAGTTCCACGCAGCTCGGGGCGCTGACTGCCACGGCGCTGTGCGGGCTCACCGACGCGCAGGCTGAACTGCTGACCACGGCGCAGGTCCAGGGCTTTACCAGCACCGGGCTGGGTGCGCTGACAACTACTGTGATCGCGGAGCTTCCCTCGGGGCTGTTGAGCATCCTGAGCACGACCCAGCTCCAAGGCCTTACGAGCACGGGCATCGGGGCGTTGACGACGACGCAGATCAAGACGTTGACGCCCCTGCAAATCGCTTCGCTGACGACGGCGCAAGTAACGGGGCTAACTGAAGATCAGTTCCAGAATTTGACCTCCGCGCAGCTCACCTCGCTGACGGCCACGGAATTGGGCGGCTTGACGACGGCTCAGGTGGGCTGGTTTACCGGGACGCAGCTCGCGGCCTTGGGCACGGCGCAGGTGCAAGGGTTGACCAGCGAGGGGCTGGGCGCGCTGGCCAATACGCAGCTTGCAGCGTTGAGCGTCACGCAGCTTGCGGCGCTTTCCGCGACGCAAATGAGCGGGCTGACCTCGGCGCAGGTCGGCGGCATTACAACGACGCAGCTGGCAGGCCTCTCTTCCACTCAACTCGGGGCGCTGACCGCCACGGCTGTTGCGGGATTACTCGATACGCAGGTGAATGCTCTGAGCGCAACGCAGTTGAAGGGTCTTACCAGTACGGGCCTTGCGGCGCTGACAACTACGGCCGTGGCAGAGCTTTCCGCTACGCAGCTTGGGGCGCTCTCGACGACGCAGGTTCAGGGGGTGACGAGTTCCGGCATTGGAGCGTTGAAAACGAGCCAGCTTGTCGGCTTAACGGCCACGCAGATTTCCGCGCTAACGACTACGCAGATCAGTGGGTTTACCGAAGCGCAGTTTGGTGTTTTGACGACCACGCAACTGGCGGCGTTGACCTCGACGGCATTGAGCGCGTTGACGATGACGCAGGTCGGTGACTTGACCGCCATGCAGCTTGCGGCCTTGAGTTCCACGCAGGTCAAGGGCCTCAGCAGCACGGGCATCGGTGTGCTGACCGAAACCCAGGTGGCGGCGCTGGCGTCCACGCAGATTGGCGCGTTGACGACGACCCAGGTGAGCGGCCTTACCTCCACGGAGCTGAGCGAACTGACGGTGACGCAGGTGCAGGGGCTGACGTCCACGCAGCTCGGCGCGCTGACGACCACGGCGATGGGCAGCCTCACTTCTACGCAGATTGCCGTGCTGACGGCGACTCAGCTGCGGGGCCTTACCAGCGCCGGGCTGGCGGCGCTTACCACGACGGCGGTCGATGCCTTGAGCGCCAGCCAGCTTGCGGTGTTCACGGTTAGCCAGATCAAGGGCCTGACGGGAACCGCCTTGGGGACGCTGACGGCCACGCAGCTTGCGGCCTTGTCCACGACGCAATTCGCGGCGCTAGAGAGCACGCAGATGACGGGCCTGACGGCTACGCAGCTTGCCTCGCTGACGGCGGCGCAACTGACCGCGATGTCCTCGACCGCCATCGGGGCGCTGACGACTACGCAATTCCGCCAACTCGACGTCGCGCAGGTGGCCGCGTTGACGATCACGCAGATCAAGGGGCTGGGCAGCTCGTGCATCGGGGCGCTGACGACGACCCAGCTTGGTGCGTTGACGGCAACGCAGCTTGCGGCGCTGACGACGACGCAGGCGCAGGGCTTCACGAGCACGGGCATGGGCGCGCTCACGACAGTCCAGATTGCCGCGTTGGATACGACGCAGCTCGCGGCGCTCTCCACTGCGGCGATCCGCGGATTAAGTGCCACGGAATTGGACGCGCTCTCCTCGGTTCAATGGGCTGCGCTGACGGCCACCCTGGTTGGCGCGCTGGAATCCACGCAGCTCTCTTCGCTTGATTCCACCCAGATTTCCTTGCTGACGACGACCGAGATTTCGGGATTACTGGATACCCAGATCGCTGCTATGGCGCTCACGCAGCTTGCCGCGCTATCCACGAGCCAAGTGGCGGCGCTGACTTCCACGGCGATGGGCGGCTTCACGATTACCCAGCTCGACGCCTTGACGTTCGCCCAGTTTACGGCGCTGACTTCCACGGCCATCGGCAGCCTCAGTGACCGTCAGATCGCGGGCTTGACGACGATCGACGTCGCGAGCCTGACCTCCACGCAGCTTGACGGCCTGACGCCGACTCAGATGGGGGATCTGACGGCTAATCAAATTGCGGTGCTAACGCTCGCTCAACTTACGACGCTCAGCACGACGGCTCTCGGCAGCCTGACTTCCACGCAAATCTCCGCGTTCCTTACGACGCAGTTGGGCGTCCTGAATATCACGCAGATTTCTGCCATTTCCACCACGGGGGTCGGCGGACTGACGGTGGACGAGATTGGCGCGCTGAGCACCCGGCAGATCGGCGCGCTGACGGCGGCCCAGGCGGGTGCGTTGGCTACCACGCAGTTGAAGGCGCTGAGCGCTTCGCAAATGGCGGCCTTGAGCACCACGGGCATCGGCGGTTTGACGAGCACGCAGGTCGCGGCGATGGCATTGACGCAGATTGAAGAGCTTTCTGCAAGCCAGGTTGCGGCGTTCTCCGCGAGCGCGGTTCCCGGTCTTTCCACGACTGCTTTGGCGGTGTTGACTGCCACGCAGTTGGGGGCGCTGACGGCCGCCGAGTTTGGCGGGCTCACGAGCACGCAAATCGCCGCATTGGCACCGGAACGGCTCGGTCTGGTGACCACGATGCAACTTGCAGCGCTTTCCACCACGGGGATTACCGGGTTGACTGCGGCGCAGTTGCAGACGCTGAGCACCACGCAGCTCTCGGCGCTGACGGAGACGCTGTTTGGGGCGTTGACGGAAACGCAAATCCAGTCTCTGTCGGTCACGCAGATTGCTGGACTCAGTAATACCCAAATCAGCGGCATGGCTTCCACTCAGGTCTCGGCGCTAACGGCGGCTCAGTTGGGCGCTTTATCGGATACGCAGTTGGTCGCGATATCGGTTGCTGGTGCGGACGGGTTCACAACGACGGAAATGGCGGCGTTGACCGCGGTGCAGATCGCGGCGTTGACGACGACTTTGGTAGCGAGTCTCTGCGATACGCAAATCGCCGCGCTAACTGCGACGCAAATTTCCAACCTAACGACTACGCAGCTTCGAAGCCTGGATACAGAGGCCTTTGCGGCGCTGACGGCGTCGCAGATTAGTGCGCTGACGACTACGCAAGTGGCCGGGCTTACGACGACGGAAATGGGCGTTTTGACCACCGCGGCTGCCGCTGCGTTGACGACGGCCCAGGTGGCTGCTCTTTCCTCGTCTCAAATCGCCGCGATTGATTCCACGGCGATCAGCGTTTTGACTGCCAGCGAACTTGCGGCGCTGACGACGCGCCAGCTGGCGGCGTTGACTTCGGCGCAATTTGGCGCGTTGACGACCACTCAGCTTTCGTCGTTTACGGCTGCCCAATGGGGCGTGGTGACGAGTACTGAACTCGGCGGTATGAGCGATAGCCAGCTCGCCTCGCTGAGCACCACGCAGCTTGCGGCGTTGAATACGACGCAGGTTGCCGCGCTCTCTACGACGGCTTTCAGCGGCTTGACGGCGACGCAACTGGGGGCGCTCTCCGCGGCGCAGCTTGGGGCGTTGACGTCCACAGAGCTCGGTTCGTTGAACACGACGCAGCTTGGCGCTTTGACGACTTCGCAGCTTGCTTCGCTGACGACGACGCAAATTCAGGGGCTTCCGACTACGGGCATCGCGATCCTCGCGGCCACGCAATTGCAGGCGCTGACCACGGATCAAATCGCGGCGTTGACGACGACGCAAATTGCCAGCTTGAATGCCACGACGGTCGCGGCATTGGCCACGAGTCAACTTGCCGCGCTGACGATTTCTCAAATGGCCGCGCTCTCGACGACGGGTGTGAGCAACTTGACGACGAGCGAACTTGCGGCGCTGACTACGAAACAACTTGCGGCGCTGACCTCGACGCAGGTCGGCGCGCTGACGACAAAACAGGTGGCTACGCTGACATCCACGCAGTTGACCTGCCTTACGACGGGGGAGATTGCCGGGATGACTTCGACGCAGGTTTCCACATTGACGACCACGCAGCTGGCGGCGTTGACGACACAGCAAATCGCCGCGTTTTCCGCCACGGCGATCAAGGGAATGAGCGAGACCCAGTTTGAATCGCTATCGAGCACGGCTTTCAGGGCGCTGACTGCCACGGAGCTTGGCGGCTTGACGACCACGCAGGTTCAGGCGCTCTCTACGACGCTGCTGAATGCGTTGACGACAACGCAACTACAAGGCCTGACCACAACGGAGATTGGTGCGCTGACTATCACGCAGATTGCGGCATTGAGTACGACTCAGCTACTATCGCTGAAGACCACGGAGATCGCGGGGCTGACATCGAGCCAGGTTTCCGCTTTGTCCAAGGAGCAGCTTGCGGCATTCACGACGACGCAGATTGCCGCGCTTTCCACGACGGGCGCGACTGGTTTGACGGCCACGCAGTTTGCCTCGCTTACCGGGAAGCAGCTCGCCGCATTGACGCAAGAGCAAGTGGGGGCGTTGACGACGACGCAGGTCTCGGCGCTAACGACGACGGAACTAGGTAATCTGACGACGACCGAAATCGCTGGGTTGGTTTCGACCCAGGTCGGGCAGTTGAGTTCCACGCAACTTGGCGCATTGACGACGGACCAGGTCGCCGCGCTTTCCACTAACGGGGTATACGGTCTGACTGATAAACAGATCGGGTACCTCTCCGATGATCAATTTGCGGCGTTGACGGTGACGCAGGTGGCGGGGCTTTCGACGACGGCGCTTTCGGGGTTGACGACCGATGAACTTGCTCAATTGACTGAAACCCAGCTGGCGAGCCTTTCGGCAAAGGGTATCGCGGCGCTGACGACCACGCAGATTGTCAACCTGACCACGACCCAGATCGGCGTTTTGACCGCCACCGAATTGGGCGGGTTGACTTCGACGCAGGTGGCGGCGCTGACGTCCACCCAACTTGCCGCGTTATCGACTACGCAGCTAACGGAACTTTCCACCACGGGCGTTAGCGGCTTGAGCGCGAGCCAGGTGGAGTCGTTGACGACGACGCAGGTAGTGTCGCTGACGCCAGCGGAATTGATGGCGCTGACCGACACGGCGGTTTCCGGTTTGACGGCGGCACAATTCGCGCAGCTGACGACGATGCAGTTTGGCAGCCTTTCGGCTACCGGGATTACGGGGTTGACCACGACGCAGATCGCGGGCCTGACGACGACGCAAATCCTGCTCCTGACGGCTACGGAACTGAGCGGCCTGGCGGCGACGCAGATCGGTGCGTTGTCGCTGGAGCAATTTGAGACGCTGACTTCGCGGCAGCTTGCGGCGCTCTCGTCTTCTGGGATCAGCGGTTTGACGACGAGCGAGATTGCGGATATGACGCTGACTCAGTTGGCTGCGCTGAGCGATACGCAGATTGCCGCGCTGACGATCACGGCCATTGATGCGTTTTCGACGGCGCAAATCAAGGCGCTTACCACGGGGCAGGTGGGCGGCTTGCAGCGGATGCAAATCCGAGCGTTCGATACCGGTCAGCTCAATGCGCTTTCCACCACGCAGATCATGGCGATGAGTGGAACTCAAATCGGCAGCCTTACTAGCACGGAGTGGAATAGTCTTTCGACGACGCTGCTTGCGTCGATGACCTCGGATCAAATCGGCGCGTTGACGGGCGTGCAGCTCGGCATCGTGGTTCCGACGTTGATTGCCAATATGTCTGCGACGCAGTTCGGGGCTATTACCACGACGACCATGACGGAGATTACCACGACAACGCTTGCCGCGCTGACGACGACGGCGATTGCGATGTTCAATGGGACGGAGCTGGGGGCGCTGACTTCGGAGCAATTGGCCGTGATGAGCACGGAGCAGCTTGAGGCGATTAAAGACGCAATTCTGTAATTTTTTTTAAGCGAGTATGACCAACGATATTCTTACGACAGCGATGCTGGACTCTATGTCGCGCAAGATGAGCGTGGCGGACCTGATGCGTGCGGCGGAAACCTTCAAGCAAAGCGGGCAAACGCAGTCCGTGGAAACGCTTTATGCGACATGGATCGAGCATAACCAGGATAACCCGCTGCTCTATGCGATTCTTTTCAACTATTCGGTGATTCTCTCGGACGCGGAAAAATTGCAGCCCGCCCGTGAGTGCCTGGAGCGGGCCATTGCCATCAACGTGGAGTTTATGCCTGCCTATATTAACCTTGGGCGCATTTACGAGCGGCTGGGTAACTCCGGGATGTCCATTGTGCAATGGTCGGCGGTTTCGGCAAAGCTTGCGACGCTCAACGGCTCGAATGTTACTTATAAAACAACGGCTCTTAACCAGAGTGCGCGGGTGCTTGAGGCGGCGGATCAGGATGAACCCGCCGAGGAGATGCTGCGGCAGAGTCTTGAAATTGATCCGCGCCAAAGGGATGTTGCTCAGCATTACGTCGCGCTCCGGCAGCGGCAATGTAAATGGCCGGTGGTGGCACCGTGGGAGCGGGTGGACCGGGAGACGCTCATGGGCGGGATGTCGCCGCTCTCCGCCGCGGCATATACGGATGACCCGCTGTTGCAACTGGCGATGTCGTGGAACTACAACAAGCTCGATGTGGGGATGCCGGTGGGGGCGTTCGATGCTTGGCCAAGGGCGGCCAGCGCCACCGGGCCGCTCAAGATTGGCTACCTTTGCTCGGATTTGCGTGAACATGCGCTGGGTTACTTGATGACGGAGGTGCTCGGATTGCACGACCGCACCAAGGTGGAGGTGTTCGCCTATTACTGCGGCCCGGAGGCGAAAGACCCGCTGCATGCGAACTTCCAGGCGACCTCGGATCACTGGATTCCCATTACAGGCCTGGACGATGCTGCTGCCGCCCGGCGCATGCGGGAGGACGGTATCCAGATTCTTGTGGATCTCAATGGTTATACGCGAGAGGCCCGCGTCAAGCTGATTGCGCTGCGGCCCGCGCCGGTGATTGTGAACTGGCTGGGGTACCCGGGGAGCATGGGCAGCCCGTACCATCATTATGTGATTGCAGATGATTGGATCATTTCAAAAGATCAGGAAATCTACTACTCCGAAGAGGTGCTGCGGCTGCCGTGCTATCAGCCGAGCAATCGCAAACGGAATGTCGCGCCGCATACGCCCACGCGCGCCGAGGCCAGGCTGCCGGAGGATGCGTTGGTGTATTGCTGTTTCAACGGTGCGCACAAGATCACCCGGTCGACCTTCGAGCGTTGGCTGATGATTCTTAAGCAGGTTCCCGGTAGCGTGCTCTGGCTTTTAAGCAGTACCGAGGCGGCCAACAAGCGCTTGAAGGAACACGCCGCTCAGCACGGCATTGCGCCGGAGCGGGTGATTTTCGCGGAGAAACTGGCGAACCCTTTTCACCTGGCCCGTTATGTTCTGGCGGATTTATTCCTCGATACGACGCCTTACGGCGCGCATACCACGGCATCGGATGCTTTGTGGATGGGGGTGCCGGTTCTCACGTTGAGCGGTCGCTCGTTTGCCTCCCGCGTCTGCGGCAGCCTGGTGCGCTCGGCGGGAATCCCGGAGCTCTGCTTTACCTCGGCACGCGAATACGTTAACTGCGCCGTGGTCCTGGGCAACACGCCTGCGCTGCTCCATCCTTTGCGCGAGAGGTTGCGTGCGGGGCGCGATACCTGCACGCTTTTCGATATGCCGTTGCTGGTGCGCAGCCTTGAGGGTTTGTACTCCACGATGTGGGAGCGGTTCTTGAATGGGGATATGCCCCGGCCGGACCTTTCGAATCTGGATGTCTGCCTGGAGGTTGGCAGCCAGGTGAATCACGACGAAATCGAAGTGCAGACGATCGGCGATTACGAAAAATGGTGGGCCGAACGGCTGGCGGCAAGGGATAAGCTCCGGCCTATCTATCCCGGTGGCAGGTTGGAGCGTTTGCGCTGATTCGCGCTGCCGGGGTGAATTGTCTCATGGACGGCCTTGAGAAGCTCGGTGACGTTATAGGGTTGAGAAAGAAAATATCTGACGCCAAGTTTCCGAAGCTCCAGTTCGTTTTGGGGAAAATCCTGCCTGCCTGAGACGATGATTTTCGCCCTGGGGTTAATGTCCACGAGCTTCCGGCTCAGGGTAACGCCGCCGATGGCCGGCATCGACCAGTCCAGGAGAACGGCGTCGATTTTCTTGCTCTGTTTGTGGTAAATTTCAAACGCCTTTGCCGAGTTGTCGGCGGTGATGACCTTGTAACCGGCCAGACCAAAGACGATGGAGGCCATTTCGAGCACTGATTTTTCGCTGTCCACCAACAAAAGCACCTCGCCTTTTCCCTGGGGTGGAAAAGTTTCGTCTTGCGGAAAATTCAGAGGCTTTTCGTTCATTCTTGACCTTGGGAAAGCATAAACCAAGCTTCAGGGAAGATGCAATCCTCCGGTTTTCGGCCTCCGGGGACGGGCCGGTGGCACATGGGGTGCTATGCAACATGACGATATGTTTCCCTTTGCCATACCTGCCATTACCTCCCTGGCCACATCGGCTCTCCAACGTTGGAACCGCGCGGCGGATGCGCAGGCGCAGGCTGCCGAGGCGTCCCAGACGACGGACTTCCAGACATTGCTCAACCATGCTGCCTCGGGTGGAAAAAACAGCGCGGGTGCGATCCAGCAAAATGTGGCGGCGCTGCCCGAGGTCCAGTCCCTCTTGGCTTCCGCAGGTTCCGGGGCGACGGTCCGGTTATCGGTTTCCCGCGATGGAAGTTTGTCGCAGATCTTGCCCGGAGGGGAAAAAGTGACCGTTCCGCTGAGTTCGCAAAGCCATGCGGTGGTTCGGCAATGGGCCGCTGCCACTCCCGAGGCGTCCACGGCGATTGCGTTGGTTGCATAGCGGGACGCGGCAAATTTTGCCTCCCGGCAACTTCAGTCCTGTCAGCTCGAGTGTGGCTTTGCCCGATGAATGCGTCATTTCGTGGGGAACCTGGGGGTTCAAACGAATTGGCGCTTTTGCTGGCATATGGGTTGCTTAGATGGGCGCAGCCATGATCGACGGGCTTTTTTCCAATACCAACTACCTTGCCTCCAAGCGGCTGCTGGATATTACCCAGATGCGGCATGAAGCCCTGGCGTCCAATATCGCCAACGTCGAGACGCCGAACTACAAGCGGGTCGATCTGCCCAAAGACTTTTCCAAGGAATTCGCCACCCACCTTCAGTCGAGGACGCTGGATGAACTCGGTACGCCTTCGCTCGCGACGGATACCCAGGCTACCAGCCAGCGCCTCGACGGCAACAATGTCGAGATCGACAAGGAACTGACCGCGATGAGCTCCAATACCCTGCAATACAACGCTCTCACGGAGTTTGTCAGCGCGTCACTCAAGCAACTCAAAGTGGCGATCACCGGTCGTTCATAGTCTCGAATCACTCCATGAACCTGATCTCCGGTATCAACGTCACCTCCAGCGCGCTCAATGCGGAAAAAGTCCGCATGAACATCGTGGCCGAGAACATTGCCAATGCGCAGACGACGCACGATGTGGACGGGGCGCCTTATCAGCGCAAAATGGTGTCGTTTGAATCCGTGCTCGACGGCGCGGAAAAAGGGGTGCGCGTTTCCCGGGTCTCTACTGATACCACTCCTGGCGAAACGGTCTACAACCCGGCCCATCCCGATGCCAACGAGAACGGAATGGTTCAGATGCCCAACGTTAATCTCGCTACAGAGATGGTCGATCTGATGAATTCCTCCCGGGCCTACGAAGCGAACCTCGCCGTGGTCCGCAATGCAAAGCAACTGGCTTCCCAAGCGCTTTCCATCGGCAAATAGCACGCTATGTCCATCATCGGCCCCATCGGTAATACCAGCTACTCCAATCTCCTTGGGAGATCCCAGGAGATCGCGGAGCGTGCCGCTGCGTCGCCGGGTGCGGGTGGGCTGGAGGGGGTTTCCCTGCCCTCGTCGCCTCGTTCCTCCGACGCATCGGGCGAGTCTTCATCGGCCACTTCGTTTTCCAAGGTTTTGGAGCAGGCGGTTCAGGACGTGGACGGCAAAATGAAGGCTGCCGAGGCGGATCAAAATAAGCTGCTTTCCGGCGAAACCAATAACTTGCATCAGGCGATGATCTCGATTCAGGAATCGAGCGTGGCTTTTTCGCTGATGGTCGAGGTGCGCAACAAGCTGGTGGAATCCTACCAGGAGCTGATGCGGATGCAGGTTTGAGCGTGGGGTAATTTTTTATGAACGATTTCGCCAAACAGTTCAGGATGTTTTGGAGTCAGTTGTCGACCGGCCAGCGGCTGACGCTCGGTGCGGCGATGCTGGCTGTCGTGGCCGGGATCATCGCGGTAACGATGTGGTCGGGCCATCCGCAGATGCAGCTTCTCTACGGGCGGTTGGGGGAGAAGGACGTCGCGGAGGTGCTCACGCTGCTCCAGGAACAAGGCGTGAAGTACGAGATGGGCGCGGGCGGAAACTCCGTTTATGTGCCTGCCGAAAAAGTGCACCAATTGCGCGCGGCGCTTGCGGCCAAGGGGGTCCCGTCAGGCGGCGGGATAGGGTTCGAGATTTTCGACCGGACGAACTTCGGCATCAGCGACTTTGTGCAACGCACCAATTACCTCCGGGCCGTGCAAGGGGAGCTTTCGCGCACCATTGCGCAGATCCAGGGCGTTCGCTCGGCGCGGGTGATGATCGTTCTGCCGGAAAACCGCTTGCTCTTTTCTGAAACTAAGACGAAGCCGACGGCCTCGGTCTTTGTCGAGCAAGGCTCGGGCGCCATGACGCAAGAGGCCGTTAATTCGATCCGCTTTCTAGTGGCGAACTCGGTTGAGGGGCTGAATGTGAACGACGTGGCGGTCGTGGACAGCCATGGTAGCGTGCTGACGGAACATCTCAAGGACGATCCCTCCCTTGGGAATGCCTCCGCGCAGATGAAATACCGCAAGAGTATCGAGGATTACTTTGCGGGGAAGGTCGAAACAATGCTCTCCAAGGTGCTGGGGGAAAACAATGCCGTGGTGCGGGTATCGGCCGATGTGGATATCGAGAGCTCCACTTCTGTGAAGGACGTTTATGAACCCGATGGGCAGGTTGTGCGCAACGAGGTGGTGACGGAAGACAGCGTTATTACGACCGAAACGGATGGCTCCAGCCAGCGGCCCGCCGTGGGCGTCTCCTCCAATACTCCCGCCACCCCCACCGGCGAAGGCAACGGCAAGCCGGGTGGTAAAAACAGCGAGGAAACTCGCAAAAATAAAACCAATAGCTACGAGATTAACCGGACGACGATTAATTCGGTGAAAAGCCCGGGTAAAATTACGCGTGTCTCAGCTTCGGTATTTATCGCGGCAAAGGAGAAAGCGCGCACGGTGCAGGAACTTGACTCGCTCCGGCAGATGGTGGCCAACGCCCTTGGCATCAAGCCCGAGAGCGGACAGGATCTTTCGCAGATGATCTCGCTCCAGGAGGTGCCGTTCGTGGCTCCGGTGGGCAGAAAGACGGAATTTTTGGACCTCCTTTACGCCAATCCGGAGTGGGTGCGTAATGGCTTTGGCTTGCTGATTGCCGTGGTTGCCGTGATGGCTTTCCTCCGGCTTTTGAAGCGCACGAAGCCATACGAGATCCCCATCGAGATCCTGGATCCCAATGTGAACTTCGAAGCGGAAAAACCGCAGCTTTCCCCGGAGATGCTTAATGAAATGATCCGGCAAAAGCCGCAGAATGTAGGCGCGGCCTTGCGTGGGTGGATGTCGGCATCGAACGGTAACTAGCCATGGCGCGCATTGATTACAGCCAGTTGACCAAGATCCAGAAGATCGCGGCGTTTCTGATTTTCATCGGCCCGGACGCCGCCTCGGAGGTTATGAAGGGCTTCGATACGGCGCAGTTGGAGCTGATTTGCCGTGAAATGGCCAGCCTGCATGTTGTCGATGACGCAATGCAGCAGAAGCTGTTCGAGGAGTTTGGTGATGTAATTGTCAACGGGATGCAGGCAAAGCTGGGCGGCGTGGGCTATGCGCAGAATGTTCTGGCGAAAGCGAAAGGGGAGTACACGGCAGCCTCTATTCTCAACCGAGTGGTTCCTGCGCAATTACCCACGGAGGCGGGGGAGGACATTCGGCAGATGGATGGTCGCCAAGTCCTTAACCTAATGAAAGCAGAGCAGCCGCAGACGATTGCGTTTATCCTATCCTACCTTGATACTTCCAAGGCTGCCGAGATTGTCATGATGCTTTCCTCGGAGTTGCGGGAGGACGTCGTGGAGCGGCTTGGCGCTATGGAGCCGACCTCCCACGAGGTATTGATGAAGATTGCCAAGAACCTCAACCGGCACTTTGACAAAAAGGCGCTTCACCGGGGGCTGCATCACAACGGTGGCGTGAAGAATGTCGCGGATATCCTCAACGCCCTCGATAAAGACATGCGCAAGCATCTCCTGACGCGCATCGAAGCGCGCAATGCGGCGTTGGGCGCGGCCATTCGCAAAAAGGTTTTCAGCTTCGAGGATCTCGCGCGCCTGGAGCGGGTCGATTTGCAGCGGGTGCTGCGCGAAGTGGATATGGGCGAACTGGCCATTGCGCTAAAGACTGCCAAGCCGGTGCTTGTCGCCGCTGTCATGGCGTCCATTTCGAAGCGCGCCGCCGAGAGCCTCAAGGAGGATATCGAGTTGCTGGGGCCGACCAAGATGAAGGATGTGGAAGCCGCGCAGGACAAGATTATCCAGGTGGTGCGGCGGTTGGAGGAGGCGGAGGAGATCACTCTCGACTCAGGAGGCGACGATCGTGCTTTCGTGTAAGTTCAGCCATAGGCCCAGGGCCATCCGGTTGGCAGGGGGAGATCCCGTTCTTTTGTATACTGGGGAAGGGCTTCAAGCGGCGCGCGAGGAAGGCTATTGCCAAGGACACGACGCGGCTTTGTCCGAGTTGGAGGCGCAGTTTGCAAATCAGCGGATGGAGGTGGCCGAAATACAGCACCAGACGCTGGAACGGCTGGCTCAGGGGCACGAGGCGCTGGTCGAACAATGCTGCGGATTGCTCCCGGGCCTGGTTATGGAGGGCATTCGGCGCGTTCTGGCCACGGTGGAGCTGGACGAGACGGTGATGAGAAATATCGTAGGCGAAATGATTGCCGAGGTGCGCCCGGGAACTTCTGGATTGGAGGTTATGCTCAACGAACACGATCTGGAGTTTTTCCAGTCCGCTGACGAAAATCTGGGGCAAAAATATCCCGGGATTCAATTCGTTGCCGATCCGGATTTGCGCCATGGCGACTGTATGGTACGAAGCCGCTTTGGAACGCTTGATGGAACGCTCACTACCAAGCTCGATAATGTGGAGGCGCTGTTGGAATGAGCCTTTCTTCTCCACCGGCCAGTGCCAAGCTCGCGCAGTTTGGCGAACGTTTCCGCCAGCGGTTGCGCACCTATCCGCTGGTTGAAAAAGTGGGCCGCGTTGCGCAAGTCAGCGGACTTGTCATCGAATCGGATGGCCCGACAGCGGCGCTGGGCGATGTTTGTCGCATTGAGTCGCCGCGCTTTAGAACGGAGCTTTATGCGGAAGTGGTGGGCTTTCGGGATCACCGTATTTTGCTGATGCCGCTGGGGGATATGCAGCAGATTTCGGCGGGGGCAAAAGTTGTCGCGTCGCTGCATGCCGCCGCGATGCCGGTGGGGCGTGGGCTCGTTGGCCGCGTGATTGATGGGCTTGGGCGGCCGCTGGATGGGCTCGGCCCGCTGAACGTGGACCGGACGCAACGCCTTCACAACAGCCCACCCAACCCGCTGCGTCGCCAGCGGATTCACGAGCCGTTCCAGACGGGAGTCAGAGCCATTGACGTATTTACTCCGATGGGGTGTGGTCAGCGCATGGGGATCTTTGCGGGTAGTGGCGTGGGTAAATCGACGTTGCTGGGGATGATGGCACGCGGTGCGGAGGCGGACGTGAATGTCATCGCGCTGGTGGGCGAGCGGGGCCGCGAACTGCGGGAGTTTGTGGAAAAAGATCTGGGCGAGGAGGGGATGGCGCGTTCGGTGGTGGTCTGCGCGACCTCCGAAACGCCCGCGCTGGTGCGGCTTCGCGCGGCGATGCTTTCGACGGCAATTGCTGAATATTTTCGCGATCAAGGTTTGAAGGTGCTCTTTATGATGGATTCGGTGACCCGGTTTGCCATGGCTCAGCGCGAGATCGGCCTGGCTATCGGAGAGCCGCCGAGCAGCCGGGGATATACGCCGTCTGTTTTTGCGCTGCTGCCGCGTCTGCTCGAACGAACGGGGACGGGGGAGACCGGCTCCATCACGGCGTTCTACACTGTATTGGTTGAGGGCGATGATATGAATGAGCCGATTGCCGATGCCGTGCGCGGTATCCTCGACGGGCACATCGTCCTTTCGCGGGCGCTGGCTACCGCAAACCATTTTCCGGCTATCGACGTGCTGGAGAGCGTAAGTCGATTGGTGCGTGAAGTGACGACGCCGGAGCAGGGCGGGCGGATCGGCAATGCGCGGGATTTGCTCGCGGTTTATCGCAAGAACGAGGACTTGATCAATATTGGCGCCTATACCAAAGGGAATAACGCGCGGATTGATCATGCCATTGAGAAATACGATGCGTTGAACCAATTCCTTCGCCAGAAGGTGGATGAAAAAGTGACTCGCATCGAAAGCTTTGAACGATTGGCCGCCTTGCTTAAATGAAACCGTTCGCTTTTAGTCTCGAAGCCGTTTTGCTGGTGCGTACTCGGGAGGAGCAGGCCGCCAAGGAGGCCTGGGGCGTCGCGATGCAGGCCTTTACCCGCGCGGAACAGAATCTTGTTGCCGGAAAGTGGGAACTGGAGCGGCAGCAGACGGCCCTTTGCGACTTGCGTGGAGACTGTTTCCGGCCGGGCGATCAATCCATGTATCTTAATGCGGTGGCTTTTCAGCGCAGTGTGTGTGAGCGGCTTGCCATGGAGCTGAAGAAGGCTGCGGAGGTGGCCCGGGCGCGGCAAACTGCGTTGTTACAGGCCCGGATGAAGTGTGAAGTGCTAAGGCGGTTGAAGGAAAATAAAATGAACGAATACCAGAGCGACCTGCGGGCCCGGGAGGAAGCGGCCATTGACGATCTGATGATTTCACGGCATGGCCGGAGGGGAATTTAGCGATGTCTTTTTTTAAATCACGGTGGTTTCCAGTCATCCTTGCCATATTGCTGAGTTTTGGTACTTCGGGCTATCTGCTGATGTCTCAGTGGGGGGCGTTATTCTACAATTTGCCGAAGGTCAATATCGAGGCCCCTCCGCTTCTGTGGTCTTTTAAAGACGCTGAGGTTGAAAGATTGGTTAAGGAACTGCGCGAAGAACGAAAAAAGCTGGATGCGCGTGAAGCCGACCTGGAAAAAACGAGTGCGCAGATCAATGTGGAGCGCGAGGAGTTGGCCAAAGTTCAGAATGATATTCAGGCCTCGCGCGATCAGCTCAGCGCGGCGATTGTGGAAATGCAGGAGACCGAGGCGAAGAATCTCAAATCTCTGGCGGCCACGTATTCCACGATGGCGGCTCCATCGGCGGTCAATATTTTGGCGGAAATGGATGAGACGCTGGTGGTCAAAATTATTTCACTGATGAAGACGGACAAGGTCGCGGCGATTTTTCAGGAAATGGGGCGGCGCAGTCCTGATAGTGACATGCCTAAGCGGGCCGCGCGGCTATCGGACAAGCTGCGCCTGGTCAAGGCCAATAAGGAGACGCCCGCGCCATGAACCCCGTTCTTCCAACTCCGGTGAGCGTTGTTTCCGAGGGAGCGCAAGCGCAGGGGCAGGAGTCAACTGCTGGCGATTTGCCAGGTGGTTTCGAGATGCTTCTTGCGCAGCCGGGAAAGCAAAATGTCTCCATTCTGGAACCGTCGCGGGTAGTTGATGACGCGAAAGGGGAGACAAGCTCATCGAATGTGCCGAAGGCTAATGGCCTATCGGCATCTATTGGAACGGTGGATGTAAGCTCGATTTATTTGGTTCCGTTTCAAGCGCTTCAGGTAATACCCGCGGCTCAAGTGCCTGCGGGGAATGATGGTGGTGTGGTAACTAGTGAGCCATCAAACGAAAGTGCCGCGCTGCCGGTGCCGGAAAATGCGGTTGCAGTCAACGGACAAACAGCAACGAAGCCGAATAACCTGTTAGTTGAAAATTCCCTTGCGCAGCCAGCGAAGCAAAATCTCTCCATCCCGGAACAGCCGCTGGTGGTCGATGACTCGGGAGAGAATGCAAGTTCATCGGACGAGCCGAAGGCTACCGACCCATTGGCATCTGCTGGAACGGTGGATGTCAGTTCAATTTATTCGGTTCGGTTTCAACCGCTCCAGGCGATCCCCGTGGCCCAAGTGTCTACTAAGAATGATGATCGTGATGGCGCGGCATCTTGGGCTCAATTGAACGAAGGCGCAGCGCTGGCGGGGCTGGAAAAGGCCAATGTCGCCGACGGGGAAAGAGTGATGACGACGAATAATCCTTTGATAAAGAAGGTTTCGGTGTTGAGTGCGGGAGCGCAATCGGATGAAAACGTCGGATCGAAGATGGACGTGCTTCCCGGGGATTGGGATTGCGATGTTGATCAAGAAACGGGCGGGGCAATCCCCTCGGGTTATGTTGCTGACAAGAACAGGTCGCCATCGATGCCTGCTCTTGACGTTGCGGTTGGGGCGGCTCCGTCGCTTTCTGCTCCGGTTGTGGAGGGCGCTTTGGGTGGCACGGTCGATGAAAAAAAAACGCAGGCATTGAAGAGGGGCGTGTCTGTTGGGATCAAGTCGGGCGGTGGATTTCTAAACAAGGCGCTGAGTGAAAATTTTGCCGCGACAGTCCCTCCAGCCAGTGTTGTTGCAGGGGTTGAGAAGATCGGCGAGGCGGCAAATATTGCCGCTGATGGGCCCGTGACTGAAACCCGCACCGAGCCATCGACGTCCAAGGATGCAGAATCCTCGACTCCCGATATCATTTTGCCTCGCAGTGGCATGTCTGCTGCTATGCAGGGCGATCCAATGCCTGCTGTGTACGCACAACCTGAAAAGATGGGATCATCCGCCAACAAGGTGGTCTCGGCTGTTTTGGCGGATGCAAAGGCCTCGACTGATTCCGGAGCGGCGACGGAAGCCGATAATCGGCAGCACGGTGCCTTGACCGGTTCCGCTTTGCCTATGCCTTCGCTTTCGATTCCTATGGCAACACAGGATGCCGGGCGCGGGGCGACAATAGCCCCGCCGGAACCCTCAACAAATGCGGGAAATTCCCAGCAGATTGCCGCGCTCGTTGATCACACCGTGGACATAGCCGGTAAAATGCGATCGGATGGAAAGAGTCACGTCGAACTCCAAGTGCGCCTGCATGACGGACAGCAGGTGACGATTCAGCTCAGGATGAATGCCGGGGAAGTCCAGCCGGTGTTCAAGACCGATTCCGCCGATTTGCGCAGCGCCCTGGAGCAGCACTGGGAGCAGTTTAATGCCGCGTCAGGCGATCGCGGTGTGCGTATTGCGGCGCCTGTTTTTGAGCCAGGGCAATCCGGGATGGGCGATTCCCAGCATCGGCAGCAACAATCTTCCGGGCAACAGTCCGCCTTTTGGGGGGATGAAGACTCGCCGTTGCCTGTTCCGTTAAAAACGTCTCCGGAGACTTCATCTCGGGGCGAAACCGCGCCCTCATCCGCGGCGTCCCTTCTTTCCTTGTTCGCATAAACTCAAACGTCATTTGGGATATGTCTGTTACCAGCACCACTTCCACATCATCCAGCAACAGCGCCACGCTTGCCCTTCTTAATTCAAAGAACGGTGCCAAGGGGGATTCAACGCTGGACGAAGGTGATTTCTTGAAATTGCTGACGGCACAGCTTGCGGCTCAAGATCCGCTCAACCCGATGGACGATACCGCGTTTGTTTCGCAGATGGCCACATTCAGCCAACTCACTCAAATGCAAAATATCGGCAATGACATGTCTGTGATGACCGCCAGTAACTATATTGGTAAGACTGTCATCGCCGAGGATTCTTCGGGGAAAAAAGTGACGGGTGTTGTTTCATCGGTAACCATTAGCGATAACGAACCGTCGCTGGTCATCAATGATACGACTTGCGCGCTAGACACCGTGACCAGTGTCTCTACCACCTCCACTTCATCCTCCTCAACCGCCACAGAATAGGCACAACAAAGAAAAGCACCCTATGTCATTCGGATCATTAACTTCGGGCGTCAGCGCGCTCAAGAGCTTCGAGAAAGGAATCGAGGTCATTGGCAATAACGTTGCGAATGTGAACACTACGGCCTACAAAGGTTCGACTACTGAGTATAGCGATTCGTTTAGTACGGTATTGAAGAGCGCGACGGTAGCGTCTTCGGACGGCAGCGCTTCGAGCAGGTCCGGGCAAGAAGTGGGAACGGGGGTGCAAATCGAGAGCATCACGACCGACTTCACGCCGGGAAAGCTTTCGACGGCGAGTTCGGAATCGGACCTCGGTATTTCAGGCAACGGTTTCTTTCAGGTGGTGGACCCTTCCTCGGGGACCGCATACGCTACCCGCGCTGGGAATTTCACCATCGACAGCAATGGCTATCTTGTCACCCAGAATGGCTATCGCGTGCAGGGACTCTGCGACGGTTCGACGAATTTTACGGTTACGGAGGTAGATGGAAAGCTTGTATATACTCAGGATACCAGCACATCGGCCTCCACCGTGGGCGATGTCAATATTTCGTTCACGCCGAATCTGGATTCATCCAATGGCCCGGTGAATTTGACGATCGATTCCAGTGTTACGGATTTTACTGATGCCGAGGTGTTGGCTAGGGCCCCCTCGATGAGTTCCTATAGTATTGATACGTCGGGGAATGTGGCGATCACTCTTAGCAACGGTGGTTCGTATGTGGCGGGCCGGGTGTTGCTGCAAAACTACAAGGACACTTCAATGCTCCAGAGCGCAGGTAATAATCTGTACACTAATCTGGAGGCTGCGGGGCCCATTGGCGGGATTACGTTGACTGCCGCTAAAAACACTGCGGATACCAATGGGCTGGGGTTGATCGAGTCCAAATCGCTGGAAGGCTCCAACGTGGATCTTAGTAGCGAATTCGCGGAACTGATCACCGCACAGCGCGCCTTCCAGGCGGGGTCGCGCATTATCACGGTTACCGACAGCATTCTTGAGGAAACCATCAACCTGAAGCGGCAATAATGCCCCCTTATCCCGCTGAAGAAGAGATCCCGGTGAGCGCCCCGCCGGTGCCAGTCAAGGCGCCGAGCCCTTGGGGCCCGGTGCTTCTTGTGATAATTTTGATGCCGCTGATTTCGTATGTAACAACCCAATTCGTGCTCATCCCCAAAATGAGGGAATCGCTGGTTAAAGCAGCCATTGACGGAGTGGTCCTGCCCGGAAACGGCAAGCCAGGAAACGATGCCGCATTGTTGGCGAAATCTGGCCGGAAGAAAGACGAGGCCTCCACTTCCTTTGAGTATTCGTTCGATAACATTGTGGTGAATCTTTCCGGGAGTAAGGGAACGCGTTACTTGAAGACGGGTTTTACGGTTTTCAGTACCAACCCGGAGCTAAAGGCGATCATCAATCGCCATCGGAGCGAGTTGCAGAACCTTACCCTGAACATTCTTTCGTCAAAGACGTTGACTGACCTGGAGCTGCCCGGCGCGAAGAATGCGCTACTTGGCGAGCTGCAGGAGAACTTTAACCACGCCCTGAACAGCAGCATTGTAGACCAGGTCTACTTCAACGAGTTTGTTGTGCAATGAGCGAGGGAGAGTCCAGGATATTCCCGCCGACGCGCTCTGCGGTTACCGCTGTATATAAGTGGGACGGCTCCCGAGTGGAGCCGCCGGAAATTGAGCCCGATATCTATAACTTTCGCAACCCGGGTTTTTTGAGTCAGGCCGATTTGAGACAATTGGCGATGACTCATGAGAAGTACGTTCAGCATTTATCGGCGCGGCTTTCGACGTTTTTGCGGATGGAGTGTATGATCAAGATCCGCAAACTAAATAGCTCCACGTTTGCAAAGTTCTGCGATGGGATTCAGAGCCCGACCCATGTGACGCTGTTTGAGGTGGAACCGTTGCGGGGTGTTGGCGTTTTGGATATGAGTCTGCCGCTGGCGCTGGCAATCGTCGATCGGTTGCTGGGCGGAAAGGGAAGGGTTATTGAGGCAGGGAACAATCTGACGGAAATGGAAACCGCGTTGGTGGAAGACGCGGTTCAACTCATTTTGACTGAATGGTCCAACCAGTGGCACGACAATAACTGGAACTTTCAGCCGCGCTGCATTGGAACAGATACGAGCGGGCGCTTTCTGCAAACCTCGGCGGCGGAAGCGGTGACGTTGATGGTTGATTTGGAGGTGACGCTGGGCGAGTGCGTGGAGCATATGCAGATGGGCGTGCCGTTCTCAATGATCGAGGTGATCGTCAAGAAAATGCAGCAATCCCGGCTCAAGGGAAATGAATCGCGAAACAAGCAGCTGGAATGGCGCGCGCCGTACGAGGCGATTGATGTGCCGGTCACGGCGGACTGGGTCGTGGCGCAAATGACGGTAGAAGAAGTGCTCAACTTGCGTCCGGATGACATGATTCCCGTGCCGATGACGCTCATCGAGAATACGCGAGTTCGGCTTTCCGATACGCCCCAATTTGTGGGTACGGTCGGCATTGAGAACGGACATGTCGCCGTGGAGCTGACCTCCCGGATCAAATCGGATCATTGATTTATGGCAAACCCTTTGGATGATAAGAAACTCGGCATTGTGCTGGATGTTAAAGTGCAGCTTACGGCGCGGCTTGGATCGTGCCAGATGGCGATGCGCGATGTGCTGGAACTCGGGCCAGGCGTTATTATTCAGCTGGACCAGCGAGCGAATGACCCGATTGGGGTTTACGTTAATGACAAGCTGATTGCGGTGGGGGAAGTGGTGGTATTGGAGGAGAACTTCTGTATCAAGATCACCGAACTAATCGGAGATAAATCGTGAATCCTGCCCTCGGCGGAATGTTGCAGATTGCTGTCTATTGTTTTCTGCTCGTGGGGCTCCTGGCGGGCGGTTTGTTTTTTTATCGCAACGGTTTTGGCGCATTGGCGGCGAGGAACAAGACGGCGCGAAAACTTGATATCAGCGAAACGCGAATGCTGGGCAACCGGCAGTATCTGGTAGTGGCTGAATACGAGGGGCGCAAGATGCTCATTGGGGTTTGCCCCGGACGGATCGAATACTTGTGCAACTTGGGAGGCGGTGATGAGGACGGGGGGCGGTTTTCGTCGCTTCTTCCGGAGAAGCCTGAATGAAATCGCTGGTTTCCTTCCTATTCTTTTTAATGTTGGCTCTACCGCTATCGGCACAGGTTCCGGCGGGGCAGGCAACGCCTGATGCTGTCGCCTATGTGTTGCCTACGCCTTCGCCACGCACGTCGGCTTTGCAGGTGCCTTCGGTGGGGGCTCCGCTATCGGCCCCGGCGGTTGCTGCGGGTTCCGCGTTGCCTTCGTCCGGGGGGCCTTTCAACCTTACGATTGGGCTCAATGGGCAGGCGACGGAGCAGGGGAATGTTTCGACCGCGATTCAGATTGTTTTCGCGATGACGCTTTTGACGCTGGCCCCGTCGTTCATCATGCTCATGACGAGCTTTACGCGAATCGTGATTGTGCTCGGTTTCCTTCGATCGGCGATCGGCGTACAAAGCGCTCCCTCGAACCAGATCATTATTGGAATGTCGATCTTCCTGACGATGTTCATCATGGCTCCGGTGGCGAATCGCATCAACGCGGACGCCCTTCAGCCCTACATGGCGAAGCAACTGACGCTGGAAGCCGCTTGCGAAAAAGGCTCCATGCCGATCAAGCAATTTATGCTGAAGCAGACCCGGCCAAGTGAGATCGACTTTTTCCTGGGGATCGCGGGCTATGGGCCGACAAAAGTCGCCGATCTTCCGATAACGGTTGTGGTGCCCGCTTTTGTCATTAGCGAGCTGCGGACTGCATTCCAGATGGGCTTCCTGGTTTACATTCCCTTCCTGGTGATTGATTTCGTGGTGGCGTCCACCTTGATGTCGATGGGAATGATGATGATGCCGCCGGTAATGATTTCGCTGCCATTCAAGCTGTTGCTTTTTGTATTGGTGGACGGCTGGCACCTCGTGGTTCAGTCGCTGGTGAAGAGCTTTGGCTTATGAATATCGAGCAAGCTATCGAGATATTGCGGCAGTTGGTGACGCTGTCGATGCTGGTGGTGGGACCGATCTTGATTTCGACCATGGTGGTGGGCGTTTTGGTGAGCTTGTTTCAGGCTGTTACCAGTATCCAGGAGCAGACGCTCTCTTTTGTGCCGAAGCTAGTGACGGCGGGTTTTGTCATGATTTTTTCCGCGCCGTGGATTTTGCGCAATGTGATGGAGTTTACCATTACGTTCCTTTCCCGCTTACCGGAAATGACGAAATAAAACGGTGATCTCGGTACAGCCCATCTATGTCTGGATGATGGTTTTTGTTCGCGCGGGCGGGCTGATCAGTCTGATTCCCGTGTTCTCGGGGCAAAATATTCCGGTGCGGGTGCGGATCGCCATCGCGGCCATGCTGGCGCTGGTTGTCACGGGCTTTGCCCCGGCGGTGTCGTCGTTTCCGCCCGATGTCCTTTGCTTGATTTTCGTGGCGGGACGTGAACTATTGATCGGGCTCATGATGGGGGCTGTGGCCCGGCTGATTTTTTATGCCATTGAGTTTGCAGGGCAGCTCATTTCCACGGAGATGGGGCTCATGATGAGCTCGCAACTCGACCCGGTTTCGAACACGAATACCTCGCCGGTTGGCATTGCGCTGTTTAATCTTGGCGTGTTGCTTTTCCTATTTTCCGGATCGCATCACGCCGTTTTCGTGGCGTTTCTGCGCAGCTTTGCCATTGCGCCCATTGGGCAACTAGGCTTTACCCGCGAGATAGCGGAACTTTTTGTTACTAATACCGGCAAAATTTTCCTTATTGGTGTTCAGATGGCGGTTCCATTGATGGCGGTGAACTTCGTGGTGACTTTTACCTTTGCCATTCTTGGAAAGGCTGCGCCAAGTATGAATGTCTTTTCGGAGAGCTTTTCCGTCAGAATTTTGGCGGGTATGGCAATCTTTGGCGTTGCTTTGGGGCTGACGGCACAACTCGTGCTTAGCTCCATGCGCCAATCGCCGGAGTTGATGTTGCACCTGGTCCCGTAGGATGACGCGGTGCGACCGGCGTGATGGCGATTGATTTTCCATAATGGCTAACGACGGCGATAAATCCGAACAACCTACTGAGAAGCGGCTGCGCGAGGCGCATGCCGAGGGGCAGTTCGCGCGCTCGTCCGAGATCAATATTGTGTTTGTGCTCATCGCGGCGCTCGGGGCGACGATGTTTACGCTGCGCGAGCAGGTGGTGCGGATTGTGGAGATTGCGGTTGCTATATTTTCTCATCTCGGGCAGTACAGTTTTGAGCCGCAGTCCGTGGCGGAATGGAGCCGGGTCTCCGTGACGACGATTTTTCAGCTCGTGCTGCCATTGGGAATTGCGTGTGCGGTTGCGGGGACGCTTGCGGGCGGGCTTCAAAGCCAGTTTCAACTGACGCCGAACGCGCTGGAGCCAAAGCTGTCACGGCTCAATCCTGCCGCGGGATTTGAGCGTGTTTTTTCCCCACAGGGGTGGCTAAAGCTTGGAAGTGAGGCTTTCAAGCTGGCGGTCGTGGGGCTGGTTGTTTGGGGGGCGGTGAAGAGTATTCTTGTTGATCCGCTTTTTTATATGCCGGTTTCGCTCACGCGGCTTGGCTCGTTTTTTCAACAATCTATTTTGACGCTTCTTGGGCGGTTTGTTTTTGCCCTGGGGGCAATTGCGGCGGCCAACTATATTTACCAACTGCGCAAGGTCAACCGGGACCTGATGATGACCAAGCAGGAGGTGAAAGAGGAGTTCCGCTCCACGGAAGGTGATCCGAATATCCGGTCTGCTCGGCGCACGATGGCTCGGCGGCTCTTGCAGAAGCAGATGCTCGGCTCGGTGCCGAATGCCGATGTGGTGGTGACGAATCCGACGCATTTTGCCGTTGCTCTCCGCTATGAACGGGGTACGGACAAAGCGCCGATTGTTCTTGCCAAGGGGATGCAGATGTTTGCGCAGCGCATCAAGGCGATTGCCGCGGAGAATGAAGTGCCGATGGTCGAGAACCGCTCCGTGGCACGGATGCTTTTCAAATATGGACGGGTAGGCAAGCCGATTCCTGTCGAGCTATACAAGACGGTCGCGGAGATCTTGGCGTTTGTTTACAAAACGCATCGCTACTATTTCCATAACCTTAAAAGTCGGCGGGCTGCGGCTACTTCCGCCGCTGTCGAGGCTCGGCAGGGGGCCCAAGAATAATGGCTCCGCTCGCGACGCTTACTAATAATCAATTTGGCGCGCTCTTGAAAAAGGGCGATCTGCTATTTGTTGCGGCGCTTTTCGGAACGGTGCTGATTTTGGTGTTTCCCGTTCCGTCGGTGGTGCTTGATTTGCTTCTCGCGGCGAGTATAGGGATTTCGCTCCTGCTGCTGCTCATTATCATTTATGTGAAGGAGCCGGCGGAATTTTCGGGTTTCCCGACGTTGTTGCTATCGGTCACGCTTTATCGGTTGGCGCTTAATGTCGCGTCCACGCGGCTGATTCTTGTGGATGGCTTCGCGGGGCATATTATTGAATCTTTTGGTCATTTTGTCGTGCGCGGCAATTACGTGGTGGGGGCGGTTGTGTTTCTTATCCTGATCGTGATCAACTTCATGGTTATCACGAAGGGCGCGGGGCGTATCGCGGAGGTTGCAGCCCGTTTCACTCTGGATGCAATGCCGGGTAAACAGATGGGGATTGATGCGGAACTAAACGCCGGAATTATTAACGAAATTGCGGCGCAGAAGCGGCGGCAGAAGATCCAGCGGGAAGCGGAATTCTATGGCGCGATGGACGGCGCGAGCAAGTTCGTGCGTGGTGATGCGGTGGCGGGCATTCTCATTACGCTGATTAATGTTGTGGGCGGTTTTGTGATTGGCGTTATCCAGAAGGGCATCCCGATGGCGGACGCGTTGCAGAAATATACGCTGCTTTCGATTGGTGACGGCCTTGTGGCGCAGGTTCCGGCGCTGATTGTCAGCGTGTCTGCCGGTATCCTGGTCACGCGGGCGTCGGGCGACCTGAACTTAGGTGCGCATATTAGCAAACAGTTGACGCTTTATCCCCGCGCGCTGGCGATTGCCTCGGGGATGCTTTTCGTTTTCTGCCTTGTGCCGGGAATGCCGATTGCGCCTTTCCTTCTGCTTTCGACGCTGACGGGATTTACGGCTTATCATTTGAAAAAAACGCCCTCCCAGCAAACTGCAAAGGCGCTAGCGGGGGAGGCCGGAGCGGCGGGTAGCGCGGGAGGGGATGCGGGGGCGGCGATTGGCAAGACGACTACGGAGGATTTTCAGAAGCTGATTGACGTGAATGTGTTTTCTGTCGAACTCGGCTATGGGTTGCTTCACCTGGCGGAGAAGAAAAACGGAGGTGATTTGCTGGATCGCGTTACGGGTGTCCGCAAAACGTTCGCCCGCGAGATGGGGATTATCGTTCCCCCCGTGGCCATTCGCGATAATCCGGAGCTGAGCGCGAACGAATACCGCTTTCTTCTACGCAACAAGCAGGTTGCCAAGGGCGAGATTCTTTCCAAACGCTGGCTGGCGATGAATGTGACCAACAGCCCCGTGAAGCTGAAGGGGACGGAGACGGTGGAGCCGGTGTTTGGCATCAACGCGATTTGGATTGGCGAGGGCGAAAAGCGCAACGCGGAGATCAATGGCTATACGGTGGTCGATCCTTCATCGGTCTTGATTACGCATCTTTCGGAGTCGCTCAAGCAGGTGGCGCATCTTATCCTTTCGCGTCAGGACGTGCAGACGATGATCGAGCATGTCAAAGAGTCCAACGCTGCGCTGGTTAACGAACTTGTCCCGGATTTGGTCAATGTGGGGGTGATCCAGCGAGTCCTCAAAAATCTGTTGCGCGAGGGTGTGGCGGTCAAGAATCTGCCGGTTATTCTTGAAGGTATTGCTGATTGCGCATCGCTTTCCAAGAATCCTGATGACCTCTCGGAGCAGGTCCGAAAGCGCCTGGGACTCTATTTTATTTCAGATTACGAATGCGACCAGGGGCTTTTGAAGGCGATTACGTTCGATCCTCGTTTGGAGCAACTGCTCATTACCAAAGTTCAGCGTACGCAGTATGATGTGGGTTTGGTGATTGATCCCCAGCTTGCCCATCACGTTATGGGCGAATTGACGCGCCGGATGACGGAGATGTCGGAGCAGGGACTTACGCCGATTCTCATCACCACAAGCGACCTGCGTTTACCGTTTAAGCGCTTTTTTGAGCCGTCGCTGCCGAAGCTGGTTGTTTTGTCATACCAAGAGCTTCCCGCTCAGACTCAGATTCAGAGCGTCGGCATCATCCTGCTCCCTCAACCGAACCGCGCTGCCGCGTAAACGTATTCCATGACGTCCTCCAAAGAACAACACTTCAAATTTGTTGTCAGTTCCGCCGAAGAGGCTGTGAAAGCGATTCGCGAGCGCCTGGGGGAGACGGCGCGTGTTATTTCGGTTCGGCAGGTGGAGGGCGGGGGAATATCGCGCTTTTTGAGTGCCCCCAAACTTGAAGTGGTTGCTGCGGTTGGAGGGGAGGTGGCTGCGCCTGCTGAAACAAAGGAGCCCGAGTCAATAGCTCCAGCGGCTGCGCCTGGATTTGAGTCGATTCTGGGCGCACAGACTGAGAACGCGGGCCGGGGAGATCCTTTGGCGCGGTTGCTATTGCGCGGCGGTATTACCGAGGCGATGCTTGCGCGGCTGCGGGGCCGGAGAGATTGGGAGACGCTGAGCCGAAGGCCGCTTTCCGAAGCGCTCACGGAAGTCGCCGTCTGGCTGCGTGGCGAATATCAGCGCGGGCCGAAAAGGCCTCTTGGCCAATGTGCCGCCTTTATCGGGACCCCGGGTTCGGGAAAGACCACGGCGCTTTGCAAACGGCTTGCAATGGAGGTCTTTTTTAAAAAGCGCCAGGCGGTTGTATTGAAGCTTGATATGGACAAGGCGAACCCTTGCGATGGCTTGGCAGTGTTTTGCGATGTTTTGGGGGTGCCTCTAGTTCGTAGCGCGAGCGGGATTCCAGAGCTGGGACCGGACGGGGCTTTGTTTATTGACCTCCCGGGAATTTCAGCTGGCAGCCGGGGGGATATTGCCGAGGTTGCCAATCTGCTGGAGACGGTCCCTGAATGCAGCCGCGTCCTGGTGGTTAATGCCGCTTATGAAGCGGAGCTGATTCGGCAGGCCTTCCGCATGGGCGGGGCGTTAAGGGCGTCGCATTTGGTATTCACCCATCTCGACGAGCTTTTCCATTGGGGTAAACTTTGGGAGTTTATTCTCGACCCTACGCTGACGCCTCTCTTTTTCAGTACCGGTCAAAACATTGCGGGAGACTGCAACGAAGCGGTGTTCGATGCGGTTTTACAACATTCATTCCGCCGGGTTGGTAAGGAAAATGCTACGCAGCCCAGCGCACTATGAAATTCTTTCTCTTGATCGGTGGAGGCTGCGGCTTCTTGTTGTCGTTCGGGGCGGGACTTATCGCCGGCAACGATCTGATGATTGCGTTACGCGACGGCGCTATTGGCTGTGTTGCCGCAGCGTTGCTGATGAGGGGCTTTTTTTCCATTTATATGGGCGCGGTCAAGGATCTAGCGGCCGGGCGGGCTAGAGAACGGATGCGGAAGAACGAGGAAGTAAGTGTGAACTAATATGTCAAAGGCTCCTCCCCATTCGATCGCGGCCAAGGCCTTTAAGGCCTACACCGAGGCGTCGCCCGAGACGCAGCAGCAGTTTATTGAACGTCATCTCCCGTTGGTAAAGACGGTGGTGGATCGAATCTATGCCACCTTGCCGCCAACGGTGGATGTGGAGGATCTGCGCAGCAGCGGTCTTGCGGGCCTGATTACCGCGGTTCACAAATACGATCCGGCACAAAGTTCCACCTTTGTCGCGTTTGCAACATTACATATTCGAGGTGCGGTGATGGATGAACTGCGCCGGATGGACTGGATGTCTCGCGGTTGCCGTGAAAAGGCTAAGAGGCTCAAGGAGGCCATCGCGCTCATTGAACAACGGGAGGGGCGGCCCGCGACGGAAGAGGAGATTTGTCTGGCCATGGGGATGACGATGCAGCAATACGCGGAGTTGCTCGAAGATGTGAAGCCCATCACGTTCGTGCAGCTTGATAGCGAGGTCTATTCCGAGGATTCCGATAGCATTTCGCTGCATGAAATGATCCCTGATGAACTGCAAGTGCCCGCTCGCGAGGGATTGGAAAGAAAGGAACTCCTTCATTTGATGGCTGAGCGCATTGGGAAGCTTCCCTCTATTCCGAAGAAGGTCTTGGCGATGTACTATTATGAAAACATGCGGATCGCCGAGATCGCGGCGGCATTCGGTGTGACCGATGGTCGGATTTCTCAAATTCATACCCAGGCGGTCATGAGCCTGCGGATCTACCTGGAGCAGGTCCTTAAAGGCACCTATGTATCGACATGCTGCTAATTATTGGATTTCTCATTGTTCTGGCGGCGACGGTTGGCGGCTTTATGATGGCCGGGGGCGAGCCGTTGGTGTTGCTTCATCTGTCGGAGTTTGTAGTTATCGGCGGGATCGGGCTTGGAATTTTGGTGATTTCGAGCCCGTGGGGAACAATCAAGGCGGTGGTTGAAAAAGTGCAAATTGCCCTTACCGGCAAAGGTACGGGCAAAGAGGATTTCGTGGATCTGCTCAAGATTCTCTACGAGATCTTTATTGTCGCACGGCGTCATGGCTTGATTGCGCTGGAAGATCACATGCTTGAACCGGCGGGTAGCGTTCTCTTTCAGAAGTATCCCTCCTTTTTAAATGCGCCTTCGCGGGTGGAATTTCTCACCAACGGACTGAAGCCGCTGATCGACGGTCGCATTAAGCCGGAGCAATTGGAAGGGTTGCTTAAGGCGGAGTTGGATTCTCGGGAGAAGGAAGCGGAAGCTCCGGTCGGGATTCTTATGCTCATCGGCGATTCTCTTCCCGGGGTCGGGATTGTCGCCGCCGTGCTGGGGATCATTAATACCATGGCGGCGATCGCTGAGGGGCCCGCGAAGGTCGGTGAAAATGTCGCGGCGGCGTTGACGGGAACGTTTCTAGGCATTCTCAGCGCCTATGGTTTTGTCAATCCGCTGGCCAACCGGATACGCGTCAATAATTCGATGGAGACGCAATATCTCACTGCGATTTTAAAGGGACTCTCGGGGTTTGCTAATGGGATGGCACCGATCATGGCCATCGAGATCGCGCGGCGTTGCCTTGAAACACGGGTGCAGCCGAATGCCGATGAACTGGAAGTGATGTTGAAGGCGTTGAACGTGCATCAGCCGAAGTAGTTATGTCTCAAAAGGGAGGGAGCGCTCACGGAGGATCATGGAAAGTGGCCTACGCCGACTTTATGACGGCGATGATGGCGCTGTTCATGGTCCTCTGGATTACGGCGCAGGATAAAGACATTCTTCTGGAAACTTCCAAGTATTTCAAACAGCCCTTCAATGCATTGACGGGGCGTCCGGTGGGCGTATTGCCTGGGAAAGACGGGAGTGGGCAAGGCGATGAAAAGAATCGGGAGAAGGCATCTGCCGCAAATCTTGCTTTCCTGAATGCCATGGCCAGTGAACTGAACCGGATGCTGAACGTCAACGATGTTTCGCAGGAGAGCCCGGTGGATGTCGAGGTCACCTCGGATGGTCTGAAAGTGACGCTGTATGATCATAGTAAGCATCCGCTGTTTGATAATAATTCAGCGAATATTACCCCGTGGGGGAAATTCGCGCTGCAAAGCCTTGCCTGGATTATTGAGCGCAATGGGTTGCGGGTGGTGATTGATGGACATGCGGCGGCGGGGACGGTGATGCCAAATAAGGAGTATGGTCTGTGGGACCTGACGGCGGACCGGGCCAATATGGCGCGGCGGCTGCTGGAACGGTACGCGGTTTCGCCTGATAAAATCGAACGTGTTTCGGGATATGCGGATACCCGGCCTCTTCCCAATGCGCCCGCCAATTCTCAATCCAATCAAAGGCTTACGGTTAGCCTTTTGCTTAACTGACTAGTTGATCTATGGAAAATTTTCTTTCAGGCCGATCCTTCGGCAATACGGACAGGCCTACTGTGGGGAGGGAGCCGATGGGCGGGTTCCAGCCGCTGTTTGCCAAGCCTGCGCTACCCGCCATTCCTGATGAAACCACTATTGACTGCCAGAAGGAAACGCAGCCGCAACTCGAAATCGTAAATGGAAAGAATGGTGTCGAACGCATTATCGTTATTTGCACCTGTGGCAAACGGATTGAAGTGAACTGTGAGTATGAGTAAAAGGGGAATTTATTGCCCGGCAAAATATTCCGTAGCGCGCGGGCGCTATTTCTCGCGCATGGATTTTGGCGAGGCTAGTGCCGATGGCACACACATTGCTTAGCAACGGCTCTGAATGAACATCGCTAGCTACAGAAGCGCGGCATCGCTGGCAGCCTATGAAAAATGGCAGGAAGTGACGTCGCAGAATATCGCGGCTAGCTCCATGCCGGGATATAAGAAGAGCGATGTCTCATTCGAGAGCGTTGCGGGTGACATAATGCGGCTTGGGCAGCAGTCTGGTACGGCTCGTAATGACTCGCGAGGCGTCATGCCCAAGGTCAGTGTTCAAACCAACTTTACCCAAGGCGAATTGCATCGGACTGGCAGTGAGCTTGATTTTGCGATTCAGGGCAATGGGTTCTTTCAGGTGCAGCGGGAGAACGGCGAGATGGGATATACCCGCAACGGCGAGTTCCAGGCGGGTCCTGATGGTAAGCTGCTCACCAAGGAAGGCTTGGTGGTCATGGGCGAGGGGGGGCCTATTACGCTGAACCCGGCGGGTGGGACGCTATCTGTCAATAACGAGGGGACGCTGACGCAGGGCGATCAAGTGATCGGAAAGCTGGCGCTTTATGATGCGAAAAATTCACAAAATCTGAAACGCCTTGGAAACGTGATGTTCGGCGCTGCGCCCGGGCAAAAGCTCGAACGCGTCGATACCCCCGCCATGATTAATGGCTACGTGGAGGAGAGCAACGTCTCGCCGCTCACCGAAATGGTGAATCTGGTGGCTGTGTCGAGAGCGTATGAGGCCTGCCAGAAAACAATGACGAGCGATGGCGACGAAACCGACAAAGCCATTCAAATTTTAGGCAACCCCCAAGCGTAACAGAGCATGATTCAATCCCTCTACTCCGGTGCAACAGGCATGGCTGCTCAGCAGTTGAATCTCGACAACATTGCCAACAACCTGGCGAATGCTAATACTACTGGATACAAGCGAAGCAAGATTGAGTTTCAGGATTTGCTTTACCAGAAACCGCGGGTTGCGGGAACTGATTCCGGTGGTGGAAATATGGTTCCAACCGGGGTGGAGGTTGGCAACGGCAGTCGGGTGGTTTCAACGTCGAAAATCTTCACGCAGGGTGAGCTCAAGGAGACGAATAGCGAATATGATATGGCCATCAATGGGGAAGGGTTCCTCGAGGTCAAACGGCCTGACGGGACGAGTGCCTATACTCGCGATGGCGCTTTGAAGGTAGACAGTTCCGGCCAGGTCACCACGAGTGACGGGCTTCCCGTGTTGAGCGGATTTGGAACGATTCCCTCGGGTACTACCTCGATTTCCATCGCCACGACGGGGGAAGTGACTGTGACAACCGCAAACGGATCCAACACGTTCCGGATTCATCTCGTGCGGTTCAATAATCCGAGTGGCTTGCATAGCTGCGGCGGAAATCTCTATGAGGAGACGGCCGCCAGTGGAACTCCGCAGCAGGGTAACCCCGGGGAGAGCGGTTTTGGCACAGTGATTCAGAACTACCTCGAGAGCTCCAATGTCAACATCGTTGACGAAATGGTAAATATGATCCAGGCACAACGCGCGTATGAGATCAATTCAAAAGCTATCCAGACTTCCGACGAGATGCTTGGTAAAATCAGTGAATTAAAACGATAACCGATGGCAAACCTTTCCTTTCAATTTGGCGATCGGTTGCTTGCATGGATGCGTGTCTCTGCTTTTTTATTAGCATTCATTGGTGTTACGAAATGTGCAAATGCTCAGTTGGATCGCCTTCTTGCGCCAGTTGAAAATATCCCTCCGGCGTCAAGGCAACCTGCCGTGCGTGAGGAGACACCGGTGGCTGTACCGGCTGTAGGCGCGGCAGTTGCGGAGGAGAAAGCGGCCGATGCCCGAATGTATACGAGCGATGATTTGTTGCGCGATATCAAGGCGCAGGTTCTTGAACATTATGGGGTGTCGGGCGATTTGGTATTGGATTTGGCTCGTCCATGGGGGGCTGTCAAAGTGCCTGCGTCTGGCGCTGATCTCAAGGTGACGGAATATCCCCGTGATGGCTTGGCTAATGTGATAAATATCGGATGCAAGGTGACCGTCGGCGAACAGACGGTGGGGGAATGGAACGTTACCCTCAAGGCCAGGTTGTGGCAGGAAGTGTGGGTTGCATCGACTCGACTGGAGCGAGGACGTGATTTGGATGAATCGGTGGTGAATGTCCAGAAAGTGGATATTTTGCAAAACCGAAATGCGCTGCTGGGCAGCGATGAAAAACTTTCGGGCTATCAACTGGCGCAAAACGTCAATGCGGGAGCCCCGCTCATGAAGCGCGACGTCGTGGGAAAGCCGGTCATTCGAAAAAATCAGATTGTCGAGGCGGTGATCCGGCGCGGGGCACTATCCATTACAGTAAAGGCCCAGGCGTTGGAAAACGGAGCGCCCAAAGCGCTGATTCGGATGCGTAATTTGGATAGTAAGAGGGAGTTCAATGCACAAGTGCTCAATGAAAGTCAGGTCAATGTCGTATTTTAGGTGGATTGTCATCGGTTTGGCGATCGCTCCGGGAATGATTCACGCGGGTTCGCTTTGGCGTGATGGCATTACGGACGAACGGGGGATGTGCGCGGATAAGCGTGCAAAAAATATCGGCGACATTGTCACGATTGTGGTTAGCGAGACTGCTTCGCTGAAGAATACGCTGAACCTGACTACCAACAAAACCAGCACGGGCCTTGAGGGGTTGGCCAGTAATCTCCTTAACCAGGTCATCACGGGGATTCCCAATGCGCTCATTAACAGGAAAAATGAGGCTTTGGCGAAGAGCGGCAGCAATAGTATTGTGATCCCAACGGTTCCAACGGTATCGACCACCGGAACGAATGCCTATACAGGTGGGGGAACGATCGAAAACAGTCAGACGGTTACAGCAAAGCTTGCCGTGCAGGTGACGGACGTTCTGCCTAATGGCAATCTGGTGGTCGAGGGACTGCGGCAGGTCAGCTTTTCTAAGGAACGGCAATTTGCTTGTGTTCGCGGCACGATTCGGCCGTACGATATCCAGCCGGATAATACGGTTGCTTCGGTGAATGTTGCCAATGCGCAAATCGAGATTGTCAGTGAGGGAACGCTGACGGATGCGCAGAAAAAGGGCTGGCTGTTGAGGTTCAACGACAAAATCAACCCCTTCTGAGAATGAACGGCGTTTTACATTTCACGTCAGGAAGCGGGAGGGTAAGCCATTGGGTCGTGCGGTTCGCGGTATTATTGGGGGTGTTGTTTTTAACGACGATGCAGAGCCATGCCACGCGGATCAAAGATATGGTGCTGATCGAGGGCGGGCGCGATAACCAGTTGGTCGGTTATGGGCTGGTTACGGGCTTGGCGAACAAAGGCGACAGCCAGCTCAACTATACGGTGCAGAGCATTGCCAATGCCCTTCAGCGCTTTGGGGTCCAGGTTTCTCCTAGCACGCTGAAATCGCAGAACGTGGCTGCCGTGATGGTAACGGCTGACATTCCCGCGTTTGCAAAACCAGGGAGTCGGATCGATGTAACGGTTTCGGCTATCGGTGATGCGACGACAATTCAGGGAGGCGTCCTCCTGCAAACGCCGCTGCTGGGCGCGGATGACGTGGTTTACGCGGTGGCTCAAGGGCCGCTGGCGGTTGGCGGGTTTTTGGCCGGGTCGTCGTCGAGTGGCGGAGGATCGAGTGTGCAGAAAAACCATCCCACGGTGGGGGTGCTCAGCGGCGGGGCGCTCGTTGAACGCGAGGTCGCGGCTAATATTGTCAACAACAACAGTGTTAATCTTCTGTTGCTGAATCCGGACTATGCTTCGGCCGCGCGCATCGCGGAGGCTGTAAATAATGTCTTCCCGAGGACGGCGGTGGCCAAGGATGCCTCGACGGTTAATGTCTGCGTGCCGAAGGACTACTGCGGGTACGAGGTGAACTTCATTGCGTCGCTGGGGGCGATTGAAACGATTCCCGACAACGTTGCGCGGGTGGTGATTAACGAACGCACTGGAACCATCATTGCCACTTCCAATGTCCGGATTTCCACGGTCGCCGTGAGCCACGGTTCGCTGACAATTAGCATCGTTTCAACTCCGGTCATCAGCCAGCCCGCGTCCTTTACGTCGGGGCAGACGGTGACTTCGCAAACGAGCGAGACGCAAGCTAATGAAAAGAAGGGCGGCTTCAAGGTTGTCGAGGAATTGCCGACGATCCAGGAGGTGGCCGCGGCGCTCAATGCGCTCGGGCTTTCGACGCTCGACATGATGGCGATTTTCCAAACGATGAAAAAGGCGGGTGCGCTTCAGGCGGATTTGATCTTAAACTGATATGGACGCGATCAACGCTATAATGCCAAGCGTGACCACGGGGAATTTCAACACCGTGGACGCTTCCTCGAAGGTGAAGGGGAAAAGCTCGGAAGACGACGGCGTGCAGACGGCTGAAGTATCGCGGCAGTTTGAGGCGATTTTGCTGCGGCAGTTTCTTGGCGAATCGATGAAGCCGTTGCTGGAAGGCGGACCGGCAGGGCAGGTCTATGGATATTTGCTGACCGACTCCCTCGCGGATACCATGACCAAGGCGGGCGGACTCGGTCTTTCGAACATTTTGCAGGCACAACTTACTCAATGACTACCGAATGGGAATTATTAGCGGATGCGTTTCGTAACGAAGTCCAGGAATACGGCGGCTTGCTCAATCTTTTCGATCGGCAGCAGGGGGCGATTTTGGAACGCGATCCGGAGCTGGTTTTGGCGGTAACGGGGATGCTGGAGGAGCAGGCAAAGACGGTCGATCGCTGCTTGCATGAGCGGGAAGCGTTGGTCAAAAACTTGGCTGCCAGCTGTGGTAAACCGCCGGATACGCCGGTTCGCGAGCTGATATTAAAGGCCTCGGAGCCGATGCGCCTTCTCCTTTCAGCGTTGATTGACGAAATCAATAACCTGGTATTTCGCTCCAAGCGCCGGGCCCGGCAAAACCAGATGCTTCTATTTCGGTCCATCGAGGTTTTGCAACAAATTCTCCAGCGGCTGAATCCCGGCGAGGTCGTGCAGACGTATTCCAAGGAGGGAAAACCTAACCTTTCGGTTGTGAGCTCATTCATGCGTTCGATCGCAAAGAGTTGATCCGCCTATGTCTGGCCTGTTTAGCGCATTATCCAGTTCGGCTCAGTCCCTCTCCACCCAGAGCCAGGGTGTCCAGATCGCGGGCAAGAATATTGCCAATGCATCTACAGATGGGTACGCGAGGCAGCGGTTAAATATTGGCAGCCAGGGCCCGGCGGACAATGGGGCGGGTGGGGCCCAATCTGTGACTGTTCAGCAGCTCCGCGACAAGTATCTCGATGTTCAGGTTTCGCGCGAGATTTCGCAGACGAGCTACCTCAAGGCTCAAAATCAGAATTTGCTCAAGGCCCAGGCGGATCTCGGCGAGGAGATCACTAATGCATCGGGGGCATCGTCGATCACTGATGACACCTCCACGACGAGCGGCATTGGCGCATCTATCACTGACTTTTTCAACGCTTTTAGCAGCCTTGCGTCCAGCCCGTCGGATACGAGCGCCAAGCAAGTGCTACTGCAAAAAGCGGATCTGCTCGCTAATCAGATCAACGTTGCCGATACGCACCTTGATTCGCTTCAAGACGATATTATTGCACAGAACACCGACGATCTCAGCACGGTCAACGACCTTCTGGGGCAAGTGGCGAACCTCAATGGGCAGATTCAGAAATCCGAGGTGAACAGCCCCGGCTCAGCGGTGGATTTGCGCGACCAGCGGCAGACGGCCTTGGAGAAACTGTCGCAGTACATGGATTTCACAACGAAGGAAATCTCCGGTGACAACGGGCAGATTCAAGTAATGGGGCAGGACGCGGATGGCAACGATGTGCTGTTGGTCGATAAGGCAAGCGCGCTGGGCGAGGTGACGTATAACGCGGATGAAAAGACCTTCTCCGCTGGATCTCCTTCAACAGTGCTGGAACTGAAAGGAGGCTCGCTCCAGGGCAATGTGGATGTGCGCGATGGTGAGATCCAGGATCTCCGGGATAGCCTCAAAAGCTTGGCCGATCAGCTCACCACCTCGGTGAACGAAGCCTACAATACCGGCGGAACGGCTGGGGATTTCTTTTCCACTGCGCCGACGTCGGGGCTGATCGCCGTGGATTCCAATCTAACCTATTCCACGCTGAAAACGGCTTCCAACGGCGACTCGGGCGGAAACGATATCGCGCTGGCTGTTGCCGCCGTGGCCAGTAAGGATTTCTCTACATCGAGCGGCGATGGCATTGACGGAACTCTCAGCGGCTTTTACGGCAAGGTGGCCAGCGGCCTGGGCGAATCGGTTTCCTCGTCGGAAAGCAAGCTCAGTGATCAGCAAACGGTTGAAAAGCTGATTACCAGCCAGCGCGATGCGGTAAGCGGGGTTTCGCAGGATGAAGAACTGACGGATCTGATGAAATACCAGCGGGGTTTTCAGGCTTCGTCGCGGGTTATTAATGTGATTGATAAACTTCTGGATACCGTGGTCAACGGTCTCATTCAGTAGCCGCGAACGCTGTGCCGAACGATAGGCATTGAAAGAAACGCAAACCTTTATTAGAAATACAGGACATGCGAGTACCTTCCAGTGCATTTTCCGACACCTTAAGCTCGCAGCTTCAACATTTGGGGCAGCAGCAGGCGCAACTTCAGAACCAGGTGTCCACCGGGCTGCGCATTACGAATTTGAGCGACGACCCGGCGGCCGCTGGGCGCGTGCTCGGCCTCCAGACCGAGACGAAGCGGATGCAGCAATACCAGCGCAATAACGGCCAGGCCACGGAACTGACCCAGGCCGCCTATTCCGCGCTGAACTCCATCAAGACGATTTCCGACCGCGCCGGGGAGCTTGTTACTCTGGGCAGCGGAGCATCGAGTGCTGATTCCACGCAGGCCTATGCCAAGGAGTCCAACCAGATGCTGGAGCAGTTCCTTCAGGCGGCCAATACCAAATACGACAACGCCTATTTGTTCGGCGGCACGGTGACGGACACTACCCCTTTTGTTGCCGAGCGAGATGCTTCGGGAAATATCACTTCGATTTCGTACCAGGGCGGGGCGAATTCGCCGGAATTTGAAGTGGGTGAGGGGGCAACCATTTCGCCCTACACGAGCGGGGAATCCAATCAGGAGTTGGCTGATTTTGGCAATGCGCTGGTGAGCTTGCGGGATGCGCTGACTCATCAGGACTCCTCCGCCCTTACCTCCACGGTGCAGAGTTCACTGCAGAACTCCGAGGATGATATTCTCAATACGGTCAGTACCATTGGCGCGGTGCAGACTCGGCTGGCGGCCACCAGCACGCAAAATCAGGCCCGTTTCAGCAGTCTCCAAAACCTGACTTCCACTGATACTGATGCGGACCTGGCCACCACGACGGTCAAGCTGTCCCAGACGAACAATGCCTACCAGGCAGCGTTGGAGAGCGGTGCGAAGATTATGCAAATGTCGCTGCTCGACTATTTGTCGTAGTTAAAATGTGTGGTATGGAAGAATCGTCTGGCGTGGCACGCGATTAGCTTTGCATCCCTGCCGCTCAATGAATTTATGAAACTTGCCACGGAAACTGGATCGGGTATCCAGCCTTGTCAGATATCGCTGCCGTTCGGATTGATCGGGCTCGCCGACTTGCAGCGGTTCGACCTTTTCCCCATCGAGGGGAGCTGGCCGTTCCTTACCATGCGTTCGATGGGGAACGAGCCGATCAGCTTTGTGGTGATGGAGCCGCAAGGTGCCGTTGCCGATTACGAGATCGAGCTGAACGAGGAAGACGCCGACGGGCTTCAAATCCACAGCCCGCAAGACGCACTGGTGCTGAATATCGTGACGATTCATACATCGAGCCCGCTATTTGTCACCGTGAACCTTGCCGGTCCTGTCATCCTGAATCGGCGGAGCCTGACCGGCAAACAAGTGATCGTCGGACGTTCGAGCAAATACTCGGTGCGGCATGTGCTGATCGACGAGCGCATGGCGGCACCTCAACCCAACGCCTAAGGCCATGCTAGTCATTACGCGAAAAGCAGGGGAGGGGGTTATGATTGGCGACGAAATTGAAATTCGGGTCAACCGGATCGAAGCCGATTTTGTAAAGCTGGCCATCCGCGCTCCTCGCGATCTGGGGATTTATCGAAACGAGGTTTACAAGCAAATCAAAGAGAGCAATCTGGCGGCGGCTCGCAAACCCGGTGGAGAAATCCCAAAATTGTCTTTGCCGCCAGGTTTGGCGAGGAAAGATCCGATGCCCTAATCCTTGCGGTTTCTTTGGTTGTTACTGAACGGCCGACCGATGTTTCTGTCGGAGCCGGATGTCTATTTTTAGGTTTGCATGAATTCCCAAAAAGCAGAAGCGCTCGCTGAGCCGCCGCTGACAGATCGGCTCGCTCCCAATGCAAAGATCATGGGAGGACTGGCTCCCGGTGAATCCGCGGACTGCCCGCCTCGGATCGAGCCGGTGGCGGATAGTGGAGACCGTCCGTTCTGGTCGGTCATGATTCCTGCCTATAATCCCGACGCGGATTATTTGGCCAAGGCTCTGCGCGGTGTGCTCGCGGCGGGAATCGAGGAAGGGCAGATGCAGATTGAAGTGGTGGATGATGCTTCGACCAAGGGGGATGTTGCCGCCATGGTTCGCTCGATTGCGGGAAGTCGTGTGTCGGTTTACCGGCAGCCTGAAAACCTGGGGCAACGCCGCAACTGGAATAGTTGTATTACGCGGGCCCGGGGGGAGTGGGTACACCTATTGCATGCCGACGATGTGGTTCTGCCTGGCTTCTACGCCCGGATGCGGGAGGAGATCTCAAAGGTTGACGGCGTTGGTGCGGCTTTCTGTCGTTATGCGCATATCCGGGGCGACGGCCAGCCGTTTTATGTTTCTGAAACGGAGCGTCCTACTCCTGGAATCCTGGAGAACTGGCCCCGGCGCCTCGCCGTGATGCAGCGCATCCAGCCGCCTTCAATCGTTGTGCGTCGTTCGGCTTACGAGGACCTCGGCGGATTTTGGAGCGCCGCGGGGAGCTGTGTTGATTGGGAAATGTGGATGCGGATCGCGGCGCGGTATCCTGTTTTGTATCATCCCGAAGTGATGGCTTGCTACCGCTTGCACGCTAGCTCGGGGACATCGTTTTTACGCCAGACGGCGGCCATGACTGCCGATGCGGGCAAGGCGATTGAACGATTCAACGCTTATCTTCCGCAGGAGCAGCGCGGGGAGTTGATGAGGCTGGGAAAACAGCATTATGCAAGGAGCGCCTATCGTAGCGCATTGCATTTGATTGACGAAAAGAATTACGAAGCCGCGATTCACCACGTGGAGGCGGCGTTGAAATTGGACCCATCGCCCGAAAGTGTGAAGCTGGCGGAAGGCGTCATGGCGCGGCTCCCTACAGTACCCAATCCGGAGAGACCGGCGGACGTTGCTCCCTGCGACTTTTTCGGTGCGGATGAAGTTGTGAATATTCAAGACATCGTTGCCGCTTATCGCGAAAATCCGTCGGATGCAACGGTGGCGGATCATCTGCGGGCGCTGCGGCGTGGGCTTGGCGATTTTCTGCTGCACGCTGATTCCGCCGGTTTTGAAAAGTTGTTTAGCGGAAACTTTGGCACGGTCTACCGGCTATATCTCAAGAGCGGCTTCCAAAACGAACCGCTGATTTCCGATGAGGCGGATCGGGTGGCGAAAGCGGCTGCGGCATTGATCGGGGAGCTGTTTGATTTTCCAAGTCTGCTGATGTTGATGCTTTACCGGATGGCGCATCACCAGTTCGTGCCGCTGGATTTGGAGCGCATTCCGGAATGGTTTCTTGATGATTATCTTGGCTACGTTCTTTATGCGCCGCAGCTCTTCTTCCATAAGGGCGAAGTCGAGGAGTATGCGACGCACCTTTGGGGATGGGTGCGCGGGATTCATCGGCGAACGCGCAAGCTGCCGGGTGCTGCGCTGACTTATCGTGTGGCTAAATATTTTGCGCTTCATGCGAACTTTATTCCGCTCTATTTCGTTGCTCGAAACACACGGGAGTGGATGACTCGCCGAGCGGGTATTTTGGAATTCTTTTTGGAAAAATCCGGCGCGGCGCTTAATGCTAAACTGTATGCCTCCACGCCCCACCGTCGGAGAATAAAGGTAGGCTTTCTCAATGCGCATTTTGCTTCGCAAACGGAGACCTATTCCACCCTGCCCACGCTTGGTCTTGACCGGTCGCAGTTCGAGGTGTCTGTCTTCATCCTGGCCTCTCATCCCGGGCCGTTGGAGGATGCCTGTAGAGCGCGCACCGATCATTTCACGGTTTTGCCGCCGCGTTTGGCGGATCAGGTAAACGCGATTCGCAAAGCGGCGCTGGATGTGATTCTCATCGGCACCAATGTTACGGCGGTTACAAATCAAGTCGCCCTGCTGGCCGCTCACCGGTTGGCTCCGGTGCAATGGATTACCAATTCCTCGCCCGTTACAAGCGGTATGAAGTATGTGGATGGCTATGTTTCGGGAACCTACTCGGAAGCCGATGACGCGTCTGGGCACTATAGCGAAAAACTGCAATTGCTCGACGGCCCCGCGCATTGCTTCGACTATACTGTGGACGCTTGCGCTCCTCGGGTGCATTTCGACCGGGAAGCGTTGGGTATCCCGAAAGAGGCCGTTGTGTTTGTAAGCGGCGCGAACTGTTTTAAAATCTTGCCGGAGCTAATGGATGCGTGGGCCCGGATTCTGCGGGATGTGGAGGGGGCGCGGTTGCTATTGCACCCCTTTAATCCGAATTGGTCCAGCGCCTATCCCATTCGGCAGTTTGAACGAAGCGTGGCGGCATGCCTCGCGCGGCATGGGGTAGATCGTAGCCGCCTCGTTATTTCCACCGAGCGCCTGCCGTCTCGCGCAGATGTGAAGGAGTTGCTGCGTTTGGGAGACGTCTACCTCGATTCGTACCCGTTCGCTGGTGTTAACTCCACGGTCGATCCGCTGGAACTAGGCATCCCCACGGTTGTGTGGGATGGTGCGACTTTTCGCTCGCGCATGGCCGGTTCGCTGTTGCGTGAGTTGGGGATCCCCAGCCTCATCGCGACGGACGAGGCGGGGTATATCGGGCTGGCTGTCAAGCTTGGAACAGAGGCTCGGTGGCGCGCTTCGCTAAGCGAGGAGATTACCCGTGCGATGGCTCGAGGCCCTCGCTTTTTGGAAACGAGTCAGTACGCCAAGAATCTTGGTGAATTAATCGAAGGACTCTTTCCGCACCGGAAGGCGATGGAGTCTGTTCGTGAAAAATCGGAAACGAAAACGGCGCCTGAGCTGAGCGGGGATCCTTTGCAAGCGGCCATCCGTTTCCATAGTCGCGGGCAATTCGCAGAGGCCGAGGAATGCTATCGGCAAATCCTCCTTGCAAACCCTCAAAACGCCGAGGCGTGGCATTTGCTGGGGGTGCTGGCCCACCAGTGCGGCAAGGATGAGAGCGCCGTTGAGTGGATTGAGCAAGCTCTGCAATTTGAGCCGGAGAATGCTGTGTTTTGGAATCACCTCGCGGAAGCTTGCAACGGAATGGGGGCGTTGGAGAAAGCACGAGTGTGCTGTCTTCGCGCGTTGGAATTGCAACCGAATTTTGCGGAGGCAATGGTGACGCTGGCTGGGGTACACCGGGGCGCGGGTGAGTTGGACGAAGCTTTGGGGTTGCTTGCGCGGGCGTTGAAGCTCAAGCCAGGTTATGGTGAGGGGCTCTTGCAATATGGGCTGGCCCTGGCTGCAAAGCGGGATTTTAAGCAGGCCATTTCGATTTTTAAGAAAGCATGTGCTGCTGTGCCGGATTCTGTGGAGGCCCGCTATCATCTTGGCGTGGCTTGGGAGGAGAGTGGTCGTTACCCGGAGGCGCTGGGGTGCTACGAACGCGCCGCGAAGTGCAATCCCAAAGTGGGCGAAGTGTGGCACCGTTGGGGGATGCTCCTCATCGGGCTTCGCGACTATGCCAAGGCGGAGGCGATTCTGCGCAAGGCGGTGGGTTGTAATGAAGCGGACCCTGAATACCATTACCAACTCGGACGGGCGTTTCAACTGAGCAACCGTTCCCAGGAGGCGCTTGCGGAGTTCAATCTGGCGATCGAGCGTGGCGGCAATACGCCGGAACTTCACAATAACCGTGGCATTCTCTTTAAAGAGCAAGGACGGGGCTTCGATGCGGTGGAATGTTTTTATCGGGCGTTGAAGCTCAAGCCCGATATGATCTCTGCGCTCAACAATCTCGGGGCAATTTGTACGGATATAGGGATGACGAGCGAGGCGCTCGAATGCATTCGGTTGTTGATTGCCCGGCGGCCCGATCTTCCCAGTGCGCATAACAATCTGGGCAAGCTCCTAAAAGATAGCGGGCGGGCCGCCGAGGCGTTGGCTTCGTATCGCCGCGCGATGGAACTGGATCCTAAGATGCCTGAGTTCCAGCATAATTATCTGCTTTGCCTCAACTATGTGCCGGGGCTCCATCCGCGCGAGGTCTTCGAGGCTCATCGTGCCTGGGGTGAACGGACGGTCAGGAATATTGCGAGGCGTTATAAGAGGCAGAGACCAATGGGATCGGCGGGAAGGAAGCTGCGTATTGGGTATGTTTCGGCGGATTTTTGCCAGCACCCGGTTGCGGCGTTTATTGAGGCTCTTTTCGAGCGACAGGACCGGGAGCGCTTCGAGGTGACGGCTTACTGTGATGCGAAACGACTGGACAACGTTACGGAACGTCTCCGGGGGCTGACGGATCGCTGGCGGCTTACGGCCGAGATGTCCCACAGCGAGCTGGCCCGCAAGATTGAGGAGGATCAAATAGACATCCTGGTGGATCTGAGCGGGCATACCGCGTGGAATCGCCTTGAGCTGTTTGCTCTCAGACCCGCGCCGGTGCAGGTGAGCTATCTCGGCTATCCCGCGACGTGCGGGCTTTCGGCCATTGATTACCGAATTACGGACTCTTTTGCCGATCCAGAGGGAACCACGGAACAATGGCATACCGAGCGGCTTGTGCGCCTTGCCTCGTGTGCTTGGTGCTACCAGGCTCCGGCGGACGCCCCCGCCATTGTCGCGAATCCATCGGCCCAAACGGGCTACGTGACTTTCGGCTGTTTCAATCAGCTCGCGAAGCTCAATCCTGGCCTTTTTGAACTCTGGATTCGCCTGCTAAAACGCGTTCCGGGTTCCCACTTGACGCTCAAGGCCAGGACGCTGCACGATCCGGCTGTAAAGCAGGAGATTATCGAATTTTTCTCAAAGCGTGGCATCGATGAAACGCGTCTAGATATGATTGGATACGCACCGTCGGTGGCAGGGCACCTAGGGGCTTATCGGCAGGTCGATATTGCCTTGGATAGCTTCCCCTACCATGGAACCACAACCACGTGCGAGGCGCTCTGGATGGGCGCCCCGGTGGTAACATTGGCCGGAGGGACGCATGTATCGCGGGTGGGTGTCAGTCTCCTTAATGCGATGGAATTGCCGGAGTTGGTCGCCTCCAGCGAGGATGAGTACCTCGCGATTGCGGCTCATTTAGCCGAAGATGAACCACGCCGCGTTTCTCTCCGGGAGGGGATGCGCGCGAGGATGCAGGCGTCGCCGTTAATGAATCCGGGGGCGTTCGCCGCGTCGATGGATGAGGCTTTCCTCAGGATGTGGAGGGAGTACGCCGGGCAATGGAACTAAGGCCAATGGAACGGGGGCCTAATGGCACGGGACCGAGGTGGCCTTGGGCTCTCTATAGTTGTACTCGTTGAGCTTGTTCCGAAGGGTGCGGATGCTGATTTTAAGTATTCCCGCAGCGTGGCTCCGGTTGCCTTTTGTCAGCGTCAATGCATGAAGAATGTGGCGCTTTTCCAGTTCATCCAGCGAGGATAGGATGGGCTCGGGCTTGGATTCGGTGGATTTGACTTCGACGGGCGCGGCGGCCTTGGCTGGCGCATGCACGGAATTCGAGATGATGAATCCGAGCGCTTCCGGCAAAATGGGGTCCTCTTCCGGGGAGAGAATGACGGCGCGCTCGATGCAGTTTTGGAGTTCGCGGACGTTGCCCTTCCACGGCCATTGTATCATGGCATCGAGGGTTTCCAGAGCGAAGCCAGGAATATTCCGATTGTAGCGCTTGCAGGAGGTGTAAAGAAAATGCTCCGCCAGCTTTGGAATGTCTTCTTTCCGTTCACGCAGTGGGACGATGTGGACGGGGAAGACGTTCAGGCGATAGTAAAGGTCCTCGCGAAAGTCGCCGTTGGCCATCGCTTGCTTCATGTTGCGATTGGTGGTGGCGATGATTCGGACGTCCACTTTAACGGTCTTGGTGCCGCCCACGCGCTCGAATTCGCGCTCTTGCAGTACGCGGAGGAGCTTGGCTTGGAGCCTGGGCGGAATTTCGCTGATTTCATCAAGGAGAAGGGTTCCTCCGTCGGCCATTTCAAACCGACCGATGCGGCGTTCCAACGCTCCGGTGAAGGCTCCTTTTTCGTGGCCAAAAAATTCGCTCTCCATCAGCGTTTCTGAAACGGCCGCGCAGTTGATTTTGATGAAGGGGGCGTCGGCCCGGGAACTGAGGTTGTAAATATCCTGTGCGACCAGTTCCTTGCCGGTGCCGTTTTCACCGGATACCAGGACGGTGGCTTCCGTGGGGGCTACTTTATGGATGAGTTGCTTGAGTTTGAGCATCGCCGGGCTTTCGCCCAGGAGGTTGAGGCTCTTGCTGACGTCGTTGCTCAAGTTGCGGTTCACCTTCATGATGCGCGAGAGCATTTGCGCTTTTTTGAAGGTGCCTTCGACCTGCTCGATGGTAAATGGCTTGATGAGGAAATCGAATGCTCCTAAACGCATGCATTCGACGGCGCTTTCGATGTTTACTTCGCCGCTCATCATGATGACTAGAGGGCGATCCGGCATGTTCGATAGCTTCTGTAGCAGCTCAATACCGTCCCCATCGGGTAGCCTGACGTCAAGAAACATGACGTTGATCTTGCCACGCTGGATCTGCCTTTCCGCTTCGGAAATGGTACCAGCGAGTATTACGGAATGTCGTTTGGCTCGAAGAGCGTCCGCCATGCTTTTGCGGATAATCGCTTGGTCGTCAACAATTAAAATGCGGTCGAACGGCATACTCCATGCTTCAGGGGAGATAAAATATTATTGGGAAAAATGCGATGTTTAAACTTTCTCACTGCAAGCATGTTGTACACATATCATATATAAATACTGAATATTAGAACTTCTATATTATAACCTGTTGGACTGACAATACGTTTTTATACGGCTTTTTGTTAGTAATATATCTCAGTTGTGGAAAATGGGGGGGTATTCAGGCTGTTTTTGTAGTGTGGCAAACGCCAGCAAAGTACGATGGAAAGAGGGTTGCGGTGCGGTAGCTTGGGTAAGTAGAGCTCTGCGGAAGCGGAGGAATACTATATTATCTAGAAAATTAATGTAGATCGCGGAGTAAGTGTGCTCAAAGATATATTTAGTAATATAAAAAATAGCTTGCTTCGGTGGTTTTTTCGAATGGATGGGATGAGGATTTCAGCTGAATACCAGGAACCGTTGCGTTACGGAGCAGAGCATGTTGTGATTTCTGATCTTGGCGATGACGGCTTCGGTCAGTTCCATTCCTTCTGGAAATAGCAGCAGGCCAGCGGTGTTGCTAATGGCGTTGGCTAGGCGCATCCCGGGGGCGAGGTCGTCCGCCATGACTTCCCGAACCCGGAGGGGGAGGCTTCCGGCCTGAGTCATTTGGAAAAATAGTCGGACGGCTTCGGGATCGAAGGCGCTTCCAGCCTGGTTTTGAATGGTTTCGAGCGCTTGTTCCTTGGGCAGGTTGCAGTCTACGAAAAATACGGCGATCGCGAGGCAGCGTGCGGGCCAGGGGATGGTTTCTCCGGCGAAACCGTCGGGATAGCCGTGACCGTCAAAGCGTTCATGATGGGCGCGGATGATTTCGCCAACACGCCGCATATTGTCGGCAAAGAAGACCAACTGTTGGCCCCGGGCTGGGTGGTGGCGGAAGGCTTTTTGTTCGTCGTCGCTGAGGGATGCCGGGTCGCTATGCATCCGGTGTAGGAGGCTGCGCGGATAATTGATGAGGCCTAGGTCGTGCAGCCAGGCCGCGCTGAGGAAGGAAGCCTTTTCCTCGGGGGGAAAATACCGGCTTTTGGCCATTCGGGCGCAGATATCCACGACGGCGCGGGCTTGGTCGCCCAGCAGGGGATCGAAGGCGTTGAGCAACTGGTAGCAGAATCTGGTGGACTGCTCGAAGGTGGAGTCCAGGGCATCGCGCAGTTTTTTAATCTCGGCGGTGGCAATGACCATGGCCTCCACTCGTGTTTTGAGTTCTTCCTCTTTTTGGTAAAGCTGGGCGCGGAGGTCGGCCGCTCTTGCCTCCAAGAGGGCGAAATCTGGGGAACTGGAGTTGTCGGGGGATGTTTCGGACATGGATCAACCGTGGATGCGGAGGGTTTCGGCCTTGGTGCCGTTGTGGTAGACGTGTTCCACTGCCTTCAGGCGTTTGGATGCGGATTCGAGCCTGCGGGCGGTGCGCTGCGTCTCCTGAAGCTTTTCGTTAGTGAGCTCGATGTTCCGCTGCACCATTGCCTTCAATGCTTCCAGGCGGACCTGGAGCGAGGGATGATCGCTGATCCGGCCCGCGCTGGCGTTGATCTGTGCCATGGCGTTAAGAATGGCGGTCTTGGTGGCGTGAAGGGTCTCTACGAGGACAAAATTCCCTTCCCTGATCGCGGTGTGCTGGTGTTGCGTCAGGTCTTCGTAACTGGCGAAGAGGCGCCAGAATTCCGGTTCTGGGGGGGGCGCTGTCATGCGACTTGCACTGCCGATTTATCCAGCATTTCGGCCCAGGCGTCGCGGATTTGCCCCAGCAGGTCGCTGACGACCGCGATGGGCGCGGGATCTTTTTTCAGGTTCCCCTGGTGCAGTTGGGTGATCATAAAATCGTACAAAGCGTACATTCGGGGCGAAAAGTCGCCTTTGATTTTCATGTCCAGGCTGGCCTGCAATTCTCTGAGGATGTCTTGCGCGCGGACGATGTTATTGTGGATGGTCTCATTGCGCTTCATGAAGTCTTCGATTTGGAAACCGGCTTGGGCGGTGGCCATGAACCGGAGTGCGCCGTCGAAGAGCATCAGGATCAACTGGCCGGGTGTAGCGGTGTTGATGGCGGCGGTTTGATACGATTTGGCGAATCGCGCGAGTTGCATGGTTTATTTCCCCGCGCTGGTTAGGAAGGTGTCGGCTATGGATTCGATCACGTCTTTGGGCGGATAGCCGGAGTCGGCTACGAGCTGTTTGGCTCGTTCCAGCACCTCGGGGCGCACGTTGGGTTGATTCCGGAGGGCCTCCAGGAGGTCCTCGTTTTGTTCCGGCAGATAGCTGTCGCTGACCGTCCTGGAGGTCTGCGTATCATTGTCCACACTTTTGGTCCCTGGTTTTGAGTTCGCGGCTCCCACCACGATTTCTGGTCTAACGCTTTGAATGTTCATTGGATGATTGGCGATACTCGTTGTTTATTGTTTCCCTATATCGGCGGGATGCGGGACCAGTTTAGTGTTTTTTTTCGAGACGAAGTGTCGTGGCTGGAATGGAATGAGGAAAAGGCCGGGCTTTTTACTGGGGGACGGGGATTGGTTTGTTGATGAGGCTCCGGTAGGTTTCCCAAGCGGCGTAGCCTGCGAATTTCCGGGGGCTCTGGAGGACCGCGCCGCCGTCGTTGCCGATGGGGAGGTTGGTTTGGATCTGGGTCATGTAGAAGCAGCGGGTGGCCTGGGCAATCGCGGGGTTGCCGGAATCGAAAAGGTGATCGAAGGCCCAACGGATGCCGCCGGTGCGGATATCGACGAGTTTGCTGCGGACCCCGATGGAAATTGGCTGGTAGGGGAAGTAGTGCGTGACGTCGGTGAATAGCACGGCGTTGGCGCCGGTTTGCGCGGCCACGGTGAGGAGCAGGTTGGCAGGGAGGTTTTCAGCGGAGGAAATCTGGCCGCGGCCGGTCCATGCTTTCAACTGCGCGCGGTCGATCCATACGATTTCGAAGAGGGCGGTTTTGCCGAGTTCCTCATGGAATGCGGCGTCGATTTGTGTTGCGGGGCTGCCGTCTTCCCGCTCGTAATAAAAGGGCAGCATGGCCACTCGGCGGATGGGGATGCCCGGCTGGAGGTCGTGATAACTCGGCAGCGGCAGGGTGACGACGCGCCGCCAGCAGCAGGTGCATCCGAAGACCGAAAGCGCCCCGGCTAGGCAGAGCAGCCATTGCGCAAGGCGGCGGAGGGAGGAGGACGGTTTCATGAAAAGGAAGACTCTAGGCGACCGTGGAGGAGGCGGACGAGGAGGTGCCAAAGGTGCTCTGTAGGGATTGCAATTCGCTTTTCAGGCTGCTTTGCGCGGATTCCATTTGCACGAAGGAGTTTGTTAAGCGGGTGCGCTCGGCGTCGAGTTGGGAGTTGAGGCGTTCGATCTGTTTGTCCAAGTCGGTGTTCTGTTTGTTGAGGGCGGCGGTTTCCGAGGAGAGGGTGCCGCCATAGCCTGTGATTTTATTGACGTAGGCACTGAGCGCGGTTGCGAGGCCGTCGGTACTATTGGTGAAGAGGGTGGCTACGTCCGATGCGTTGGTGTTCAACGCGTTTTCGAGCTTGGTGGAATCGGCGATTTGCAGATCGGAGCTGCTGCTCTGAAAGTCGATGCCGATATCCGCAAGGCGCTTGATTGAGCCCGACAAGCCGCTTGCGGAGTGGAATACAAGGTTGCGCAGTTTGCTGCCGATGGCGCTGATGTCGAGGTTGCCGGAAAGCGTTGAGGTGCTGACGCTGCCATCGCTGTTGGTGGAGATTTTGGTCTGTTGCGAGAGGTAGTCCTGCACCGTGTTGTATTTTTCGATGAAGTCGTTGAGCTTGGTGGTCAGCGCCGTGTTGTCGCTGGAGACGTTCACGGTCTGGCTGCCTGCCGTGGCGGCAGTGACGGAAAGCCCCGTGATCCCCGTTACATCGGAGCCGAAGGTGTTGCTGGTGCTTATAATGGAACTGCTGCCGTTGATGGTAAACTTGGCGTTCTGACCGCTGGTGGGAGTGGCTGTGGCATTGAGCCCGAGTGCTTCAAGCACCCCGCCGGTGCTCTCGCTGACATTCAACCCGACATTGCCGGTGGTTTTGTTGGTGAGCGTGAATTGGTCGTTGGCGCGGTCGTAGGCGGCCAGCACTCCGGCGCTGGAGGCGTTGATTCGGCCGATGACGGCCTGAATGCTGTCGGTCTTGGCGTTGAAATTAATCGTGACGCCGTTGATGGAAAAGCTCCCGTTGCCCTTGAGGTCCACCGCGGAGATTGCTGTCTTGAGTTTCGCGTTCTCCAGGGTTGCGGTGAGAACGGGAACGCCCAGTTTGCCTTGGGTTTGCAGTGTGTAGCCCGAGCTGGATGTTCCGGACGCGGTGCTGTTGTAAAGCTTGAGCGCGGTGAGAAAATTGCTCGTGTCTCCGGCGCTTCCCACGGTGATGGCGCTGGTGCTCTTCAGGCTGATGGTATCGGTTTTGGCATCGTAGGATGCGGTGACCGCGCCGCTGGTTTTGTCCGAGATTCTTTGAAAAACGCTGGAAAGGGAATCGGTGACGGCGACGTCGATCTTTACTCCGTTGATGGAAAAATTGCCTGCTGTGATGGCCGTTCCGAGGTTCATCGTTGCCAGCGTTACGTTGGTGACGGTATTGGTGGAGCTGATCGGCGCGCCCAGGCTGGCTGAACCGGTGCGCGCGGCCTTGGTGGCCAGTTGGCTGACGTTGAAAACGTAATCGCCGGTTTCAGTTCCCGCCGAGGCCGTTGCCGACCAGGTGCTTCCGGAATCGGCAAATTTTGCCGCTCGCTGGGCAAAACTGTCTCCATCGTCCAGGGCCTTGACGGAGGTTTGCAGTGCCGAGAGATCATCCTGGAGCGCGGTGAGTGCGTTCAGCTTGGTCGTGTTGGTCGTTTTTTGGGCCTTGGCATTGTTTACCGGCGTGGAATCCGCGGCGATGAGCTGGTCGACCGTGGTCTTCCAGTCCATTCCCGAAGCGAGGCCTGAGGTTTGAATGCCGGACATAGAGGTAAAAAAGGGCGGGCTCTTCTAAGCAGGTCGCATGCCCATCTGAAAAACCGGCGCGCCGCAGAATGTTTAAAAAATCCGCTAAACGAATTTTCCGTTTGGCCGAATGAAATAGGTGTCGGGGCGAACAGCCCTGGTGGGTGAGGTCAGACACCCGATTCAAAGTGGCCCGACGCGATACGGACTCGCAAACTCCAAGAAAGGCAAATCAATGTCAGTACTCATCAACACCAACACCGCGGCGACGAACGCGGCTCTCAACCTCAGCCACAACAACGACGCCCTCCAGAAGAGCCTGGAACGGCTCTCCAGCGGCTCCAAGATTGTCAACCCGGCCGATGACGCGGGCGGCCTCGCGGTTTCGATGCGGATGCAGTCCGCCATCAAACGCACGGCGGCGACGAACACGAACATTTCCAACGCGGTCTCGTTCCTGCAAACCCAGGACGGCGCGCTGCAAACTGCGTCGAAGATCCTCGACCGGATGTCGGAACTCAAGACGCTCTACACCGATATTACCAAGTCCACCACCGACAAGGCCAACTACGACAAGGAATTCACCGCGCTGAAAACCCAGCTTGGCGATTTGAGCAGCGCCCAGTTCAACGGCGTAAATCTCTTTGCCGCGACCGGTGCCACGGGCGACACCTCGCTGACGGTTCTGACCACGGAAGACGGCGGCCAGACGGCGACGATCTCCCAGTCCGCGCTCGATACCGAGAATACCACGATCACGAGTGCCAACAGCCTTGGCGATATCACCGTGCAAGATCTGATCGATTCCACCACGGCCGTCGCGGCTTCCCGCGCTCAGAATGGTGCGGAGGCGAGCAACCTCAACTTCGCCAGCGACATGCTCTCCACCAACAAGACCAATTTGGAAGCCGCCAACAGCCGCATCATCGATGTCGATGTGGCCCAGGAAGCCACGCAACTGGCCCGCAACAATATCCTGGTGCAATCCAGCACCTCGATGCTTTCCCAGGCCAACCAGAGTGCGCAGGTCGCCCTCAAGCTCCTCCAGAGCTAGGCAATAATAACAACTACTGAGTAGAGCCAAAGAGCCCTTCCGAGAAATCGGGAGGGCTCTTTTTTTGTGATGACGCCGGGCCGGGCGTTGTTCTGAGGGGGCGAAATATTTTTGAGAAAAGCGCTAAAGAAAAAGGAAGGGCTGCCGATTATAACCCATGCGGGAGTCTACGATTTCCTGCGGGTGAGGTCAGCCACTCTAGAAAAATGGCCCGTCGCGGCACGGACGCCGCACTCAACCAAGAAAGGCAAATATGTCAGTAGTAATCAATACCAACACCACGGCGAACAACGCCGCGCAGAACCTCGACAAGAGCAATGCCGCGCTCCAAAAGAGCCTCCAGCGTCTCTCCAGCGGTTCCAAAATCGTCAGCCCGTCGGATGATGCAGGTGGCTTGGCCGTGTCCATGCGGATGCAGTCGGCCATCAAGCGCACGGAAACGGCCAACAACAACATCGCCAACGCAACCTCCTTCCTGCAAACACAGGACGGCGCGTTGCAGACCGCGGCGAAGGTGCTTGACCGTGTCTCGGAACTCAAGACGCTCTTCTCGGACGTCACGAAATCCACGGCAGATACCGCCAACTACGACAAGGAGTTCACCGCTCTAAAGTCGCAGTTGACCGATATCTCCAGCGGCAAGTTCAACGGCGTTGATCTGTTCAGCACCAGCACGGACGGCTTAACAGTCTCCACCTCGGAGGACGGCTCGCTCACACAGACTGTCAGCCAGTCTGATCTTGCGACCAAGACCGCGGGGGTCACAGGCGCGGCCAGCCTGGGCGATTTGAAGCTCTCCGGCGGTGGCACGACGGACATCACCCAAGCCATCACCGATGTCGCCGCGATGCGCGCTCAGAACGGTGCCGAGTCGAGCAATCTCGGCTTCGCCAGTGACTTGCTCTCCACGAACAAGACCAACCTCGAAGCCGCCAACAGCCGCATTGCCGACGTTGACGTGGCCCAGGAGTCCACGCAGATGGCCAAGAACAACATCCTCGTCCAATCGGGTGCGTCGATGCTGTCTCAGGCAAACTCCAGCACGCAGGTTGCCATGAAACTGCTGCAATAAACCTAAGCTTTGTTTAGGGGAGGCTCTCCTGGAAAACCGGGAGAGCCTTTTCCTTTTTCCAATGTGGTAAGGAAATTGCTTTGCACTCGCGCATGTCGAAAATCTACGCCGTACTTTTTTGGATGCTTGCGCTGAGCGTCTGGGCCGGAGACTCAGGGCCCTCGGCTCCCGCGCCCCGGCGTGAATTCCGGCAAAGTAAAACCACACCGTATATTTTCATCCCCGTCGCCTACCTGGAAAACGGAGCCCCCGTGCCCTTGCGCTTTGAGTGGAGCTGCTCCGATGGGGTGCGCCCCAATCCGCCCCGCGTCCCCAAACCCACCCCGACGCCCACGCCGCTTGCCACCCCGAGCCCCTCGTCATCGCCCACGCCCGAGGCCCGGCACACGCCGGAGCCTTTGCCCGTCCCGCCCATTCAGGAGCCAGTGCCCGCCTTTCCGCCTCCCGAAAATGCGCAACCCGTTCCGCAGGGCGAGGCCCTCGATCTCACTCGATACCCGGCCGAAGTCGTCAATATTTTCAAAAATCCCTACAACATCCCGAAAGCGCGCAAAAAATTTCTGGAGCCAGTCTTCGAACCCGCGCAACCACCGTCCACCCAGCAATCCGGTAAACCGGGTGGCAGCAAAGCCACCTATCGGCAAAACTAGCGGATCTGAATGAAGCCTATCGTTCTCATCCTCTTGTTTGCCGCTGGCGGTGCCTTGGCCCAGCAGCCAACGCCCAGCCCCGCGCCGCGAGCCGAGCTCGACCAAGCCAAAGCTGCGCGCGATGCCGTTCTGAGCTACCTCAAGCTGGCCCGGAAAGCCGTCGCAAACCATAACCTTTCCCTTGCCGAGGGATTTTTTGAGCGGATGCTCAACGTCCCTGCACCCGATAGCGACAAGCGCGACGGCCTGCTCATCATGGCCCAAGCCTACGAAGAAGCTTGCGTTTATACCAAGGCGATCGCGGTATACGAAAAATTCGTACATCTCTTCCCTAGGGATAACGAAGCGCCCGCGATACTGCTCAAACTAGGCCGTCTCTATCGCGAAACCGGCGCCTACCAACTCGCTCTCGATCGCTTCTACAACGTCCTTAACATCGTTCTGAAAATCAGCAGCAGCGAAGTATCGCCTTACAAAAACGCGACCCTCACCGCGCAGTTTGAAATCGCCGAAACCTACTTCACCACCGGTGATTACCAGCAGGCTAACAAATTCTTTAACCTCATCAAACTCCTCGATCTCACCCCAGAGGATCGGGAACGCGCCAACTTCCGCTCGCTCTACTGCCTCTTTCTCCTTAACCAATACGACGACGTCATCAACGCCGCGAAGCAGTTCATCGAGCAATACTCCTCCAGCCCTAATCTGCCGGAAGTTCGCTACATCACGGCATCATCGCTCAAAGCCGCCAACCGCCCCCAAGAAGCCCTTACCTACACGCTCGACCTGTTGCGCAACGGAAAAGCTAACGCGGCCAAAGATCCCGAAAGCTGGATTTTCTGGAAACGCAAAACCGGCAACCAGATCGCCAATGATTTCTATAAAGATGGCGATTTTCTCAAAGCCCTGACGATCTATCAATCCCTGGCCACCTTGAGCGAAGCCCCCGATTGGCAATGGCCCGTCGTTTACCAAATGGGCATCTGCTTCGAACGTTTGCGCCTGCCCAACCGCGCCATCGAAGCCTACCAGTTTATTATCCAGGAATACAAAAAAAACCAGGATGCCGCAACCCTTCCCGAGAACGTCACCGCCTGCAACCAAATGGCCCAATGGCGGATCAACTATTTGAAATGGCAGGAAAAGACGGAGATGCAAATGGCCTCGCTCTTGACCCCGCCGGACGTTGCGGACCTTAAAATACCTTCCATAACCGCGCTGCCGGAAGCCAAGCCCGCCGCCATATCGGCTTCAACTCCGTCTGCTTCCGGGACTCCGATCCCCGCCGCAACGCCCATTCCATCAGCCACGCCAGCGCTAACCATTCCGCCCACGCCTCCCGTTCCAGCTCCTCCTCAGGCCACTGCGGTTCCCGCCGTTTCACCCGCACCAGCTGCCACTCCGGCTCCCTCGGCCACCCCGACGCCAGTTCCCACGCCAGAACCCTCCGCCGCCCCTTCTCCCGCCGTAACGCCAGAACCCGCTTCCACGCCCGACGCCAAACCCGGGGGCGGGGAGCCATTCCTTTCTTCAACTCTGGTGATCTCCGACGCCCTGAAATTGCCCATCCAACCCTCGATGGGAACGCTAGAGACCTCCATTGTTGCTCCATCCCCTTCGCCCAAGCCCAAAGCTCGCCGAAAGCCGACCCCACGCCCAAGCGCGACTCCTGCCCCGACGCCGCAATCCACTCCGTCGCGGTCTTGGATCTCCCGCATATTCTAGCCCCCCTTGAACATGGAAAACCTTCTGCAAAGCCACCTTGCTCTTTGCGAGCGCATCTACGAACTGATTTTGGAGGAAAACCAAATCCTCAAAATTACCGGCAAGGCGCCGGAGGCACTCTTTCTCGAACGAAAACGCGCTCTGCTTTGCCAAATCGAAGCATCGCTGGAAAAACTTCGCGGAGCCAACGGCATTCCCGGGTCTCGCACCCAGCCTGAACGCACCCTGATCGACAAAACGCAGCAGATGGTGATGAAAACCCTTTTGCTCGACCGCGAAAACGAGCAACTGCTCCTAAAAAGCGCCCTTTCCGGCAATCTTCCGCCGATCACGCCCAAACCGCCCCTCGGTCATTTGCAACGCATTTACGGGAAGCAGATGGCTGCAAAGTCAGCGGTTTGGAAGTGCGGATAAGCGGTCGAAAATTGCAGCGCGCATTGACCCCTTATAGACTTGCGGGGCTGGGGGTGGGGGAGATGATTTGCCCGCGACGACTAGTCGTTATCGGAGCAATGGTTGGCGTGATTGGGGGGATCGTCAAAATGCCCCCGGTAATCTCCAGAGCTTGAAAAAGCTCGCCCACAACATCGAGCTCGGGATCCACCTCGCCATATCTGTTGGCTTCGGCGAGGAGTTGGGCTTCCTCTTCCGCTCCCAAAAGCTTCTTCGTTGCGATTGCGGTCGCTACGATCAGACGGCCCATTGATGGAGGAGCTGCCTTTGTCGCTGCTTTCACGATAGCAACAATGGCATCCGGCTGAAGCTCTACGCCGATCCGAACCAGTGCGGTAACCATAGCGGCTTCTGCCTCTGGCCCCAGGCCTTCAATCGCAGCGCCAACCAACCGCCCGGCGATCGCCACTTGGTCACGCCGTTTCACAGAGAGTGTCTCCGACAGAATGGACGCCGCCCCTGCTGGATTTGCCGCACATGCTTGTTTGACCGCCAAGACCAGCGCATCGGCCTGTGCCGTCGCGATGGGGCCGCCTCCCAGTTTGGCTTGAACCTGTGCGACCGGCGACCCCGTCACGGTATTGTGTTCGATTGCTTTTCCTTTTTCGCCACACCACACCAGGGCCAAGGCAAAAAGCACGGTATAGCGCAAGCCGCGCCATCCGCTGTCGGAAACTGCCTGGGCAACATCAAGCCATCTTAAGTTTAGTTTCATAACGTCCCCTAGTCTTCGAAATTCAAAAGTCTTTTGCTTCATTTTTTTAATAGCGAGGACACATAATTTTCGCCCGCCTCCCCTTCCGAACCAAAATTAGGTATGCATTCGCACGCTAATTTCCTGAGGCCACCAGTCGCCCATTTTCTCTGGTAAAAGGCTTCCGGAGTTCACGTCTCCCGAAACGTTCCAAACTAAACACCTATGGCACGCTAAGAAAAGGACCGACAAGCAATACATTTTCCAACCCGATTGTAACAACGCTCGGAATTCCATATTCTGCGACAGATGCCGGAATTCAAAAAGGGGAAATTAGTAACGTATTCAACAGGGAAAGAATAGCCATATGGCTAATACTAACTTACGCGACCGGCTATCAGCGGCATCGGTGTATTGCCTCCGAGTTTCGAAGGCTATAATTTCCGGCACCGGAAAAACATGCAGGCATGAATCTTTAATAGCGGCGATATGCCTCTTATGCGCCATCTCTGCTTCCGCACAAGATTTCTTGTCTCAAGGGTCTGGTCGCCCATCTATGGCCGGAGTTGAGGCTGCGACGCTTCGAAGTAATCGAAATCTGGACATGCCCTATAACTTCCGCCTGGGGGCGGTGCGTTTTTCACTTAGTACAACCATCCTCGTGGAATACAATGATAATACCAACATTTCCGATCAGTATCCCCAACGTGACCTTATCCTGGAACCCTTTCTAAGTATCCACGGTATCTGGCCGGTGACACCCGTCAATGACCTGAATTTCAACCTAGGGCTCGGCTACAGATCTTACCTCACCCATATCAAACAGTATGGAAGCAATACCCCTGAGGTTACTCCTGATTCTTACCTAAGCTTCGATATCTATGTTAACGATATCGTAAAGATCAATCTTCATGATCTCATCCATATCAGCTATGATCCCACGGAGCAACCTGCCCTAAGTAACGTTCGTGCTTTTGGGCATCTTGAAAACACCGTTGGCGCGACCACCACGTGGGATATGAATGAGCTCGTCGTCCAGAGCACTTATGACCACTTTACTTATGTTTCGCTTACAGGCGAGTTTGATTACCTCGACCGCAACGCCGAAATAAATCGAACCTCCATTGCGTATAAAACCACCGAACGGTCAACGGTCGGTTTGGAAACAAACGTGATGTATAGCTATTACAACCAGAACTATCAGAACGATTCCACGATAGTTTCCGGCGGTGTGTTTTCTGAGACCACGATCAGTCACTTCCTAAAATTGCGCACGGCTGGTGGATTTCAAGGCGGCTACTTCGACCGCGGCGGTGGCAATGGCGATGATTCAAACGCAAACGGATGGTATGCCAACGCCATGCTGGCAAACCGTCTGAATTCCTATTGCACTCAGACATTAGCTGGCGGACACGAAATTCAACTGGGGCTTACCTCCAACTATGAAACAATGAACTTCGTGCGGTATGACCTTAATCTTTCCGTCATTCGAGACGTTCCCATTAGCTTGTATGGATTCTACCAGCATGTGAGCGACTCGCCTTCCATACAACAGGAAACACTCAATCGTTACGGCGTCGGTATCCACTTCAGTTACCAGTGGAACCGGGCGACAATCCTCGGGCTTGATTACCAGATTATCAAAAAGGACTCAGATCTTCCGGACATGAACTATACGCAAAATAGAGTGTTCGCTACCATCACCTATCGTTTTTAGAAGAATCAGCTATGACCCTAAAATTCGCATTGTTGGAAGTGTTGTTTGGTATCTTTTGCCTGTCTGCTCAAGCTCAAGGCACAGCGAGCCAATCGCCCAAGGGAGATGCCTCCCCCTTTGCGCCTGCTTTTGCCTCAGCCGCCGCGACCAATTCAATGGAGGCGCTTGACACCAAACGGGAACTGACAGTGGGGGACCGGGTGAGTTACCGCGTGGTCGAAGAACGCAGCGAAGCCCGCCCGTTGGTCGTGACCGATTCGGGGGAGATCGAGGTCCCGCTAATCGGGCGTGTCAAGGCGTCCGGCAAGAGTTGCGCTAGGCTTGCAAAGGAAATCAAGGCGGAACTGGAGAAGGACTATTTTTACCGCGCCACGGTCATTGTCGGTCTTGATTCGGTGACACAAAAATCGCGCGGATTCATCTACGTTACTGGGGCCGTACATAATCAGGGCGCGATTGAAATTCCGCAAGTTGGAGCCTTTACCGTTAGTAAAGCCATTATGAGGGCCGGTGGCTTTTCTGACTTTGCCAACAGGAAAAATGTTCGGCTTATAAGAAAAGGAAAAGAGGCCGTCCCCGTTGATGTGAAAGCTCTATTTGAAGGAACCGCCTCGGAAGATCCCGTTCTTAACTCGGACGATGTCATTATCGTATTGGAAAACCGCGTAAACTTTTAGCGGCACCTCATATCCATGAACCAGACTGATTCAAACGAAAATAAATCGCCAAAGGTAGAGTTCGCCAGGTCACGTATGGCGATGCATATTAAATGGCCTCGTTACAAGCGGATCCTGTGGACGCACTGGTGGGTGCTGGTTCTCACGATCGGTCTCGCCATGGCATATGCGGGATGGCATAATCTAATTGCTGCGCCAGAGTTCGAATCCAAAGGGATTATGATGGTAAGTGGACAGATTTCGTTGCCCGGCAGCGCTGTTTATAACGAAGATGTTGGGAATTTTTTTGGCACTCAAATCTCGCTCATGGAGAGCCAGATGATTCGTTCTCAAGCGGAGGCAACGGTCCAGGCCAAACGGCCGGATCTTACTCCCTGCCCAGTAAAAATTACCGCAAATCAGAAACCCCGATCCGCGCTGTTTGTATTACAAGCGATTGGCGCTGAGCCGAACTACGTTCAGGCATTGTTAGGTACGGTGATGCAGGAATACATCAATGCAAAAAAGAATATGCAGTCGCAGAAGTCGGATACAACGATCTCTGCGATTTCCGAGCAACTTGATACACTTGAAAAGAAAATCAAAGCCGGTGAGGATGAATTGCTAAGTTTCCAAAAGGTAAATAATATTACATTTCTTCAAACTGAAAACAGCAGTACAGGAGCCTACCTTAATCGTATCGATCAAAAATTAGCTGCCTTCAATACAGAGTATCAACTTCTCAATCTCCTGAGCGCCGATGCTTATATGAACCGGCAGCGCAACGATCCTTCGGAACAAGGAACGGCTGCCCCAGATTCCGATGCGGTGTTGCTATCTTCTTCTTCCAGCGCGCAAGCGGATTACCTTAAGGCTAAGCAGCAAATTAAGCTCTTAAAGGCGAGTCTGGAAGATTTCTCCAAATACCTGCGGCCAAAGCATCCGATCGTTATTCAATTGAGTAACCAGATCACGCTTCAGGAGATTCTCATCAAAATCTGCCAAGATGAGAGCAAATCACAACTGAGCAACCAACGAGAGTCGATTCGCCTCCAGATTGAGAATTTAAAGAGTGAGCGGAATCTGTGGAATGCCAAAGCATTGGATCTCAGCGGGAGAACCGCTCAATATGATTCGATCAAAGCGAAGTTGGACCGCCTGAAAGCCCTTTACGAGCACCTGCTTATGAGCATGCAGGCTGTGGATGTAAATAAAGATATCAACCAAGGCAGCGTGGCCATTTTGGAAATGGCGTCAAAACCCGCTAAAGTAAATTCTGGCGTCAAAAAAGCGATTTTCACAGCATTGGCTATTGGTCTCATCGTCGGGATTGGCATTTTCCTCGTTATTGAAAAGTTGGATGACAGAATCGTGTCTTCGAATGAATTTCATGCGCTCTTCCAGGGAAACGTCCTCGGGTATATTCCGAAAATAGCTAACAAGAATAATGAAGGCTTGCATATGGATAGCCTGCCGATTTCAAAGGCATTCCAGGGTATTCGGTCATCGCTGCTATTTGGCTCTGGGAGAAGTGCCACCCCGCGAATCATTCTGGTAACAAGTGCTGTTCCTGGCGAGGGCAAAACCACGATTGCATCGCACCTTGCCGCGATCCTTGCTTCTGACGGAGCAAAAACATTGCTAATCGATGCCGACATGTACCGAGGAATACAACATACCATCTTTGGCCTCAAAAATGAGATTGGCTTTTCCGATATTATGAGGGGTGTCGTTTGCTGGCGGGACGCGGTTTTGACTTGCGGTATCGACAATCTAGCAGTCATTCCGCGTGGCAAAGTCAGCGCAGAGCCAGGAAAGTATTTTCTCGGAAATATCGCTGATGATTTCCTGGAAGAAGCGTCCCGCACCTATGAATGGGTCATCCTAGATGGAGCTCCATTGCTTGCCATTGACGACACGGCCGTGTTAGCCTCTAAGGTAGATAGCATCATTAAAGTGGTTCGGCTTGGTTTTAGCCGTGCCAGAGGGATAGAGTCAGTCAACGAGCTGCTGGAAAGTCGCGGAATCAATTCCGCCGGTGTTGTCCTAAATGGAGTGGATTCAATATTCGAGGGAGACAGCGATTATTTCTATCGATGCGCTTCCTATTACGACGATCCCATTAAATCCTAAGAGAAGTCCAGGCGAACCTCATGAACTCTCGCACTGCAAGCTTACCAAAAGCAGAATCCGTTACAGGTTATCCCTGGTATTGCCTTCGTTCACAGCCAAAGCACGAACATATAGCCGCCGCGCACCTTTGCCTTTTGGATGATGTGGATGTTTATTGTCCACGTATCCGGGTTCAGCGCATGACCCGCCGGGGTCTCGTATGGTTTATCGAAGCACTATTCCCGGGCTACCTATTTTGCCGATTTGACCGGGAATTAAGCCAGAAGGCCGTTATGTATGCCTGTGGAGTAAGCGGCATCGTTCGGTTTGGGGTCGAACTAGCGTTTGTGCCTGATACCGTGATCGCTGAACTGCGAAGTCATATCGCTGGAGAATCTGTGTATACGATCGTGGTTCCGGAGATTGAAGAGGGCGATAGCGTCGTCATCACCGAGGGACCGTTCCGGGGAATCAAGACGCTTGTAACCCAGGCGCTTCCAGCGCTAGATCGCGTGCGGATTTTGCTGGATATTCTCGGCGAAGCGCGCGAAGTCGTCATCGCCCGGCATCATCTATTCAAAGAAACGGTGGATGTCCTTGACTCTCAGAAGCGTTATTGAAAAGCCTCTCCTGGGCCCGCGAGTTTTCGCGGTGTTCGCGTTATTGCCAGCATTTCTTGGTGGCGCTACGGAACGCTGGAGCCAAGGCGTGATACTTTTGATTCTTGGAATAGTTCTGCTAATTTTTCCGCCGAGATATTCGTTGGGAAGGCAGTTCAACCTTGTTTTTGCGGCATTGGTTTGCCTGGTCGCAGCAGACTTTTTACCAGTGAGTTGGTTCGCGGTTCCCGCGTGGAGGGTCACGGCTGTACAAGACTATTCATTTCATCTCGGTCCGTGCCTTACTCCACAACCATGGGTTACCGCGGAGGCTTTTGTTCTGCTGGTTGCGGGGTTAAGCTGGTGTTACATAGTCAGTGTCGGTGCTAGTAAATGGGATAGCCGCGCGGCATTGCCGATTTTTTGTGCTGGAGTCATCCTGCTCGCGGCGCTGTCGATTTGTATTTTCCTGACGGGAAGTCGTTGGCCGTTTGGAAATACTAGCCAAACAATCTTTGGTCCTTTTCCCAATCGCAACCAGACCGCCAATGTTCTCGCCGTTGGGGCGATCCTATCGGTAGGCCTGCTGTATGAACAATTCCGAAATGGCTCTCGAAGCTGGCCTTTTTGGTTCTGCGGTTGTTTGATTCTCTATTGGGGGCTTGCCCTGGTGGGGGCCAGAGCTGGCATTGTCATCTATTTTCTTGGAAGTACCATTTGGTTCGGTTGCGTTGCGGTGGCGAGGAAACAATACGCATGGCTGGCTGTGGGGGTGGGTCTATTGTTTTCCGTGCTGGGTGGATTTCTGTTCACCGGTGGGCCAACGGTTGCACGATTTCTCTCCGAAGTAGGCGGGCGGGGGCACGGGGTAATAGATCGGCGCTGGTTAATCCAAAGTGATGCATTTGATCTTGCAAATTCTGTGCCATGGTTCGGAGCCGGGCTTGGAAATTTTGATAGTGTCTTTGCGTTGACGCCTCATCGAGCTTTGGGTTCAGTCAACTTGCCCATTATTCACCCAGAGAGTGACTGGCTCTGGCTTGCTGCGGAAGCTGGATGGCTCTCCGTATTAGTTGTAATCACGGGCATTTGCTTGTGGGGACGGCGTATCCTGCCGTTGACCATTGGCCCTGACGGGCGTTTGCGTGCTGCCGCTGGCTCAGCTGTAATCGTTTTCGCACTCCATAGTTTCGTCGATGTACCCGCACATCGAATCGGATCTGTTTTTCCTATTATCTTTGTAAGTTCACTTGCGCTATGTGCCAGAAAGGAGGCGATTGCGCCATTGTGGCTCCCGACATTATTTCGAGCATTGGGCGGAAGCTTTTGCCTGATTGGATGTCTCTGGATAGCGGCAGTAGCTTTCGATGTGCCGTTTCCTGGGACGATTGGCGCACTGTTGGCGGATCGACATGCGGATAGGGTGGAACGCCTCGAGGAGTACGACAAAGCATCCCGTCTATCGACAGCGGCTATTGGATGGGCTCCTCTCCTGTGGCAGCCTTACTATCACCGGGCCGTATCACTAGTGTTTGGTTCATCTAATAGTGAGTCTGCAATGGCGGATTTTCGACGCGCCCGTTTCCTAAATCCAACGAGTCCAGAGCTTCCCTTCGAAGAAGGATTTATTTGGCTAGATAGGAATTCTCCACTTGCCCTTGCTGCATGGCAGGAAGCGATTCGACGGGCCGGTCCATCTCGCGCCATCTATTACCGACGATTACTTACGTCTTCTCTGCCATCGGATCTTCAGGATGGGCTAATTGAAACAGCGGCAGGGGATTCCCAACTCCTTCTGATTGCGGCGTTACAAATGCCCCCGGCAAAATTCCGAGATGCGCTTAGTCGACTTCTTCTTGTTGATCCCAGCCTCGAAACCCTGTCAAAGCTACAGCTGCGTGAACTATTCTATGTCTGGAGATTGCGCTGTGGTCCGTCCGATTTTTCCGCACAAATGGGGCGACACGAAGCGTGGATGGAGGCTGGCTGGGTATTTGTGGCCGAGGCTTATGCGACAAATGGTGATTATCAGCGAGCCTATCAGCTTGCCCTGCGATATTTTCAGCCGCCAACAATGCCTCCTGCACCGATGCAAACCGCTGCGCCCGACCTTAGACGGAGAATATTTCTATCCCCAAATGACTTTTCTGCGGGCTATGCCCTCTATCTTGACGCTATCGACAAAATGGACACTGGCACTGCACTCTCAATACTTCATAAAATGACCGTCCAACAAGACTGCCCAAAATATTTTCATTACTTGGAAGCGAATATTCAGGCCCAGGCTGGACAGTGGAAGTACGCATGGCAATGCCTGGTTCTTGCTGGAATTCACTAGTCCCCCGATGGGGGGCAGCGGCATCACATTAACCGCCGGTCAGGTTGTATTTATCGAGGTGCACTTGTAAAGTCGGTCTCACTGTTTCAGAGCCTGCCGAACGGACATGAAAGTTGCGTTCATCCAAGCTCGCTAGGCAACGAAACTCAAAATAGGATCGCGAAACTAAGGGGCGCAAAGACTGTTTCTGGACAGGATAGCCGCCAAAGGTTTGTAGGCATTTCCGGACCGTTTATCGAAGGCTTTGAGATTGGATTTGCCGGGGATTTCCCGCGAATGACCAAGTGCGGCAGCATTTGCCTAAACGCCCAACTGGACGCGATATGGAGCTTAAAAAATACACTACAGCGGGTTTTGATCGTGGTGCGGATCGGTGGAAAAGCGCTTCATGGTTTTTGGTGAAATGTGTGTTTTTTTTGAACCCGGTACCGTGGCCTTCTTTCATCCGGGTGTGGTTCCTGCGAATGTTTGGAGCGCAGATTGGAAAACGGGTGACGATACGATCCAATGTGCATATTACATTTCCATGGCGATTGAGCGTAGGTGATGACGTGTGGATCGGAGAGGAGGTCCTGATTATCAGCGCCGGGCCAGTACGCATTGATTCGGATGTTTGTATTTCCCAACGCGCGTTTCTTTGCGCTGGATCACATAAATTTCATTTGCCCACATTTGACGTGTTTGCGAAACCAATATGGATCAAGCGGAGTTCCTGGATTGCCTCGCAAGCGTTTATCGCGATGGGTGTGGAAATTGGCCCAAACAGTATGGTTGGCGCGGGGAGTGTTGTTTTGGGAAACGTAGAGCCAGGGACCAAGGTGATTGGCAACCCTGCAATCAAAATTGGATCGTAGATGTGCGTACGTGGAGATGCATATTCTCTTCCTAAATCAGTATTTCCCGCCTGATCCAGCTCCGACTGGATTACTCCTGAAGGACGTTGCCTCAGCCCTGGAGAGCGATGGACATACTGTGGACTTTGTTGCCACCCGTGGAGACTACCATGCCAGCCAACACAAAGGGAGACGCATATTCCGCGAGGCAAAGGCACTGGCGGGGATCCTGCTCACCGGTATCTTCCGGAGACGGCCGGACGTTGTGATATCGGCAACTTCCCCTCCATGCTTGCTCGTGGTTGCGAGCCTGATTGCGAGACGCTATCGCGCTAAATCGATCCACTGGATCATGGATGTCTATCCGGAGATCGTTGTTGCGTCGAAAAAGCTGCGCCAGGGAGTTATTGTATCAGCTATTGAGCGGCTGATGAGCAGGTGTTACCAAAAGTGCACCCATGTGGTGGTTCTTGATACAGATATGGCGCACGTACTTCGGCGATATAGGGTAGATGCAAGAATAATTCGGCCTTGGGTAGTGAACTCCGTTCCTAGTGTGCAAAACAATATTGCGAGACCGAGTTCGCCATGGGTTTGGATTTACTCTGGGAATCTTGGACGTGGGCACGAATGGAAGACGATATTGCAAACCCAAGCGTTGATCGAACAACAATGTCCTGATATTCGCTTGCTATTTCAGGGAGGCGGGCCGATGTGGCCGGCGGCACAGGCACGCGCGCGGGAACTTGGACTGAGGCATTGTGAATGGAAACCCTACGTGCCATCGGAAAAATTATACGAATCTTTGCTTTGCTGCCATTGCTGTGTGGCGTCACAAGTTCCGGAAACTAAAGGTCTTATTTGGCCGAGTAAACTGAGCCTTTTGCTTACACTCCAGCGTCCGCTGATCTGGATCGGTCCGATTGACGGCGCTATTGCCGCGGAATTGCGTGCGTTAGGGCATGTTGGCGTGTTCGCTCCTGGAGAGGAACAAAAGATTGCAAAATGGATCCTCGATTTGCGAAGCAACGGGAGGATGCCTATTTCGACAGGGGGAATTTTTGATGCAGAATCTTTTCGTGCTGCGTCGATTGAAATGTGGAGAAAACTGGTAGCTCAAGCGTAACAGAGCCTACTACGTAACCTAACCACATGTATGGATACAGCATTAAATCAGGAACTGTTGCACCAAGGCAGTGTATTTAGCAAATCGCGATTTGCCGCAACCAAGCGAAGGCTGCCCATTGAACGGATTGCTCCTGTGCTTCTTTTTGCTGTAGACGTGCTTAGCTGGATTCTAGCGGTGGCCGGAACGATAACGCTGTTAACGGATAACGCGACGCATCATATTTTTGTTTTTACGGCTCCTTCTATAGGAATGTTTATGCTCTATATAATTGGAGGCTATGATCGGCGAACCGATTTGCTCACGCTGAGATATGCAAGTGAACACTTGATATCACTTATCATAGCCGCCGCCGTTTCGATGCTTTTTGTGTATGTCTTTTCGGCGTTTAACCAGATCGTTAAGCCGAGTCGTGCATTTGTGCCACTCTTGTTTGTGATATTCCTTGTTTCTTCGCTATATCTGCGGCGGAGAGTTGGTGCGTATATTCGGCGGCGTCAATCCGCCCGTTCGCTTCTTGTTTTGGGAGCTGGCCCTGAGGCGAGACGTTTCAACCGAGATTACAACAAATTTGGCGGGAATTGGAACCTGGAGTTTGTTGATCCATCCAATACGCTCAATGGCTGCCACCTCGACGGAGAAAACTCTCCGATTATCGAAGGAGACGCGGAGGGGAAACTGAGAGATACTGAGCAGAACTATGCAGCGGTAGTTTTGGCCTGTGTTACGAGGAATCTTTCACAGGGGCTGCTCCAACAGCTTGTCGATATGCATTGTTCGACAGTTCCTGTATCTACGCTAGAGGCATTTCGTGAACAGCAGTGGTCTCGAGTGATAGTGAACTCGGTGGGGCCCGAGTGGCTGTTTAGTTCAGAATTTCGTTTGTCCGATGGGTCCGCTTACCGCTATGTAAAGCGATTGTTTGATATTGTGTTTTCGGCTGTTGGTTTGATTTTGGTAAGCCCAATGCTCTTGCTCGCATGCGCTTTGATTCGTATAGAAAGCTGCGGGCCATCCATTTTTAAACAAGAACGAGTGGGGCGAGCGGGGCGTTTGTTTATAATGTACAAGCTGCGGACAATGTATGAGAATGACGGAGATATATATACGAGGGATGGCGACAAACGAATTACTCGGATCGGTTACTGGCTGCGGTTGACCCGCTTGGATGAACTCCCTCAGCTTTGGAATGTGCTGAATGGCGATATGAGTCTTATCGGTCCCCGGGCAGAATGGGTAAAGTGTGTGGAAATTTATGAAAAGTCCATTCCTAACTATCACCTTCGGCACTTGGTGGATCCTGGTATAACAGGATGGGCTCAGGTAAAATTTGGATATGGCGAGAGCGAACGTGATGCAATCGAGAAATTCGAATTCGATCTCTATTACATCCGACACTTTTCACTCAAGTTGGATGTAAGTATTGTGCTCAAGACTATCTATACAATGTTTGAAGGCAATGGAAGATAATCCATGCGTATTGACTCTGAAATACAAGTGAATCAGGTGGGGTTTACCGAAACTCGCACTCCGGAGAAATGGGATCTCATCATCGAGCCTGAGGCCCAATGGTGGAATATTCATCTCAGGGATATTTGGAGCTATCGTGATCTTCTCTGGTTGTTTGTATGGCGTGACTTTGTCTCCGTTTACAAGCAAACGGTGCTTGGGCCACTTTGGTTTTTTATTCAACCCCTGCTTACGACCCTTGTGTTTACGGCAATCTTTAGCGGCGTGGCAAATATGCCCACCGATGGCGTGCCCGCGATGCTATTCTATCTCGCGGGAACCACCCCGTGGAATTATTTTTCAACCTGCCTCAACAAGACATCGAATGTTTTTATCGCCAACTCTGCCGTGTTTGGCAAGGTCTACTTTCCCCGGCTAATTGTACCACTTTCGATTGTGACATCTAATATGGTCCAATTTGGGATTCAATTTCTGCTCTTCATGGGGTTCTTTGTCTATTATCTAGCAAAAGGAACACTGCTTCACCCCAACTGGGTCGGTATTGCAATTCTTACTCCGTTACTCTTGATGCTCATGGCCGGTCTTGGGCTTGGAATGGGCATTATTATTTCCTCGCTCACCACAAAATATAGGGATCTCTCATTTCTTGTGGGTTTTGGGGTGCAGTTGATGATGTATGCCACCCCCGTCATTTATTCGATTTCGTCGCTGCCTCCGAAGTATCGGATGATTATCCTGGTTAATCCGATGTCTTCGCTTATCGAAACCTTTCGGTCAATCTATCTTGGTGGACCAATTCCCTGGTTTTACTTAAATATTTCGCTCGTGACAACAAGCGTGCTGTTGTTGATAGGTGTTCTAATATTTAACAGGATCGAGAAGTCATTTGTGGATGTTGTCTAGATCGTTATATATGCCTGATACTGCCATAGATGTTGACTCTGTATCGAAACTTTACCGCCTTGGTGAAGTCAGCACTGGTACACTTTCACACGATCTGAACCGGTGGTGGCATAAGATACTGAATAAACCCGATCCCTATGCAAAGCTTGGCGAGTCCAACGATCGCACGAGGGGCGGTGGAAGTGATTACGTTTGGGCATTGAAAGATATTAGTTTTGACGTCAGAAGAGGTGATATTCTTGGAATTATTGGAAGAAATGGAGCGGGAAAATCTACACTTCTCAAAATTCTATCTCGCGTTACATCCCCTACATCTGGTGCGATCCGAGTAAGGGGGCGTATTGCCTCGCTTTTGGAAATTGGCACTGGTTTTCACCCGGAACTCAGTGGGCGCGAAAATATTTTTCTCAACGGAGCTATTCTGGGAATGCGCAAAGCGGAAATTGATAGGAAGCTGGACGAAATTATCGATTTCTCGGGTTGCGAACGCTATATCGACACCCCGGTTAAGCGCTACTCGTCTGGTATGTACGTTCGTCTTGCGTTTGCTGTGGCTGCGCACCTTGAACCAGATATCCTGATCATTGATGAGGTGCTTTCAGTAGGTGATGCAGAATTCCAAAGAAAATGCCTTGGAAAAATGGGTGAGGTTTCGCGTGACGGGCGTACTGTGTTATTTGTAAGCCATAATCTTCAAGCAATTACGACGCTAACACATACCGCTATACTTCTCTCCCAGGGGCGTCTAGTGGCCTCTGGCCCAACGTCTGCCGTTGTAACTAGGTATCTAGATGGACTAAAGGTAGACTCTCCAATCTACAATGCGAATTCGGCTCCAGATAGCCCGAAAGTTACTCGTGTCGAGGTGGAAACATCGGAGCCCAATAATATCCATGTTTTCGGAAAGCAGTTAAAAGTCCGATTCCGAGTCAATTCGGCGGAACCGGTTCGCGGCCTATGTCTGTCGTTTCAGATAGTCAGCTCCCGGCAATGCCCGATCGTGCATATTTGGACGTTTGACTCCGAACGACCTGTTATGAGAGATGGTGGAGAATATGAAATGACCTGTGTGATTCCGAACCTTCGGCTTTACATGGGGTCTTACACCCTGAAATATTTTCTCTCAGAGCCTCCCGGTGGAAGGATGTTTGACAGTGTGGACAATATCTGTCCATTCGAGGTCGTTATGCATAACCATAGTCGGGAGTTTTCGTGGCAACCGGAGACATGTGCTTATTTGGAGTGCTATGATTGGAATATTAGCAAAGTTATTTGATGCTTATGTTTGATGCCATCTATTTTCTCATTGCTTCGTTATTGCGTAAACACGGGTATCTGTTGCAGCGTCTTCCGCAAGCTCAGGATTTTCAGGAAGATATCCCGTTTCCGGAACAGTATGCGGGGCCGGAGCATTTTTTGCGGTTCTATCGACCGTGGCTTGCACCAGAATTCGATAGATTGCTGACACCGGAAATCACTGAAAATACGATGCTTCCAAAGGTGAAGCTTTACATGTTACTGAGCCTTTTGAAGCAAACCCGCTCAGTGGAAGGAGATATTCTGGAAGCGGGTGTTTGGAAAGGAGGGAGCTCCCGCTTAATGGTCGACTATCTTAACTCTGTTTGCTCAAAAAAGGACGCGTGGCTTCTAGATACTTTTTCCGGGTACGATGGAATTAGCGAGGACAAAGACTGTCACAGAGCTCGCGATGGAATTATGTTGGGCAAAAGTGCCGATGAGATCCGTGAGGTGTTCTCAAACGAACAAGTCCGTGTTCATGTAGTGGAGGGCTCAATTCCGCAATCACTTCGAGATGTATCCGCGAAGCAGATAGCTTTTGCTCATATTGACGTTAACTTGTACACTCCGACTTTTGCTGTAACGCAATTCTGTCTTGAGCGCATGCCGAAGGGGGGGATCATTGTTTTCGATGATTACGGTTGGCCTGCTACCTACGGTGCTCGCGTGGCAATCGATGAAGTGTGCGCGGATTTCGGACATGAGGTAATTACGGTGCCAGAAACGACACAGGCTTTTCTTATTCGTTTGTAAATAGATTTGGTGACCAGTATTTCCCCTAGCACACGATCATATTGTTCAATGCAATGGTTACAAATTCTACATTTCAAAATCCGCCGAGTATTTCTGAAGGCGCCGATATTGAGGGGCTGATTGTTAACCCGGAATATCAGCGAATGCGATTAGCCCCAGGTCTTGACGATGCATTATATCTGCACCTTTCTGACTTGCGGCTAGCTCTTGAATGCTATACCACAAATGAGGCGCTCCGGGTGCTTGATTTTGGATGTGGATGTTCGCCGTATCGGTCGCTATTTCCTGGTGCGGATTATCGGCGTGCGGATTATATAAATATAGATAAGTTGGATTATCGTATTGGAGAAGACGAACGCATTCCAGAGGAGGATAATTCGTTTGATATTGTTTTGTCTACCCAGGTTCTTGAGCATATCGCTAAACCAAAACTATACCTAAAGGAGGCGCGGCGCCTACTCAAACCTGGTGGCCGACTGATCTTGTCAACTCACGGAATCTTTGCAGAACACGGCTGTCCGTTTGATTTCCACCGCTGGACAGCAGATGGTTTATGCAAGGAAGTGGAAGCAACGGACTTTACGGTGAACAAGCTAAGCAAGTTAACGGTTAATGGGCGAGCTCTTGCGTTTCTTCTGGATCAAATGGGAACCGAAGTATTTGGTTCGAGAGGGGGATGGTTTGGATTTCTGTTTTGGTTTATGAACTGGCAGCTTTATAAACGACGCTCGGATTTTCATCGTTGGTGCGACATATATCAGGCTGCGAATCGGAATGTGGACAGCCACATCCCCGGGGCGTTGCTATATGTCGGATTGCTCCTTGAAGCAAAAAAAAGCTGTTGAAATCGTTCAGCGTTTCCCTAGCAGAAGATTTGACTTCCTACCAGATTGCCTATGAAAAAGTTGATTAGCCGTCTACTTTATCCCGTGCGCTCTATTTGCGCCCGCTTTGTGAATATTCATCCAGCTTGCATCTCTTGGGAGGACAGAATCTGCTGGAAAGCTGCTAATCTCAACGCACTCGAAAAAATCTCCGGAGATTATTTGGAGTTTGGCGTGTATCGTGGGGGATCGATAATCGAAGCATACGGCGCGATAAAGCAGGCATTTGAGAGACATCAGGAATTGAATGAAGGTTGCACGCGGGAGGATGCATTTGAAGTAAAGTGTATCTGGGAAAACATGCGCTTTTTTGCCTTTGATTCGTTTCAGGGGCTTCCCGAGCCTGTTGGGGTGGATAAGGAATCAGGCTTTTTTGCTGGGGGAAAGTATGCTTTCGAGGAAAGCCGATTTAAAGGCAATTTGGAATCAGCAGGAATACCGCTTGAGAAGGTTGTTACGGTGCCTGGCTGGTTTCAGGATACTTGCAGACCGGAGACGATCAATAAATTTGGGATAAAGCATGCGGCTATTATTCATGTGGATGTTGACTGGTATTCTTCAACGCAGACGGTGTTGGAATTTATTACTCCATTATTGACCGATGGAACCGTCATAATTTTTGATGACTGGTATACCTTCCATGGTAATCCTGATATGGGCGAGCAGAAAGCATTCAATGAGTGGAAGGCTCAGCTGACTGATTGGCTATTTGTTGAGTACCATAAAGAAGGGCCGTGGCGAAATAGTTTTATAGCAACGAAACGAAAGAGCGCCAAAGCAATTGCTCAAGATCTAGATACACCCTTGGAGTGAAGATGTCCCGAATCGCGTTTATTTCAACAATGTATGGTGCCACCTGGGGCGGCAGCGAGCAATTGTGGGGAATGGCTGCTTCTTCATTGATGAAAAGAGGACACAAGATTGCTGCAGGAGTCAATGATTGGCCGGGGCCTCATCGGGAATGGGATGCACTTCGCGCAGGCGGTTGCGACCTGCAGATTCGAGAGTATGTTCCACGACTTCCCGGACGCATTATTAACCGTTTTCTCACCACCGGATGGAAGATAGATGCTCGAAACGCAGCGTACGGCTGGTTACACCGTTTCCGTCCTGATCTTGTTGTTGTATGCCAAGCTTGGTCGGACGATGGCCTTAACGTGATGGAGATATGTCAACAGAACGGCTGGAAATATGCCAGTATCGTGCAGGCTGCGTCAGAATTTCATTGGCCCGACGATGGATGCGTTCCTCGTCTGCGTTGTGCGTACATAGCTGCGTCCGCCGCCTTTTTTGTTTCCAAGCACAATCTACATCTGACCGAAAGACAGATTTCAGCCAGGATTCCACGCGGGGAGATTGCCTGGAATCCATTTCGAGTGGATCATCACCAACCTTTGCCGTGGCCGGATGAACGTAATGGAATCAAACTCGCGTGTGTCGGCCGCCTTCAACCCGATGCGAAAGGGCAGGATATTTTGTTGCGGATTTTATGTCGTGATTGTTGGCGTCAGCGGCCTGTTGAGTTGACATTCTTCGGAGATGGCGTTAATCGCCAGCAACTGGAAGACCTCGCCAATATGCTTGATGTTCGGAATATCCGGTTTGGCGGATTTGTTTCCGATATTCGCGATATATGGAAGGCTCATCATGCTTTGGTTCTTCCTTCGCGCAAGGAAGGCATGCCAATTGTGCTTCTCGAAGCCAGTCTTTGCGGACGGCCTGCAATATGTAACCAAGTGGCCGGAATTTCCGAGATCGTTGATGATGGGGTAACCGGGTTTCTGTCCAAGGCACCCGAAGTCGAATTGTATAGCGAGGCTTTGGAGCGTGCATGGGACCGGCGTGAAGAATGGCAGCAGATTGGGCTACAGGCCGCGGCCAAAGTGCGTGAACTAGTTCCTGAGAAGCCGGCTGAAAAATTTGCGGAACGGCTGGAGCAACTGGCTGCTGAACGATAAACGATTTGGCGATGCCAACAACAGCACAACACTATCCTCAACTTGATTCCCTCCGCGCATTGGCGGTATTTGGTGTCATGTTGGCTCATTTCGCACATGTTGAGGGAATCGGTGCGTCTGGAGTTCGTTTATTTTTTGTTCTGAGCGGCTTTTTGATCACCCGCGTTCTGCTAAAGTCTAAAGCGAATATCGATTCAAAAATCTCCACCTTTGGTAATGAAATCAAAAAGTTCTATCTGCGACGATCAATAAGAATTTTTCCAATATACTATTTAGTATTGTTCGTCGCCTTTGTTCGTAATGTTAAGCCAGCCCGTGAAACATTTCCTTGGCATTTTTTCTACATGTCCAATGTACACGGGTTTGTTGAAGGCTGGAGTTGTGGCATGCTGGGGCATTTTTGGTCATTGTCAGTGGAGGAGCAGTTCTATTTATTTTTACCTTTTCTGATTTTGCTTCTACCTCAAGAGGTGCTTCTTTATGTCCTCTCCTCGTTGGTCCTGGTGGCCCCCTTGTTCAGGGCCGTTGCACAGCATTTTGGTTGGTGTGGCTATTACATCTGGCTACTGCCTAGCCAACTCGATGGTTTGGGCTTCGGTGCTTTACTTGCGCTATTTGGAATTTCTCAATATCGCTCTGGCTGCTTTCGTGTATTCCGGCTTCCTCAATGGATTGTTTGGTATTGCGGAACCTTCTCGCTTGGCTGCTTTGTATGGCTAAATTTGAAAGGCCCTCTTCCGGTGGCAATTTGCAATAATGTGAATATGGTATTCGAAGGAGTCTTCTTTACGTGGTTGGTCGGACAGGCTGCGTATGGCTTTTACGGAATTTGGGGAGGTTTTCTCAATTCTCCGGCCATTTGCTACATCGGAAAGATCAGTTATGGAATCTATGTCTATCATACCTTTGCAAATTTTCTCGCCCATAAGCCGCTGCGGGTTTTCAGCATCTCGTATCCCTCATCCGTTTGGTTGAGCCTGCCAATAGAAGTGGGGACTAGTATTGCTTGTGCTGCTATAAGCTGGCATCTCTTGGAGAATCCACTAAACGCCTTAAAATCGCGTCTTAACTAGTCGGTTTTGATTCCAGTTTGTTTTTCGCGACAAAACTTATTGGATACGCCTGTTATATCATGCCACTGAAAAACACAGCCGTGCAGTATCCAAACTTTACGTGCCAGACAGCTAGTGTTTGTATTGTGACCTTTAAACGGGATGACATCCTCCTAAAATCGTTAAGCTATCTGCTTGAATCGACTGTCCAGCCGATGGAAATATTGGTCGTAGATAATAGCCATTCGCTAGAATTGCCCGCACAACTGCGTAGGCTATCTATGCCAATCCACGTGATCTATCCAGATGAAAATATTGGATGCGCAGGGCTAAATCTCGCCTTTGCTCAGGCAACGGGGAAATATGTATTCTGCTTCGACGATGATAGTTTTCCGGCGTCGGACTGCCTCGAAAAGGCAATTAGGGCCTTTGAGGAAAATCAAAGTCTGGGAATGATTGGGTTCAAAATATACGACCCTGAGACGCGATTGCCATGGCATGATCCATGGTGGAATCCCGATTGCGCTACTAGCTGTCCTACGGTATTTTGTCCTGGTTGTGGCCTTGCATTTCGCCTGGACTCCAGGTTGCCACCAGAGATGTGTATGGAGGATATCCCTTCGCAGGCGCATGAGTTGAGTATGGCCGCAGAAATGATTCGTTTGGGATATGTGGTCGAGTTTCGGCCAGAGTGCATTGCTTATCATCCAGATAATACAATGAATTATGTCGGAATAAAATCTCGCAATGGGAACCGGAATCAAATGAGGTTTCTCATTCGGTATGCAGATGCTATTTCGCTTGGATTGCTTCTATTCTCTCAATGTTTATCCGCTATTTGCAGCAGGCAAAACGACGCGGCATTCGCCTTTCGCTATCTCTGGTCGGTTAAGCGGCGCCCCCTGTATCGCCAGTTAGCAAGGCAATTTCGTGATGTATTCCTGTGGCATATCCATCCACGGTTAGCACAGTTTCTGTCCCTATGCGCGTAATCACCAGTTCTCCTTCGATGGAATTGAGCGGTGCCAATATTCTCATGGCCAATTTGCTCGATCAATTCCAGAAGACTGGAGTAGAAACGGAGTGGATGCTGACCGGGCACAATCCCATTGATGATGATTCATGGATGGGACATCGGCTGTTCGGTGTTCATCGATTCCCTCCGTCGCCTATTCTAGCGATATGCGAACGCCAGGCGTTGATGCTGGAACATCTTCGAAAAATGTCGCCGTGTGTTTATCTTCCGAACTTTGATTTTGATATGGCCTGTATCGCTCCGGCGCTTCCGAAGGAGACATCGGTAGTGATGATCATGCACTGCGACGATCCTGTTTACTATAACTTCGTGGCTCGCTACGGACAGCTGTTCGATGCCATCGTATGCGTCAGTCAATTTGTAGCTGATAAACTTCGACGCGTTTACCCTCATTTGGTGGAGCGTATTGTTCACATATCGTTTGGGGTGGATGCGCCCGCAGAATTGCCATTGCGGCATGATAGTTGTGATCGCTATCTGAACATTGTCTATTGCGGCCGACTTACCTTTCACCAGAAACGCATTCAGGATTTGGCTGTCATCATCAAGGAATGCTATGCCGCGCATTTACCTGTGCGCTTTGTGATCGCCGGATCCGGTACGGACGAAAGCGCATTTTGTGAGAGTATTGCTCGCGCTTTGGCTGATGGTTTCGTTCGCCACTTAGGTTTGGTTCAAAACATGGAAGTGCTCCACCTACTAGACAAAGCAGATGTATTATTAATCACTTCGGACTTTGAGGGGCTGCCTATAGTGTTGCTGGAAGCGATGTCAAGAGGGTGCATTCCTATTGTATCCAAAACCGAAAGCGGGGTTGCTGAGCTAATCCAGGACGGCGAGAATGGATTTCTTGTGCCTATAGGTGATGTAAACGGTTTTGTCGATGCGGTGAAACGATTATTAGCTGAGCCGTCCTTGCTGGCACGATTAAGCCAAGCTGCCTTTGATCGCATTCGCTCAGGAGGATTTACTGTGCAGCGAGCTGCATTGGACTATCTCGAGCTTTTCAACTCATTGCCGCTATCTGTCAGGAAGGTATCATATGCACGCAATAGTGTACCAATTGTTCCTTCGAAATATAAAATTCCTACGAGAATTTTAAATAGAATGAGAGCTTTACTAAAGGTTTCATGATGATGGTAGACGCCGACATTGCCGATATAAACCGCAGTGCGAAGAAGCGATTGGTTTTAATTACAGGTTATCCCGTAGGATTTGGGGCCGTTATTTATCATGTAATCAACGGAATTTATTATTCCTTGGCTACAGGAAGAGTTCCTTTTGTATTCTGGGACAGGCATCGATGCTTATATGTAAACCGCTGCATGCCACCGTTGCCGGAACACAATTACTTTGAGGATTTCTTTGAGCCTGTCTCTTCTGCTCGGCTATCGGACTTTTCTGACAGATCATTAGTATACTACCCATCAGTATGGAACCGTAGTAACATTGTTGATACATCCCAGATTCCGTTTAGTTATGAAGTCAAAAATAACGCCGAATGTATTCAAGGGATTCCGACATCAGATGAAGCGCTTTCCGATGTTGTCGTTTTTTCCTCACGACTGTCGGTTTACGATTTGATTGCGCAATATCCGCCACCACCATGTTTCGTGAACCTTAACCCGACGGAGATCATTCGGAAAATCAGCCATGATTACCTGCGGCTTAGACGTTCTGTCGCAGAGGGTCTGGAGGCCAGGCATTGGGCGTGTGTTGGTTCTGAGCCTTACATTTCTGTACATATTCGCGCTACCGACAAAGTGATGGAGTTTCCCGTTCCTAACACGTCTCGATTTCTCAACACGATACGTACTGTTTTACAACGAAATCCGCGTTTGAATGTTTTCATCGCAACAGATTCCCTCGGTGCATTGTCTGCGGCCAAGAGCGCGTTTAGTGATCGGCTTCGTTGCCACGATGTTGAACGGTCCGCCGATGCTAACCCCGTTCATGCGCCAAATGGAAATGGTTATCGACGTGCTTTGGAATTCCTTCAGGATTGCTACTCGGCCGCGCGGGGAGCGGTATTTATCGGGACCCCGCATAGCGCACTGGTATGGGTGATGCGAGATGTTGTAGGCGAGGCAATGCTTAAATCCGAGCTGATATTTGTGAGCCCATCATTTGCTGATATATTGGCACATAAGAAAGTTGTTTTAGTTGATCGTGCGGAAAAAGTTGGAAAATTTTTACTGAGGCGATTACTCCCCAAGCATTTCGTAACGTTTATCAAATCTTACAGGGCTAGAACTCGCTGCTTCGCGTATTTTAGCCGATGAACAGTCAAAAATAATAGGCTGGTACATGTTGCCTCGTACAACTATGACATTATGAATATATTCCGTTTCCTTCGAAAATGCCTAACAGACAGATCTGCCGCGCTTAAGAGCGCAAAACTCGTTTGCCGACTGTATTACGGCCAAATGTACTGGAGTTGTTTTCCTCTGTCTCCCCTTAAACACCGGCTTCCGACCGGTGGAGTTATGCTGCTGGAGCCTGGACACATTTTTACGTTCTGCTATTGGCCTGGAATTGAACAATATGAGCCTGAGGTAACTGCGGCATTGCGGCATTTCCTCCGCCCAGGCCATACGTTTCTCGACTGTGGAGCCAATGTAGGTCTTTTTTCAGTAATGGGAGGGAATTTGGTCGGGGCAACTGGAAAAGTGGTTTCTATTGAAGCAAACCCTATAACTTACCGCTTGCTCCGGCGCAACCTCGATGCAAACGGCTTGGGACCATCCGTACATTGCGCCCTAACTACATCGCCAGGTGATGTGGAGCTATTTATGCCCATGGAGGGCGACGTATATTCGAGCTTGCGTAAAGGCGGTTATATTACTGGTCCAAATATAGAAACTTTTCGGGTAAACGGGCGGACGTTGCCGGAGGTTTTGGAATCGCTCGGCGTCAACCATGTCGATGTTATGAAGATTGATATTGAGGGCGGAGAACTGGACGTTTTGCGATCTTCTTCATGTCTGCTTGAAAAGATGCGCCCGACCATTATCTGCGAATATTCAACAAAAACGTGGCCCGCGTTTGGGGCCTCAGCAGAGGCATTAATACAGTTGGCGAAAAAGTATAGGTATAATATAGGAGTCTATAATATAGCTACAGGTGAAGTAGATCCCGTGAGCGATGGAATGTGGCAGTCCTGCTATCTTAATCTTGTATTGCAGCCACAGTGATTGTGCGTGCGAGATGCTCTAAGTCTCGTGGTGGTGAACTATAAAATTTCAAGCATGAAATGAGAAAGTTGCTAGAATACTATAGATCTCGTGTGCTTGTGTTTGTTGGGTATGATTTTTTTAGTAATGGCGGTGCTTGGCGGTCAATTTATCGAGTTTTCCGACATAAAGAAGCGAATGGCGAAGCGGTGATGCTTATCAATCGCTGCAACCAGAAAACCTTTCGCCAAATGGTCGCAGCATTATGTTTGAGCCCTCGACTTCTTATAAATGGATTGGGGGCATTTACACGCTGGGAGGGGATTGCTGCGTGCCTGTTGCGAAAGGACATCCTTATTTACCTCCATGATACCGAGTACATGATTGAGTTATTTGCACGCACTTTCCCATGGAAATTTCTACTATTCCGACGGATTATTCGCAGGAACCCGGTCTTGTGCGTTTCACGGCAAATGCAGGAATATTACACTGCCGAGTTAGGCGTTCGGCAGGTTCACGTTATCCGAGAAGCCTTGGCGATACCTTCAAAGCCTGATTTTGAACCAGGCTATAGGCACGTTGTGATGGTGGGATCTATGGATGAACGAAAGGGGGTCCCGTTTTTTTCCGCGGTGGCGGAGCAAGCTAACGCCCTGAGTTTGGGTTGGAAATTTCACTGGGTTGGGGGAGTCGCCAGCCAAACGCTTGGGACCCTTTCTGAGCGAGTTCATTGGTGGGGATGGCAAGAAGCGCCATACGAATTTGTCAATAGAGCAGATCTGTTTTTCCTTTCTTCTTTGGACGACCCATTGCCGCTAGCTTGTCTCGAGGCTATGGGGCAAGGAAAACGATGCGTTGTCTACCGTAAAACTGGAATCGCGGAGATGATAGCCGGAGTTCGAGGCTGCGCGGTATATGAGGACTATTCAGTAGCATCTGCAATTGATGCTATTAGGCGAGTAATGAAGGAGCTTCCAGATAGTGATACCCTGATTAAAATTACGAAAAAGCATGCGTCGGTATCCGCCTGGGATTCGAAAATACAGCAGATCATTCAAAGCTAGTTGGCGTTCCAATCGATTCCATGAAAATTCTAATTGTTGAGGAGGCTTTGCGTGGACTGAAAGGACACTGGTTTCAGTATATTAGCGATATTGTGAACGGTGGGCTGCGGGTGGGGCATCAGATCGAAGTAGCCGTTCATAAAGATGCCTGTAAGGAAATATTGGAGGCTCTTCCCTGCCGTCCCATTCTCAAAAAAACGGCGTTTGGAGGCAGCGCGGCGCCGGCCAGAGGATTTAGCCGCATCAAACAAATCATTGCTCATAATAGATCTCTTTATAATGACTTGAGCGCACTTCTTGCCGCTGGCAATACCTACGACGTTATCATAGCAACAACCGTAAGAATTGACCATCTGTTGGCATATGTAGGGTTGCTTTTGCATTTCCGCGGTCGCGGATTTGGAAAGCTTGTATTGCTTTTCATTGAGTCCGTTGGACGATATACATCGAACTATTCGCAGCTGCATATTAGTGCAAAATTGTATCCGTTGAAAGCTATCTTGATTTTATTTCGATTGCTAATGGGGAGATATCCGGTGTTTTTGGTAACTGAATCGCAGGGACTAGCCCGGCAGTATGAACAGCTATGTGGGGTTAACTTCCCTATTGTTCCCCATGTAACCGCATTGCCGCCATGGAAAGTATACCAATCGGACGAACGGAATGTCTCCGTCAATTCCGATAAACCAATTGTCCTGGGCGCCTTTGGCTTTACGCGATTTGACAAAGGATTGGATATTCTACAGGACGCGATTAGGATTCTAGGACAACGGGACGCGCGTCGTAACATGCGGTTCGTTCTACAGTGGACTGGCGATTATAGGCTTCCAAACGGCACGCGGGTCTGCAAGGATCCACAATTATTAAGAGACTCGTTTGTCCAATATATACCCGCATTTTCCTCTTCTGGGGAATACTATGAACAGCTAGCGAACACGGATATCATGGTGATGCCGTATCGGCGGGCCTTCTATTTCGATAAACTTTCTCGTGTCGCAATAGATGCGGCATTAGCGGGAGTGCCATTTGTCTTTCCTTCGGGAACGTGGTTGGAATCATTTGCAAACGTGCATGGATCAGGAGTGGCATTTCGAGCGGAAGACCCGTTCTCCCTAGCTGATGCGATATTTATAGCAGTTGATACGTTTGAGGAGATTAAATCCAAGGCGGAGACCCGACGACAATTTGTTGCTCCTGCGTTTTCGGCAAAGGCCTTTTTTGACTGCATTGCTGGCTTTCACGCTACAACTTGAGATGAATTATGGCACCGCGTATACGTTCGAATTTAAGGGCTAATGCAATGGCGACAGCAACATGCAACTTCTGTCTTCCGGAAGGATACCACCTAATGACTGACGAGATCATCGAGCGCGGTTGGATCCATGATCGTAATGGAAACCGGCGCGAAATTGTTGGGTCAGTTACAAAAGAGGAAGCAGCAATACTCGCTGGAATAATCTATAAGAACGGATGCAGGCGGAGCGTAGAGACAGGTGTTGCAAATGGAATAAGCACGTTAGCTATAGCCCAGGCAATTGCCGCCAACGGCGGACGCCATTATGGAATAGACCCAGAGCAGTCCTCTACACACGACTATGCCGCTGTAAGTTTACTTTCGGAACATTGCCTGAACGGATGCTTTTCATTGATGGAAGGGCCCGCCCACATTATGATGCCGCAGTTGATTGCACCGGAAGAGTTGTTTGACTTTGCATTTATCGATGGTATGCATACCTTCCACTACAAGCTTGTTGACTATTTTTTCGCCGATAAATTACTTCGTATTGGCGGCTGGTTGATATTTCACGACCTTCTGCTTCCATCGGTAAAGAAACTGTACCGTTTCATTCAGACACAAGGAAAGTATCGCACCTGGAATACTCCTCAACTTGAGCCTCCGATGGCATACAAGCTTCGTCATATCGCTGCTTCCCTCATCAAGGGAAAGCCACTTCCGACTTTCTGGCCGAACGGCTTCTCCAATCTTCTCGTTCTAGAAAAAATTAGCGATGCGGAACGCCCCTGGAATCACTTCAACGACTTCTAGCTTATATTCTAACGGTTGAGCTGTTTCATACAATAATGCATAAGTTGCTATATTATTCACCGGGAAGCTGTGGGGGCATCGCCGATTATGCGCATGAGCAAGCAATTGCGCTTGCCAATCTTGGGGTTGAAGTGGTGATGCTTTCTACTCCTGCGTATTCTCGACATAAGGCGCATGGGGCTTATACGCTTCTACCGTTGTTAAAAGAACCACGGTGCCACAGAAAAGGAGACCGTGCTGGAACTCGAAAGCTATTTAACTTTTATATCCTATTATACAACTATTCGATGCTGGCACGGACGATTTCGAAAGGAAAGTTTCGGCACGTATTGTTTGGTTCTTATGCCGAGTATTTCGCTCCTCTATGGGCGTGGCTGTTCCGTCGATTCGCACGCGCTGGGGTTGTTATTGGGGCGGTTGTACACGATCCTGTGCGTGACTATGTATTTGGTCCAATGTGGTGGCATCTGCGCTCTATTGCTAGCGCCTACTCGTTTATGCGGGAGGCATTTGTACATGACGATATTTCGTTGCATACAGGCGTTCCAATGCCGCAGTTGTGCACGACAACGATACCGATCGGATTGTTCCACTTCCCTCCGCCCAACGAGTCGCGCGAGGAAGCAAGGCGCCGGCTGCATATATCTTTGGATGCATTTCTAATACTTTCATTTGGACACATTCGTGATGGAAAAAATCTGGATTTGGCAATCGAATCAATTGTTGATTTACCCAATGTATTCTTGCTTGTTGCTGGTAAAGAACAATCCTCGGGGCAAAAGCCAATTAGATACTATCAGGAACTTGCAAGATCATTGGGCGTCCATAATCGGTGCCGCTGGTTGAATGATTTTATTCAGGAGAGTGCCGTTGGTAACTTGTTTGTTGCTTCCGATTTGATTCTTCTTTCCTACAGCCGGAACTTTCGCTCTGCTAGCGCGGCGCTTAGCGCTGGGGTAACGTATAGAAAGCCGTGTCTCGCATCATGTGGTGAGGGAAATCTACATTCTGTTGTCCAAAAATATACTTTGGGTTGGTTGGTTGAACCAGATAACGTATTAGCGTTACGAAAAGGTATTGAGGAGGCGACTCGCTCGCAGGTAACGCCTCGTTGGGACGCTTATGAAGCTGAACAATCCTGGTCGCGTAATGCTGAAATTGTAAAAGCGCGCATGTTTGAGCCGCGTGCATAAGCCGGTAAATTTGAAATTGTTGAAATGAATATAAAAGCGTTTGTTGGGGCTGCGATTGCCTATACCTATAATCACTGGGTAGGCTGGTTTCCGTTTCGCCCATTGCGTCACAGTTTGCTAAAGTTCTGGTTGGGCCGGTTTGGCAAAGGATCTTGCGTGCAAATTGGAAGCCGGTTTTTGAATGGCCGGAAAGTGTATTTGGGCGAAAGAAATGTAGTTAACGCAGGATGTCTACTAGACGGTAGACGCTATCGGATTTGTATAGGAAACGATGTGTCGATAGGACCTGAAGCCACCATTCTAACATTGGGACATGATCCACACTCAGCGCATTTTCTGGACCGTGGAGGTGATGTAATTATCGGTAACCACGTTTGGATAGCCTACAGAGCGGTAATCTTACCTGGTGTTTCCATTGGCGACGGTGCGGTGGTTGCTGCGGGTGCCGTGGTGACTAGGGATATCGAACCGTATGCGATTATGGCTGGTGTTCCCGCAAGGAAAATTGGTGAGCGAAACCCAGAAATCGGATATAGATTGAATTTCAATCCGTTGCTTTTTTAAGCTCAGACCAAGCGATGTCAAATTAATGAGAGAACGTGGCGATGCGAGGCCCACAAAGATCAGACTTCACCATCCACATAAACAATCTGGCGTCGTTAGCAATTCGTAAAATATTTTCACGGGGACGAATGCACGCCATCTCCGAAAAGTTCAATGCCTACATCTTTGCTCAAATTGCCCTCAAATCCGACTCGTTTCCATGGTTTGGACGCTGCGCGTGCATTTGCGATGCTCATAGGCGTCTTTTTTCATTCCGCGATGGCGTATAAGACTCGGGGAGGTTGGTTGCTGTCTGAGTATTCAAGATCGGTAGTTTTCGACTTTTTTTGTTCTATAATACACGGGTTTCGCATGCCATTATTTTTTTTGATGGCAGGCTTTTTTGCGCAAATGACCTTTCACCGATATGGAACGATCCTATTTCTAAGAAAGCGGGCGTTTCGTATCGGAATACCTTTTCTAATTAGTTGCTACACCGTGGTTCCGCTCTGTAAGTTATTAGCAACTTATATAGAAATGGATGTTTGGAGATCACCGTTTTCCGGATGGACCTGGAGGGACGGAGTTGGTCTAGGAAACGTATATCATCTTTGGTTTCTGCGCGATCTATTAATGTTTTATGCAGGTGCTATTTTACTTCGTGGAGTTGGTCGAATGTTTCCTCGACGTATCCAATTGCTACCTAACCGATGGTTTGCAAAATTGATCCAGATATGGTGGGGCCCTATGGTGCTTGGGCTGCCGATTTTGCTATTGTTTGCCATTGCCCGATCGTTTTTCCAAACGGTTTTGACGTCCAAAATTCCTGTGGATTTTTGGACAGATGCTAGTTTCTTTATTGTCGGCTGGCTATTACATCAGCAGCCAAAACTCCTCGATCATCTTATAGAGCGAAGCGCTACGAATTTTGTTGCTACCGTTTCGATGATGATTGGTGGTTGGGTATTTGCGTTTGGGGTAAAAGATGGTAATCATAATGAGATTCTATTGGAAGTGAGTAAAGTGTATTATGCTTGGTATTCAACGCTGTTTATTGTTGGGATGTTTTGCCGATATTGCAACTCTTATAGCGGTCGTGTTCGCTATTATGTGAATGCATCCTACTGGATATATTTAGTGCATCTTCCGATTGTGTTTGCGATGCAAATTGTTTTGGTTGGCTGTGAATTTGGAGCAGCGGTCAAGTTTCTTATTGTTAGTGCGGTTACAATGGGGGCTTGTTTCCTTAGTTATCGTTTGTTTGTGTGTGACACATTTGTAGGAATTTTCCTGATTGGAAAATCTAGTCAACCCAAATTGATCTCTACGCCGTTACAGAATATAGAAAGTTAAGGTTGCATTTTGGTTTGCCGGGCCAGCATTGTTTTTCAAATATAGTCCGGCTCCTTTGTTGCACATGGGGGCGATAGTGTTGACTATATAGTCGTTATATTTTGCCATGAATCTCTGGACGAATGGAAATCGGACAAAAACATTGGAATGAAAATAGCGCGTAACTGGATATGCTGTCAACTTGGTGCCCGTGAGCACTATGCCGTTCCTCGTGCCTTGCATAGTGTGAAAAGGCTGGGTTTGTTATTTACCGACGCTTGGGTGAATTCGGGAAACCCGTTGGGTTGTATAAGGCGGACATTGAGAGAACGTTATGACGCACAACTTGTCGATTCGCGTGTCGCGACGACAACCAACCGACTGATATTGTTCGAAGCGATTTGCCGAATTAGGGGAGTAAGAGGTTGGCCGCTCATTATTGGAAGGAATCGATGGTTTCAAAAACAAGCGATTCGGAAGCTTAATGAATTGGCTGCTTCAGTAGATGCATCGGGGCACCGCTCCATTCTATTTGCCTATAGCTACGCGGCACTGGAAATATTTCGATGGGCTAAAGCGCGGGGATGGAAAACGGTGCTAGGTCAAATAGACCCCGGACCATTCGAAGCGCGTCTTGTCGATTGTTTGGCTGAAGAACATCCTGATCTCGCTGTAGCGCACAAGAATCCACCGATTCGCTATTGGGAGCATTGGAGAGATGAATGTGATCTTGCTGATGTGATCGTAGTGAATTCGAACTGGAGTCGTAAGGGGTTACTACAAGAAGGCGTTGCTTCCGATAAAATCTCAGTAGTGCCACTTACCTATGATTTACCGAAGGCCCGTGCCTCATTTGTTCGAAATTATCCATCTGTATTTACGCATGAGCGCCCAATGCATGTGTTGTTTTTGGGACAAGCTAATCTGCGAAAAGGAATAGCAGAGGTACTGAATGCGATTTCGTTAATCGCTGGTAGCGCTATTGAACTCTGGGTTGTAGGGCCGGTACAGATTGATGTTTCTCTGGATAACCCACAAGTAAAATGGTTTGGCTCGGTGCCCCGAAGCAGTACCGCAAAATATTATCAGCGAGCCGACGTGTTTTTGTTTCCTACGCACTCTGATGGATTCGGTCTGACCCAGCTGGAGGCCCAAGCATGGAAACTTCCAGTTATCACCACACGGTTTTGTGGGGAAGTGATTAAGGATGGACAGAATGGTCTTGTGCTCGAATCGGTATCGGGCCCTAATATTGCGAACGCGTTATTGCACCTTTTGAGGAAGCCTGCTGAGTTAGCACACATGGCGGCCAATTCGGGTATAGGGCCATCATTTCATATAGAGGATTTGGGGCGGCGGTTGGTTGAATTGGAATAATTTTCTTTTGCGTGAATACGGAATTCTCGATCTTTGCGTGTATTCATATTCTGTTCTGCCTTCTGGGAATCTTTTGGTTCTTGAGGCGAAACGATGAAATTCCTTTGCTGATTTCGGCATTTCTATTCTACATAGCCACTTACCGCTATTGGGCGGTGCAGCAGAATTTGTCGGGATGGGTCGTCATAAATAACCTTGGGTTTTCCGTAATTGAGGCGGACTCGGCTCTTGGAGCGCTTAAGTTAATTATTCTGGGGCATGGAGTATTAATAGGTACGTACATGTACTGGCAAGATAAGCCGATTAGAATTTTCCGCTTCGATTTGCCTCAGAAGTTCGAATTGTGGATACAACATAAGCTATTTGTCGTCATATTCCTTGCTATCCCCGTTGTATATTTCTCTCGCATGTCGGTAATCGAACAAGTGCAGGCTGGCAAAAGTATGGGATTTGAAGTTAGCAAATATCTGGTGCTTCTTCCCATGATGTTGGTGGGCGTGGGGTGCCTTCTGATCTTACTATGGAAATTCGGAGCGTTTAAACAAACAGGACAAAAAGTAATGGCTGCATTAGCTTTGGCTGTCCTGGCTCAAAACACGTTCAACATTACTGGGCGTTTTATGTTTCTTGGTTGGTTGATGGCGGGGGGAATTGTTGTGTCATTGGGTTATTCTCCACGGCGGCGTTTGTTGATTCTTGGGGGCGTTTTCGTAGGGCTATTAGGTGTTTTCGTAGTAGCTGGGGCCCTGCGCAATCAGGGGGATCAGGAGAATGATTTGCAACAGGTAGCGTGGCAACGAGCGATATCGGGTGAAGATGCGAATATGCTCGACGGTTTTGTGATGCTGCAGCAGATTTACCCAGCGAGACTGAATTGGAGTTATGGGAAGGAGCATTTTGATATTCTATTGCGCCCGATCCCACGGGCATTTTGGCCGGAGAAACCTGTGGGTTCCTATATGAACAAACTCGGGTTGATCACGAAAGATGATGGATTCTGTTTGGGTATTTCTCCTTCGCTCTTTGGTTCATTTTATCAAGAGGGAGGAATATTCGGGATTGTTATATTTTCGATAATATATGGACTAGGAATCGCAAAGCTTGTGGTTTGGTCAACCCGTATTCATCCGTTTTCTGGCGTATTGGTTAGAGCATTGCTCTGCGCATCTATTGTGCCATTGATGAGGGGCGGTGACTTGCCTGGAATCTTTGCTTGGCTTGGGATGTCGTTTTGGCCGTGTGCATTGCTCCTTTGGGTGAACCGGGACGAATTGATCTATGGCACCACTTAACAGTTGAGGCTTTATACATATCTGCTAGAATGAATCTTCTTAATATAATTCAGTGTACAAACCTGGGAGGGATGGAGCAGGCTTCGCTGCGGTTGATGAAAGGATTTGTTCAGGGCGGGCATCGCGTTAACCTTTTGTCTTTAAACCCACTTGGTGCATTGAGGGGGGCGTTAGATACTGCGGGTATTTCTTCGGAAGGACTTGATTACGGTGGAAATGGGAAATTGCGTAATTGGATGCTGCTTAGGAAACGGATACAGGCGAGTGCTCCTGACGCGTTACTCATGACAGGACATAATCTGATGGCTCAGTTGGCGTTAGGTAATGTTTGTAAAGGTCGGAGGGTTCTCGCCATTCATTTTCACCACAGGGGGGTAAAACCAATCTGGCAGTGGCGCATTATCTATGCGGATGCTTGCAAACGGTTTCGAGCGATTGTTTTTCCGTCAGAGTTTGTTCGACGGGAAGCTGAAGAGATCTACCCGCAACTTGGCGAGGTGTCTCATGTGATTCGTTACCCGATGGAGATTCCTGCGGTTACTACGGAAACGGAGCGGCAGAGCGCCCGTAGGATTCTGGGGCTGCCAGGGCTTGATGTGCCTCTTGTTGGGAACGCTGGATGGCTAATTAAGAGAAAGCGCTGGGATGTTTTTTTGAGAGTCGCTGCAAAGGTATCTGCGAGTTTGCCGATAGTTCGCTTTGTTATTGCAGGGGATGGCCCGGAAAAACGGAGGCTGATGGCGCTCGCAGCCGATCTTGGAATTCAGGAAAAGATATTTTGGCTAGGATGGATCAAGGAGATGAAAACATTCTATCAAAGCGTCAATGCGGTATTATTCAATTCAGATTGGGATGCGTTACCTGTTACACCTCAGGAGGCGATGTCTTATGGTGTGCCGGTAGTTGCCTCAATTATTCATGGCGGGTTGAGTGAAATTGTCCTTAATAACAATCAGGGCTTTCTACTACACGAGCATGATGCGGAAAGGTTGGCTGATCGTCTGTGCACCTTGATTGTCGATCCGACTTTGGCGAATAACGTGGGCGCTCAGGGACGCGCTCGGATTGCGATGCTATCTAGTCCGGAAAAAATTGGAAATGCCTATAAAAAATTATTGTGCATGGAGGCTGGTAATACTTGCTCGCGTGGCATTCCAAAAGAAGTAATACATTGACAATCCTAAATGCAATTTCTGCTAGGGTGCGAAACCGTCTATTCATGATGGGTGTGAAACATCGCACAAAAATGGCCATCAGTCGGTATCGGCCGAATGTCATATTGGCGACATCTCCGCAAGCCTGTGATCCCGATTCACCGCTGAAAGTCTGGCTGCTAACCGGGCGCAGAGATATGTTGATGGCCCTCTGGGCGCTAAAAAGCTTGATCTGGAGCAGTCATAGAAAATGGGATATTTGGATCGCTGATGACGGAACATTGGATGCATCCAGTCGCGGGCTGCTTAAGGATCATCTACATGGCGCGCATATTTTGGAGTCCGGCGATATGACTATTGCCACGATGGCTGGACTAGAGGGATATCCGAAATGCCGCGCGTTGCGGAATGAATTCATTTTTGCAAGAAAACTATTTGATCCGTATTTTATGGTTCCTTCGGGACGGTATTTAGTTATGGATTCCGATATTCTGTTTTTTTCCAATCCCTGTGAAATTGTCGACGCGCTTTCGGAACCGCAAAATCAGCCCAATTATTTTTGCCGCCAAGCTGGGGTGTTATCCTTGTTTACACCGACGGAGGCAGAAGCCCTCATTCATCGTGAGGTCATGAAGGACTGCAATTCGGGGGTGTCCATTATCAACAAAGAAAGCATAGACTTGTCCTTGATGGAGAGAGCTCTGTCCGAAACCGGGGCATTGTTTCGTTGGCGACATATTTTGGAGCAGTCCCTATATGCTCTCTTGAGTTCACGTTACGGATACCGGTTTTTGCCGTCGGCATATCAGGTTCACATGGGAGACGCTAAGGCGCCGGATAACGTGATCTGCACGCATTATGTCGCTACGATGAGAGATCAATTTTACGCCCAGGGAGTGCGCTATTTTCAAGAGAGATGGCAGCTCGTGGGAAAGGAATGACTGCAAATGGAAGATGAATTAAATATTATGAAAGTTGGAGTTCAAGACAAGGGAACGTCTCCAGACTATATCAAGCGCATGGCCATCTCGGCGTGGCAAAACGTTGATGGGGAACGGGCTGAGATGACGGTTGCGGATATTGGTGGTGGGCGAGGGGACTTGGCTCGCCTGTTGGCCCCACAATGCAAAAATGTGGTGTTTGTTGATTTCTCGCCCCCTCTGGCGGCTATTGGCAATAATGTGGAAATATTGGGTGCCGACTTGAACGAACGTTGGCCGGTTTCCGATTCGTCAATCGACTTTATGTTCTCGCTGGAATGTATTGAACATGTCGAGAACCCTCGCCACTTCCTGCGTGAGTCTGCGAGGTGCATAAAGCCAGGGGGGTATGGCTTTATATCTACGCCAAACCAGCATTCCGTTCTGAGTAAAATTGCGTTTTTATTTCTTGGGCAGCATCGTTGCTTTTTAGGCAAAAACTATCCCCATCATATCACCGCACTTTTGCGCCACGATTTTAGGCACTTGCTCGCCGAGAATGGCCTTGAGTTTATCTCGTGGTATTTTTCAAACGAGGATAACCTTCCTGGCCTGGGATGGCGAATTCCCATTCCTGGCAATGCTTTCTCGAAGTGTATGGGAGTAATGTTTCACAAACCGCTCGTTGGCGAATAGTCGAAAGATAGCCGGGATGAATGGGCACTTATCATGAATACTCTGCATGTATATCAAGTTGAAAAACAAGAGCCGAATAATTTTTCAGCGCGGATTCTAAAGAAGGTTGAGCGCGATGTCCTTTCATATAAACCGAAACGTGTTCTTGATATCGGCTGTGGTACCGGCGCCTTGTGTGGTAGCCTGGTTCAGGCCGGGGTTGAAACTGTCGGATGCGACCCCACTCTGGAGACCATAGAATTCGCAACCAAGCAATATCCTGGAGCGACATTTAAGGGGATCTCAATATACGATGCAGTTGAAAAAATTACGCCATCGCTTGGGCTCTTCGATGTTATTGTCAGCACAGAAGTAATAGAGCATCTCTATTTGCCTCATATTCTGATTCAATTTGCAAAAAAACATCTGAGCCCGAACGGAGTCTTGATTCTTTCAACGCCCGATTACGGTTCGTATATTCGCAACTTAGCAATTAGTCTTTGTGGTCGTTGGGATCACCATTTTGCTCCACTTTGGCAGGGAGGGCATGTTAAATTTTGGTCAAAGAAAACCGTGAAGGATCTGCTGTATTCGGAGGGATTTAAACCGATTCGATGGGATGGTGTCCGGTCAAAGAGAATGCCGATTTGGAACATTAGCTTAATTTGCCACTCCAGAATCTCCGAGTAATGTATTCCCTGGGCATGTTCCGAATCCGCCTCCAGTGGGGAGTAGACTTCCAATGTTAAAGAAACCGCAACAAAGGCTAGTCTGGGTTGTGCCCGACCTGAGCTATTATCATCATGCTCGTATTAACGCGTTCGCCAGGCTAGGTATTGCAGACGTTGTTGTTATTGAAATGTGTGACACTAGTGGGTTTAAGGAATTCAAAAAGCCCGCTTTTTCTGATGCTGCGTATCGGTTGATCACGCTTTTTAAAGGCAGATATTATGCGGATATTCCCAAAGCCGAAGCCTGTGTGACAATTAATAACGTTTTGGATGAAGTTGATCCTGATCTACTGTTGGTTCAGGGCTGGTCCGATATATTTGCATTGGCCTCCATTCGCTGGTTACAAGAGACAGGAAAGATTGGCATTGTCGCTACAGAAAGTCAGTTTATCGATGACGTAAGAAAACCGTGGAAGGAATGGATCAAGCGCCGACTTATTCGGCGTTTTTCGTCTGGCCTAGCGGGAGGGCGTTCTCATGTTGACTATTTGAAAATGCTTGAAGTTTCCGCTGATAGGATTTTTTCCGGCTACGATGTGGTTGATAACGATCATTTTGCGACTGGCGCGGCGGAAATTCGTAGAAGACAGGAGGCATGGGTACAACATTGCCCGGCGAGAGCTTATTTCCTTGCTTCAAGCCGATTTATAAAGCGCAAAAACCACGCAAGGCTACTGCATGCGTATGCGCTATATCGAAAGGCGGTTTTGGCGCAAAACGGTGAACCGTGGAATTTGGTTCTGCTGGGGGATGGCCCGCAGCGAATGGAACTTGAACATTTGGTCGGAGAGCTTTCCCTTTCAGGGTATGTTCAAATGCCCGGATTTAAGGGCTACGACGAACTTCCTGCTTATTACGGTATGGCTGGTGCGTTTATCCATGCCAGCACGGTTGAACAATGGGGGTTAGTTGTGAACGAGGCGATGGCGGCCGGATTGCCTGTCCTGGTTTCTAATCGTTGCGGTTGCGCGGCCGACTTGGTTACGGATGGAGAAAATGGCTTTTGTTTTGATCCCTTTGACACTAGTGAACTCGCTCATCTGATGGCGCGGGTGACGTCAAAGGAGTGTAATGCGAAGGTCATGGGGCAATGCAGCTATCAAAAGATTACACGGTGGTCGCCACAAACGTTTGCTGAAGGGTTATCACAGGCGGTAAAGGTCGCACAGTCGCATCCGGTTCCGCCAATGGCGTGGTTTGATAAGGTATTACTTTGGAGCTTGCTGCGGCGATGAAGACCTTGTGCATTATGGATTCGGTTTCGCGTGCTAATGGCGGAATTTTTGAAGCCGAAAGGAGACTTCAGCAGACCCTCCACATGTGCTTGTCTGTGGATGTTAACGTGGTTGGCCTTCGCGACTTGCACACAGAAATAGATCGGGAACTATGGCATCCATTGAACCCTGTTGCATGTGCCGTGCGTGGACCGCAAGCTTTTGGATTTGCTCCAGGTTTTTCCGAAGCTTTATTTAAATCGGATGCCGATTTGGCTTACGGTGTTGGGCTTTGGAGATATCCTTCGATCGGTGCGCTTCATTGGATGGCCCGCACGGGAAAACCGATCATCGTAGCTCCTCACGGGATGTTGGATCCGTGGGCTGTTAGGAATTCAAGAGCGAAGAAGCGATTGGCAGCGTGGTTATTCGAGGATACTCGTTTGAAGAAGGCCGCGTGTTTGCGCGCGCTTTGCTCATCTGAGGAGAATGCCATTCGGGCATACGGCTTGAAAAACCCAGTTTGTACAGTGCCCAACGGGATTGATCTGCCGATGATCAGGAGCACGGCTGAGGTTGGAGAACGCAGTGAATTGCTTGCTCCGGGACGCAAGGTCCTTCTTTACCTTGGGCGACTACATCCGAAAAAAGGACTCGCTCATTTGCTTTGCGCTTGGGCCATACTTCAGCACGGGAAGGAGCAGGCAATCCGTGATTGGGTGCTTGCGATTGCTGGATGGGAGCAGTCTGGCTATGAAACCGAATTGAAGCACTTAGCTAGTGAACTGGGAATCCGGTGGCAGGACAAAAATTCGACGATAACGGATGCGTGTTCTGTTTGCTTTTTGGGGCCGCGGTTTGGAAATGCAAAGGCGAGTGCTTATTTTCATAGTGACGCATTTATACTGCCGTCCTACAGCGAAGGCTTGCCAATGGTTATCTTGGAGGCGTGGTCGTATGGTAAGCCTGTTTTGATGACTCGGGCATGCAATCTCCCGGAAGGATTTCATACCCAAGCAGCCCTCCCCATTGAAATAAATGCCGGCCGGATTGCGGCTGGTTTGAGGCAACTCTTCGATATGACCCGCGACGAACGTGAAGGCATGGGGGCGCGCGGAAGAAAACTGGTTTCTGAGCAATTTAGTTGGCCTAAGGTTGCTGGGCAGATGCATGAGGTTTACCAGTGGCTCCTTGGCGGCGGTGCAAAACCCGCGTGTGTAAACTTTCGGTGAATCAGTCAGCTGACTTGAGCGCAAGCCGTCTGGAATGTCAGGGAATTAAAAAAACCGGCCGATCAGACGAGCTTTGTTTGTACTACTAAGTTGCATTTCGGCCGGGCCTTTGGAGGGAAGGAGGCGGCGCATCAGGGAAACCCTGATTGCGGGGTGTCCAGCGCGCGAGGAGCCAAAGATACTTGCAAATACCCCTGGTTCCCCTAAAAAGGGCAGCCGCAATGAAGCTGATGTCCTCGTGTTTGGCGGCGCTTGGGTTCACCTGTGGGCTCCTGGGCTCTCCGGCCATGGCGGACTCGGTGGGGCTCGTCATCGCGGGTAACAGTGCGAATGAATCCGACGCCCAGCACTTCTCTTCTCTCGCAGCGCGCACCAGCGCTGCCCTAAAAGCCCGGGGTATCGAGAAAGTGACTGTTCTCGATCAAAAAGTCACCGAAGCCGCTATCCTTGGCGCATTGGATGCGGCGTCCAAGCAGACCGAGGAGGCTGACGAATGCTGGGTGGTTCTCCTGGGCCACGGGGGACGGGGCCGGGACCGGGAGCCGGCGTTCCAGGTCAAAGGCCCGCGCCTGGCGGCAAGCCGGTTGCGGGATGCTCTGCAAAAAATTTCCGGCGCAAAATCGGTCCTCATCGGCACCTCCGAAAGCGGCGGATTTCTTCCGTATTTGAAAGCCCCTGGCACCGCTGCCATCGCGGCCACGAGCGAGGAAGGGGAGGTCAATACCCCGCGGTTTCCTGAAAAATGGGTGGAGGCCCTTGAGCGTTATCCCAAGGCCTCCTTTGCCCAAATCGCCGCGCTGGCCTCCCAGTTGACGGATAAGGAGTATACCCAGGCAAGCCTGGCTGTCCTTGAACATGCGCGCTTTCTAGACCCGGTTTCGGGCGAAATTCTGGCGGCCCCCTTCGGCGTCAAAGGCGAGGCGCAGCTGGCCGCGAACAATCCTCCGCCAGCTCCCGGCGCCCCGGCTTCGGCGATGGACCCGAAGAATATCGAAATCCCCGACCTGAAGAAGGGCGAGCTTTTTCAGACCCTCCCTCCGAGCGCGGAAACCAAGGCCCTCATCGCCGAGGCGCAACAACGGGCTCACGCGTTCGCGGATTACCAAGCCGTCATCACGCAGCAGGAAATGGCGCTGACGGTCAACGCGGGCCGCTCCGTGACGGAGGAAAGCAAGCAGGCTGTCTTTCTCGCCAAGCCGGAATCGCTGCATCAATGGGCTTCGCGCAGCTTCCGGCACGTTCCCCCGGCCTTCCAAACGACGATCCAAAGCGCCCGGATGATTTTGCCCGATGGCTCTTCGGTAGTCCTCAATATCGACAAACTGGAGGTCGATACCACCGTCAAGGAACTGCCGCTGGGCTCGACCATTCACTTCGAATTCCCGCAGGCCGTCCCCGGCAGCCTTGTGGAAGTCGCCTGGAAAAGCACCTCGCTGCCCGACTTTTCGCTGCCCCAGTTTTACCGCGAAATTCCGCTCCAGGCCGCGATCCCCGCGTGCGAAACAGAGCTGACCCTTAAACTCCCCAAGACCGAGTCTTACCACTACCACCTCAAAAACCTCGTGGCCCAACCGCAGGAGACCGAGACCGAACAATCCAAAGTGCTATGCTGGAAGCTCGGCAACATCCCGGCTTATGAGCCCTTGCCGTTCGATCCGCCCGAACACGACGCTTCCGCCTGGCTGGGCATCAGTTCGTTCGGTTCGTGGGATGATTTTGGGGCATGGTATCGCCGCATCACCAAGGGCTCGGACGAAATCACCCCGGCGGTCCAGGCCAAGGCGGATGAATTGAAGCGCGGTGCCCAAACCCGCGAGGCCCGGATTAAGGGGGCATTCGAGTATGTTGCCGCGCTGCGGTATGTCGCCGTCGAATGCGGCATCGCCGGGCTTCGTCCCCGCACCCCGGAGCAGGTCCTCACGAAACGTTACGGCGACTGCAAGGACAAGGCCAACCTGCTCGGCGCGCTGCTGCGAGGAATGGACATCCCCGCCGGGTTCGCGCTGGTCAATCGGATGTCGTCCACCGATCCCGCTTTCCCCGGCTGGCAGTTCAACCACGCCATCGCCTACGTCCCGGCGGCCCCCGGCGAAGGTCAGCCCAGCGATCTCTGGCTCGACACCACGGACACCACCACCCCCTACGGCTCCCTGCCGCCCGGCGACGAGGGGCTCTCGGCGCTCGTATTTGAAAAAGCGAAGCTCCACTTTCAGACCGTCCAGACCTCCGGCACCACGCTGATCCGGGATGAATGGCGCTTCGAGGGCAAACCGGGCTCCGGGCATTTTTCCGGCATGCGCACCGGGCTGGCTGACGACGGCATCCGCAAGCAGCTCCGGTCTGCCACGCCGTTGCAACGGGCCTATTCCCTGCGGGCGATGTTGACCGCGATGAACGCCACGGCCGATTTCGAGAACGTCAACCTGACCGATCTGACCAACCTGGCCGAACCCGTTCGCGTCGATGCCGATTTCCACCGGGGGCTCCCTCCCGGCGCTACCCCCGAGCCCTCGTTCGACTTTCGCTCCCTGGTTTTGCTCCCCGAACGCAACCGCCCCCTATGCGCCAACGACGGCCAGCCGCTGAAGTATGAGCAGCTCATCAGCTTCCCCATGGAAAAAGGCTCGGTCGCTTCGCCGCTTCCCCCCAGCTTCCAACGCGAAGCCGCCGGGTGGCGCTGCCGCATCGAATACGGCTATCGTGATACCCCCCATGGCCCCAAGACCCTTCTGCGAACCGCTTCCTGCGAAATCGGCGCGCCGAAAGTCGAAGCCGCGGATTACCCCGCCGTGCGCGAAATGCTCCGGCTCTGGCTCGACGCCTTGAGCCCCGTCCCTCCGACGGTTCCCCCGCAGGCCCCATAGCTTTCCCTACTCCATTATGTCCTCCCAGCAAATTCCCATCTCCACCCAAACCAGCGAAGCCGATATCGAGCTGCTCAAACAGGTCGGCTGCATCTACCAACAAGTCGCCGAAGAGCTTTCCCGCCGCATCGTCGGCCAGCAGGAAGTCATCCGCGACCTGTTCGTCGCCATCCTGGCGCGGGGACATTGCCTCATGGTGGGCGTTCCCGGCCTTGCCAAGACCCTCCTGGTCAAGAGCCTCGCCGAAATCCTCGCCCTCGACTTCCGCCGCATTCAGTTCACCCCCGACCTGATGCCCGGCGACATCACCGGCTCTGAAATCATCGAGGAAACCGGCGAGGGGAAACGCTCATTCCGCTTCGTCAAAGGGCCGCTCTTCACCCAGCTCCTCCTGGCCGATGAAATCAACCGCACCCCGCCCAAGACCCAGGCGGCCCTGCTGGAGGCCATGCAGGAGAGGTGCGTCACCGTGGCGGGCAAGACCTACCCGCTTCAGTCCCCCTTCTTTGTCCTGGCGACCCAGAACCCCATCGAGCAGGAGGGTACCTACCCGCTTCCCGAAGCCCAGCTCGACCGCTTCATGTTCAACCTCAAAATCGACTATCCCTCCATTGAGGAGGAAATCGATATCCTCCTGCGTACTACTGGAGACGAAAGCGAGCCGCTTAACAAAACGCTCAGCGGCGAACAGATCGTGGCCTTGCAGCACGCCGTCAGCAAAATCCCCGTTCCGCAAAGCGTCGCGCAATACGCCGTCACCCTGGTTCACTCCACGCGCCCCTCCTCGCCCATGGCTTCGAAGGAAGTGCAGCAATACGTCCAGTGGGGGGCCGGTCCGCGCGCCTCTCAATACCTGGCGCTTGGCGGCAAGGTGCTGGCCGTCCTCGACGGACGCTACAACGTCGCCCGCGAGGACATCGCCGCGTGCGCGAAACTGGTGCTGCGGCACCGCGTCATTACTAATTACCGCGCGGAAGCCGACAGCGTGACGCCCGACCAGATCATCGAGGGGCTGCTTGGCCAGTCATAACCGATGCCTGCCAACGCCCCCATTGACCTCGCGCTGCTGGCGCAACTGCCCAACATCCCCCTTCGAGCCAAGTATCTGGTCCAAGGCTTTCTCTCCGGCTTCCACCGGAGCCCGATGAAGGGCAATAGCGTCGAGTTTACCGAATACCGCGCCTACCAGTCCGGCGACGAACCCCGCCGGGTGGACTGGCGTTTCTACGGGCGCTCGGACCGGCTTTGCGTCAAAGTTTTCGAGGAGGAGACGCAACTGCGCGTCTTTCTCTTCATGGACAGCAGCGCCTCGATGAAGTACGCCAGCGGCCAGAACGCCTTTACCAAGCTGGAATACTCCAAAACCACGCTCGCCGCGCTCGCCTTCCTCGCCTCGCGGCAGGGCGATTCCTTTGGAGTCGCTCACCTTGGCGACGAAATGGAGCACTTCCTGCCCGCGCGCTCCCGCAACGGCCATTTGAAAGCCGTTTTCGCGCGGCTTGAAGCTCCCCCCCGCTACCGCAAGACGCGGATCGCCGCGAGTCTGCTCGCCCTGGCCGAACTGCTGCCCAAGCGCTCCATCGTCATCATCGCGAGCGATTTTTACGACGACCTCCCGGCTCTCGAAACCGCCTTCGGACGGCTCCGCTACGATGGCCACGACCTGATCGCGCTGCAAGTCCTCGACCCGATCGAAATCGAGTTCAACGACATTCACGGCATCCTCGTCGACGTGGAAACTCAGCAGCGGATGCAAACCAGCAGCCACGAAATGCGGGAGAGCTACCTAAGGCGCTTCGGGCAGTTCCAGCGGGACCTCGCGGACGCCGTGGGGCACCGGGGCGGCGACTTCATCGCGCTGCGAACCGACCGCTCTCCGCTCGAAGCGCTCTCGGCCTACCTTGCCCACCGCGAACAAAAGCTCTGACGCGTTTCCCCCCCAATTTTAGCTCAATGCATTGGCTCCACCCCCAGTTCCTGGCCATCGGCCTGCTCATCGGCCTGCCCATCCTGCTCCATTTCCTGCGGAAAAAACCGCGCGAAATGCGACCCTTTCCCACGCTGCGCTTCGTGCTCCCCAGCGTGCTCGAACACCGCCGCCAGCATCGCATCCTGCGCTGGCTGGTGCTCGCCGCCCGGTGCGCGTTGATCCTCGCGTTTGCCGCCGCCTTTGCCCGCCCCTTCAAAGCCAGCCCGCCCGACCCGTTCGCGCGCGCGGTCATCATTGCCGTGGATAACTCCTTCAGTATGCAGACGAAGGGGCGCTGGGAGGAACTCCGGAAGTGGGCCGAGCAAACCATCGGCACGCTCGGGCCGGGGGACCGCGCGGGGCTGCTCCTCATGGGGCCGACCCCCACCTGGGCCGTGCCGTTGAGCGAAAACATGAGCGAAGTGCTGGCCGCGTTGCGCAACCTCCAGCCGGGCTACGAATCCGTCCGTTACGGCCCCTCGCTGACCCTGGCCGCCGAGACGCTCGCGCACACTTCGGCGCTGGTCAAAACAGTGGTCTGGATGGGCGATGAGCAGGCGGGGAGCTGGCGCGATGTCGATTTTTCCAAGCCGCTCCCGCCCGGGATTAACGTGATGTTCCCCCCGGCCCGACCGGCCCCCGCCCGCCAGGCCGCGATCACGCGGGTCATCAGCCACCCGGCTTCCATCGAAGTGCAGATCCGGCTCTTCTCGCCCGCGCGCGATCGGCGTCAAATAACGCTGACGGTCAATGGCAAAACCTCCGCCCCCGTGAGCGTCGATCTCGATGCGAAGACCCCGGCATCCATTTCCCTGCCGCTGGAGCCGGGCATGGCAGACTGGGTGCGCGTGGCCCTTGATGCGGATGATTGCCCCGCCGACGACATCGCGTGGGCCGCCACCCGCTCTGAGTCGGCGCTCAGTGTCATCCTGCCTTCCGCGCCGGAGCCGGATTTCCTCAGCAAAGCCATCGCCGCGACCGAGCAGAAAGGCCTGCAAGCCCTGAAAATCCAGGCTCCGGCGGACGCCCCCTGGCCCCTCGACGCCGTTGCGGTTGTGCGTGGCAACGAAGTGCTTCGGCCCCCGCTGCTCAACCGGCTCAACGCATTCCTCAACGCCGGAGGCGCGGCCTGGGTGGCCTTCGACGGTTCGCTCGAACAGCTCGCCTGGCTGAAAACGCGCGGCATCACTGCTTCGCCCCTCCACGGCAAGCCGCATCTCTCGCGGTTCGATATTGATCACCCCGTCTTTTCCGCCCTGGCCGAATCCAGCCTGATGCCGTTGCTGGAACCGGAGTTTTCCGGCGGTTACGGCCTCTCTGGCGAAGGGCTATCCCCGCTCGCGCACTGGAGCGAACCGGCGAAATCGACCCTCTCGATCGCGGAAACCGGGCACATGATCGTCAGCGGGTTCGGCTTGTCCCGCACAGCTTCCTCGCTGCCGATCAGCTCAGCCTTCGTGCCGCTGGTGCACCAAATCCTGACCTACCTCGGGCAGGCGGAAACCTCGACCCATGACAGTCACCTCGTTGTAGGCCATTCCGTCGAGCTGCCGCCGCAACCCGGCACCTGGGCCGCCGTGGACACCCCGGGCCTGCCCGGCGAACCCACGGAGGTCAACGGGGCCGTCGTTCCGCAGCAGCCCGGTCTCTACCGGTTTACCCCCGGCTCGGCGAACGCCAAAGCCAACGCCAAAGCCACTCCGCAGCCCAGCGTCGCCGGTGCCCGCCTCTACGCGGTGAGCGTCGCCGATGAGGAGTCCGATCTTACCCCGATGAAAGACGCCCCTTGGCTGAAGCTGCAAAACCGCGATCCTGCGCCGCCGCCGGAAGCCTCGCAAAGCGCGCAATTCCGCGAGACCGAGGGGAACGCCCGCAAAAACGCCAACGCCTGGTGGTGGCTCGCCTTTGCCGCGCTGGTGCTGCTGGTTGCCGAAACCGCCCTTTCCAACCGTACCGCGTTATGAGCGACCCTCTCCAATTTTTGAGCGCCGAGTGCCTCCGGAAAAAACTGCGTCCCCTCCTTTGGACCTGCTCGGGTGGCATTTTCGTGGCTCTTGGACTGCGCGTCTGGGCCCGCTTCCTGTGGCTGCCGACGCTCGGGATCACCTTCCTCTCGCTAATCGTTCTGGCGCTCCTCTTTCGCCCCAAACGCAAAGCCATCGCCGCTGATCTCGATGCCCGGCTGGGCTCTAAAAACCGGCTGGAAACAGCCGAGGAACTGGCCGGAAATCCCTCGCCGCTCGCCCGCGCTCAACGGGAGGAGACCGCGCGAGCCCTTAAGAAAGAAACCGCGCGCCGCCGCTTCCCCGTCTTTTCTGCGAGCACCGCGTGCCTGGCCTTCCTCACGATGATCTGCCTGCTCTGTTGTGATTCCGTAACCTGGCTGATGGGGCTGGCCCATGCCCAGGCGAACGCGCCGAAGGAGGTCCCCGAAAACCGGCCCCTGGCGGAATTCCGCTGGAAAGCCCCCGAAGCGGAATCCATGGGCACGAAGGTCGAGGAGATCCCGCTGACGGCCGAGGCTGATTCCACCTCGGGTCTCAAAGAGGTCGCGCTTGAGCTCCGGGTCAACGGCGAAGTGCGCCCCCCCGTTCCCGTCAGCCCGGACGTTCAGAAAGAACTGCTCAAACCGGGCAGCCACCCGCTGGATCTCTCCATCTACCTGGATGAGCTGAATGTCGAAGCCTACGATGTCGTCAGCTACAGCCTCAAAGGGATGCGCCAAGCGCCCCAGCCGCTGCCGCCCACCGTTTCGCCGGTGCAGTTCATCCAAATCCGCCCATTGCGCGAAGATGTCCGGATTATTGAGAAAGATGGAGTATCACGAGATGCGTTCAACCTCATCATCCAGCTAAAGCTTGCCCAGCTCCAGTTGGTAAAGCAAAACTCCGTCCTAACCTACGCCGACCTCTCCAAAACCGACCCCGTCTGGCAACGCGAAAACGGGCGGGTAGGGGAGGACCAGCACGTCCTCGCAAACAAAGTCCATGAGGGGCTCCCCGTGCTCATTGATTTGAAGGTGGACGCCGAAGTGATCGACCTGCTCACCCAGGCCGAACCGCTGATGCGCAATGCGGCCGCCACGATCAAGGGAACCGAAAACGGCAAGGCGATCCCCGATCAGGAACACGCCCTGGCCCTCATCACCGAAGCGCAAAAGCACTTCATGAAGGTCGTCAATCTGAAGTCAGGCAAAGGCGCGGCGCCCCCTCCGCCCCAGGACCCTTTCAAGGATCGTCAGCGGCTCCAGCTTCCCAAACGCGAGGAGACCGCCGCGGGCAAACTGGAGCAGCTTGCCGAAAAGCAGGCGAAGCTGACGGACAAGCTGAACCAGGCCAAGCCGGACGCCGCCGAACTGGCCAAGGAACAACAGGAAGTCCACGAGGGTATCGGGGGCCTTTCCGGTAAGCTGGAAACGGACGTCAGCAAGGAGCTGACCGAAGCCGCCGAAGCCGCTCGGAACTCGGCCTCCCAGCTTGAAGCGAAAGACCCAACGGCGGCCAAGGAACCTGCCAGCCGCGCGGCGGAACGGCTCCAAAGCGCGGTCAATAAAATGCTGGAGGAAGCCCGCAAGGAAGCGCTCGCGACCTTGCAGAAAGCCCAGCGCGAGTTGAATCACATTTCCGACGAAATGGAGCAAGCGGGAGGAAAGGGCAACCCCCAAGCCGCCGAAAAAGCCCGGAACGCCCTGGCCGCCGCGGCCGGTAAGCTCGACGAGGAAGCCCTGAAGCAGAGCGAACAAGGCTCCGCGCTTTTCGCCAACCAGTTGCGTGATCTCGCCAGCCAGCTTCGCACCGCCGACCCCTCGAAATTCGCCGCGCCAACGCAGCAAACCGCCGCCCAATCCGGCACCAGCGGCAACGCTCCCGGCACCGCCTCCGCCAGCGCAACTCCCGCCACGGCCCCGGGCTCGATGCCCAAGCCTGACCCGGATTCCAAGAAAGAGGGCTCCGCGGGCTCCCCTCCGGATCAAACGGACCGGCTGGGCTCCGGCGTCGATGCGCTGGCCCAGAAACTCGCGGATGCCCAAGCTCGCATGGCCTCCAGCCAGGACCTGCTCCAGCGTTCCCTGCAAGACGTCCTCCGCGCCAAAGCCACTCTGGATCGTATCGCCAGCGGCAAATCCGGCGAACACGGCATCACCGAAGCCGAACGCGCCGCCGGGCTGCAGGAGATCCTCGATACGCTTAAGGAAACCTCCCAGCGCACCGCCTCGGTCCTCGCCGTATCGCAGCCAGGCAACGGCACCCAGGGCAAAGATCCCAACGCATCGGGTTCCAGCAATCAAGTCTCAAACCACGGCGCGAGTGGCGCGGCACAGGCCCAGCCAAAGCTGGATAACCTCCGGCGGCCCTTCACCCACCGCGTCACCGACGTGCGGGACGCCGCCGAACCGCTCGACACCCTCATCGCCATGATTTCCAAAACCCTGGCCGACCAGCAGCGCGAGCAGCCGATCGCCACCGGCAATCCCGACCAGGCGCCGCCCGCCTACCGGGAAGCCGTGGCCAAATACTTCGAACAACTCTCCCGCTCCAAAGCGAAATGACGACCACGCTTCAAACCTTGGAATGGCGCTTCGGCGGCTTCCTTCAACACGGCAGCCCGGTGCTCGGCTGGAGCCTGCTGGCTCTGCTCTTCGCGCTCGGAGCCGCCTCTGTCTGGATCAGCTACCGCAAACCGCGCGCGCCACTCAATCTTACCCAGCGCATTCTGCTCTGCTCCCTGCGCGGCCTGGTCTTCGCCGGGCTGGCGCTCATGCTGGCCAATCCCACGCGCGTCAGCCGCGAAATGCTCCCTCCGCCGCCCAAAAAGCCGCTCGCCGTGCTGGTCGACCAATCCGGCAGCATGACCGCCCAGGACAACCGTGGGCGGTCCCGGCTCCAGGACGCGCTGCAAACCTGGAAGCGGATCGAGCCCTCGGCCCGCGAGATGTTTGGCGTGCTGGATTACTTCAGCTTCGCCACCCAGCTCACCTCGGCGGGCTCGCTAAAGGGCGTGCTTGAGCACAAGGAACCCGAGGACGAAACCCGCCTCAACTTTTGCCTTGCCGACGCCCTCCGGCACAACGGCGATTATGCCGCCCTCGTCTGCATCACCGACGGCCTGGACACCACCTCCGCCCCCTTTGACGAAGCCATCAAGCGCAGCCAGGCCACGCGGACGCCGATTTACTTTCTCCCGTGCCACAACCGCCTCCAGGCCAAGCCCCTCCTGGCCATCCGCGAGATCAACGCCCCCTCGGAAACGATGCAGCGCACCGAAATCCCCTTCAACGCCGTCGTGGATTGCTACACCCCGGCGGCGAGGGACATTCCCCTCACGCTCCATGCGGGCACCGGTGTGGTCGCCAGCGGCACGCTCCACGCCGAGGCCGGGTTCGGCAGCTATCCGTGGCGCACCTCCGTCACGGCCCAGGCCCCCGGGCTGGTCGATCTCCAGCTCACCGTCGGCAATCCGGGCGAAAAAAAAGAAGCCCACGCCCTCGTGCGCGTGACCGACCGCAAATCCATCAATCTGCTCGTCTACCAAGGCACGCTCGACTGGGGTTTTCGGTTCCTCAGCGACGCCATCGCACGCGACCCGAGCTTTCACATGACCGGCCTCTTCGATTCCTCCACGCGGGTACGCATCCTCACCGGCGGGACCGACGCGGGAGGCCTCACCGACCTTCCCTCCTCGCGTAGCGCGCTCGGGAAATACAACATCATCGTCGTGGCCAATGCCGACGTCGCCCAGCTCGATCCCGAGCAACAAGAAGCGCTGCTCGCCTATGTTCGCGACGGCGGCGGCGTCCTCTTCATCGAGTCCGATACGCACCTCGCCACGCGGTTCTCCGGCTCCACCCTGGAGCAGATGCTCCCCGTATGGTTCTGTCCCCCCGAGCCGCGCAACCTTCACGGCGAAGCCGAGGCGCGCTTCATGAACATGATGGGGCCCAGCCGGGGCAACGGAGCCGAAACCCGTTTCGCCGCCGTCGCCGAGCAGCGCGACACCCAGCCGCGCCTGGCCAAGTTCCAGATCGTCGACACCGCCGCCTTGGCCCCCGTCCTCTCCGCCCCGGGCAAACCCGGCATCGCGCTCCAGCCCATGTTTACCTCCTACGCCCGGGTGGAAAGCGCCAAACCGGGCGCCCGAATCCTCGCCGTCCACCCGACGGAGACCAACCCTTCGACCGGTGCGCCCTCCATTCTGATGGCCAGCCAGCAGTTCGGCAAAGGCCGCTCCACCGTCCTGACCACCGACTCCCTCTGGCGCTGGAAGCTCTCCTTGCCGAGCGGCTCAAGGGAAGCTGAAACCTTCTGGCAACAGCTCCTCGTCTGGTTGGCGCAGCCTTCCCTCAATGCCATCCATTTCGTCAAACCGAAGGTCGAAGTCCCCGTGAACCGCCCCGTCCGCTTCGTGCTCGAAGGCAACGCTGATCTGCCCGCCGTTACCGTCCAGAGCGGCACCAGCCAACCCTCCGCGCCGCTCCCGGTCTCCCGCGCCGCCGACGGCACCTTTGAGGTGAAATGGACCCCCATCGCAACCGGCCCCGCGACCCTAACCGGCTTCGATTCCTCCGGCGCGGAAACCTCCATTGCCGTCGCCGTTGTGGAATCCCAGGCCACCCTGGAAACCTCCAACATTCCGCCCGACCTCGACCTCCTTCGCAACGTCGCCGAAAGCACCGGCGGCGAACTGATCCAAAACGGCATCCCCACCTCCTGGCGTCGCCTGGCCGAAGCCCCGCGGAGCATCGTCGTTTCCGAAAACCTCACCCTCCTCTGGAACCGCTGGCCACTCCTTCTCGCCTGCCTCGGGCTCTATAGCGTCGAGCTGCTTCTGCGCCGCCGCTGGAACCTCATTTAGTCATCGCCAAAACAAGCCCGGATATGAACAACAACCTCGACCGCAGAGCCTTCCTCAAACTGCTTGCCGCCAGCGGGTGTGCCTCCTTCCTCGGTTACACGCGATCTTTCGGCGATCCCGCCCTCAAGCCCGCCACCCAGGGCCCCGTTTGCCCCTGGGCCCGGCTTCATCACCGTTGCGTCAACGGCGACGACGACGACTGGAACGTCCATCCGCACGGCGACCTCAACCTGATCGAGCACATCACCACGCATACCAGCGTCAACCTCGATCGCAACTGGAACATCGCCAGGCTCGACAAACTCGACGAAATGGTTCGCTACCCGTTTCTCTTCATGCACAGCGAATTGGCGCCCGATTTCACCTCCGAGGACCGTGCCAACCTTCGCGAATACTTTTTGCGCGGCGGCTTTTTATTCGCCGAGGACTGCGTTAACGGCAAGGGGCGCACCGGCAGCCACTCCAACACCGACTATTTCTTCCAGCGCATGGCAACCGAACTCCCCGCCATCCTCCCCGAGGCGAAATTTGGAAAAGTGCCATTTGACCATCCCGTATTTCACTGTTTTTTCCACATCTACGGCGGCCTTCCCCACATGCAAGGCATCCCGCACGGCCTCTACGGAGCCACCTACAACGGGCGGCTCGTCGCGCTACTGAGCCCGTCGGACACCCACTGCGCTTGGACCGGCTGGTTCAGCGAAGCCAAGCGCCGGGCCGGGCTGCAAATGGGCACCAACATCTACCTCTACGCAATGACCCAGCCCACCCCGGGCGGTTTTTGACCAAATCCGGTTCCTCCGGGAACCTCCTGAGTGAAAGGCTTGGCCGGTGAGGCAAGGAAACCAACCCGCCCCGATTGCAGCTCTTTTAAAGATGGATCGGATTTTTGTCCGGAACGCCCACGAGTACGTTTGCCGGAACGGTCACCTCTTTTTGAACGCGGCCTGATGCATCCCTCCATGCACGCACATGCACCGGCCCCCGGATCGTCGGCACCGTTCCCTCGGCAAAGTCCAGATAGCCCAACTGCGGCTCGATGACGATATTGCCATAGCCAGGCTCCAGCGGGCGCACCCCCAAGACATAACGGGGGATGATATTCCCCGGCGCAGTGCCCCAGGCGTGATTCCAATCCTGATTCGGCTTCAAGGTCTGATCCCACGCCTCCCAGGTGATCGTCGCCCCTTTTTGCAGCATGTTCAGCCAGCTCCTTAATCCCTCGGAAGTCATGAGCTCAACGGCATAGTCCGCTTCGCCAGCTTTGAATAGCGCTTCCAGCAGGTATTGCGCGACATAGACAGAGCAGGCCATTCCTCTCGATTTGATCCATGCGACAACCGCGGCTTGCTGCGTCTCCGGCACCAAGTCAAATGCCAGCGGGAACACGTTTGCGTGAAGCGAGGCGTGGCTGGACCCGATGCCATCGAGGTAACAGCCCCGCTCAGAGTCGAACAAAACGGTGTTGAAGGCTTCTTTTAGCTTCGCGGCCCGGGCGGTGAAATCAGCGGCATCGCCGGGGAACCCAAGCGCCCTGGCAATTCGGGTCATCAAAACGAGCGTTTGGTAATGGAACGCATTCACTACGGTGTTAACGGGCAGCAATTCATAACTGTCCCGTTCGGCCACCGGCCAATCGACGATATCGCGAAGCGCGCCGGTATCGATCAGCCCATCGGGCCGGGTGTAGGCATTTAGGAGTTTCTGGCTCTTTAGCAGCTCGTAGTTCCGGGCCAGGGAGCGAAGGTCGCCGGTGGCCTCGTAGTCAGCCCATGCGATGAGGATGGAATGTTGCTTCCATTCCGTGGGCCAGGTGGAGTGAATGAGCAAGTGTTCATGCGTCCGCCGCGCCAGGGAATACTCGCGGTCGGCCGCGTAGTGGCAGAGTTGGTTGATGTAGGCGTCGGCTTCGTAGGGAATCCGTTCCCGGTCGCCATCGACGTAATAGCCTGCGAAGGAGGTAGCCAAAATCGAATACCGGCAAAGTTCCCAGACCTGGTCGAGTCGCTCGTCCGAGGAGGAAAACGAGGCGGCTTGTTCGTCGAAGGGATACTGAACGCGCATCATGCGAACACCATCCGCCGCAGGGAAATCGCCAGGGCAGCCGATCAGCTCTGCATACCGGAAGGGCATGATGACACCAAGCTCCTTCGGCAACGGAATGGCCAGGCGGCAATCGGGAATTTGGGGATCGTCCCCCGTGTTCCGCAAATCCGGGGATAACTCAACGCGCTGGTTTTTGCCTCCCTGCTTCAGCGTGATCAAAACCGAGGCGTAGCGAATCGTCCCCTCTGGCTGGGTGTCGATGCGCCCTTGCGAAAGCTTCTCGCCCAGCCGCACCTCCAGAGTCAGCTCATGCTTCAATGTGGAGCCGTCAATTTCGAGCCATCCGAAGGCGGCCTTTCCAAAGTCAATGAACCAAGTGTTCGAGGCGCGATATTCGCACTTTACCGGAATGATCGGGCGGACCTCCTGCGGATAGTAGCTCACGGGAATCGTGCCTGGCTTGCCCAACCCAAAATGCTGGGGCTCGGCCCACTCGCTGGCATCGGCCTGGCCCGCCCAAGTGCACACCGTCCAATAATAGGAGCCGCCGGTTTTAAGCGGCAGGCCCCCATACGGGATGGCGACGGATTGAGCTGATTCCACCCGTCCTGTGTCCCAGAGATCACCCACGCCATCGCGCCATAGGTCGGGATGCGTGGAGACCAGAATACGGTAGGCAGCTTGAGCCGCGCCTGGATTCCCGCCGTTGACCATCCAACTGAAAGAGGGAATCTCATTGAGAATCTCCGCGCGCTCTGGAAATGCCAATAAATCGCACATCAGCCCACAGGGCGGCTGGTGGAAAGGTTTTTCGTGGTGAGGGGGGATCTCTGTCCGCATTCCGAAAGTTTGATTGGCGTGACCCCGAATGGCAAATTGGTTCTGAATGCCAAAAACGCCAATTTCTATATGCGGAGTTCGTCAGTGACTCCCACGATTTAGGAACCCACCACCAGCTTTCGTTGGCTCAGTCGCTCTTAGAAAGGCGCGTTGATATCGACGACCCCGATGACCTTATGGTTGACGAACTCTTTAATGCCAAGGTGCGTCAACTCCCGGCCATAGCCCGAACGGCGGACGCCGCCAAAGGGAATGTCGGCTTTCACCATCGTCGGATGGTTCACAAAAATCATGCCCGTTGAGATTCGCGCGGCGACTTCCGCACCATGCTTGGGATCAGAGGTAAAGACCGATCCGCCAAGCCCGAAGGGGGAGTCGTTCGCGATCTGGACGGCCTCATCCTCGTCTTTGGCGCGCAGAATCATCGAGACAGGGCCAAAGAATTCCCAATAGTAGGCGGGATTCTCGGGCGTGAGGTGAGTCAGGAGGGTCGGCTGAACGAAAGCGCCCTTGGAAGGGACCTTCGGGCCGACTTCAACCGCGACCGCGCCATGTGCGACAGCCTGGCGGATTTTCTCCCTCACTCCGTCAGCTGCGGCCTGCGATGAAAGCGGTGCCAGAGTGGTCTGCGGGTCCGAGGGATCGCCCGCGCGAAGGGCCGCCACTCCTGCCGTGTAGCGTTTGAGGAAATCGTCATAAACGGCCTCCACAACGATGATCCGCTTGGAGGAGACACAGACTTGCCCGCCGTTCCAGTGCCGCCCGAAAACGGCCCACTTGACGGTCTGCTCCAGCTCGGCATCCGCGAGGACGACGAAAGCGTCGGCGCCGCCGAGTTCCAGCGTGGATTTCTTGAGCACCCGTGCCGCCTGGACGGCCACGGTTGCGCCCGCCTCCTCGGAGCCCGTCAGCGCGACGCCGCGGACGCGCGGGTCGTTGATGATCTGCTCAAGCTGCTGTCGCGTGGCGTAAAGGTTCTTAAACCCGCCCTCCGGGAGCCCGGCTTCCAGCATCAGTTTTTCAAACGCGTCGGCGCTCTGCGGCACGTTGGAGGCGTGTTTGAGCAGGATCGTGTTGCCCGCCGAGAGCTGGGGCGCGATGATGCGGGCGATCTGGTAATAGGGGAAATTCCACGGCTCGATGGCGAGCAGGACGCCCAGCGGCTCGTGGACGATGATCACTTCGCCTTCCGCCGGATCGGCCACCGGAAGCGGCTCGGGTTTCAAAAGGTTTTCAGCGTTCTTCGCGTAATATTCGAAAATCTGGGCCGACAGCTCGACCTCAGCTTCCGCCTCCGCGGTGATTTTGCCCATCTCGAGCGTCAGGATTTTTGCATACTCCTTCTTGCCCCGGCGCAGGAGAAACGCGGCCCTGGTCATGACGGCGGCGCGCGCGGCGAAAGAGGTTTTCCTCCAGGATTGAAACGTCTCGTCCGCTTTGGTGATGGCCTGCCCGACTTCGGCGTCCGTCGCGTCCGGGAAGGTTTTCACGAGTTCGTTGGTGTAGGGATTGATCGTTGCGTATGGCATATTTTCCTTCGGTGGTTGACGAAAATGATTACCGGATAAGATCAATTTGTTTTGTGAAATTGAGGTCGTCCTGTCCTCTTCTATTCGCTTCCGGGAGCATAGCCCCGTGGATGAGCTACGGGAAATACCTTCTTGTTTGGGTGAGCATGCCTGGGGGGCCTGCTGGCGACTTTGCCGGAAGACCCTCGAAATCCGCTCTCTCCCCTGGACAAAATAAAGCCCGCCCTATTCATCACAAACCCTAATGAATGGGGCGGGCTTTGGGAGTAGGCATTTGTAACAACATCAACTATGCCACCATCTCTCAGCTATCGAACAATACCCTACCGAGGGTCGGCATTTTCCGGTAGTCGGTAGTTTTACCGACACGGCGTCAATTTTCCCGGCCAAAGTAGCGCGCCACCGCCTGGGAGCGCGATTGCACGTGAAGCTTGCAGTAAATCCGCTCAATGTGGGTGCGCACGGTCGAGTAGCTCACCTGCATCATGTCGGCGATCTCTTTGTAAAGGTACCCCTTGGCCAGCAGGTCGAGCACTTCGCGCTCCCGGGGCGAAAGGCCTTCGTCCTCCGTTTGGGGGGCCTGGGGTTTCTGAAACGACTGCACGACAAGCCGCGCGATGCTGCTGGTCATGGGGGCCCCGCCGCCGATCACGTCGCGCACCGCCGCCAGGAGCTGCGCGGCCCGCACCGGCTTGGTAAGATAGCCCACGGCCCCGGCCCGCAGGGCGTCGAAAATGGTCTCCGTGTCGTTGAAGACCGTCAGCATCAGAATGTGCGAGTGCGGGTCGAGCTTGGAGAGGCGGCGCACGCATTCCACGCCGTTGATGCCCGGGAGGTTGATGTCCATGATGACCACGTCGGGCGTGGCCGTCTCCATGGCCGCGAGCGCCTCTTCGGCGGAACCGTATTCGCCTGTGCAGAGGCATTCTGGATCGCTGGCAAGGATGGTGGCGAGGGTTTTTCGAATTCGGGGATCGTCCTCGACGATGGCGACGGTGATGGACATGGCAGATGAAGCTTTAGGCATATTGACCCGGGCCCGGCTTGGTGGCAGTCGGTAGTTCTACCGACAAGAGGGTTGCGGTCCCTTGGCCCACGGCACTTTCCTGCTCGCAGCAGCCGCCGATTTCGCGCATCCGGGTCCGGAGGTTCTCCAGACCGTCGCGCGTGGAGGCGGGGTCCGCAAGCGCCTCTTGCGCGAATCCCCGACCGTTGTCCCGGATGCGGATGTGCAGCCAGGAGGCCTCCCAGCGGATCTCCATGCGCACTTCGCTCGCCTCGGCGTGCTTGACGATGTTGTTGAGGGTCTCTTTGACCGCCAGGCAGACCTGGTGGCGCACAGTGGAGGCCACGGTGACGGGCGGCAGCATCGTGGGCACTTCCAGGCGGCAGGGGAGCGAGGCGCTTCCCAGGAAGTCGCGGGCGAACTCCACCAGGTAGGAGATCAGCTTTTCCAGCGTATCGTTGGCCGGGTTGATCGACCAGACGATTTCGTCCAGCGAGCGGGTCAGATCGCGCGCGGTCTGGAAAATGTCATCGAGGTATTTGCGGCCTTCGTTCAGGTCGGCCTGGGCCAGTTCGCTTAAGAGCGCCACCTCCGTCAAGCCCGCCCCCACTTCGTCGTGGATGTCCCGCGCGATGCGGGCCCGTTCGCGTTCGAGCATTTGTTCGTGCTCCAGCTCCCGCAGCTTGCGGCGGGCTTTGAGGCGCTCCCGCCAGACCAGCAGCACCACGATCCCTGAGAAGCCCAGCGCGACCGCGCCCGCCCGGAAGCCCATGGTCTGCCAGAAGAGCGGGGGAATGGTGAAAGCGAGAGAGCTATCCGCAGAGCTCCAGACGCCGTCGCGGCCGCACGCGGCAACGCGGAAGCGGTAGTTGCCCGGCGGGATCTCCGCATAGGAGGCGCTGCGCCGCGTATCCGGGATCGACCAGTCGGCATCCAGCCCCTCAATCCGGTACTTGAACCGGACTCGCTCGGGGGCGAAATATTCCGGCGACGTAAAGCGGAACTCGATTTGCCGGGCCTGCTTGGGGAAAAGCGCCAGATGCGTCCTGGCGCTCCCGGTCAGCCCGGCGCTCCAGGCGGTGGCCTCCGCGATGCGCACCTCCTCCAAATAAACGAGCGGGGTCTCCGCCGTCTTGGGGAGCGCCTTCGGGTCGGCCATGACGAGCCCGTCCATGGTTGGGAACCAAAGCCGCCCGTCCGGGGTTTTCACCGGCTTCGTGCCCGTGCATTCCTCGCTTTTCATGCCGTCGCCCCGGCCGAAATAGTGAACGGCCAGGGTCGTCTTGGCTCCGCCGTCCACCTCCGGGAATTCCGAGAGATAGATGCGCATCAACCCCGAGCGAGTGCCCAGCCAAAGGTAGCCGAAATCATCCTCAGTAATTTGCCGGATCGCGTCATCCGTCAGCCCCTGGGCCACGGTGAAAACGCTCATCCGGTTCTTCACCCAGCGCATCAGCCCGGCAGAAGTCCCCACCCAGAGCGCGCCCGATTTGTCGCGGTAAATGGCCCGCACGGAATTGTCCGGCAGCCCTTCGCCTTTCTGGAACCAGACCGCCGAGCCGTCGCGCAGCAGCTTCAGGAGGCCGAGCGTCTGGTAGCCTACCCAGAGCGTCCCGTCGTCGTCCTTGTAAATGACGTTCACCGTATCCTTCGAGGCCCAGTTGCCGACGTCGGCGGGTACCAGCCCGGCGTCCGTCACCCGGGAGAGCCCGCCGAGCGTGCCCACCCAGATCCGTCCGGCGTGATCCTGCGCCAGCGTGGTAATGGCCGGGATATCCACACCCTTCGGCGGCAAAATCAAGTCCACCTTCCCGTTTTTCCAGCGCCAGAGGTTGTGCGAATGCGTGCCGATCCAGATCGCTCCGTCCCGGGACTCCAGTAGCGCCGAGGCCGTGGTGTCGGCCGGGTAGACATCGATTCCGGCGGGCGCGAGGGCCCCGAGCGCGCCCACCAGGGGCTTCATTCCCGGGATGCCCACCCACCATTGCGATCCCGAGACGAGCACCGAGATAAAGGCCTCTTTCTCCAGCCCCAGGCCCGAGGAAAACACCTGCACCGCCTTGGGCGTCAGCCGCATGAGCCCGCCGGTGCCCGCGATCCAGAGCCCGCCCTCGCGGTCTTCCTTGAAGCAGCGTACCGAGAAGGGGAAAAAGCCGTCGCGCGTGGTCAGTTCGCTCCATTTCTCGCCGCGCCACCGGAAGAGCCCCCGCAACGTCCCCACCCAGAGCTCGCCGCCCTCGCGCTCCTGAACGGTCTGGATGCCGTGCCAGTCGAGCTGGCCGTCGGGGAAGGGGATCTCCTTCCACCCGGTGGCCGTGCGGCAAAGGAGACGGCGCGCGTTCACCACCCAGAGCGTCCCCGAGGGGCCCAGGTGGACCTTGAGCAGCTCCTCCTCGGCGTATTCCGGCGGAAAGTCCTCGGGCGTATAGACGCCGTTATGAAAGCGCAGCAGGCGCGTACTCCGGTCGTCGCGCTTGGCGATCACGACAATCTGCCCGTCCGGGCCCGCGTCCATTTCCCGAATGGCGTAGTGCATTCCCTCCACCGTACAGGGGAAGGGGGCGGTCTGCGTCCCCTCAAGGCGGTAGAGCCCGTGTTCACCCGAGGCCCAGACGGTTCCCTTGGGGTCTTCCTCCAGATTCTCGATCTTTTCCTTCCCGCCGAGGAAGGCGGTCCATCCGTGGCCGTCGTATTTCATCACCCCGCCCTCGCCGTAGAACCAGAGGGCTCCGCGATGGTCGGCCGTGACGCCCAGCCAGGTGGCCTGGCGCGGCAGCGCGGGGTCGATCCGCGTGAACCGCTGGCCGTCGAACTTCATGATCTGGTTCTGCGTGACGCACCAGACGTAGCCGTCAATCGACTGCTCGACCCCGTTAACGATATCCTCGCCCAGGCCATCCTCGCCGCGCCACTGGCGGATGCCGTAATCCGCGAGCATATTCTCGTTCGCGCCCAGCAGAAGGCCGACCGGGAGGAGGCAGAGCAGGAATAGAATGAGGGGGAACGGCGGCTTGCGCACGCACACCCTTTACGCCGATACGTGGCAAAACGCGAGCGAATCGTAGTAGTGGCAGCGGCCCCGGCAATGGGCTTTATTGCGGCAGTCCGCGGCGCATTCATCGGCGCTCATGGCGGCGCGGTAGGGGGCGAAACGCTCCTCCCAAATGGACTCCATGGAGTGGCTGGCGAGGTTAAAGGTGAACTCCTCCGTGTTGGCGAACGAGCACGGCTTCACGTTGAGCGCTTCGTCGATGTAGATCGAGAAAAAGCCGCATTCGCACGAGTCGATGGTATCGACGTTGACCTCCGTGCCGTGCATCAGGAGCGGCACGAAGCAGGCGTCGAAGCCGATGCGCGTGGCGCACTGGTTGGCGTTCACCTTGGCCAGGAACCACTCCAAAGCGCCGCCCAGCTCCAGGCACTTCGCGGGGTTCGCCCGGCCCTTTGGCTTGTAGGTCAGGAAGATCACCGCGTGGAGCCCTTTGAGGAGCGCATTCGCCTTGCCGTCGAGCAGCTCAATGGCTTCGAGGATCGATTCGCTGTCCAGGATGAAGTGGAGATTAACCGTCACCCCCGCCTCGGCGAGGAAGGCGATTTTATCGACCGGGATCTCCGCGATGGAGCGCACCGAGAGCGCCACGGCTCCGATCCGCCCCCGCAGGCGGCGGGCCACGGACGGGTCGATGAGAAGGCCGTTGGTGGTGAAGTTCGCCACGATGTTCCGCTTTTGGGTTTCGTCCAGGATCTTGAAGAACTCGGGATGCTCCAGCGGTTCGCCGCCGCCGAGGGCCACCTGGAAGACGCTGCCCCAGCGCTCGCTGCGCAGGCACTCAATGACGTAGGCGTACTCCTCGGCGCTCATGAACGCGCCGCCGGGGACGCTCTCCCGGTAGCAGAAGGCGCACCCTTTGGAGCACTGGTTGCTGATAGAAATATCGGCCAGCTCGGGCCAGGGGGCGCGCTCGGGGTTCTCGTCGAGCGTCGCGCCCCAGTGAAGCGTGAGTCCGGTTTCCGTGTCGCCCCAGAAGTTGTAGCCCGGGCCGTGGCGGCGGATGATCATTTGCCGGAGGCCTCGGAGTTTTTCTTCAGCGTGTTATGGCACTCCGGCGTATTGAGCCGCTCGCAATCGTCGCACTTCACGCGCTGGCAGAATTTCTCGGCCAGGCGCACTTTGTCGCGCGGTACCTGCATCGACCCGAACCCCTTGAATTCCGACGCCAGCCGCCCATTGACGAAGTACTCGCCGTAAATATAGGCCCACAGCTCCTTGTCGCTGAGCGCCGCGAAGTCAACGCTTTCGACCGGCTGGGGAAACGACTGGTCGTAGAGCGTGTCGGGCTTTTTGGAGAAATCGTAGACCTTCCGATAGAGATCGTTTTCCCCCACGGTGATTTTCTCCCCATGCTCCTTGAGGTCCTGGCTTAGCACGCCGTAGATCCGTTCCCGTTTGTTGCCCGGGGAGGCGTGGCCCTCCCGGATGTGGGTCATTTTGTAAGAGAATTCCGCCATGTCGGGGCTCATGGTGATGACGTAGCTGACGGAACTGCTGTTGGTAACGAAATCGGTGCGAATTTTCATAGAGGACAAAACATGGGATGGCCTGGTTTTGCGCCGAAGGCCCGTTGGTCGGTTTGCCGTTCGCGCGCGAAGGTCTGCTAAATATCTCAGCGGAAGCGGGCACGCTGAAGGCGCGGATCGCCGCCGCAAAATCACCCAGTTTGTCTGATGTGCGGGGCGGGGCTTGAGCAGCTTCTATGCCATTGGAGGTGCTTGAGGGCGCTCCCAAGGGGGAAATCCCCGCGCGCGAGCCGCGTCACCCGTGTTGTGTTTCGATCAGCCTGCTGCCTTCTGCCCGTTGCGGTGGAGGGATTTGAACAGAGGATATTTCGGAGTTGAGCTCGGGTCCCATTCAAGCTTTCCTAAAAGATATGACTCCTCCTCCCGGTTTGTTCCGATGGACTGGATTATTTCTTTTTTCCGCTATGACAGCTTTTTCACAAAACCCAACCGCCCAGCCCAACCCTGCCGTCGCATCAGAGGGCGTGATCAAGGAATTCACCTTCGCCGAAAGCACGATCTTCCCCGGTACCACGCGGGAAGTCACCGTTTTCATTCCCGCCCAGTATGACGGCTCCAAGCCCGCGTGCGTCTACGTTCGGCAGGACGGCTATAACGCCGAAGAGAAACCGCTCCTGGAAAAAATGATCGCTGCGGGTGAAATCCCCGTGTTCATCGGCGTGTTTGTGAACCCCGGCGTCCTGAAAGCTCCCGTCGCGGGCCAGTTCGAACGGCGCAACCGCTGCTTTGAATACGATGGAGTAGGGGACCGCTTCGCCCGCTTCATCAACGACGAAATTCTACCCTTCGTCGCCCAATCGTGCGCTGTGAAGCTCTCCGCCGATCCCAACGACCGCGCCATCGCTGGGGCGAGCAGCGGCGGCATCTCCGCGTTCAATGCCGCGTGGGAGCGCCCGGACCTGTTCCGGCGCGTCTATGCCAACAGCGGCAGCTTCGTGGCCTTCCGGGGCGGGCATGAACTCCCCACGCTGGTTCGCAAATTCGAGCCCCAGCCCGTACGCGCCTACCTCACCACGGCCACCCACGACATGGAAAACTGCGCGGGCGACTGGTTCCTCATCGACCAGGAAATGGACAAGGCGCTGAAGTTTTCCGGTTACGACTACGAGTTCCACGTCATCGAGGGGCCCCACTGCGCCGGGTGGATCGACCATTTTAGCGATGCCATGCGCTTCATCTGGAAAGGCTGGCCCCAGCCGGTCAGGCCCGGGACAGGCGCTCCGCGGGTGCGCGACGTGGTCGTGGACAACGCCCCGTGGGAACCGGTGCCGGGGGATTTCCAAGCTCCGCGCGGCCCCGCGTGCAATTCCAAGGGCGAAATTTTCTTTGTCGACGTCAAGACGAACCGAATTGGCCGGATCGGGCTTGATGGGAGCCTCTCCGTATTCGCCTCCGATGCCGCCCACGCCTCCAGCCTCTTCATCGGCCCGAAAGACGAACTTTACACCGTCTCCGAGATCACCGGCGAAGTGCTGGTGTACAACGCCGAGGGGAAGGCGGCCCCATTCGCCAGCGGAATCAAAGGCGCCTATGGCCTCGCCCTTCCCTCTGGCGGCATCTACATCTCTGCCCCTGCCCCCGGCGCCTCCGCCGAGGAGGGGAGCACCCTCTGGTACCTCAAAGACGGCCAGAAAACCGCCATCCCCGCGCCGGAGATCAAAGGCGCATCCGGGCTGGCGCTGCGGCCCGATCAATGGCTGCTCTCCATTGGCGACGGCCGTTCCAAGTGGGTTTTTAGTTGCCAGGTTCAGCCGGACGGCACCCTTATCAACCAAGAGCGCTTTTTCTGGCTGCACGTGCCGGATTGGGAGGACGACGCCGGAGCGCAATCCATCTGTTACGCCCAGGAAAACCGCTTACTCGTCGCCACGCGCTTCGGCGTGCAGATTTGCGCGGACGACGGCCCCACGCAAGTTATCCTGCCCATGCCGGACCGCCGTCGCACCATGGGCGTCTGCCTGGGCGGGCCGGAGCTGAATACCCTCTACGCCTTCTGCGACGGCAAAGTCTGGAAGCGCCCGGTAAAGCTCCATGCCGCCGGAGCGTTCACCCCCGCCGTCACGCTTACGGGCGTTCCTCTGTAAAGCGGATACCCGCCCCGGCATTTCAGGATGATTGAATATGCCCGGCGGGCTTTCCCCGGGGGTGGATATCGTTTCTTGACGAAACCGGCGCTTCCCTTCAAATTCCAGGTAAATCCCCGCCCTGATTTCCCCTGTGTCTGTCAGCATTCTTATCCCCATCAAAAACGAGGCGAAAAATCTCCCCCGTTGCTTGAAATCGGTGGCCTGGTCGGACGACATTTTTGTGGTCGACTCCGCCAGCACGGACGCTTCCCGGGAAATCGCGGAACAGTTCGGGGCCAAGGTCGTGCAGTTCCAGTTCAACGGCATCTGGCCCAAAAAGAAAAACTGGGCGCTGGAGAACCTCCCCTTCAAGCACGAATGGGTCTTCATCCTCGACGCCGACGAAGTGCTGCCGCCAGGGGCCGAGGCCGAGCTGTGTGCCATCGCCCACGACCCGCACCCGCCGTTCGAGGGCTACTGGATCAACCGCCGCTTCATGTTCATGGGGCGCTGGCTTAAGCACGCCTATTACCCGAACTGGAACCTCCGGTTTTTCAAGCACCGCCTGGGCCGCTACGAACAGCTCACCAACGTCGATACCCAGAGCGGCGACAACGAAGTCCATGAGCACGTCGTCGTGCAGGGAGGGACCGGCTTCCTCAAGAGCGAGATGGACCACTACGCCTTCCCTTCGGTCGATGTCTTTGTCGAAAAGCACAACCGCTATTCCAACTGGGAATCCCGCGTGGCGCTCGACCGCTACCTGCACGCCAGCGAGGCCCACTTGCAGAAGGGGAACGTCGGCTGGCGGCGGCGGCTTAAGCAGATCTCCCATCACCTGCCGTGCCGCGAATGGCTCCGGTTTCTCTACGTCTACGTCTGGCAGCGCGGCTTCCTGGACGGGAAAGAGGGGTACTATTTTGCCCGGCTGCACGGGTTCTACGAATTTCTGAGCGTGGCCAAGACCTTTGAACTCAAGAAAGAGGCGAACACGGGCCCGCAAAAATGACGACCGCCGCCAAGCCCGCCTCGGACCGGATCGCTTTCCTGGATCACATCCGGGCCGTCGCGCTTCTCCTCGTCCTCGTCTTTCATTCCCTCAACCCCGCCTTTGGGGTCAACAGCCTGGGGTGGACGGGCTGGTTCCGGGACTTCGGCGGGGTGCCCAAGTCCTTTCTGCCCCTGCTCCCGTGCTCGTTTGCCTGGGCCGGGGTGGCCGTTTTCTTTGCCGTCAGCGGCTTTTGCATTCACTTGAGCCACGAGCGTTCCGCGCAGAAAAGCTGGCGGGTCTTTTTTATCCGCCGTTTCTTCCGGATCTACCCCCCGTATCTCCTCGCCCTGTGCCTCTTTTGGGTCTTCCTGCCGCACGACCGGCTGGCCGGTGAAGCGGGAGCTGGCGGGGCAGGGGCGGGAGTCGGGCAGTTCCTGAGCCATGCGTTTTTGGTGCACAACTTTCAGCCCGCCTGGGCCTATGCGATCAACGGCTCCTTCTGGAGCATCGCCACGGAGTTCCAGCTCTACCTGATCTACCCGCTGCTGCTGCTGATGTCCCGCCGCCTCGGGTGGCGCGGGGCGCTTTGCGTGGCGGCGGTGCTGGAGACGGGGCTGCGCACGGTGGAGTTTCTTTGGGATTTCAACCCGCCCGTGCTGCTGCGTCCGCTGCCCGTGTTTTACTGGTTTAGCTGGGCGGCCGGAGCCCGGCTCGCGGATGATTGGATCTACGGGCGCCCGCTTTTCCTGAGCAAAATCCCGGCGCTGGTCTTGGTGCTGCCGATGCTCGCCTCGTTCTTCTTCAAGCCGCTGTTTTCCTACAGCTTTCTCTTCATCTCGCTGGTGGCGGTGAAGTGGATCGCCTCGTGGCTGGAGCGGCCCGAGGGCCATTTCTCCCGCCCGGGCGTCGGCTTCGAGCTGCTGCGCCGCATCGGGTTGGTGAGCTACGGCGTTTACCTGCTGCATCAGCCGTTGCTCGACCTCGTGCCCGACCTTCTGCACGGGGCCTTCCCCCACGTTTACTTCCATCCGCTTAAGCTCTACGCCCTCACTCTGGGCGCTGGCGGGCTCGTCTGCCTCTTTTGCGGGCTATTTTACCAATGGGTGGAACAGCCGAGCATTGAGGCTGGAAAGTGGGTCATCCGGCGCGTAACTCGCCCGGGAGCCCGGCCCGAGCGTGTCCGCGTATGAAGGCGCTCATCATCAGCCCCTATTTTGGCAAGCTGCCTCCGTGGTACGGCCTCTTTATGGTCACGCTCGCGCGCAACCCGCTCCTGGACTGGCTGCTCATCACCGACGGCCCCGTTCCTCGCCACCGCCCGGCGAACCTCCTCGTGCGGCAGATGTCGCTTGGCGACTTCAACGCCCTTTGCGCAAAGCAGCTCGGGTTCGATCCCGCCATTGCCAACCCGTACAAAGTCACCGAGCTGAAACCGGCGTTTGGCCGGATCTTCGAAGAGAGCCTGGGCGGCTATAGCCACTGGGGGTATGGGGATTGCGACGTGCTGCTCGGCGATGTCGCCGCGTTTTTCCCGGAAGCGCTGCTGGACGCCTACGACGCCTTTGCTTCCTGCCGCTGCTCGATCACGGGGCAGTTCGCCCTGTTTCGCAACACGCCGCCGCTGCGGGAATTCTACCGCCAGATCCCCGACTACCCCGCGCGGGTGCGCAGTTCCAGCGTCTTCAACCTGGATGAGCTTCCCACCGACGCGGCGCTTTCCGCCCAGGGGGCCTGCATCCTGCGCCGCCAGTTGCAGATTCACGACGTCGATTCAGAAGAATGGCGGCAGTGGGCGGAGCGCCTGGAGCGGGAGGAAAAAGGGACGCTGGACGGCTTTTTCTGGGAATCCGGGGAAGCCGACTGGCGCGATGGGCACCTCTTACACACCGCCACGGGCCGCGAGGCGATGTTCTACCACTTTCACCACTGGAAGAAACATTGGCGGCTGCCCGCGTTCCCCTACTGGCCGGGTGAGGTCACGCAAATCAGCGTGCGCCAGAGCGGCCTGAAGTTCGCCCCACGGAGCGGCTGGAAACGAATTGAATTTGCGCTGAGCGCTCAGGTGCCGTATTGGGTGGGCCGGGTATTTTCAGCCGGACGCGGTTGGGCCGGGCGGATTCGCCGCGGCGTGGCGCGGAGGCTAAGGCGTGCAAGTTAAAGCATTTATGAACCCTGGCGAGGACTCTCATTTTCGGAACATCCTGGGCGTCCGGTTTTTCACCGGGCCCGCGAAGGAAGCTGTACAAATCGCGCTCGCGGGCGGCCTCGTCGTCGTTCCCTCCGCGCCCGTCCTGCTGGCCATGCAGGAGGACCCGTACACCGCAGAGGCCCTCCTCAACAGCGATCTGGCCATCACCGACAGCGGCCTGATGGTGCTGCTCTGGCGGCTCCTCAAGCGGGACCGCGTGGAGCGGGTCTCCGGCCTGGAATACCTGAAGCTCCTCCTCTCAGAACCCTCCCTGCGCGAGCCGGGGGCCGTCTTCTGGGTCATGCCCTCCCTAGCCACCCGGGACAAAACGCTCGCCTGGCTCGCCAGCCAGGGCTTCCCGACGACGCCCGAGGACTGCTACATCGCTCCGGTCTACGGAGCGGGTTGCGTGATCGATCCGGAGCTGCTCGCGCGCATCAACGAGCGCCGCCCGGCGCACATCTTCATGGCCGTCGGCGGCGGCGTGCAGGAAAAGCTGGCCTATTATCTAAAAGTGGGGGCCTGCTACCGGCCCGGGCTCCACTGTACCGGGGCGGCCATCGGCTTCCTTACCGGCGACCAAGTGCGCATCCCGACCTGGGCCGACCACTTCTACCTCGGCTGGCTCATGCGCTGCCTGCATGCGCCGGAGCGGTTTGTGCCCCGCTACTGGAAAGCCCGTAAACTAATCTGGCTGCTCCTGAAATACCGCGAGCGCGCCCCGGAGGTCCGGAAGTAATACGATTTACACAGATAAAAGGCATTAAGTCTCACGCAAAGACGCAAAGAAGAAACGCACCTGCCTTCTTTGCGGCTTTGCGTGAAATATTTTTTATAGAGAGGCCGTTTAGTGGCGTTCGACTATGCAAGTCGTATAAAAGCGCCCCCCGCGCGGTTATTCCCGCCCCGACGTCTGTTTTTGGAGCTCGATCATCCCGGGCGCTTTTTTCTTAAAGGCCGCCAGAGCGGATTCGAAGTCCGGGAACCCGGCCATCGTGAATTCGATCGTCTGCTGCCCCAGGTTCCGCTGGCCATGGAGCGCGCGGTTCACGCCAAAGGTGTCTTGCTGGAACACCCCCGCGTCCACATCGCTCGCCTTGCCCTCGTTATGCCGGGTATAGAACACGAAAATCCGGCCCCCTCGGCGGCGGAATTCCCAAGTCTGGAATGTCAAGTAGCCGCCTTTGACGGCGACCCTTGCCGGTAGATAAGCCGCCTCCAGCGGCATGCCCGCAGCGGGGAAGCAGATGTCCGGCGTGTGCATCGGAGCCCACTGGCTGGTCCCCTTGACGCCGCCGCCGAACTCCAGCGTGGAAAGCGACCATTCGGTTCCGTCGTTTTCCTTCCACTTCCCGGTGCGGCCCCCGGAGCAGAGCGTCACGTCGCGCACCCGGTCGGGAATTTCGCTCGGCGTAAAGCTCGGGTTAGTCTCCGGCCAGATGATCTCCGCATGCGTTGCGAATGGCTGTTCCGTATCGTGGAGCCCGTACCAGCCTTCCACCCCGACGATCACCGCCGCAAACCAGAGCGTCAGCAAAGCGCCGATCCACGTCGGGATCTTGCGCAGATTCGGGGGCGGGCCGTTGCCGTCCACGCGCGGTTTGCCGCCGATCTCATTGGCCACGAAGACCATGATGCCCAGCGAAAGGAGCAGGATCGACCAGCCCGCGCGGTCGTGCCAGGCCTCGAAGTCGGTCATCCCGTTGTACAGGCAGACAAACGAGAGGATCAGGATGCGCAGGACATTGAAGGCCAGCGAAAGCGCCACACCGAGGCCGACCAGCGTCGCCCGCAGCGGAATGAGCATCCGGCGCTCTTCCCCGAGGAAAATGGCCACCATGAACAGAGACTGGAGCGAATGAATGCCGCTGCATGCTTCGTTGATGCCGATGATCCCGGTTTTCAGAATCACTAGGTTACCGTAATCGACCGCCGTGATCCCGAGCAAGTGGAGCACCTCCACTGACGCCGAGGCCACGAAGCGGCTCAAGCCCTGGATGAGCCATTGCTCGGGCGTGAGCGGGAGCTTCACCGCGCAGAAGAGGAACAGCACCGGGATCATCATCTGGCGGGCCAGCTTCCAGCCGCCCATGATCCCGAGGAGGGCAAAGGTGTAGGCCGCCACCAGGAACGTCAGGCCGTAGCCCGGCACACTCCAGTGGGTCGTCGCCTGGCGGATCAGCCAGATGGGGGCGATCAGGAAGGCGAAAAGCAGCGTTGCGCCGCTGGCTCCGATGCCGTCCGTGCGGCGGGTCTCCGCGAGCGAGTTCCAGCGCAGCCAGAAAAGCCGCAACCCGAGCGGCACCACCAACCAGCCGTACTGGTATTGCGGCGAGTTGGACCAGAAGATATGAAGATAGGCAATCAGCATCCCCCAGGGCAGGAGGATCGAGGCCCACATCAGCACACGATTGAGCCGCGAGGCCGAGGCCAGGTCGAGTTCCGGGATCTGCGGGACCGCGCTCGCTGCGTTTTCAGGGGTCGTGGAAGCCATGAGCCGAATATCTTATCAGCGCTTTTGCGTAGAATCAAATACCGGATAGCCGACAAACTGAAGCCACCCGAGGCTCCGGCGCATTCCTTCCTGGAAAGAAACCGGGGGCTGGTAGCCCAAAATGCGCTCGGCTTTCCCGATCGGGAGCCGCCATTGGCACTGGCCCAACAGGGAAAGTTCTTCCGTAACGGCGGCGGGCGTGCCGGGGGGCAGCGTCCAGACGTTGGGCATCGGCGTATCGCGCCAGTTGGAGAGGAGGACTTTGGTGAGCCGTTTGAGCTGGCTTGGGAAAAGAGGGAGGAGCTTCTGGACGGCGGGACGCGAGGTGATGGCCCCCACGCGCTCTTTGAGCGGTTTGGGAAATTCTGGCGGCTCGATGGAGCGAACGCTCTCCATTCCGACACCGAGGGCCCCGGCCACGGCGGCGTAGAATTCCCGCCACGTCACCCTCTCGGCATCGCCCACGAGGAAGACCTCGCCTTTCGCCTCAGGAACCACCAGAGCCCGCTCGATGGCGTGAACGAGATTATCGACGTAAATCGTATTGCAGAGGGCCTCTCCTTCGCGAATGAGCGTGGCGCTCCCCGCCAAGAGCTGCGTGGCCACGTCAGCCACCCACCGGGAGCGCGGCCCGAAAACGACCGAGGGCCGCAGCATCACCACCTCCACGCGGCCATCTTGGGCGAGCTGGTTGAGGAGCCGTTCCGCCCGGACCTTGGCCGTGTTGTAGGCCATGGCGTGCTTTTCGTGAAGGGGGCTCGTTTCATCGGTGCCCGGTTCCGGGGCCTGGCCGTGAACGGAGGAGGAGCTCAGCACGACGAGCCGTCTCACCCCGGCGCTTGCGGCAGCCTGGTAAATGGAGCCCGCCATGCCGACAATCTGCGAAGGGTCGCCAATGGCGGCGTGGACGACCGCCTCGCACCCGGCAAAAGCGCGGGCAAGCGCGGGGGCGTCCATGACGTCGCAGACCTGCCAGGGCAATTCGAAGCGGGCCATTACGGCAAGGCTGCTGAAGGAACGGACCACGGGCACGACCTCGAATGCGCCACCCCCCAGCTTCCAGCATTCGAGCAGGCGCGTGCCGACAAATCCACTGGCTCCGACGAGGGCGACTTTCATAGTGAGGCGAGGTGTTGGGCGGTTGTGGTTTCGCCGGGGGTGAGCCAGGGCATTTCGAGGAGCCCCGAACGCTCCCGGTAGCAGCGCTCGATGAGCTGCAGGGAGCGGATGCCTTCCTCCCCGGGGACGCGGAGCGTTTCGCGGCCTTGCAGCGTGGCGGCGATGTTCTGGAGCTGGGCAATGAAGCTTTGCGGGTTGGAGCGCTCCGGGCGGCCGCCGGGGCCCTGCAAGGTTCCCGAGAGCAGCGAGGGCATGCCGTCGGCCTGGATTTCGAGATGCGCGGCGTCGTTGACCTTGTAACGGACCACGCCGCGTTCGAACCGGAAGGTGTAGCAGTTGCGCGTGGCCCAGTCGCGGCTCAGGTGGACCTGCCCCCGAGCCCCGCCCGCGTAGGCGAGTTCGAGGCGGCAGTTGGCCTCCTGGCCGCCCATGGCGTCGTCGCGGTAGAGGAGCGTTTCTGGTTCCCCGAGCCACCAGAGGAGCAGATCGAGCACGTGGACGCCGATGTCGAGCAGCACGCCGCCGGGTGTCACGCTTTTGCGAAAAAACGAATCTGACGCAGCCTGCCAGCCGAATCGGCCCCCTTCCTCGACGGTGAAGGAAATCAGCCGCCCCAGAGGCTGTTTTTCGAGGAGGCCTTTAAGCGCCTCGCAGGCCGGAAAGAAGCGTTTGTAGAGCCCGACGGCCAGCAGCGAGCCACTGGAGCGGGCGGCGGCAAGAATGGTCTCCGCATCGGCGACGGTGTCGGCCATCGGCTTTTCGCAGAGCACGGCGGCTCCGTGGGTGAGGGCGTGGACCGCCGCCGGGGCGTGGAACTTGGGTGGCGAGGCAACGACGACCAGGCGGGAGTCAATGGGCGTCTCCTCCAGCCGGGCAAAGCGCGCGGCGTTCGGGAAGGTTTCCGCCAGCTTGGCGAGGCTCTCCGCCGAGGGGTCCACGAGCGCTTCCACCTTGAGCGTTCCCGCGCCTTCGAGCGCCGTCAGCGCCGGGGCATAAAAAAACTGGCTGACCGCGCCGCAGCCGACAAGAACGATGGGAAGAGCAGGGGTTTGCATGAAGTTCTAAGGAGCGGGCTTACCGGAGACCCGCCTCGAAGGCGGACTGTATCACAGCCGGGTTGAATTCCGTCTCGGCAAAATGCGTGCTATTCGCTGATTTTCCCGCCCAGCCGCGCTCGGTTTTCAGTGCTTCGACAAAGGCCGAGGCGTTTTCGATCCGCTCCGGCGCGTAGAAATCGGGGTATGCGTTGCGGGCGGCCCATTGGCCCAGAGCGGTTTCGCGCGGCGCGACCAGCAGGGCCGGGAGGCCGGTTTGGGAAAATTCGACGAATTTGCTCGGGAAGCTGGTCCGGGTCCACGGCATCTCTTCCACGCGCTCGCTGTAGCTCACCAGCACCGCCGAGGCGTTGCGGGTGATGAAGTCGAGCGCCTCGCGGTTGGTCGGGAAGAGATCGCGGTGCTCCACCGGCTCGGCCTCGCAGATCGCGCGCAATTCCGGCGTGGGGCGGGAGAGGATGAGGAGCCGTCCCCCGGCGGCAGCGATGACGCGGGCAAGCCGGGCGAAAAGCGGCATCTGGGCGGGGTAGGCGAACCCGGCGTAGACGATCAGCGGCCGGGTGGTTTCCGCTTTCCACTGGGCGCGTTCGGCCACGCCCTCGGGGATGGGTGGCAGGACGTGCTTTTTAGACGCGGGAACGTCGTACTGGTCAGCCAGCTCCGGGGAGACGAACCAGAGTTGATGGGCTTGTTTGAGAATCCACTCGCTGCGCCGGAGGGTCGCGGCGGCTTGGCGCGGATCGACCCCCGGGAAGTCCGGCGGATAATCGTGGATGATGAGGGTCAGCGGTGCGCCGCAGTGCCGGGCATAGTGCGCGGCCACCTCGGAGTGCAGCTCGCTGTAAAGGCTCAGGTAGGAGACGATCGCCTGGGGCGGCTCGGGGAAGAACTGGGCGCATTCTCCGGCCCAGAGGCGCATCCGCAGCGAGCGCAGGAAACGGTTCCCGGCGCGGAACGGCGGCCACCACGGCTTGCGAAGGCTTAGGTGATGGATGGGCCACTTTTCCGCCAGGGCGTCGGATTGTCCATTTTCCGTCACCAGCTCGATATGCCAGCCGCCCGCCGCGAGCCGCCGCAGGTGCCGGAGCAGGATGACCGGGCTGCCGGTGCCCTGGTCCGGTGTCTGGCCGAAATAGACGAGGTGCGGGGTTTCCATGCTCTAACGCATTCTCTCCCCAAAAAGCAGCCCCTTAAAGCCCCATTTGACGAGCGACAGAAACCAGGTGAGCCGGGCTTGGGTTGGCTTGCGGAGCCAGTCTCCAAGAGCCAACACCGCCACTTTGAGGTCCCGGAATGGCTTGTGGCGGCGGTAGTAGTGGCGCTTGGCGGCTCGAACCACCTCGGCCTGCCGGGGATCGGCGGGCACGTAGTGGTCCCACTTCGCCCGGAAGCGGGTGTACGAAGCCTGGATGCGCCCATTCTGCTGCGTGATCGACGCCCCGTGCACGCGCTTTAGGTAAAGGCGCTCGGGCAGGTAGTGGACGGGGGCCAGGAGCGCCATCTGGCAGAACATATCCGTATCCTCCTGGGCGGAAAATTCGCTGAATTCCTCGCTCCACCCGGCGGTTTTCTGGAAGACCGATTTGCGGTACATCGCGAACGGCCCCTGGCCCGTGGCGCAGAAAAAGGTCACAAAGGGTGTCTCAAATTCCTCGTCGCGCAGTTGCCTCGGGAAAAAGCCCCCGGGCACCCACCGGCTCCGCTTGGCCTCGCCGAAGGGGCGGTCCTCCGGGTCGATTTCCTGGAACTGGCACCCCAAGAGGCCCACCTCGGGGTGGCGGTCGAGGTATTCGCTCATTTTGCGCAGCGCGCCGGGGACAAGCAGGTCGTCGCTATCGAGAAAAAAGAGGTAATCGCTTTCGGGCGAAACGTGCGCGCCGCCGAGGTTGCAGGCCCGGGCCCGGCCGCCATTGGGTTGCGAGACGCCCCGGATGCGGGCATCGCGTTCGCTGTAGCACCGGATCACCTCCGGGGTGGAGTCCGTGCTGCCGTCGTCCACGAGGATCAGCTCCCAGTCCGGGAAATCCTGCGCCTGCACGCTCTGGATGGTTCTCTCCAGGAAAGCGCTGGAGTTATAGCACGGAGTGATAACCGAGATTCTGGCCATGGGCGCGAGGGGTGGAGGGGCTGCCGCTGACTATTTCTTTTTTAACCCCATGGCGTCAAGGCTGATCCGCAGCCGCCACCGTAATGCGCGTTTCGCCGGTTTCCACGACCTGGCCCGGGTGGATTTTGCACGCCTTGCGCTCCTCGGTCACGCCGTCCACCGTCACGTAGCCCCCGGCCACGAGCGCCTTGGCCTCCGCGCCGTTGTCGGTCACGCCCATGAATTTGAGGAGCTTGCTGAGCTCGATGAATTCCTGGCCGGGGCGAAGCTGAAAAGGGAGCGTTTTCATGAGAAAACTTATTGTGGGCGAGAAAGCGCGGGCGGGCAAGGGGAATGGGGATTTCCTTCCGCGCACAACCCTGCTATGTTGGTCCCCTTTCTCCTTTCATGTCCGTCTCCCGCCTCCAATTCCAACTCGAAGCCACGGCCACGGGCTCTCACGCCCGCGCGGCCACGTTCCGAACGCTTCACAACGAAGTCAAAACACCCCTCTTCATGCCCGTGGGCACCCAGGCGACCGTCAAGGCCCAGGCCACGCAGTCGCTGGAGGAGGCCGGTTCGCAAATCCTGCTCGCCAACACCTACCACCTCCTGCTGCGGCCCGGCCCCGACGTTTTTCGCAAGCTCGGGGGCATCCACCGCTTCATGAGCTGGGAGCGCTCGGTATTGACCGACTCCGGCGGGTTCCAGATCTTCTCGCTTCCCAATGCCCGCTTGATGAGCGAGGAGGGGGCAGCCTTCCAGAGCTACCTGGATGGCCGGACGATCCTGCTCAGCCCGGAGCTGAGCATCGACACCCAGAAGGCCATCGGCAGCGACATCATGATGGCCCTGGATCAGTGCATCCCCTCCACGGCGGGCGAGGCGGAGGCCCGCGCGGCCTTGGGCATTACGCATCGGTGGGCGGTTCGCAGCCTGGCGGCGAGGGGCGATTCGCCGCAGTCGCTCTTTGGCATCGTGCAGGGGGCGCTTTTCCAGGATCTGCGCCGCCAGAGCGCCGAGTGCCTTAGCGCCATGCCCTTTGACGGCTTTGCCATTGGTGGCTTGGCCGTGGGCGAAAGCCGCGCCGAACGCGAGGACACGTGCGAATTCACCGCCAGCCTGCTGCCCCACGACAAGCCGCGCTACCTGATGGGCGTCGGCACGCCGCTCGACATTCTGGAAGCCGTCCACCGGGGCGTCGATATGTTCGACTGCATCATCCCGACCCAGGTGGCCCAGCGCGGCGGCGTCTTTACCTCGCGTGGCTACCTGCAACTGCGCCGGGGCGTCTACAAATGCGCCGACGAACCGCTCGACCCGGCCTGCGGCTGCCCCACCTGCGCCCGCTATTCCCGCGCCTACCTCCATCACCTCACCAAAGCCGGGGAAACGCTCGGCTGGCAGTTGCTCGGACAGCATAATATTTACTATTACCACCAGATGATGCGGGAAATCCGCCAGAGCATTCTGGAGGACCGCTTCCTGGCGCTCTACCACGAAAAGCGCGAATTCCTACACGCCGAGGACCTCGACAACCCCGTCCACGGCCCCAAGCCGGGCAAGCGCCGCAAGACCTTCCGGCTGGGAGCCTACGAAGTCCACACCGCGCCCGAGGGCTTCTCCAGCATTCGCCACATCGCCTCCGGGGAGATCATGCATTCGCGCACGCCGCCGATCGAGGAAGCGCGGCGGCTCTACATCGACCAATCCCGCCTAGCCCAACGCCTGCGCGAGGCCACGGATGCGCCGCTGGTCATCTGGGATGTCGGCATGGGCGCGGCGGCCAACGCCATGGCGGCCATCCAATGCTACGAAGCGGCGGCGAAAGAGGGGCCCGTTCGCCCCATGCGCATGATCAGCTTCGAGAACGACCTCGATTCCCTCAAGCTCGCGCGAATCAATAACGCCGCCTTCCCCTACGTGCGCCACGCCGGGCCCGACGCCATTCTAAAGCAGGGCGAGTGGCGCTCGGTCGCTGATCCCGGCCTGGAATGGCAGCTCCTGAGGGGCGATTTTCTGGAGCGGCTCGCCGATGGGGTCCCCGCGCTGCCGGACGTGATTTTCTACGACATGTTTTCCAGCAAAAGCGACGGCGCACACTGGACGCCCGGAGCCTTCCGCCGCCTCTTCGCAGCGTGCGAAAGCGCCTCGGCGGAACTCTTCACCTACACCTGTTCCACCGCCATCCGCGCCGCGCTGCTGGAGGCCGGTTTCTTTGTCGCCCGGGGCCGGAGCACCGGCGAAAAGACCGAAACCACCATCGCCGCGACGCCTCGTGCCCACGCCGCGCTGCCGCTTGGTGTCCACGATTGGCTCGGGGCCGAATGGCTGCAAAAATGGGAGCGCTCCGGGGCCAAGTTCCCCCCGGAGATTGCCGAGGAGGCCCGGCCCGCGTTCGAGCGTGCGATTCGCGAACATCCGCAATTTTAGCCGCTCCAATAAGCCTGAAATAGGGAATAGGATAACCCTAAAAAGACGGAGCCTTGTCTTTCGTTCGATTGTAAATTTATACTATTGTGGCTGTGCGCCAGCAGTGAACGTCCCCATCGAAAGATCGCCTTGCTGCGGGATCAGTATTTGATTACTACCCGTCGCGATGACGGTATTGGAGACGTTATCATAAGTTCCTGTAACCATGACTCCTCCGCTCAGTCTTGTTGTCCCTACAATATTTGTTGTTCCTGACAACGCTACGTTGCTGGCAGTTCCACTGTTTGCGATCGCCGCGAGATTTGCAGGCAGGTTTGCAATACGTGAATAGTCGAGATTGCCCTGAATCTGAGACATCGGAATGATTCCGCTTAACGAAGATGCTGTTCCACTATTCTGAGAAAAGGCAACGGTACCACTCGCCGTAACGTACCCTATATCGTTGTTAAAAGCTGAAACGATTGTGGGTGCATCGATCAGCGAACGATAATTTCCGGTGATAGCAACTGGAGAAAGTCCGGTAATTTGGTTGGCTGAAATGGAGCCAGAAATCGTTGATGCCGTCCCCGAGGACATTACGTTTCGGAGAGAATTGCTGCTCGCTATCACCGTTCCATCAGGAAGTGTAAGGGCGCCGCTACCAGATAGCGCCAGTGTCCCGGAAGCCGTGATCGTATCCGTTGTACCAAACCCCATACTTAATGGCAACACCTTTACGCTTGAGGAGCCTGCGTCGGCGACGATTCCTGGATTTGCAACAAGGCCACCCAATTGAGGGCCGTATCCATAGATCGTTATTAATTCGCCGTTACTAGCTGCGCTGGAAACATGTATGTCCAAGTATACAGTGTCAGATCCATCACTGCTAATCCGCGCTTGGTCAACATAAGTATAACGTGTTCCCCTTGTCTGCTGTATGCTTCCACCGATTCCGTACCCCCATATCGAATATTGCAATTCGATATCGCTGACACGGTTGTTATAGTTGCAAATAATTTTCACTGTACCTGCGGAAAACCATCCCCCGGCATGAATTCGGTACCATCCCACGGAAGCTGGGCTGAACACCGCCTTCTTCTCGATTAGCATTCCGGATGCGGAAATGTCTCCCTTCACATCCAGAGCCGTTGATGGAGAGTTTGTTCCAATGCCAATCGTTCCGGCAATCAATGTCCCTTGCCCGGTGTTTCCATCAGTGACTTGAAGTACCCCCGCAGAGGCTCGTCCTAAGCCAACATCATTGGACCCAGCGCATACGCTTGAAAACCTAAGACCTTTATTTACCGAGGACCCAGCGATTTGCACATAAGAGCCGCCGTAATTTTGGTCGAATATGGTCGGCTGTGATGTTAAGCTTTGGATGAATAACCCATGATTGTCGACAGCTTGTATAACCCCTTTTGCATTGTTTGATGGAGAGTGGAGCTCTAGTATCGCACGGTCGCCGGATGAGGGGCGAAGCATGGCTCCTAAGTTCCCACAGTGAAAGGTGGTTCCTGGTGCAGAGAAGCCAAGATTAACCCTGTCCCCAGCATTCAAGTTTCCATTTACATCGAGCTTTGCTGATGGACTTGAAGTTCCGATGCCCACGTTTCCATTCGATGCACTGGCAAACAGCGCGGACGAAGATCCTGAAACAATGTTCAAATTTCCCGCCACGACGAGCTTGTCCGTGGGTGAAGAGGATATTCCAATCCCCAAACTCCCAGTTGGCGCCGAAAGTGCAGCAGCGGAGAGATATTGCGAATCTGCCGCTATTTGTGTCAGAAGGCTGTTCCCATTAATCATCACACCGTTGGCCGGATCGATTACGATCTGAGGGGGATTAACGCTATCAGTACCTGTTAAGATTAATCTGTTGGCTGCGTCGAGTTGCATCGCATTGACTGCGGCACCCGAAACCATGCGTTGCCAATTCCATGAAGATGGGCGCGTCGCTGTAAGGGTAAAGCTAGGAACGGTGCCATCGTTGTAAATCAAACTAAGTGCCGACTGAGTTCCAGAAGTACCAAAGTAGAGCGCGTTGCTCTGAAAGTCTGGAATGCTGGCAACAGTGAGTTCAGAGACTGTTGCCGTGCCGGTAACGAGCAACGAATTGTAAGTTCCCGAGGTGCTTTGCCCAAAGGCGCAAAGAGGCACCAAGCAGATTATTCCAATGACTGCTGTGAATGTATTTGCTTTCATATGCTGGTTTCTAAGGCGAAAGTCCGTTCTTCGCAGATTGCACCCGTTCGTGCGAACGAATCATTCCAGATAACGTCTCGTGGATAAGGATACCAGATTAGGCAATAGAGGATCCATACTAAATATGAGAAAATTTGCCGGAAATTGTCGATGAAAGTCTAGAAATTCTATCCGAAACGCAACTCTATGCCAATTTTCCCAAGGTCATTTGCGCAATCTGCGGATTCTGTCTTTTGACTGTAGAAATGGTATTAGAGCCCGTTCGTAGTAATAAAAAAAGGCACGAAGCGGAGTGAACCGCCTCGTGCCTTGGATGAATGATCTAGTATTACTTAACCAGATTGGCCTTGATGTAATCAAAGCTCTTCTTAATGGAGTCGAACGGATCGCCCGGCGTGCTGTCCTGCTCGACGATATACCATTCCGTCCCGGCGGCTTCGGCGGCGGCGATGATCGCCTTGAAGTCGAGATTGCCGTAGCCGATTTCCGCGAAAAACTTGTTGCCGGTGTGGTCCACCGCGTAGTCCTTCAAGTGCAGCAGCGGCAGACGCCCCGTAAGGCGCGTGACCCATTCCACCGGGTTCCCGCCGCCCGCCTGCACCCAGAAGGTGTCCGGCTCGCCTTGCAGGTTCTCCGGCTTCGTCTCGGCGTAGATCCGCTCCAGCAGCGTCTTGTTGCCGACGCGGAAGAACTCGTGGGCGTGGTTGTGGTAGCAGAGCACCTTGCCCGCCTTGTGGAGCACGGCGCCCGCGGCGTCGAGCTTGGTGATGAGGGTGTCGAGCTGGGCCGGGTCAGAGAAATCAATCCCGGCCGGGAACGGGTAGGCGGTGTACTTGGTGCCGAGCGCTTCGAGGCGTTCCACAATGGCGGCCGGATCTTCGAGGATCGTGGTGGCCGGTTCGTGCGTGGCGCAGATGACGAGCCCCTCGGCTTCGGCGATGGAACGGAGTTCGGCAGCCGGGATCGGGCCGACACCGCTGATTTGGATGGCCGGGTAGCCGATGGCGCGAACCTTCTTCAGCGTGGCGGCGTAATCGGCCGCCGTCTTGCAGAAGTCGCGGAGGGTGTAGAGTTGTAGGGCGACTTGTTCGATTTTCATGTCAGGTAGGATGGGTGAACGGTGTAGGAACACCCGGCTTCGTTCACGGCCGGGGTACTTAGTGGGATGCGGGCGAGCTTTTCGGCTCCCCGGGATTGGGCGATTTTTTGCCGAAGCTGCTCTTTGTAGGCCGCGGCGTCGAGCGGCAGGTCGATGGAGCGTTTCAGGAAGGAGGACATCAGCATGGCGTTGGCCAGCTCGATGGACCGGAGCCCTTCCGCCGCCGGGGCGATGAGCGGAGCGCTGTCGAGCACGGCGGCGACGAAATTCTTGAGCACGCCGATGTGCTGCTCGCCATGACCGCTGATCGGCACATCGATGTTCCAGACCGGCGGTGTGGCGTAACGCGAGGGGCTGGTTTTGGAGAATTCGCTCACCGGGACCTCCGTGCGGTTCCAGGTTAGCCGACCGGAATCCAGCACGACGAGCCCCCGTTCGGCGGCGATTTCCAAGCGGTTCACGCCCGGGGCCTCGCCCGTCGAGGTGATGAACGTGCCGGTGACGCCTTCCGGGTATTCCAGGAACGCCGTCACGCTGTCCTCCACCTCGATGTCGTGGAAGCGGCCGAACTCGCAGTGGGCCTGCACGGCGCTCGGCATCCCAAAGAGCCATTGCCAGAGGTCGAGATTGTGCGGGCACTGGTTCAAGAGCACGCCGCCGCCTTCGCCGGACCACGTGGCGCGCCAGCCGCCGGAGTTGTAGTAAGCCTCGGTGCGGAACCACGAGGTGACGGTCCAGCTCATGCGGTGGATTTTCCCCAGCTCGCCTGAGCGGATCCAGTTCCGCAGCTTGATGAAATGGGGATCGGTGCGCTGGTTGAACATCGCGCCAAAGACCTGCTTCGGGTTCGTATGGGCGGCGATGAGTGCTTCGGCGTCGGCCTTGTGAACGGAGATCGGCTTTTCCACCAGGACATGGAGCCCGGCTTTCAAGGCTTCGATGCCGATAGGCGTGTGCAGAAAATGGGGCGTGACGATGAGCAGCGCGTCGATTTCGCCGGAGGAAATCAGCGCTTCCGTTGAGGTAAAGCGCTTGGCGTCGCCGTAGGGGGAGAGGTCGGCTGCGGGATCGGCGACCGCGGCCAGCCGGGCCCGGGGCACTTCGCCCTTGAGAAGCGAATGGGCATGGATGGCGCCCATGTTGCCGAGGCCGGCGATACCGAATCGAACTAAATTCATAATGAAGGCTTGAAGGAAGAGACGAAGGAAGCCGGAAAACAGAGGGCTTCGACGAGTAAGGCTTGCATTGGATGTCCCTACACGTGTAGGGTGTTCAAGTCGATGAAGTCAACGAAAAACATCGGGTCGATCGAATCGACCTCTGACCTTGCCCGGCGGCTTCAGCTTTCCCGGTGGACGATTTCACGTGTTCTCAACGGACACGAGGGAGTCTCTCCCGCGACGGTTCGGCGCGTCAAGGACGCAATGCGCGAACTTGGCTTCGCCCCGAACCCGCTCGCCAGCGGTCTGCGCAAGGGGAAAACGAACATCATCGGCGTCTGCATCCCGGAAATCGAGCGGCTCCACCTCGCGCAAAAGCTGGAGTTCCTGCGCCAGTCGCTCACTGCCGAGGGCTGCCACGTGATGATGGGCGTGACCAATGGCGACCTTAACGAGGAGGCCGAGACGCTCAACCGCTTCCGGACGCTCCATGCGGCGGGCGTCATCCTGTTCGCCTCGCGCCTTTCCAGCCGCAGCGGACCGGTCCGCGCGGTTCACGACTCCGGCATTCCGCTCATTTCCGTTGACCCCGTGGTGCCTCTTGCCAAGGGGAGCGTCTCGGTGGATCGCTCGATCGGGACGCGTGAGGCGGTGGAACATCTTTTCGAGCTGGGGCACCGCCGCGTGATCGCGCTCGGCCTGGAGCACGCCGGGTTCTACACCTCGTCGCGCCTTGCCGGGATTGCCGCGGCCTACCAGGCCCGGGGCTGGGACGCCGAACGGAATATCTGCAAGCTGCCGCTTCCGGCGCAGATTGATTCCGCGTTTGGCCAGGGCTTTGAGATGGCCGGGGCGGTATGGGAAAAAGCTCGGGAGGAGGGGGGGCGCACGGCGGTTCTGGCGCTCAACGACCGGGTGGCTATCGGTTTGATTGACGGCCTGCGCGCCCTGGGGGTGCGGGTGCCGGAGGATCTTTCGCTCGTGGGCTACGATAACATGGAGGTCTGCGCCTACATGCTGCCGCGCCTAACCAGCATTGACGCCCAGCCTGACGAACTCGTGCGCCAGGCGACCGAATGCCTTTTAAGCCAGATCCGCAACGCTCAGGCGGCTCCAACGCCGCCCCCCGTCGCCACGCGGCTCGTGGTTCGCGAATCGACCGGCCCGGCGAGGCCCGGCGTCGCGCTTATCGAATGAAATAGCTCAGGTTCTCAAGCTCGATGGCCAGGTCGACGTTGTTGACCACCACGCCGTCGGGAGCCTGGAGGATCGTCGGGGAGAAATTCAGGATCGCCTGGATGCCTCCGCTGACCAGTTCATTGGTCACTTCCTGGGCCACCGTCGCAGGGACCGTCAGGATGGCCAGCTTGATCTGCCGCTCTTTGATATAGGCCCCCAGCTCGCCCATCGGCAGCACCGGGATGCCCAGGTCCGAGCGGTCGCGCTCCATATCGGAGTCAAACCCGGCCACGATTTCAAACCCCTCCTTGCCGAAGCCCCGGTAGCGGGCCAGCGCCGAGCCCATGTGCCCCACGCCAATCAAGACCACCGGCTGGAGTCGCGCGGTGCCGAGGGCTTCCATGAGCGTTTTGGTCAGGTGGGCGACGCTGTAGCCCAAGCCCCGCGTGCCGAGCTGGCCAAAGTAGGCGAGGTCCTTGCGAAGCTGGGTGGGCTTGACCCCCGCGGCCTTCGAGAGAGCGGCAGACGATACCGTCTCGACGGCGTTGGACTTGAGACGCTGGAGCGCCCGGTAATAGAGCGAAAGCCGGTAGACGGCTTTGCGGGGAATTTCCAGTTTCGGCATTGGCTTGCGGTTTGTGAAAAGTGCGCTGAAAATAGCGCAACTACCGTCCGCGTCAATCCCAGACCGATTTATATTAAAATTTCTAATGGTTTTCCCCAGCCACCTGGCGCACCAGGTCGGTAAAGAGGGGATGGAGCCCCACGGGGTCGAGCAGTTCCCCCTCCAATTCCGGAAAAGCGGCCCGGACTTGTTCCATTTGCTTGGGAATATCCACAAAGAAATGCGAACCCTTGGCGAAGAACATCGGCAGGAGACGGTAGCGGCGGATGGGGGTCGCCATGATGGCGCGGGCCACTTCCATCAAGGTCGGCGGGTTGATCTCCATGTATGCCAGGTAGACGGCCCCCAGCTCGGCGTTGAGCGTCCTGGCGAGTTTTTCAAACGGTTCGATCCATTCCAGGTTGCGGCTGCCGTGGGGCATCAGGACGAGGGCGGTTTCCGGGTTCATGTAGAGGGAGTATGGATGGGAAAGGGCCCAAGCGCGAACAAACAGGTGGCGATCCGATACTTTTTATGAAATCGTAAAAACTAGGATGCCATGGCCACGCTACTTTCTTCAACCCGTCCCGCACCGTCACTTGAACGAATCCGCCAGAAACTTTCCCGCTACGCGGCAACCCGCCTGGCCGATTCCTCGTCCCTAAAACACGCCGCTGTGGCGCTGATTTTGCGCGAAAACGCGGAATTGCTCATCATCCGGCGGGCGGATCAGCCGAAGGACCCGTGGTCCGGGCACCTGGGGTTCCCCGGCGGGCGGCTGGAGCTGACCGATTTATCCCCGGAGCGGGCGGCCGTGCGCGAAACTGAGGAGGAGCTGGGCATTTCGCTCGACCGATGTGCCCGCCGCCTGGGGGCGCTCTCGGAGATCCGGGCCCGTTCGCTGAACGAACGGCTCCCTTTGAGCATTTTCCCGTTTGTCTACGAACTGCGGGAGTCGGTCCCGTTCCAAGAAAACGCGGACGAGGTGGCCAAGGCTTGCTGGGTGCCGCTGGCCTACTTTGCCGACAAGGCGAACCGGAAGACCATGCCTCACCCGCGCGATCCCAGGCACATCATGGCCTGCTACCCGCTGGGCGGGCGCGCCTTCTGGGGGATGAGCCTGGCGATGCTGGATGAACTGTTGTTTTAACCGACCCCGTTGACTCCGCTGGCGTGGGAGTGGGCGGAGGCTTTACAGCAGCACGGAGCGGTTTCCACTTTGTGGCCGTTGAGGGCCTGTTTGTGGTAGACCGTTACGAAGAGCGGCGGCAGGTTTTGCAGGCAGTACTCGGAGTGGACCCTCGGGAACATGGTCGCGTGGCGCTTGAGCTCGTGGGTGCACTGGTAGATGACAAACGCCGCGAGCGGGGTCGGGGCGAGCGAGTCGTAGACGGCGCTCAAGATCCGCCGCTTGGTCGGGATGTCGAACATCGAGAAGGGGATGCCCGAGATGACGTAATCGCAGTGCTCGATGCCCCGTTTTTTGAGTTCTTCCTTCAGAAGGGCCGCATCGGTGTTGATGACTTCGATGCTCGGCTCACCTGCGAACTCTTTTTTGAGATGTTCGGCCAGGACCGGGTCGATCTCGATTAAGAAAAGCCGCGAACCGGGCTTCATCCGGCGCAGAATTTCGCGGGTGTGGACCCCTTCTCCCGGCCCGAGTTCGACGATGATGCGCGGCTGCGAGAAATCGCATTTGGAGGCAACCTTTCGGACGAGGGTTTGGGAACTGGGGAAGATGTAAGCGACTTGGAAGGGTCTTGCCAGAAATCGCTTAAATAGAATTGCGGCGCTCATAGGTTGAATTTTTGGGAAAAAAAGGGTCTGTGGTCCGCTACCCGATCGTGGGCCGGGCTTTATGCCACTCGGTACTTTGTTCGTAAGCGTGGGCGATTTTAAGCAACTCGGACTCCTGGAACGGTTTTCCAATGAGCTGCAGCCCCACCGGAAGCGAACGCTGATCCACCTGGGCGAATCCGCAGGGCAGGCTTACGCCGCAAACCCCGGCAAGATTCACCGCAATGGTGAAAATGTCGGCCAGATACATTCGCAGCGGATCGTCGCTACGGTCGCCAATTTTAAAGGCGGGTTCGGGCGAAGTTGGACAAATGATGGCGTCGACTTTTTCGAAAGCGTTGGTGAAGTCTTGGCGGATCAGCGTGCGTACTTTCTGCGCGCGTAGGTAGTAGGCATCGTAATACCCGCTGCTCAGGACGTAGGTGCCCAGGATGATGCGGCGTTTGACCTCCGGCCCGAAGCCTTCTTCGCGCGTTTTGCCGTAGTGGTCGAGGAGGTTGGCTGCCTCGGCCGCGCGGTGGCCGTAGCGGATGCCGTCGAAGCGGGCGAGGTTTGCCGAGGCCTCGGCTGTGGCGATGATATAGTAGACTCCTACGGCGTAGTCGGTGTGAGGCAGGGAGATCTCGACGATTTCCGCTCCGAGTGCCTCGTACTGCGCGATGGCTTTGCGCACGGCGGCGTCGACTTGCGGATCGGTGCCGGGGATGAAGTATTCTTTCGGCAGGCCGAGCTTGATGCCCTTGAGGTCCTGGCCGAGCTGGGCCGTGAAGTCCGGCACGGGCTCTTTAAGGGAGGTGGAGTCCAGGGAGTCGTGACCGGAGATGGCGTTCAAGAGCAGCGCGCTGTCGCGCACGGTCTTGGTGAAGGGGCCGATCTGGTCGAGCGAGGAGGCGAAGGCTACGAGCCCGAAGCGCGAGACGCGTCCGTAGCTGGGCTTCAGGCCGACGCAGCCGCAGAGGGCGGCCGGTTGGCGGATCGAGCCGCCGGTGTCGCTGCCGAGGGCTGCAAAGGCTTCGTCGGCGGCCACGACGGCTGCCGAGCCGCCGCTGGAACCACCCGGGATGCGGGAAAGGTCCCACGGGTTATGCGTTACGCCGTAGGCCGAGTTCTCCGTGGAGGAGCCCATGGCGAATTCGTCCATGTTGGTGCGGCCAAAGGGGATGGCTCCGGCGGCTTTCAGGCGGGAGATGACGGTGGCGTCGTAGGGGGAGATGAAGCCCTCCAAAATCTTGGAAGCGCAGGTGCACGGCTGGCCTTTGACGTTGATGACGTCTTTGATGGCGATGGGGACGCCGCCCAGGGGCAGGGTGACATCGGCGGTTTTGGCGGCTTCGGCGGCGGCGGCGAAATCCCGGTTCAAGTACCCGGCCACGGAGGGATCGACGGCGGCGATGCGGGCTTCGAGGGCTTCGAGTGCCTCCAGGGGCGAGACGGCTTTGGACCGGAGCTGGGCCTGGAGTTCGGAGACGGAGAGGAAAGGTAACATTATTCGATGACTTTGGGTACGGCGAAGAGTCCGGCGGCCTGGCGGGGGGCATTGGCGAGGGCTTCGGCGGGCGTGAACCAGTCGCGGGGGGCGTCCTCCCGGACGACGTTGAAGACCGGGTTGGCATGGGCGGTCGGCTCCACGCTGGAGACGTCGACGGTGTTGAGTTTATCGACGTATTCCAGGACCTGGGAGAGCTGCGCCTGGAATTTGGCGATTTCCTCATCGCTCAAATGCAGCCGGGCCAGGCCTGCGGTGTAACGCACATCAAATTCGGCACTCATAAGGAAAAGGAAGAAAATCAGGAACCGGGGAAAGTCGAAAGAATTATTTTGGTTTCGGGTGCGGAAATCCGTGCTTTCTCAGGGTGTTTTACCGATGGGCTTCCCGGTATTCCCGGGGCGTGATGCCCTGCCAGCGGCGGAAGATCCGGCTAAAGTAGGCTGGATCGGCGAAGCCCGCGGCTTGGCTGACCTCGGCGATGTTCAGCAGGGAGAGCTCCAGTAATTCCCGGGCGCGCTGGAGCCGGTTCTCGTTAATGTAGGCCGAGAGGGGGAGGCCCGTGGCTTTGCGGAAGATCTGGGAGAGGTAGTCGGCGCTGCACTGGACTTGCCGGGCGAGCTCGGCCACGGAGAGGGCCGGGTTGGAGAGCTGCTCGGAGACGAGCTGCCGGGCGTGGATGACCTTGTAGGGCTCCGGTTCGGCGGGGGGCGTCCAGCCTTCCATCTGGGCCAGGACCAGGGTGAAATAGGCGCCAAGCAGGCAGGCGCGGGCCTGGGGATTGTGCTCCGGCAGTTCCTCCGGTAGAGCGGAAAGGGTGGGGGTGGCTGCTATGTCGGTCCCGACGATGATGGAGGGCCGGGCGCGGGTTTCGTCGGCAGGCCGGGCCAGGTGAACATCCAGGTGGCGTCCGTTGCTGATGAAAACGAGATTGCGGAACGGCCCCTTCCAGGATCGGGTGCGTTCGAAGTGGGGCATCCCCCGGGGCACGATGCAGATTTCACCTGGGCCCACCTCGAAGTGTTCCTCGGGAAACTTGAAGGAGGTTTTTCCCGAGAGCTGGACGAAAATCTCGGTGCGCAGGTGAAAGTGCATTTGATCCACCAGGCGGTAAAGCCCATGGAGCGCAGGGATGCGCACGCGCACTTGCTCCAGGCGAGGCAGCCAGTCCGTGAGCACGCCTTCGATCAGCGTGCGCAGATCGGTTTCGGTGGCAGGGTCTTGGATCGTGTGGGGCACTCGGGAAAAGTCCTATAGTTTGCGTGTTTTGTCCAAGGATTCCTGATGGATTTTGCGAGGCCACCGGGCGTTTAATGCCCTCGTTGATCGGGCCATCGCTCGATTTTAAAGAAGCACCCCACCCAAACATGAATACCACCAAAGTTACCGTGTGGAATGAATTCCGGCACGAGAAACAGAACGGAAAAGTCCAAGCCATCTACCCAGGGGGCATCCACGGCGCCATTGCCGAGGCCCTTAACCGCAACCCGGATATCGAGGCGCGCACGGCCACGCTCGACGAGCCGGAGCACGGTCTCACGGAGGCAGTCCTCGACCAGACCGACGTCCTTTTCTGGTGGGGTCACATGGCCCACGGTGAGGTCAGCGACACCGTGGTCGAGCGGGTGCAAAAGCGCGTGCTCGAAGGCATGGGGCTCATCGTGCTCCACTCGGGGCACTTCTCGAAAATCTTCCGCCGCCTGATGGGGACAAATTGCTCGCTCTCCTGGCGTGAAAACGACGACAAGGAGCGCCTCTGGAATTTGCAGCCCGGGCACCCCATCACCGAGGGCATTGGGCGCTATCTGGAGATTCCGCGCCACGAAATGTACGGAGAACGCTTTGATATTCCCGAGCCGGAAAAGCTCATCTTTATTTCCTGGTACTCCGGCGGCGAGGTCTTCCGCAGCGGCTGTACCTGGCAGCGCGGCCACGGGAAGATCTTCTACTTCAGCCCCGGGCACGAAACCTACCCAGTCTTTCACGATCCGCAGATCCAGCGCATCCTCCTCAACGCCGCCCGCTGGGCCCGCCCCACGGTGCGCATCGTGGATGCCTGCCCGATGGTCGAGCCGGTCGAACCCTCCCGCTAACCCTTGAATCTCCTAAAATAGCCATGAAAAAACTGCGAATTGGGGTGATCGGTCTCGGGATGGGCAAGGCTCATATCAAGGGTTACTTGACGCACCCAGCGGCGGAGGTGTCTGCAATTTCAGATAAGGATGAAAAGCGCCTGGACGAAGTGGGCCAGGAGTTCGGGATAGAAAAGCGCTACCTCTCCGCCGAGGAAATGCTGGAAAAAGAGAAGCTCGACGTGGTGAGCATCTGCACGCCGAACAAATTCCACAACCCGCTCGCGCTGGAGGCATTCAAGCACGGTTGCCATGTCCTGTGCGAAAAACCGATGGCGCTCAACGCCACCGAGGCGGGGGAGATGCTTGAGGCCGCCCACAAGGCCCAGCGGCGGATCATGATCAACTTCTCCTACCGCTTTAGCGAAGCCAGCCAGGCGCTCAGAAAACAGGCCGGGCTGATCGGCGACGTCTATTTTGGCCGGACCGTCTGGCACCGGCGGCGCGGGATGCCTGGGTTCGGAGGTTGGTTTGGCACCAAGGCGCTCTCTGGCGGCGGGCCGCTCATCGACCTGGGCGTTCACCGGCTGGACCTCGCGCTCTGGCTCATGGGCTACCCGAAGCCGCTCTGGGTCCTCGGGGCGACCTTCAACCCCATTGCCACCGCCCAAGCCAAGGCCGAGGGCAAGACCTTTGACGTCGAGGACTTGGCCGCCGCGTCGATCCGCTTTGAGAACGGCGCGCTTTTAATGGTCGAAGCCTCCTGGGCCTCCAACCAGAAGAAACGGGAGCACATGGAAACCGCCCTTTTTGGCACTCTGGGCGGCCTCTCGCAGCACAACGTGGACGAGGGGTACGACGCCGAGGCGGAGATTTACCTGGAGCGCGAGGGATGCCTGTTTGACATGAAGCTGCACCCGCCCGTCCCGAAGGTGGAGAGCTCCTACTATCACTTCGTGGAGAGCATCGTCAGCGGCAAGCCCCACATGGCCACCGGCGAGGAGGGGCTCACCGTGATGCAGATCCTGGACGCCATCTACGAAAGCGCCAGAACCGGCGCGCCAGTGAAGATCGGGTGATCCTCAGTAAAGGCTTTTCCGCCCGGGAGTGAAGGGGTATACATACTCCCGGCGACCCTTTCCTATGAAACCATACTCTTCGGTCTGCGTGGCTCTTGCCCTGGCTTTTGCCACGGCCTCCCTCGGTGCTCAAAACGCTCCCAGCCCCGCCGAGGCGGTGAGCCCGGCTGGCAATCTCGCCCGGTTTAAAACCGCCGACGAGCTTTGGACCTACATCAACCAGATCAAACCGGAAAAGCAGATCCAAAACAAAGCGGACGTTATTGCGTTCCTAAACCAGGTAAAGGCCGCTCTGGATCACTTCGTTGCCCGGTTTCCTCAGGACCCTCGCTGCATCGAGGCCCGGTTGAGCAAAGTTGAAATCGAAAATGGCCCCGTCGCGAGCATCACTGGAGCCGCCCCCGACCTCAAGTCCATCGAAACCGTCTGCGGAGAGGTCCTGGCGAAAAAAAGCTCCTCCGACGCCCTCCGCCGCCGGGCGCGCTTTTTCCTCCTGATCAACCGGTTGCGCTCCGGCGCGGATGAGAAGCTCCAGGGCGAGGTCGCCGCCTTCTGCAAAGACTACCCCAAAGACACCCGGGGCGACGTGGATCTTCTCAAGCTGACCCTGGCGAAAAACCTGGCCGCCACGGCCCCCACCAAAGCCGAAGCGCTCCTGAACGAGGCGGCCCAGAGCGGCAACGGGCAGGTCGCCGAGGCCGCAAAATCCGAGCTACGCCTCGTGCAGCTTCGCGGCAAACCCTTCGAGCTGAAGTTCACCGCCGTCGATGGCTCCCCGGTGGATCTCGCCAAGCTCCGGGGCAAAGTCGTGCTCCTGGACTTCTGGGCCACCTGGTGCGGGCCGTGCATGGCAGAGGTGCCCAACGTCGTCGCAGCGTACAAGAAACTGCACGCCAAGGGCTTTGAGATCGTAGGCATCTCGCTGGACCAGAACAAAGCGGCCATGCTGAGAGTCACCAAGGAAAAAGGGATGACCTGGCCCCAGTATTTCGACGGCAAAGGGTGGGAAAACGAGATCAGCTCGAAATACGGCATCGAGACCATCCCGGCCATGTGGCTGATCAACAAAAAAGGCCTCCTGGTCAGCACCGAAGCAGGGGAAGGGCTGGAGGAAGCGGTCGAAAAACTGCTGGCAGAATAGCCGCCGGGGTTCGCTCGGGGGCCCCGCCTTTTTGCGGTTCGCGGAATTTTTCCTTTTCTGAAGCGGCGGCATCTTTATCCTACCGCGCGTGATCGACCGTTATACCCTTCCAAAGATGCGCGCCCTCTGGGACGAGCAGCACAAGTACGAAATCTGGCTCGAAATCGAGATCCTCGCCGCCGAAGCCCAGGCGGAGATCGGCGTGATCCCGAAAGAGGACGCCCGGACCATCCGCGAAAAGGCCCGCTTCGAGCTGGATAAAATCCAGGAAATCGAAAAGCGCACCAACCACGACGTCATCGCCTTCCTGGAAAACGTCGCCAGCTACGTCGGGCCCGCCTCCCGGTGGATTCACCAGGGCATGACCTCCTCCGACGTGCTGGACACCACGCTGGCCGTCCAGATGAACGAAGCCGCCGGGATGCTGCTCGAAGACCTCGAGGCCCTGCGCACCGCCATCGCCAAGAAGGCGCGTGAGTACAAGCTCACCCCCATGATCGGCCGCTCCCATGGCATCCACGCCGAGCCGATCACCTTCGGCCTCAAGATGGCCCTCATGTACGACGAATTTGGCCGCGCCATCGAGCGCCTCAAGCAGACCCGTGAGCGCATCCGCGTCGGCAAGCTCTCCGGAGCCGTCGGCACCCACGCCCACCTCGATCCGCGCGTCGAAGAGCAGGTCTGCCACAAGCTGGGCCTCAAAGCTGCAACCCTGGCCACCCAGGTCGTGCAGCGCGACCGCCACGCCGAGTTCCAGCAGACCCTGGCCTTGATCGCCTCCAGCATCGACCGCTGGGCCACCGAGTTCCGCCACCTCCAGCGCACCGAAGTGCTCGAAGTCGAGGAATACTTCTCGCCTGGGCAGAAAGGCAGCTCCGCCATGCCTCACAAGCGCAACCCCATCACAGGGGAGAAACTGAGCGGCCTCGCCCGCATCCTGCGCGGCAACGCCCTGGCAGCCCTCGAAAACGTCGCCCTCTGGCACGAACGCGACATCTCCCACTCTAGCGTTGAGCGCGTCATCATGCCCGATTCGACGATCCTCCTCAACTACATGCTCCAGACGACCACCAAGCTCGTCGACCGCCTCATCGTCTACCCCGAGCACATGCAGCGCAACATGGAGATCACCAAAGGCCTCTACTTCTCGCAGACCATCCTGCTCAAGCTGACCTCCCGCGGCATCGAGCGCAAGACCGCGTATGAAGCCGTCCAGCGCGCCGCCATGAAGACCTGGCAGGGCAGCCAATCCCTGAAAGAAAACCTCAAGGAGGAATCCGAGATCATGGCCAAGCTGACGCCGGAGGAAATCGACGAATTCTGCTCGCTCGACATCCACTTCGCCCACGTCGACGAGACCTTCCGGAAGCTCGGTTTGTAGCCCAACCCTTCCGTTTTTTCCAAAACCCGTTCCATGAATTTGGAACGGGTTTTTTTATTGGTGAATTTTAATTGATTAGTGGTTCTTATTGGAGATTTCGCTTGCTCCGATGTATCGAACACATTAAAAACCACATTCAGTAACTCAGGATAGCAAATCGCCGGTACGGCGTTCTCATGAAATCTTCTCACGTCCACTCTCGGTCGCAGAAATAAACAACAAACCAAACCCATGAATATCCTCAAAACCTCCATAGCCACGGCTATCAGTCTGTTTTCCCTCGCTTCGATGAGCCAAGCGTATTACGCCTCGGCCGGGGCCGTCCAGGAATACACAGGATCAGGTAATATCGTATTAACCGACGGTATCGTGGGTTCCCTCACGGGCACCACCGCTTACGGATTGCGCTTTACCGGGACCGGCGCGACGATTAGTGATTCGAATACGGTCATTAACACCGGCATTATTTACAGCGGAACGGGATCAGGATATTTGGGGAACGTCGGCATTGTTTTCAACGCTCAAAACGGCGGCCAGACGAACTCGAACACCGTCATCAATTACGGAGCCATCATTCCCAGTTCCAGCCGTTACGAATATTCCGTCGGCATCCTCTTCAACTGTTCCAATAACGGGGACGCCTATTATAATTGGGTCGAGAACTACGGGAACATCGTTGTTACGGGTTCTTCCTACGCATTGATCGGCGTCGGATTCACCTCCAGCATGGCAACGAGCGCCAACTACAATACCGTCCTCAACTATGGCAACATCACGGTTGGCAGTGAAAACAGCCATGAGAATACCGGCATTCTGTTCGGCGGATACAGTATTGGCGACAGCAGCTACAACACGGTGATCAACCAGGGGACCATTACGGTGACTTCAGGCAGCTACGTTGCCAAGGGAGTTGCGTTTGATGGGAAAAATTCCGGCAACGCCACGGGCAACACCTTCGTCAATGAAGGCACGATCATTACCTCCGGGTCTCTCTCGTATGGCGTCTATGTCAGCGGCAGCGGCGGGACGGCCAGCGGTAACGTCATTACAAACCTTGGCGTCATCAATTCCGGGACCGGTGGGTACGCGATCGCGATCGTCGATGGCAGCAACAACACCATCAACCTCGGCGGCCACTCTAGCGTCACCGGCCTCATCGCCGCCAGCGGCAGCAACAACGTCCTGAACCTTTCCTTCACCGGCGTCAACGCGGCGGCCAAGGCGAACCTCGTCTCGCAACTGAGCGCGATTGAGGCGCTCTCCGGAACGGCCACGAGCGGTACCTTCACCTTCCGCGGCGTCACCTATACGTATGATCCGCTCATCGTCAACGTCACGACCTCTTCCTATGCGGAGCAGGCCCAGACGCCAAACCAGAAAGCCGTCGGCGCGAACCTCGACAGCTTCACGGTCAACCCGACCGGCAACCTGCTGAGCCTCCTCAACGCCCTTGACCAAAGCGGCAACGTCCCGCGCGGACTGGATCAACTCTCGCCCCAGCGCTACCAGATTTACGGCGACATCGCGCTTTCCAACGCGAGCCTGCTCGTCGGGCAGATCGACCAGCGCCTTAACAACGTGCGCTTCGGCAGCGAGGGGATCGACACCAGCGCGCTCGCCGTCAGCTACGGCAGTGTGCAGAGCAAGCTCGGCATGGGCAGCAACGGCCTGCCCATCGTGGCAGCCAAGGAGAGCAAGGAAGTCGTGACCCAGGCCCCTGACAAACGCTGGAGCGCCTTCCTGAGCGGCAACGTTGGCCATGCGAGCCTGAATGACACGGATGACCTCCAGAACAGCAAGTACTCGAATTCCGGCGTCATCGGCGGTGTCGACGTCAAGCTGACGGACGCCTGGACCACGGGCCTCCTGCTCGGCTATGCGCGCACCGATGCCCAGCTCGACCGAGAGGGGAGCACGGCTGACGTGGATGCCTACAGCGCTGGTCTCTACGGCGGCTACCACGAGGGCAATTTCTACGGCAACGGCTTGGCGGCCTATACCCACAACATCTACGACAGCGGCCGGGTGATCGACATCGGCACCTACTCTGAGAAAGCCAGCGGCCACACGACGGGTTCGCAAGTTACCGTGAACCTCGACGGCGGCTACGACCAGCCGGTGACCAAGAACATCAGCGTCGGACCGTTCGCCGGAGTGCAGTACGTTCACCTGGGCGTGGACGGCTTCAACGAAAGCCAGGCGAGCGCGGCGAACCTGAACATCAACGACCAGGCGCTTGATTCGCTCCGCTCGCGGCTGGGCCTGCGCGTCGAGCTGAAGAAGGACCTCTCCAAAAACTGGAGAGCGGCCTCGGAAGTGCGCGCGGCCTGGCAGCATGAATTCGCCAACAACGACCGCGCCATCGTCGCTCAGCTCGCCGGTTCTGGCCTTAGCTCGTTTGCGGTGCGCACGACGGACCCCGAACGGGACCGCGCCATTCTGGGGATCGGCCTCAACGCCACCTGCCAGGATACGCTCACGGTGTTTGCGGATTACGACGCCGAAGTCGGCACCCGCTACACCGAGCAGATCTTCAAAGGTGGTTTGAAATTCAATTTCTAGCCGACTGAAGACGACTGTTTAACTATACGTAATTAGCGCCAATGATCCGGCCGACGAGAGAATCGTCGGCCGGATTTTTTTTGTTCGAAAAGACTTTGTCCGACAGCGATATACGCTAAAATGATGACATGATTCTGTACCGTTCGCGCGGGATTCAAGCTTTGCATTGCGCTCTCCAGGCAATCACAGCCGCAACGGTGTTCTGGGTCTGGCTTTTCATTTACGAGCAGATTCCCAGCCGTCAGTTGGTCGGAACGCCGCTGTTTTTCTTCTACTACGGCATCCTGGTGGGGGCGGGGTTGGTGCTGGACTACCTGCGAACGTCGATGTACACGACCGATTTCCTGAACCTGAAATTCCCGGTGAATTTCGGGATCACCGTGCGGCAGACGGTCACGGTCATCCTGCTGCTCTTCTTCTCGCTCGTTGCGTTTAAGCACCAGGAGATGTCGCGCGAATTCCTCTTTGCGTTTATCCCGATTCTCTTCGTCGTCATCCTGGTGACGAACTTTGTTTTCCCGCCCCTCCTGGCCCGGTTCGTTTTCTCGGGCAACTATGTGCAAAAGACGATCCTGCTCGGTTCCCGCCGGGGGGTGGAGCGGATTACCGAATGGCTCTCGGGCAAAGTGCTCTACGGCGTCAAGCTGGTGGGGGCGGTGACCGATGGCTCGCCTTCGGAGCGCATCGGCGACATCCCGCACCTGGGCTCCATCGCCAAGCTGGAGGACCACATTCGCCGGGTCCAGGCCAACCAGGTCATCGCGGTGGATGTGCCGCATTCTCCGGTGGTGGTCAATCACCTGGCCAACGTCTGTCAACGCCTGGGCGTGCGGTTGGTGCTGGCCAACGACTATGAGCTGATGCTCGGGCGGCGCATTACCATGACCGAGGAGGATGGGATTCACTTCATCAGCTTTCACCGCGAGCCGTTGGAGAACCCGTTTAATCGCCTTCTTAAAAGGGCGGTTGACGTGGGGATGTCCCTGCTGGTGGTGGCGCTGGTTTTGCCGGTGCTGGGCGGGGTGGTGTGGCTTTTTCAGCGCTTTCAGTCGCCAGGGCCGCTCTTTTTTAAACAACTCCGCACCGGGCGGCAGGGGGAGGACTTCCTTCTCTACAAATTCCGCACGATGCACACGGACAACCCGGACGAGGCGTTGCAGGCGCAGGCGGGAGATGCGCGAATTTACACGGCGGGCCAGTGGCTGCGCCGGATGAGCCTTGATGAGATGCCGCAATTCATCAATGTGCTTCGGGGGGAGATGAGCGTGGTGGGGCCGCGGCCGCATCTGCGCCAGCACGACGAGATTTTTCGCCAAAAGATGATTTCCTACGGTGTGCGCACGTTCATCAAGCCGGGCATTACCGGCTTGGCCCAGGTGCGCGACCTGCGCGGTGAGGTGCAGAGCGACCAGGATGTGATCCAGCGAGTGCGCAGCGACTTGGATTACCTGGAAAACTGGTCGCTGTTGCTCGATGTGGAGATTATCTGCCGCACGGTGCTGAAGGTTTTTGTGCCCTCCAAGCACGCTTGGTAAGCGGGGCTTGAGGGCGGCCGCGCTCCAGAGTGTGGCTTGCGCTCCCGCGTGCTGGAGGGGTATACGGCAACGAGGCGCGGCGGTTGTTTCTAGCCATCCCAGTCTCTCTGAGGGTTATTTCATGGGTGTCGGCGTGGGGGTTGGGCTGGCTTTTCTGGATACCGACTTGGGCGTGGGCGTGGCTTTGGGCGCTGTCGCGGGTTTGACTGCGGGCGCGGGGGGCGCTTTGGGCGTTGTGGCCGGGGGGCGATCGGTGATCCTGGAGGTGGGAGTCGGGATGACGGTCGAGGTGGGCAGCGGCGGTTCTACTTGTGGGATCAGCCGGAGCGTGTCGAGTTCGTTACGAGCCTCCTCGGGCGTGACCATCTGGCGGGTCAGGGTGGCGCGGTTGGCTTCGTTGACGGTGAGGCGGTCGAGCGATTCGTCGCTGCCGACGATGTAGGGCGTCAGGAAGATGAGCAGCTCGCTTTTGGACTCCGATTTCGAGGTATACCGGAAGGCCCAGCCCAGGCCCGGGATGTCGCCCAGGAGCGGCACTTTCTTGGTGGTCGAGGAGACGTCCTTTTGCATTAGGCCGCCGATGACGATGGTTTGCGCGTTGGGCGTCACCACGACCGTTTCCGCCGAGCGCTTGTTGATGATGGGCGCGGCGGCGCTGGTGGAGAGCGTGACGCTGGAGCCCGAGAGCTCGGAGATTTCCGGAGCCACGATCATTTCCACGCTTTTGTTGCCTGTGATAAAGGGGGTGACGCGCAGGATGATGCCGACGTCCTGGTAGCTGATGGTGTTAATGGTGTTGCCGCCGTCGGTGACTTCGCTGTTGGTCACGATGGGGACCTCTTTGCCGACGACGATGACGGCTTCCTGGTTGTTGCGGGCCATGATCGACGGGCGGGAGAGGACCTTGGCTTTGCCGCAGGTGGCTAGCGCGTGGAGCGTGGCCGACCAGTTGCTGGAGGTGATGGTGCCGAAGATCCCCGGATCGGCGCTGGAAACCGCGCTGGCCATGCCGAAGAGTGAGCCGACGGTGCCGCTGCGCGAGGCGCTGAAGGTGTAGCTGCCTTCGAGCCCGGCATCGAGGCCTTTGTCGAGCTCCACTTCTACGAAGACGACTTTGATGAGCACTTGGGGGCGCGGGTGGTCGAGGCTTTCGATCACCTTGGCAATGGCGTCATGCGTCTTGGGGTCGGTGATCACGACGACGGAGCGGGTCTCGGCGTCCACTTGAATGAGCGCGTCTTCCATGAGCGTGTTGCTCTTGTAGTTACGCGCCCCGGTGGAGCTGCTGCCGCTGCCAGAACTGGTGCCGCCAGAACGCGAGGAGGTGGAGGAGGAGGTGCTTCGCGAGGAGCTGTTGCGCGATGATGAGGAGGAGGAACTCGGGGTGGCTGCGTCGGCGAGGGAGGCGAGCCCGATGCCGCAGGCCAGTGCGAGGATGGATAGCTTGGAGATCATGGGAGGAGGCTGGCCTAGTTGTTGAGGAGGTTGGTGATGTTGGTGGAGGCGCCGTCGCTGGTGCGCTGGTTGAGCCTGCCGGAGGTGGGCTGAGCGGAGGTGCTGCTCGAAGAGTTCTGGCTGGAGAACATGCCGCGTAGGATGGCGGCGACGTTGTTCGGGTCGGCGTTTTCAAGGCGGTGAACGTAGACCTGCTGTTTTTTATCCTCGCCCGCGTCGAGCCGTTCGACGGTCAGTGCCAGCTGCGGCATGGCGTCTTTGGAGGCGGAAACGATGAGGGAATTAGTGCGCGGATCGGCCACGGCTACGACTTTGTTGAGCAGGACGGAGCGGTCGCTTTTGTTGCCGGTTGCATTGTTGCCAGCGCTTACTTGCATGACCTGCTGGCCCGGTCGGCGGTTGTTCGAGCCATTTGCGCCCCCTGTCGTGGTCGAGGAGGTGGTGTCGTTGTAGAGGGCGTTGAATTCGTTGGCCAGCTCCATGGCATCCGCGTGGGTGAGGCGGAAGATGCGGGTATCGGTAATATCGGAGATGTTCTGGTCGATGCGGGTGATGATGTCGGAGATGGTCGGGAGGGCGGCGTCCGGGGCGCTGACGATGACAGAATTGCTCTGGTCATCGGAGACGGCGATGATGCGGGTGGCGGCCTGCTGCGCGGCGCTCTGCGTCTTGGCGGTGGCGGCGGCGTTGGCCATCCACGGAGGGGTGGGGCGGTTGTTTTGGTTGTTGCCGCGGTTGTTGCCGCCGGAGGAGGTCTGGTCGGTGGCGAAGAGCTGGGTGAGGACGTTAGCCAGCGATTTGGAGTCGGCGTATTGCAGGGTGTAGACGCGGATGGCCGATATGCTGGAGACGGAGTTGTCGAGCGCGTGGATGATCTCGGCCATGCGGTGGACGTTGGTTTGGGTGTCGGCCAGGAGCAGCGCGTTGCTGGCTTCGTTGGCGCTCAGGGTGGCGTCCGGGGAGAGCAGGGGGCGCAGGTTTTCCACGAGCTTGGCGGCCTCGACGTACCGTACCGGGAGGATCTGCGTGACCATGCCGTCCTTGCGGGGGATCTGCGTGGGGTCGCTGCCGCTCTGGACGGGAATGTCCATTTTTTGCGCGCCGGAGCGGGGGACGATTTTCAGGATGCGCCCGTTGCGGATCGCGGCATAGCCTTTGTCGATCAAGACGGAGTTGAGGAGATCGACGGAGTCTTCGATCGAGACGGGCTGTTTGCTGACTACGTTGACGGTGCCCGCGATGGCGGTGTCCTGTACGACGATGAACCCGGCGGCTTCGCTCAGGTAGTTGAGTACGTCGGCGAGCGAGGCGTTTTGGAAATTAAGCATCAGCTCGCCTTTGCCGACTTTGATGGCGGAGGCGGTTCCCGAGGAGGCTCTGGGGGCGGCGGGCAGAGCTATAGGGGTTGTGGGGGCGACGGTCTCGGCGGGCGTCGGCGAGGGGGCCGGGGCGGCTTCCGTGGGCGCGGGCGCTTCCTGGGCGACGGCGGCCAGGGGCAGGAGCAAGCCGAGGGCGACTGAAAGGAGAGGTGTTGTGTTCATTTGAGGTCCTGTTGGCGTTTCTGCATCATGCGGCGCATGATGGCTTCGCGGTCCACGCCGCCTGGGCTGGACGGGGCGGCGCTCGCGGGGGCGGAGATATTGGTGACGGGTTGGGAGGAGGGGCTGGCGGAAGGGGGGATGGGTGCTGAGGGAGCGGCGGCGGCGTCTACCGAGGGCATGGGGGCGGGGACTGCGTTGGCGCTGAGCGGAACGGTCTGGCCGACGGCGACGGGGATGGTTTTCCCATCGCGCAGGATTTCGATGAAGTGGGGCGTGATGCGCGTGATGGTGGCTCCGGCGATGACGCCCTGCGGCCCCAGCACGGCGTTGAATTCCGCACGCGAGCCGGAGAAGAAGGCGAGCACTTTTTCATCCGTAACGAGGATGCCGGTGAGCGCGGCGAAGTCGCCCTGCGTCACGGGAAGCGCGGCCTGGGCTGGCGCGGCGGCTCCGGGCTGGCGCTCGGGGTCGAAGATGTTGCGCGTTTTCAGCAAGGCGTAGGCGCTCTCGAACGTCCGGCCGGGAGGGGCGGCAACGGCCGCGAGCGGGGCGCAAAGAGCGGTCCACGCGGCGGCGCAAATGAGGAGGGACGGGGTCGGGCTCATGGGATTTTGGAGGTTTGGTCTTTGAGCCGCAGGAAGGTGATGCGGGCGGTGAGGGCGAGCTGCGCTCCGCGGGCGTCGCGGGTGGCCAGTTCGCATTCCTCGACGTTCACCGGCACGGTGGTATCGGTTTCGAGTTCGTAGAGGAACTGGCCCAGCGCGGCCTGGCTGCCGGTGGCCGAGAGGCGGTATTCCAGGGTATCGTAGCCTTCGGTGTCGCGGAGCTGCCAGGTCTGGGTGAGGTTGGTGAGGGTGATTTGGCTTTGCAGCTTGCAGCGGTCGACGGCTTTGAGGGCGGCGTACTCGGCGGCGGAGACCTCGGCGGGCAGGTTGCCGCGGCGCATGGCGGCCCAGCGTTCGCGCAGAGCGGCCTCGCGCGCTTTGAGCTGGCGGCCTTGGGAGACCTGCTGCTTGAGCGTGGCGATGCGCTCGGTCTGCTCCTTCCAGCTCTTCACGGTCGGCTGGATTACGAACCGGTCGAGAACGAAAAGGCCCAGGGCGATGGCTACGCCGATTTTAAGGAAAAAGAGGCGGCGTTGTTCGTCAGTCATGGTGCGTCTCCCATTTGAATGTTAGCGAGAATTGGCTCGGGTTGTTGCCGCGCAGTTGCTTGACCTGGAGGGCGCTGACGCCCGCTTGTTTGCTGAGCGTGCCTTGCAGGCTCATGAGCGAGGCGTTGTTCTGCGCGAAGCCGTTGATGGTGACCAGCGAGGCGGTGGAACTCGGCGCGCTGCGGCCTCCTCCTCCGTCGCTCTTTTCAATATACGGGCTGATCTGTACGGAGCGCGTCCAGAGGTCGCCGCGCTCGGGGAAGGCGGCGATGACGCTGCGCAGGGCGTCGAGCTTCTGCGGTGCGGGCTCGAACCAAGGGCGGAACTGGCGGATCTTTTGCTGGATGGTGTCGAGCTCCGCCACCGACGGCTTCAGCGTGGCCCACTCGCGGTTCAGGCTGGCCTCCTGGTGCGAGCGAAAGCTGAAGGCCAGGATCGGCAGAAAGACGACGGCGGCGGCGCTGGCGATAGCCCGGCGGCCCCGCAGGGTGTTGAAGCGCTCGAAGGTTTCCTTCCAGCGGTTGGCTTCCGGCGTGAAGAATTCGAACGGGACGGGCGTTTCATTGAGGAGCAGGCGAGCGGCTCCCGGGGCGGCCTGGCTCTCGCAGCCCTCCTCGGAGGGGGTGATCCCGAGCTTTTCCAGCAGCGCGGTGAGGGATTCGTCCGGGGCTCCGTAGATTCGCGCGCGCTTGAGCTGCGAGCGAACGGTTTCCGGCAGCCGCCCGAGGGTGATCCGCAATTCCCTAGCGAGCGTGGCGGGCTCGGCGGAGATGGTGCGGATGGCCGCTGTGCCGCCGCCACAGGTCACGGAGAGTTCCACGCGGTTTTTGCCGGGAATGAGGTGTAGGGTCGGCTCCGGATGATCGAGTGCGCAGGGGAGGTCGAGCGATATCGAGAGGGTCCGGCAACCGGCGGCGGCGAGGAAGGCGCTTACGGCTTCCATCCGTTTCGGCGGCAGCGCGGCCAGCGTGGCGCGGGGCGTGCCGACGTGGTAGGTGTCGTGGGCGAGGACGAGATCAGGAATGGAGAATTCGCGCTCGGCCCGCAGCTCGAAGTAGCCGCGCAGGTCCTCCGGGCTGACTTCGGGGAGGTCGGCGGAAGTGGAGAGAACCCACGAGGGAGGCAGCGCGAGGGCGCAGCGGCGTTCTTTGATGCCCGCGGCTTCCAGCGCGGCGGCGAGTGCGGCTCCCGCTTTGGCCGGATCGGCAAGCACCGCGTCGGCCCCCACGGCGATCCGCACGGGTTCGGCAGAAGGTTCGCCCGAGGCTCCGCGTACGCAGCGGGCCGAGAGCGAGTCGGCCCGGAGCGTGAGCGCCAGGATCGAGGCGGGTCGAAGGTGGATTTTGCTAAAGTCGAACGTCATCGGGTTGGTTGTTGCAGGACAAGTTGCTGGCGAACGTCGCTTCCGAGCGCCCATCCGAGCGGGGTCAAATTGCGGCGGTAGACAATGCGCGCCGTGCCGGTGCTTTTGTCGATCACAAAACGCGTCCGGCGGTAGCCCCGGCCATTGCGCCCGACGGCGGCGACGTCGACGCTGATTTGGTAGCTGTTGGCTGTGAGGTAGGGCCCGACTTTGAGCGCGTCGCTCTGGCCGAGGACCGGGACCACCCAGGCGAGGCTCGCGGGCTCGATGGTCTGCTGGGCGCGGGTGGTGACGAGCAGTTCGGCCTTGGCCGAGCCGATCCCTGGCAGGCAGGCGAGGACGGCGGCCGGGGCTGTGTAGGGGTTGACGAGGCCTTTGACGTAGGTGCCCGTTTTGGCGGTGAGCTTTGGGGCGAGGGACTCGAACTCGGTCTCCGTGAGGCCGCCGCGTAGGTAGAAGCCGAGCACGCTGTTGACGGTGCCCGAGGCCTGGAGCTTGGCGATGATTTCGCTTGAGCGCGCGGTGCCGAGATTGGAGGTGAGGAACGTGCTGAGCGCCGTTCCGGTGGTCCTGGTGACGTTGACGCGCTCGGTGGTGCCGTCGCTGAGGGTGTTCGGCTCCCGGCTGAATACGGTAGTGTACTCGATAATACCTGGGTTGAGCCCGTTGTCGAAGGCCGGGGTGGCTGTGCTGCCGGAGGAAAACGCGTTGGACATGGAGGACGAGGCGGCCTGGTTGCGTTCCGCGCCGTCGAGCACGTGGTTGGCGTTGTAGTCGGCGCTGTAGATGAGGTCCTGGCTGCCGGAGCCGCTGACGAGGAGCGCGATTTCCTCCACCGATTCAAATGGCGCGTATTTGTTGGGGCTGTTGCGCAGGAGGACGGACGAGGATGAGGAGGTGCCGGAAGTCGAGCTGCCGGAGGTGGAGGAGCGCCAGGTGACGATGGCTTGTGCGAGGTCCGACGTCATGCCGGGGAGCCCTTGCAGGACGGTGGCCGAGGCGGTGTTGAGGTTGAGCTTGGAGGCCTCGTCGACGAAGCCAAACACCGGCTGATCGGAGGTGCTCTGCGAGGCCGAGCCGGACGAGACGCCGATGAACCAGAAGTTGGCCTCGCCCACGGGAAGGGTGTCGCTCTGGAAGTCGTTCGGGTCAGGAAGGCCGCCCTCGCGGTTGACCTGGGAGAAGAGGTAAGCGGCGTAGCGCGCCCCGCCTTCAATGGCCGCCTCGGCCTGGCGTCCCGCGAGGTTGTTATCCTCGCCGCGATAAGCCAGGGCCATGGAGTTGGCGAAGACCAGGGTCAGGCTCACCAGCCCGATGCAGACGATCATCACCACGATGAGCACGGAGCCCCGGGCGCGCTGCGATGGAGTTGGAGAAAGGGGGGGCATCGGGCTAGGTTCCGCTGGTGGTGGACGTGGTGGCGGTGGTGAACGGCTCGGTGGTCAACGGGACGAAGATCTCGATGGGCGGCGGCAGGGGGACGCGGTCGGAGGCCGGGGACTGAAGGATGCGCACGCGGACGGCCCGGGGCAGGGAGGAGGTGCCGCTGATGGAGGTGCTGCCGGACGTGGCGGCGGTGAGCGAGGTGCCGGTTAGCGAATTGGAGGAGGAGTTGGTGGTGCCGCTTAGCTGGCAGGTGTCCTGCCAGCTATTGCCGTCCCAGAAGGCGACCTCGAATTTCTCCACGCGTTGCAGCACGGGGATTTCCTCGGGGTTTTCGGTGCCCGAGCCGAGGAGGTCACGCGTGAGCACTCGCACGAGCGGGCCGTTGTTGGCGCTGCCGCCGTTGCCGGAAATGTAATACTCGATCTGCTGCACGTCGCCGTAGCCCTGGTCGTCGTTGTCGTCCTGGCCGGTGGTGGCGGTGAAGCGCAGGTAGCCGCCGAAATGGGACTTCTGGTTGCTGGCCCCGCCTTCGAGCGTGCAGGCGAGCACGCCGCCGGAGATGTAGGTGCTGAAAAGGTCGTTGCGCATGACGGCGATGGCCCGTTCGCGAAGGCGCGACTCCCGGATCCGCTCGGTCGCGCTGTCGCGGGTTTTGATCGCCCGCTGGAAAATGCCGTAGAGGCCCAGCAGCAGGATCGCTGCCGCGAATGTGGCGAGCAGGATCTCGATCAGGGTGAAAGCGCGGCGGTTCATTTCCTGCTGCTCCCGGAGGTTTTAGGTTTGGACGACGAGGAGGTGGTGGACGACGCCGAGCCCGTGGTGGAGGTCGTCGAGGTCGATCCGGAGCTGACTAGCGTGCTCAGCTCCACTTTATCCTCGCGGCCCTGCACGGTGTAGTAGGCGCGCACGGTGAGGAGCTCCATCGTGTCCATGTCCCAGGTGGAGTGCTCGGCTTCCCAGCGCATCCCGGGCCAGTCGCCGCCGAAATTGCCGCTCATATCCGAGGTCATCCAGGCATCATCGAGGCTTAGTTCGGCGAGCTTGTTTTGCGCCAGTTCCGCCGCGATGGCCCCGCGTTCCGCGTAGAGCCCGGCGCGGGTGGAAATGGTGAGCCCCTGCATGATGGCCGGAATCAGGATCGCCAGAAAAATCATGGCGGCCAGGATTTCGACAAACGTGAAGGCGTGGTGGGACGAGCGCATCTTATTTCACAATCTCGTAGCCGTCGCCGTCGTCGGTTTGCGCCACGGTGATGCGTTCGCCGGATTTGTGGGCGAGGCGGATTTCATCCACGCTCGTGGCGTCGAGGGTTCCCTCGGGTTGGAAGGTGGCCGCTAGCGAGTGGCCGTTGCCGTCGTTGTTGATCGGCGTGGAGTCGAAACGGACTTCCGGGTGGAGCGTCCAGGCTTTCTCGCGGGCTGCGATGCCGTCGTAGCCGCTGGAGGCTTGCACGCCGAAGGTCTCGGTGTTGGTGTCGATCCAGACCGTCATGGGGATGCCTTGGGAAATGGCTTCGCTGCGGGCGTACTCGATGGCGGCAAGGACCAGCGCCGCCTGCCCGTCGAGGTTCCGCCCGTGGAAGGAGCGGGAGAGGGAGGGGGCGGATACCGCGAGGATCGTCGCCAATAAAGCCAGTACGAGAACCAGCTCGATTAACGTGAACGCGTTCTTTCTGTTACCGCTTGTTGGCATCCCAGTTGTTGATGTCGTCGTCGGTGCCCGTGCGGCCGTCCGGTCCGGCTGACATTAGGTCAAAGCCGTTTTGGGTGTGTTTGCCCGGGTATTCGTAAAGGTAGTTGTTGTTCCACGGGTCGAGCGGAACGGCTTTTTCGAGGTACGGCCCGTGCCAGTTGTTGGCGTCGGCGGGTTGGTTGATGAGCGCGTCGAGGGACTTGGGATAATACCCGTTGTCAACCTCATAGGCGTTGAGCGCGAGCGAAATGCTGGCAATCTGCGACTTGGCCGCCGTAAGCTGCGCCTGTTGCGTGCGTCCGGCGAGCTTCGGGTAAACGATGGCCGCCAGGGTGGCCAGGATGACCAGCACGAGCAGCATCTCGACCAAGGTAAAGGCGCTGTTTTGGGGGGATTGGATCGGTTTATTCATAGAGTGTTATTTGATATAGTCTTGAAGCGTAAAGATGGGGATGACCATGCCGACGAAGATGACGCCGATGAACCCGGCGATCATGAAGAGCATGAGCGGCTCGGCCAGGGAAACGGCGTTCTTGAGCTGCCGGTCGAGCGTGATCTCGGTGACGGCGGCGATGCGCAGGAGCTCTTTGTCGAGCCGCCCGCTTTCCTCAGCCACGGAGATCATCTCCAGCGTGGACCCTGGGAAGAGCGCGCGGCAATCGCCCAGCGCCGAGGCGAGCTGCTCGCCCTTGGAGACGCGCTCGGTGGAGTCGGCGATCAAGTCGATGAGGGTCTGGTAACCGAGTGAGCGCCGGGCGACGTTGAGGCCGTTCATGAGAGGTACCCCGGCGGAGAGCAGCGTGCCGAGCATCCGGCAAAAGCGCGTCATGGCGATCTTGGCGGCCAGCGGCCCGGCCAGGGGGAGGCGGAAAAGAACGTTCTCCCATTTGCGCCGGTTCGCGTCGTTTTTAAACCACTTGGCGATGGCGTAAATGACGAGCGCAACGCCGATGGCCATGAATACGCCGTAGGATCGAATCGCATGGCTGGCGCCGATGATGGCGCGCGTGATGGCGGGCAGTGCGGCGTTGAACCCGGCAAAGAGGGTCTGGAAGCGCGGGATGAAAAAGATCATCAAAAAGATGACTACGCCCAGGGCCAGGGTCAGGAGAACGGCCGGGTACATTAGCGCTGAGAAGACTTTGGCCCGCAGCTCTTTTTCACGCGCCTGGAAATCGGCGATCTGCGCAAGGACGACGTCGAGGAAGCCGCCGGTTTCGCCGGATTCGACCATGGCAACGTAGACGCGCGGGAAGACTTCGGGCGAACGGCTCATGGCGTCGGCGAGCGATACACCGTCGATGACTCGTTCGTGCAGTTCTTGCCATTTTGCGGCGGCGGCGGCGTTGCTGGCTTCTTTGTAGAGAATCGTCAGCGCCCGGCTGAGCGGTACGGCGGCGGCCAGCAGGCTGGAGAGGGAGCGGGTGAAATCCTCCAGCGCCTCAAAGGAGACGTGCTTCGCGCGGAAGTGCCATTTAGCCCCCGTGGGCGCGGCGGCTGCTTGCGCCTTGCCGTTGCTGCCGTTGGCTCCGGCGGCTTTTTGTACCTCGGCGAGTTTCAGCGGCGTGAGGCCCTGCTCCTCGATGAGCCGGATTGCCTCGCCGCGGCCGCCCGCCTCGATCTGGCCGCTCGTGGAGGAGCCTCCCGGCTTCAGCGCTTTGTATTCGAAGGTTGGCATGGCGGCTAATCTTCTGCGAACACGTCGTCGTCTTTGGAGACCCGCAGCACTTCCGCCGGACTGGTCGCGCCCGCGCAGACGAGCCGCCAGCCGTCTTCCAGTAGCGTCCTCATCCCCTCGCGCCGGGCGATTTCCGTTATCTCCAGGCTGGAGCCGCCCTTGAGCAGTGCCTGGCGCAGGGGGCCGCTCATCGTCATCAGTTCGAAGAGCGCCTGGCGGCCCGCATACCCGGTATTACGACAGGCTTTGCAGCCGACGGCGCGGTAGATTGTTGCATCCCGGAGCGCCTCCACGCGGTCCTTGAGCGCCTGGGTGCGCTTGGAGTCGTCCACTTCTTTGCACGCGGGGCAGAGCACGCGCACGAGGCGCTGGGCCATGACGGCTTCAAGAGAGGAGGCGACCAGATACGGCTCCACGCCCATGTCCACGAGGCGCGTCAGCGCGCCGGGGGCGTCGTTGGTGTGGAGGGTGGAGAAAACCATGTGGCCGGTGAGCGAGGCCTGGACGGCGATTTGCGCGGTCTCGTGATCGCGGATTTCCCCGATGAGCACGACATCCGGGTCGTGGCGCAGAATGGCCCGCAGGCCGCGGGCGAAGGTCATCCCTGCTTTCTCGACGACCTGAATCTGGTTGACCCCCTTGATCTGGTATTCCACCGGGTCCTCGATCGTGATGATTTTGCGTTCGGCGTCGTTGATTTCTGTCAGCGCGGCGTAGAGCGTCGTGCTTTTGCCGGACCCGGTGGGCCCGGTGACGAGCGCGATGCCGTGGGGCATCCGCAAGATGCGCTGAAAGATCCCTTGTTCGCGTGGGGCCATGCCGAGGCTCTCCAGGTTGATGATGCCCGCGTTCTGGCGCAGGAGGCGCATGACCACGGCTTCGCCGTGCAGCATTGGGATGACGGATACGCGGATGTCGATTTCCTGGTTCTTGATCCGGATTTTGATGCGCCCGTCCTGCGGCACGCGCTTTTCGGCGATGTCGAGGTTGCTCAAAATCTTGATGCGCGAGACGATTGCGGGCTGGAAGCGCTTGATCTGCGGAGGTACCGGCACTTCCTGCAACATGCCGTCGATGCGGTAGCGGATGCGCAGTTCGTGCTCGAAGGGCTCGACGTGGATGTCCGAGCTGCGCAGGGAGACGGCGTCGCTCAGGATCTGGTTGACGAACCGGATGATGGAGGCGTCTTCGGCGGCTTTCTCCAGGTCGGTTTCCTCGGCGGCGTTGTCGGCTACGAGCTGGAAGCCTTCTTCCTGCTCCAGTTGGTTGAGCGTATCGGCGCCGACGCCCAGATGTTTTTTAATCTCCCGGGCCACGGCCTCGCCGGGGGCTAGTACGGGGACGAGCTCTTGGGTGGTGAATGGCTTGAGGCCGTCGAGCCCCGGCTCGGCGAAAAGGCGGCTGAGGGCCACCTCGATGCGGCCGTCCACTTCCCGTAGCGGGAGGAGTTCCTCCTTAAGCAGGACGCGGGCAGGGAAGCGGGAGGAGAGGTCGCGGGCGGGCTCGGCGTTATCCAGCGCGGTGAAGCTTAGGCCGTATTCGCGGGCGAGCCATTGCAGGGCCTCCGCCTCGGTCTGGGGGCGGCAGGCGGGGTCCAGGCGGGCGAGGGCTGCTGCGTCGGCGGGGGAAAGCTGTCGGCTCTCCACCATTTTCGCATAGAGGCCGGGTTCATTGGCGGTCGTAAGAGGTTCGGACATCAAAAGGGGGACTTGGGATACGGAACCGGGCGCGGCTATTGCAGGATGCCCATCATGACGAGGAGCGCTTCCTGCCGTAGGCTGAGCACCTTGCGCAGGTCTTCGCTGGCGGCTTCCAGTTCGGCGGTCGCTTTCTTGCGCGCGGCGCGGACGGCCTCCAGCTTGGCCTTGATTTGGTCGTTCGGGGTGCTGTCGTTTTGAAGCGCGTTCTTAAGGGCCTCGATCTCCGGCTGGTTCACGCGGGGAGGACGGTTGGTGTTGGTGGCGTTATTTTGCTCGGGACCTCCGGGGCGGTTGCCTCCTCCGCGGCGATCGCCGCCGAAAAGCCCGCCCATGCGGCTCATCATCACTTCCCGCTGTTTTTCCATCACTTTTTCCAGCAGCGGCTGGATGACGGCCCATTCCTCGTCGCTCGCTTTGAGCGCCGTTTTGAGGCGTTCGTTCATGCGCTGGCGGAAGGCCGCGCTGTCGGGGCCTCCAGGGCCACCGGGGCCGCCCGGACCCCGAGGACCGCCGGGTGGAGGGGGCGGGTTCTGCAACGCGGTGCCGAATTGGCTGGAGCCGGAGGTGGTGGAGGTGGTGGAACTGCTCCCCCCGGGGGCGGCGGGCAAGCCCGGGTTTTCGAACTGGGGCTGCGGCTGTAGGTCGTCCGGCGGGGGGCCGTCCTGGGCACCTACGGGTGCCAGGCCGAGCGTTGCCGTCACGAGGGCGGCGGCCAGCGGAGTAAAGCGGGGGATATTCATGGGGTGAGAAAAAGGGTTCCTGATCCGATGTGTCGTAAATCTAGGCTGGCATTGTTAAGATAGAATTTCGAGCTGCCAGTTTATTTGTTAAGAGATGGTTAAGAAAGAAATCCGGGCTCGCATCTTCAAATCGAGGGGTTTATGGAGTTAGGGCAGCGTGATGATTTCCTCCGAACCCTCTCCAAAGTCAACGCCGCCGGGTAATGATCAGAAGATTCTGATCATCGACGATGACCGGGAGCTGTGCGCTCTCATCGCCGACTACCTCCAGCCGCTGCGTTATGGCGTCGTGGCAGAACACGATGGTCGGGCCGGGGCCGACCGAGCGCTTTCCGAGGAGTTCCACGCGATCATTTTGGATGTGATGCTGCCGGGCATCGACGGCTTCGAGGTGCTCCGGGCGATCCGCTCCCGGTCGGATGTTCTGGTGCTGATGCTGACGGCCCGGGGCGAGGAGACTGACCGGATTGTGGGTCTGGAAATGGGGGCCGACGATTACCTGCCCAAGACGTTCTCTTCCCGAGAGCTGCTGGCCCGGCTGCGGGCGGTGACGCGTCGCCGGGGGGTAAAGGCGGGGGCTTCCGCCGAGGGGACTCAGGAGCCGGAATCCGAGTGGGTGGCGGGGCCGCTGTGCATCCGGCCCGCGTCGCGCACCGCGGAGCTTGACGGGGTGCCGCTTAAGCTCACGGCGCTGGAGTTCGATCTGCTTTTCAGCCTGGCCCGGGCGCGGGGCCGCGTGAAAACCCGCGAACGGCTCATTGAGGAGATCGGCGAGCGCCTTTACGACGGCATGGACCGCTCGATTGACGTCCACATCTGGTCGCTGCGGCGCAAGCTCGGCGATGACCCAAAAGCGCCCCGCTTCATCAAGACGGTGCGCGCCATTGGCTATATGCTCATCGACCCCAATGCGGAGTGAAACGAAACCGGCTGACGCGAACCCCAAAGGTGGCCTCTTTTGGCGGATTCCGATCGCTGCGCAGATTCTCGTCTGGTTCTTCCTGAACCTGACGCTGCTGGCGGCGGTTTTCTGCCTGATCTTTGCCACCCAGTACCATATCAACCTGGACTGGGTCTTTGCCAGTAGCGCCAGGCAGCGCGTTGAGTCGCTGCGGACGCTTATCGTGGGGGAACTTGACAACACGGTGCCGGAATACTGGTCCGAGGTGCTGGATCGCTTCAGCGATGCCTACGGGGTGCGGATTTCCATTTTTGACCCCAACGGCGACTACCTCCTGGGCCGGGTGAAAGAGCTTCCCGGCCCGGTGCGCGAGCGCCTGCTGGCCTTCCCGCAGCCTCCCAAGCCGACGCCCACGCCGTCTGCGGCCGAGCGTCGAGCCCAGAAAAAGGGAGAGCGCAAAACAGAAGGAAAAAAGGGCGCCCCCACCTCCTCAGGGCAACCGGAGGCGACTTCGGGGCCAACCGCCCATCCGTTTGCGGCGATGTCGGGAGCTTCCCGCGCGTTTTTACGGACCAAGAACCCGGCGCGCTACTGGCTGCTCCACCGCACCCGGCTTGATAACCCGCGCCTGGGCGCTCCGATGCGCGTGGTGCTCGTGGCCGAGGCAGAGACCTTTAGCATGGGGGGGCTTATCCTCGACCCGGTGCCGTGGATCTGGCTGGTGACGGGTACGGTTGTTTTTTCGGTGATCTTCTGGCTGCCGCTGCTGCACGGCATTACCCGGTCCATTCGGCAGATGACCCACACGACCCGGCAGATTGCCGAGGGGCGCTTCGATGTGCGCGTGGCGGCGCGGCGCGGGGATGAACTCGGTTCGCTGGGGGACTCGATCAACCAGATGGCCGGGCGGCTCAACGGTTTTGTCATGGGGCAGAAGCGTTTCCTGGGGGACATCGCGCACGAGCTTTGCTCTCCGCTGGCCCGGCTCCAGATGGTGCTCGGCATCATGGAGCAACGCGAGGAGAAGGATGACTACGTCCGGCGGGCCAGCGAGAAGGCGGAGCAGATTGCCGCGCTGGTCAATGAACTGCTCGCTTTTTCCCGGGCTTCGTTCGGGGGGGCGGCCGTCCGGTTGGTGCCTGTGGCGGTGAAGTCGGCGATTGACGAGGCGGCGGCCCGCGAGGTGGCGGATAAGGTGGAGATTCGTCTGGGGGCGGTTCCTGAAGAGCTTACGGTGCTGGCCGACCGGGAATTTATCGTCCGGGCGGTCTCCAACCTGATCCGCAATGCCGTCCGGTATGGTGGCGGCGGCCCGATCGAGGTGGACGCGGAGCGCACGGGTGACGAAGTGGCGATCCGGGTGCGAGACAGTGGCCCTGGTGTGCCGGAGGAGGAGCTTCCCCGGCTGTTCGATGCCTTTTACCGGCTGGATCGTTCGCGCACGAGGGAAACCGGGGGCGTGGGCTTGGGGCTGACGATCGTCAAGACCTGCGTGGATTCTTGCAAAGGCACCGTTGTGGCCCGGAACCGCTCTCCGCATGGGCTGGAGGTGGAAATCCGACTCCCTGCGGAAGAAGACTCAGCTTGCTAAGCGGCGGAGTTGTGGGAGATTGCGCTCAATCCCTCGCCGTCGTATGAAAACCAGTCGGCTTCTCCTGATGTTTTTAGTGTTGTTAGCCCTGGGGCTTCTCCTGGCGGGGCTGGATTTGCTGCCGTCGGTTTGCAGAGCGGCGCAGGGCGAGTATCGTACAACCCATAACCGAGGCCATGGTATGATTGAGAAAATCACTTTAAGCGATGCCGAGTGGCGCAAACGGCTCACGCCGCATCAGTATGAGGTCATGCGGGAGCGGGGAACGGAGAGACCGTTTTCCGCCCAGTGCTGGAACCCGCACGGGAAGGGGACGTTTGTTTGCGCGGCGTGCGGGCTGCCGTTGTTCGAGTCCGGGAGCAAGTTTGACTCCGGTACCGGCTGGCCGAGCTTCACCGCGGCGATGGGGGGCGACCGCGTGCGGATTGCGCGCGACACGAGCCACGGGATGATCCGCGAAGAAGTGGTCTGCGCCCGGTGCGACTCCCACCTCGGGCACGTTTTTCCCGATGGACCGCCTCCGACGGGGCTGCGCTACTGCATGAACGGCGTGGCCCTTGATCTGCGCCAGGTGGAGAAAGCGACGTTCGCCGCCGGGTGTTTCTGGGGCGTTCAGGCGGCCTTTGACGCCACGCCCGGCGTGCTCCAAACCGCCGCCGGATACACCGGGGGGCATGTGAAGGACCCCTCTTACGAGCAAGTCTGTATGCACACGACTGGGCATGCCGAGGCCGTGGAGGTGGAGTTCGACCGCGCCAAGGTTTCGTATAAAGAGCTCCTCGATTTATTCTGGAAAATCCACGATCCGCGCCAGGTGGGCGGGCAGGGGCCAGACTTGGGCGATAATTACCGCTCGGAGATCTTTACCCACTCGCCGGAGCAGCGGAAGGAGGCCGAGGCTTCCAAGGCGGCGCAAGAACGGCCCGGAATGCGCCCCATCGTGACGGCGATTACCACGGCGGAGGTGTTTTACCCGGCCGAGGATTACCACCAGCATTATAAGAGCGCCGCCTGTGGGCTGCCGCGCAGGTGAATCGCTGAGCGCCCCAGAGGGCAACCGTTTCCCGTCCCTCCCGCGATAAACGGGACGGTATGAACAAATCCCGGCCCGTCATCGCCTATTTTTCCATGGAGATCGGGCTGGAGCCGAGGATGCCCACCTACAGCGGCGGCCTGGGCATTCTCGCCGGGGATACGGTGAAGGCGGCGGCGGATTTGAAGGTTCCGCTCGTCGGTGTCACGCTGCTTCACCGGAAGGGCTATTTTTACCAGCGCCTGGACGCGCAGGGCTGGCAGACCGAGGAGCCCGTGGCCTGGGTGCCTGCGGATTTCCTCATGGAGCTGCCCGCCCGGGCGGTGGTCCAGGTGGAGGGGCGGGCTGTGCAAATCCGCGCTTGGGTGGCGGAAATCACCGGCTCGGGCGGCTTCCTGGTGCTGGTCTACTTTCTCGACACGGATCTGCCGGAAAACAGCGACTGGGACCGCTCTTTGACGGGCACTCTCTACGGCGGCGATGCCCATTACCGGCTTTGCCAGGAGGTGGTGCTCGGCATCGGCGGGGTGCGGATGCTGCGAGCCCTGGGGTACAAGCGAGTGGCCCGCTACCACATGAACGAAGGGCATGCCGCGTTTCTGGGCATTGAATTGCTCGATGAGGCGGCGCGCCGGGCCGGGCGCGAGACCTTCACGCGGGAGGATGTGGACGAGGTAAAGCTCCAGTGCGTTTTTACCACTCACACGCCCGTTCCCGCTGGGCACGATAAGTTCGAAATGAGCCTCGTGGACCGCGTGCTCGACCGCCGCGAGGTGCGCGATATGCAGGACCTCTTCTGCGCCGAGGGGATGCTGAACATGACCCACCTGGCGCTCAACCTGAGCCATTACGTCAACGGCGTTGCCAAAAGCCACGGCGTGGTGGCCCGGCAGATGTTCGCCAACTATACCATCGACGCCATCACCAACGGCGTCCACGGCGGGACGTGGGCCGCCGAGTCGCTCGCGGCGCTCTACGACCGGACGATCCCCGGCTGGCGGCTCGATAACTACAGCCTGCGCTACGCCCTGAGCATTCCCCGCGAGCAGATCTGGGAAGCGCATGACGAGGCCAAGCGCCAGCTTCTGCGGATGGTTAACCGCGAGACGAATGCCGGAATGGACACCGACACGTTCACCCTCGGCTTTGCCCGCCGCGTGACGGCCTACAAGCGCCCCGGGTTGCTTTTCTCCGATCTGGAGCGCCTGGCCCGGATCGGCTCTGGTCGCCTCCAGATTATTTTTGCCGGTAAGGCTCACCCGAATGACCAGGAGGGTAAGGAGACGATCCACCAAATTTTCCAATTCGCCGAGCAGCTCCGGGGGCGGGTCACGGTGGCCTTCCTGGCGCATTACGACATGGACATCGCTCGGATGATGGTCTCGGGGGTCGATCTCTGGCTCAATACTCCGGAGCCGCCGATGGAGGCCTCGGGTACCAGCGGGATGAAAGCCGCGCTCAACGGCGTGCCAAGCCTGAGCGTGCTCGACGGCTGGTGGATCGAGGGCTGGATTGAGGGGATTACCGGTTGGGCCATTGGCTCGTTGCCGGGGGTGAGGAAAAGCCGGGAGCCGGACGACGCGGCTTCGCTCTATGCGCAGCTGGAGCAGACGATCCTGCCGCTCTACTACGATGACCGTGACCGCTATGTGGACGTCATGCGCCACTGCATTGCGCTCAATGGCTCGTTCTTCAACACCCACCGGATGCTTCAGCAATATGTGCTGAAGGCGTATTTCGAGTAATACGAATTACAGGCAAAAGCCATTTCTCACGCAAAGGCGCAAAGTCGCAAAGAAAACAGGTGCGTCTCTTCTTTGCGTCTTTGCGCCTTTGCGTGAAATTTACTCTTTGTTCAGAAGTTCTTCTGTTTTTGTGGCTTTTTGCGGCTATCCTCCGCGCGCTTTTTCGCGGCCTTTTCCTTCCCCGGCCCCACGCTGACAAACGGGCTCCCTTTCAGCAAAAAACGCCAGGGGAAATGCGCTGCGCGGCTGATCCCTATCCGCGCACAGGCCACGATCTCCGGGGGCTCCAGGCGTTTACGAAAGGTGATCGGCCCCTCGCAGAGATTGCTCCCGTGGTCGGCCCCGCCGATGCCAAAGGCCTGGGTTAGCTTCCCTGGCCCGGAGCAGAGTTCATGGAGTGCGCTTCGGTGGCGCCGCTCCTGCATCAGCTCGATTCCGTGCAGCGGCTCCACCGCCCGGATCAGCGTGAAGCCGTCGCCGCCCGGGCCGCCCTTGATGAGCGCGTTGAGGAGCCAGTACATTCCGTAATTAAGGTATATATACGCCGCGCCCGGGGCGTGCCCAGCCATGAACTCCCGCGTGCTGGGCCGGAAAAACGTGTGGCACGCCTCGTCCCCCTCCGCCAGGTAGGCCTCCGTTTCCACGATGATCCCTGCGCAATCCCCGGCGACGAGTTCGCAGCCGATCAGCTCCCGGGAAACCGTCAGTGGGTCGCGTTCAAAAAAGGAGCGTTCGAGCGTGAGCACGGGAGAGGGGAGGCAAGGGCTGCGTGGCTTTAGAGCCCGGTCGGGTGGTCGATGAATTCCCAGGGGAGCCGGTAACGCTTGGAAACGTAGGCCGCCAGGGCTTTTACGCCGAAGGTCTCCGTAGCGTAATGCCCGGCCACGTAGAGGTTCAGGCCCAGCTCCTCCGCCGCCGGGTAGGCCCAGTGGGGCGCCTCGCCGGTGATGAATGTATCGACTCCCTCGGCCGCCGCTTTGAAAAGTTCGCCGCCCGCGCCGCCGGATACGATCCCGATCCGAGCTGTCTTGGCCGGGCCGCCGGGGATCAGCTTTACCGGAGCACCCACTGCTTTTTCCAGCCGCGCGGCCAGGGTCTCGCGGTCCAGCGCCAGCTTTGTTTTCAGGCCGATATGGCTCCCTTTTTCCAGGAAAAACGGCTCTGGCTTCCGGAAGCCGAGCGCCTGGAAGAGGAGCGCGTTATTGCCTAGCCGGGGGTGGAGATCCAGCGGTAGGTGCGAGCTGAACACGGCGAGATCGGCGTCGAAGGCCAGCTTCAATTTACGGTAAACGGGCCCCTCGATTTTCTGCGCCCCCTGCCAGAGGAGGCCGTGGTGGACGAGCAGGAAATCGATCCCGCGCCGCGCCGCCTCGGCCAGCGTTGCCTCGCAGCCATCCACGGCCGCGCCAATCTTGTGGATTGCACCGCGGTTTTCCACCTGGAGGCCGTTGAAGGCGTTGGAAAAATCGGCCACGTTCTCGTGGTTGAGCAGGGTTTCGAGATGGCGAACCACCGGGGCGAGGGAGACTTCCGTGCGTGGGCTGGTTTTAGGCATGGCGGGGGCCATTGAATCACGTTTGCGACCGGGGGAAAAGGTCACGCTTTGCCCTTTTGGGCCGCTGCGGCGATGCGCTCCAGGGCGGCGCGCATTGGCGGAAAGCTGATCGGCTTGACGAAATGCTCCTCGAACCCGGCCTCGCGGCTCATCTCGCGATCGGCATCGGAGCCGAATCCGCTGAGCGCGATGCCCCGCACCCCGTAGCGGGCCTTTACCTCCCGCATGATGTCGCAGCCGTTGCCGTCGGGCAGCGCCAGGTCGCTGATCAGGACGTCGAAGTGGGCTTTGCTGGCCAGGCGCAGCGCTGTCTGTACTGTGTTGGCCGAGGTGACCTGGTAGCCCCAGCGGCGCAGGAGGCGGGCTAGGATTTGCAGCGTGTCGGCATGGTCGTCCACCAGCAGAATGCGCGCGGAGAGCGGTTCGTCGCTGCCGGAGCCGGGTACTTCCAGGTGTTCGAGGGGCTCTGTGGTCGGCAGTTCGAGCGTGAAGGTGCTCCCCTGGTCCTTCCCGTCGCTTGCTCCGGAGAGGGTCCCCTTGTGAAGCTGTGTGATCGTGCGGGCGATGCTGAGCCCCAGACCGAGGCCGCCGAAACGGCGGATTTTGCTTTGTTCGCCCTGTTCGAAGGGCAGAAAGAGCCGGGGCAGTTCTCGGGGTTCGAAGCCGATGCCGGTATCCGTTACCTCCACCCGCACGGTGGGGCCTTTGTTGAAGCTGTGGATCGTGATCGAGCCGCCTTCGGGGGTGAATTTTACTGCGTTATTGAGTAGGCTCCAGAAGACTTGCTGGAGCCGGGGCGGGTCGCCCCAGACGTAGGGATTGGCTGCCTCCAACTGGAGCGTGTAGCGGAGCCCTTTGGCTTCGATGGAGGTTTTGCAGATGCCCACGGCGTGGTGGATGGCCGCGTGGAGATCGGTGCGTTCCAGGCGCAGATCGACTTTCCCGTTGGTTATGCGGGTAATGTCCAGGAGGTCGTCGATCAGCATTGACTCCAGCTCCAGGTTGCGCCGGATGATTTCCAGGTCCTCCCGGCTCTGGTCGGCCACGGTTTCCTTCAAGGCCGTGACCATGGCCAGGGCGGGGGTGAGCGGGGTGCGCAGTTCGTGGCTGATGATGGAGATGAATTGATCCTTGGCGAGGCTGGCTGTTTCCGCTTCTTCACGGGCCTTTTCGGCATCCTCGCGCGCTTTCTCTGCTTCCTCCTTGGCGTGCTGGAGGGTCTCCTGGGCCTTGAGCCGTTCGGTCATGTCGCGGAAAACGCTGATCGTATACTGGCGGCCTTCCAGTGTGATGAGCGCGGTGGTGACTTCGACGTAAAACATGGAGCCGTCCTTGCGAAGCATCGGGAGGACTCTCCGGGGAGGGATGATGCTCTGGCGCATCCGCTGGAAGCGTTCGATGAGCATCGGGTGGAGCTCTGCGGGATGCATCCGGGTGACTTCCATTCCCGTCAGTTCTTCGGGGGCGTATTGGAGCATTTCAGAGAACGCCTGGTTGCTGAGGAACACTCGCATGGTCTGCACGTCGACGGCGAGGATGCCGTCCCGGATGCGTTCGAGGAGCGTCCGGAACTTCCGCTCGCTGTTTTCCCAGCCCTGGGCGGTGTTCCAGATCTGGGCGGTCAGCCGGTGGATGAGGACGTGGAGCAGCAGCCCCGTGATGACCACGAATGCCAGACCCTTGATCAAGGACCAGTGCGCCGCGAACTCCGGGGAGACCCCGGGGTGGATGACGAGCCGGTCAGAGAAAAAAACCCACAGGCCAGCTACGAGAACGTAGCTGAGGACAATGCGCCAGATTTTTTTGCTCATTGATCCCATGGCGTCCACAAGATAACAGGGAAATGGTTAATTTCCCTTTAAAAATGGGAGTGCGTAATTCGGATGGGGGGTTATTCCCATTCGATGGTGCTCGGCGGTTTGCTCGAAATGTCGTAGCAAACGCGGTTGACCCCCTTGACCTCGTTGATGATGCGGGAGGAGATCTTGCCGAGTACTTCGTAGGGGAGGCGCACCCAGTCGGCGGTCATGCCGTCCTGGCTCTCTACGATGCGCAGCGCGATGGTGTGCTCGTAGGTGCGTTCGTCGCCCATGACGCCCACGGAACGCACGGGCAGTAGTACGGCGAAGGACTGCCAGACTTTGTAGTACCAGTCGCTGGCTTTCATTTCGCTGACCACGATGGAGTCGGCGTCGCGCAGGATGCGCAGGCGCTCGGGCGTGATCTCGCCCACGATGCGCACGGCGAGGCCCGGCCCCGGGAAGGGCTGGCGGTAGACGACTTCCTTCGGCAGGCCGAGCTGGAGGCCCACCTGGCGCACTTCGTCTTTGAAGAGCTGGCGTAGCGGTTCGATGAGGGAAAACTTGAGGTCGGGCGGGAGGCCGCCGACGTTGTGGTGGCTCTTGATGAGCGCGGCCGGGTTGCCGGAAATGGAAACGCTCTCGATGACGTCCGGGTAGAGGGTCCCCTGGGCGAGGTATTTGAAGTTCTGGCCCGAGGTGGTCAGCTCGCGTACGGCGCTCTCAAAAACACGGATGAATTCGCCGCCGATGATCTTGCGCTTGGTCTCGGGATCGGTGACGCCCGCCAGTTTGGTCAGGAAACGCTCGGTGGCGTCGACGTATTTCAGGTTGATCTGGAAATTCTCGCCGTAGAGCTTCTGGACGGCTTCGGCTTCGTTGGCGCGCAGCAGGCCGTTGTTGACGAATACGCAGGTGAGCTGCGGCCCGATGGCTTTGTGCAGCAGAGCGGCCGCCACGGAGGAGTCGACGCCGCCGCTCAAGCCGAGCACGACGTGATCGGTGCCCACCTTCTGGCGGATTTCCTCGCAGGTCTGGTCGATGAAGGAGCCCATGGTCCAGTCCATCTTGCAGCCGCAGATTTTGTAGACGAAATTCTCGATGAGTTCCTTGCCGCGCGGGGTGTGGGCCACTTCGGGGTGGAATTGCAGGCCGTAGAAGCGCTTGGTGGGGTTCTCGATGACCGCGAAGGGGGAGTTATTCGTATGACCCACGGCGCGAAAGCCCGCGGGGAGCTTGGTCAATTTGTCGCCGTGGCTGTTCCAGACGTCGATGCTCTCGGGGAGACCGTCAAAGAGGTCGCATGCGATGCGCTTCCCCCCCTCGTCGGTGATGAAAACCTGGCCCGCGCCGTATTCGCGCCGCTGGGAGTGCTCGACTTTGCCGCCCAGGTGGAAGCCCATGAGCTGGAGGCCATAACAGATGCCGAGGACCGGCACGCCCAACTCGAACACCGCCGGGTCGATCTGGGGAGCGTTTTCAGAGTAAACGCTGCTGGGACCGCCGGAAAGGATGACGCCGCGCGCGCCGATTTTGGCGATTTCAGTGGCCGGGGTGTTGTACTTGAGGATTTGCGAATAGACCTGGCATTCGCGAATGCGCCGGGCGATGACCTGGGTGTATTGGGACCCAAAGTCGAGGATGACGATCTTGGAAACGTTGGCGGGCTCGGACATAAGCGGTCGATATTGCCGCATGACGGGCGGGAGCGCAAGCGGCGGATTGGGAGTTTTTTTGGCCTGTGTGGCGCAAAGAATCCGCGGTTGCGAAGGCGAAACGGAGGAGGACTGTTATCCAAGCTGCCGCCGGGGGCAGGCCAATGAGAAAACGCAAGGAGGTTGAGCTGCCTGTATTTAGAACGAAATTATCGAGTTTTCTGATCTCTCATTGTGTTAATTCTGAGTGACTTGCGATGAAATTTGGTTTTTGCATTTCTCGGTGCTGGAATGGCGGCTTATTGGCGTAGACGTGGCGATAGTAGTCAGCTCGCTTGAGCTGGCTGGCTGCGGCTTCGTCGACGATGAGAATGGCGTGCGGATGCATTTGCAATATCGACGCGGGGCACATGGCGGTGATGGGGCCTTCGGCCATCGCGGCGACCGCTTCCGCTTTTCCTTTCCCAAAGGCCAGGAGCAGGCAGGTGCGCGCTTCCATGATGGTGCCAACCCCCATGGTGATCACATGTAGTGGTACCTTTTCCTCGGACGAAAAGAAACGCTGGTTTGCCGCTACGGTGTTTTCGGTGAGTGTCTTGATGCGGGTGCGTGAACCGAGCGAGGAGCTGGGTTCGTTGAATCCGATATGCCCGTCATGCCCGATTCCGAGCAGTTGGAGGTCTATACCACCGGCTTTGACGATGGCGGCTTCGTAATCTCTGCAAAATGTTGGGATGTCCTCCGTCATGCCGTCGGGAATATGGATGCGATCATGGCGGATGTTTACATGGCTGAGCAAATTCTCCTGCATGAAGCGGTGATAGGAGGCCGGATGCTTTGCTGAGAGGCCGACGTATTCATCGAGGTTGAATGTGGTGAGTTGGCTGAAGTCGAGGCCTTCCTCGCGGTGCATGCGGATTAGTTCGCAGTAGAGCGCCACGGGCGTGCTGCCTGTGGCTAGGCCGAGAACGGCGTTGGGCTTGGTGCGGATCAGCGCTTCCATGATGCGCGCTCCGAGTTCCGTTCCGCTGTGGAGATCCGGTTGGATGATGATTTCCATAAGTAGTAGGTTTGAAAGGGTGGGGGGCTAGCTGATGCCTAGCCGTTTTGTGAGCGCGGACCGCACTTGGGCTTCCAATTTCTGGATGTAGACGGTGACGAAATCCACGATGTTTAGCGATGGATCTGCCACGAGCGGGGTGAGGTCCATGGCGAAGGTGAGCATTTGCGAGCGGTCGGTGTCATGAGAGGCGAAGAATGTGGCATTGGCGCGCCGCCGCCCCAAGGTTGCGAGGTCATAGCGCTTGCCTCCGGCGATCTGCGAATCGAAGACGCCGTTGAGCGCGGCGGCGAGGTTCTCATGGGCGCTGACATCCTGGACTACCTTGTCTTCGTCTGGCATCCAATCGAGGGAGCGCCAGATTTCGCAGCCGTAGACGGCCTCCGGGCGTTGGTCGGCGGGCAATTCCCGCATCGCTTCCAGGGCCGCGATGGCGACGCCGAGATGGGTGTCGTGTTTGTCAGCAAGGTTGTGGGTATAGACGACGCGGGGGTGAGTTACTTGCAGGAGTCGCTTCAGGTCGTCCTTTAGCGAGGGATCGTTAGGGCTTTTGACGGCACAGCTTGGGTAGTCGAGCTGAACCATGGCGCTGTAATGCCCTATTGTGGCAGCGGCTTCCTGTTCTGTGCGCCGCACTGCTTGCATCTGTTCATCGGTAAACTGCGCGTAGGGCCCAATGCGGGAACTTCCCGCGCCGTTGGTGCATGTAATGCCTCCAAACCATTCTTTCTCGTTATGATAACAGGTGAGGATGCCGTGGATGGCCATGAATTCCAGGTCGTCCTGATGCGCGCCGATTCCCAGGTGGGTGATGCGCCGGAGCGCTTCGTCGGTGACGGTGGCGTCTGGAATAAAGATGCGGGCTTCGGGGTTGTTGAGTTTCATAAGGTGGGTAGCTTGGGCAGGCTGGCTGCTGCGATGGCTTGGCCGTGCCGTTTATCCTGCTCGTTGGGCGTTCGTAATTGGAGGCATTGGGCCAGGTCGGGAAATTCATCCCGCAAGACGGCAGCGGCTTTTTCAAGGATGACTTCGCCGCCTTCTCCCGAGGTGACGCGCCCCAGGATGAGGAGGTTGCGCACTTCGTAGAATTCTGCGTAATGCGCCACGGCGTAGCCGAAGTAGACTCCGATGGTTTCGTAAATATTACGGGCGCGTTGGTCTCCCGCTTTCATTAGCTTTTGAACTTCCAAGAGTTGTTGAGCGAGCGGTGTTCCGGCGGAGACGCTGATGCCGGCATGAGGAATGAGCCGCGCCACGGCTTGCTGGGAGAAATACTGGACGCCGCAGCCGATGTCTCCAGACCATTCATCCACCGGGGCATCATCGCGGTAGTCGATGGGCGCGAACGCTAGTTCATTCAACCAGGGTAGGATGTGGCCCTGGGGATCCACATAGCCGCTGGCAAGACTGGTGCCCATCGAGATGCCCAAAACGGCGTTGTCGCCCATGGAAAGGGACCCCGCCAACGCGGTGACTTCGCCATCGTTTACCACTTCAAAAGGGATGTCCTTCCACTGTTTCTTTAGGTCGGAAAAAATGCCCCGAACGCGCTGTTCGAAATTTTCCTTTGAAACGCCCCGGAAAAGCGAGGCCACGCGGACTTCGTTATTCACGTAGACGCCCGCCGAGCTTCCGCCAATGGCATCGACGCGCGGGAGGTGGGCGGCGGCCCGTTGGAGGCTGTCGTGGATGCCATTGAAATGGTATTGGGGATTACTCTCAAAATACGGGTCCCACGCCACCTCTTCGGAGAAGACCACTTTTCCATCGATGAGCGCCGCGCATTTCCGGTCGCTGCCGCCGAGGTCAAATCCGATCCGGCAGCCGTCCAGGTTGCGCCCCAGTGGGATTGAGCTTTCGCGGGGTTGCGGCAGGGCGTCGTATGCGCAATTTTCGACGATCATCGGGCGGCCATAGACTTTTTCGCCCATGAACTCGCAATCGAACGCCCGCGTACCCCCGGGACGATAGATATCCCTCATCATGGCGGCCAGTGCGGGATTGCCTCCGATTGTTACTCGGTAGCCCCCCCGTTGCCAGAGCAGAAATTTGAGCAGCCGCTCCACATACTTCCGGTTCAGCGCGCTATTGGAGCCGGTGTTAGGCAGCACTTTCGTATTATAAACAGAGCGGGTGCCGTCACCTCGCTCCAGGGCAATTCGAAGGGGCTCTGCGGCAGGATGGGACTCCACGCACATTCGGTAGGCGCGATTCCAGAGAATTGCCGGTAAGAAGCCCGGATCGAGCACGGGCCGGTGTTTGGGAGAGATGTCCATAAAGTGCAAAAACAGGGTTGAACCAATGCCTTGCACTGTGCCAGAGTCGGTTTAGCTAAAAAATAGGGATTCCGATTGTATTGTTAACATTTTCGACAATGAAGTCTGAGCTGATGAGCATTCGGCAACTCGCCGCAAAGATTGCAACCCCTGTGAATTACCTGGAGGGCGTGGCAGCGCCGATGGGCCCATTGCCTGGAAATATCCTCTGTTTTGCTCGCCAGGGAGTGGCCGAGTTGCTGAAACCTTCGCCCCGTCAGCGTACGCAGCATCACCGCTGTGTTCTCTTGATCGCCCTCCACGGTTCAGGGCGGATTTGCCTGGATGCCGAGAGCTTTATGATCCAGGAGGGACAGGCCCAACTCATTTTCCCATTCCAATTTCACTCCTATATGGAGGTGTGCCCAGATGATATTTGCTGGGTCTTTATTACGTTTGAAAGTTTCGCTCTCGAGGCCATTGCGCCGCTGCGCTCATCGCCCTCGCGCACTCTTGGCCCGACGGAGATTGTTTTACTGGGGGAGTTGATCCAGTGCTGGCTTGAGAAGGAACGGCAGGAGTTGCTTCCTCTGCATCTCGGGCTTTTGTTGGGACGCCTTAGCAAGATAGGTTCCAGCCGAAAGAGGTTCACGGCCAGCTCCGTGGGAGCCGATGCGAATCTTTTGACGCGCGTGAATCGTTACATTCTCGCACGGCTGGACCGACCTTTTGGCCTCAAGGAATTGGCTTGCGCTATCGGGCAATCCGAAAGCCACCTCAGAGGGCGTTTCCGCGCGGCCACCGGTTATAGCATTGGACGGCATATTCGCCATCTGCGCATCCAGCAGGCTTGCAATCTGCTGCATACTACGGGGCTTACCGTTGGTGAAGTGGGCGAAAAGTGTGGTTTTGAATCGGTCTATTCATTCAGCCGGACTTTCAAAACGGAACGCGGTGTTTCTCCCAGGGACTACCGCCAGGGGGTGTATTCACCAAATAACCATCCGGGGGGCACGTTTGCGAAGTAGCCTTGCGCTTTAAATGGCGCTTTGTGCGCCGCAGGTGGAAAAATATCGCTTTAACCGCTGGTTTCGTAGACGCCGTTTGTCTGACTTTCCCTGGCGATGCGACAGTTTTCCTTATATTTGCTTGGAGAACAATCCAAGGCTCGCCGAAAGGCTCGGCTAAATGAAAACAGAGAAGAATAACCACTCATTTCGGCAACCTGCGAAATGTTCAAATCCCCTTGGTGAAGGAGACCTGTGGCTTTTCGCAAGCGGAGCTCGTTGATATACCGCCCCAAGCTCATCAGCATCAAATTACGAAAGAGGTTCCGAAGGTGGCTTTCTGAGTATCCGACATGGTGGGCGAGTTCCTGAATGCTGAATTCTCTGCTGATGTTTTTGTAGATGTATTGATGTACTTTATCGAGGAGAATGGCTCCTTCGCCAACCACGGGAGCGGGCGATGGTTTTGGGCTGTCAGAGTCGGTGCAAAGCAGTTGGTGCAGGACGAGGGCAAGGCGAAGTTGCAACATGGTCGCCTGTTCGGGCGAGTAAGGCTGTGAGGTAGGGACCTCCTCGACGATTTCCCTTATCATGTCGAAAATCTTTGGCGTGATCGGGCGGAGGCGGTTCTTTAAGGGTTCGAGAACAGAGGGCTCCTTCAATTCGAAAGTACAGAACAACCAGCGGATCTCGGATTGTGGAAAAGATAGATAATGGTGAAACTGGAAGGGGAAGAGAAGAAGCATGTGTCCGCCTTCACAATGGAAAATGCGCTCATCCACGCATACATCTCCGGATCCCTCCAGGATGATAATCATTACAAAGCGATGATGCTTAACTTTGGATGTTTGCTTGAGAAGTGAGTTTCTGGAATGCCTGGAAAAAAATAAAATGTGTTGGGGGATAATGGGGGGAAGGGCGAGTTCTCCCCGTTCGTAGTCGACAGGATCAGAAAAAAGACCAGCGCGTGACCATATCGGACAGTTTTTCTTCGGGGGGATTTTGGCGGATTGTGTTTTCATTTTTAATCGCCAGGGTTAAAGATGATACCGATATCGCTATATTAAGCACAAAAATACTGATGCACAGTGGTGGGGCTGTCAACGCGAATTCACTCGGGGCGACGAGAAATATAACCGCGCAACCAGCATAATTAATTCGAGTGATCAGATGATGATCCGTTTCCTTCTTTTGACGGACTTGGGCATCCGGTTTCGCTCATGCAAGTTTCGCAAGGTTTGCCCGCCGAGCTTTAATTGGCGAGCGGCTCGGTATTGTATTTTTTGGCGGCTGCCTGACTTGGTGTTTCTGGATTTTACTGTGAATGATGATCTCTTTGCCGTCTGGACCCGGACCGGCTTGCTGCCTTTTGAATCGCCTAGTGCGTCGCCTTGTCTTAGATCAATATTCCGCGCTCTATGTGTCATTTTTCTTGGGCTAGGTAATAGCTATGCCGATTACCAAGGCTCGCAGCAATTAGATCCATCGTTTATGTTAAACATTGCATCGTGGATGCGATTATCAAGCTGAACGGCAGGAATTATCATCCGTCCATGTCAAACACTCCTCTTTCTTTTGCTGCGATTGGCTGCGGTGGGCGCCTCCGGACGGTTATTGCACATCTTCTCAAAGCGCTCTCTCGACCGGTGGTGATCCGGGTTTTTGATCCAAACCCGGAAGCCATTAAAGCGGCGCGGGCGGAATGGCCTGCGGAAATCGTTTCATGCTCTTCGTGGGCAGAAGCGCTTGATGCGCCGGAAGTAAACTGGGCATTTGTTGGGTCGTGGAATGCCGCCCATCGGGAACATGTGGTGGCGGCGTTCGAGGCGGGCAAGCATGTCTTTGCGGAGAAACCGCTGGCTACTACGCTGAGTGACTGTGTTGCGATGCGTGATGCGCATGAGGCTTCGGGCAAAATGTTTTTCTTCGGCCTTGTTTTGCGCTATGCGCCGCTTTACCAGCGGATTTTTGAGATCAGCCAGGCCGGGGCGATCGGGAAGATCGTTTCTTTTGAATTTAATGAAACCTTAGGGTTTAACCACGGCGCCTTCATTCATGGTAATTGGCGGCGTAATATCTGCAACTCCGGGCCTCATATTTTGGAGAAATGCTGCCACGATATTGATGTGGCTCAGTGGCTTGTTCAAAGTGTGCCGGTGCAGGTGGCTAGCTTTGGAGGGCTAAACTTTTTTACTCCGGAAAATAGATCGCTGGCCGCGCGTCTCGATGAGAAGGAGCAGCGGCGGATGGCCGGTACTCAGGTTCGCTGCGATCCGTTTGATGGGAAACAGGAGATTGTTGATAATCAAGTGGCCATTCTGGAGTATGCCAATGGTGTCCGCGCGACGTTCCATACGAATTGCAGTGCTGGCTTGCACGAGCGAAGGTTCTATCTGGTCGGGACGGAAGGCGGCCTTCGTGCCGATGCTGCGACTAGTCTTATTGAGACCCAACCGATTGAGCTCGATTCTAAAATCGAGGAAACTCGGATTGTTTTTGAGGAAGGCGGTGAGAAGGGGCACGCTGGTGGGGATGCCGTTATGGCGCGGTACCTGGCTGAATCGATCCTTGACGGGAAACCGCCAATTGCTGGAATGCGCGAAGCGATGTTGTCCGCCATTACGTGTTTTGGGATCGACCAAGCGATGAAGGAGAAGCGCGTGGTTGACCTTCGCCCGATTTGGCGGACGGTTGGTATCGAAATTGACGAATGCACAGAGGTGTGCGCAAAGGTCTAGACTTCGCGATGTTCATGAAGCAACTACAATGGCGGGTGTTGATCGCCCTGGTCACCGGGTTCTGCTGTCTGGGCAGAGCGTCGGCGGAGGGGCCTGCGGCAGGGTTGCGAGAGGGGAATGCCCGTGTGGTATTTGTCGGGGACAGTATTACTGGCCAGAGTCGGAATCGCGCGGGTGGTTTTGCCAACGTGATGGAGGCCGCTTTGCGAGCGGTTTACCCGGGCTGCAAGCCTGACCTCGTTGCGTTGGGGGGGAGCGGCCAGCCTCTTGATGGCTGGCTAAATATTGAGGCGACGACGAGAACGACAGAGAGGACGCTCGATGTCCGAGGCGTCGAAGTCAAAGCCTCGCTGGATCAACCTGCGGATGTGTTGGTGGTGATGCTGGGGATGAACGATGTTCTGGCCCCGTATCTGGATGGCTCGGAGAAGGCTCTGGACCGTTGGATTGAGCATTATGGCCAATTAGTTGAGGCGCTGCGGCAGCGGGTGCATCCAAAGATTTTGGCGCTGGGTGGTGTGACGCTTTGCACCGAGGACCTCGCCTCACCAAAGAATCGGTTGATAGACCAGATGAACGAGAGGGTTCGCGTCCTCGCGCAAAGTTTGGGGGCCTGTTATCTCCCGACTTCGGAAACGATGAAGCAAGTCCTTAAGGAGGGGCGGATGATAAATCCGGGCTTTCATCTCAGCTACGACTTTGTGCATCCCAACGACGCGGGGCACCTCGCCACGGCTATTGCCATGTTGCGTGGATTGGGTGAGCCGCAGGTTGCGCAATGGCTGCTTGAACAGCGGCTAAACCCGATCATGCAAAAGGCCCTCGACAGGAAAACGGCCATTTCGTGGGAGATTGTTTCTACGGTTCCAGAAGGGGATGGAAAGCGGTTTGTCTTTAGAATTCGCTACGATTGGCCGGAGCAGGATGGAGACTCTATTCCTCAAGTTAAACTGACGGCGGGCGAAGGATGGAGCGTGACGCCAAAACAGCTGGAGGGAGCTTCGGGGGAATTTGTGCTGACGGGAGCGCCCTCGCGGCTACGGAACGAGTTTGTGTTGGAAGGCCGCGCGGGAAAGGATGAAAGGCGAACGACCGGGGTGATCGCGGCTCCCTGGTTGCTGACGGCGAAGCTGATTCAGCCGCAGTGGGCGGGTGAAACCTTTGAAGCTCAAAAAGCGCGAACTCCGATCGACGATGCGATCGAAAAGCAGATCGATTTCACTACTTGCTCTGATGCGGATGGATCTTCAAATCGGGTATGGCAGCCCTGTTTCCCGAGCGGCAATTACCTCGGAGGAGAAGACCCTTCAAATATTGATTTTTCTGCTATTACCCATGCCGTCAATTTTGAGGCTGGATATGGGGCGCGTTGGATTCATAGTGACCGTGAGCGTGCGGTCAAGGTTCGGATCGGCTCCAAGATGCTTGCGGGCGCGGTCTACCTTACGCTGTGGATGAATGGTGAGCCTTGTTACCAAGGTCTCATTATGAAAGAGCCGGGACGGACAAAGACGGTGGATGCGACGCTTCACAAGGGGTGGAATACTTTGGCATTCAAGGCGAACCATCGGACGTGGTTATGGCAGTTTTCCATCGATCTTGTTGGTAGCAATGAGGATTCGCTATCCGATCTCCTCTATGCGACTAAGCCCGGCAATGTGGCGGACAAGCAGGAGAAACCGTGACGCTAACGATGTTTAAAAACTGGAATGGTTTTGGGCTTTGCGCGGTGCTCCTTGCAATAGCCGGTGGTGCTGACGCGCAAGATGCGTTGGTACCCAGCGGGGAGAAGATTGCTTATCAATTGGAGGCCCCCGGCTTTGTGACGCTCGCCATTGAGGATGCCCAGGGCGGCAGAGTGCGCAATCTTGTTTCCTCCGTTTGGCGCGAAGAGGGCGCGCAATGCGAGGTTTGGGACGGCTTGGATGATGGTGGAAAGCCGGTGCCGCCGGGGGAATACCGATGGAAGGGAATCACGCATCGTGGCGTAAGCACGCATTTTATTGGCGCGTTCAACTCACCTGGCGATCCGCCCTGGATCACGGCTCAAACTCCTTCCCAAAGAGGCATACGCGTTGGAGGCGCTGGCGGATGGCTTTCCGATCATGGGCGGCCTGTATGTGCCTATGCCGACGGGGGCCGGATCTATTTTGGCGCGGAAATTGCGGAAGCCGGACACTCAATCATCGAGCTTGATCTCAACGGCCGCAAGCAATGGGGAACGCTTTGGCTGGGACTCTCCGGCGCGAGCGCCATTGCGAGGGAGGGCGATATTTTGTATGTGGCCGGAGAGAAGGGATGGATGAAGGATTCTTTGGCGGTGAACCGGCTTAATCCCAAGACGCATCAATGGATTCCAAACCCATCTGGCGAATCATTTCGGGCGGACGATCCCGCGTTCATTAAGGTTCCGTCTGCCGATTTATCGGGCATCCAGGGGATGGTAGTCACCTCCGAGTGGATCGTGCTTTCCCTTTCGGATCGCGGGCGTCTTGCCTGCTTCGACCCGCGCCAAGGGACGCACCTAAAAGACGTGATCATCCCAGGTGTGGGGCCGCTGGTTAAGCTTCCGGATGGAGGTATTCTCGCTGTTGTGGGGCGGGAAGTGTTGCGGGTGGATTTGCACGAAGGGCACCACCAGCGGGTTATTGAGGGACCCTTATCGCAACCGGCTGGCCTGGCTGTCGATTCAAAGGGGAATATTTTGGTGAGCGATACCGCGCCCGATGAACAATGCATCAAGGTCTTTTCTCCGGAGGGAAAGCTCCTGCGTCGAATTGGCAAGCCTGGCGGTCGCCACGAAGGGGCTTTTGATCCGTTGGCGATGGATCATCCTCGTGCTCTGGCCGTGGACGAAAAAGATCAGGTGTGGGTGGGGGAATACAGCTTTTTACCCAAGCGGATTAGCGTCTGGGGAATCGATGGGAAGTTGATTCGTGACAATATTGGACCTTCTTATTATGGGGGCGGCGGTGCACTCGACCCACGGGATGCCAAACAGGCATTTTACAAAGGGATGAAGTTTACTGTTTCACCGTGGCCGGAACGTTCGGTGCTCAATGCGATTTTATTCCGTCCCGAAGGGCATGAGGACTTGCCCCTTCCACCGCTGTCCGTGGCCCGCGCTCAGGGAAGTATCAAAGAGGGCGACTTTTACGGTCATTTCCCGCAGGCTCCCACTTATCGAGGATCTCATCTCTATTTGACGAATGACGAAGGGTACGGAGTGAATGCGATTTTGATTGGCGAAGTCGTTAACGACCGTCTCGTTCCCCGTGTTGTTTTCGGTCCTTACCGGACATTGTGGCAGGCGTGGCATGTTCGTTATCCCGACTTCGTCAACGCCATCGCTGCCGCTGAGCCCGCCGCGGGTTCCCCCGGAGTCTTCCTTTGGCAAGATCTCAACGGGGATGGCAAAGCAGAGCCTTCCGAAGTCACGCTTCAGCCTGATTGGAAGTTTGGAGCAACGTGGTCGATGCGGACCTGGCCGACCCTTACGCTCTACGCGCAGCGAGGGAAGGAACTGGTTTCTGTTGCCCCGGAAAGCGGTGACGGTCCTCTGCGCTACCAGTTGAACAAAGCGCGCGGAATTCCGTTGCCGAAAGAGATTCAGCAACGAGGGATTTGCGCATCGGCGCCCGATCTGGAAGGCAATCTTCTCATTAATTGTGGCGGGTTAGGCAATCAAGGTGATCCTTCGAATGTTTTGATGAGTCTCTCTCCCGAGGGGCGGGTAAGGTGGACGTATCCGAACCCGTATCCGTCGAATGGGCATAATTCGCCGCGTTCGCATTTGGGCGACATTCAGCATACGCTCAATGTGGATGGCGTGGTGTCGCTGGGCGGAGATCTGGGCGATCTTTTCGAACTCAACGGCAACAAAGGAGTGCGCTATCTCTTTACGACCGATGGATTATTTGTCGCCCAGCTTTATGCCGATGCGCGTAGTGTTCCGCTGACTAGCAGTCTGTACACGGCCGTCAAGGGGCTGCGCATGGACTTGAATAGCTTGGGGGATGAATGCTTTTCCGGTTGGCTGGGGAAAGCTGAGGATGGTCGGATCTTGGAGATCGCAGGGAAAGATTCAAGTAATGTGATGGAAGTCCGCGGGCTCGATTCGCTGCGCCGTATCAGTGGAGAGGCTATCCATTTGAAGCAGGCCGCCCAGGCGAAAGACTCCGTTCAAACCGGAGTTCCCATGCCTGTGAAAGCGATGCAGATGGGTGGAATTCCTACCGGGTGGGAAAAGATAAGGAATTATAGCATCCCGTTGCGCAATCCGGTTGCCCATTTTGCCGTTGGTTATCAACCCGGAGCGTTGCATCTCGTCGTTGATGTGGAAAAGGCTGAGGCTTTCGCCAATGCCGGGGATGATCCAAAAACGCTTTTTAAAACAGGCGATGCGATCGATCTCCGTCTTGCGACGAATCCCAATGCCTCACCTGCTCGAACGGAACCTGTCGAGGGCGACCAGAGATTGATTTTTTCCACCTACCATGGAGAACCGATTGCGGTGCGCTACCGGTTTGTGGTTCCCAACGTTGCCCCAGCAGCCAGGTCGAAATTTGCCTCGCCCACTGGCGTGGCTGTGGTGGACGAGGTGTCTATCCAAAAGGAAATCCAGGTGAAGATCGAAAAAACGGCCGAAGGCTATCGACTAAAGGCCCGTATTCCATGGAAAAACTTGGGACTAGACAAAGCGCCTAACGAAGATCTGCCTTTGCGAGGAGATTTTGGCGTGATTCTTTCAGACCCGGACGGTAGCCGCAGTGTGGCGCGTTATTACTATTTCGACCAGAAAAGCGATATCGTTTGCGATCTCCCCTCCGAAGTGCGAGTAAATCCTTCGCAGTGGGGAACCATCTCATTCTAGCCATTCGCGTTTCTCCCCCCCAAAAAAATCCCTTATGACCATGAACCGCTTTCTCCTTTCCCTTGTTGTTCTAGTTTTGGCCTTATCTACCGACGGTGCCTGGGCGGATAAAGCTTTAGTTGATCATGAGACCAAAAACGGTGGCTTCGAACAGGCAACCCTGAAGCCGTGGTTTGGCGCTTCCGATTTACCGGGGTGTTCGATCGAGGCCGGCGCTGGCATTGCCAAAGACGGTCAACAATGCTGTCGGGTGCGTTTGGAAGCCAAGAAATCGCAGCGAGCGGTGGCACGGCTCTTTACGGATCTCACGAATGTCGATCCGGCATTCGGTCGTTGTTTTTCCGTGAAGCTAGATGTGGCGGGAGTTGCTAATCGACCGGCAATCGCTGTTGGAGGGGAACTCATCTTTGTCGACGATAAAGCGGTTTCAAAATCAGTATCCATTCAAGGCTGGTCGGGGACTGATTCTACGGAGTGGGCCCAAATCGAACTGCCGATGAAAGGAGAAGCGCCCGCTGATTGGCGTGGCGGGAAAGTCCAATTCCGACTGGTATTTTATGTGGACAACGGGGCGGGCGGTGATACCCACGAACTACTTATCGACAACGTGACGCTCGTTCAAAAAGAAAAGCCCTGACTAATTTGAGTGAACCCAATTCATATGAGATGGTTTACTACCGCGCTCCTTATTCTGTGGACGCTGCTTCCGCTTCAAGGTGCGGATTTGTCGAACGGCACAATGCTTGCCGTCCCCGTCCCGGAAAGCGGGTCTCCGGTGATCGATGGGAGCCTTGCTGATTGGGATCTCTCTGCGGCGGAAGAGGTATGGATCGCTGCGGAAACGGCGGACAGGCTTCGTGCGAGCATCGTGGCGATGTATGACGATGAAGCCCTTTACCTGGCGGCCCAGGTGCGGCTTCCTGGACGCGCGTTGCGGAATCCTAATTCACCGATTGATCCTTTTTGGCGAGGGGACTGTCTCCATTTTCGCTTCGTATCGGATCCGAAGACTCCATACCCAGTCACACGGGATGCAGTGAAAAGCAGTGACCGGGTAATCCATCTATCGTTATGGAAGGATACTCAGGCGAATCTCGATTATTTGCAAATTGACCACGGCATCAACTTTGATCAAGGCCGAGCCCTAAACCCGCCCGGATCTGCGGTCGTGATCAAGCCGGTTGACGGCGGATACATCATGGAAGCGCGTATTCCGTGGTCTGTTTTAAAGGTACCCGGCGGAAAGAACCCATTCAGGCCGGGAGAGCAGATGACGTTTGTTTCCGAAATTCTTTGGGATCACACCACTTTGCGGGTGGGGGCGATTTATCGGAAAAACCCGGGCGCCTTTGCGTTTAAGAATATATCTGAGTGGGGGCGGCTGGAATTCAGTCCTGTCGGTCATTTAGCGGCGCGTCATCAGACTCTGGATGAATTACTCAAGGAGTCGAGGGTTTCCGGAGCGGAGACAACGGGCGTTCCCATTGAGGTGACACTGGATACCCCAATGAAAGTCTCTCTCAATATTTTGGGCGAGAATGGCGAGGTGCTTCGTGAACTGACGGGTGGCGAAATGCGCCCGGCGGGAAAGAGCGTCTGGCATTGGGACGGCCTGGACCAATGGGGCAAGCCGCTCTTGCCGGGAAAATATCATTGGTCGGCCTACCTTTCACCGGGACTAAAGGCCCATTGGGAGGGCACGGTTGGCCTCTCTGGCGAGCCTTCTTACCCGACTGAAGATGGCAAAGGCGGGTGGGGCGGTGATCATGGCGACCCCGTGGATGTAGCGGCCGACGCAACGGGACTCTATTTCCTCTGGATGTGGGCGGAAGAAGGTTGCGCACTAGTGAAGACCGATTTCAACAGTCGGGTGATTTGGCGCAAAACGCCGTTTGTGGGTGGCGGTTTTGGGCCATTCTATAACCTCGCTGCAAACGGAAAATACGTTTACTTTACCGTTGGACGCGAGCGGAGTGAATTGGGCCGTCTGGACGCGGCGAACGGCAAGCTTTTGCGGTGGCCTGAGCAGACGATGCTTCCGGTAGCACAAGGGAAGCCAGCCCAAGGCAAAGCAGACGATACGCCGTTCGAGCCCAGTTCCGCTTGCGGGTTGGCTGCCAGCGACCGAGAGGTTTTTGTGTCTGCTGGAGCGGAGAATAGAATTCGCGTTTTCGACGCAAAAACGGGGAGCGCGTTGCGAGAAATCGCCTGCGCTTCTCCACGGGGCATAGCGCTTGATGCCAAAGGGGACCTCTATGCGATCTCCGCTCCGGAAGGAGGCCCAGGCTGTGTGCTTCAATTCCGGAATGGTCAGGGCGATGGACGGGCTATTGTCGAGAAGGGACTGATGGCTCCTTGGGATGTGGCGGTCGATCGAGAGGGATTGCTTCATGTGACCGATTGCGGTGCCAGCCAACAGGTGAAAGTCTTCTCAGAAAAAGGAAAGCCATTGCGCACCCTCGGCCAACTGGGCGGGCGCTCCTGGGCTGGAAAGTACGACACGTCAAGTTTTAGGAATCCATCAGGAGTCGCGGCGGATGCTCAAGGCGGTATTTTGGTCTCGGAATCATCGCTGCCCAAACCAATCTCCCGCTTTAGTGCAAAGAATGGAACGTTGATTCATCGTTGGTTTGGCGGCACTTCGTATGGTCCCACCAATATTCCCGACCCCGATGATCCAAGGACTAATTATTACTCGATATCTTCAGATCCGAGGGTGCTTGTCGGCGGCGGCTTTGCCCGGGCGCGCATTCCGGACAAAGGCGGTTCAGGGATGCCTGATGCCTATTGGAACCTCCCTAACGCAGGCTTTCCCTCAGCCGGGTTGCTTCTTGATACCATGAATGACCCCGAACTCGTCGTGGCCGCCAATGGGATAAAGTATATGGTTGCGGATACGAGCACGGGGCGCCAGTGTCATGGAATTTGTCGGGTAAAGGGAGATTCGATATTACCCATTGCTTATGCCCGCGTGTTGGATGAAAAAAAGGGCAAACGGGGGATCGAGTTTTGGAGTGATCGCAACGGGGATCACCAAGTCCAGCCCGACGAATTACAGACTCTCGAAACAGTGGGCGGAAACAAGATCGTTGGTCCGGCTACTACTACGGGTTCAATGTGGATGGACCGCAATGGAGATCTTTATTTCACCACGCAAGCCAATCGCATTCTCAAAGTCCCCTCGACGGGTTTTGACGCCCAAGGTGTTCCTCAATGGGATCTGGCCAAGGCGGGCTATGTGGTGGAGTTGGTGCTGCCGGCCCTGGGCGACAAGATGTCAACCAATTGGCGTGAGGGATTACTCGGTGTGCGAGCCGATCGCGAAGGAAATATTTATACCTGCTTTAACACCAACGTTCCTTATGCCACTCCGGAGTTAACTAAGTCGATGCAGGATGGGATCGGGCACACTTCCCGGTTTAATGCGGTCAAGTTCGCCAAGTTCGACCCGCAGGGAAAACTTTTGTGGATGGCTGGGCGCAAGGCCACGCATGCGGCCAAACCTGGGGAGATGTATCACTTTTGGGTTTTGGGTGGCTTGGTTAATGACCGCTATATTGCGGGATGCAGCGAGTGGGGGCAGATTTACTTTTATACTCATGATGGATTTTTTGTTGACGCACTGATGAACGATCCAGCCCTGGGCGGGGCCGCGGGGCCGTACACCTTTGGGGGCGAAACCTTTTCAGGGCGCGTGCATTACTTTCCAAAGCTCGACGAGGTGTGGGCGTATACGGCGGGTCGTGCTTATAAAGTGGAAGGATTTAAAGGGGGGAAAGTCGAAGGCGAAAAGCGCGTTTCCGGTGTTGTTGTCCTGGATAAGGTCTACGACAAGGTCCAGTCAAAAGGAGTCCGGGCAACCTTGCAAATCGTTCCGATGGAAAACCCAACGTCGACGGTCGCGGCATGGGAATCAATCCCCAGCAGTGAACTCGAACGCAACGGTGCGCCCTTGGCCTCCGTAAAACTGGGTTACGATGCAGAGAACCTTTATGCGCGTTTTCATGTGGTTCACCCTACGCCTTTTAAAAATGGATCCGACAGTCCGGAAATGGCATTTAAGGGTGGCGATTGTGTGGGGCTTAGTCTTGGTCCCATCGGGAATCGGGAAAAGCCCGTCTTGGGCGATGTTCGATTTTTGGCAACGATCATCCAAGGACATCCGCGCCTTATCGCTTTCAAACCATTCACCCATGGGAAAAAGAACCCGATGCGTTACTTTACGCCCGCTGCCGGAGAGTCCCTCTTTGATTACGTTGGCGAAGTCCCCGGAGCGACGGTGACTTTTAGTCCCGATGTAGATGGAACGGGATACATCGCGTTTTTCTCTATTCCTCGTTCGTGGCTGGAATTTCCTTTGGCGGGAGGAAAAGAGATTGTCGGGGATGCAGAGGTCTTGCTGTCGGGCCAAGGGGCGCGCGGGCTGCAAGTCATGGCGCGCAATTATCTGTTTAGCCCCACCAATTCGCAGACTTCCATGGTGGATGACGTGGCTACGGAGTCTCGCTTGTATCCTCAATATTGGGGCAGCATTTTGGTGAAATAGAGCGGCTGCCAATCCCTCTTTCCGGTTCATCCGGGAAGTACC
>DBMP01000016.1 GCA_002298145.1 Spartobacteria bacterium UBA695 | reverse complement strand
TTAAATTCTTTCGTCGCTTTCGATTCCGTTCAGCGCCCTTCGTAGCGGGGTGAGCAATCTAGCGGTTTTTTCGTCGGCGTCAATCGAATTGTTTTCAAATTCTTTCGTCGCTTTCGAAGCCGTTCGATGCCCTCCGTTGCGGGAGGGCTAAAGTAGCGGATTTGCCCCCCTGGTCAATACATTCCTCGGCTTTTTTTGAAATTTTTTCCTATTCGGATAAAAAACCCACCAAGCCTCTCTCTGATTTACTCTGGAGGGTTTTTTGCCCGCCAATTTATGCCAGCCGATATGCTTTCTGGGCTGTTCCGCCAAATAGGGCGGCTTTTTCGTCGTCGGAGAGCTTTTCCGCGAGGTGTTGGACGGCGGAATGCCATGCTTTATAGGATGTGGCGGCGAGGCAAACCGGCCAGTCGCTTCCAAACATGAGGCGCTTGGGGCCAAAGGCCTCCAGCACGGTGTCGAAATAGGGCTGGAGCTGCGCCTCGGTCCAATTCCGGTAATCCGCCTCTGTGACCATTCCGGAAATTTTGCAAAATACGTTCTCCCGGCGCGCCAGGTTCCGGATTTCCGAGGCCCAGGGCTCGATGCGGCCCTCTTTAACAAGAGGTTTGGCTATGTGATCGAGGACGAAGACTTGGCCGGGGTGGCGGTCGACGCACTCGATTGTCTGCGGCAGGTGGCGCTCGAATATGAGAAGGTCGTAGGCAAGGCCGAGCGGGGCGAGCCGGGCGACGCCTCGGTTGAAGTCGTCGCGGAGCATGTAACGCTCGTCGGGTTCGCCCTGGAGCACGTGGCGCACGGCGCGCAGTTTCGGGTTCTGCGCAGCAAGCCGGGCCAGATCCTCCCCCACTGAGGCTGAAATCAACGGCACCCAGCCCACGACGCCGCGAATGAACGCATGCCGCCGCGCGTGGCTCAGGAGAAAGTCGGTTTCCGCCAGCGTCTGGCGCGCCTGGACCGAGACTACGCCGTCGATTCCCGCCTCGGCGAGGCAGGGGGCCAGGTCTTCCGGCGCGAAGTTCCGCCGCAGACCGGCCATGCCGTCGTCAATCCAATCGAATTCCTCTGGCGTGTAATTCCAGAAGTGATGATGGGCGTCGATCCGAGGGGGCATCGGTTGGTGGGGGCTAAAGGGTTACGTGGATTTTGGTGACTGCGGCGGGATTGCGGCTCCAGGCTTCCAGCGCCTCTCCGGCTTGGGCGAATGGCACGGTGTGCGTGACGGTCCGCTCGGAGGGGTAGCGCCCACTCTCCAGAACGGCGACGACCCGCTCGAAATCCTGCTTGGTCGCGTTGCGCGATCCCCGGATATCCAGCTCTTTCATGACGAAGTACTTGGTTTCGTAGGCCACGGCGGCCTTCGCGTAACCAATATAGACAATCCGCCCGGCAAACGCGGCGACGCCGACGGCCTGGGTGTAGGTCTGCGGCAGCCCCACGGCTTCGATGACGACGTTGACGCCCTCCCCGGCGGTCAACTCCGCGACCACGGCTTCCAGGTTTTCCCGGCAGCTGTTCACCGTATGGGCCGCGCCGCATTGGCGGGCCAGTTCGAGCTTCGCGTCATCAATGTCCACGGCGATCACCCGGGCCCCGCGTTCGAGCCCGGCCGAGGCGATTGCCCCGAGGCCGATCATTCCGCAGCCGAACACCAGCACGGTATCGTCCTTGGTCACCTGCCCGCGGCCTACTGCGTGGAACCCCACGGAAAGCGGCTCGACCAAGGCCAGCTCCAGCTCCGAGAGCTTCGGACTCAGGATGATTTTATCATATGGAACAGAGAGGTACTCCGCCAGCGCCCCGTCGCGCTGAACCCCGAGGGTCTGATTATTCCGGCAGGCATTGGACCGCCCCGCAAGGCAGGCGCTGCATCGACCGCACGCCGTGTAGGGCAGCACTGTGGCCAGGAGTCCCGGCCGGAGCGTTGCGGGAACGGCTTTCCCTGTTTCCACAATCTCCGCCGTCAGCTCATGCCCCGGGATGCGCGGATAGCCGACCAGCGGGTTCAAGCCTCGGTAGGTATTCAGGTCGCTACCGCAGTAGCCGACCCGTTTTACTTTGAGCAGAACGTCCTCTGGCCCCACCAGGGGGGAGGCTGCTTCGCCATAGCCGATCTTCCCGGCCGCTTCAATATAGCAAGTTTTCATAATCAGTTGTTTTCAGGCCGCCCGGAAGGCCAGGTGACGTTGTGGACAGGACCGAGAATGCGCAGCACTTCCGCCAGGAGTTCCTGGTCGAGCGGCTCCTCGGCGCAGCGGATGTTTTCGAGAACGCGGCACGGTGAAGCCGTTCCGACGACGTTGGTGTGGATCGCCGGGTTGGCCAACGAAAACTGGAGCGCCAGGCGGCCCAGGTCGGTCCCGTGCGCCCGGCAGAAGCGGGCCGCCTCCGCGCATTTTTGTTTCAGGGCCTCCGGAGCCGGATGCCACGCGGGGGCACCCTCGTCGCTCAAGAGGCGCATCGCCAGCGGCGCGGAGTTAAATATGCCGACGCCCTTTGCCTCCAAATACGGCAGCAGTTCCGCAAGCGCCGTATCGTTGAGGCAGTAATGGCAGTAGGACTGGATCTGATCGACCTCCACCTGGTCCAGCACGACCTTGAAAAGCCGGACCGGCAAGCAGGTGATCCCGACGAAACGGGCCTTCCCCGCATCGCGCACTTTAAGCAAGGCGGGAATGGTCTCGTGCACGATCTGGTCGATATGGCCAAACTCCATGTCGTGCACCTGGATAAAGTCGACATAATCGACGCCCAGCCGTTGCAGGCTTTCGTCCACGCTGCGCACCACGCGCTCGGCGGAAAAGTCGAAGTCAGGGATTTCCGGGCCGTACCGGGCGACTTTCGTGGCCAGGTAATAGCGCTCGCGCTCCACGCCCCGCAGCGCCTTGCCGAGAACCGTCTCCGCGCGGGTCGCTCCATAATAGGGAGCCGTGTCGATCAAGTTGATCCCGCAGTCCAACGCAACGTGCACCGAACGGATGGCCTCGGGTTCGTCAATGTCATGAAAGACCCCGCCGAGCGAGGAACCGCCAAAGGCCAGCGCGGAAACGTCGAGGCCGGTTTTACCTAGTTTTCGATAATGCATGGGATGGGAATGGGTGGCTAGATGGATGGACGGGCGGGGGTCAGGCCGACTGCAAAATGAGGTTGCCGTATTGGGTGGTGTCGCCCGTGCGGATCAGCCCGATGGCCAAGGGAACACGCTTTTTGAAATCCACGTGGGGCTCGAACTCGATCTGGACCGGCCCCAGCAGCTCGGCGTACTCTGAGCAAACCTCCGGCGGATTGGCCGCATGGACCTCCTTCGCCATCCAGGCCGCGCCAACCGTGCAGGATTCCATCACGGCCCGCAGCACCTGGCGGACCGTCGGAACGTCGTCAACAAGGCTGAGATCCACCGTCGGCACCGAGGGCCAATAGGGAAAGCCACGGTCGGCAATGACCAGCGTATTCGTGTGGCGGAAGCGGCAAAGCAACTCCGCGAGACTGGGGTTCAATATTCCGGATTTAATCATGGGGAGACCTGGAGGTATTCAACCCCAAACCCACCGCGAATCTCAATGGACAGCGTTGCCCGATATATGGATATTATGAACCTTGTGAAATCCATCACCCGGCTTCCGCCGACCTCCCAACAAGTCACCCAGGCCGCCTATTGCCACCTTGCCTCCGGGGTCAGCCGAAGCCGCCACATCCGGGTCGCCTGCATCGGCCGGGAAGAGTGCCGCCCGGATTACCGCATCGAGCGGGAGGGCTACGTCTGCCACGGGCTGGAGCTGGTGGTGCAAGGCAAGGGCGAGCTGGATATTGGCGGGAAAACCTACGGATTGCTCCCCGGCCATCTGTTTTTATACGGCCCGGGGATCGCCCACGCCATCCGGTGCGATCCCCGCTCGCCGATGGTGAAATATTTCGCCGATTTCTCGGGCAACCTCGCGCTGGAGTTCGCCCCGCTGGGCGTCATCCAGCCGGGCGAGGTGCGCCGAACGCCGGAACTCGACGTCCTGAGCCATCTCTTTGACGAAATGATCCGGGAGGGGAAGAAAGTCGCCCCTGCGCGGAGCGAAATCTGCGCACAGCAGATGAAGCTTCTGCTCCTCAAAACCACCGAAGCGGGCAACGCCGACACGCACCCCTATTCCCAGTCGCTGGCTAATTTGAGCCGGTGCCGCCGGTTGATCGAAGAGCAGGCGACGGAGCTGGTCAGCCTGCAAGCCGTGGCCGACGCAGTCCACCTCGACCCGCGCTATATTTGCCGTTTATTCAAGCGCTTCAACCTCCCCTCGCCCTACGTCTACCTGGTCCACTGCCGCATGAACCGCGCGGCGGAACTGCTCGTCACCACCACGGAGCCGATCAAAGCCATCGCGGCCCAGTGCGGCTACCCAGACCCGCTGCATTTCTCGCGCGCCTTTAGGGATTGTTACTCGTTTCCGCCCAGCGAATTCCGCGACCAGACCCTGAAGTTCCACCCTCGGAACCCCTCCTAAATGCCCCCCAAGCATCGGCAGCTCGCCGCCGCGCCGACCCAGCAAAGCGAGGTCATTTTCCCCTAAGCTACAAACAGACACAGTCCCTTTTTCGAAACAAACATCACTGGAAATTGAAAAATCGGCAAAATAAGTCCAAATAATAGGGGTTGCCGGTTGTCTAAACGCTACCGCCAACCCGCAGCGGATCGCCAGATGACCGTCAGAATCGCCAAATACTTCGCGCCTCTCATCCTCTTTGAATGGGGAGCCGTCCTGGGCTATTTTTACCTCAGCCACCGCCTCAACGGCCTGCTCCACCCGGCCTTTCGCCTGCCGGTCCTCGTGACGGGCATTCTCTTGATCATCGCGGGAGCCTGCGTCCTATTTTCCAGAGAATGCCGCTGTGCCGGGGAGGCGTGCCGGGACCGCCCGGGCGACCGGACCGCCGCGGAAAGCTGGCGGAGCTTCCTCGTCCTACTGCTGCCGATCCTCCTGGCCTCCCGCATCTCCCCGGACATCTACGGAGCTGTATCGGTGAACAACCGGGGCGTGGCGGATTCGCTGGATCGCGTCCCCGGAGCCCTCACCCGAGCCACGCCGCAGGAGCCACCGGCTGATTTGCCGACCCAAGCCGGGCCGCCCGATAGCGGGAGCCTGACCGCCGATCTCCCCAAGGGCTGGGTGCCGCCCAACGCGCCACAGTACGGCTATTCCAAGGATATCCCCGATGCGGAGTATCCCTCCAACCAGCGGCTCATGGAGCTGCTCCGGAACGATGGCCCAAAAAAGGCTCCGCTCCGGGCGCTCAACGAACGCCGCGATACAACGACGCCCTTTGGCAGCCTGAAGGAAATCCTGGAAATGGCCGCCTCGGACTCCTCTTTAGCCAACGCGAAGGAACCCGGCAAACGCGCGGTGCCGGTGGACGTTATCGAGCTGCTCTCCGCCGCGCAGAACCCGGAACTTCAGCAGAAGCTGGCGGGAAGGGAGATCGACGTCACCGGGCAGGTGCTGGATTCCACCGGCGGCAATTTCCGCGTCATGCGCCTCCTAATTCTCTGCTGCGCCGCCGATGCGCAGCCGCTTGCCGTCCAGGTACGGGCCCACGGGCTGCGCAAGCCGCCGCAAATGACCTGGGTGAAAATCACGGGCCACGTGGCTTTTACCCCCAAAGACAAAGGGACCATCCCGGTGATTGATGCCCGGGAAATCGCCGTCGTCACCCAACCGGAGGAGCCCTTTCTCTATTGATCCCGATGGGCCAGCCTTTCCCCAATGCCAAGGATATGCTTCATTGCCCGATGTCCAACACGGAAGGCATAAGGGCCGGGGCGCGCCCACTGGAGCGCCTGTGGCCTGCGTTGACGCTGCTGCTTTGGGGCGGCATGCTGATCGGTTTCCACGCCAGCGGCAGGCTCGGCCACCTGCTGCATCCGAATTTTCACGGGCTGGTTTTGGCAACGGGCGTGCTTCTGCTGATTTCAGCGGTTTGCGTGCTCTTGAGCCCCAGGGAGACGGCCCATCCCTCGGGAGGGGATTGCGGATGCGCTGCGGGACACCACAGAGGCCGCTGGTTCACGGCGTTCATCCTGCTCGTCCCCCTGCCCCTGGCGGCATGGATTTCCCCGGATCAATATAGCCAAACGCTCGTGCTCAACCGCCTGGGAACGGAGGCCCCCGCCGCCACGCCAGGACAACCCGTGCCCGCGCCCGCGTCCGAAAGCGGCGAGCTGAGGAAAGTTGAAATCGGCGACCTGCTGATCGCGGCCCAGAGCCCTGGAGGCCGGGCCGACTACGAAGGCCAGCCGGTCGAATTCATCGGGCAGGTCAGCCCCCTCGGCAAAGACCAGACCGAGTTCGTCCGCCTGCTGATGCTCTGCTGCGCCGCCGATGCCCAGGTGCTCTCCGTCCGGATCAACGGCCCATGCTCCATCCCGGCCATGCAATGGGGAAGAGTCCGCGGCACGGTTCATTTCATCGCCAGGGGAGATGCGCAAATCCCCACGGTCACGGCGCAAACCATCACCCAGGAGCCGCCACCGGCCGATCCCTACGTCTACCACGGCGGCACGGCCCCACCGCCGAGGCATTCCGGCGGAGTCAGGCTCCAGCTTCCGCCCCATTAAGGGCGCTCATGAACTCCCAACTCTCCCGCTTGATCAGTCGAATCCTGCCGCCTCTGACGCTCTTTGAATGGGGCGGCCTCCTCACCTACTTCTGCCTCAGCCACCGGATCTCGGCCTTTTTGCACCCCGTATTCCGCCCCCTGGTGCTCGTGGCCGGGGTACTCCTGCTCCTGAGCGCGGGATGCGTGGCCTGGTTTGGCGGATCGGCCGGGGCGTTTGATTGCACCTGTTCTCAAGCGCGAAGCATCTCCTCGCCCTGGCGAAGCCTGCTGGTCTTTGCCATCTTGACCCTGCCCATCGCCGGAGCGGCCGCCCTTTCTCCGGACACCTTCAGCAACGCCTTTATCGAAAGCCGGGGGCTCGCGTTCTCCCCCAGGGGAGCGCTCCCGGGCCCGGAGGCTTCGCAAAAAACCGCCGCCGCATTCGTGCCGATCCCCGCCTCCCAGCAGCCGCGCTCCGTCAGCATGCTCGATCTGATGCTCGCGGCCCAGGATGACTGGTGCCAAAAGGATTTCATGGACCGGCCGCTTGAGATCATCGGGCGCTATTACCCAGATAATCCTCACTATTTCGGCCTCATTTCCACGCTCATCACCTGCTGCGCCGTCGATGCCCAGACGCTCGCCATCCGCGTGGACACCCAGTCCGCCCCCGACCTGGAAAAACTCGCCTGGGTCCGGGTCGTCGGCACCGTCCGATTCGATCAAAGCGACGGCTCCACCGTCCCCATCCTCACCGCCGCAAGCGTTACGCCCATCAACTCCCCCGCCGACCCCTACATCTACCGGCCCACCGGCCCCACTCGGCAAGCCCGCCCCGCACATCACTAATCCCCATGCATTGGTTTACCTTTAATCTCCAGGACTTCTCGGTTGCGTTCTTAAGCATCCTCTTCGAAGGGGTGCCCTTCATGTTCATCGGCACGCTGATCTCCGGTTTTGTCGACGCATTCGTATCGCCCGAGACGCTGACCAAAATCCAGCCGCGCTCCCCCCTGGCCGCCATCGCGCTAAGCGGCGTACTCGGCGTCGTCTTTCCCATGTGCGAGTGCGGCGTCATCCCCGTCATCCAGCGCATGATCCGCAAAGGACTGCCAGTTTCCTGTGCGCTCACCTACCTCCTGGCCGCCCCCATCGTGAACCCCATCGTGGCGCTCAGCACCTTTGCCGCCTTCCGAGGGCAGAGCCCCGCGCTGGTAATGTCGCTGCGGCTGGGGATGGGGTTTGCCGTGGCCGTGGTCTGCGGGCTCGTCATCCAGGCCCTGCCGGTTTCCAAAATCCTTAACAAAGCCATGCTCGCGCCCCAGCCGAGCCGCCGCCTCTCCATGGGGGCACGGCTAAGCCCGCTCCCGCCCACCGACGGTGCGCCCGAGGAATTTCCAGCCCCGGCGAGCTTTGGCTCGAAAGTCATCGCCGCGATCCGGTGTGCCTCCTTCGACTTCCTGGACGTTGGGTTCTACCTCATCATCGGCGCGGCCATCGCAAGCTTTTTCAACACCGCCATTCACCGCGACGCCATCGCTCCGCTCGCCGGGCACTCCCTCCTGGCCACCGCCAGCATGATGGCCCTCGCCTTGATGCTCTCCTTGTGCAGCACGTCCGACGCCTTTGTCGCCGCCAGCTTTACCGGGTTCCCCCTGACGGCGAAACTGGCCTTCATGGTCTTCGGCCCGATGATGGATATGAAGCTGCTTTTCATGTACTGCATGGTGTTCCGCAAACGCTTCACGGCATTTTTCGCCCTCGCTCTTTTCCTACTGGTCGGCGCAGTCTCCCTGGGCGTGGGCTTGTTGCTTAAGTAATCCCCCCCCGGAATAAAAAGCACCCTATGAAAGAGAAAAGCCCACGCATCACCTTAAATAACGGCGTTGAGATGCCAGCCCTCGGGCTTGGCGTTTACTTGAGCCCACAGGAGCAGACGGCCGAGGTGGTCGCAACCGCCATCGGGGCCGGATACCGGCTCATCGACACCGCCGCCGCCTACTTCAATGAAAGCCAAGTCGGCGAAGGCATCCGGCAAAGCAGCGTTCCCCGTTCGGAGATTTTCCTCACCACCAAGCTCTGGATGAGCCACTACGGCTACGAACCGGCCCTGCGCGCCTTCGATTCAAGCTTGCGCAAGCTCGGGCTCGACTATGTGGACCTCTACCTCCTCCACTGGCCCGTGCCCCAGGCCTTTGAGAAAACCGTGGCGGCCTATAAAGCCGCCGAAACGCTGCTCGCCGAAGGCAAAGTGCGGGCGATCGGCGTCTGCAATCACAGCCCACACCATCTGGAAGCGCTGATGCGGCAAACGAGCATTGTTCCGGCAGTCAACCAAGTCGAGCTGCACCCCTATTTTATCCAACGGGAAGTGCGCGAGGCTGACGCGCGCCACGGCATCGTCACCCAGTCCTGGTCCCCTATTGGAGGCGTCATCGCCAGGAACCGCGCGGACGATCCCGCCGTGGTGGCACCGCTGCAACATCCCGTCATCCTCAGTCTGGCGGAAAAATACGCTAAAACTCCGGCCCAAATCATCCTCCGCTGGCATATCGACCACGGACTCTCGGCCGTTCCAAAATCAGTGCATCCCCAACGCATCGCGGAGAATATCGACCTCTTCGATTTCGCCCTGATGCCGGACGACCTCTCGGCCATTGACGCGCTGGACACCGGCAAACGCATCGGTCCCGATCCCGAGACCCTCGACGCCGAGTCAGCCCCCATCAAAATCGCTGACTAGTCGTCTGTCGCGGATAACAGCAAACGCGATTCCGGCGCGCCCATGACCTCCGCCGCATCGCGCCATTCCCGGCCTGGGACATGGAGCACGACGCCCTCTCCCGTTGCCCCGGAGAGTTCGGCCCGCCACAGCTCGCCCGGTTCCGCCGTCCATTCCAGCGTGCCCCGCAACGCGCTGCACCCCGTGGCCGCTTCCCAGCCCTGGGCAAAAAAGAATCCGCTCCGGAGCCGCGCACATAGCCTCTCGCCCCGCCGGGCCTTGAGCCGGGCCAGAGCGGCCAGCCCGGCCCGCAGACCCAGCGCAAACTCCGCGTTGGTCGTATCCCAATGAAATGCGCGTGCCGCCTGCGCGGCATCCCCCGGGCGGTTCATCACCCCGGCCCAGTGAAGCGGAGCGGCGGCCTCGGGGTAGGCGTCAAACTGCGGAACGTACACCTTCACGTCGAGAACCGGCGTGCCGTCGAGCGCATCCAGGCCGCAGACCGCAAGCCGCCCCCCCTCGCGCCGCACCAGCCGCACAATGCAGGAGCCCAGCCCCGACGGACGGCACGGGAAGCGCCCGCTAAAAACGCCCTGCCCCGCCCGGTCATCCCCCTCGGGAACCACCAGCGGCGGCTCGCTCCCCCACCCCTTCATCTTCAGCCATTCCCGCGAACGGTGCTGGTGGTAGATCACCCAGAGATGCGAAAAATACTCGATCCCCGCGAGCGCCGGTTCCAGTTCCGGGCGAATGCGGATAAACGCCTCCGAGTGCTCGTAATCGAACCGGTCCGTGACCTCGCGGTAGGCCGACTCCACTACACCAATAGGATTCAGTATCACGTTATCTTCACTCATGGCTTGCTCCAGGAACAGGGACCCGCGACGTATCGAGAAAAGCCCTCGCGTCGGCTTCGCTCAGTTCGTAATGATAAAAAAGGTGGTAGAACTCGCGAATCTCCGCCACGAGATCAAACGTCACGCGGTCGGGATAAAGCGCCCACGCCGCCCACTTCAGCCCAAGCAGACGGTTCGCCGACGGCGGCCGGTCAAACCAGTTGAACGGGCGGTTGGGAATCTGCCAGACGCGCCCCCGCGCCACAGCGGGCACCCGCCGCCACTCCGGCGTGTTGAGCCACTCGGGGAACCGCGCGTCCTCGCTCCAGTCGCGGCAGACCAGCATGGAATCCGGCTGCCAGGCGATCACCTGCTCCAGCGATACCGAGGCGCGCTGAAAGCTGGAGGTCTCGTTGCCGGAAGTCACCACGTTTTCCGCGCCGATCCAGTTGAGCACCTGCGTGTGCATCGACGTCTTCACATTAGTCATCAGCCCGCGCGGCCCCTCCGCGTAATAGACGCGCTTGCGTTCCGCATCCGGAATTGCCGCCGCCAGCGCCCGAACCTCGGTGATCGTCTGGCGCGCATAAGCCGCCAGCTTTTGCGCCCGATCCTCCGCGCCAAGCAGCTTCCCAAGCAACTCGTAAACCTGCGCCGTATCCTCCAGCTCGCCGCTGGCCATCCAAACCGGGATGCCCACCTGCTGTTGCAAGCGGTTGGAGAAATCGACCGCCGTGGCGTCCAGGTATCCGATGGAGATGATGACCTGCGGCCTCGCGGCGATGATCACTTCGCGGTTGCCGGAGCCGTTGCCGCCGAACCACCCGCCGAGCACCGGGAGATCGCGCTGCGCCGGTAAAATGTACGCCTTGTCCTGCGGCATCAGCTCATGGTTCCACCCCACCATCTTTTCCGGGCAGAGCGAATAGACCATGATGGCCCCCATCGGGCTCGTAAAAAAAACGCGGTCGATTTGTTTCGGCACCGTCACCTTGCGCCCGGCGCAGTCGGTCACTTCCACGGTGCCAGGCTCCGCCGCCGCCGCGGGCCGTGCCCAGGCCAGGCACGCGAGGAGGATTAAAATCAGTCGAGTTGAGGAATGCATACGCGAACAGGTTTTTGTTGTTTATCGGGAACTTCGGAAATCGAAAACGGAACGTGGTAAAGGCTCTCCAGCATCTCGGGCGAAATCACCTCGCAAGGCGCTCCGGGCGGCAGCAGGCGGCCCTCCTTCACAATCGCCGCGCGGGTGGCGCAGCGCAACGCGTGCTCCGGGTGGTGCGTGGCCATCAGGATGCCGATGCCCGAGGTCGCCAGACGCCGCAGCGTTTGCAGCATCCGGAGCTGGTTGCCGAAGTCGAGGCTGGAGGCCGGTTCATCCAGGATCAAGAACTGCGCCTCCTGCGCCAACGCCCGCGCGATAAGCACCATCTGCCGCTCGCCGCCGCTGATCTCCGTATAGAGCCGTTCGCCGAAGCCCTCCATGCCCACCTGCACCAACGCGGCTCGCGCCGCCGTCCAGTCGGCCTCGCCCGGCCCGGACCAGAGCGGCCAGCGCGACGTGCGCCCCATCACCACCATATCCAGTATGCGGAACGAAAAAAGCGGCGCATGCGCCTGCGGCACATAGGCCAGCCAGGAACGCCCGTTGGCCCCGGCCCGCACCCGCCCGGCCAGCGGCTTGAGCACGCCCGCGAGCGTTTTGAGCAACGCCGATTTCCCCGAACCGTTGGGCCCCAGCAGGCAGAAGAATTCGCCCCCGTGGAGCGTGAGGTTCACCCCGCTGAGGACCGGCCTGCGGGTATAGCCACACGAGAGATTTTCCAGTTCCAGGAGCATACGCTATGAGGCCCAGCTTTGTTGCGAGCGGCGCAGCAGAACGATGAACGCGGGCACGCCACATGCGCACGTCACGATCCCCAGCGGAAACTCCACGCTGAAGAGCCAGCGGGCCAGATTATCAGCCCACAGGAGATAGATCGCCCCCACCAGCAGCGATGTCGGCAGCAGGTCGCGATGATTGGGCCCCACCCAAAAGCGGGCCAGGTGAGGCACCATCAACCCCACCCAACCGATGATGCCGCCGACGGCCACGGACGCTGAGGTGATCAGTGTAGCTCCGAGCAGGATCAACACGCGAATGAGCCCTGTCGGAACCCCCAGCGCCCGGGCCTCTTCCTCGCCCAGAGCCATGGTATTGAGCGGCCAGCGCAACGCCAGTAGCAGCGTGACTCCGAGCACCAGCGGCGGCAAAAGAAACCAGGTATCCCGCGCGGTGACCGATGAGAGCCCCCCCATCAGCCAGAACGTGATGGCGGGAAGCTTCGAATACGGATCGGCCACTACTTTGATAACCGAAATGCCCGCGGCAAAGAGGCTCCCGATGACCATGCCGGTGAGCACCAGGCGCAGCGCGAAATGCGCCCCGCCGATCGAGCGGCTCAGCACGCAGGTCGTCCCCACCGCGATGAGCCCGAAAACGAAAGCCGCAGCCTGGATGCCGAGAATGCTCCAGGAAAAAAGAATCCCAATCGACGCCCCGAACGCCGCTCCCGCCGACGCCCCGAGGATATCGGGCGAAACCAATGAATTACGGAATAACCCTTGATAAGACGCCCCAGCCACCGACAACGCCGCCCCCACGGCCAGCCCCGCCACAATGCGCGGAAGCCGGATGCCGTAGATCAGCGTGGCCACCGTCTCGCGGGCCGTCACGGCATGGCCGGAGGCTGAGGGCATCCAGAGCTGAAAAAGATCCGCCCACGAAAGCCGATGCGGCCCGAAGCGCAGCGACACCAGCACGCTGGCCACGAGCACCGCGAGAAGGAGGGCGGTCCGGCCCCGCCACCGCGGAACCGGACACGTCGGGTTGTCATCCATCAGCCCTTCCTCCGTTCGATCTGCACCATTCGGGTACCATGATCGAAGAAGGCGTGCTGGCCTCCCTCCTGCACGATCTGCCACACCGGGGCAATGTCTTCCACAACAAGCCCGGCGAGCATGTCCACTCCGTAGTCAAAGAGCACGGGCGCGAGTGGCACCGTGGGCCCGGCCATGACCACGAAGGCGTCGCGGCTGAGTGCCAGCAGCCGCGGAAGCGTTTTGTTAATGAGCGTTACTCCCGTGATGAAGACGAAATCGCTCTCCGGGAGCACCGCCTCGCAAGCGGGGTCGGGCAGATCGCCCGGCTGCGGCCTGCGTTCCAGGATCGTCAGCTCGCATACCTCGGCCATCTTCTCCAACCCGCGAAAGTGGCCGATCACCGCAACGCGCTTGCCCGCCACGCGCGGCAGCATTGTTTCAAACGCGTTGCAGCCATCGCTGTGGGCTTCATAGCCGCCGCCACCGCTCCACGCCGCCACGCGGGAGGGCGCATTGTAGTAGGCGTTGATCGCGGCCATGCCGAGGGCCGCCTCGGCGAAGTTCCACGAACGGCTGCGCTCGGCCAACTCGCCCAAGGCGCTTCCGGCCAGGCTTCCCGCCCCGGCGGGCGCTCCGCCGGACTCCGTTGGGGCCATGGCCATCCCCAGGCCGTCCGCAGAGCGCAGGGCAAACCAGTGAAGGCCTGCTACGAATGCCTCGGCTTTCGCTGTGCCGGGAATGCCCCGGCACAGATCGTTGTAAATCGGCCACACTTGCGTTTGCATTTAGAAGGTGTAGCGAAGGTTGGTGAAGTAGGTGCGGCCTGCCTGCCAGTAGCCGTCCTGCAGCTCGTAATTCTTATCCAAGATGTTGTTGATGCCGACGCTGAAGGTCAGGTCCTTGGTGATGCGGTAGGAGACCTTGAAGTTCGGCACGGCAAACCCGTCCACCTTTCGCCCATCGCTGTAGGTATAGCGCCAGGAGGAATATTGCATGCTCGGGATCAGGCTGATCTTGTCAATCGGCCGAATGTCGGCATAGACAAACCCCGACCACGGCGGAACGTCCGTCAGGTAAATATTCGAGGAAAGGTTACGCCGCCAGACATAGGAGACGTTGTTGCCCAGCGTGAGCCAGTCGCTGAAAGCGTAGTCGAGCCCGAGTTCCCCGCCGAAGCTCTCGGCCTTGCCGATGTTCTGGTTTTGCGAGACCCATTTCTTGTTCACATAGGCGACGTTGCTAACGCTCTGAATGGCATCGTCGATGGACGAATAGAAAGCGTTGGCGTGAACGTTCAGCGCCTTGAGCGCGTCGAATGCCTTGAGCGGCGTGCCGTCGTAGCCGATCTCGTAATGGATGGCCGATTCCGGCTTGAGGTCCGGGTTGGCCAGCGCTTTGCCGAGGCCGTAGGAATAGCGATCCTTGATGGTGGGAAAGCGGCTCTTGTGCGCGATGGTGAAGTGCAGGGTATCGGTGTCCGTCAACTTATAGAAGATGCCGACTTCCGGGTTGAAGCTCGTGAAGTTGTGCGCCGGGAACGAGGCCCCGTTTTTGTTGGTGTCCTCGGCCTGTAACGAGTTGCGGATGTCGTAGCTGAAGCCCGCTTGGAGGTCGATCTTATCCGATGCGTGGAAGGTGTCTTCCAGCGCGAGGGAGACCGTTTCGTCTTCGTCAACGTAGTGGGGATAGCCATCGACCTGCTCGTCGTGGTGATCGAGCTTGTAATGCGCGGCCCCCTTCAGCGTGTTCATCGGGATCAGCTCCGTGCCAAGCTCCAGCGACGAGCCCCAGGTATAGTCATCGTAATGGCTCGGGCCGCTCGATCCGGTGAGCAGCTTCGTGTAGGTGCCGTCGGAGTATTGGTCGAGAGCGTTCTCGTACTTGTCGAAATAGACGCGCGGCTTGATGTAGCTCTCCTCGCCGAGCTGCGTTGAGGAAACATAATAGACGGTATCCTTGTTCCACTTCGGCCACTGCCAGTAGCGGAGAAACTGAGTGGGATCGGTGCCCGCGTAGGGCGGCGTCCCCTTTTCGCCTTCCTGGTGAACGAAGCCGAGCGCGTATTCGTCCGTGGCGTTGGGCGTGTAGGCGAGCTTGCCGCTAAGCTTCCAGTCCGTATAGTAGGAGTTGTTGCGCGTGCCGCCGTCTTCCGCCTTGGTCGGCTGGAAGTCGTTGGACATGTCGGTGTGGTCCTGCGTGATGTAGGAGGCGCCTAGTTGGAAGTAGAACTTGTCCTGCTTGGAGCCGATATTGAGCGCGCTCTCGTAGCCGTCGCCCGTGGCCGCTCCCAACGTAATGTCCCCCTCCAGCGGGCGCGTGGGCTGGCGCGAGACGATGTTGATCGCGCCGCCGAGCGTATTGGGCCCATAGAGTACCGAGCTGTAGCCCTTGGCCACGCTGATCGTACCGACGTCAAAGGTGGTAAAGCGCCCGAGGTCCACATAGCCGTCATAAGGCACGTAGGCCGGAACGCCATCGATGAAGATCGGGACCTGGAGCCGGTTGAAGCCGCGCACGTAGACCGTGGTTTCATTGCGCGCGCCGACGGAAGCCGTGGTGATGCCGGGCTGGGTGGCCACCGCGTCGGCCACGTTGTTCTTTTCCAAAAGCTGGATTTTCTCCGCCGTGGTCTGCGTTTCGAGCTGAGCCGCCACGTCGGGCACTTTCCCGGTCACCGTCACGGTTCCCAGCGTAAAGGTCTTCTCCGAGGACCCGGAGACCACCGCCGAGGCGGAACCGCTGACGGGGGCCTGCGCGGCTTCCTGCGCCTGCGCCGCGACGCCGAGCGGCAGAGCCAGGCCAACCGTAGCCAGGGCAAAGAGGGATTTCCGTATCCGTCGAAGGTTTCGATACTTGGTAATACTTAAGGAGGACTTGGTGGACATGGATTACGAGCAAAGTAGGTTGTTGAGGTTGAGCCGTAATTCGTATCGTTTACTTAACAGCGTCAACGATCAGTGACGCTTAGCAAACGGCGTGCCACATGGATTTTCCGGGCCGATTTCCGCTCTCCACTGGCTGGAATTATCGGGGAATCCCGGAGAGACGGGCCTTTTTGTAAATTTTTCGCAACCGGCTCAAAACCCCCGGAATATTTCCAGACCACGGGGACACTTCTTATCCAGAATGCGTAAAAAACGCGCCGGGAATGGCGCGTTTTGATCAGGAAAACCCCGGTGTTGTCTTTTTGTAACAAACTACCGGGCAGGCTCTTACAACCGCCAAATGTTAACTATACTTTGCATATGTAAAGTATAGTTAACATTCAGACAGGGCGCTTTCAGCACATCATTCGCTCCCACGGTTCATCGAGGCGCTCGCCGTGGCGAAGGCGTTCGCGCATCCTTGCCAGGCAGCGATCCAGCTCGACGAGACGACGGCAATTATCCCGCTCCTCGCGCGACGGCTCGATAACATTTTGCACCGCGCCATTGCCGATTACGAGGCGGCGCGTGCCCGAGAGGGCCAGCAGCGGATCGTGCGTGGAGAGGAGCACGATCTTGCCCTTCTCGACGAAGAGATCGAGCGCGCGAAGGCGGTCCACCCCAGCGTTTTCAATCTCGTCGATCAAGACCACGGGCTTGGGGCTCAGGTGGGCGGCGTCGGCGATCATCAGCGCCCGCGACTGGCCGCCGCTGAGCTGCGTGAGCGGCGTCTCGGGCCCGAAGGGTTCCCCGGCCATGCCCACCGCCGCCTCCAGCACGCGGGTAATGGCCTCTTCCGGGTGCTCCAGCGCGCGGCTCTCCGCATGCATGCGCAGGAAATCCACCACAGTAAGATCCATGACGAAATTCATGTTCTGCGAGATCTGCGCGACGATCTTTCCCTCGCCGGAAAAGCGGGCGTCCGGGTCGGGCGCGCAGCCGTCGATCAAGACCGTGCGGCCCGTCGGCGTATCGCCCTGCGCCATGCATTCGATATCGGCCAGGAGACGGCTTTTGCCCGAGCCGGTGGGGCCGACGATGCAGATCACATCGCCCGCCCGAAAGCAGAGCGTGTGCTTCTCCGGGTGGCCGCTTTTGTCGTGCCCGGGCAGGATCTTCAGCTCGGAGAGCGCCTGCTCGCGCGGCGTGGCGTCGGCGGAAGAAAGGAAGGCAGCCAGGCCGTCGCGGAGCTGTTCGTAGCTCCAGCCGCTCTGCTCGCGCGTCTCCCACGGGAGCGCCTCCCAGTAGGCCCGCACGGTCGGCTCTGCCTGGCGCGCGGGGAAGTGGTTGAGCTGGAGAAAATCATCGCACCGGGGGTCGCCAAACGCAGGCTCCCCGGCAAGTGGAGTGGAAGTCATATCAATCAGGTATCGTCATTTTCCGAATGGTTCCGCTCTGGAAATCCTCGCCGATTTTCGTCTGGCCAAAGCAGTAGGAACAGACCGCGGAGGGAACCGAAAACCGCAGCCTGCCGCCGGTGAGCGGGGCATCCTCCGGCGCTTTTTTCCAAAGCCGGCTGACCTCCCAGGCCCCCTGCCCCGTGATGCCGTTGACGAACAGGATGCGCGCCTTGGCGTTCACCTGCCGGATGCGAAAGGCGAACACCTCGCGCTCCGCCTGGCTCACGATATCCCCCTTGGTCACCACCACGAGGTCAGCCGTTTTTAGCATTGGGCCGATCTTGCGCGGGGTCTCGACGCCGGAGAGATTATCGAGCACGCAAACCGCGTAAAAGCCCCGGATGTGCGGCGCGCAGCGGTTGCAGAGCCCGGCGCTCTCGCTGATTAAGAGATCCAGCCCATGGCGGCTGCCCCAGGCGAAGCAGTCCTCAATATTCGTGATGAAAAAGTGGTCTGGGCAGAAATTACCCGAGAGCCCCGTGAGCACAGGAATCCCCTCGGCCTGAAAGACTTCCGCATCGCGGCTCACCAGGCAGTCGAACTTAAGCACCCCCACGCGCAGCCCCTCCGAATGCAGGAAGCGGAGCGCCTTGGTGATGACAGCCGTCTTCCCGGAGGAGGGCGGCCCGGCAACGGTGATCAGTTTCACGCTTTGAAACCCCGTGAAAAGACCGCGTTGAGCGGCACGCGCAGTTCGTTGAGGTCATGGCTGCGGATGTAGTCCCAGCCAAGCCACTTGAGCTTACCCGGGAGCGCCGGGGTGCTCTTGCCAAAGTCAGCCGATGGCGGGAAATGGACCGACGCCATGAACTCCGCGCACTCCCGGCCCGTGAAGAAATCAAGCGCGACCTTGGCCGCCGAGTTCACCTTTGGTTTGCCCAGCAGAAAGAGCGGCATCGCCAGCACACCGTCCAAGGGCCAGACGAGCTGGGTCTGCTCCTTGTGCGGATTTCCCGCCGCGAAGAACCACGGCAGCACGTAAATCGCCGCACCCTTGGGGCTGTCCGAACCGGCCGTGCGGGCCATTTCGGCGGCGCTCCAGAAGTCGCGCACATTCCGGCCCAGCAGTTCGAGGCCCTCTTCGCCGAATTCCTTATGGAAATTGAATAGGACCACGTCGGAAATTTCGTCCTCCCACCCGCCGATGATCACATCCTTGCGGTAGACTGGGTTGAGGAGATCGGCCCAGGAAGCAGGCACGGGGCGGCTACCGAGGCGTTTGAGATCAACCAAAATGACATGCGGGAACACCCCGTAGATATGGTAAACGCCGAGCGGATCGGCCATCCCGGCCTCGGCGAATTCCGGGCGCAGTTTCGGCACCGGCAGCGGGCCAAAGACGCCCGTAACGACCCAGCGCTGCGTGAATTCCGGGCGGAAAATATCCGCGATGCCCCCCTCGGTGATCAGCGCGGGCAGCTCGGCCTCGGTTTCAAAGCCCCAGAATTCGTCGTAGGGGTTCGTGTCGCCGCAGCCTGAAGACATGTACCACTTCGGCTCCAGCCCGGCGCGGAGGCGCGCTTCCTCGTAGTGGCGGTGGAGGCGGCGGCGAATTTCAGACCGGATCGGGCACGGCGCGAAGCCGAGGTAATCCAGTTGGCGTCTCACGCCCGTTTCCGACTCCGGAAATTCGGGCTCATCGTTTAGAAGGTCTATTTCGGTGCTTGTCGTCATAAAAAAATAAAGGTGACGGAAAAAATCGGGCTTCCGCCGGACGTTGTGGGCATTAGCAATATTCGTGCCGGATGTTGAGCAGAGGTTACATCGTCATGAATGCGTGACACGGCCGGACGCGTCCCTGCGTCCCTCCGTTTGGCATACGATCTTGTCATATTTTCGAGAAAGCCAACAGCCCTCATCCTTTACAGTGTAGCAAAGCTTTGTCATATTCCCCGTGCCATGACCGAGCCAACCTGTGTGTGCCACGTCGGAGCGCTCCGGGAGCGTCTGGGAATTTCCCAGGCCGAACTTGCCCGGCGTGCTGGGCTGAGCCGTCAGCTCGTCAATATGGTGGAGCGCGGGCGCATCGTCCCCTCCGTCCTCACCGCTCTGGCCCTGGCCGATGCGCTGGAATGCACCGTGCCCGATCTCTTCCAGAAGCCGCAGGCCGATCACCCGCTGGAAGTCACCCTCTCCTCCGCGCTCCATTCCCACGAAGGCCCCGTGCGCCTGGCCCTGGTCGGGGAGCGCTGGATCGCCATTCCCGTGGCCGGTTCGGAAGCCGCTGGGTTCGGCGAAGCCGATGGGGACTTGGTGGCGCGCCGGGGCAACTCCGGCTCCGTGAAAATTTTGCAGCCCGAGGCGCAGCTGCGCCAGAACATCCTTGTGGCCGGGTGCGACCCCGCCCTCGGCATCGTCCGGGATCTCTGGAGGACCAGCCATGGCGACGGCCGGGTGCGCTGGCAGAACCTTTCGAGCACCGCCGCTCTCAAGGCCCTCGCAGCCGGGGAAGCCCACATCGCGGGCGTCCATTTTCCCGATGAAAAGGCAGAGCAGCGCGCTTTGAAAACCCTTGGGGCCGAAGCCGTCGTGGTTCGCTTCGCCCGCTGGGACCAGGGCTGGATGATCCGCCGGGGCAACCCGCTCGGCTTCCGGTCCGTGGAGGACCTGGCCTCCAACCGTGTCCGGTTCCTCAACCGCGTGGACGGCTCCGGCAGCCGCCTCCTCATCGACGGCCTGCTGGAGAAGGCAGGCGTGAATCCCTCGGAAGTCCCCCTCTACTCCACCGTGGCCTCCAGCCATTTCGATTGCGCCGGGGCGATCCGCGAAGGGCGCGCCGACGTAGCCATGGGGCTCAAGGCCGTGGCCGAATCGTGCGACCTCGATTTTCTCCCTGTCCAGGAAGTGGCCTTTGACCTGATCATCCCCAAGACCCTGCTCGACTTCGCCCCCGTGGCCAGGCTCCTCGATTTCCTACAAAACCGGGACTTCCGCCGTCAGCTCGACGGCCTCCCTGGCTACGGCACCCAGGAAACCGGCAAGATCGTTTCGTAAGCGCCGGTCCTCCCTTTACGCGCCGGTTGTTTCCGGGAGCCGCATAAACGCCGCCACCGCCTTGTGCACCGAGGGGTAAAAGCTCCCCTCGCCCAGATTGTGCGTCACCCCGGCGCGCTGGAGAATCTCCCGCAGCGGCCGGTTGGCCCGGGCGATTTTGAGCGCGACCCCCTTTTCCTCCAGCTCCTCCTTCAGGGCCATGAACGCCTCCGAGGCCGTCACATCCACATCCGTCACCGCCTGGGCGTCGAGAACAAACCAGCGCACCGGCGTGGGGCTCTGTTCGATCAGCGACCGCACGCGTTCGCAGAAGTAGCCCGCATTGGAAAAAAGCAGCGGCGCATAAAAGCGGTAGGCAATGAGCCCGGGGACCGTCTCCCCGGTGAAGTTCTCCCCCACGTCGTGGAACCCCCGCCCCGGCACCTCCTGCAACACCGCGTCCACGGGCCGCGAAATGCGGTTGATCAAGCCGATCAGCGAAACCGTCACCCCGAGGAGAATCCCGGGCACCACCCCGCCCACCAGCACCCCGAGCGTGGTCAGCGCCGCCAGCATACTGGCCCTCGGGTAATAACGGTAAATACGCCGCATCACGTCGAACTCCACCAGGCCGAACCCGGCGTGGATCAGCATCGCCGCCAGGGCGGCCACCGGCAACAGAGCGATGAGCGGCGTCAGAAACAGCAGGAAGAGCGCGAGCGTCGCCGCCGCCACAAGGCTGACCAGCGGCGTCTTGCCGCCCGCCGCGTCGCTCAGCGTCGTGCGAGCCTGGCTGCCCGTCACCGCGAAGCCCTGGAAGAGCCCGGTCACCAAATCCGCCACGCCCAGCGCCGTCAACTCCCGATTCGAATCCACCCCGTAGCGGTTTTTCTCCGCGAACGCCTTGGCCAGCAGGATGCACTCAGTGTACGTCAGCAGCGCCACGCCGATGCACGCGGGGAAAAGCGCGTGCACATCGCGCAGCGTCACCCCGGGCCAGGCGAAGCCCGGCAGCCCCCGGGGAACCATCCCCACCACAGCCACCCCGTGCTTCTCCAGCCCCAGGGCCCACGAAAGCGCAATCGCCACCACGCACCCCGCCAGCGTCGCCGGGACCCTCGGGGCAAAGCGCCGCAGCCCGAGCATGAGGCCGAGGAACCCCGCCCCCACGGCCAACGTCGGCCCATGAGCCTCGGGCAACCGCCCCACCAACTCCGAGAGCAGCGGGAAGAAATCCATGCGCTTGAGCTCAATCCCAAAGAGCTTCCCCAACTGCGAGGCCACCAAAATCAGCGCCGCCCCCGTCATGTAGCCCACCAGCACCGGCTTGGAAAAGAAATCCGCCACCGCCCCGAATTTCGCCCGGCCCCCTAGGAACAGGAACCCTCCGCTCAACACCGCCACCACCGCCGAAAGCGCCGCCGCCCGCCCCGGGTCCCCTCCCGCAAGCGGCCCCACCGCGCTCGCAATCAGCAGCGAAATAGCGATATCCGGCCCGACGATCACCTGGCGCGAACTGCCAAAAAACGGGTAAACCAGCAGCGGGACCAGCGCCGCATAGAGCCCGTACTGCGGCGGGATCCCGATCAGCCCCGCATAGGCGATCACCGAGGGGATCATCACCAAACAAACCGTCACCCCCGCCACGATATCAGCCCAAAGCCAGCCGCGCTGATAACCGCGAAAAAGAGCCAGCCCCGGGAAACAGCGCAACCAACGGCTCGGAATCGGAAAAGGCGTCGGGGGTTCGTCGTTCATCGCTCAAAGGGAAACGTAATCCCTTTTATATAAGCGCCCCAACCAAAAAGAGAGCCGCTTTATTTCCCCCGCGCCGCTTTTTCATCCCAGAGCCTGCGGGCCAGCCGCGCCGCTTCTTCAAACGTCGCCGGGATCTCCAGCGACCCGCCGGAATCCGTCACGGCATTGACCATCATTAAATTGTCGGCCATCGCCCCAAAATCCTCGACTTGGAAAGGCCATGGAGCGCCCTGCGCCCCCAGGAACGCCTGCACCCGCTCGGAAAACCGGCGGCGATCCGGCGTATAGCCCAGCACGATTTTCCCCAACGCCCGAGCGTAACCCATTTCGTAAGCCGTCCCGACATCCATGCTCGGCCCGTGCCATGGCTCCATATTGGCGATCACAATATCGCACCCCCGCATCATCGCCTCATTGGCCTGCCCGATGCGCAGCGCAAGCGCCTCAGGGGATAGCCCCGCCGAATCAATGACCTGATCCAGGGGGAACACCCCCTCCAGCCCCACTGAGGCGAGGATCTTCTTCTTTTCAGCAGCCGCCTTCATCGGCTCCGGGTAAAAAACATCCGGACCGGCAAGGTAAACACGGGCGAGCGGGCAGGGATTCGTCATCGCGGCAGCGTAGCCTCGTTTTCCGGGAAATGGAATCCCGTAACATTCCCCGGGAAAAGCTTGCATGGCATCGGTTTGAAAAATTTAATCGCACCCCATGAATTCAACTTCCGCTCGCCTCTGGTACGCCAACGAAGCAGGCCACGACTGGAACCGCGCCCTGCCCATCGGCAACGGACGCCTTGGAGCGATGGTCTTCGGCAACGTCATCAACGAGCGCGTTCAACTCAACGAAGACACCCTATGGAACGGCGGTCCCCGCGACCGAATCAACCCGAGCGCCCGGCGTTACCTGCCGGAAATCCAGCAACTCCTGCGCGAGGGACGGCTCGCGGAAGCCAACGCGCTCACCAACGACGCCCTGGCCGGCATCCCCGACAGCATGCGGTGTTACGAACCGCTGGCCGATCTCCTCATCAGCTTCGAACACGCCGGAGTTGACGTACACGCCACAAACCTGGACCAAACCGCCTCCAATCAAGAGGCCCAGTTCGACGCCCATTTACTGACCCACTACGCCCGCGAGCTCGACCTTACCCAGGGGATCGCCAAAGTCGCCTACACCCTGGGCGGCATCGACTACACCCGCACGCACATTGCCAGCCCCGTTGACGGCGTTATCGCCCTCCGCTTGGAAGCCTCCCACCCCGCCTCCATCTCGCTGCGGCTCCGCATCGAACGCGGCCCGCGCGAAAGCTACTCCACCCGCTACGCCGATACCACCCGGGGCTACGACGACCGCCGCCTGCTGCTCCAAGGGAAAGCCGGTGGGGAAGGAGCCGTCAGCTTCGCGGCGCACCTCCAGGCGCTGCCCGAAGGCGGCGAGACCCTCATCATCGGCGAAACGCTCGTGGTGCGAAACGCCAACGCCGTTACCCTCCTCTTCGCCGCCGCCACCACCTTCCGCCACGCTGATCCCGCCGCCCAGAGCATCGAACAAACCCGGCGCGCAGCCGCCAAAAACTGGCCCACGCTGCTGGTCGACCATGTGAGCGCCTTCCGGAGCTTCTCCGACCGCGTCCAGCTCGACCTCGGGAGCACCGAGAGCAGCCTTCTGCCCACCGACCAGCGCCAGGCACGCCTTCTAGAGGGCGAAACCGACCCCGCCCTGGCCGCGCTCTACTTTAACTTTGGCCGCTACCTGACGATTTCCGCGAGCTGGCCCGGCAGCCTCCCCGCCAACCTCCAGGGCATCTGGAACCAGGAGTTCTGGCCCGCGTGGGGGTCCAAGTACACCATCAACATCAACACCGAGATGAACTACTGGCCGGTGGAAGTCGCCAACCTGGCGGAATGCCACCAGCCGCTCTTCGACCTCCTGGAGCGCGTCGCCGAGTCCGGCCGCAAAACCGCCCGGGAAATGTACGGCTGCGGCGGCTTCGTGGCCCACCACAACACCGACCTCTGGGCCGACACCTGCCCCACCGACCGCAACCTCGCCGCCTCCTACTGGCTCATGGGCGGGGCCTGGCTCTCGCTGCACCTGTGGGAACACTACCGCTTTGGCGGCGACCTCGCCTTCCTCAAGAAAGCCTACCCGATCCTCAGAGACGCCAGCCTGTTTTTCCTCGATTTCCTGATCGAAGACGCCCGGGGCCGCCTGATCGTCTCCCCCACCGCCTCGCCGGAGAACCTCTACCGCCTGCCTAACGGCGAATGCGGCGTGCTCTCCGCGGGCAGCAGCATGGACAGCCAGATCCTCACCCAGCTCTTTGAGGCCACCCGAAGCGCGGCGAGCCAGCTCGGCGAAGACGGCGAATTCCAGGCGCGGCTCCAGGCCGCCCAGGACCGCCTGCCCAAGCCCGCCGTGGGCAGCGACGGACGCCTCCTGGAGTGGCCCGAGGAATACGAGGAAGTCGATCTCCAGCACCGGCACGTCTCCCACGCCTTCGCCCTCTTTCCCGGCAGCACCATCACCCCGGGCCAAACGCCCGAACTCGCCCAGGCGCTGCGTAAAACGCTCGAAGTCCGGGGCGACGAAGGCACCGGCTGGTGCATGGCCTGGAAGTGCTGCCTCTGGGCACGCCTGGGCGACGGCAACCACGCCCACACGCTTTTGAAAAACCTGCTGACGCCGGTAAACAAGGCTTCGAAGAACGGTAATGACACCGCCTATGAAGGCGGCGGCTCGTACCCAAACCTCTTCTGCGCCCATCCCCCCTTCCAGATCGACGGCAACTTCGGAGGCACCGCAGCCATTGCCGAAATGCTCCTGCAAAGCCACGAGACCCGGCCCGATAGAAGCACGGGCGAGGCGCTCCCCGTGCTTCACCTGCTCCCGGCCCTCCCGGATGCCTGGCCCGACGGCTCCATGAGCGGCTTCCGCGCCCGGGGCGGCTTTGAGCTTAGCTTCGCATGGCAGGCCTGCGGCGTCAGGCAATGCACCGTCAGATCAGAGAAAGGCGGGCGCTGCCTCGTTCGCCACGGCGAGACGCTCCGCCAGGTCGAACTTCCACCAGGCGGAAAAATCGAGCTGAGCTTTTAAGGGTGCCCTTAAGACGCCGCCTTTTCGTTGCGATAGGCCTCGGCCAGCAGCGAGATGTAGTGGCGCGTCTGCTGGCCCGTGCCGAAGCGGTTCACGTTATCCAGGAGCTGCATCATGCAGGCCGGGCAGCCGGTGGAAACGATCTCCGCCCCCGTCCGATTAATGTCCTCCACCTTCCGCTTTCCGATGCTGGAGGCCGTTTCGTAATGCGTCAGCACGTAGGAGCCGCCGCTGCCGCAGCAGGCGTCGGGCTTCGCCATTTCCTTAAACGTGATCCCCGGGATGCTCCCGAGGATTTCGCGCGGCTCGCGGAATACGCCCATCGACTTTTTGAGGTGACACGAATCATGGTAGGTCACGGAAGCCTCGACGCGGCCCGTCGGCTTGCGGAAGTGGACCACCTCGGTCAAGAACGTCGAAATGTCATAGGTGCGCTCGGCCCAATAGGCGGCCTTGGGGCCGTAGACGGGATCATCCGCCAGGACCTCTTTGAAGTCGTGCTGCCAGGCGCCGCCGCACGATCCGCAGCCAGTAATGATGTATTCGGCCCCACATTTTTCGAACACGTCGAGGTTGTTGCGCGCCAGGGCCCGCGCCGTTTCGACGTCGCCGTGCACCAGCACGGGAATGCCGCAGCACGACTGGCCCTTGGGAATATGCACCTCGACGCCGTTGGCGGTCAGCACTTCGATCACGTCGGCCCCCGCGTCGGGGTAAAAGTAGTTGAGCGAATCGCCTGTGAAAAACGCGACCTTGAACTTCGCGTCCGGGACAGAGATCACCTCAGGCACGCGGTCGCGCAGCGGCTTGACCGCCAGCTCCGGGAACAGGCGCTCCCCGTCAAAACCGATGGTCCCTCCCGCCCAGGCGAACGGCGACCGGGGCGCAATCGCCGCCTTCGCCTTCACGCCGCGAAACGCCAGACCGTTGAATACCGCTCCGGCCTTCATGCCCACGTCAAAAAGCCGCGGGTGCCGCAGCGTGGAGAAGATCGCCTTCTTAAGCCAGGGTAGCCCGTTTTTGCGCACCAGCGCCGCCCGGAGCGCCAGCATGATGCGCCCGAAGTTCACGCGGGTCGGGCAGTTGGCCGCGCACGATTTGCAGACCAGGCAATCGAAGAGCATCCGGTAGACCTTCGGGTCGTCCAGGGCGAGGTCGCCGCTCAAGACCGCCTCGGCCACCGCGATCTTGGCCCGGGTCACGCCTGCCTCCACTTTTTCCGTGGCGTAGACGGGGCAGACCGCCATGCAGTTGCCGCACTTCATGCACCGGTCGGTCTCCTGCCGGATCTGGGAGAGCTCGTCGTAAGCGGTGGGCGATTCAGGCGTACTCATGCGTTTCCTTTCGTGGGAACCATCTTCCCGGGGTTGAGCAAATAATCCGGATCGAGCGCTTCTTTAACGCTCCGGAGCAGCTCCAGGCCGCTCTGGCCGAGCTCGTTGCCGAGGAACTTCATCTTGGCAATCCCGATGCCGTGTTCGCCCGAGAGCGTCCCGCCGAAGCCGAGCGCGGCGTCAAAAATCTCCTCCACGGCCCGGTGCATTCGCGCCATTTCATCTGCGTTGTTTTTATCGCAAAGGATCGTGGGGTGCAGGTTCCCGTCGCCCGCGTGGCCGAAGGTGCCGAGTGTGAGCCCGTGCTTTTTTCCAATCGCCTCGCAGGCCACCAGCATGTCGGTGATCCGGCTGCGCGGAACGGTGGCATCCTCCAGCACCACGGTATTATTGAGTGAAGCCAGGGCAGGAAGCGCACTGCGCCGCGCCGCCCAGAGCTGATTGCGTTCGGCATCGGTCGCCGCCGTTTTCAGCTCGCCATGGTTGGCGTTTACCACACCCGCCACCGCCTCCGCCTCCCGTGCCACGAGGTCCTCGGACATCCCGTCCACTTCGATCAGCAGCAGCGCCCGGGCATCGGTAGGCAGGCCCGCTTTGGAAAAATTCTCCACCGTGCGGATGGTCATCTGGTCCATGATCTCCAGCGTCGCCGGGATCACCTTTGCCTTAATGATGCCCGCCACGGTATTGCCCGCGTCCTCCAGCGTCTTGAAGACCGCTGTCATAGTCCGGTGGGCCTTCGGAGCGGGGATCAGCTTGACGGTCAGCTCCGTCATCATGCCGAGCGTCCCTTCGGAGCCCACGAAGAGGCTGGAAAAATCATACGCCGTAACGTTTTTGACCGTTTTCCCGCCAAAGCGAACCGCCGAACCGTTAGCGAGCACGACCTCCATGCCCATCACGTAGTGCTTCGTGACGCCGTACTTGAGCCCCCGCAGGCCGCCCGAGTTCTCCGCCGCCGAACCGCCCATCGTGGCCGTGCTGACGGTTCCCGGGTCCGGCGGGTAAATAAGACCGAAGGGAGCCACCGCTGCGTTCAGATCAGCGATGACGACACCCGGCTGGACGGTGGCCGTCAGGTTCTCGGCGTCGATTTCCAGGATCTTGTTCATCTTCTGGAACGAAATGACGATCCCCTTGCGCAGGGGAATGGTGCCGCCGCTTAGGTTCGTCCCGGAGCCGCGCGGGTAGAGGGGCGTTTTCTGTTCCCGGGCGAAGTGGACGATCTTTTGGACGGCTTCGGCGGTTGTCGGAAACACCACGACGTCAGGAGTTTGCCGAGGCTGGTCAGCTGTCGCGTCGTAGCTGTACGCAGTCAGGTCGACGGCATTCCAGAGGACGTTCTCTTTGCCGACGATTTCTTCCAATCCGGGAACTAAAGGCGGGAGCATGCGGGAAAACCTACGCCCGAACCCCTCCCCTTTTCAACCTCCGAAAAAAAGGGCACACCCCGCTTCCTCGGGATGTGCCCATCGGTATCACGCAACCAGTTACAGTTTTTTCGAGCCGTCAAAGAGGCGCGTGTAGTAGAAATTGCTCGTGTAGAGCGCCGCCGCCGGGTTGTGCCCGAGTACCCGGTCTTTGGTAATAAGGGTCGTTACCGGAGCGTTGGAGTGCTTGATAAAGAGCGAATCGTGCCCGACGCAGAGGCCGACGACGACGTTGAGATCGGTCTTTTGCGCGTTGAGCAGCTCCGCCTGAAGGATCGGGTTGCACGCCGACTCCTGGCAGCCGGGCTTAACCTTGAGGTTCTCGGGGATGCCGATCTCGGTTTTGTCCACCGAGCCGACTTTGCAAAGCACCGTGTGCGCCTGGAGCCCGTGGGTTTCCAGGATTTTGACGAACACCTTGGTCTCGGCGCTCAGGCCAATGCATGTGGCGATGCCGATCTTCTTCGCACCGAGGCGGTTGGCAAAGGCGATGATCTCCTCCACGCGCGTCAGCTTGCCGTAATAGGTCCCCTCCACCTCCGCCGCAGCCCGGGCCATGCGGGCGTCCAAGCCCCGGCCCCGGTAGCGCGCCACGGTTTTTTTGAGGAGCTGGGGCGGGGCGGTCAGCGTCTGGCAGAAGGGTGGAAATTGTTTCTCCCGGCGGTAGCAGTTCAGCGTGCCGCAATCGGAACAAGTGAGGTTTTTCTTAGGCATAAAAAATCAAAGCGAAGAGGAAATGGGCCAGCCGATTTCGCGTACGGCATCGAGCATGGCGTCGATATTGGCAAAGGGCGTCTCCACCGGCAGGCTGCATCCGGAGGCGACGATGAGCCCCCGGGGGTTGTCATGGGCCTTGCGCACGACCTGGTAAACGGCCTGGCGCACGTCCTCCGGGGTGCCTTGCAGGACCACTTCGGAGGGCGGGATATTGCCCATGAGCCGCACCCGGTCGCCGACCTTCAGCTTGGCTTCGCCGAGGTCAGCCGCGTTGTCGAGGGAAAGGCAGTCGGCCCCGGTATCGACCATCGCATCCCAGATCGGCGACGTCTTGCCGCAAATATGCAGCGTCACCGCGCGGCCCCGGCTGTGGATATAATCCACGAGGCGCTTCAAATAGGGCGCGCCGAATTCGCGGAACTGCCGCGGGCTGATCACCGTGGACGAGCACATGGCGTCCGTGAGGCTCGGCGTACAGCCGATGTCGATGATGGCCTTGGCGTAGGCGAGCGTGCTTTGGAAGGCGACTTCGCAAACGGCATGGACCGCCTTCGGGTTCTTGATCAGCAGGCGCACGAGCGTTTCCGTGCCGATCAAAAACGAGGCATTCGTGAACGGCCCCGTCAGCGCGCCGTTGACGACCACTTCCTTGCCCACCTCCTTGAGTGTTCGCTCCATGGCGTAGAGATGCTGCGGCAGAGCGCCGTCTTTGAAGGGATCGACCACCTTCAGCGCGCCGATCTCTTCCACGGATTCGATCGCGGGCGCTTCGAGGTAAGCCGTCTCGTCCTCGGGGTAGTGTACGCGCGCCCCCATCGCCTCGGCCAACGTGTAGAGATCCGTGAAGATCCGGATCACGTCGTACCCGAAGCGGCGATAGGCGGCGATCTGCGCATCGGCGATCAGCTTGCCATTTCCGCGAAATTCCGAAACTTTAACGCCGATCACGCGGGCCGCTGTGTTGCCGACAATGGGCACACAAGGCAGGCGATCGATCGGCCGCCCCGCGCCATAGGCCGCGAAGCGTTCCAACGGAGTCAATTTATCTTTACTCATTTTACCCAGAATAGCGCCCGGCGCTTAATCTGTTCGACAATTTCCGTAACAATCAAGACCACCACGCCGGTGTAAAGGATACCCGCCACCATGCGCGGGTACTCCGCGTAGTCGGCATAAAGTTGAATGAAGCGCCCGAGCCCGGCATTGGCCCCAAAGAGTTCGGCGACCGTCAAAAGGATGAACGCGAACACCAGACCCACGCTGATGCCGGAGAAAATATGCGGCAGCGCGGCCGGGAAAACAATGCGCACCAAGTACTCCACACGCCCCAGCCCAAGGATGCGCGCGCTGTCCCGGTAACGCTGTTGCAGCGACGAAGCCCCCGCCACGGTATTCAAGAATACCGGCCAGAACGCCCCGATAAACACCACGAACCCGGCCGCCGTCTGGAAGGTCGGCAAGAGCGCGATGGCGTAGGGGACGTAGATCGTCGGCGGCACCGGCGAGGCGAAGCGCGCAAAGGGCGAGAACATCCGGCTCAAAAACGGGGTAGTCCCCACCAAGAGCCCCCAGAAAATCCCCAGCGCAATGGCCAGCAGCAGCCCGGGAATCAAGATCAGGAACGAAGAAACCGTGCCCTTGAGCAATTCCGGCAGCGATTTTTGCAGCGCCTGGGCCGTTACCAGCGGCGACGGGAACAGGTAGCCGCCTCGGAAATGAAGCCCGCTGACCACCTGCCAAAGCGCCACCAGGGCCAGCAAAAAGAGGATCCCCTCCTTGCCCACGAGAAAGCGTAATGGCGAAAACACCCGCCCCTGCCGCTGATGCCCCTGAACCTTCACGGCTCCAGCCGTGGCCGCTTCCCCGGCAATCGACGAGGCCCCATTCAGCGAGGCCTCGGGTGAAAATGTAGAACTCATACTCCCTCTCCTTCACTGTTAACGGTGGAGTCGGCCTCGATCCGCTCGATCACATCGCGACGGAACCGGGCGTCGATGTCGGCGCGCAGGCGGGTGAACTCGTCCGAGCCGACCAGATCGCGGCGCACGCGGGGCCGCCCGAAGGGAACGCGCAATTCGTGGATCACCCGCCCGGGCGAAGACCCGAGCATGATGACGCGGTCCGAAAGATAAAGCGCCTCCTCCACATCGTGCGTTACGAAAACCACCGTCTTGCGCGCGGTCGTTCCCGACCAGACCTCCAGCAGCAAATCCTGTAACCGGGCCCGGTTCACCGGGTCCAGCGCCCCGAAGGGCTCGTCCATCAGCAGCACCGGCGAGCCCACCGCCAGCGTCCGGGCAATCGCCCCACGCTGCTGCATGCCGCCGGAGAGCTCCAGGGGATACTTCCGCGCCGCACCGGCCAAGCCGACCATTTCGAGATAATCCTCGGCCAGCTGCCTGCGCCATTTGGCGCTGATCCCGGGCTGCGCTTTCGCGATGGCGAGCGTGATGTTTTGCAGCAGGCTCATCCAGGGAAAGAGCGAGTAGTCCTGGAAGACCACGCCCCGTTCCAGCGAGGGGCCGGTGATCGCCTTCCCTTTCCATGAAACCGCCCCTGCGCCCGGCGTTTCCAGGCCAGCCAGGATGCGCAAAAGGGTCGTCTTGCCGCAGCCACTCGGCCCCAGGAGGCTGATAAATTCCCCCTCGTGGATGGCCAGGTCAACCTCGGAAAGAATCGTTGTTCCGTTGTAGCCGAAACGAAGCCCTTGAACTTCAAGGCCCCGGCCGGGCGCGGAATTCTTTGTTGGAGTATCCGTAAGCGTCATGTCTTAAAAAAAAGTCGATGGGTGCCGCGGCAAAACGGGATTACCGCGGCAGCCCATCCGTGGCCCAAAGATCTACTGGTGGCAGCACTCGGCCTGCGGCGCCTTGGTGGCGGCGACCTTTACCCAGCCGTCGTCCGCCTTGGTCGCGGCCAGGGGCTTCGCGAGGTTATCGCGGTCGGTGAAAGTCTTGAGCCGCTGCTGCCAGAAAGGTTCGTTGGGCTGCTCCTTGGCCAGTTGATTGAGCGCCTGCTCGTAGAACTTCGTGGTGATGAAGCTGCGGATATCGAGATTGGATTCCGCGAAACCGCTCTTGAGCATCGTCTTCCAGAAGGAGACTACGCCATCGACGTTCGGGTCCGACGCCTGGTCGAGGTAGCCGTCGTAGTAGGCCTTTTCGATCAGCGCACGGTCGAGCTTCAAGTATTTCTGAATATCATCGAGCGTCTTCTCATGGTTATCCTGTGCGAATTTCTCCGCTTTCAGGAAGGCGTGGATGAATTTGGTCCACACCTCGGGGCGCGTTTCGGCGTCCTTGGCGTTGATGGTCAGGCGGCAGCACGGGTGGCCCGGCTGGAGCGCATGGCTGCGGATGGTTACCTTCAGCCCCTGTTCCTCGGCCTTGAAATCAAACGGCCCCCAGATGAGCCCGGCGTCCACCTGGCCGGACTTCACGGCTTCCAACACGGCGGGCGGGTTCTTTAGCTCGAAAATCTGCACGTCCTTTTTCCAGTCCACCCCGGCGGCATCCAGCGCGCCGCGCACCACGGCGTCGCCCGTGGCCAGGCGCACCGTCGCCAGCTTTTTGCCCTTCAAATCAGTGATCTTCTGGACCGAAGCGGCATTTTCCGGCGTCGTGATGATCGCCGCATCCTCGCCCATAACGCCGCCGATGATCCTGATCTCGGCTCCCTTGGAAATATGGAGCAGCGGGGCCGTGGTCCCGAACGCGCCGAGGTCGAGCTTGCCACCGCGCAGCGCCGCCAGGCCGTCAGCCGAGTTGGCGAACTCGACGAGCTGGACGTCCAGGCCTTCCTCCTTAAAGAAGCCCTCTTCCTTGGCGATGAAAAATTTCGCATGTCCCGTGACCGGCAGATGGCCGACCCGGACCACTTCGTCAGCATGGACGACAGCGGCGAATTGAAGCCCCGCGGCGAGGGCCGCAAGGGTGCTGAGTACAAATTTGGTTTTCATGAGCAATCATCAGCCGGGCCTTGCGAGGGGCCCGCCGATCGGTTTTTTGTTTTTCTTTCCCCCCGCCTTCAGTCTGTCTGATCCGCAGGGTCAGTCTTGGTTGTCGCTAATCCAGTCGTCTGGTTTGTATTTACACCTACTTACTTGGTGGGTGCTATTTCTGTCCAGGCAAAAACGACCGAAAAACAAAAAGAAATACCTTTCATACACCCACTAAGTAGGTATACATCGTTTTCAAACCAGAATACTGGATCGGTTTAACTCTATCTAAAAGGACTTGCACCGCCCAACAGCACCACCGGAGGCGGCCTCACCAACACTAAACCACTATAAAACCCCTCTCGGGCGGCGGCCGGTTCTTCGCTCGCCGAGAGACCAACTTATCGAGTATGAGTACTCAGCAAGAATTTTACGAAAAACTGGCCACCGCCGTAAACGATCTGGACGAAGAGCAAACCGCGGCCTTGGCGCGCGAAGCCGTTGAAAAGGGTTACGACGCATGGGAAACCATTGAACAGGGCCTGGTGGCCGGAGTGGACCGCGCGGGCAAGCTTTTCGATGAGGAGGTCTACTTCATCCCCGAGCTGCTGATCGCCGCCGACGCCATGTACGCCGGGCTCGACATCCTCAAGCCGCACGTCAAGCGCAGCGGCGAGGCTCACAAAGCCAAAGTCGTCATCGGCGTCATCCAGGGGGACACCCACGACATTGGCAAGAACCTCGTGCGCCTGATGCTCGACGTGGGCGGCTTCGAGGTGATCGACCTGGGCCGCGACGTGCCGCCGCAGACCTTCGTGGACCGGGCCAAGGAAGTCGGCGCGGAAATCATCGCCATCGGCACGCTGATGACCACCACCATGGAAGGCATGGCCGAGGTCATCCGCATCCTGAACCAGGAAGGCATCCGCGAGGAATTTATCGTCATCATCGGCGGCGCGCCCATTTCGCAATCCTATGCCGACAAGATCGGCGCCGACGGCTACGGCTCCAAGGCTTCGCACGCGGTCTACCTCGCCAAGCAACTCCTCGAAAAGCGCAAGGAGGTAGCAGCGTGAGCACGGCAACCCGACCCGTCCCGAAGAAAGATCAGCTCTCCTCGCTGGAGCGCGTGGTGCTCGCCCTTCAATACAAGAAACCCGACCGCGTTCCCGTGGCCCCGCTCGTCTGCGGCGCATCCCGACGCGTCACCGGCATCAGCTACGCCCGGTGGTCCCAGGATGCCGAGGCGGCCACGGCCAGCCTCGTCGCCGCGCAAGACTTGATCGGCTTCGACGGCTTCCTGACGCTGGTGGATCTCTCCGTCGAGGCGGAGGATTTCGGCCAGAAGCTCATCTTCCCGGAGAACGGCACGGCGTATCCCGACTTCGATGATCAGTACCTCAAATCCGCCGACGATTACGACAAAATCAAGCGCGTCGATCCGACCAAAACGCGCCGGATGAAAACGGTCATCGATATCGTCCACGGCCTTGCAAAAGCACGCGGCCAGACGGTGCCGGTCATGGGCTTTGTCTACGGACCGCTGGGCGTGCTTTCGCAGATTCGCGGCCATGCCGAGCTATTTAAAGACCTCATCCGCCACCCCGCGCGCGTGCTGGAGGCGGTGCAGACGATCAACCTCACGCTCATCGACTACGCCGTGGCGCAGGTTCGCGCGGGAGCCCACGCCATCGTGATCGATCCGCTCTATTCCTCGGCCACCATTCTGAAAAAGGAGACCTGGAACCGTTTCGAGGGCCCGTTCGTCGGCGCGATTGCCGACGCGGTGCGCGAGGCAGGGGCGGCCGTGATCGTGCACAACTGCGGCGACGGCGTGTACTTCGACAAGGTGATCGAGAACATCAACCCGGTCGGCATCTCCCATGCCTACCCGGCCTATGGGTCCAAAAGCTGGACCGAGCATGCCGAGAACTGGGGCAAGAAAGTCGTCACCATCGGCGGCGTCGATCCGGCCCAGGTGGGCCACGTTCTCTCGCAGGAGGGCGTGCGGGAACTCAGCCGCGAACACATCGAGACGTTCAAGGTGGCCGACGGGGGCTTCATTCTCTCCACCGGCTGCGAATTTCCACCCCATGGCAACCTGCTCAGCGCCAAAACAATGGTCGAAGCGGGCCGCCTCTACGGTCAATACGAATAATATCCAATAGCATGAGCCAGTCTCTTCCCCATCGTCCGGTTCCCACAGGCCGCCGCGCCCGCTTGCTGAGCGCGCTCGCCCGCAAACCGGTGGACCGTCCCCCAGTGATCTGCACCGGGGGAGCCCTCACCGCGCTGACGGCCGAGGTCGTCGCCCAATCCGGCAGCAGCCTGCCCCAGGCGCACCTCGATGCGGAAGAGATGGCCAAACTCGCGCTCGCGGCGGCACGCATTACCGGCTTCGAGTCGGTGGGCGTGCCGCTCTGCGCCACGCTCGAAGCGGATGCCTTCGGCGTTCCCGTGGAGCTCGGCGACGAGCGCACGGAAGCCCGAATCATCCGCGAGCCCTACCAGCACGCTCGCGACGTTCCCCGTCGCCCCGTGGAGGAACTGCTGCGAACCGGCCGCGTACCCGTAGCCATCGAGGCCATTCGGCGGCTGGTGGAAACGGCGGGCGACCTCCCCATCGTCGGCAACCTCCTGGGGCCGCTCAGCGTGGCAGCGGAGCTGGTCGAGCCGGTGGCTTTTTTCAAGGAACTGCGTACCGCTCCCGCCGAGGCCGGGGCGCTGCTGGAATACACCGGCGATTTCCTGGCCGCCCTGGGCTGGGCCTTCATCGAGGCTGGAGCCGATGTCCTGACCGTTTGCGAAGATACGGCGACGCCGGAATTGATCGGCCCGAAGCGTTTCGCCGACGTAGCGCTGCCGCACCTCAACTGCCTGATCGACCGCCTCCAGGCCACGGGCGTTCCCGTGATCCTGCACATGTGCGGGGCCGTGGACCGAGCGGCGGAATCGCTCGACGCGCTGCACGCCACCGGCTTCCTGCCCGACGCCAAGGTTTCCATCGCCGCGTTACGCGAGCGCCATCCGAATTTAACGGTGGTCGGCAACGTCAGCACGTTTCTCCTGCACAACGGCCAGGCCGACGCCATCGGGAACGTCACCCGGCGCATCGTGGCCGACGGCACGCACATCGTCTGCCCGTCGTGCTCCATAGCCAGCGCCACGCCGCTCGGCAACATCCACGCCCTGACCCGCGCCGTCGCCGGGGCGGAATAAACGGGGCCCGCCTTTTGCGATTTACCCCGATAAAAGGCATAAAGTCTCACGCAAAGACGCAAAGAAGAGATGCACCTGCCTTCTTTGCGCCTTTGCGTGAAATATTTTTTATAGAGAGGCCATTTATTGGTGGATGACTGTGAAACTCGTATCAAGCCTGCCGGGCCAGCTCGCGTAATACCGGCGAGGTCGCCAGCGCCAATGCCACCGCCCGCGAGAAACTCGTGCGCGGATCGCCCGCCGGCGCGACATGGGATGCGGCGCTCTTGGCCTGCGCCGTCGCCGACGACATCGCCACACTAAGCCCCGCCCAGCAGAACATCGGCACGTCGTTGTTGCCGTCTCCGAAAACCATCACCTCGGAAGCGTCCACGCCGTAGCTCGCCGCCACGGCCGCCAGCGCCTCCGCTTTGTTCACTCCGGAGGCCGTAAATTCCAGGTAATCCGGGCTGGTGATCGTCAATTCCAGTCGGCCCTGATAACGCGCTCGCAACGCAGCCAGCCTCGCGGTCGTTCGCTCGGGGACATCCACCCAGACGAGCTTTTGCGGCGAGGACCCGGCCAGCAGCGTTAAGTCACCGCACTCCGTGAGCCGATGGCGGCCCCGGTTCTTGAAAACATCGGTAAACCGGTCCTCCCGGGCGACGTAAATGGCATCGCGATGAAAATAAAGCAGGCTGCCGCTCGATGACGACGCCGCAAGGTCCACCACCTCCGCCGCGAGGTCTTCCGGAACATTCTGCTCGTACAAAACGCGCCCGGAACGCGCCTGTTTAACGAGTGCGCCCTGGCAGGAAACCAGCGGCGTATCGAGCCCCAGCTCACGGTGCAGCGCGAGCATGCTTTCATGCCGCCGCCCCGAGGCAAGCACCACTCGCACGCCCATTTCCTGCAAGACAAAGATCGCCGCGGCATTCTCCGGACTGAGCTGTTTCTCCGGCCCGAGAAGTGTTCCATCCAGATCGACGCCCGCCATCCGATAGGGGAAAAATTCCTCGGTCATGACCTCGCCGCCGCCTTTTCCCGCAGCTTGAGCAAGCGCTCCCCGGCCGCCTCCAGCGTCGTGCGCTTTTTGGCGAAATGGAAACGGATCAAATGCCGCACCGGCTCGCGAAAGAAGCTGGAGCCTGGCACCCCGGCCACGCCCACTTCCCGCGTCAGCCATTCGGCAAAGGCTATGTCGTCCTCCCAGCCAAATTCGCCAATATCAACCATCACGTAATACGCCCCATCGGGTTTCGTATAGCGCAGCCCCGCGCGGTCGAGCCACTCCAGAAAAAACGTGCGCTTTTCCGTGTAGATGCATTGCAGCTCATGGTAGTAGGCGTCGGGCAATTCGAGCGCCGTCACCGCCGCTTCCTGCAACGGAGCCGCCGCGCCCACGGTCAGGAAATCATGAACGTTGCGGGCGCGCGGGATCACCGCCTCCGGACCGATCACGTAACCAAGCCGCCATCCGGTGATCGAATACGTCTTCGAAAGCGACCCGCACGAGAGCGTCCGTTCGAACATCCCCGGCAGCGACGCGAAATAGACGTGCTCGCCCGGCGCATACACGATATGCTCATACACCTCGTCGGTGATCACGAACGTATCGAACTCCTCCGCCAGCGAAGCGATCTGCAGCAGTTCCTCGCGCGTGAAGACCTTCCCCGACGGGTTGGACGGGTTGCAAAGAATAAGCGCCTTGGGCCGCTGCTCAAAGGCGCGCCGCAGCTCCGCCGGGTCGAAATTGAACTCCGGCGGCCGCAGCGGAACGTAGATCGGCTCGGCGCCCGAAAGAATAGCGTCGGCCACGTAGTTCTCGTAGAAGGGCGAAAAGACGATGACTTTGTCGCCCGGGTTGCAGGCCGTCATCATCGAGACGATCATCGCCTCCGTGCTGCCGCAAGTCACCACGATGTGGGCATCCGGATCGAGCGGTATGCCCGTCCATCGGGTTTGCTTGCGAGCCAGCGCCGCACGGAAATTCGGCGCGCCCCACGTCACGGCGTATTGATGCGGACCGTGGCGCGCGGCGTGCTCGGCGGCGGCGATAAGCGCCTCCGGTGGATCGAAATCCGGAAACCCCTGCGCCAGGTTGACGGCCTGGTGGGCATTGGAGATCCGGGTCATCCGGCGAATGACCGATTCGGTGAAATTTCCGGTGCGAATGCTGGGCTTGGGCACGGACCTATTCTCTACGGTTTCAATGCTTCTAGCAAGTCGGCTTCGAGGTCGGCTGCCGCCTCCAGGCCGACGGATAGCCGGACCAGGTTGTCATGGATGCCGCGCCGGGCGCGTTCCTCCGCACCAACCGCAGCATGCGTCATGCGGGGCGGGTAGCAGAGCAGCGATTCAACGCCGCCCAGACTTTCCGCAAGCACGAAGAGATGCAACCGCGCGACCAGCCGTTCCACGGCCGGGACGCCTCCCTTGACCTCAAAGCTGACCATGCCGCCGAAGTCGCGCATCTGGCGCTTGGCCAACTCGTGCTGCGGGTGGCTCTCCAGGCCGGGATAGTATACCCGCTCGACCTGCGGATGCTTTTCCAGAATGCGGGCCAGATGGAGCGCGTTGGCCGAGTGCTCGCGCAGCCGCACCTTCAGCGTCTTGAGCCCGCGCAGGACGAGCCACGAATCCCACGGTCCGGGCACCCCGCCCGCCGCGTTTTGGTAGAATTTGACGGTGTCGTAGATCTCCTTATCCGACGTAATGAACGCGCCACCGACCACATCGCTGTGGCCTCCCAAATACTTTGTAGTACTATGTACCACCACGCGCGCCCCGAGGTCGAGGGGCTGCTGGAGGTAGGAACTGGCAAAGGTGTTGTCCACCACCAGGATGAGCTTGTGCTTGTCGGCCACCTCGGCCAGGGCCGCGATGTCGACGAGCTTCAGCAGCGGATTGGTCGGCGTTTCGATCCAGATGAGCTTCGTTTTGGGCGTGATTGCTTTTTCAAACGCGGCAATGTCCGTCGCGTCCACGTAGACCGTATCGACGCCCCACGGGCGCAGGATGCGCTCGAAAATGCGGTAGGTGCCGCCGTAGGTGTCGTTGCCCGCGAGGATCTGGTCGCCGGGCTTGACCACCTGGAGCGCCGCCACCGTCGCCGCCGAGCCGGACGAGAACGCGAGGCCGTACTGGCCGTGCTCCACCAGCGCGAGGGCCGCTTCGAGGGCCTGGCGCGTCGGGTTGCCAGAACGGGAGTATTCAAACCCCAGGCGTTGCTTGCCGATGCCGTCCTGCTGGAAGGTAGAGGTCTGGTAAATCGGCACGCTGACTGCGCCGGTGCGCGGTTCGGGAGCCTGTCCGTCGTGAATCGCTAAGGTTTCAAATTCCATATTCGTCTTTGTTGATGAGGGCGTTGATGATATCGAAGCGGCTGATGATGCCGTGGGGAACGCAGTTCCGGGTGACGACGAGTGCGGGCGAACCGCCCAACAGCAGCCGATAGGCCTCGGCGATGTCGGTGTTCTCGTCGAGCACGGGAAGCGGGTTGCCCATGACGACGCCGATGTCCTGGTTATTGAGGTCCACGCCGTCGTGCAGGCTCTTCATGATCGAGGCTTCGTTAAGCGACCCGATCACGTTGTTCTCCTCGATCACGGGAAGCTGCGAGATGTTGTGCTGCGTAAAGAGCTGCACCGCCACCTTGAGCTTCTCCTTGGGCCCCACGGAGATAATGGCCGGGGACTCCTTCTTGTGGCCAATCACCTGCCCGACCTTCACGGAACGCTGCTCGTGCGTCTGCCAGAAGCCGTTCTGACGCATCCAGTCGTCCGAGTAGATCTTGCTCAGGTAGTTGCGCCCGGTGTCGGGAAGCAGCACCACGATGTTGCGCGGGCGCTCCAGGCGCTGCGCGTACTTCAACGCCGCCGCGAGAGCCGTGCCGCTGGAGCCGCCCACGAAGATGCCTTCCTCGCGGGTCAGCCGCCGGGCGGTGTTGAACGACTCGTAGTCGCTGATGCGGACCATTTCGTCCACCAACTGACGATCAAAAGTTTTCGGGATGAAATCCTCGCCGATGCCTTCCACTTTGAAAGGCCGTGGTGTATCACCTGATAATATTGAGCCTTCAGGGTCGGCGCCCACGACCGTAATGTTGGGGTTCTTCTCCTTCAGGTAGCGGGCGGTGCCGGAAATCGTTCCGCCCGTGCCCATCCCGGCCACGAACACCTCCACTTTCCCCTCGCTATCCTCCCAGATTTCCGGGCCGGTGGTCAGGTAGTGGGCCTGCGGATTGCGCGGGTTGACGAACTGGCCCGCGCGGAAGGCGCCGGGAATCTCGCGGGCGATCCGGTCGGCCACGCCGTTGTAGCTTTCGGGGGAATCCGGCGGCACATTGGTCGCGGTGATCACGACTTCCGCGCCGTAGGCCCGCAGGAGGGCGATTTTTTCCCCGCTCATTTTGTCCGGGAGGACGACGATCAATTTGTACCCCTTCACTGCGGCCACCAGGGCCAATCCAACGCCCGTGTTGCCCGCAGTCGCCTCGACGATGGTTCCGCCCGGCTTGAGGATGCCAGCCTCCTCGGCTGCCCGCACCATTTCCACGCCGATGCGGTCCTTGGAACTGCCGCCCGGGTTGAGGTACTCGACTTTGACGTAAATGTCGGAAGCCAGATCCGCTCCGATGCGGTTGAGTTTGACGAGGGGCGTGCGCCCGACGGCTTGGAGGATATTATCGTATTTTGCCATAAGGATATTTTTTCCCGGGGATGCCTTGTATTTGTATTAACTCCAGCGTCTCCGGTGTGGTTGAGAATCGGCGCTTTTCCCCGCGCCGCGGGCAAATTTGAGCGCCTCTCCCCGCATCATGCGAGGAGAGGCGCTGCGAACTGCCCAAAGGGTAGTCCCCATCCACATTTCGAATTCCGTCGAAAGGTGGATGGGAACTTTCATGATGACTTGCCTTAGTTTAGAACGCCCACGTCACGCCGGAGGAAACGATGCTCCGGTCGAATTGACGGGTGGAGTTGTCAATATTGGACCAGACGCCCGAGGCGCTCGCCGTCTGCACCTGGCCGTTCTCGGCGCGGTCGTAAGCGTAGGTTAGATCCCAGGTGAGGTTCTTGGTAATGTTGTACTTGAGACCGACGGACGTGGTGTAGAGCCAGTCGCTGCGGAGTTGGTACGGGTTGTAGTCCGAGTTCGAGGCGCGCACGCCCACGGCCAATTGCAGGTCCTTGGAAAGCTGGTGCCGGAAGCTGGCATCAAAGGTCGAGTCAACATAGGCGTTGACGCCCGTGCTGGCCACCCAGTTCCAACGCTTGTACTTCAGAACCAATGCGTCGCTCTTGGTCGGAGAGATCGTCACGGAAGCCTCCGCGAAGACGCTCGTCGCGTTGTCATCAACCAGGCCATACTTCGCCACGGTGTCGCGGTAGGGGCGGCTGTCGGTGTAGGTGGTGAACTGCGGGCCCACCTGAGCCTCGACCTTCAACCACTTGAGCGGTGAGCCTTCCACGCCCACCAGCACGCGCTGGTAGTCGTTGGTGGCGTCGCGGCCAAGGCTAGTCACGCCCGTGGAGGCATAGTCCGGGTAGGCCTGCTGATACTGATGGCCATAGCGGTAGCCCAGGGTGAAGGCTACGTCTTTATTGACGTTGTAGCCCAGATCAGCGCCGCCATTGACATCGTAGCGATCAATGAAGTTGGTATAGCCGGAGTAGTTGCCGGAGGCTTTGTAGAAATTGGTGCCGAGATCGTAGTAGAGCAACGAAACCGTCGGACGAACGAAGATGGATTCGTTGACGTCGACCTTCACCGCAAGCTTGGAGCGGTCCTGCCACTGGCTGCGGCGTTCGCGAATCGTGCCGTTGGCATAGGCGCTGGCCCCACCCGGGTAGCGCAGGCCGTCATCGTCGCCGTTGATCACCGTCAAGGCGTTGTCGAGAGTGACGGTGACATTGTCCGCCTTGCCCTTGAAGCCCGTCGTGATGCGGTGAGCCTGGTAGGATTCATCGGAAGCATCATGGAAAATGAGAATGTCCGGGCTGTAGCCGAGCGTGAAGCTCTTAACAAAGCTGTCTTTGTCGAGGAACTTGGCCAGATCAACCCCGATCTTCGGCGTAATGGTCGTTACCCACGAGGATTTGTTACGCAGCGCGACGAGATTGCCCTCCGGCCACGCGACGCCCGCGAGGTAAACGTTGGTGTCATAGCTTTCGCCGACACGCAGCGAGAGATCGGTCAGCCACGCTGGCTTTTCCCAAATGACGGAGGTGGTTTCCACGGTGGCTTTGGACGCGTCGCCCGCGATGGCGAGGATCGGCGAAGAAAGCGCTATGACGGCTCCCAGGGCAGTAATGGCGGCCCGCCGCGCGGAGCCCGTCTGATAGGCAAGGAGAGATTTCATTGAATACTAAGGATGATGAAGTACACAACCTTCAGTAGTCTGATGGGTTGCTTGAGGTTTTGTTTTGTTGTTCCTGTCAAGTCCAGTGGTCTGGTTCTTATCGGCCATTTGCAAACGCCGTGGGCCCCGCAAATCTCCATTTTTTTGCAATCAGGGGGTCTCCCTGTCTTGCGTATACACCTATCTACTAGGTGGGTATATATACGTCTACTCTTTTTTTGCCGTCCGTTGGACTTTTTTTGACTCCGTGCGATAAATTTCCTACGTGCGGAGCGAGTCCATACCGGGATTTCAATCCGAAACCCAGTTCGTGGTGGCAGTAGGGCGTTGCAACCAAATCCCCGGCCGCCGCCTAGTTATCGAACCTATGCAAATTCCAAAACACATGGCGATGCCTCTGGCCCTCGGCTGCCTTAGCCTGGCCGCGGCGGCATTGCTCACGGGCTGCCAATGCTGCCCGCCCGTGCGGGAATGCACCACAGTTCAAACGCACTGTGAACCGTGCCCCCCGCCGTTGAGAACCAACAGCACCGTGACGAGCCAGGAGTGCCCCGACGGCATTCATCGGCTCGCGGGCGCGCCGCTCTACTACGAATCCCAAAATGCGAACTGGGAACAGGCGCCGCCTTACGGCCGTTGGTAGGAAAATAAAAAGCCCGCTCCTTGAAACAGGAACGGGCTTTTTTTTCAGCGCTATGAGAAACGATTAGCCGCGGATCAGGCGGCCGCTTTTTCGGAGACCAGTTTTTTGGCCAGAACGACGGCGGCGGGAGCCCGCGAGGCGTAGCCGTCCGCACCGATCTTGGTGGCGAAGCCCTGCGAGACCGGCGCACCGCCAACGATGACTTTGACGCGTTCGCGGATGCCTTCGCGCTCCAGGATGCGCACCACCTCGGCCATGCCGTCCATGGTGGTCGTCATGAGGGAGGCGATGGCGATGATGTCCGCGTCAATCTCCTTGGCCTTGTCGACGAAGGTCTGCGGAGGCACGTCGCGGCCGAGATCGATCACTTCGAAGCCGCCCACGTCGAGCATGATCCGCACGAGGTTCTTGCCGATGTCGTGCGTGTCGCCTTCGATGACGCCGATGACGACCTTGCTTTTCCGTTCCGCCGAGGTGTCGATGGGGATGTGGGGGCGGAGGATTTCGAGCCCGGCATACATGGCGTCGGAGGCCAGCAGCAGCTCGGGGATGAAGTATTCCTCCTGATCGAAGAGTTTTCCGGCGCGGTCCATGCCCGCCACGAGGCCCAGTTCCACGGCCTGCCACGCATCAAGGCCGAAATCGACCGCTTGGTGCGCGAGTTCCTTGGTCCGATCCTCGTCCAGTTCCACCACAGCGGTGGCGAGTTGTTCGTGAAGTTGTTCTGCCTGGATAGTCATAGTCGTTTTAAAATTGAAGTGATTTGATGAAGATTTTTTCGAATGCGGGGTCTTTGGCCAATTCCAGCACACTGACCGCGCGAGTGACGCAGTGGAGCTTGCCGCGAAGGGGATGATTTAAGAGCAGCGCCTGCGCGCCTGTGCGCGAGGTGTTGCCAACAAACTCGACGCGGCCCGCAAACTCCCGGGGCAGCAGGCCGAGGTTGATGAGGCTCTCCGTGCGCAGGTGGAAGCCGAAGGACCCGGCGATGAGCACGCGGTCCACCCCAGCGGGGGTGAGGCCGTTTTCCTTGAGCATCAGCTCAATGCCCGCGCGGATGGCCGCCTTGGCCAACTGCACCTGGCGCACATCTTTCTGCGAAAGGTAAACCGGGCCGGAAAGCCGGAAAACCGGTTTGCCGTCAACAGAATCCCAGCGGTCCTTCCATGGTTTGTCGGGCGACGAGCCGTTGTATTGGAAGCGTCCGTTTTTATCCACGCCGCCATGGGCCGCCAGCTCGCCCACCACGTCGAGGAGCCCGCTGCCGCAGATGCCCACCGGCTCGGCATCGTGGATCGTGGCGATCTCGATGCCCTCGTCCGAAAGCGCCACGCGCTCCACGGCTCCCCGCCCGGCGCGCATGCCGCAGGTGATGTTCATCCCTTCAAAGGCGGGACCGGCCGCCGTGGAGGTGGCCGTCAACACGCCGTCGCGGGCCAGCACCATTTCGCCGTTAGTACCGATATCGACAAAGAGGATCACGCCTTTTTCCTCCGCCAAGCGCGAGGCAAGGATGCCGGAGGAAATATCCGCCCCGACGTAGGCCGACATCACCGGCGGCAGGTAGACGAGCCCCTCGGGCGAAATCGCAAAGCCGATCTCCGCCGCGGGCACATGCTCGGCTCCCTCGCGAGTGAGCGTGTAGGGGTATTTCCCCAGCGAAACTGGGTTCGCCCCGATGGCCAGGTAAAGCATCGTGGTATTACCGCTGAAAACCGCCTCGTAGATCTGCTCGGGCTTGATCCCAGCCTGCTGCGCCACGTCGGCGGCATGGCGGCTGAGCTCGTCGATAATCTCACGCTGAAGCTTCGCCAGCCCCGCCGGTTCCGAGCCGAGCTTGATGCGCGAGAGCACATCCTGCGCGGTGCGCGCCTGGGGGTTGAGGCTCGATGAGGTGGCCAGCTCTTTGCCGGTCCTCAAGTCGAGCAGCGTGGAGACGAGCGTGGTGGTGCCGATGTCCACCGCGAGGCCGTACTGGTGCGCGGTCGTATCGCCGTGCTCCAGGCCGATGCGCTCCGCCCCCGCGAGCAGGTGCGTCGAAGCGCCGTCGAATTCCTTGGAAATCCACGGCTTCAATTCCACATCAAGGGAGTTCCCCTCGCTGAGAATCCGCAGCCCTTCGCCCTCGGAATCCGGGACGTCGGTTTCCACCGTGACGTCGCCGAGGACCGTCGCCTGGCACGCCAGGATGTAGCCCGCCTTGCGCTCCTCTTCGTTCAAGAACCGGTGAGCGTTCTCGTGGACCTTGGCCTCCTGGCCCTTCGCAAGCTTAACACGGCATTTGCCGCAGGTGCCCGCGCCGTTGCAGGGAAACTCGACGTCGGCCCCGGCCCGCCGCAGGGCTTCCCGCAGCGAACCGCCGACCTCCAGTTCCACCGTCAGCTTCAGGTTGGGAAAGGAAACCTTGCTCATGGCTGGGGAACCGGGGCGGCTTCCTTAACCGTGCGGGTCATGGCCTGAATGCTTTCCAAGTGCGTCGAAGTGCTCAGGCCGCACGCGGGCGAAATGATGTCGATGCCGTCGGCGACGAGGTTGCGGGTCATCTTCGCGATTTTTTCCGCCTGGTTCCACTGGAGCGCAAAGGTGCTCAGGTTGCCCATGGTGGTGATGTGCGGGTACTCGGCCTTGAGCGCCGGGAGGCTGATCATCGCGTCGGTGCTCAGCGCATCGGCCCGGATGGAAACCAGCTGCGGCTTGACGCGCTTGACGTCGCCGCAAATGTGTACGATGAACGGCGCGCCCTTGGCGTGAACGCGGTCGGCAAGCTTGTTGATGTAGCGCACCGCGTATTCCTCGAAAATCTTCGGCCCGAGCAGTTCGCCCGTGGCCGAGGGATCGCCGATGGCAATCGCGCTGGCCCCCTGCCCATCGAGCAGCCGGTCGGCAAAGGCGGCAAGCAAATCGGTGACGTACTCCAGCACGCGATGAGCGTCCGCCGGGTGCTTGCGCAGTTCCTTGTAAAAGGTAAGCGGATCGACGATGGAAGCCGCCGTACTCACCGGGCCCGTGAGGCTCGCAACGATCGGCACATCGGGGCGGCGGCGCGCCAGTTCATGCGCGGCGTCCACAACGACGTTGATGCGGCCGCTGTGAACGAGCTGGTCGATGTCGCGAAATTCCACCTGCGTCAGCGAGGGGAAAATTTCGCTCGCGATCTTCGGCTCGCACTCCAGCGTACCGTGATCGACCGGGCTGCCGAGCAGCTCCGCCTCCACCGTCATGCAGAAGGGGATGCCGATGTTTTCAAAGCCGGTGTATTCGTGGATGTCGAGCGCCAGATCGGCCATGCGCTGGGCGTCGAGATGGGCTTCCGGCAGTGTGTGGCCGGTTTTTTTCATGATCTCGACGATGGCGGCATTCATCATGCCACCCGTGCAGATCACCGGGGGACGGTCCACGGATTCCTTGTGGAGCACACGCAGGAGACGTTCTTTTTCGGTGTAGTTACTCATGGGTAAAATAGGAGGTAGTCTTGACGTCCGTGCCGCTCCACGTGTAGAGCGCGAGCAGCGGTTCTCCGCCGGTCTTCATGGTATGAATGACCTCGGAAGGGTGGAGAATAAAGGTCCCGGGCGGGTTGGTATGGGTCACCCCGGCCGCAGTCCACTGGGCGTTCCCGGCAATCACGTAGTAAAGCTCCACCGCCGGGTGGGCGTGAGCGGGATACAAGGTTTCCGGCCCGATCAACGTCAGGCCCAGGCAGACGCTCTGGCTGCGAAAGGGCGCCTCCGGGCCGATGATCTCGGCCCAGCCCATGGCGTTTTCCAGCCCGGGGAAGTCGTCGCGTTTTTCGTAGCCGTAGGTCCAGGGCAAGATAGACGCCACGGGGCGGATCGCCGCGACCAGATCAGCCGTTGCCGGGCTCGCCGCGCCAAAGGCCGCCTCCAGGTGGCGCGTCAGCGGATGCGTATTGGGCGAAAAGACCCCGGTCAGCGGCGGCACCGTTTGCAGGAGCCCCAGCACGCGGGAGGTTTCGTCGCCGATCGCGCCCTGGTGAGCCTTGCCGCGCTGCAAATGGGACTTGGCAACGTCGATGAGCTTGAGAATGAAATTCAAGTCGCTCATGGCTATAACTCCGATTGCAGCATGGCCACGGTGTGCCCGATTTTCTCGCCACCACGGAACGCCTCATAGGCGGTCTCGGAGTCGAGCCGATGCGGCAACAGCTCCGCCTCGATCTCCAGCGCGCGCTGGCCTGATTCCGCCAGATCGACGGACGCGAAAACTTTTTTGAGTACTTCGGCGCGGTAGAAATAAAACGGTCCAAAGCCTTTTTTCTGATTGCCCGCGTGATCGCGAATGACCTCTTCCGGGTCGCCCTGGACCTTCCACGAATACGTCAGAAACGACGAGCGGTAGCCCGCCAGCTCGCCCAGCGAAAGGTAGACCGAGAGCGGCACGCGCGCGCCCATGCACGAGAGCAAGGCCCCGCCAGGAGCCAGGAAATCCCGCGCCTGAACGAGCGCCAGGTAGTGCAAATCGAGCATCTGGCGCTTCACCAGCTCGGGCAGCGTCTCTGCGCGGGGCGGGACGTAGGTGGAGCTGGTGCGCTCCACGGCGAGCCCCTGCGGGTCGGCCAGCGGCACGTTGGGAAGGTTTTCGTAGATGACGGTATAGCGCGAGCCGAATTTCCGCAGCGGCTCCAGCAGATCGCCAAAGCCCGCCTCGATGGCGAGTTTGTAGCCGGGCTTGAGATTGCGTGCGATGTTCTTGGCCGCCACGTCCACGACATCGAGATGCACGTCGGTCAGGCCCACGCGCTCGACGCCCAGGACCTCCGCAGCCGAGAGCACGTCGAGCCCCGAGCCCGTCCCGACGGAGCAGAACGACTCGACCTTACCGCCGCCACGCCGCTGGCGGAAAATCTTGAAGGCGGGCGCGGAAACGTGCGCCACCCAGTCGCTCTCCAGATCGTCCACCCGGGGCTTGTAGGAGTGGTCCGTCAGCCCGATGGAAAGGCGGTCTTTAATATGCTTGGGCTTCAGCGAAAGATATGCCGCCGTATCGACATAGATCACGGTGCCCGGTTCGTTGGTTTGGGTTGTAGGCATAAACTTTATCGGCTGATGCTGCGCAAGGCTTGGTCGAAATCGGCGATGATGTCCGCGGCATCCTCGATGCCTACGGAAACGCGGATCATATCCGGGGTGATCCCGGCGCTGAGTTGTTGTTTGGGGCTGAGCTGGGAGTGGGTGCTGGTCGCGGGATGCAGCACGCTCGTCCGCGCGTCGCCGATGTGCACCACCAGCGCGGCCACCTTGAGCGCGGCCACGAATTTGCGGGCCGCCTGGGAGTTCCCTTTGATGCCGAAGGTCAGCACGCCGCTGGCCGCGTTATGCAGAAAGTACTTCCGGATCCGCGCCCGGTTCGGGTTGCCCTTCAAGCCGGGGTAGACGACCCAGTTGACCTTCGGGTGCTGGCTCAGGAATTCCGCCAGCGCGAGTGCGTTCTCGCTGTGGCGCGGCATCCGCAGATGCAGCGTCTCCAGGCCGAGGTTGATTAAAAATGCGTTAAACGGGCTGAGGCACGCCCCGAAGTCCCGCAGATACTGAGCGCGGCCCTTGGCGATGTACGCGGCCCGGCCGAATTTCTCGATGTAGTTTGTATTGGCGTAGGTCTCGTCGGGCCGGGTCAGGTCGGGGAATTTTCCGTTGGTCCAGTCGTAGTTGCCGCCGTCAATCACCACGCCGCCCAAGCTCGTGGCATGGCCGTCGGCGTACTTCGTCGTCGAGTGCGTAATGATGTTCGCACCGAACTGGAACGGGGTGCACAGGTAGGGCGTCGCAAGGGTGTTATCGACGATGAAGGGGACGTCGAACTCGCGCGCGAGGGTGGCGAATTTATCGAAATCCAAAATCCCCAGGCCCGGGTTGCCGATGGTCTCGCCGATGATGAGCTTGGTATTCGGGCGGAACGCACCGCGCAGGTCCTTGGTCTTGGCCTCCGGGTCCACGAAGGTCGTCTCGATGCCGTAGCGCGGCAGGGTGCGGGCGAGTAGCGTGTAGGTACCGCCGTAGACCGTCGAGGCGGCCACGATGTGATCGCCCGCGTTGGCGATGTTGGTAATGGCGAGCAGGTTGGCCGCCTGGCCGGAAGCCAGCGCCACCGCGCCCACGCCGCCTTCGAGTTCCGTGAGCTTCGACTCCAAAGCAGCCACCGTCGGGTTGCCCGTGCGGGTGTACTTGTTCCCAGCTTCCTTGAGCGCAAAGAGGCGCTCCACCTGATCCAGGTCTTCGTACTTGTAGGTGGTCGATTGGAAAATGGGGAGCACTCTCGCCTCGCCCACTTTCGGGGTGTATCCACCCTGGATGCAGATGGTGCCCTTGCCCCGGGTGGGGGGCTCAGCGGCACGCGCTTTTCGTTCGGAATATTTACTCATATACTAATTGTCAGACTGGGTAGGCATGTGCCGTTTGAACCATGGTTTGAACATTCTCCAGCGGCGAACTCGGCGGGATGTCGCAGCCCGGCATCAGGATGTAACCGCCGCTGGTTCCCTCCGCCCGGGCAATCGCCTCGCGGCTGGCTTCGGCAACGCCCTCGGGGGTCGATTTCTGGATCACCGTGACGGGGTTCATGTTCCCCGCAAAGGCGATCTTGCCGCCCAAAATGCCGCGCGCCTCCTTGAGGTTGACCTTGTAATCCACCGACATGAGATCAGCTCCCGCAATCGGGATTTGGTCGAGCCGGTTGGTCGTGTTGCCGCAAATGTGCACCGTCACCCAAACGCCGCGCGCCTTGATCTTGGCGGCCACGCGCTGCAGGTAGGGGAGCGAAAATTCAATGAACTGACTGCGCGAAATCAGGTCGCCCGAGGAGGTCGGGTCGGCGAGCGAAATCATCGAAACGCCCGCTTCGATGTATGGCTCCAGGTAGGCGAAACAGAGGTCGGCGGCGAAGTCGAGCACCGCGTGCACGGCGGCCTTGTCCTTGTAGATGCCGCGCATCAGTTTTTCCACGCCGTAGGCCAGGCCGCCCAGGGTGAAGGGGGCCCACTGGCTGGTGCCCACCACTGTGTGCGAGCCGATCTCGCGGGAGAGAATCCGCGCCGTCTCCACGAGCAACGCGATGCCTTTGTCATCCGCCACGCGCTTGTACAAATTGGGATCGATCTTCGCCGCGTCGGTGATCACCGATTCCTGCACATCCGGCGTTCCCTTGATGCGGAATTTGATCTTTCCGCCCACACCGCGGATCGCCAGGTTGTGGTAGCCCGACCCGGGCCAGACGATGTCGCAGCCCACCGAATCGTTGGTGGTGGCGATCACCTCGGCGAAGCGCTCCGGGGTGACGTCGAGCGCCTTTTCGAGCGTCAGCCCGGCGCGGTTGAGCGTCCAAGCTCCCGAAGAGAGCAAAGAGACCGGCACGCGCGGGGTTTTTTCCAGCCGGAGGGTTTTCGCAATAATTTCTTTCGAAGTCACTTTTTTTTTGCCTCCTCCGCTATTCCACCACGAGCCCGAATGAAGAAAATTCAGCCGACTTAACAGGGAATGTTCGATGATGCATATCTACCTAGTAGCGCGGTAGGTATTTATGTGTCTATATCTTTTTTTGCTCTGCTCCCCCCGGATCTTGCGCCTCCACTGTAACCGCGCAAAAAAGGGGCAATGAAAGCCCTGCCGGATAGCGAACCCTCTCCGCCCCCTTTTTGAGCACATTTTCACAGAGAATTCGGCGGTTTCTTTTCAGAATGTCCAAAATTCACCAGCCGGAAACTCTGTCACCTAGAGGAAACACACTGTAAAGCCTACTTGGCGCGAAACTTGCGTTCAGGGAAACGAAAACACTTGAAACCATGCTTACCGTGAATTCACTTCCTCCTCCTGCGAAAACGCCCGTTGACCCACCGGCCAGCTATTGCAAAACCGTCTCGGGGCAATGGGTAAAGGTGGTTCGTGGCATGATCCGCGGCCTCAGCCACGGCGAAGTCCAGCTCACCGTGAAAGACGGCGAAGTCGTCGAGGTGCGCAAGCTGGAAAAGATCCGCTTCGAGCGGCACCTTCCGCGCCCCAAGGTGTAGGACCGCCTTTCCGATGGCACATGAGGTGCTATTGGATCCTTCGCACATCAGACAAACTGGGTGACTTGGGAAAGCCCGTCCGGGGCTTTTGGCCAAGTGGATGCATACCGTCAAAAGCGGGGCAACCGAGCCGACCAACGGCCGCTTCCCGCCAAGCAGCTTCTCCGACTGCCTCCGCAGCCCGAAGCAGCCCTCGTCATCACATGAACACTCTGATTGCGGAACCCACCCTTTCCTCCAGCCCGTACTTCAAGCCCGCCGCCAGCGCTTTCGCTCCGACGGGGTTGGATTACCTGGGCTACACGCCTTGCCCGCTGCAAAAAGAGCTGCGCACCCAGGTCAGCCGCTTGTTACAAGGGCTGCGGCGAGCCGACGGCGGCCTGTCCGAATGGGAGGTGCCCATCGGGTCCGGCGAGACCGGGCAAACCAAAGACCTCTGGCGCACCGATGACGCGAGCGCGCTTCCCGAGCTGATTTCCGATTTCGGCAACGGCGACTTTTTCAGCACGGCTTTCCGCAGCCAGTGGACCGAAAGCGGCGAATACGCCCCGATGGGCGACTACCAAACGCGCCCGGAATTCCGCGAAGCCGGGTTCCCCGACCCGAGCGGCCTCTTTCACGTCTACGGCGCACTCCCCTACGTCATCCTGGCCGATCTGCAAAAGCTCGGCTCTCGCCCCCTCCCCCGCCGCTGGGCCGATCTGCTCGATCCCCGCTACCGGGGCGATCTCATCATCGGCGGCGTCCACGAGCGGCCCGGCGAAGTCATCCTCTACAATTTTCACAAGGAATTCGGCAAAGAAGGCCTCACCGCCCTCGGCCGGAACGTCAAAGAATTCTGGCACGGCGCGCAAATGGCCAAGGCTGCGGGCAGCGGCCACCCCGACGGCGCGGCGCTCTACGTCCTGCCGTGGTTCCTCGCCATCAATAACCCGCACCGCAACCGCACAGCGCTGGTGTGGCCCGAGGACGGCCTGCTGACCGTTCCGCTCTACTTTATCGGGAAACGAAATCCCGGTCCGGCCGCGAAACGTATCGCTGATTTTCTGGCCGGGCCGGGATGGGCCCGAATGGTCTCGCGGATCGGCTTTGCGGCGAACCCGGCGGGCGGCCCCATCCCCGGTAAATTGAAGTGGCTCGGCTGGGATTACCTCGCCACGCACGACTGGGAGGCGCTGCGCGAACCGCTCGGAGGCGCGTTTAGAAAAGGATACCGCCCATGAAACTGCTCACCGTCGCGGGCCCGCCCTCCTCCGGCAAAACGGCCGTCATCCTCAAGGCCCTCGGGTGGCTGCGCGACGAGGGCCTCAAAGTCGGCGTGGTCAAATTCGACTGCCTGGCCAGCCGCGACGGCGATATTTTCAAGGCCCACGGCTTCCCCGTCATCACCGGCACCTCGGCCAACTTCTGCCCGGACCACTACTTCATCACCAACATCGAGGACTGCGCCGCGTGGGGTGCCGAACAGGGCCTCGACCTGCTGGTGAGCGAAAGCGCGGGCCTCTGCAACCGCTGCGCCCCGCACATCCAGGGCTTCTACGCCGTCTGCGTCCTGGACAACCTCGCGGGCGTCGATACGCCGCGCAAAATCGGCCCGATGCTGAAAACCGCCGACCTCGTCATTATTACCAAGGGGGATATCGTCAGCCAGGCCGAGCGGGAAGTCTTCGCCTTCCGCGTGCGCAAGGTCAACGCCCGGGCGCACATCCTCTTCGTCAACGGCATCACCGGGCAGGGCTCATGGGAAGTCAGCCGCCTTTGGAAAGACGCCCCCGAGGAGGCCCCGCTCACCGGCGGGCGGCTGCGCTTCTCGGTCCCCTCCTCGGTCTGCTCCTACTGCTTCGGCGAGGTCAATATCGGCGAAGCCTTCCAGCGCGGAATGGTTCGCAAAATCCGCATTCAGGATGCCGCCAGCGCTCCCAATTGACATGGAAAGCGATCTCCCTTTGACCGATCCCGCCTGCGCGGAATTCCTGCGAACCAACCACCTCCCGCCCCCCGGCGGCCACGCCACGCTCGAAGCCTACTGGCACCATCTCCCGTGGGATCAGCGCGAGAACGGCGCCTGGACCCTCGAAGCGCTCCGCGCCGAGCTGGCTGCCTGCCTGGACCCTTCGCGAAAAACCAAAGCGCCCCTCGTCCTCCAGACGCTGGAGATCTTCCACGGCCGCGACAAGACCGGCGCGCCCGAAGCCCACGACCTCTGCCTGCTACCCGGCGACGTCATCTGTATCGTCGGCCCCACCGGCTCGGGCAAGAGCCGCTTCCTCGCGGACATCGAATGCCTGGCCCAGGGCGACACCCCCACGGGCCGCACCGTGCGGATCAACGGCCAGCCGCCCGTGCCGGAGCTGCGCTTTTCCGTCGAAAGCAAAATCGTCGCGCAGATCAGCCAGAACATGAACTTCGTCATGGACCTCTCGGTAAGCGAATTCCTCGAAATGCACGCCGAGAGCCGCGCGCTCGCCTCGCCGCAAACGGCGCTCCAGCGCGTGCTGGAAGCCGCCGTCGGCATGGCGGGCGAACCCTTCGGGCCCGAGACGCCGCTCACGCAGCTCAGCGGCGGCCAGTCGCGCGCGCTGATGATCGCCGACGCCGCCTTCCTGAGCCCCAAGCCCGTGGTCCTGATCGACGAAATCGAAAACGCGGGCGTGGACCGGCTGCGCGCCCTGGAGCTATTTGTCGAAAAAGAAAAAATCGTCCTCCTCTCCACGCACGATCCGCTCCTGGCCCTCTCCGGCACGCGACGGCTCGTCATCGCGGGCGGCGCCGTGCGGGACGTCATCACCCCCTCCGCGCAGGAACGCAAAGCCTGCCGCGAACTCGCATCCATTGACAAAGCCCTCGGCCAGCTCCGCGAACGCATCCGGCGCGGCGACCGCCTCGACGAGCTGGAGCGTATTATTAGCTAATACCAGCGAACTGTAGGGAAACAGCCACCTTGCCGGGCATTTCCCTACAATGGATTTTCAAAATGATCACTAGTCATTAAGGAAAACTCCGCGCCCAACAGATAACCAATCCCCCGCAAGCCGCATGGAATGGGCCTTGAGCGCAGAAACATCCCGCCCCTCCCCGATCGTGGCACGTCATCTGCTAATGGGAAGCCGCACATCAGACAAACTGGGTGATTGCGGTTGGGTGGGCGTATTCATGCCGTCCCCAAATCCGCAGCAAGTAAACAACCTCACCGCGCGGAATGGCAGCCGACCAACGGGCATTCCGGCGTTCTTCCATTTCACCTATGTTGCCATCTCTTATCCGTCGGCGCGTCCATGCGCTGAACGCTTCGCTCGCCGCCTGCCTGGTCGCGCTTCCAGCCCTCGCGGCTGAAAACAAACCCGCCGTCAGCGGCACCACCGAGACTGTCCAGATCGAAGAAGTCGAAGTCACCGGCACGCTCGTCAAACAAGGTTCGGCGGAAGCAGGCTACCGCGTCACCGCCGCCCGCGTCGGCCCGCTCGGCTGCCAGAATCTCCAGGATACGCCCTACAGCATCAACGTCACCTCCAGCGACCTCATTAAAAACACGCAGGCCATGACCATCCAAAAGGCCGTGCAATACAACCCGACCGTGGCCGCAACCTCACCGATGAACCTCGTCGGCGGCGGTGCCAGTTTTGCCATTCGGGGCTTTACCGACACCGACAAAACCATTGATGGCATGCGGGCTCCCAGCCTTGCCAATCTCCCCGTGGAGGACAAGGAAGCCATCGAAGTCATGAACGGCCCCACTAGTTTCCTCTTTGGTGTCGGCAGCCCCGGGGGCACCTTGAATTTCGTGCTAAAGCGCCCGACCTACTCGCCCCTGGCCACGCTGACAATGGGGATTACCGGCGGCGAACAGATGTACTGGAAAGGCGACTTCGGCGGCCCGTTGGATCGCCAGGGAAAATTCGCCTACCGCCTAAACCTGCTCTACGTCAACGCAGGCGAACTCGCCATCAACGACCTGAGCAACCCGCGCAACATGGAGAGCGTCGCCCTCGACTGGAACTACGCCCCCGAGGGCCGCATGACCTTCGATTACTCGCACTACGAAACCAAAGTCGATCACGGCGCGGACTTGTTCAGCGTCCAGCTCGGCTCGGTTAAAAAAGGCAAGATAACCTATGCGGGCCTCACCGAGCTCCCCTCCGTACCGGACGCCACCGCCAACTACATGCCCGCCTTCAGCCGTGCGGGCGATTTCTCCGACCGCGTGGGAACCGGCATCACACAGAAACTCGACGATCACTTCACCCTGCGGAGCAACTTCGCCTACACCACCTGGGAGCGCAATCGCCACCGCGCCGCCGATCTGCTCCTGGATGACGCGGGCGATTACTGGCTGACCCGTAATTACTACGACCAGAATTCGACCACCTACCAAGGCAATGTATTTCTGGACGGGACGTTTGAGACCGGCTTCCTCGCCCACAAAGTCACCCTCGGCGTCGTCGATGACTATACCGAGGTGAAGTATGCCTACCCGTACAAGAACCAAAATATCAACTATGGCTTGTACAACCTATACAATGGCACGCCCTACGCCACCGATGTCGCGGGCGACGCCGTCGGCAACCCCAATAAAACCACCCAGGAGATCAACAACAGTTCCTTCATTTTTGCCGACACCGTCACGATCACTGATCAGTGGTCCGTGATGCTCGGCGGCAACTATGCGGAAATCCAGGACAAGACCTGGACCTACAATTCACCGACCGTCGTCACCGACAACCCGGTCAATGAAAAGGGAGCCTTCACTCCGGGCGCGGCGCTAATGTACAAGCCCACCTCAAACGTCACCACCTATCTCTCCTACATCGAGGGATTGCAGGAGGGCGGCACGGCCCCGTCCACGGCGGCAAATGCGAATGAAGTCCTTGCACCCTACATCAGCCGCCAGGTTGAACTCGGAGTGAAGACCCAACTCTGCGAACGCATCAGCCTGACCACCGCACTCTATCATATCACCAAGCCGTACGCCTTCACAGACCCAACGGACAACGTCTACAAATCAGCAGGCCAGGAGACCCATAACGGCATCGAATTCACGGCCACGGGCAAAGTCACCCACGACCTCACTCTCAACGGCGGCTTCTCGCTGCTCGACGCCACCGTTGAAGGCGTCGGCAGTACCAAGGTCACCGGCGCGGGCGGGAAAAAAGTCGCCCTCGAAGGCGTCATTCCGGCGGGGGTTCCGAGGCAGATCGGCCGCCTGTTCGCCGAGTATGCCATCCCTTGCGTTTCCGGCCTCTTCGTCAACGCGGGCGCGCTCTACACCGGAGCGGCCTACGTCGACGCGGGCAACACGCTGGAAGTCCCCTGGAGCATGACCGGCAATGTCGGTTTGCGCTACGAAACAAGGATCTACGGGCACGCCATGACGACCCGCTTCAACGTCGAAAACTTCACCGGCGAAGATTACTGGGTGGCCACCGGCAGCGGCCTCGCACTGGGGCAGCCGCGGACCTACTCGCTCTCGTTTGAATTCGCCTGGTTCTAGACCTCTCACGCCATGAAACCACTTCCCTTTTCCCTCCGCGCCGCGCTCCGCTTGCTGTTGACGGCGGGAGCGCTTGGGCTGGGCCTGCCTCAAACCGCTCCCGCCGATCCCGCCAGCCGAACCGTCACCGATATGAACGGGAAAGTCGTCTCCATCCCCTATTCGGTAAACCGCGTCGGCAGCACCGGCGCGGTGAACCAAATGGTCCTCATGCTCGGCACGCCGTGGAAGCTCACCGTCGTGAGCCCCGCCAACCGCGACAACCGCTGGATGCGTCGCGTCTACCCCGGCATCGCCGAGGCCGCTGCGCCATTCTCCGGCTCCGACGTCAATATGGAGGAGCTCATCAAGTCCAAGCCGGACGCCATCTTCCTCATCGACAACTCCGGCACCCACTCCTCCTTCAAGAGCCTGCCGAAGCTCCAGGAATCAGGCATCCCGGTCATCCAGGTCCACTTGCGCACCCCCGAGGAAATGAAGCAGGCCGTGCGGCTCGTCGGCGAAACGCTCGGCCCGCAAGAGCGCCAAAATGCCGAGCGGTTTTGCCAGGAATACGACGCCATCCTGGCCCGCATCCGCGCGAAGATCGCTCCCCTCCCCTGCGGAGAGCGGCTTAAAGTCTACCGCGCCGGGGGCATCAACGGCCTCACCAGCGAGGGCGGCAATACGATTACCACCTCGTGGATCGAAGAAGCAGGCGGCATCAACGTCGTGGCCGCCGCAGGCATCCAGGCCCTAGGGGCGAGCATCACCATGGAAGACGTGCTCCAATGGAACCCGGACGTCATCATCACCATGGGCGTGGCGGCCAAGGAAGCCGTTCTCGCCCGGCCGGAATGGAAATCAGTCAACGCCGTCCGCAACGGCCGCGTCTACGTCAGCCCCGTGGGCGTTTATCAATGGAGCGTGCGTAGTGCCGAAACCGCGCTGCAAAATCTGTGGGCCGCCAAAGTCATCCACCCCGAGCTTTTCCCGGATCTCGATATGAACGCCGAGGTCCGGCACTTTTACCAAATTTACTACGGCTGCGAGCTGAGCGAAGCCGAAGCCAACGAAATCCTCAATCCTCCGAAGTAAACCCGATGCAGCCCACGGAAGAAAGCCTCCAGGCCCCTAAGAAACTGCCCGAAGAAAATTCGGCGCTGGTTCTCTTCGTCCTCATCGCGCTCCTGCTCGCCCTCTTCGCCGCGTCGTTCGCCTGGGGGCGTTACCCGATCTCCTTAGGGCAACTCTTCCGCGTCATCGAAGCCAAAATCACCGGCGTCCCGAGCGGACTGCCCGCCGCCATGGAGTCGGTCGTCTTTAATATTCGGATGCCGCGCATCTTCGCCGCGCTCTTGATCGGCAGCGCTCTCTCCGTGGCGGGCTCTACCTACCAAGGGTTATTCCGTAACCCCATGGTTTCATCTGACATCCTCGGCGCTTCCTCCGGCGCGGGGTTTGGCGCCGCCGCCGCCATCCTCCTCTCGCTCGGGCTCACCGGCATCCAGGTCTCCTCCTTCATTTGCAGCCTCGCGGCCGTAGTGCTGACGCTACTGGTCGGCTCGATCGTGGAACGCGACGGGCGCAGCTCCGGCCTCTCTCTGGTGCTCACCGGCATGGTCGTGAGCACGCTCTTCTCCTCGTTCATCGCCATTTCCAAATACGTCGCCGATCCCGAGGAGAAGCTCCCCGCCATCACCTTCTGGCTCATGGGCGGCCTCTCGTCGGTCGGCGCGCGGGATCTGCGCATCGCGCTCATTCCAATGGCCATCGGCTTCGTGCCCATCCTGCTTCTGCGCTGGAAGCTCAACGTCCTTTCCTTTGGCGACGAAGAAGCGCGCGCCCTGGGGCTCGAAACCTCCCGCCTACGCATCTTCTTGATCGTCTGCTCCACGCTGCTCACCGCCGCGTCGGTATCCATCAGCGGCATGATCGGCTGGGTCGGCCTCATCGTGCCGCACCTGGCGCGGATGCTCGTCGGGCCCAACTACAGCATTCTCCTGCCCGTCTCCGCGCTCCTGGGCGGGCTGTTCCTGCTGATCGTGGACAACGTCGCGCGATGCGCCTTCGCCGTCGAAGTCCCCATCGGCATTTTAACCTCCATTATTGGCGCGCCGTTTTTCGTATACCTCCTCGTCAAGGGGAAGAAAGGATGGACATGAAGCTTTCACTCGACAACGTCGCCTGCGGCTACCCGGGAAAGACGATTTTGGAAAACCTCTCCCTCGAAGTTACCACCGGCGAAATCCTCTGCATTCTCGGCCCCAACGGAGTCGGCAAAACGACGCTCTTTAAAACGCTGCTCGGCTTTCTGAACCTCCACGCGGGCCGCATCACCCTCGACGGCGAGAACGTGCAAGGCTGGTCGCGCAAACGGCTTGCCTTCACCATCGGCTACGTCCCGCAGGCCCACATTCCGCCGTTCCCCTTCTCCGTGCTCGACGTCGTTTTGATGGGCCGCACCGCGCGGATCGGCTTCCTCGATTCGCCCAAAAAGCACGACCGCGAAATCGCCGCGCGAGCACTCGAAACCCTCGGCATCGCCCACCTGAGCCGCCGCGTCTACACCGAGATCAGCGGCGGCGAACAGCAGATGGTCCTCATCGCCCGCGCGCTGACCCAGGAGCCCCGCTTCCTCGTCATGGACGAGCCGACCGCGCACCTCGACTTTGGCAACCAAGTGCGCGTCCTGCAAAAAGTGCGCCAGCTCGCGGCTTTGGGCATCGGCATCGTCATGACCTCGCACGTCCCCAACCACGCCTTCCTCTGCTCCTCGCGCGTCATCCTGATCCAGCGCCACGGCATTTTTAAAACCGGCACCGCCGAGGAAATCATCACCGAGGAAAACATGCGCGAAACCTACGGCGTCAACGTCCGGCTCTCCGCCGTCCTCAACGAGAGCGGCACGGAAATCAAAGCGTGCATCCCGCTTCTGGTGCAAAATCCGCTCGAAGACCAGGGCCTGCTGGCGGCCTGTTAAAAAATGATCTGTCTTCAGCGGGCCGGGGCACACTGAATAAAAACAACCATTTCCTCGGGCGTTTTTCTACAGCGGAGCCCGGGGAAACCCGCAGCCGCACAGTATTTTCAGCCGAAAAACGGGGATGTGACGGAATGGCATACCACTTGCTAATTACGCAAGCGCACATCAGACAAACTGGGTGAAAGCGTCCGCAGCGGACCTCTCGGGCTCACCGCTGGCGCAAAATAACAATAACCTCACGCGCGGAATGCAAACCGACCAACGGGCGTTCCGGCGAACCGTTTACTTCACCTATGTCGCTTCGTAACGTTTCCCTGCGTCCCAACGCATTCCCTCGGCGCCCCTTGGAAAACGCCACGCTCCCCCTCTTTCGCACGCTGCTCCCCGCTCTGGTGATCGGCTTCATCTCCAGCCATGCCCTCGCCGCCGACTCCCAGGCGCAGACCACCGGCACCACCAAAACGAGCGGAACCGCCGCCAAAACCTCCGGCACCGAAACCGCCGTCGTTGACGAAGTCGTCGTCACCGGCATCACCAAGGACGGCTCGCAAGCCGTGGGATACCGCACCGACTACGTTTCCATGGGGCCGCTGGGCTCCACCTCCGTTCTCGAAGTCCCCTACTCCATCACATCGGTTTCCGCCGACTTCATCGCCAACACCCAGGCCCAGTCCGTCGCCTCCGCGCTACAATACGTCCCCACCGTGCAAAGCCAGACGGGCGGCAGCCGCCTCACGGATTACTACACCATCCGGGGCTTCTCCAGCTCCGTGTGGAGCTACAACACCTCGATTGACGGTCTGCGCTGCTACGACGCCGTGGTCCCCATCGAGGACAAGGAGCGCATCGAAGTCCTCAACGGCGCGAACAGCTTCCTCTTTGGCATCACCTCGCCCGCGGGCATGATCAACTACGTCGCCAAGCGGCCCACGAGCGACTATCTCTACGACCTCACCGTCGGCACCTACGGCGGCGATCAATACTACACACACCTCGACCTCGGCGGCCCGCTCGACAAGGCCGGCAAAGTCGCCTACCGCCTAAACCTGGTCGGCGTTGCCCCGGGCGAAGTCGGCGTTGACGACGAAAAGAACGGCCGCTTCCTGGCCAGCGGCGCAGTGGACTGGCACATCACCGAAGACACTATCTGGTCCGTGGACGCCTCCTATTTCAAGCGCCACCTGGAGGACAACCAGCCCCTCTTCATGATCGGCAAGGCCACGATCGTCCCTAGCGCACCCGACACCACCAAGAACTATTCACCCGACTACTCCTACGGCAAAGATGAGATCAAGAAGATCGGGACCGACTTCGTCTCGAAGTTGAGCGACACCTTCACGCTGCGCTCCTCCTTCCAATACACCGACCAGCAGCGCTCCTACGCCACGTTCCGCGAAGTCTGGCAAAACAACAAGGGCGACTACACGATCCGCACCGACTACGCCGGGCAGAACATTACCACCACCACCCAGGGCTACGTCTACCTGGACAGCGTTTTTGAAACCGGCCCGCTCTCGCACAAAGTCACCCTCGGTGTGAGCGATGACTATATTGACGTCCTGACCCCGTACCCCAACGGCCTCACTTCCGTCACCGGAAAAACCGTCTACCCCTCCAACCTGCTCACCGCCAAGCCCCCCGTGGAGCTGGCCCACGTGCTCAGCAGCGGCTCGCCCTACCGGAAAACCGAAGAGTCCAACTTCAACTCCGTGCTCCTGGCCGACCAGATCGAGCTAACCAAGCAATGGTCCCTCATGCTGGGCGGCAACTACTCCAGCGTCGACACCCGCACCTGGAGCTCCTCAACGTGGCTTGAAAACCCGGAAAACGAAAAAGGGGCCGCCACCCCGAGCGTGGCCTTGATGTACAAACCGACGGACAAAGTCACCACCTACGTCTCCTACATCCAGGCCCTGCAACGCGGCGACACCGCCCCCGCCACGGCCAAAAACGCCTACGAAATCCTCTCCCCCTACAAGAGCAACCAGTATGAACTCGGCGCGAAATCGGAAATCTACGGCGTCAACTTGAATGCCGCCCTCTTCCGCGTCGACCAGCCCTACGCCTACACCAACACCACCACGAACCTCTACGCCGACGACGGCCGCGAGGTGCACACCGGCGTGGAGCTTTCGGCCTCCGGCAAGATCACTCCCGACCTGACGCTCTTCGGCGGCTTCACCTTCCTTGACCCAACGGTGGAGAAATCCGGCAGCTCAGCCCTCGTCGGCAAGGTCCCGCAGGGCGTGGCCAAGGAAATGGCCAAGCTTTACCTGGAATACGCCGTGCCCTACGTCACCGGCTTCGCCCTCACCGGCGGCATCACCTACACGGGCCGCGAATGGGTCGACGCCGCCAACACCCTCTCCATTCCGAGCGTCACGCTCGGCGCCGTGGGAGCCCGCTACCAACGCAAATTCTGGAACCGCGAATTCACCTTCCGCGTCAACGTCGACAACGTGACCGGCCGGGATTACTGGACCACCCGCAGCGGCATCCTCTACCTGGGCAACCCGCGCACGGTCGCCTTCTCCGCGGAGGTGAAGTTCTAGGACCCGCGCAAGCAAAGAGATAAAGAGTCATGCTTTTAAAGGCACACGGTTATCGAGGGAAACAAAGGGCTTGGGGACGGCGGCTCGTCCTCTGCGGATGCCTCGGCATCGGCACGGCGTTCGCCACCGCCCCCGCCCGAACCGTCGTCGATACAACCCAAGCGCGCGTCGAGATCCCGCACCCGTCGCGCGGCGTGGCTCTCTACTGCTTCATGTTGCCGGAGTACCTCGCCGTCACCCGCTCTCCGGGGGACGTGGCGGCCGCCGCCGAGCTTTCGCCCGGCGCGTTCCGCGAGGGCCACGACCTCCTTCGCGAACTCTTCCCCGGGATGGCCGCCATCCGCAACCAAATCTCGGGGGCGACCTTCGCCCAGCCCAATCTCGAAGCCTTGCTAGCCCTGGACCCCGGCGTCGTCATTCACTGGCGCGAATACACCGGCTACAAGGCGCAGATGGAGCGCATCGGTCTCCCAGTCGTGGCGCTCAGTCACGCCCGCCGGGAGGATTGGCTCGTGGAGACCCCGCGTATTTTCGCCGAGGTCTCTGGCCTCCCGGAGCGCGCTCAACAAATGACTGAATCTTACCGTGAGTCCAAGGCCGCGCTGGCCCGCGAACTCCGCCCCGCCACGCTCCCCTCGCGCCCGAAGGTGCTGCGGCTCTGGATGCCGCCGGAGGGGGGCTACAACGCCGTCGGCAAGGGCCAGCTCTTCAGCGCGTTCATCGAACAGGCCGGAGGCGCGCCCGCCATCGAAGCCCCCGGCTCCTGGTTGGCGCTGGATATCGAACGCCTCCTCCTGCTCGACCCGGACGTCATTCTCATTTCCTCGCGCCCAGATCAGCCGCTGCCCGAGGCCCTTTTTGCCCGGCCCGAGTGGCAGCCGCTGCGGGCCATCCAGACCCGGCGCGTCTATAGCGAACCGCCCGCCTTCTCCAACCTCATCGCCGCGCCGCTCTACTGCCGCTGGCTGGCCGAGTTGCTCCATCCCGACCGCCTGAGCCCCCGCCTGCGCGAGCTTTTCCAGGCCTATTACCTCTCTGATTTCAACTACGCGATGAGCGACGCTGAAACCGACGCCCGCCTCTTCCTCAAGGAAAACAGCCGCTCGGCGGGCTACGAACGCTTTTGCAAACCATGACCCGGCTCCCGCATCCATCCGCCTTTCGGCAAAACGCGCTGCTCTGGTTCTTTGCCGCCGCGCTGCTCGTCACGATGCTCCTCTCGCTCTGCATCGGAGCCTATCCCGTCTCCTTTTCGCACGTGGCCTCCGCCGCTCTCGGCTCGCTCTGGCCGGGCAGCTCGCCCTTCCCCGGCGTGAGCGATAAGGAGCACATCGTCGTCATTCTCGTGCGCCTGCCACGCATCCTCCTGGCCACGCTGGCCGGTGCGGGCCTCGGCCTCGCGGGGGCTTCGCTGCAAGGCATGATGCGCAATCCTCTCGTCGGCCCGGACCTCATCGGCATCACATCCGGGGCCTCTTTCGGCGGCGTGCTCGCCATCCTTTTCGGGCTCGCGCCAACCGCCATCGTCGGCTGCGCCTTTGGCGGCGGGCTCCTCGCGCTCGTCCTCGCCTCCGGCCTCGCGCGGCTCTCCAAAAGCGCGGACGTCCTGCCGCTGATCCTTTCCGGCGTCATCGTCAGCGCTTTTTTCAGCGCGCTCGTCGGGCTGGCCAAGTACCTGGCCGACCCGGAGACCAAGCTCCCCGGCATCGTCTACTGGCTCATGGGCAGCTTCGCCGGAGCCGACGGCCAAAAAATATGGATGCTCGCCGTGCCGACGGTGATCGGCGGCGCGATCCTCATCGGCCTGCGCTGGCGGCTCAACCTCCTTTCGCTCGGCGACCTCGACGCGGCCTCCCTCGGCGCGCCCGTGGCCCGGCTGCGCTGGACGCTGATCGGCATTGTCTCCTTCATCGTCGCCGCGCAAGTCTCCGTGAGCGGCGGCGTCGGCTGGGTTGGCCTCGTCGTGCCGCATTTCGCCCGGATGCTCGTCGGCCCGGATCACCGGCGGCTGCTCCCCGCCTCGGCACTGATTGGCGGCTTCTACCTGCTGGCCATGGACGACCTCGCGCGCAGTATCACCCGCCAGGAACTGCCCATCGGGCTGCTCACCGCGCTGGTCGGCACGCCCGTCTTCGCGCTGATGTTCTGGAAAACCCAAACGAAAGGATGGGCCCGTGAATAGCACTCCTTCCAGCGTCCCCACCGTCGCCTTCGAGCGGCTCGGCTTCGCCTACCACCCGGGCCGCCCCGTGTTTCAGAACTACTCGGCCTGCGCCCGCCCGGGGCAGATCCTCGCCGTCCTCGGCCAGAATGGGCGCGGCAAAACCACGCTCCTCAAGCTGCTCCTGGGCGTATTGAAGCCGACCGAGGGCCACATCGCCACCACTGGCCGCATCGCCTTTGTCCCGCAGCTCTTCCAAGTCAGCTTTGATTACTCAGTATTGGACATGGTGCTCATGGGCTGCGCCCAGCGCGTCGGGCTTTTCGGCCAGCCGACCCGCGCCGACGAAGCCGCCGCCCTCGAGGCCCTGGCCCGCTTCGGCTTGGCGGAAATGGCCGACGTCCCCTTCCACGAACTCTCCGGAGGCCAGCGCCAGATGACCATCTTTGCGCGCGCCCTGGTCTCGCAGGCCAACATCCTCCTCCTCGACGAACCAGCCGCCGCGCTCGACCTGAAAAACCAGGGCGTCATCCTGGAATGGATCTTCCGCCTGGCGCGCCACGACGGCATGACCGTTCTTTTCACCACCCACCAGCCCTCGCAGGCGCTGGCGGTAGCCGACCACGCACTCCTCATGAACAGCGCGAGCGAATGCCGCTTCGGCCCTGCGAGCGAAGTCCTCACCGAAGCGAATTTGCAGGCCCTCTACGGCGTCCCGCTCAAGCGCCTCCGCTTCGAGCACGAGGGCAAGCCACGCGAAACCTTCGCCCCCATCCTTTTATGAAACCCGCACCAACCTTTCACATCTTCGTCTGCACGGGCCACAAAGCCGACGGCAAGGAAGGCACCTGCCACAGCCGAGGCTCCATCGCCATCCTTGAGCACCTGCGCCAGCGAGCCCGCGACGAAGGCCTCCCCATTCACGTCAACGAAACCGACTGCTTCCGCTGCGGCATCAGCGGGCGCGGGCCGAACGTGGTCGTCTACCCGCAGGGCGTCTGGTACGGCGCGCTGACCGTGGCCGACGCCGACGAAATCATCGAGAGCCACTTCAAATGCGGCCGGATCGTCGAACGCCTTGTTTTAACATTCCAACCTACTTAATCATATGATCGATCTCTTTATCAAAGGTGGCCCCGTAATGTGGCCGCTCCTGGCCGTCTCGCTGCTCGCCCTCACCGTCATCCTGGAGCGCCTGGTCTTCACGCTCATCGAATGGCGGCGGAGCGATCCGGAAATCGTCAGCAAAATCTTCAGCGAAGCCCACCACGGCAACCTGGAGGCCGCGCAGGCCGCCGGGGCCGGGTCCCGCGATTACCTCGCGCGCATCCTCACCTACGCGCTCAAGCACCGCGACTCCTCCTTTAGCAACGCGCTGCTCAAAGCCGCCAACGACGAACTGCGGCGCTTCAACCGGGGCATCTCCGTCCTCGACACCGTCGTCACGCTCGCCCCGCTGCTCGGCCTCTTCGGCACCGTCACCGGCATGATCCACGCCTTCGGCCTCCTGGGTGCAAGCGAGCTCGGCGCGCCCACGGCCATCACCGGCGGCATCGCCGAGGCGCTCATCGCCACCGCCTTCGGCCTCTTGATCGCCATGACCTCACTACTCCCGTTCAACTTCCTGACCACTCGGCTGGAGGAAGCCCGCCAGCGGATCGAGACCGCCGCAGCCAAGCTCGAACTGCTCCTCATGCGGGCCGAGAAACAATCCAACTTCGCCTAATCCTCTAAACAGCCATGATCGCCATCTCCTCGCCTCGAAGCAAAAAGCGGGCCCGCATCGAGATCATCCCCTTGATCGACATCATCTTCTTTCTGCTGGCCACCTTCGTCATGGTCTCCCTCTCGATGGTACGCAACAGCGGCATCGCCGTGAACCTCCCCAAAGCCGCCACCGCCGCGCCCCAGGAGCGTTCCGAAACCAACACCATCTCGCTCGATGCCCAGGGCGGCGTCTACTTCAACAAAGAGCCCGTCAACAACGAGGCCCTCGACGCCGCGCTCAAGGGCCTGCTCACCCGCGACAACGATCCCCGCGTGGTCATCAACGGCGACGTGAAAGCGGAATTTGGCACCGCCATTGCCGTGCTCGATCAGGCGAGGAAACTCGGCATCACCAAAATCGCGATCCAAACGGAGCCGCTTCCCGCCGCAACCAAATGAAACTGAAACCGCCGGGGTTCCTGCTGAGCTTCATCGCCGCCGTCGGCGTGCATGCGCTGATCCTCTTCGGCTGCGGCCTGGGCACCGCCGCCAAGCCGCTCCCCGTGGCGGGTGAACCGGCGACGGTCGACGTCAACCTGGTCGATTCCGCCCCCGGCGCGGAAGCCATGGCCGAAGTCACCCCCGACCCCGAGCCTCCCCAGCCCGCCCTGACTCCGGAACCGCCCCCCGAGCCGACGCCCGAACCCACACCGCCTCCGCCCGAGCCGGACCCGGTCATCGCCGCCCCCACGCCCAAGCCGACCCCGCCGCCTCATCCGGCCACGGCCCCACGGCCCACGCCCAGCCACACCCAGGCCAAGCCCCGGCAGAACGCCAACGTCACCACCGGGTCCCCCGACGCCGATGCCGCGCAGATCGGCAACCACGGCTCTGGAGGCGGCACGCTTCCCCGCACCCGCAGCAATCCCAAGCCGGACTACCCGCGCGAGGACCTGGCGGCCAAGCACGAGGGCGTCGTCCTCATCTCGGTCGAAGTCTCCGCCGAGGGCCGCCCCGCCGCCGTCACCCTCCTGCGCGGCAGCGGCTACCCGGGCCTCGATGAGTCAGCCCTCAAGACCCTCTGGCGCTGGCGCTTCGAACCGGCGCGGGCCGCCGGAATCGCCGTGGCCACCCGCATCAACGTCCCGATCCGCTTCCGCCTGGATCAACGCTGAGGGCGCGAGCGTAAAACAATGTAGAGAAAGTCTTTACATTGCGGGGCGGTTGAGCTTCCTTTCCCTCGTGTCCGAGCCGACCTACGAGTGCCGCGTACTGGCGCTGCGCGAGAAGCTCCATCTCAGTCAAGTGGAGCTCGCACGGCGGGCGGGGCTGACCCGTCAAGCGGTCAATATGATCGAGCGCGGCCTCTCGATCCCATCGGTAACCACCGCGCTGCGGCTCTCCGAAGTCCTGGGCTGCCCCATCACCGATCTTTTCCAAAAGCCCGAGACCGAGCAGATCGTTTCCGTCACCCTCTCCTCGGCCAACCCTGATTTTCCGCAAAACCGCGTGCGCCTAGCCGAAGTCGGCGGCCGCTGGATCGCCGTTCCCTTTCTCGCTCCCGATTCCGGTGAATTCGGCGAGGCCGACGGCCGGATCGTCTCCCGCGACGGCCCGCGTGGCGAGGTAAAGCTTCTCGGCGCACCCGACCACTTCCGCAATAACCTGCTCGTGGCCGGATGCGACCCCGCGCTGGCCATTTTGCGCGACCTCTGGAAGCGCCATTACGACGAGGGGGCCATCCGCTGGCAGAACCTCAATAGCAGCGCCGCCATCACCGCCCTGCGCTACGGCGAAGCCCACATCGCCGGGGTGCATTTCCCCGACGCCGAAAGCCAGAGACAGGCCATCGCCCAGCTGCCGATGGACGTCGTCCTCGTCCGGTTCGCCCGTTGGGAACAGGGCTGGATGCTCCCCCGGGGCAACCCGCTCAACTTCCGCTCCGTCGAAGATCTGACCAGCAAGAAAGTCACCCTCGTCAACCGCAACACGGGCGCGGGAAGCCGTCTTTTGCTCGATTCGCTCCTCGCACAGGGGGGCATCAAGCCCGAGAAAGTCCAGGGCTACGGCAACACCGCCCCCACGCACTTCGCCTGCGCCCAGAACATCCGCGAGGGCCTGGCCAACGTCGCCATCGGCTTGCGGGCCGTGGCCGACGCCTGCGGGCTCGACTTCGTGCCGGTGCAGGAAGTCGGCTTCAACTTGGTCGTCCCCAAGGTGCTCCTGGATTTTCCGCCCGCCGCCCGAATGCTGGACCTCTTGCAGGCCCGGCGCTTCCAGCGGCAGTTAGGCGACCTCCCCGGATACGAGACCACCGAAACCGGCAAGGTGCTTACGGCTTCTTAAGGTTTCTTAACCAACGCGGGCCCGCAACCGCCCGTGCGCCAGATTTTCACGCGCATGGAGCCGTCGGCGAGCTTCTCGATCTCGCCTGGCAGGCGGCAGTCCATAATCTCGATCACGAGCCACGAGGGAACGTGATGGCAAAGGATTTCGAACTCCTTGTACTGCGGATCTTTCAACATCGGGAGCAGGAAATCCTTCGTCTTCACCACGCTGCCCGGTTGCTGGATCGCGTGCAGCGAGATCCGGTAGCGTCCCTCTCCGAGGTCTTCCAAAAGCGGCATTTCAACGGCGGTTTCCATAAGGCTAGAAATCAGGGATACTTGGGTTGCATGTTGGCTTCTTTCCACTGGAGCAGGGCGTATTTCAGGCCCTTGTCGATCTGGTAAGGATACTCGACCCCGAGCACCCCGTGCTCCTTAAGCGAATCCTGCGCATGAACGCCGATGCGCGAGGTCACGACCGCGTCGCAATCCGCGATCGCCTTCACGCGGCCCGCGGATTTGGGCGCACCGCCACCCATCTCCCACTCCTCGTCGATCTCCCGATCCTCGATGTGTTTGATCTCCGCATCGCTCACCTCGTAGATCATGAACGTATTGGCCTTGCCGAAATGGGAATCCACCAAGCGGCCCGTCTCCGAGGAAACGGCCACACGCAGCTTTACCGGGTTTTCAATATTACTCATAGGTATTTTCTAATCAGTCACAGAGCGCCGGGTCGATGGCTTTGGAGCGGAACGCCCGCTCCCAATCGTTGGCGAAAACTTCCAGAATGTTGAGCGCCCCTTCGTAGCCGAAGTAAGGCCGGTCGACGTAGACCTCGCGGTTGCTGGGGCTCAGGAGATCGAACGCGATCTTGATGCCCGCCTCCTCCGCGATGTACTTTTCCCACGAGGAGCCGATCATCGCGTCGGCCTGCACTTCATTGACGGCTTTCTTGATTTGATAACCGTCCACGGCAAAGGCCACCTTGGTTTTGAGGCCGAGGTCATCCAACTCGCGTTCCAGGATCTCGCGCGCCGCCGGAGTGAGCGCCGAGCGGAAGAGCAGCAGTTCGGGGATCATCTCCAGCTCCTCAAACACCATGCGCACCAGCCCGAGCCCGATGGTGCCGTCGGCGGAAAGCACGACCTTGCAGTTGCGGTAGCGCGGAATGAGCATCAGCGCGCGGCGGCGCAGGACGTCGAGGACCTGCCCTTCGCCTTCCTCCACAAGCTTTTCCGCCGCCTCCTGCGCTCCAAATTGTTCCCCCAGCGCGCGAATCCACCGGCTGGTATTCTTCACGCCCACCGGCAGCGGCAGATCGCCCAGCAGCAGCGGAATGCCGTGCGTTTTTTCCAGCTTTTGCACAAATCCGTGCCCGGTGTCGTGGCTCAGCAGCAGATTGCCCGAGGCCGCCCCGGCAGCTTCGATCTGCGCCATCGATGTATCGTGCGAAAAGACCGTCTGCACCTCCACGCCGAGCTTGCCCAGAACCTCGCGAACCCAGTGAAAATCGGCGAACCACGTCGGATTCAAGTTCGCCTGCGGGGCGATCAAATTGACCGTCTTTTCCTTCTTGGTCTCATGCTTCCTAATGATCGGCAGAAGCGCGGCGAGGCCCATTTCCATTCCCTCGTAGCTGTTACCCCGGAAGCCGCCCGCCGTCACGGGGATCAGCTTGGCATTGATCTCCGGCTGCATCTCCGCGCAAATTCCCTCCAGGTTTTCGCCGATGATATCCGCCGAGCAGGTGCCCACGATAAAGAGCACGCTCGCGCCGAAAGATTTGTCCGCCTGGCGAATCAGATCCATCAGCTTTTCCGAGGCCCCCATGATGATATCCGACTCAAAGAGCCGCGTGCAGGCCACCTTGCGCTTGGTGAAATCCGTCTCGTGCGCATCGTAAGCCGCCGCCACCGTGGCCGCGCATCCTTGCGGAGAATGGATCACGATGCTGACGTCCTGGATGCCCGCGATCACGCTGGCCACGCCTTCCAACGCGCAACTGACGATCGGGTCGCGGCTGTGATTACAGTTTTCGAATTTTAGCTGTTCAAGCATCTGCCCCTCCTTCTGCCTGCGTAGACGGTGCAATCGGGAAGATCCTGGCTCAGTTTGGGCGTCAGCGACGACGCCGAGGCCAGGCCCGCTTTCTTTGGAAACACCATTTTTTTGGAAAGCCAGCTCCGGGGGCGGAACGAGTAGTTGAGTGCTTTGTTGATGCACTGGGCGACTTTCAGCGCCCCACGGTAACCAAAGCGCGGCCGGTTCAAAATCGCGTTGAGATCCACGAGCGGGATCGACGGAAAGCTCAAGGAGGACCCGAAGTAAACCACCGAGCTGGTGTCGATGCCGCCCAGGAATTTGAGCAGCTCCTCCTCCGTCTGCTGCATCGACTCATACTTGCCGAACGCCAGCGTCCCTTTGGTGATGAGGATCTCCGGATCGATGCCCGTTTCGAGCAGGTAGTCGATGCTCGTCTCGCGGGCGCCGGTATCCCACGGGTGAAAATTGAAAATGATCGCGCGCATCCCGAAGTCATGCTCCAGCATGTGGGCGATGGAGAGCGACTTGACCGCGTCGTGGCCTTCCACAATGGCCGTCTTGCCGACCAGATGCGATTTGGCCTCCTCAAACTCCACGCGGATCGCCTCGTACTCGCGCGCCATCAGCGCCTTGGCCTCCTCCTCTTTCTTCAAATACCTGGCCGCCTCCAGGATCCACTTTTCCGTGGCGGCAATGCCGTAGGGGAGGATCGTCGAGTTCAGCGGCGTGCCGTGAACGCTCAGCATTTCGCGCCCGATGACGTAGCCGATATCAAGGCAGAGCGTGCAGTTGACGGCCACGCTTGCGGCCGTGCGCAGCTCTTCCATCGTACAATTCCCGGCGATGACGGAATGGACGCGCGCCCCCATCCCCTCAACCAGCCGCATGAGTTCCTTGACGTCGGTATCCACCTCTGTGCGTTCCGGGCCCATCTTGCCGCCAACGATATTGACCGCATCGGCCAGCCGGGCTTGCTCCTCCGGGTTGGGAGCTTCCATGAGCTTGACGAGCTCTTTAAAAACGAGATCGAATCCGCTGCGGTATTCCCCGGCAAAGCCTTCGCAGTGAATGATGAGCGTCTGGGCGTGGAGCTGGTCTTTGAGGCCGTCGACCACCGCATCCACATTGTCGCCGATGATGCCGGTGGCGCAGCTCGTGGCGACCACGATCAGGTCCGGCGTATATTTTTGGTCCACCTCCAGGATGGCCCCTTTGAGTTCCTTTTCGCCGCCGTAGACAATCCGTTTCATGTCTACGTTCGTGCTAACAACCGATTCGTAGGGCGAACCGCTGTTGCGGCTGTTGGTCAGCTTGTAGGCCGCCTTGACCCCGTAGGCGCACCCGCTGGGCCCGTGGGCGATGACAATCGCGTTGCGAATGCCACTGAGGATTTTCATGGCCGTCCAGAACTTGCAGGGACGGGTGTGCGATCCTTGCAGCTTGGTGGTGATTTTGCCTTCTTTGGCCAGCCGGTAAAGCTCGCTGAGCTTGCCGTGGAAGACGACGTTTTCGGAAATATCGGCCATAGACTGGGAAGTGTTTTCTGAAATTTGCTTGGGGACCTCATGACCTCGGGCCAGTAACCCGAGAGGCCCCACATCCGGGGGAAAAACTTTTCCGTTCCCACGGCGGCCCGGCAAGGTGTCCACCAACCTGCCGGACCGCCGCTTTTTACGGAACAACAACCACTCTATCCTACCAGGTATTAAGTACCCATTCCCTGTTATGCTTCGCTTCCATATCAGCAAACAGAGTATTCGCGATCGTTTCCGCCAGGAGCTCCGTCCCGCGGTAGCCGATCACAGGCTTTTTCCAAACCCCCGCACGATCGAACGTCGGGAAGCCGACGCGGATCATGGGAATCTTGTTATCAATGGCGATATAGCGGCCCTTGGAGTGGCCCATGATGATGTCGATATCGCCGGGATTATTCTTGATGTGCTCTTCGAGTTCCCACAGGTCGGCGTTCCAGATGGCTTCGATCTCGTAGTCCACCTTGTCGCCGAGTTCCTTGAGACGGCCGTCTTTGGCAACCTGCTTGCTGTCGTCGCCGAAGAGGAGCAGCGTCGGCTTAAGTTCCACCTCAAGGCAGAATTCCGCGAGCGCCATGACCAGATCGGGATCGCCATAGAGGGCGACCTTCTTGTCGGCGAAGAACATGTGAGCGAGGTCGGCCATGGCGTCAATCGCGCGGCCGCGCTCTTCCACGAGGGATTTCGGCACCGGCTTGCCGGAGAGCTTGGCCAGGTTCGCGATAAAGGCATCCGTGTTCTTGATACCGATCGGCAGGTGCCCCATGGCGACCGGCACGTCGAATTCGCTCTTCAAGTAATCCGCCGCGCTGCCGCCTTCGTACTTCGCGAGCACGATGGAGCCCTTGGCGTTGGCCGTGTCCGTCAGATCCTCGATGGTCGTGTTGCCATAGGTGAAGGCGGATTTGTCGGGCATCGTCGGGGCATCGAACGTCTCAGTGTCGATCAAGACATTGCCGTCGATTCCCATTTCGGCCAGGAGGTGCTTGATCTCGATCACGTCGCCCGGGTTGACCCATCCGGTGAAGACGTTGATCTTCTCATTCTTCACGCCCGCCGTGGCGAACGTGCGCACGAGGGCTTCCACCGCTTCGTTGTAGCCGGTGACCTGGCTGCCGCTGTAGCTCGGCGTGTGCATGGCCACGAGCTTCACCTTGCGGCCGGGCATCTGCTCTTTGATGCGCTTGTCGAGCTTGCGGATGGTCCCCTCGATGTCGTCACCGATGGTCTCCGTGGAGCACGTGGTGATGATCGGGATGGTGCGGATGTGCGGATAGCGCTGAAGCAGCGTCATCACGCCGTCCTCGATGCGGGGAACGCCGCCGAACACGGCCGCCGACTCGTGCAGCGAGGAGGAGGCGATGTCGAAGTTTTCCTTAAGGTGTTGCGCGAAGAGCAACCGAATGAACATGCAGCACCCCTGGCCGCCATGCACCAGAGGAATGCAATCCTTGATGCCGATGCTGGCGTACTGGGCCCCGGCGGGCTGGCAGGTAAAGATCGGATTGATCACACCCGTCCGGGTTTTTTCTTTGATGTTGATAGGCATATCTAAATCTTGGCAGAAGTTGGTTTAGTATTGGGCGACTTTGGCCTCGGCATTGAGGCACTTGTCGATGACGACCTCGTGGAGCTTTTCCTTGAGGGACTTCATGACCTCTTTAATGCCCTCGGCTCCCAGTTCGAGGAAGTCGGGGATGTCCCGCTTGACGTCCTTCACCAGCGTCACCGCGTCGGCGTAGTAGCACTTTTCGGCGGGCGTGTTGAGGGAGATGACATCGCAGGTCAGGAGCTGGGTCGCCAACCCGATGACGCCGTTGATGTTGGCCTCGCGGTCCCAGGCCCGCGAGTGGAACTGCCAGAGGTAATGTTCCTGAATATACTTGTAGAGTTCAGCAGTGTAATTTTTCATTTTTGCTCCCGGATGTCGATTGCGGCCAGCTTCATGAGCGGAGAGTAGATGGCGTTGTGCATGTCGCGCGCCATATTGACCGCGCCTTCGAAGCCCATGTAAGGCCCGTTGTGATAGGCGTGTCCGTTGATGTAGGGCAGGTGTAGCTTCTTGACGAGCTCGCCCACGCGCGGCCCGGTGAGGACCATGTCGGGCTTGATCTGGCCGAGGACCTCGAAGAATTCGAGTTCGTTGGCGTCGTCGATGTAGTAGGTGCCCTCGCGGCCGCGGGAGATGACCTTTTCAAAGTCTTCCTGGTGGCCGAACTTGGAGGACATGGCGAGCACTTGCATGCCAAGATCGTCCTCGAAGGCTTTGGTCCAGTGCCAGAGGCGCGGGCCGCCCGTCCAGATGCAGACTTTCTTGCCGGTAAGCCGCTCTTTGTAATAGTCGAGCTTCGGCTTCCACTTGGTGATTTCCTCGGCGATCACCTTCTCGGCCCGATCTTCGATGCCGAAGAAGATGCCGACTTTGCGGAGTGCTTCGGCCGTGTAGTCAAAGCCCCACGTATCGACGTCCAAACGCGGGATGCCGTATTTTTTCTTGAGTTCGTTGGCGATGTAACCGGCGGAACGGGCGCAGTTGGTCACGTTCAGTTTCGCTTGATGCATGGAGCGCAGCGAATCGTAGGTGCCGTTGCCGGTGAAGTGGGCGATGATCTGGATGCCCATGCGCTTCATGTAATCTTCGAGGATGTAGGTATCACCTTGAATATTATAGTCACCGATGAAGTTGACGGTGTATTCGCTAGTGATCTCCACCTCATGCGTGCCGACCTTCTCCTTCATCCAGTCGATGTTGAAGACGTGGTGGCCCTTGGATTGGGAAACTCCGGCGAAACCGGCGCATTGCGAGCAGAAGATATCGACGTCGCCGAGCTCTTCCATCACGTCGTCGGCCACCGCCTTGGGATCGTCACCGATGAGCGCCGTGGCGCAGGTGGTGTAAACGATCATCCGCTTGATTTCAGGGAACTCTTTGAAGGCCTCGATCATGGACTTCTTGAGCTGCTTTTCGCCGCCGAAGACGATGTGCTTTTCCTTCAAGTCGGAGGACCAGGCGTACTTCAACTGGAAGTTGCCGTTGTCGCTCGGGTAGCGCTTGGTGTGCCAGGTGTCATACGAGCAGCCGATGGGGCCGTGGATGAGCTGGATGGTGTCCTTAAGCACACCGCCGATCACGAGCTTGGAGCCGCAAAAGCTGCAGCCGCGCTCGGAGAGGGTGCCGGGGATGGTTTCAACGTTGGAGGCAGGCAGGAACTCGGTGATATCCTCCCCCGGGGCCTTGATATAGCAGTGCTTTTCGCGCTCGGGGATTGTTTCGTCGCATTTAAATAGTTTTAAAGGCATGGTAAATCTTTCTGGTTAATGTGGGCGAAGTGCTCAGTCACTGTGCGGGAGCCGGTTGCGGCTCCCCGGCCCCCGCGTTCAGCGCTGAAAAATCAATCCATCAGACCATAGCGGGCGACCAGCTTCTCCAGCTCCGGCATGGTGAGGGGCTTCGGTTTGACGAACATTTCGTTCTCGATGATCTTGCGGGCCAGCTCGGCGTATTCGTGCGCCTGGTTGACGTTCGGATCGTAATCGATGACCGTCTTTTTGTTGAACTCGGCTTTTTGCACGATGTTATCGCGTGGTACGAAGTGAATCATCTGCGTGCCGAGGGCTTCGCAGAATTCCAGGATCATTTCGAGTTCGTTGTCGACCTTGCGGCTGTTGCAGATGATGCCGCCCAAGCGAACGCCCGACTGGTCGGCGTATTTGAGCAAGCCTTTGCAGATGTTGTTGGCAGCATAGGTCGCCATCATCTCGCCCGAGGCGACGATGTAGACTTCCTGGGCCTTGCCTTCGCGGATCGGCATGGCGAAACCGCCGCACACCACGTCGCCCAAGACGTCGAAGTGCACGAAGTCGAGCTCTTCGTTATACGCGCCAAGTTCTTCCATCAGGTTGATGGAGGTGATAACGCCGCGACCGGCGCAGCCGACGCCGGGTTCTGGGCCGCCGGATTCCACACAACGGATGCCGGAGAAACCGGTGTTGACGACGTTTTCGATGGTGATGGCGTCCTCGCCCTTTTCACGCAGCGTGTCCATGATGGTCTCCTGCGGCTTGCCGCCGAGGACCAGACGCGTGCAGTCCGCCTTGGGATCGCACCCGTGGATGAACACCTTCTTGCCGTGAACGGCAGCCAGGGCCGCCGCTGTGTTCTGTTGAGTGGTGGACTTGCCGATGCCACCTTTGCCGTAAAATGCTACTTTGCGTGTCATGTTTAGTTGGTTTCTTTGGATGGTCCCGCGGCGCTGATGCGTTTGCATGCCGCACGGGTTCTGATCTACGGGAAGGGCATTTAGCAGAGGCCGTGCCAGGGCAAAAAATCCGCATAACCGATCCTACTCAACGCCACACAACCATCGCATTATCAGCGAGTTACGCAGCCGCATAAAATCAGGATCTTTTTACCTACCCTCCGGAGGCGCCCTCGGCCCCTCCCCCATTCCATACATTTTGGTATGATTTTGGCCGAAAAAGGCACCGAATGGTAGTTGTGATTGTCATTCGTCATTCCCGCTTTACACTCCGGACCAGCTTCCGATATTCCCCAACCGAGGCCGCAACGCGCTTGCTGCCAGCCGGTAGCCCCCTTTATAATACGTCCATCCCAAACGCCCATCGCACCGCAATGAGTTCCGACACCAGCCACCCCATCCTGAGTCCAACCGTAATGGATCGGGCGTTGGGGGCCTTCTTTGGCGTGGCCATCGGCGACGCGCTCGGGGCCACGGTGGAGTTCATGACCGCGCGCGAGATTGCCGGTCAATACAAGGTCCACAACCAGATCGTGGGCGGCGGCTGGCTGGGCATCAAGGCGGGCCGCGTTACGGACGATACCGAGATGGCCCTCGCCCTCGGCGCGGCCTTGATCGAGAGCGGCGGCTGGGATCTCTGCACCATCGGCAACCATTTTGTAAAGTGGATGCGCAGCCTGCCCATCGACATCGGCAACACCTGTCGGCGGGGCATTCGGCGCTTTCTTTTGGACGGCACCGTCGCCGCGCCTCCCTGCGACGCCGACGGCGGCAACGGCGCGGCCATGCGCAACGTGGCGACCGTGCTGGCCACGCTCCAGAGCGACGAGATCCTCATCCAGCGCACCGTGGAGCAGGCCCACCTGACCCACAACCACCCGCAATCCGACGCGGGCACCGTGGCACTGGCCCGGATGACGCGCGAGCTGATCCTCCACGGCGAGGAAGCCCACTGCAACCAGATCGCCGCCGACCTGGTAAAAGCCCACCCGGCCTTTCGCTTTAAACCGTGGCCCGGCAACAGCAGCGGCTACATCGTTGATACGGTACAGACCGTTTTCGACGGCTTTTTCAACACCGGCAGCTTTGAAGAATGCGTCGTGCGTGTGGTCAACCGCGGCGGCGACGCCGACACCACCGGAGCCATCGCGGGGCAGCTCGCCGGGGCGCTCTACGGCTTCATGAGCATCCCGAACCGGTGGCTTAAGAAAATCGACCCGAAAGTTACCGCCGCCATTCACAGCCAAGTTCCCCAGCTCCTCGCCCTCTCCGATCAAGCATTTTAGGATCTCCCCCCAATCCCATGCACCTCCCGGAAAGCCTCTACCACAAAAACATCGCGGAGGACGACTCTCGTTCAACGAGCGTCATCAACCGCTGCAACATCCCTCCCTGGATCATCGGCAGCGAGGACTTCCAGGCCGACCCACGCCCCATCGAAATCGACGGCGTGCGCGACACCGACGGCCGCCTCTTCCACATGCTCGATAGCATCCCCGACGCCGTGGAGCGTTCGCGCCTTTTCGACGACTACGTTTGCGCGAAGTTCGGTCTCGCCGAGCTTGCCGAGCAAAAAGACGGCAAGACCCCGGCCTCGTACAGCTACGTCCATTTTCTGCGCGCCTGGGGGGCCGACAGCAACGGCCATGCGGGGGCCATCCTCAAGGCCTGGGTCGAGAGCCGTTTCGGCATCCTGGCCACCTACCACAACGGCCGTCTGGCCGATAACGCAGAGGCCCGCACGCAATTCACCTTTGACCGGATGCGCGGCGCGGCACGCACGATCGGCATCTTGATGCAGCTCGATCTCCTCTACACCTTCTGCCAGGACGAACTGCGCCGTCGCTTCCCGGAAGCGTGTTGGAAGACGCTCTACCGAGGCACGCACGACCCGGAGGAATACATCGTGCGCTCAAGGCACTCCCCGCAGAGCAGCCACCAGACGCTCATCCAGCTTAACAACCTGAGCTCCTTCACCTCCGACCGCGAGGTCGCCTGGGAATTCGGCTCCAAGGCCTGGGAAGTCCAGATTCCCCTCTCCAAAATCGTTTTTTTCAGCGGCCTGCTGCCCAAGTACCTCTCCGGCGAATCCGAGTACCTCGTGCTTGGCGGGTATTACCGGGTAAAGACGTTGCTTTACTGACAAGATTTACACAGAGGACACGAAGGAAATAATTTATACGAATTACATACTCAGACGCTACCAGATGGCCTCTCCAGTAAAAATATTTCACGCAAAG
>DBMP01000024.1 GCA_002298145.1 Spartobacteria bacterium UBA695 | reverse complement strand
CCTCTAAAGCGGACATAACCCTCTCTGATTCCATCTGCGCACAGAACGAATCAAAGATTCGCAGACAGAAGACGTTCCCAATCTGGAGATTGGGAACGAGGTCAAAATGGCTCAAAAGCGGAGATCCGCAGGGTATTTTAGGCGTTCAGGCCTCTGAATTTGCGCCTTTTGCGCCTTTTTGCGGCCCAACTTTTGCCCCAGAGCCGCTACGCCCCGTCGTTGCCCAGCTCGACGTTCCAGTACGCCACATCCAGGAAGTGTTTCCACGCCTCCTGCTGCGCGCCGCTGTACTTGAACTGAAGGAACGGACGCCATTTCGGGCGTTCGGGCTTCTTAATAAGGCGCATCCCGGCCTCGTGCGGCAGGCGGTTGGCCTTGCGGCTATTGCAAGGAATGCACGAGCAGACAATATTTTCCCAGGTCGTCTTGCCCCCCCGGTCGCGCGGCAGCACGTGGTCGAGGTTCAACTCCTTGCGGTCGAAAACCTTGCCGCAATACTGACAAGTGTTTTTATCCCGCTCAAAGATGTTGTTGCGAGTAAACTTGATCTCCTTCTTGAGCGTCCGGTCGAAAAAGAGCAGCACGATGACGCGCGGAATGCGGATTCTGAAGGAAATCGTTTTGACCATCTCCGGCTCCGGCTCGCGAACGGAAAAATCGCGCCAACTCTCGAAGTCGTGCGTTGTGTAATTATTTTCCCCGTCACGAGAGACAATCTGCGCGTGGCCTTGGCAGATGAGCGTGAAGGCCCTACGGACGGTGGTGACATTGACGGCTTGCCACAGCCGGTTCAAAACCAACACCTGACGGTTAAGCAGGGAAAGATTCTGGTCGAAGATGCGCCAGAATAGCATCCTCCCTCTCTGGCGTCAAACGGAAGGAAGGTTACATTTTCGTGGCTTTTGCCGCGTATGTAGGACCTTAGTGGACCACTTCCACCGTCGTGCCGATTTTCACCCGCTGGTAGAACATCGGCGCGATTTCCGCTGGCATCCGGATGCAGCCGTGGGAGGCCGGGTAGCCCGGTAGAATCCCGATATGCATCCCCACCCCCTCGGAGATCCGCATGAAATAATACATCGGGGCCCCCTCGAAATGCGTGCCGCTCGGAGCCGAATCAATCCGGGAGCTGACCCCCGCCCGCACCACGCGCCCCTGGCTGTCGACAAAGTTGCCGTAAATGTTGGACCGGTGGTCCGGGTCCTTTTCCTGAACATGGAAGCACCCCGTCGGCGTCATCCCCGCGGCCTTGCCGGAGGAAATCGGCGTATCAATGGCGATCTCATTGCCCACGAGGAGGTAAGCCCGCTGTTTGCCCAGCGAGACGAGTACGTGGGCGTTGCCGGACGTCACGCGCTCCAGCACCCGGGGAACCACCTGGGGCGGGTCCTGCTTGCGGAGCGATTCGCTGGCCTTTTTCACACCGAAAAGCCCGAAAAACGCGGCCGGAGCCGAAGCGCCAGACCACGCCAGCACGATTCCCACGAGGATCATCGGAGCGAAGTAGCGTAGCAGTTTAGTTCTCATTGCGGGCGGAACGGTGCGTTGTTTCTTAATGACACCGGGTTGCACGATCAATCGAAAAACTCGATTTGTTTATCCTTCATCTAGAAATGGCGCGCGGCCACACCGTTTCGGACGGAACACTTTTGCCGCCATAACGCGCCCGCCCCAAGGCGAAAAGAGGCGAAGCGTTGCTTTTTTCCCGCGCCTGCGCTTTGCTGGGCGCCTCATTCCACATGAACGTTCAACACATCCACTTCCTTGGCATCTGCGGCACGGCCATGGGGTCCGTCGCGGCGGCCCTGCAAGAACGCGGCTTCACGGTCACCGGCTCGGACGAAAACGTCTACCCCCCGATGTCCACCTTCCTAGAGGAGAAAGGCGTTAAAATCACCCCCGGCTACCGTCCCGAAAACCTGCCGGAGAGCGCCCAGCTCATCGTCGTGGGCAATGCCATGAAGCGCGGCAACCCAGAGGTGGAGGCCGTCCTCAACCGGAAGCTCTACTACCTTTCGCTGCCCGAAACGCTCAAGGAATTCTTCCTGCGCGGCCGCCACAACCTCGTCGTCTGCGGCACGCACGGCAAAACCACCACCACCTCGCTGCTGACCTGGATTTTGGAAACCGCGAAGTTCGAGCCCAGCTATCTTATCGGCGGCATCCCCAAGAACCTCGGCCAGGGGGCGCGCTTCCGCGATTCCGCCTACGTTGTCCTCGAAGGCGACGAATACGACACGGCCTTCTTCGACAAACGCAGCAAATTCGTTCACTACATGCCCGAGGTGGCCATCGTGAACAACATTGAGTTCGACCACGCCGACATTTTCAACAACATCGACGAAATCAAGCTGAGCTTCCGCCGGATGCTCAACATCGTCCCCGGCAACGGCCTGGCGCTCCTCAACGCCGACGACGCCAACTGCCTCGACGTCCAGAAAACCTGCCCCGCGCCGACGAAAACCGTCGGCTTCGGCGAGCACGCCGACTACCGCATCGAGGCGGCGCAATACACACCCGCTGGCTCCGAGTTCACGCTTTTCGGCACCCGCTTCGCCCTCCAGCTCGTGGGCGAATACAACGTGCGCAACGCCGCCATGGCCATCGCGGCCGCCCGGTTCTACGAGATTCCGCTGGAGACGATCCAGAAAGCGGTCGCCAGCTTCGAGGGCGTCCTACGCCGCCAGGAAGTGCGCGGCGAGGTGCGCGGGATCAAGATCATCGACGACTTTGGCCATCACCCGACGGCCATCAAGCAAACCCTCGCCGGGCTGCGCCACCAGTACCCCGGCGCGCGGCTCTGGGCCATCTTCGAGCCCCGCTCGAACACCACGCGGCGGGCCGTCTTCCAGCACGAACTCCCCAAGGCCTTTGCCGACGCCGACGGCGTCATCATCGCCAAGGTGGCCCGGATGGATCAGCTCGCAGAAGCCGAGCGGCTCCACCCCGAGCAGGTCATCGCCGACATCGCCGCCACCGGCAAACCGGCCTTCTACGAACCGGGCGTCAGCGAGATCATCGCCCGCCTGAAACCGCTCGCCCAGAGCGGCGACATCGTCGCGGTCTTTAGCAACGGCGGCTTCGACGGCATCCACGCCCGGCTGCTTAAGGAGCTATAGGCATCGCCCGCGAAAAAGAGAGCAATAGAACTCAAAACAGGCCGCGCCCGTATCCCCGGACGCGGCTTTTCTTTTTAGGATAGATAAGAAAATCCGCGCGCCTACCGCGCCACGCCCACCTGCACGCCCTTGGCTAAGAACGTGTCAATTTCCTCCCGGCTGCTCTTGGCAAAATCGCCCGGGATGGTGTGCTTGAGACACGCCGCCGCCACGGCGAATTCAATGGCGTAACGCGGGTCATGCTTCTCCCAGAGCGAGGCGATGAGCGCGCCCGCGAAGGCATCCCCGCCCCCGAGCGGTTCCAGAATGGCGCAGCGAAACCAGTCCGTGGTAAAGACCGTTTTCTCATCCGCCCAAGCCGCCGCCCGGAAGTGGCGCTCGTGCTCGTCGGTATTGCGCAGGGCAAAGGCGACGCTCTTAATGCCAAACTTCCGCCGAGTCTTGTCGGCCACCTCCGCCGGAGTCTCGCCCTCGATGCCGAAGAGCTCCTTTACCTGCCCGGCATTGGCAATAAAAAGATCCAGCCCCTCCAGCATCGGCTCCATGGTCTTGCGCGCCTGCTCGCGCGTCCAGAGCTTGCTACGGTAGTTGAGGTCCAGGCTGGTGTGGATGCCCAGCTTGCGGGCCGTGGCCAGGGCATCGGCAGTCGCCCGGGCGGATTTGGGCGAAAGCGCCGCCGTGATGCCGGAAGTATGGAGCCAGTCGATATCCTCCAGCAGCCGGGGCCAGTCGTAACTCTCCGGCGCGGCCTCCGAAATCGCCGAGCCCTCGCGGTCGTAAATCACCTCCGAGCCGCGCTGGCCAAATCCGTATTCGAAAAAGTAAATCCCCAGCCGGTGCCCGGCGCGGAGGATCCGGTCCGTCTGCACCCCCCAGAAATTCAGGTGATGCAGCGCCGTATCGGCCACTTTATTCGCGGGCAGGACCGAGAGGAACTCCACATGGTGCCCCAGAGCGGCAGCCGCCACGGCCACATTGGCCTCCGCTCCCGCAAAGATGGCCTCGAACATCGTCGATTGGGCAATTCGCGAGTGCCCGGGCGGGCTCAAGCGCAACAAGATCTCTCCAAAGGTAGCTAGTTTCACAATGGCTCTAGATGATGCGGGAAAGCGGAAACTTTTTCAGCCTAAAAGAGAGCGCGATTTCACCCCCGGCGGAACTCGCTCGGCGTCCGCCCCGTCCAGCGCCGGAAAGCCGTGGAAAAAACGCACGGCTCCGGGTAGCCGCACAGCCGCGCAATCTCCTGCACACTTTGCGCCGTCGTGGTAAGCAGCGTCTCCGCCCGCTCCCGCCGCAGCCCCTCAAGGTAGCGCGAGGGGCTCGTCCCGTGGGCATTCTGCATGGCGGTTTCAAACGAACGCCGCGACATCCCCGCGATCCGGCAGAGATCGGCCACTTGCAGCGGCTCCTCCAGATTACTGCGGGCGTAGATGAGCGCCCGGTCCAGCCCCGTCGGCGAGCGCAGGCTGCTCTTGCGCTCGTGCAAAATACCGACCGGACGCAGCTCCGTCGCCGCCGCATTGCCCAGGAGACAATCCGCCGCGATCCGCCCCAGCTCGCGCCCCGGCAGGGCATAGCTCGAAAGCGGAATCCCCGCGTAGAGCGACTCCAGGCGGTCATCCCCCACCCCGATCACGGCCACATCATCCGGAATGCGCCGCCCCAGCTCGCGGGCCGCCCCCACCGCCAGCCGCGCCTGCCGGTCCGAACCCGCGAATACCCCCAGCGGCCCCGGAACCTGCCTCAGCGCCTCGCGGATCTGCGCCTGCGAAACGCCGCTAACCACCGCAAACGGCTCCACCTCCCGCGAAAACCCCTCCAGCAACCTTTCAGACGCATATTGCCCCGGCGAACCGATAAACACATACTCCCCCGCCCCATCCGCCCGGAGCGCTTGAGCCGCCCCCTGGCCCATCGCCACGAAATCCGGCTCCACATTCGGCACCGACGGGATCCGCGAACACTGCGCCAGCTGCACCACCCTCACCCCGCCCTCCCGCAGCGGCAGCAGCCACGCCTCGCTTACAAAATCCCCAATAGCCCCCGCCAGCTCCTTCATCCCCACCAGCCGCCTCAGCGCCCCTTCGTAACCGCCCGAAAGCACCAGGATCTCCAGCCCGCGCACCGCCGCAAGCCCACTTTTTATTCCTTCCAATACGGCCAATTCAGCCTCGGTAATCGAAGGAAATGCCACGGCGACCACACCGGAAATAGAGGCAGATTTTCGCATTAGTTTTGCGCATTTCCTAAAGCATGTTTTGCGCGTTTGCGCAATTACAAAAGCACGTTCTTCCGCTTCAATAACGGCCACATGAAGAAAGCACTCATTACCGGCATCACAGGACAGGATGGATCCTATCTGGCGGAGTTGCTGCTCCAAAAAGGCTACGAAGTCCACGGCATCATCCGGCGGTCTTCAACGTTTAACACGAGCCGCATCGAGCACATCTACAACGACCCGCACGCCAAGGGAGGCCACCTTTTCCTTCATTACGGCGACCTGGCCGACTCAGTCCAGATGGTCAAGCTTCTCTATGATTTGAAGCCCGACGAAATCTACAACCTCGGCGCCCAGAGCCACGTGCGCGTCTCCTTCGACGTGCCCGAATACACCGGCGACGTCACCGGCCTCGGCGCCATCCGCATCCTGGAAGCCATCCGCGAATCCGGCCTGGCCCAGGACGTCCGCTACTACCAGGCCTCCTCCTCCGAAATGTTCGGCAAAGTCGCCGAAGTACCCCAGAGCGAGACCACCCCCTTCCACCCGCGCTCCCCCTACGGCTGCGCCAAAGTGTTCGCCTACTGGCTCACCGTCAACTACCGCGAAGCCTACAACCTGCACGCCTCCAACGGCATCCTCTTCAACCACGAAAGCCCGCGCCGCGGCGAGACCTTCGTCACCCGGAAAATCACCCGGGCCGCCACGCGCATCAAGATGGGCCTGCAAGACTCCCTCTACCTCGGCAACCTGGAAGCCAAGCGCGACTGGGGCTACGCCAAGGAATACGTCGAAGTCATGTGGCTCATGCTCCAGCAGGATAAACCGGACGACTACGTCTGCGCCACCGGCGAGACCCACACCATCCGGGAATTCTGCGAAGAATGCTTCGGCCTCCTCGGCCTCGACTGGCAGAAATACGTCAAACACGACGCCCGCTACGAGCGCCCAAGCGAAGTCGATCTCTTGATCGGCGACCCGTGCAAACTCAAGCGCCAGATCAACTGGGAGCCCAAAGTCCGCTTCAAAGAACTCGTGCGCATCATGACCGAGGCCGACCTCGAACTCGCTCGCCGCGAACTGGCCTACAACGAAACGGCCGGGAAATAAGAAAAAACTCACCACAGAGTGTCACGGAGAACACAGAGGCCGAAAAGAGGCGTCTGTGTTTTCTGCTATTCGGAAACCTTCGTTTTTCTCCTAAAAATTCTTATGCAAATTGATCCATCCAAACGCATCTACGTGGCGGGCCACCGGGGCATGGTCGGAGCCGCCATCGTCCGGGCGCTCCAGGCGCGGGGATGCTGCAACCTCATCCTCCGCACCCACGCCGAGCTCGACCTCTGCGAACAAGCGGCCGTGCGCGACTTCTTCGCCAAGGAAAAACCGGAAATCGTCATCGTCGCGGCGGCGAAAGTCGGCGGCATCCACGCCAACGCCACCTACCCGGCGGACTTCATCCACGTCAACCTCGCCAGCGCCCACAACGTCATCCACGAAGCCTACACCCACGGCGTCGAGCACCTCCTCTTCCTCGGCAGCTCGTGCATTTACCCGCGCGAAGCCCCCCAGCCAATGCAGGAAGAGTGCCTGCTCACCTCCCCCCTGGAGCCGACCAACGAAGCCTACGCCATCGCCAAAATCGCCGGCCTCAAGCTCTGCCAGCACTACCGCAAGCAGTACGGCGTCCTCTTCCACTCCGCCATGCCGACGAACCTCTACGGCCCCGGCGACAACTACCACCCACAGAACTCCCACGTCCTGCCCGCCCTGTTGCGCCGCTTCCACGAAGCCGTGCAAACCCACGCCCCCACCGTCACCCTCTGGGGCACCGGCGTAGCGCTGCGCGAATTCCTGCACGTCGACGACCTCGCCGAAGCCTGCATGGCCACCCTGCAAATGGACAACCCGCCGGACTGGATCAACGTCGGCTACGGCTCCGACGTCACCATCGCCGAGCTCGCCCGGACCATCGCGCGCGTCACCGGTTTCAAAGGCGAACTCCTCTGGGACCCGACCAAACCCGACGGCACCCCGCGCAAATACATGGACAGCTCCAAACTGCTCGCCACCGGCTGGCGGCCAAAGTACGACCTCGAAGCTGGCATCCGGCACACCTACGCCGACTTCCTCAGCGGACTAGAACAAGGCGGCCTGCGGGAAAAATAGCCCTAGCGCCCGGAAATCTTTCCCCCAAACGTCCCACCCCGGGTTCCGGCTCGCGGTGGGACGTTTTTTTACGCCCACGCCTCCCGAATACCAACACGTACAAAGACGGAAAAAAGGCAGTGGTTTCACGCAAAGCCGCAAAGAAGGAGAACGCCTGCCTTTGTCTTCTTTGCGCCTTTGCGGCTTTGCGTGAGTATCTCCCCGCTTTCTTCCTAACGGCGAGCCCTTAAAACAACCGGTGCAGCGCCTGGAACCCAGCCTTTCCCGCCCAGATCCACGCCCCGAAATAAACCCACGCCAGCACCCCAAACCCATAGCCCGCCAGAATAAAAAGCCCGTCGCGCTCCATCAGCCCGGCGGCGAGCAACAGGATCGACACCGTCGGCAGCGTATTCATCACCGGCACCATGATCGGCAAAAAGAGAAACACCCCGCCCGAGGCAATCGCCAGCCCGATCAGCGCCCGCATCAACGCCCCCTCATACATCCCAGCCCACCGGGGCCGGGCCACCCGCTCCATCGCCCCCACCACCCGGATCAGCCCCCGCAGAATCCGCTCCAGCACCCGGGAGGGCAGCTCGCGACGCAGCACACTTTGCGGCAGCCACGGCTTGCGTCCGCACGCCAGGCGCAGCCCCATCCCCATGATCGCCAGGCCAAACGGCGTCGAGAGCCCCGGCACACTTGGCACCAGAAACGGAGCCGCCAAGAGCATCATCAGCAAAGCAAAGCCCCGGCTCTGCAAGCGCGCCTCCATTTCCCCAACGCAGAGCGGGCGTAACCGGGCTTCTTCCAGGAGAATATGAAGATCTTCGGAAAGACGGGGCATGAAGGTGTATCGTAGGCGAAAAGGAGGTAAAAACAGTGCTCAATCAGCGCAAAGAAAGCGCTCAGCATGAAATGCCTTTTTTGGCGGGAAAAAGAAACTTTAATTTTCGTTAGCCAATCCCGCGCCGGTTCCCTATCTTAATAAATCCTATGCAAGCAGAGATTGAAAAAGCCGTCCAAGCGGGCAAACTCACTCCAGATACCGCCACATCCCTAGAAAAGCTCCCTGAGGGGACCTACTGTCTGCATAAAAGCTGGGGGTTCGGGCGCATCGCCGAAATCAATTTCCTCCTCAACCAGGCCACCATCGACTTCAAGACCAAAAAGGGCCACACCATGCAGCTCGATTACGCTGCCGAGTCGCTGACCCCCCTTCCCGAGGACCACATCCTCGTGCGCAAAGTCACCGAAGCCGACACCGTCAAGAGCCTCGCCAAGGAAGACCCCGTCGCCCTCGTCCGCTCCATCCTCGAAAACTTCGGCGGCCGCGCCAACCAGGACCAGATAGCCCAGTCCCTCTCGGGCGAAATTTTCAACGAAGCCGAATTCAAACGCTGGTGGGACTCGACCAAGAAACTCCTCAAAAAAGACGGCCTCATCGCCTTCCCCACCAAGAAATCCGAGCCCATCGTGCTCCGCGAGAAACCGATCTCGCACACCGACGAACTGCTTGCCGCCTTCAACTCCGCGCGCCAGACCAAGGCCCAGATCAACGCCCTCGACCAGATCCTCAAGAGCATCGACGAATTCAAAGGCAGCAATGAACTCGCCGCCGTCGTCGCCACCGTCGAAGACGCCGCGCAAAAAACCCGCCGCCTCAACACCGCCCAAGCCCTGGAGCTCATCCTCGAGCGCGACGAAATCGCCTCCATCACCGGCCTGCCCAAAGGCGAAGGCTCGATCACTCTGAACGAAATCCTCGTCGAAGAAGAACGCCGCCTGCACGAGATCCTCAACGACGTACCCGCCGCCAAACAGCGCCGCGTCCTGGCCGCCTTCCCCTCCGCCTATGGCGACCAATGGGTAGAGAAAATCCTCTCGCTGATGAGCAAGAGCAGCGTGCGCGTCGTCACCGAAAGCGCCCGCATCCTCCTCGACCAGGACAAAAAAGCCGAGTACCAGCACGAACTCGAACGCTGGCTGGGCGACCACACCATCTCCACCGAAGTCCTCACCTGGCTCTGCAAAGAGCGCGGCGGCGTCTTCGCCTCCATGGTCGATGCCCGCGTCCTCTCCGCCACCCTCTCCGCCCTGGAGCGCGACCAGTTCAACGACATCAAGCGCGGCACCAAGCTCCACGACCTCATCCTGGAAGACCGCGAACTCATCCCCGACATGCTCGCCGGAGCCACCCCCGAAACCGTCCGCGACACCATCCGCAAAGTGATGCTCTCCGGCGTCTTCGAGGAACTCAACAAGCGCTCCATCCTGGGCCGCATCGTCCGGATCTACCCCGAAATGGAGTCCATGATCGCGGGCGACAACCTCACCGAAAAACAAGAAGCCCTCATCGTCTCCTGGGAAAGCCTCGAAAAGCGCAAGATCGAGCTCGACGAACTCGTCAACAAGAAGATCCCCGAGAACATCAAAGAAATCTCCGTCGCCCGCTCCTACGGCGACCTTCGCGAGAACTTCGAGTTCAAGGCCGCCAAGGAAATGCAGCGCGTCCTCTCGCGGCGCCGCGCGGAAATGGAGCGCGATCTCTCAATCGCCCGGGGCACCGACTTTAAGAATCCCGACACCAAGGTCGTCAACATCGGCACCAAAGTCACCATCAAGGAAGCTGACGGCACCACCGACGTCTACAGCATCCTGGGCGCCTGGGACAGCGACCCCAAGGCCGGCATCATCTCCTACAAAGCGCAGATCGCACAGGTCCTCATCAGCCACGGCGTCGGCGAAAAGCTCAACGTCCCGACCGAGCACGGCGACCGCCTCGCGGAAATCGTCAAAATCGAAGCCGCGCGGCCCTAGTCACTAGAAAAGTCTCACGCATAGACGCAGAGGCGCAAAGGAGTTTTCTTTTGCGCCTTTTTGCAACCCGAGGACGTTGTTTTTTCCGTGCTAACCATCTCTCAGCTCAGCAAATCATTCGGCGGCCGCGTCCTCTTTGAGAACGCCTCCCTCCAGGTCAACCGTGGCGACCGCATCGGGCTCGTCGGCCCCAACGGCGCGGGAAAAACCACCCTCTTTTCGCTGATCATGGGCGATGCCCAGGCCGACGACGGCGCGGTATCGCTCGAACGCTCCGCCACGCTGGGCTACCTGCCGCAGGAAAGCGCCCCGGTAAGCGAAGAAACCGTCCTCGAACTCGCCTGCGCCGTCACCCCCGCCATCGCCAGCGCCCAGCGCATCATGCGCACCGCCGCGGAGGATTCGCCCGAGTACCACGAAGCGCTGCGTGTATTCGACGAAGCCGACGGCTGGCGGCTCGAACCCAAAGCCAAGCGCATCCTGGCGGGCCTCGCCTTCCGCACCTCCGACTTCGAGCGCCCGGCCCGGACGCTCAGCGGCGGCTGGGTCATGCGAGCCCACCTCGCCCGCCTCCTCGTCATGGAGCCCGATCTCCTCCTGCTGGACGAACCGACCAACCACCTCGACCTGGAGTCCCTCGGCTGGTTCCAGCAGTACCTCGCCTCCTACCCGGGTGCGATCCTGATGATCTCGCACGACCGCGAATTCCTCAACGCGCTCGTCGGCTCCATCGTCGAGATCGCGCAAAAGCGCCTCCACCGTTACCGGGGCAACTGGGATAGCTACGTGGCAGAGAAAGTCGCCCGCGACGCCCAGCAGCTCGCCGCGTACAAAAACCAGCAGAAGGAAATCGCCGCGCTCCAGGACTTCTACAACCGCTTCCACGCCAAGGCCACCAAAGCCACCCAGGCCCAGAGCAAACTCAAGCAAATCGAGCGGATGGAGAAAATCGAGGCCCCCGCCTCCGCGCAAAAAACCGTCCACTTCCACTTTCCCCAGCCGCCCCGCAGCGGCCAGCGCGTCATCACCCTGAATCATATCGACCACGCCTACGGCGACCTCTGCGTCTACCGCGGCCTCGACTTCCAAGCCGAGCGCGGCCAGCGCACCGTCTTAGTCGGCCCCAACGGCGCGGGCAAATCGACCCTCATCAAACTCCTCGCGGGCGTCCTCCCCGTCCAGAGCGGCACACGCGAACTGGGCCACAACGTCAAAGTCGGCTACTTCTCCCAATACCGCGTCGAGATGCTCAACCCCAAGCACACCGTGCTCCAGAGCGTCCAGGACATGGACAAGCCCCCCTCCGAACAAGAGTCCCGCACCGTCCTCGGCTCCTTCCTCTTCCAGGGCGACGACGTCTTCAAGCCTGTCTCCGTCCTGAGCGGCGGCGAAAAAACCCGCCTCGCCCTCGTGCGCCTGCTGCTCGACCCGCCCAACCTCATGCTGATGGACGAGCCGACCACACACTTGGACGTCGGCTCGATTGACGCGCTCATCAACGCGCTCAAGCAGTACGAAGGGACGCTGCTCTTCATCAGCCACGACGTCCACTTCATCCGCTCCATCGCCACCTCCGTCCTGCACATCAGCGCGGGGAAACCGGCGTTTTACCCGGGCGATTACCAATACTTCCTCGACAAAACGCGGGCCGAATCCGAACGTGCCGCCCTTGTCTCCGGAGAAAAGCTCCACAACGCCCAGCCCGGGGCCAACCCGGCCGCGCCCGCCGACGCCTCCACAGCCTCCGCCCCGATGGGCATGCGCGAACAGCGAGAGAAGCGCCGCGCCGAAGCCGACGCCCGCAAAGCCGCCTCCGCACTCCGGCGCGAAGAGGAAAAGCGCATCCAGGCCCTCGAAGCGAAAATCCTCGCCCTCGAATGCCGCCAAAAGGAGCTCACCGCCGAGCTGGAAAAACCGGAATCCTACGCCGCCGGGGGCAACGCCATGGAGCTTAACCGCGAATTGATGGCCGTCACCGAAGACCTGGAACGGGCTAACGCCGCATGGGAAAAGGCGGCGGAAAAGCTCGCGTAAACTTAGTCCGAGCCACCGATACCTATGGAAGAACCCGAAGTCCCACTCGAACACCTGCAAGAACATGTCGAAAAGCATGCCCATGCTTCCGGGGAACGATGGGTCGCATGGGTGGCTCTAAGCACCGCGATTTTGGCAGCCTTTGCGGCGGTATGCAGCCTGCTGGCCGGGTTCCACGCCAACGAAGCGATGGTAAATGAAATCGAGTCGGCCAATCAGTGGGCCTTTTACCAGTCCAAAGGAATCAAAGCGGCGGTGCTCGGCACCCGGACGGAAATCCTAAAGGCTCTCGACAAACCGGCAAGCGCCACGGATGAAACCAAGCTGGATGAATACGCCAAGGAACAGCAACAGATTCGGACGGAAGCAGAACACCGGCGAGCCAAAGCCGAGGCCCATCTTCATCAACACGTCATTTTGGCCCGTGGCGTAACGATGTTCCAGATCGCCATAGCCGTCGCCGCCATCGCGGCCCTGACGAGGAAACGCCATTTTTGGATGATTGGCCTCGCCTTTGGCGCCCTCGGCTGCGTTTTCTTGCTGCAAGGCATCCTACCCTATCACGGATAGAAGCAGCCGGGGCTGAGGTCGGCAAATGGCTCAGACCACCCGAACCGCCTGCTACTGCGAAATCGTCACGAGCGTGCCGACTTCCACCTCGCGAAACAGCTTCATGGCCGAATCATACGGCAGCCGGATGCACCCGTGCGAAGCCGGATAACCCGGCACCACCCCGGCATGCATGCCGAAGTCCCGGCAGCTCATCCGCATGAAATACGGCATGCACGCCCCGTGGTAAATGGACGACATCCGCAGCTTATCCTTATCCGTCACCACAAAGCGCCCCGTCGGCGTCGGGTAGCCGGGTTTACCGGTCGAAACCGGCGTCACCATCGCCACCTGGCCGTCCTTGTAGAACACCGCCCGCTGGCGGTTGATCGAGACATCCACCCACATCTTCTGATCCTCCTGGCGCGGGCTCTTACCGAGTAAGACTTGCAGCATTTCCGGGGAAGCGTCGTAGCGCGAGGCGAAATCCATCGCCGTCATCCGGCAACGCCCCGTGTGCGCCGAACGCCGCGCACCGCAGGCCAGCAGCGCCTGCACGCAATCCAGCCGCCCCTGCGCCGCCGCCACCATCAGCACCGTGAACCCTGAATCCGATTCCAGGTATTCGCGGAAACTGCGGTTTTTGATCCACTGCGCAAAAGACTTGTCCACCGGGCTTTCCAGCGGCGTATTCGGGTCCACCCCGCACTCCAGCAGGAGAAAGAACTGATCCACCGTCCCCCACACCAGCGTGTAAGCCAGGAGCGGCTGGCGCGAATCCTCCAGCGTCGGCGGCTCCCAGTGGGCCGCCAGCAGCGAGCGAATCATCGGCCGGTCCTTCGTCCGGACCGCCGCGTAAAGCGCCTCGCGCGTGGCCGGGCACCAGGAGCGCGGCGCGCGCGCCCACAAGAGCGGCTCGATCACCGCAAGATTCCACGTCTCCAGCCCATACGTCAGCGGCGTTCCTCCGTCGCAGCCCACCATGTCCGGATCGGCCCCGTGGCCGAGCAGCCAATCCACCGTCGGAACCGACTGGGCGCGAATGGCATAGAAAAGCGCTGTGTGGGCCTGCCCATCCATCTGGTTCACGTCGGCCCCCTGCCCGAGGAGCCCCTCCATACGCGGGATATCCGCCTGCCCTGCCGCCTGCATAAAGAGCGTCCGGCCCGCACTGTCGCAGGTCCACGGATCGGGCGGCTGCACACTCGTGCGCACTGGCTCGGATTTGGGCGGCGGAATCGGCAGCCGGATTTCGTTGCGGTCAGGGACCGGCGTCGGCGTCGCTTCCGGAGAATCCGGCTGAGGCGCCACCCGCGGCCCGGCAGATGGGGACGCAAGCGGCGGCTGTTTCTCGGCAACCGGCGGAAGCGGTGAGGGATTGATGAGCGCATTGGCCAGCGCGCTAACCAGCAACGCCAGCCCTCCCCCAATCGCGGCCCCCACCAGCCACTCTGTAAGTCGATTTGCCCACGTCCCCACGCCGAGGTTTCGGGACCTGAGCAAAAAATGGACGGGAAGCCCTCGGCCTGCTACGCTTTTGACCCTCTCATGCAACGCAAAGCACCGGCCAAAATCAACCTCTCGCTCGCCATCAAGGGGAAGCGCCCCGATGGGTTTCACGAACTCGAATCGCTGATGGTCCCCCTCACCCTGGCCGATACGCTGAGCCTGGAGAAAGCCCCCGGCCTGACCTTTGCGTGCAGCGACCCCTCGCTGCCGTGTGACGACTCGAACCTCGTGGTCCGGGCTGCCCGCCGGTTTTTCGAAACGCTCAAGGCGGCCCCCTCCATCCACATTCACCTGGAGAAAGCCATTCCCCACGGCGCGGGCCTCGGCGGCGGCAGTTCAGATGCCGCCAACACACTGCTGGCCCTCAACGAACTTTTCGCCGCCCCGCTTTCGCCCGAAACGATCCACGCCCTGGCGGCGGAACTCGGCTCGGACGTCCCGTTTTTCCTCGCCGGAGGAGCCGCGTTTTGCCGGGGCCGGGGGGAAATCGTCGAACCGGTTGTGTTTTCGCAAAAAATTCCGCTGCTTTTGATTAAACCCGCTTTTGGCGTACCGACCCCCTGGGCGTATAGCCGATGGAAAGACTCCCGGGAAATCCCCGAAGTCCCCTACGGCCCGCAGAGCTTTTCGTGGGGAACCCTCGTTAACGACCTGGAGCGGCCCGTGTTTGAGAAACACCTCTTCCTGCCCACCCTGAAACGCTGGCTCCTGCGCCAGCCGGAAACCGCCGGAGCACTTATGTCCGGATCGGGGTCCACCAGCTTCGCCGTACTGCGCGAGGAAACCGGCGGCCCGGCCCTCCAAGCGCGGGTAAAAGAGGAGTTCGGCGACGTCTGGACCTGCCTCTGCCAAACGGAAACGAAGTTTCCGGGATGAGGTGCAGGAGGCAATGCCTCCTGCCGGAGGGTTTGGGAGGCAGAGCCTCCCATCTGCCTTTTCCGGCAAGGCGGGCTTTTACCCACCTTTTCAAAGCGGCGTTTTGAATAAACCCGCGATTTCATTCCACGAATGCCCGCCTTGCCGCCCCGAAAAGAGCGCAGCGATTTTTCGGGGCTCGGGGCGAGCAAGAGGATAAGCGCCCAAGGCGCTTGGCGGAGTCGCTTCGCTCTCCAGCGCGTGCAAGGCGGGCGATAGGGCCTTGTAAAAACGCCACGGTTTTTTTGAGCCCGCCATTGCAGAATGGGTTTGGATGCTGGGGCGCTGCCCCAGTCCCCGGCAAGGGGCTTGCCCCTTGCATCCCTTCTGGAAACTTCCGTTTCCCTTCTGCCTACTTCTTTGCCGCCGGGTCAAACTTGAAGCTCCACCGGGCTTCGGCACGCTTGCCGTTCACCTTACCCGACACGATCACTGTGTAATCCTTATCGCGCAGCGGCTGCGTGGTCGGCTGGAAGGAAATCGTCTGCGAGGCCGCATCATACTTCGCCGGAACAAGCCCAAACCCGCTGATGCGCATCTGCACGCTCTCGGGCTCCAACGCTCCGAGACTCGTCAGCACCGCGCTAATCTTCGGCTTCGCATCAGAAACCGTCGCCCCTTCCGAGGGAACCGTCGGCAAAGCCGGGGTCGCCGGAGCCGAGGCCATCGCCGGAGCCGCCATCACAGCCGATCCCACCGGGCCCATCCCGCCGCCGATCATCGCCAGCGCGTCGTTAAACGTCTTGGGCTTGCCCTGCTCGATCGCATAGCGTCCGATCAAATCCGCCGCCGGGGCGCTGAACGTATTCCGCTGTCCGTAAGTCACAAACGCCGCCTCGTACCCAGCCTGCCGCACCGCCTCGCGCGCCTTTTCATTGTAAGCGCCTTCCGGGTAAGCGAACACACTCACCTTGATGCCAAGGCGGTCCTCGATCACCTTCTTGGAGTCGGCGACCTCGCGTTTCAGCCATTGATCAAGCCCGCCAAGCTTCTGCTGGTCGGCCACGGCCTTCGGAGTGCGGCCTTTTAAATTCTGATGCGTAAAGCTGTGGCAGCCGATCTCAACCCCCGCGTCGCGCAGTTCCGCGAGCTGATCCCAGCTCACCGACTTACCGCCCGAGTTCACATACTGGATATAGACGAACATCGTGAACGGGTAGCCGTATTTCTTAAGAATCGGCCAAGCGTTCTCGTAAGCGGAAACATAGCCGTCGTCGATCGTAATGAGCGCGCTCTTGGCCGGGATCGGCTTCTCATCGCGCCGCCAGGCCAGGAAGTCTTGCATGGAAATCACCGTGAACCCGCTATCCTTAATCGCCTGCATCTCCTTATCGAAATCCTCCGGCTTCGTGGACATGGCGCTCTTAATGTCCTCAAAACGGTGGTAGCAGAGCACAATCACGCTCGCATCATGGTTGGCCGTAATCTTGGGAGTGGGAGTGGGCGTCGCCGGTTTCGGCGTAGGCGTCGCGGGGGTCGGCGTGGCCGTCTCGGCGGCAACAACTGGCTCCTTGGGAGCGCGGTGAAGAATTTTTTGGACTTTATCGCAGCCGGTATAGGAAAAAACCATGGCTGCGGCAGCCAGGCAGGCGAGAGTGAAGCGGAATTTCATGGGTGTGCACCGAACTTACAGTATTTTGCCCGTTCGCAAATCAGAAATCAGCAACGGTTTAAAAAAGTGCGGCGATGAAAAAATAATCAATGCTTGATAATCTAGATCAAGATTCTAGGATTTACCCCGTGAGCCGCACCAAACCAGACGTAGCCGCCTTTTTCGCCGGAGCGCTTTATGTGATTTCGGATGATCCGGACGTACTGACCCGCGCCCTTGAGGACGGGGTGACGATTATCCAGCTGCGCGACAAAAAGGGAAGCGCCGATGAGATCCGCTCCAAGGCGGCCCAAATCCAGGCCCACCCCCGGCGCGGCAGCGCGCTCTTTCTCCTTGATGACTACGCCGAGCTGGCCCGCGAAATCGGCGCCGACGGCGTCCACATCGGCCAGGACACCGACACCGTGGAAACGCGCAAAACCCTGGGAGAGCACCTCGTCCTGGGCAAAACGACCCACAACCTCACGCAAGCCCGCCAGGCGCTCAGCGAAGGCGCGGATTACATCTCCGCCGGGCCCGTCTACCCCACCCCCACCAAGCCGGGCCGCCCCGCCGTCGGGCTCGAGTACGTGCGCGAAGTCGCCGAAAACATCCCGCTCCCTTTCGTAGCCATTGGAGGAATCGACGAAACGAACATCGATGGCGTCATCCAATCCGGGGCCCGTACCGTCGGCATCGTACGCGCGGCGAAGCTGGCTCCTTTATTTTTACAAAAGGTGTCTCGACATGAATATCAGTCTTAATGGAAAATCAGTGGATACCACTGCCGGAACGCTCGCAGAGCTGGTGGAAGCCTACCACTTAAGCCCGGAGACCATTGTCATTGAGCAGAATGGCAACCTGGCCAAAAAAACGGCCTGGGCCACGACTCCGCTCAATGCAGGCGACCAGATCGAGGTCGTCGCGTTCGTCGGCGGCGGTTAGGACTACCATGAGTGAATTAGTGATCGGAGGCGTCAGCCTCTCCAGCCGTTTCTTGCTTGGGACTGGGAAATTCAAAAGCAAACAAGAGTTGCAGGAAGTCATCCAGCGTTCGAAAACGGACGTGGTGACCGTCGCCCTGCGCCGCATCGACATCGAGAAAAACGAGGACAACATCGTCTCGTACATTCCCGAGGGCGTCACGCTTTTGGCCAACACCTCCGGCGCCCGCAACGCCAAAGAGGCCGTCCGAATCGCCCGCATGAGCCGCGAAACCGGGCTCGGCAACTGGGTCAAAATTGAGATCATGACGGATAGCAAGTACCTGCTGCCCGACAATCAGGAAACGATCAAAGCGACCGAGATCCTCGCCGCCGAAGGCTTCGTGGTGCTCCCCTACGTCAGCCCCGATCTCTACGTGGCCCGCGACCTCGTCAAAGCCGGAGCCGCCGCCGTCATGCCGCTCGGCTCGCTCATCGGCAGCAATCAGGGCCTGCGCACCCGCACTCTTATTGAAGTGCTCATCAACGAGATTCACGAAGTCCCCATCATCGTCGACGCGGGCATCGGCCGCCCCTCCCATGCCGCGGAAGCCATGGAGATCGGCGCGGATGCCGTCCTCGTCAATACCGCCGTCGCCTCAGCGGAGCACCCGGCCCTGATGGCCGAGGCCTTCGCCCAGGCCGTCGCCGCAGGCCGCCTGGCCTGGGAAGCCGGAGCGGGTGACCAATCCGCCATCGCGCGGGCCTCTTCGCCTCTAACGGGGTTCCTCCATGAGTAAACTCGACGCGCTCTTTCAGCGCGACACGGAGGATCTCGCCCAGGAGGCACAACGGATTACGCGGCAGTACTGGGGACGGGCCATCAGCCTGTTTGCGCCGCTCTATATCTCCAACTTCTGCGAAAACGCGTGCGTCTACTGTGGATTCAGCAGCCGCATGCACATCAAACGCGAAAAGCTCACCCCGGAGCAGATCGACGCCGAGTGCAAAGCCCTCGCCGCCACCGGCATCCAGAACGTGCTGCTGCTCACCGGCGAATCGCACATTAAAAGCCCCCTTTCCTACCTGATCGAGGCCGTCGAAATCGCGAAAAAGTACTTTCCCAACATCGCCGTCGAGGTCCAGCCCATGGACACCGACGACTACCGGCAGCTCGTCGCCGCCGGGGTAGATGGCATGACCTGCTTCCAGGAAACCTACGACGAAGCCCTCTACCCGTCGCTGCACCCCAAGGGGCGCAAGCACGATTACCGCTACCGGCTGGGCACCCCCTACCGCGCCGCCGAGGCCGGGATTCGCCGGGTCGGCTTTGGGGCCCTCCTGGGGCTCAACGACTGGCGGCCCGAAGTGGAGGCGCTTTTCGCCCACGTCGCCGACGTCGAGAACCGCTTCCCCGGCACCGACATCGCCATTTCCTTCCCGCGCCTGCTGCCCATCGAGGGCGCGCTCGTGAAGCCCAAGCCCATCAGCGACGAAGTCCTCGTGCGCATCATGTGCATCGCCCGCATCCTCTTTCCCCGGGTATGCATCACCCTTTCCACCCGGGAGAACGCCCGCTTCCGCGACAACGTCCTCCCGATCATGGTCACGCAAATCTCCGCCGCATCGGCCACCACCGTCGGCGGTTACGCCAGGCCCCGTGTCGATCACGACGGCCAGTTCGCCCCGAGCGACGAGCGCTCCCTGGCGGAAGTCAAAAAAATGCTCATCACCAAAGGCTATGACCCAGTATTCACCGACTGGCGCCGACTCTGACGCCAACCCCTTCGAGGCCGCCGTAAAGGCCTACTACAAGCCCCACCAGTGGCAGCACATCCGCTCAACCCGCATCGGCATCGCCGGAGCGGGCGGGCTGGGCTCCAATATCGCCGTCGCCCTGGTTAGGAGCGGCTTCAAGCATTTGGAAATCATTGATTTCGACGTGCTGGAGGCCAAGAACCTCAACCGCCAGTACTACTTCCTCGACGAAGTGGGCCTGCCCAAGGTGGACTCGCTGGCCAAGCGCCTGCGGGCCATCAACCCGGCCGTGGAAATCACCACCCACCAGGTGCGGATCACCGAAGAGAACATCGGCTGCTACTTCCAGGAGGCCGACTACGTCTTCGAAGCCTTCGACCGGCCCGAAGCCAAGCGCCTCTTCCTGGAGCACTTCCTCGGCGGCAAGAAATTCATCGTCATGGGCAGCGGCATGGCCGGGATTCCCAACAGCCCGCCCATCGTCATCCGGAAGCTCAAAGAACATGCCTACATCGTCGGCGACGGCGTCACCAACGTCGGCCCCGAGAACCCGCCTTGCGCCCCCCGCGTCTCCGTCTGCGCCGGGCTCATGGCCTCCGTCGTCCTGGAGCACGTCTGCGCCAAGTAGGAAAAAAAGCCCCCCCTTGCACGGGTTGCTAACCTCAAAGCAACACACATGAAAGCCATCGCCATTAACGGAAGCCCCCGCAAGGGCGGCAACACAGAGATCCTGCTCAAGCGCGTCCTCGAACCGATCGCCAAAGCCGGGATCGAGACCGAACTCGTGCAAATCGGCGGCCACCCCGTCCGGGGCTGCGTCGCCTGCGGCCAGTGCCGGGAAAAACAGAACCGGCTCTGTTCGAACAACAGCGACATCGCCAACGAAGTCATCACCAAAATGCTCGCCGCCGACGCCATCATCCTCGGCTCGCCGACCTACTTCGCCAACGTCACCGCCGAAATGAAAGCCCTCATCGACCGGGCGGGCTACGTCGCCCTGGCCAACGGCGGGCTCTTTAAGCGGAAAGTCGGCGCCGCCGTCGCCGTCAACCGCCGGGGCGGGGCCAACAACGTCTTTGACGCCATCAACCACCTCTTTTTGATGAACCAGATGATCGTTCCGGGCTCCATCTACTGGAACTTCGGCGTCGGCCGGGAGAAAGGCGAAGTCGAGGGCGACGAAGAAGCGCTCCGCAACATGGCCGACCTGGGCGAGACCATCACCTGGCTCCTCACCAACCTGAAGGGGCACTAAGCGCCAGGCGCACTCCCCAGCCCCCCTGTAGCCAGCCTCTGAGGGCAACTCTTGCAGCCCCCCCCAGGCCGCAGCTCAACCGCCGCGGCTCCGTCGAGTGCCCGAGCCCCCTCGGGCACGAGGTACCCCCCAGGCAATTTTTCCCCCCTCTGTCCACCGAATTGATCTCTGGCCAACCCGCGGAAACCCCGCTAACGTTCTCCAAAATTCCATGACAGATCCCGACATCCACCTTGCGGCCTGCGACCTGCGCCGTTCCTTCAAGATTGGCCCCCGGCAGATCGACGTACTGCGGGGAATTTCCCTCAACGTGCGCCGGGGCGAGTCGATTTTCCTCATCGGAGCCTCCGGCGCGGGCAAGACCACCCTGCTCTATACCCTGGCCGGTCTGGAGCGTCCGGACTCCGGGAGCGTCAATTTCGAAGGGCACGACCTCTACAAAACCAGCGAGCGCCAGGCCGCCCGGCTGCGCAACGAGCGCATGGGCTTCGTCTTCCAGGGCTACTTCCTCCTGCCCGAGTTGACCGCCCTGGAGAACGTCATGCTGCCCACCATGATCGGGGGATGCGCCAGCCGCCAAGCCGCCGAAAACGCCCTCGACCGCGTCGGCCTGGGAGGACGTCGCAACCACCTTCCCGCCGAGATGTCCGGCGGCGAACAACAGCGCGTCGCCATCGCCCGGGCGCTCATCAACGACCCCACCATCCTATTCGCCGACGAACCCACAGGGAATCTCGACTCGAAAACTGGAGAAACGATCGTCGATTTGCTGCTTGCCTTGGTCAGGGAAAACCAGAAAACATTACTGGTTGTAACGCACGACGCCCGGCTGGCCGAACGCGGCGACCGCAAAGTGGAAATCGTGGATGGTCTCATCAACCAGCAAACGAGCTCCCCGGCCCGCCTGTAAACCACGCGAAGAGGTGCAGTTGCGACAGACAGAAGTTGAATTTATGAGCAAGATCTACATCGACGGAGTGTTTTATTCGAAAGAAGACGCGAAAATCTCGGTTTTCGACCACGGCCTTCTCTACGGCGACGGCATATTTGAAGGCATCCGCTTCTACAACGGCCGAGTATTCCGCCTCGAAGAACACATCGACCGCCTGTACGATTCCGCCCGGGCCATTGCGCTCGATATCCCGCTTAGCAAAGCCGAAATGACCGAGGCCACCCTCGCCAGCTGCCGCGAAAACAACCTCCGCGACGGCTACATCCGCCTCGTCGTCACCCGCGGCGTGGGCGACCTCGGCCTGAACCCGAAAAACTGTATCCGGCCCACCACCATCATCATCGCCGACGGCATCAAGCTTTACCCCGAGGAACTCTACACCAACGGCCTCAAAGTCGTCACCTGCGCCACCCGGCGCGTCGCCCCGGCGGCCTTCAGCCCCGCTGTCAAGAGCCTCAACTACCTTAACAACATCCTGGCCAAGATCGAAGCGGGCAACGCAGGCGAAGGCCTCATGCTCAACGAGCAGGGCTACGTGGCCGAAGCCACCGGCGACAACGTCTTTCTCATCAAAAAAGGCGTCCTCTTCACCCCGCCCATCTCCGCCGGAGCCCTCGGCGGCATCACCCGCAACACCGTCATCGAACTGGCCCAAGAGGCCGGGATCGAAGTGAAAGAAGTCATGCTCACCCGCTACGACTGCTACACCGCCGACGAATTCTTCCTAACCGGCACAGCAGCCGAAATCATCCCCGTGGTGGACCTCGACGGACGCCCCATCGGCGACGGCAAACCCGGCCCACTCACGGGAAAACTCAGCGGCCACTACCGGGAGTTGACACAAGCCTCCGGCGCGCCGATTTATTAAGTGAGGAAGTAGGTAAAAAACACCATGGTCTGCGACGTTTGCAAAACCAACCAGGCGACCGTATTCCTGACGCAAATCATCGACGGCAAGATGCAGAAGGTCAACCTCTGCGAAGCTTGCTCGAAAGAGAAAGGCGTCACGGACCCGCTATCGTTCGCCCTCATCGACCTCCTGCCGGGCTTGGGCGCGGAAACCGAGGTCGAGCAAGGCGCGCCCGTCCAGCGCTGCCCCGCCTGTGGATTTTCGCAAGCGGACTTCAAGAAAACCGGGCGGCTCGGCTGCCCGGTCTGCTACGACACGTTTGCCGAAGGCCTCGGCGGGCTCCTCAAAGCCATGCACCGGCGCACCACGCACACGGGGAAAATCCCCGCCCGGCTCAAACGCAGCATGGAATTCGGCGCCCGTGTCAAACAGCTTAAAACCGATCTGGACAAAGCGGTCTCCGAGGAAAACTACGAGGCCGCAGCCCAGCTGCGCGATCAACTTCGGGAACTGGAAAAAGCCAAGTGAACTTCAGCAGCCTATTTGCAAGCGGAGCCGAGTGGGTTCGTCCAGACGGACCCCACCACGAAATCGTCATATCCAGCCGCATCCGCCTGGCGCGCAACCTGCGCGGCCACCCCTTCCCCGGCTGGGCCAAAAAGAACAACCGGCTCCAGATCCTTGAGCTCATCAAGCCAGAGGTCGAGGCGCTCCCCGAAATGGAGAACGCCTACTCCTCCTACCTCCAAGAGCTCTCGCCCATCGAAAAGCAGCTCCTCGTCGAGCGCCACTTGATCAGCCGCGAACACGCCGCCAAGGGCGCAGGCAGCGCCGTCGTCGTCAACAAAAAGGCCAGCCTGAGCATCATGATCAACGAAGAGGACCACCTCCGCATGCAGGTCCTCCGGCCCGGCTTACAGCTCCGCAGCGCCTTCAAAGCCCTCGACAAAGTCGACACCGCATTAGAGGCCAAGCTCGACTACGCCTTCCACTCCCAGCTCGGCTACCTCACCGCCTGCCCCACCAACGTCGGCACCGGCATGCGCGCCTCGGCGATGATCCACCTCCCCGGCCTCGTCCTGAGCGAGCAGATCAACCAAGTCATCCAGGCCATCAACAAAATCGGCCTCGCCGTACGCGGCCTCTACGGCGAAGGCACCGAAGCCATGGGCAACCTTTTCCAGATCTCCAACCAGATCACACTGGGTGAGCCCGAGGAGGAAATCATTGCCGAGCTCAACAAGGTCATCGAAAAAATTATCGAGAACGAAGAAAACGCCCGCCAGGTCCTGCTTCAAAAGAAGCCCGAAACCCTCATGGACAACATCGGGCGCGGCTTCGGCATCCTCTCCCACGCCTACGCGATGACCTCCAAAGAGGCCTTGAATCTCCTCTCATTCCTCAAGCTCGGCGTCGACCTCGGTTTCTTCCCGCCCGAGCGGCAAAAAGAAATCGACGAACTTTTTATCATCACGCAACCTGCGCACTTGCAAAGCAACGCTTCCCAGCAGAAGCTCACACCGGAGGAACGTGATATATTGCGAGCGGAGATTATCCGTGAAAAATTGAAAGCGTTTCCTCCACCGAACACGAGCAAGATCGTTTTAAAGCGGCCACCAACCGAAGAAATAAAATGAATAACTTTACTCCACGCGCCCAACAAGTGCTTGCTCTCGCCCGTAAAGAAGCCGAGCAGTTCAATCACAATTACGTCGGCACCGAGCATCTGCTCCTGGGGCTCATCAAGCTCGGTCAAGGGGTGGCCGTCAACGTGCTCCAGAAAATGGGGCTCGAACTGGACGCCGTGCGGGCCGAAGTCGCCAAGCAGGTCGAACCCGGACCCGAAGGGAAAATCGTCGGGAACATTCCCTACACCCCGCGCGTGAAGAAAGTCCTCGCGCTCGCCGGGAAAGAAGCCAAATCGCTCAACCACTCCTACGTCGGCACCGAGCACATCCTCCTGGGGCTGCTCCGCGAAGGCGAAGGCGTTGCCGCCGTCGTGCTCAAGAATCTCGATGTAGATATTGAGAAGACCCGTAACGAAATTTTGAAAGAGCTCGATCCCAGCTTCACCCCGCCGGAGGGGGAAATCGAAGAGGAGCCGCCCACCTCCAGCGCCGGAGGGGGTGCCGCCGAGTCCGCCGCGCGCAAAGGCGAAGTCAAAACGCCCGCACTGCGCGCCTTCGGCCGCGACCTTACCGAACTGGCCCGCAAAGGCGAGCTCGACCCCGTCATCGGCCGCCGCAACGAAATCGAGCGCGTCATCCAGATCCTCTGCCGCCGCACCAAGAACAACCCCGTGCTGCTGGGCGAAGCCGGTGTCGGCAAAACCGCCATCGTCGAAGGCTTGGCCGAGGAAATCGCCGCCGGGAACGTCCCGGAGATTCTCCGCGACAAAAAAGTCGTCACCCTCGACCTCGCCTTGATGGTCGCGGGCACCAAATACCGTGGCCAGTTTGAAGAGCGCATCAAAGCCGTCATGGACGAGATTCGCCGGAGCAAGAACATCCTCCTTTTCATCGACGAGCTGCACACCATCGTGGGGGCCGGTTCGGCGGAAGGGGCCATGGACGCCTCCAACATCATCAAGCCCTCGCTCAGCCGTGGCGAGCTGCAATGCATCGGCGCCACCACGCTCAACGAATACCGCAAGCACATCGAAAAAGACGCCGCCCTGGAACGCCGCTTCCAGACCGTCAAAGTCGAAGCGCCCAACGTCGAGGACACCATCGAAATCTTGAAAGGCCTGCGTCCCAAATACGAGGCGCATCACCGCGCGAAAATCTCCGACGACGCCCTGGAACTCTGCGCCAAGCTCTCCGACCGCTACATCACCGGCCGCTTCCTGCCCGACAAAGCCATCGACGTCATGGACGAAGCCGGAGCCCGGGCCCGCATCGCCGCGATGACCCGCCCCCCGGACGTCAAACACATCGAAGGCGAGATCGAAGAGATCCGCGGCCAGAAAGAAGCCGCCATCAAAGCCCAAGACTTTGAAAAAGCGGCCTCCCTGCGCGACAACGAAAAGCAGACCAAGGAGAAACTCGAACGCATCCTCAACGAATGGCGCGAAGCCCGCGAGGAAAAGGAAGTGCTCGTCTCCGAAGACGACATTCTCTCCGTCGTATCCAAGACCACCGGCGTCCCGCTCCACCGCATGGAACAGGCCGAGACCGCGAAACTACTCGCCATGGAAGACGACCTCAAAAAACGGGTCATCGGCCAGGACGAAGCCATCATCGCGATCTCCAAAGCCCTGCGGCGCTCCCGTGCCGACCTCAAAGACCCGCGCCGCCCGATCGGCTCGTTCATCTTCCTGGGACCCACCGGCGTCGGCAAGACCTTCCTGACCTCCAGCCTCGCCGAATTCATGTTCGGCGACCGCGACGCCCTCATCCAGATCGACATGTCCGAGTACATGGAGAAATTCACCGCCTCGCGCCTCATCGGCTCGCCTCCCGGCTACGTCGGGTACGAGGAGGGCGGTCAGCTTTCCGAAGCGGTTCGCCGCCGCCCGTACTCGGTGATCCTGTTCGACGAAGTCGAAAAAGCGCACCCGGACGTCATGCACCTCCTCCTCCAGATCCTGGAAGAGGGCAAAGTCACCGACTCCCTGGGCCGCAAGATCGACTTCCGCAACACGATCATCATCATGACCTCCAACGTCGGGGCCGAATTGATCAAGAAGCAGACCACGCTCGGCTTCGGCGCCCCCACCGAGACCGAAACGGCGGGCTACGACGTCATGCGGGATAAAATCCTGACCGAAGCCAAGCGCGTCTTCAAACCGGAGTTCATCAACCGGTTGGACGACCTGATTGTCTTCCACACGCTCACCAAGCCAGACCTCGTCAAGATCGTTGATCTCGAAGTCAGCAAAGTCACGACCCGCCTGAAAGCGAAGGAAATCGACATGATCCTCGATGCGAGCGCCCAGGAGTTCCTGATCGAGAAGGGCTACGACCCGTCCTACGGGGCCCGCCCGATGCGCCGCGCCGTCGAACGTTACCTGGAAGACCCGCTCGCCGAAGAACTACTTCGCGGGCAGATCAAGCCAGGCGAAACCGTCACCGTCAGCGCCGAGGGCACCAAGCTGGGGTTCCACCCAAGCGCCCCCGCCGCCCCCAGTGAGGAAGCCAAAGCGGAGAAATAAGCCGCAGAAAAACCTTAACAAGACCGGAAGAGCCCAGCTGTTCTTCCGGTCTTTTTTTTGCCCTTGAGAGAGCCGCTATCCACGGTTATGCCCAATTGCGCGGATAGCACAAAATATTAGCCTCTCATGCTGGCCCTTGGGGCACAAAGGACCCGCGAAAGACCGTGCGATCAGCTTCCATCGTAACGACAAACGCGTTGCCAGCTATTGCCTAATTTCCTCCCCCGCTACCCGCTACTCCACCGCCATGCGCCGAAACGCATTGGCCGCGAACTGCGAAAGCCCCGCCACCATCGTCGGCGCGCCATTGCAGCGGATCACCTTCAAGCTCCGCTCCCCCTTGCCCGCCAGCTCCGGTTCCCCCTGGGCCACCACAATCGCGCAAATAAACTGCGCGCCGAGGATCTCCAGCGCCCGTTTCAGCGCATCCTCCTGCTGCGGCGAGATCGCGGCCGTGTTGGCCGGGGTTTGCGGCTTTGGCGGGCGGTCTCCAAACGTGTGGCAAAGCAGATCCGACGCATAGACCATCAGGCCCGTCGCCGTCGTCGAACAGCCATACCAGCGCAGCAGCTGCGCAAATTGAGCCTGCCCCTCGGCATTGGTGAATTGAGCCTCGGCCACCATTACGACATTCGGAAAATGCTCCGAAACGATCTGGTAAGCCGTTTGCAACGCCTGTTCCCGCGGATCTGTTGACATCGACCCTCTTTGTAGAAAATCGCACCCCTTCAAGTCAATGCGGCAGACCTATGATTGACGTTTTTACCCACGGGCCCCTATATATTTAGCCCAACTATGCAACCTCTCTTTGATGGCGTGATCCTCGCCGAAGGCAAAACGAAAGTCATTGGCCAGTCACCGACCAACCCCAACCAGGTCATCATCGTTTCCAAAGACGACATCACCGCGGGCGATGGGGCCAAGCACGACCTCCTCTCCGGCAAGGCCGCCATGGCCACTCTGACGACCTGCAACAACTTCCGGCTGCTCAAAGCCGCGGGCATCCCCGTCGGCTTCGACGAACAGCTCAGCCCCATCTCCTTTTCCGCTCCGAAGTGCGAGATGCTCCCGTACGAAGTCGTCATCCGCCGCGAGGCTCACGGCTCCTACTTGAAGCGCACCCCGGGCCTCGTCAAAGGCCACCTCTTCCCCCGCCTCCTGGTCGAGTTCTACCTCAAGACCAACCAGCGCAAGTGGAAAGCACACGACCTCGCCTGCGACGACCCCTTCATGAGCCACGACGCCCAGGCCGGGACCGTCAGCCTCTTCCAGCCCTCCAAGCCGATCGCCGGTCAGACCCCCTTCCTGGTCCTGCCGGAAGCGGAAGTCTTCGCCCACGAAGGCGAATCGAAATTCTTCGCCGAAATGAGCAAGACCGCCCGGCGCGCCTTCCTGACGCTGGAAAAAGCGTGGCAGCTTGAAGGCGGCCGCTTGGTGGATTGCAAAGTCGAGTTCGGCCTCACCCCCGAGGGGACGCTGCTCTTGGCCGACGTCATCGACAACGACTCCTGGCGCGTACTCGAAGACGGCGCCTACCTCGACAAGCAAGTCTACCGCGACGGCGGCGCGCTCGACGCCGTGGCCGCCAACTACGCCCGCGTGGCGGGCATCACCAGCCACTTCCGCGTCCCCGCCCAGCGCATCATCATCTGGTCGGGCTCCGTCAACGACGACGTCAGCCCGGTGGAAAAAGCCATCGCAAAACTCTCCGGCGGCCTCATCGAGAGCGTCAAAATCGCCCGCTCTATCCACAAGGAACCGATCCGCGCCATCGCCGAGCTCAACCAAGCCGTCCAGGAGAAACCCGAAACCGTCATCATCGCCTACATCGGCCGCTCCAACGGCGCAGGCCCGACGCTCTCGGCCGCTACCACGGTCCCGGTCATCACCGTCCCGGCCAACTTCAAGGAATTCCCCGAAGACGTCTGGTCCTCCCTGCGCACTCCATCCAACGTGCCCGTCACGACGGTCATCGAACCGTCCAACGCCGCCCTGGCCGCGCTGGAAATCCTCGCACTTCGCAACCCGGCCCTCTACATGCGCCTGCGCGAAACGCTGGAAGACCGCCTGGCTTAATCAGCTCCTTCCAAGCAGCTTATAAATCCGGTGTCTGCAAACTCAGACACCGGATTTTTTATTTCATCTCCTCCAGCGCCGCCGCGACCGCCCCGGGGAGCATCCGGCCCCCGTTCCCGCCGAGGCTGGCGTCCACCTGTTCCAGGCGGCGAATGAGGTCCACCACCTCGCCGCGCGCGTAGGGCCCCCCGGCAGCGGGGCAAAAGTGCGTGCGGCAGCCAAAAGGCCGGTCCGCGTAGATCATGCAGCGCCCGGTTTGCGGATGCAGCAGCGGGCAGGCCCCGTCGGCCCGTTCCGGGAGCGCCTTCCTTCCCGCCGCCCTTACCCCTCTCGCAGCCACGAGCGCCTCGCCCCGCGTAAGGTAGGGCGTGAGCCCGTTGAGCTTGAACTGGCAGCAGAGCGTCTGGCGCGTGCATTGGCGCACCACCGGCCGCCGGGCCAGCTCCTCGTAAACGGCTCGCACCTCGGCCAGGGCCGCGGAGAGTTTCTCGGCATACGGAGTCAGGGGGCGACGGGGAGCTTTCATGTCCATCGAAGTGCTCCATCCGCAGGCACATGGCAAGCCGAAACAATGAATAAGATGTCTGAATTCAAAGAGCTGGAGCTTGAAACCATCGACCTCAGCGAAGCCGCCGAGGAAGAGCGGCTGCAATCCATATTGCAGAATATGAACGGCGTCCACACCGCCCGGATCACCCGAAACGGAGTCCACCTCATCTACAACCCCAAGGGAATCACCCCCGAGGAGATCGTCAACGCCGTCAGGCAGGCCGGTTTTACGATTGCTTACCTGCAACCGGGGTAGCCGCCGGGGAGGGCCTCACCGACGGGTGGTTGCGGCGAACAGATATTCCCACCAGCACCGCGCCGAAGAGGATCATGAAGAGCGAGAGGAACTGCCCACGCGTCAGCCCCAGCGTAAAAGCGATGCCTTCATCCGGCTCGCGGAACTGCTCGCCCACGATGCGCACGACGGCATAGAGAATGAAAAACGCCCCGGTCGTCACCCCCTCGGCCACCCGCGTCTTGGTGCGCAAGAGCCAGAGCAGAACGAAAAGAAGCAGCCCCTCCATCCCCGCCTCGTAAAGCTGCGAGGGATGGCGCGGCGTCAGGATCTCGGCCAGCGCGGCGCGGACCGGCTCGCTGGTCTGTGAGGCAGCCACGATGGCCTCCCGGGTGCTCAGCACCGGGTCGAGCTGCGAGCAGGCATCGATCGCCCGCTGCGCCAGCGAGGAATCCGAGTAAATCTCCTTCGGGAACTGCATGGCCCAGGGGACCGTCGCCGGGCGTCCGAAGAGCTCGCCGTTCACGAAATTGGCGCACCGGCCAAAGAAAATCCCCAGCGGCGCAGCCACCACGAGATTGTCGCCCAGGCCCATCCAGGAGATTTTGTGTTTGCGGGCGTACCAGTAGGTGAAAATCGCGATCCCGAGAATCCCGCCATGGCTGGCCATCCCGCCCTCCCAGACGCGGAAGAACTGCAGCGGATCATGGAGAATATTCGGCAGATCGTAAAAGAGCGCGTAGCCGAGCCGCCCGCCGAGCAGCACCCCCCAGAGCGCCGTGGCCGCGATGAAATCCCCCACCTTATCCTCGGCCAGCTCCGAGTAGCCCGCCCGGGAAAACCAGCGCAGCATCCAGAAGCCAAGCAGGAACGCGGCGACATAGGCCGTACCGTACCAGCGCAGCCCGATGCCATTCCCGAACTCAAAAATGAAAGGGCTGAAGTGGTCGATGTAGTAGGCGATCATGGGAAAAGGCATTATCCTCAATTCCCAGGATTTTTCTACGGGATTCCGCACCCACCTGCAAAGCCCCCCCGGAACCCGCGCATTCCCCGGGCGATCTCCGAACCCGCTTCCAGAGGAGAACCGTATTATGCGAAATGTCGCCGCCGTCATCGTGCTTGCGTTGGGAATCGTGGGGTTAGGGGCTGGGTGCAAAAAAACGCCCCAGGCTGCGGGGGCAGGCAGTAAATCGCCGCCCGCGGTCGCCGAAAAAGCTGCCGAGGCCCCCTCGCCTGCACCGAGCGCCACACCCGCGCCCATCAACCGCAGCGCCCAGGTCATCGTGCTCGGCTATCACCGCGTAGTGGACCAAGTGAAGGCCCCCGGCACTGAGATCAGCAAGGCGGATTTCGAGGCACAAATGCAGCAACTCAAAGACCAGGGCATCACCGTCATTCCCATGCACGACCTGCTGGCCTGGAAACGGGGCGAAAAGGATATTCCCGCCCGCAGCGCCGTGATCACCCTGGATGACGGCTGGAAGTCGCAATACGAAAACGCCTGGCCCATTCTCCAGAAGTTCGGCTATCCCTTCACCCTCTTCGTCTACACGGATTACGTGCGCGGCGGCCCGAAATCAGGCGGCCAGTCGATCTCCTGGGAGCAGATCGCCGAAATGCGTGACGCCGGAGCCGACATCGGCGGTCACACCGTATCGCACAAGGATCTTCGCGGCCCCACCAAGAAGGGGGGAATCTCCACGCCCGAGTACGAAGCCTGGCTCTGGAACGAGCTTAACGGCTCCAAGCAGATCATCGAGCAACGTCTCGGCGTCAAAGTCGAGGCCCTGGCCGTCCCCTTCGGCTTCTACAACGTGCATGTGCAGGACATGGCCAAAAAAGCGGGCTACGACGCCATTTTCACCGTCTACGGGCAGAAGCTCGGCCATAGCTCGCGCAACGAGGCCCTCGGGCGTTACATGATCGAGGCCAACAAGCCGCAAATCTTCGCCAGCGCGGTGAATTTCGGCTCGGGAATCTCCCGGTCGGCCGCGGAACCAGTCGCGGAATTCGCCCCGCACACCCTGGCCACCCAGCCGGTGGATAACTCGACCATTTCCGAGTCCAAACCGCTCATCCAGGCCAACCTTGGCGAGTTTGGCAACATCGATCCGGCCACCCTCTCCATGCGGGTGAGCAGCCTCGGCGCCGTCAACGCCAAGTTTGATAAAGCCACCAAGACCTTCACCTTCCAGCCCACCCGCAAGCTGGCCGATAACCGCTACACGGTCTTCGTCACCGGCAAGGCCAACGGCAAGCGAGTGGAAGCACGCTGGGGGTTCACCCTGGACAGCAGCAAGGCGGCCCCGTCCCCGTCCCCAGAGGCGCAAACTACGGAAACTAAAAAGCCGTAAAAACGTTCGCAAGCGCAAGTTCCCGTGTGAGTTATAGAGTAATTCACACGGGAATTTTCGCGTCCGGAGCCGGGCCTGGGAAATCCGCTCGATTTTCCGCGCCGCCAGGGGCACAATCGCCCCCCATGGCCCCCATCCACCGCCTCCGGAAAATCAATCTGCTCGACCAGCCCGCGGAGGCCCTCATCTACTCCAGCAACGTCCACCTCCAATGCTCCGGCGGCGTCGGCGCGGCGCTCGTGGACCGCTACGGCCCGGCGGTGCAGACCGGCCTCCATGAATTGTTAACAAGTTCCGGACGCCGCTCATGTGAACAAGGTGAAATCTTCGAGTGGCTGCCGCCGGAGATGCCGTACAAAACGGTCCTCCACACCGTGCCCACCGACTTCTGGCACAACACCACCATCCCCGTCGTCGAGGACGTGCTGCGCCGCGCGCTCAAGCGGTGCGTGGAGTTGGGCCACACTCACCTGGCCTTTAGCGCGCTAGCCACCGGCTATGGCGACCTCCTCTTGCGCGACTTCCTCATCCTGGCCGACCGGGTCTTTGCTGATCCGGCGCTCGCCTCCCTCGCCACGGCCACGCTCTGCCTTCCCGATGGGGCCGACTTCGCCGTGGCCCGGAAAATCGTCGCCTCCGAAGGGCTTCACTGGCAGATCGACTAGGGTGGAGTGGCCGGGAGTAAAATCGAACGTTGATTCCCGCGCCGAGCAGTGGCACTTTCAGCGCCCCACATGGAGATGCATTTACTCAGCGAACGGCTTTCGAGGTCGGTCAGCGAAGGGTTTTTCCGGCCCCTGGCCCGCCCTTCGGCCCCCGTGTATATCGATTGCGCGGATAAGCTGGAGCAGAGTGCCGACGAGAGCGGCCAGCTCAGCCATGGCGACGCCCTGGTGCTCATCCGCGAAGTCTTGAGCGAGCATCCCAACGTCCAGCTCGCCGAGGACGAGGGGGCGCAGATCACCGACCTGCGCCAGCGCGCCGGAACCCTCTTCTCCCGCCTGACCGAAGCCCGCTGGGTCACCGAACGCCGGGTCAGCCTCGACGAACACTGGGTGCTCATCTCCCCCGAACTGCGCCCGCTCCTGCGACTCCTGCGCGAACTGGCCGCCACCGACGACGCGGCGGAATTGAAAGACTTCGCCGCCACCCTGCGCTCCATTTGCAAAACGCTCCTCGCCGAAGGGGCGCTCGACCCAGCCCGGCTCTCCCCTGAGGAGATGCGCCAGACCGTAAAAGAGCTCTCCGACCGCGTGGGCCGCGCCATCGACCAGCTCCACGCCGTGGAAAAGCTCATCATGGGCTTTGAGGAACGCCAGCGCATCAGCCCGTCCGCGGAATCGACGCTGCGGGTCTTCTACACCGAGTTTTACGAAGGCGAGCACATGGTCTGCTACGACGTGCTCCAGCAGGGGGGCCTCGGCGCCAGGCTGAACCTCGCCCGCGCCGTAGTCCAGGAAGCGCTGGGAGATTCGACCGCCCGCGAACGCCTCGCCACCGGCCTGGAGGAGCACCGGCAGGGGAAAATCGACTCCACAGAAGCCTACGCCCTGGCGGAACGGATGCTCGGGCTCCTGGAGCGCAGCCTGGGCTCGATCAGCGCCCGGGCCCAGATCATCGACGGCCGCATCGCCGATTTCGCCCGCCTCTCCGCCGAACGCTACCGCTACCAGACCGAGCTGCGCGGCCGCCGTCCGGAGCAAGTTAAGACGTACATGATGGCCGCCAACGCCGCCCACTCCGGCCTGAAATTCTCCGACCTCGCCTCGCGCCCCGGCATGACGCTGCGGGTTCCCGGCACCGAGATCACCTTTGGCCGCGATGCCCTATCCCGCCCGCGCAAAGCCCGACTCCCGGTGGACTTGGCCCTTTCCGGCATGCCCGGGGAGGCCGATGCCGAGCTGGCCCAGGACCAGATCCGCCAGCGCAATCTCTACGCCATCACGCCTCAGCGCGCCGCCCGGCTCATCGAGGATCTCCTTCCCGAAAAGGGGGCATCCGTTTCCACCGCCGACTTCCGCCTTCGCACCGAAGACGACCTCTTCGATCTCCTCGCCGTCCTCGCCTTCGAGCGCGCCCACGGCACCGGCGATCGGCGCGGCAAAGGCCTGCAATGGCGCATCCGCCAGGCCCGCTCGGGCGACGCCGGGCTGGAGCCCGAATCCCTTCCCCGCGATGTCCAGTCCGGCCACCGCATTGAACGCTTTTCCATCGAACGCACCGCATGACCCTACCCTGGCCCACCTTCTGGGAGACGATCCGCGAGGAGGATCGCCCCGCGCTCAAAGCCATCCTCGCCGAACTGCTCACCACCGGCGTCCTGCTGGGCGAGGAGGGGCGCGCCCGCGAGCTCTACCTCATCGCCCGCGAGTACCCCCGGGAGCTGGGCGAATTCCTCTCCGTGCTCGACCTGGAGCTCATCCACGATCCCGATAAGCCCATCTTCCAGGCCCGCCCGGTCTCCGGCGAATGCGCGCTGACAGCCAGCTTTACCAAAGACGAGACCCTCATCGTCCTGGCCCTCTGGCGCATCTACGACGAAGAGCGCATGGCCCGGCCCTCGCAATCCGTCGTACTGGATGCCAATACGCTCGACGCCCGCCTGCGCCTCTACTTCGAGTCCATCGAACCGCCGCAGCCGACCCACCTCGACCGCATCCTCTCCAAGCTCCGCCGCAAAAAACTGATCCGCTACCAGCGCGACGAAGAGCAGTTCGGCAACTCGCAACTGGAGATCCTCCCCACGCTCCCGCGCGTCATCCCCTTTGAAGACCAAGAGGCGTGGGACGAACAGGCCGCGCTCTTTAACCAGGGCAAGACAACGGAGGAGGCCGCCGAAGTCTTCGAAGAAACTCAACAACCTACCCAATGAACACCAAAATCCTCGTTCTGATCATTGTCATCCCGGTGGCCCTCATCGTCGCGGCGGCCTCGCTGCGCTGGGGCTACAAAACTAGCGAACTGACGTTTGCCGATAGCTCCGTACAGCGCGTCTCGGCCACGGCCAACGAGACCATTATCGAACTCAACCCCCGCAACACCGATCCCGTCCAGATCCAGGACTCCGAGGGCATCGCCAGCATCCAGCGCGCCTCGGGGTTCGATCGCATTATTCTAAATCAGAAGGGCATGGAATCCAACTCGGGGCAGGTCCTGGTCACCTGGAAAAACCCAGTCCATTACAGCCCCACCCAGGCCTACCGCGTTTTCTCCCGCCGGGTTTACCTCGGCCGCCTCGAAATGGAGAACGGGGCCGTCAAAGATTTCTACCTTCCCAAGCCGTAGCTTCCCTTTCTCTCTGTCCGCATGAATCCCACCTCGCCCAGCCAGCGCATCTCGCTCACCCGCATCATCGCCATCAACTGGTATGGCTTCCGCCAGATCATCGACGTGCAGGATGACATGCTGATCTCCGGCGTGTTCGGATCGGGCAAATCGGCCTTACTCGACCTGATGCAATACGTGCTGCTGGGCGAACACTGGCGCTCCAACCGCGCGGCGGCGGGCGCGGGCAAAGGGCGCTCGCTGGTGAGCTACTGCCTGTGCGACAGCAACACCATGCGCAACGGCGAATCCTACTACACGCGCCCCAGCGGCGTGACCGTCGCGGCCCTGGAGTTCACCAAGCCCGCCAACGGCCGCAAGCCCGAGACGCGCGAGACGTGGGGCGTCCATATCCAGTATGAAAGCGCCTCCTCCAAGCCGCGCCAGACCTACTTCGGCATCCCGGCCCGGCTCGAATGGCCCGAACTGGCTCCCGAGGGCAGCCTGCGGGACGAGGAGGACTTCAAGCGCTGGGTGCGGCGCGAACATGGGCACGACTGCCTCTTTGGCCTCCAGCGCGAATACTTGGCGGAGATGGCCACCCCCGCGCACCTCTACTTCGAGCGCGAGCAGCTCAATAAAACCATGCCCAAGGCGCTCGCGTTCGAGCCCGAGCAGGATATCCAGAAATTCATCCGCGAATTCATCCTCGAAGCAGCCCCCATCGACGTGCGCGAAGTGCGCACCGCCGTCAGCGCGTATCGCGAAACCCAGGAGCGCCTCGCCCGGCAGGAGGAGGAAGCCGGGTTCCTGCGCCGGATCTCCGACGCCCACCAGGCCTGCCTCGCCGCCGCGCGCGAGGAAGCCATCTGGGGCCACCTGCGCCACGCCGTGGACCACGCCCAGGCGCGCGAACTCCTGGAGCGCCACAAGGCTGACCTCGCCCGTCTCTTTGAAAAGAATGCCGCCGACGTCGCCCGCTTCGAAGCCGAGGCCAAGCGCAAGGCCGAGCTGGAAACCCAGTACAACGCCGTCGTGCTGGAGGCGCAAAATGATCCCGACGCCTCGAAGCTCAAAACCCTACGCGACGAAAAGCGCCGCCTTCTTTCCTCCATCAACCTCCTCAACGAAGCCCAGCGGGCCATCGTCCAGCGCCTGAAAAACCGCGCCGAAGCCTGGCGCGCCTGGCTCAAGGCCGGAGTCGAACTCCCGCTCGAAGGCCTCCCCGCCGCGCTGGCCCTCGACGAATCGCTCCTGGAGACCCTCCGGGGCCCGGACGAACAGGCCGCGCTCGAAAGCCTCCCCCGCCTGGCCGAGGCGTTCAACGAAATCGTGCGCCAAACCGAGCGCCTCCTGCGCCCCACCGAGGACGCCGCGAACGCAGCCGCCGCCCGCTTGCGCGAGATCGCCCAGTCCCTCGATAAGCTCGACCGCAAGGAAACCCCCGGCAGCTTCCCGCTCTTTAACGCGCTCAAATCGGCTCTCGACGCCTCCGACAACCCGCCGCAGCAGCTCTGCCGCCTGATCGAGGTGGAGGACGACGGCTGGCGCGACGCCCTGGAGCTGTTCCTGGGCCGCAACCGCTTTTCGGTCATCGTCAGCCCGCAGGACTACAGCAAAGCGCTCGAAGTCCTGCGCCGGACGCCGCCCGGACGCGAGCCGGAGTCGCTCGTCCACCCGCGCGAGGCGCTTGAGCTTTCCGCCAACGTCAAACCCGGTTCGCTTGCCACCAAAGTGCGGTTAAGCGACCCCATCGCCTCGCAGTTCGCCAAGCACCTCCTCGGGGGTGTCGCCGCAGTGGAGACCGTGGGCGAGTTGGACGGCCACGACCGGGCCATCACCCGCGACGGCGTTTTCAAACAAGCGCCAATTCGCCGCCGCTTGAAACAGATCCCCGGGTTCGAGTTCACCCTCGGCCAGGAGGGCCTCAAGCGCCTGCGCGAAGCCGCCTTCCGCGAACAGCGCGAGCTCCTCGCCCAGCGCGAAGCCCTCGACGCCCTGCGCGAACGGGTCAGCCGCTGGCTCGACGCAGGCCGCCGCGCGGAACTGGGCGATCCCCGGCTCCCCGACCGCAGCCACGAGATCCGGCAGCTCCCCGAGATGGAAGCCCGCTTGCAGCAGCTTTCCAACGAAATCGAGATCATCTCCACCCCCGAGCGCGAGGCCCGCCTGGACCGTCTGCGCGAGCTCAAGAGCGAACTCGACCGCACCATCGAATCCATCGGCGGCATGCGCGAGTCGCAGACGGCCTTTGAGACCAGCCGCGCCCGCATCCAGGACGCCATCGACTCCGCGGCGGATGATTTTGAAAACGCCGAGCGGATGTTGGTCGAGAAACGCACCGAGCTGCCGCTGGAAGTCACCAACGACGCCCTCGACTGCCGCCTCGCTGCGCTGCTCAAGGAATGCGGCTCGTGGAAAGAACGCGCCGAGACCGCCCAGCGCCGCACCGCCGTTGCCGGAGTGGAAGTCTCCAACCACCGCCACGCCCGCAACACCGAACGCCGCGCGCTGGCCAACGCCGCCGACGCCAACGGCCTTCCCGCCCATCCGCAATACCGCGCCGACTGCGACGACGAGGACCCCTCCAACGCCCTCTGGGACGCCCGGCTCGACCTCCTGGAGCAGACCGAACTCCCCAAATACCGCGCCATGGCCGACGAACGCCGCCGCGAATGGGAGAGCCGCCTGCAAACGCAAGTCATCGACAAGCTCGCCGAGAACCTGCAAAAAGCCCAGGCCACCATCCGGCAACTGCGCCAATACCTCGACCGCCCCATCGGCAAATACCGCTACCAGATCGAGCAGAGCCGCGACAGCGCGTTCGCGGCGATATGGCACTTGATCGACACCGGCTTCAACCCCGGCGACGAGCTGATGGGCAACATCAAGACCGACGAAATCGAGCGCGCCAAAACCGAGCTGATGGCCGCCGTGGAGAAATCCGCGACGGAGCTCGACGAACGCAGCCGCCAGCTCCTGGATCACCGCCAGTATCACCGTTACGACCTTCACATGATCCCGGCGAACCGGCCCGACGCCCCCGCGATCTCGCTCGGGCGGCACGGCCACAAGCTCTCCGGCGGCGAAAACCAAGCCCCCTTCTTCCTCTCCATGCTGGCCGCCTTCCACCGCGTCTACGATCTCGGCGGCGGCCAGTACCGGCAGAACCTGGGCCTCGTCATCATGGACGAAGCGTTCTCCAAGCTCTCCGGCGACGGCGTCGAGGACTGCCTCACCCTGGCGCGCAACTTCCAGCTCCAGCTCGTCATGGCCTTCCCCGTGGACCGCCTGGGCGTCATGGCCCCGTACGCCCGCACGATCATCCACTGCCGCAAGGAAGAGACGCGCGATGCCTCCGGCTACGTCACCCGCATCGACAACATCCCGACCGTCCTGAGCCCCGAACAGGTGCAAGAGTCGCTGGAGTAAGCCAGCGTGACGCTGGACCCGGTACGCGCTACCGCGCGATAGCGTCGGCTTACGCGCGCCGCCTCGACCCCTCGTTGCCTCGCGTTCCCGAGTTGAACTCGGGAACTTCCCGCCCAGTTTCCGCCATCAGTCTCAATTGGGGGTTGCTCTTGAGACTCATCTGCTCCATTTTGTGGGAAGATGCACGACGACGAAATTGAACTGACGCGTGACTGTGAGGCGATCCAGATCCCCCAGGGGACCAAGACCACCCTCCCGGCCGGGACGCGCGTAACCGTCACCCAGTCCCTGGGCGGCAGCTACACCGTCTCGACAGAAACAGGCTACCTTTACCGAATCACCGACAACAACGCCGACGCCATCGGCCAGGAGGTCCCCACCAAGGCAGCCGCCGGGGAACCCGTGGCGGAAGTCGACGAAGCGGCGGTCTGGGAGCAGTTGAAGACCTGCTATGATCCGGAAATCCCGGTCAATATCGTCGATCTGGGCTTGATTTACGATTGCCAGCTCGAACGCCAGGAGAATGGCAAAACCAAGGTATCCGTCAAAATGACCCTCACGGCCCCCGGCTGCGGCATGGGCCCGACCATCGCGGCGGAAGCGCGGATGCGCGTCGAGAGCATCGCCGGAATTGAGGAAGCCATTGTGGACTTGGTTTGGGACCCGCCATGGGATCAGTCGATGATCAGCGAAGCGGGCAAGATGAAGCTCGGGCTCATCTAGACCTCGCCTCCGCTAAAGGAAGAACACCGATTCTTCTTGCACGATTCGCCGGAGCCGCGTCTCATCGGGGCATTCCATGAATTGTTGCGTCCGTTTTTGGAGCCGGCCGATCGTGGCCGGCTTTTTTTTGTTGGGCGGCTTGCAGGCTGCGGAACCCCTCCACCTTTCCGTCAATCTCGACCGCCCCGAGGCCGTTTTTGATCCGCGCGAGGCGCTCGGCGCGGGAGTCGACGGCCACAACCAAGCCGACACCGAGGCCACCTACAAACCGGCCGTCTTGAAGGAAATGCTCGCCGTCGGGCTGCACCCGCTCTCCTACCGGCTGCGCACCGAGCTGGCCATCGAGGCCTGGCATTGGAACCCCAAGGGCCGCTGGAGCGATCCCGAGCACCGGCAAGGCTACTGGACCTCCGACACCACCTCCGAAGAGCCGATCCGCCTCTGCTACGGCTACCGCCTCCCCCGGCGCGGCGACACGCTGGATGAGGCCAACAACGACGGCTGGTCGATGCTCGACGACGGCGATTTGCGCACCTTCTGGAAAAGCAACCCGTACCTGGATGAGAAATTCACCCACGACCCGGCCGCTTCGCATCCGCAATGGGTGGCGGTGCATTTTCCCAAAGCCGTCGCCATCAACGCCATCCGCATCCATTGGGCCGCGCCGTATGCCACGCGTTTCGAGGTCGAGTACGGCAACCTCGGCGACGAGCCCTATTTCGGCATGCCCCTCCCCGGCCAGTGGACGCGCTTCGAGCACGGGACCCTCACCGGCGGCACCGGCGGCGACGCGCTCCTCCGACTGGGCGAAAAATCCGTCAAAGCCCGGCACCTTCGCATCCGGCTCCTGGAAAGCTCCCGCACCGCGCTCGACCCGACCTCAACCGACGAGCGGGACCACCTGGGGTACGCCATCCGGGAAATCGAAGCGGGCGAAGTCGACGCCAAGGGAGTCTTTCACGACGCCCTCGCGCACAAGCCCTCGCGGCAACAGACCGTGACTTACGCCTCCTCCACCGACCCGTGGCACCGCGAAAGCGATCGTGATCTGGGCGTCACGCAGCCCGGGTTCGACCTCGTGGCTGAGTCCGGCCTCATGCGCGGCCTGCCGCTCATGGTCCCTGTACCGGTTTTCTACGACACGCCCGAGAACGCCGCGGGCATCGTCGCCTACCTGAAAGCGCGCGGCATCGCCTACAACCGCGTAGAGTTGGGCGAAGAGCCCGACGGCCAGCGCATCGAGCCCGCCGACTTCGCCACCCTCTACCTGCAAACCGCCAGCCGGATTCGCGAGATCGACCCGAAAGCCACCCTCGGCGGCCCCAGTTTCGTCACCGTCGAGGGCGACGCACCCGAAACGCTCACCGGCTTCCACCGCGGCCTCTGGACCCGGGCGTTTGTGGATTACTTGAAAGAGCGCAACCGGCTCGAAGACTTCCGTTTCCTCTCCTTCGAGTGGTATCCCTTCAACGAAGGAATGCGCGTCGTTAGCGAGGAAGTCGCCAGCCACGGCGGGCTACTTCGCAACGCCATCAACCTCATCCGCGCCTCCGCCCCGGCGGGGATCCCGCTCGTCATTTCGGAGTTCGGCTACTCCGCCTACGCCAACCCGGCGGAACTGGACTTGGGCGGCGCCTTGATGAACACCGAGGTCGCCTGCCTGTTCCTCTCCATGAACGGAGCCACCTCCTTCCTCTATGGCTACGAACCCGAGGGTCTGCAAAACGACTGGGGCGGCGAGGCCTGGGGCAACAACACCATCCTCCTCGCCCGCGAAAACGGGAGCCTCACCCCCACGGCCACCTACCATGCCGCGCATTTGCTCACCCACCAATGGGCGCAGGCCGACGGCGGAAAGCATGAACTTTTCCCCGCCAAAGTGGAAAATGCCCCGCTGGTCGCCGCCTACCCCGTCCAGCGCCCCGACGGCCGCTGGTCGCTCATGCTCATCAACAAAGACCCGAAGCGCGCCTACGCCGTCTCGGCTGAATTCGTGCAAAACAACGCCTCGGCCCCCTCCCCCTTCGCCGCGCCGTTCGAAACCTTCACCTTCTCCTCCAAGGAATACGAATGGAAAATGGAGGGCAAAGCCAGCCACGCCACCCGCAGCCACCCGGCGACCCGGGCGATCGTCACCCCGGCTGCAAATCAGCCGCTGGTAACGATCCCCCCATGGTCCCTCACCGTCCTACGAAGTGGGACGGAGTAATTTAGCCTCTCCGCAGCTTGATCATCTCATCCGTCAGCGCAGCCGTGCGTTTTTCGAAAAAACCGCCCAGACCGCGCGCCAGCGCCCGCGCCTCCTTGTGCCGGTCGCTCTCCCCCGCCGTGAGCCTCGCGTCGCAGCACTTCTCCGTGTGAAACGCCACGATCCGCTCCAGCTCGCGGTCCAGAATCGCCGCCGCCTCCCGGGGAACCTTCCGTAATATCGCCAGTTCCTCCGAGATGGCGGCGCACCGCTCCAGCGCCTGCTCCGGCGTCAATGCCCCTCCTCCTCGGGCGGTGTGAGCCCCGCGACTTGCAGCGCTTTTTCAAAGTACTCCTCGGCGTGGTCAATCTTCAGGCTCCGGTAAACATTCGCAAACAGCGGCGCGGCCACGGCCTTGTAATCATCCGGCACGGCAAGGAATTGGTTGAAGAAATCAACCGCCGAGCGCGCTGTATCCGCGTCCATCTCATCAGAGGCCAGGCAGAGCTCCACGTCGAGATCCAGATCCTTCACGCTGCCGCACTCCAGCACCCCGAAACGCCGCGCCCCCTCCTCCAGAAACGGGAACGTCTCATCCCCATCCAGGTAGGCGTATTCGTAGCGCACCACCTGGCGGAGCACCGCTTCGATCCCGCGCCGGATTTCCGCCAGCAGCGGCTTAAAGATCGTCGTCCCCACCTCCTCGATTTGCAGCGCCCCCGTCGCCGTCCGTTCCGAGGGCAGCCCGCCGATAGTCCCCTGCGTCGCCGTCGAGACCCCGGCGCGAATCCGCCACGTCGAGATCACCGTTTCGAGCAGGAACTTCGTCTGCTCATCCAGGTCGGGAATCGTCGCCGTCTGCAACGCGTCCTGGGCCGTGTAGCCGTCATTGAGATCAAAGACCTGGTCGGGCCCGATCTCGAAGGGCTGGTCATCCTGCCATTGCACCACCGCCTCCTTGCGGCGGAATTTGACCGGGTTGGCCGCCAGGTCATTGCGGTAAAGCACCTGGTTGGTCAGCTTGTCGATCAAATGCTGGAAGCGCTCGAACTTCTGGAACCAGCTCTTCCCGTACCACCGATGGGGCTCCTTGTTAACCGTCACCACCTCAAAGGGGTAGCGCCCGTCGGGCGTCACATTGGCGATGTAGTCCCAGAAAATTGGCACATCGTAATCGTAGGCCACCATCATGAACACGCGCACAGGCCGCCCATCGCCCCGCGCATCGAAGGTAAAGTACGCCTCCGCCACGCGCAGTTCCGGGTCCTCGTCCGGCAGCGGAATCTCATTCCCCTCGCCCCGGCGCGGCTTTTCCGAAGCCGTCTCCGGCTCGTTCCCCCCACCCGAGCGAATCTGGAGCAGCGCCCGCCGCAAGTACCCCTCCACACCCGGCTCCGTATCGGCAGGCTGCCCCTCGGGCGTATCCAGTGTGATCCCGAGATGCGCGCAAAGCCGCGAGAGCCGCACGGAAGTCAGGTGCGCCACGAAGTCCGCCTCATGCAGCGAGGGCGCGTTGAGCGGAATGTAGAACTCCTTATAATGCAGCGGCACCGCCCGCGCCCCCGTCGAGCGGATCTTGCGGTTGGAGACAATCTGCTCCTTCCACGCAAAGCCCTCCGGCAGGCGGTCCGGCGAAATCGGATCCCCCGGATGCCACTCCGCCACAAAGTCCAGCGGCACCATCAGCGCCGCCGCAAGCGCCTCCTCCGGCCCTTCCTCGAACACAAACTCCCCGTCCGGCGTCAACACCGGCGAGTCGCTCCGTTCATCCCAGAGAATCGAGGCAATGCGCTCGAAGCTCTCTTCCTCCGTCTTATAGAATATCTTCGCCACGCACTCGCCCAGCTTGCAGGCCTGCGTCACGATCTCCCGCGACACCGCCGGGAAATCAATCTGTTCCGGCCCCAGCTTCCAGCGCAAGTGGTGGTCCACCTCGTCCGTCAGAGCGGGGTCCAGGCGATCCGGCACGCGGGGCTCGGCCAGGAACCACTCCTTCTTACCGAACATCTCCTCAATGAGTCGGCAGCGGATATAATCCAGCCCCGCCCCGATCATGTTTAGCGACTCGTTGGAACGCGCGAACACCCCGCTCGACCAGGCGCGATGCGAAAAATCATCGTCCCACTCCCTCTCGAAATGTTCCCGGCCCTGAATCCATCCCTGGTTACGGGCCTCTTCGAGAGCCTCCATGCGGCTGCGCACATAGCGCACCACTCGTTCCAACTGTTCGTCCGTCAGCGTTAATGCGGTTTTGAGCATTCCGCACCGTGTAGCGGCTCCTCTGAATTTCGCACGCCCGCACCGGGGCGATCACGTCAAAAATCACCCGCCAAACTGCGGACAAACGCCTCGGGATCATCCGGCGAGAGCACCACCACGCGCTTCTCGAAACGCACCACCACCGTTTTTTCCTGATCCGTCACATACGCCCGAAACCGCCCCAGCCGCTTGCTCCAGTAAAAGCCATTGAAGGCGTACAGCCCGCTGTTGCCGCAAATCCGCAGGCTCCCCGTCATCGCCTGGGGCTCAACCGTGGCCCCGAGCAACCCTGCCCTAGGAATGCGCGTCGTCCAAAAAAGCCGCCGCACCAGAATCGCCCCGGGCGTAATCTCAAACCCCCGGACCACGAACAGCAGCGCCCCCGCCAGAATTGCCAGCGGCACCAGCTTCGTCCAAAACAGCCCGCCCCCCGCCGGAAGCGGAATGCACCAGGCAACCACCAGTAACACCGCCGTGCCAATCGCCGACACGATCAGCAAGGACAAGCTCCACGGCGCGCGGAACATCCTCATCCTACTTCTGCCGCTCCAGCTTCTCGCGAACAGCCGCCAGCTCCTTGCGCCTCGCCTGGTCCACCTTCGGGAACGCGAGGTCCAGCGAACGAAGCGTATCCACGATCACCTCGGCCACCACCAGCCGCATAAACCACTTATTATCCGCCGGAACCACATACCACGGTGCCTCCTCGCTGGCCGTGTGGCGGATCGTCTCCTCGTAGGCCTTCATGTAGTCATCCCAGTGCTCGCGCTCCGCCGCGTCCCCCATGGAGAACTTCCAGTTCTTCGAAGGCTGCGCCAGGCGGTCCAGGAAGCGCCGCCGCTGCTCCTCCTTCGAGACGTTCAGGAAAAACTTGCGGACAATCACCCCGTTGCGCGTCAGGTAGCGCTCATACGCGTTAATATCCTCGAAGCGCTCCTTCCAGATATGCTTCGAGATGCAGGGGAGCTTCTCCCGCTGGAGAATCTCCGGGTGCACGCGCACCACCAGCGTCTCCTCGTAATAGCTCCGGTTAAAAATCCCAATGCGGCCCCGTTCCGGCAGCGCCCGGTTCGTCCGCCAGAGAAAATCGTGGTCCAGCTCCTCGCTCGAAGGCGTCTTAAAGGAAGTCACCTGGCAGCCTTGCGGATTCACCCCGCTCATCACGTGCTTGATCGTCCCGTCCTTGCCCGCCGCGTCCATCGCCTGGAAAATCAGCAAAAGCGCCCGGCGATCCTGCGCATAGAGCTTCTCCTGGAGGGCTTGCATATTTTCAATGCCTCGCTGGAGAGCCGCCTCCGCAGCTTCCTTCGAGGCGATTTTCCCCGTATCGCCGGGGTCCATCTTGCGAAGCTTGAATTTCTTCCCGTCGGTAATCTCGTAAGGCCGATAAATAGGCGCTGCCATATAAAGAAAGGAGTCGTTCCCGGGCCCGATTATGCGACGCCCCTTGCCCCAGGTCAACCGGGCATTCACCCCAGGGCCGGGTCAGGTAGCGCGCGCCACGGAAATCTGGTTTTCTGGACCCCCATGCCTGACGAAAAACCGGATCCGCAAACCACCGGCCCTCGCGAACTGGAATACCTTTCCAACGAGCGGACCTTCCTGGCGTGGATCCGAACCGCCGTCGCCGTCATCAGCCTCGGTTTTGTCATCGCCCGGTTCAGCCTCTGGCTCAAAGAAATCGGCCTGCAACTTCATCCCGAGCGGAGCACCCTCCCCCGCGGCGCATCCCTTCCGATGGGCGAAACGATGATCATCATCGGCGCGCTGCTGCCCTTGCTGGCCGCATGGCGTTACCATGTAGTCAATAAAGCCATCGAGCAGGGACGGATTCAAGCCGACCGCCAGCTCGTCGGCACCGTCGCCATCAGCCTTTCATTTCTCGGAGCCGCCATGGCCATTTACCTCGTTCATAAAGCGGGGGAATAGAGAGATTCTACCTCCTGGGGCCTATAGCCCTAAGAATCCGGCGTGCACCATTCCGCCGCCCGCTGAACCCCATGACCCACGCTTTGCAAGTCCTGCCCCATGCCGCGAAACGTGCCGCATGAAGAGAATCCTGCCATCACTGCAATTGCCATACCGGCGATGAGGAGCGCTTTCATAAGTTGCTAGGCAATATTATCCCTTATTTTCACCGCAATCCATCCTAATTCTTTGGGATTGAAACTCATGCCACAGCCGCGATCATATCCCCATCCAACCTATGAACGACGCCTCCTCTCCCAAGTCCCCCATTTTCGGCGGAAAGCTCGCCTTCATCCTGGGGGCCATCTTCCTCGTCCTCTTCGCCATCTTCACCGCCAAAGCCCTCCTAGACCGCTCGCACCGCCCCCAGCTCGAACAAATTCAGCCCCAATAAGGCCGCAAATACGCATCTATACGTAATATGCGTATAGATGTACGTAGATTTTCCCATTTCCTTCTTGCGTTTTACATCTCATTAAGCAAAATGGCGCACGTTATGAAGAGCAAATCATCAACCTGGACCGCCCTCGGAATGCTTACGGCATTATGCTTATGCTTCACCGAAGCCCAGGCAACGGTGAAGCCCTACATCGTCGATCCCTCAGGGTTCTCGGATTACAACGTCATCGTCAACGGCAACCTGAACCTCAACGGCTCGACCATCAACGGCAACCTCGGCATCATTGGCGGGAACCTAAGCAGCTCCAACCAGGACACCATCAACGGGAGCGTCGGCTACACCAGCAATTCCTTCTCCATCAACTCCTCCGTCAAAGTAGCAGAAGGAACCTCCAGAGACCTCTCGCTGAACCCCGAGACCGCCGCGGCCTCCGGGTTCTCCAAGACCATCGGCAATTTCACAGCGACCCAGATCCTCACCGGCAACTACAACAACCTTACGCTAACCGCTGGCACCGGCGACCTGAACGTCATCAGCCTGACCAACAGCAGCAGCAACATCAACGGCAGCGTCACCCTGGTGGGCGATGCGCGCGACGTCTTCTACATCAACGTCTCCAGCAACCTTTCCATCAACAACGTCGTCCTGGACGGCGTCGACGCCAAGAACGTCTACTGGAACATCCTCGGCGGCAACGTCAACCTCTCCGGGACCCTCGCGGGAACCATCCTGTCCTACAACTCCGGCCAGGCGCTCAACATCAACAACGTCACCCTCGAAGGCAACATCTACGGCAACTCGCTCAACATGAGCAACACCACCGTCAACGGCGTCTCCCTCACGGAAGCCCTTGAGAACGAAGCCATGGCCCCCGAAGCCAGCTCCGTCTATGCCGTGGGCATCTTCGGCGCCTTCCTCGCCGGTTCCTACTTGAAGCACAACCTCTTGCGCCGCCGCCAGGGGTTGCGCGAAGCTTCCCAGGCCGCCTAATTCCACTGAGCGCCTGAATAAAAGGGGCTGTGGATTTCACGCAGCCCCCCCGTCCTTCGAAACCCGGCCTCAAAACGCATTTGCGTTCGCCGGGTTTCATCGCGTAAGGTAGCCGGTCCTCCCTGATGACCGAATCCGGCAAAACCGTCGTCGCCACCGTGCTCTCAGTGCTGGCTCATGTGAGTCTCTTCACGGTGCTGGCCCTGGCGCCCGATAGTGCCCTCGTCCCAACACCCCCCGCCCAGCAGGAAGACCAGCGCCCCCTGGAGATCACCCTCCAGACCGCCGCCCCCCTCCCCGCGCCAGCCGAGGCCCAGGCTCAGCCCCCAGCCCCCGAGCCCGAGCTTCCCCTCCCCGCCCCGAACGCGCTCCGGACCCAGCTCGACCCCGAGAACCTTCGCAAAACCGACGACGCCCCGGAAAACGCCCAAGCCATCGCCGCCCACAACTCCAAAGCCACCCCCGGCACCGTCACCCCCCCCCCCGGCTCCCGCCCCATCCGCCACCGAAGACGCCCTTTCCCTGGCCGCCGCCAAGCCCACCCCCACCCCGGGCGAAATCGGCATCGACGCCCTGGGCAACTACGGCAAAGCCGTCGGCAACGCCATCGGCATCCGCTCCGAATTCTACCGCAAAGGCGGCAAAGAGCCCCTCGCCGTCGGCGAAGTCCGCGTCCAGTTCGTCCTCGATCCCCAAGGGCGCGCCTCCGACATACGTATCCTCTCCAACACCGCCGGTCCCGTGAACGCCGAATGCGCCCGCCGGGCCGTCTTGGAAGCCAAAATCCCCCCCATTCCGGCCGACCGCCTCGCGCAACTTCCTGGCGGACGCATCCGGATCGTGTATAGCTTTACCATCTATCCCTCCCAATGATCGTCGCCTTCTCCATCTTCCGGTTCATCGTCCACGGCGGATTCTTCATGTATCTGCTGCTCATCTGCTCCGTCGTCTCGCTGGCCACCATGTTCCTGCGCGGCTGGGCCCTGCGGCGCGAGAACGTCATCCCCTCCTGGCTCTGGAACCGCATCGAAGCCCTGCAACCGGGCGAAAGCGGCCTGGAGAACCTCCGCAAAACCCTCGCGGGCGACCTCTCCCCCCTGGCCCGCATCACCGAAGTCGCCCTCCAACACCTCGAATGGCCCCGCAGCGAAAACATGGAAGCCGTCCAGACCCGCGCCCGCCATGAAGTCATCCGCATGGAAGCCGGCCTCACCGTCCTGGAAGTCATCGTCGGCATCGCCCCGCTCCTAGGTCTCCTGGGAGCCGTCTCCGGCCTCGTCACCGTCTTTGGCACCATGGGCGCCAGCGAATCCATCACCGACCCGCGCGGCATCGCCAGCGGCATCTCCGAGGCCCTTAACACCACCATCGCCGGACTCTCCATCGCCATCCCGAGCCTCATCGCCTACTCCTACTTCTCGAAAAAAGTCGAGACCCTCAGCGTCGAAATGGAAGCAATCGTCGGCGAGCTGCTGGCCAAGTGCTACTCCCGCAAACACCGCGCCAAGAGCGCCGCCGCGGCCTCCGCCTCCACGGCCGCACAACCGCAGGAAACCGCCCCCAATCCATGAAATTCTATCAGCGCAAACGGCGCACACCGACGGTCATCATCGTCTCGCTGATCGACATCTTCGCCATCCTGCTCATCTTCGTCATCGTCACCTCCACCTTCCGGCGCTCCCAGCCCGCCGTAAACATCAAGCTGCCCGAGTCCACCACCGCCGCGCCCCACCCCGCTGCCGACGCCGCCACCCTGGCCGAGCTGAGCGTCTCTCCCGAGGGCGAAATCCACCTCGACGGCGAACCCATTCCCCTCGAAACCCTCGCCTCACGCATCCGCCCCATCAAAGACGCCAACCGCCCCCTGGCCTTGAAAGCCGACACCCACGCCCCCTTCGGCATCATCGTTCGCGTACTGGATGCCTTGAAAGAAGGCGGAATCACGGGTAACTTACCTGCCTTTACCGAAACCAAGTGAACATTCTGGAAATAGTTAAATACGGAAATCCGGTCCTCCGCACCAAAGGAGCCCGGGTCGCGGCCATCACCGACGAAATCAAAACCCTCGCCGCCGACATGGTCGAAACCATGCATGCCGCCAACGGCGTCGGGCTCGCGGCCCAGCAGGTTGGCCAGGCCATCCAGCTCGCCGTCGTCGACGTCGCGGGCGTCGACGACCGCCCCAGCGCCTTGCGGGTTAACGGCGCCGAAGTCAACATCGACGAGTGGATGCCGCTCACCCTCATCAACCCCGAGCTGGACCTCAGCAAAGACAAAGTCCCCGGCGACGAAGGCTGCCTGAGCTTTCCGGAAATCAGCGGCGGCGTCCTGCGTTCGGTAAAAATCAACGTCAAAGCCCAGCTCCTCGACGGCCGGGAAGTGCAATTCGAAGCCGAGGGCTTCCTGGCCCGCGCCATCCAGCACGAAGTCGATCACCTCAACGGCATCCTGTTTATCGACCGGATGAACTCCGCCACCAAAGCCAGCCTCTCCGGCCGCCTCAAACGGCTCCAGAAGCAGGCTTAAGCGCTGAGCCGCGGAAGTTCATTCTACTGTACGATTAGAAAAACCCGTGCGTTTTCCCGGCCTTCCGGGCTAACGTAAGGGAATGCGTATCCTACTCCCCCATCCGGTGAGCAGCTCCCTGCTCGCGTTCCTGCTTGGCTCGGCGCTTAGCTTCGGTGCCGAGCCCAGCCTCCAGCTCACCCCCGTCGCCCCCGCCAACGCCAGCGCCGTCTACCGGCCGGGCGACAAAATCACCTGGCGCGTCGAACCGCTCAACGACGAGGCCCACGTCCTTAAATCCGGCTCCTTCACCGTCAAACAAGGCGGGGCCAAAATCATCGCCCAGGGCAACCTCACCTTCGGCCCCGAACCGGCCCTCATCACCACCTCGCTGAGCGAACCCGGCACCCTCCTGGCCGAAGTCACCGCCCCCCAGGAAAGCGGCACCACCACGCTCAAAGCCAGCAACGGAGCCGCCGTCGAACCCGCCAAACTGGCCCCCTCCCAGCCCGCTCCGGCCGATTTCGACGCCTTCTGGAAATCCAAAATCGCCGAGCTTTCCGCCGTCCCCGCCAACCCCGTTCTCGAAAAAGGCGACAGCGGCGTCCCCGGCGTCGATTATTGGAAAATCACCATGGATAACATCCGTGGCACCCACATTCAGGGCCAGCTGGCCCGCCCCGCCGAGGGCGGAAAATTCCCCGCCGTATTCATCCCCCAGTGGGCAGGCGTCTACCCGCTGGATAAAAAGTGGGTCACCGACAAAGCCAAAGACGGCTGGCTCGTCCTCAACATCCTGGCCCACGACCTCCCCATCGACGCGCCCAAGGAATTCTATACCGAGCAAGCCAACAACGCCCTCAAGAACTACACCGCCATCGGCAACACCGACCGGGAAACCTCCTACTTCCTGCGCATGTTCCTCTCCTGTTACCGCGCCGCCGAATACCTCTCCCAGCGCCCCGATTGGAATGGCAAAGTCTTCCTCGCCACCGGAGGCAGCCAGGGCGGCCTGCAATCCTTTGTCACCGCCGCGCTCTTCCCCAAAGTCACCGCCGTCATCGTCTGCGTCCCGGCGGGAAGCGATAACACCGGCTACCTCGCGGGCCGCCAACCCGGCTGGCCCGGCTGGAAAAACAACGCTGGGAGCGAACCCGAAAAAGTCATGGAAACCTCCCGTTACTTTGACGCCATGAACTTCGCCGCCCGCGTCCACTGCCCCACGCTCGTCGGCATGGGCCTCTCCGACGTCACCTCCCCCGCCTCCGGCGTCTTCGCCGCGTTCAACCAAATCCAGGCCCCCAAGGAGATCGTCGTCCTGCCCGAGGGCCAGCACCAGAACATCAACAACGCCCACGCCCCCTACTACAAGCGCGCGAACACCTGGAGCGCCGCGCTCGTCAAAGGCGAACCGGCCCCCGTCGAACCCAACCCGGCGGCACAGTAAACACCGCTTTCTACTGCTGGTCGGGCGGCGCGGCAACGAAGTAGGCGAAACGCCACGAACCGTTCACCCGTTGCAGCCCGGCCCGGTAGCCGCGGTAATTTGTATCGTAAGTAACCTCCTTCGGGGCCACCATGAAGTTCCCGCTCGGCACGAACTTCTCCTTTAGAACCAAGTTCAACTCCGGCCAGAGATTATTGCGATCCCAGTATTCGAACACCCCCGCACCCTCCCCGCCCGGCTCCCAGCTAAAGCCGAAATTCGGCGTCATCATCTGCGAAAGCGTCGCCACATCGTGACGGCTCACCGCCTTGCGGAGGCGGTTCTGGAACGACTCGAAATTCATGTCCCCGTTCTGATCCTCCATATCAGGCGTCTTGGGCTTCTTCTTCTTTTTAAAAGAGGCGCAACCCGAAACCGAGGAGAGCACCACGCAGGCCGCGAGAACGGGAGTCAAAAACCGGAGAAACTTCATACCTTGGGATTACGTCGGGAATGTTACGTTGAAAAGCGCAAACATCATCGAATTTCGCTTGCCGAGTACACGCTCTCCTGCTCATCCTCCACCCCAGCATGGCCAAACACATTGTCCCCACCCTTCAGGCCTCCGTCGTCTGTGAAGACGTCCGGCAGGAAAACAACGGAATGCAGTCGCTCGTGGGCGTCCTAAACCTGATCCCCGCGACCAAGGTCCCCGTCGGGCTCCTCAAACTGGCCGTCTGGACGCGCTGGGTAGGCGGCATCGGCAAATTCAAGCAAAAAGCCCGCATCCTGGCCCCCGACAAGACCGTTCTTGGCGAAGCCGAAGTCGAGTTCGAGCTTCAAGACACCATCGGCCAGGCCACCAACGTCAATTTCTTCGCAGGCGTGCAGTTCAAGGACTTCGGCACCTACCTGGTCGAAATCTACGTCGAAGACAAGGAAATCATCCACTACCCCTTCCACGTCGTCCAGGTCCAGCAGCAGCAACAGCCCGCCGCCGCCCCGGCCCAGTAGAGAGCTTACAACCCCGAGAAAATTAACCCACCTCAACAACAGCCCGGAACGGGAAACCGCTCCGGGCTTTTTTGTGCCCCTGAAAGGCGCATGATTACTGCCCGCCGCCGAACAGGTGGCGGAACGTATTAAAGATCCGCGAAGGCAGCGCCTTGCGAACCGGCTCGCCGGGATTCTCCGGACCGCCCGGGGAAGCCCCCGGCTGCGGTGCCTGGAAACGATCCGGCTGCTGGAACGTGCGCGAGGCATAGCGGTCCCCCGCCGCGTTCATCACATCGCTCCATACCGGCAGCGCCAGCGCCGCCCCGTAGCCGTGTGGCATAATCGGCGCAGGCTCATCCAACCCCACCCAGACGCCGCACGTCAGCGTCGCCGTGTAGCCCACGAACCACGCATCCTTGTAATCATTCGTCGTCCCCGTCTTACCCGCCGCTGGCTTGTGGTAATCCGCCGAAGCCGCCGTCCCGCGCTCCATCACCTTTTGCAGCGCCCCCGTAATCATCCAGCACACCGAAGGCGAGAGCGCCCGCGTCTCCACCGGATTGCTGCGAAAGAGCACCTTCCCGTGAGCATCCTCCACCCGCCAAATCAGAAACGGCTGGCGGCGCATCCCGGCGTTGGGGAAAAGCGTGTAGGCCGATACCAAGTCGCGCAACGAGCACTCAAAAGCCCCCAGGTAAACCGCCGGAAAATGAGGAATCTCCCCCAGCCCCGCATCCCGGGCCACCTTGCAAACCGCGTCGAGCCCCGCCAAGTTCCCCACCCGTGCGCTCATCGTATTGCGGGAATGGACCAGCCCCTCCTCCGCCGGTAGAACACCCCGGAACGAGCCGTCGGAATTAGAGGGATGCCAGTTTGGCGCGCCCCGGATCTCCCCGCGCTGGATCGCATCGTCGCTCACCGGCGTCGAGGGCGACACCGCGCCGCTCGCAAACGCCGCCGCGTAGACAAACGGCTTAAACGTCGAGCCGATCTGCCGCTTGGCATAAACGCGGTTATACGTGCTCTCCGCGTAATTGCGCCCCCCGGCCATCGCCCGGATACCGCCCGTCGCGTTATCAAGGAGCAGTAGAGCCCCCTGCAAATAAGGCGTCTTGGAAGCCCCATCCGTGCGTCCGCCGAAATCCGCCCGCTTCGGGTGGCCGAACCCCGGCCGCGCCTCCACCTTGGCCAACTCCGAGTCGAGCGCCGCCTCCGCCGCCTTTTGCAGCGCAGGGTCCAGCGTCGTGTAAATCCTCAGCCCCCCCTCCGCCAGCTGATCACTATCAAGATTCGCATTCAGCTCATCCTCAATCGCCCCCATCGGGTAGCCATCGCTCGGCCGGGGCGGGCGCGTCGCCGAAACCTGCACCGGCTGCGACTTCGCCTGCGCCGCCTTCTCCTCCGTCAGCTTGCCCGTCTGCACCATTCGGTCGAGCACCGTATCGCGCTGCTTGAGCGAAGCCTCCAGATTCCGGAAAGGCGAGAAACGCTCCGGCGAACGGATCAGCCCCGCCAGCACCCCCGCCTCCCCCAGGTTGAGCTGCCCGCTCGGTTTATTAAAATACGCCCGGCTCGCCGTCTCCACCCCGTACATCCCCGAGCCGAAGTAAATCCGGTTCACGTAAAGCTCCAGGATCTGCGACTTCGAGAAATTCCGCTCGATCCGCAGCGAAACGAACGCCTCCAGCAGCTTGCGGTGGAGATTCTTGCCGCCCAACTCGAACGAATTGCGCGCCAGCTGCTGAGTCAGCGTACTGGCCCCCTCGCGCGCCTTGAGCCGGGTCGCATTGCGGAAAACCGCGCGCAAAATCCCCACCGGGTCCACCCCATGGTGCTGGTAAAAGCGGGTATCCTCCCGGGCCAGCAGAGCGTCGATAAAATAGGGCGAAACCTTCGCGATCGGCACCAGCAAACGGTCCTCCCCCGCCCGGCGCGCGAACGGCTGCCCATTGCAGTCGAAAATCACGCTCCGCTGCGGCATCACCTCTAGTTGTTTGAGGTCATAGAGCCCCGCCCACGAGCCATAGAGCCCGCAAACCGCCGCCCCCACCCCCAGCAACAGGGCAAAAACATACCGCTTCCAATGCCAGCGCTGGCCCGGCTTTGGTTTCGTCTTGGTTGCGGTTTTTCGTTTGGCCACGGAACGGCAAGGCATACCACGGATGCGGCAAAAAAGAAAGGGGCGCTTTAGCGGCGGCGCGCGAATCCCCCTTCGATGAAACACCCGTTATTCCGCAGCTTCTTCCTGGGCGGGTTTGAGTGCTCCACGCATCGGCTCGCCAACGGCCAGCGCCTCGACATGCTGGCCGCCACCCAGCACGACCGCTTCGCTGAAAGCGACTACCGCCTCCTCAAACGCTACGGAATGGAAACCGTTCGCGACGGCGTGCGCTGGCACCGGGTTGAAGAAAAGCCGGGCGTCTACAACTGGGCCAGCTTCCTGCCCATGATGCGGGCCGCGCGCGAGGCGGGCACCCAGGTCATCTGGGACCTCTTCCACTACGGCTGGCCCGACGACCTCGACCTCTTTTCCCCCCAGTTCGTCAACCGCTTTGCCAACTATGCCCGCCACTGGGCCTGGCTCATGAAAGACGAAGGGGAAGCCGCCCCGTGGGTCGCCCCCATCAACGAAATCTCCTTCTTCTCATGGGCCGCGGCACAGGAGGGCATTATGTACCCCTTTGCAAAGGGGCGCGGCCAGGAGCTCAAGCGCCAGCTCGTCCGGGCCTCGGTCGCCGCCATGACCGAGATGCGCGACGTCAACCCCGGGACGGTCTTTTTCCAGGTTGATCCAATGATCAACGTCATCGCCCGGCACGACCGCCCCCAGGATGCCCCCGAGGCCGAAGCCTTCCGCCAAAGCCAGTTCGAGGCCTGGGACATGCTCACCGGCCGCATCGAGCCCGAGCTGGGCGGCGCGCCGGAGTTCATGGACGTCCTCGGCGTCAACTACTACATCCACAACCAGTGGTGCTTCCCCGGCGGCCACGGCTCGATGCTCGCCCCGTCCGATCCGCGCTACCGGCACGTGCGCTGGATGCTGGCGGAAATTTACGAACGCTACGAGCGCCCGATCTTCATCGCTGAAACCGGCATCGAGGACGAGACCCGCCCCGCCTGGCTGCGCTATATCGTCAATGAGGCCGCGGCGGCGACGACGCTCGGTGTCCCTCTGGAGGGGATCTGCCTCTACCCGATCCTCAACCACCCCGGCTGGGAAGACGGTCGCCATTGTTACAATGGCCTTTTCGATTACGCCAACGAGGAGGGGGCTCGGGAGGTCTATCTCCCGCTGGCCACGGAGCTAGCCTATCAGGAGCACCGGATGGACGCGCTCCTTTCCGGTCGCCAGCCGTTCGTTGATATGTGGAACGCCTCCTCTTCCGCTCTCGACTGGGCCGCCCACGTCATGGAAGACCGCAGCGACCTCGGGCGCCAGCCAGCGTAGCCAGCGCAAGCGCTGGACCTTCTCGCGCTACCGCGCGATAGCGTCGGCTTCGCACGCCGCCTTGATCCGTTCGCGCTTTTCTTGCCCGGATGCTGCCGGGATTGAACCACAAGCGAGCTATTCGAAATCTGGAGAAGCATCCAAACCAGCAGTCGAACTCGAAGCGAGGGCTGTCTGTTTACCCCCCCCGCCAAATGAGCAACTTAAAGCAAATAGCCAAAAAAGGGGCGACTTTTTCTCGAACGAAAGCATTCCCCTTGGGGCCTATCTATGCTTTAGTCACTAGTTCGATGAAAAAGGCCCCCCTTATACTCCTAGCCTTCGTCGTTGTGGTGCTGACCCTCTGGTTCAGCCGCAACGCTCTGGGTGCATACTGGCAAAAAATCGCAGGTCCCAGCAAAACCGCCATCCCGGAAGAATACCTCGCCACCGCCGAGCGCCGTAACATCGACTACTCCATCGAAGTCTCCGGAGACGTCGCCCCCGAGTTTCAGCTTGAGGTAAAGTCCGAAGTCGGCGGCAAAGTCAAAGCCCTCCACGTCGAACCCGGCCAACAAGTCAAAGCCGGGCAATTACTCGCCGAAATCGACGACACCGATCTCCAGAACTCCAAGGCCTCCGCCGTCGCCGAAGTCACCGGCTGCCAGCTCAGCGTCGATCGCGCCATGCACAACTTCAACCGCGGCAAGGAACTCTTCAAAGCCAAGCTGATCACCAAGGAATCCTTCGACAACCTCGAGAGCGACCTCGCCATCGCCAAAAACGAACTCTCCAAATCCCAGCGCAAACTGCAAAGCGCCGAAGACCAGATCACCAAAAGCCGCCTCGTCGCCGCCATCGACGGCACCGTCCTGCAAGTCCAAGTCATCGAAGGCCAGGTCGTCGTCGCCGCGGGCAGCGTCAACTCCGGCACCACGCTCCTGACCATAGCCGACCTCTCCAAGCTCCTCGTCACCACCAACGTCAACCAAGTCGACGTCGCGCGGCTCAGCCTCAAGCAAGTCGTCACCGTGCGCATGGAATCCATCAAACAGGAAACCATGGACGCCCGCATCAGCTTCATCGCCCCCGTGGCCACAATCAAAAACAGCGTCAAAGGCTTCCAAGTCCAGGCCGCCATCCTCAAACCCAGCGCGCGCCTGCGGCCCGGCATGATGGTCAACCTGGCCGTCCCCGTCGCCCACGCCGACCAAGCCATCGCCATCCCCGTTTCCGCCGTCTTCAAAGGCCGCAACGACAAACAAGTCGTCTACCTCATCGAAAACGGCGTCCCGCGCGAACAGGAAGTCACCGTCGGCGTCGCAGCCCTGGACTACGCCGAAGTCAAAGAAGGCCTCAAACCCGGCGACCAGATCCTCACCGTAGAACCCCGCGTCCTGGAGAAAAAGGGCTAACGCTCGTTTCAGCCCCCCCGCCTCCCCAGCCATGGCCCTCGTTGAACTCCGCGACATTCGCAAAATCTACCACGTCGGCGACCAGGACATCGCCGCCCTCGACGGCGTATCGCTCACCATCGACGCTGGCGAATTCCTCTGCATCATCGGCCCCAGCGGCTCCGGGAAATCGACCCTAATGCACCTTCTGGGCTGCCTCGACACCCCCACCAGCGGCAGCCTCCTTATCGACGGCGTCGACGTCTCCAACGCCACCGACGACCAGCTCTCCAGAATGCGGAACTCGAAAATCGGCTTCGTCTTCCAGGCCTTCAACCTCCTGCCCAAGCTCGACGTCCTCCACAACGTCGAACTGCCCATGGTCTACGCCGGAGTCAGCGCCAAAGTACGGCGCGAGCGGGCCATCGCCGCCATCGAGCGCGTCGACCTCGGCCACCGCATGTACAACACCCCGCTCCAGCTCAGCGGCGGCCAGTGCCAGCGCGTCGCCATCGCGCGAGCGATTGTGAATAACCCAAAAATCGTCTTCGCCGACGAGCCCACCGGCAACCTCGACTCCAAAACCGGCGAAACGATCCTCACCCTCTTCCGCGAACTCGCCGAGAGCGGCTGCACCATCGTCATCGTCACCCACGACAACAACATCGCCTCCCGCCTGCCCCGGCGCATCGAAATGCGCGACGGGCGCATCCGCGTCGGCGTCGAGGCCGCCAAATCCCAGACCGCGCCGCTACTCGTATCCCACCCGACCCCGCAAAAAGGCGAGGAGGCCCAGCCGTGAACTTCTGGTTTGGCCTCATCATCGGGCTCAAAGAAATCGGCGCCCACAAATTCCGCAGCTTCCTGACCATGCTCGGGATCATCCTCGGCGTCGCCAGCCTGCTCTCCATGTTCGCCCTCACCGAAGGCGTCGCCCGAGGCATGCGCGAAATGCTCGCCGCCAGCGGTGGCGTACAGCGCGTAGAGGTGAATAACAAAGAGCCCTCCGAAGAAAAGCAAGACCTCGCCTTCCTCTCCCCCGGCCGCACCATGGACGACGTCGCCGCGCTCGAAAAAGGAGCCTCACTGGTCGACCTCGTAGTCCCCGAAATGAACCAAGGCATGCCGATCAGCCGGGACAACAAAACCCTCCGGCTCAAAGCCATCGGCACCTCGCCCGGCTACTTCGAGCTGGGCATCCTCGAACTGGAAGAGGGCCGCCTGCTCGCACAGAACGACATCGACCAAGTCAACCGTGTCGTCGTCATCGGCTCCGACATCCCCGGCGAACTCTGGCCCGAGAACCCCAGCTACCGCCCCATCGGCGAAAGCATCCGCATCATGGGCGTCCCCTACCGCATCGTCGGCATCCTCAAGCACTACGAAAGCAACGCCGCCAAGCGCAAACGCGAAGCAGGCGTCAGCGACGCCCAGCTCAAGCGCCGCATGGCCCGCATGGGCAAAACGAAAAAGAAAATGCGCCAGTACGACCAGTTCTGGGAAAAAAACCACTGTATCGCCGTCCCCTACAGCACCTATTTCAACGACTTCCGCACCGCCTCCAACGCCGACGGCAGCCCCAACCGCAAGCTCGACCGCCTTTCCTTCCGCGTCGCCGACATCGCCCTCTTTGACGAAACCCTCACCCAAGTCCGTTCCATCCTCGACCGGACCCACCGCGGCATCGACGACTTCGGCTTCGACACCCGCGAAGAATGGTTCGATAACATCGAGAGCAGCATCCGCGCGACCCGCACCAGCGGCAGCCTCATCGCAGGCATCAGCCTGCTCGTCGGCGGCATCGGCATCACCAACATCATGCTCGCGAGCATCACCGAGCGCATCCGCGAAATCGGCGTCCGGCGGGCCATCGGTGCCCGGCGGCACGATATTTTCGTACAGATCGTCGTCGAGAGCGGCGTCATCGGGGTCATCGGCGGCATCCTTGGGCTCCTGGCCGCCACCGGCGTCGTGCAAGTCCTCGTCCTCCTCTCCCCGGTCGAAAACGCCCCCATCATCACCTTTAGCGCCGTCATGATCTCCTTTGGCTTCGCCGTGGGCATCGGCGTCATCTCCGGCCTCTACCCGGCGTGGAAAGCCTCCACCCTCGATCCCATCGAGGCGCTCCGGTACGGATAAACCGGAACGCCGCTTTGGGCCGCCCCCAAGCCTACGCCCGGGAGCGCAGAATAGCCGCCACCGCGTCCGGAGTTAGATCCTGGTGCTCGCCCAGCACCGTCCCGCGCTCGGTGAAACGCGCCCGCACCTTCTCCGCCGCCTCCTCCGCATCGATCTGGTAATCCGAAAGGCGCGTCGGCATCCCGAGGGATTGGAAAAACTGCTCCGTCGCGGCAATCGCCGCCTGCGCCGTCTGCACCCCCCAGACCCGCACCCCGTACTGTTCAAGCTTGGCCGCCTTGTGCTCAAGCTCCCGCTCCCACACCCCGGGCAGCACAATGGCCAGGCTCTCCGCATGATCCAGCCCATAGAATGCCGTCAACTCATGGCCGATCATATGCGTCGACCAGTCCTGTGGCACCCCGCAGGCGATCAGCGTATTGAGGGCCAGCGTCGCGCTCCACATAAACGCCGCGCGGGCGTCGTAATTTTGAGGTTCCGCGAGCGTCACCGGCCCGACCTCCACCAGCGTCTGGAGAATCGACTCCGAAAAACGATCCTGCAACGGCGCATACACCGGGAACGTCAGGTATTGCTCCATCACATGCACAAACGAATCGACCACCCCGTTGCGCACCTGTTTTTTCGGCAGCGTGAACGTCGTTTCAGGGTCCAGCACCGAGAACACCGGGAAAACCAGCCCGGAGGCCAGCGCCAGCTTCTCGTGGGTCGCCTGGCGCGAAATGACCGCGTTTCCATTCGACTCCGAGCCCGTTGCAGGCAGCGTCAACACCGCCCCCAGCGGCAGCGCGGCCTGAATCTCCTCGCCACCCGTCAGCAAAATTTCCCACGGCTCCTCCCCCTTGTAGAGGCTCGCTGCCGCGATGAACTTAGCCGCGTCGACCACCGAACCGCCCCCCACCGCCAGGATGAAGCCGACGCCGTGCGCCTTGACTTCATCCACCGCCTTCAAACACGTTTCATAAACCGGGTTCGCCTCGATGCCGCCAAACTCAATCACCTGGTGCGCCTTCAGCGCCGCCCGAACCTGATCGTAAACGCCATTACGCTTAATGGAGCCGCCACCGTAAAGAAAAAGGACCGGCCGTTCAGCAGGAATACGTTCCGTGATTTGGGCAATCATCCCGCGCCCAAAAAGAATTTCCGTAGGGTTCTTAAAAACGAAATTATCCATGGGCGGGATCCTACCAAACCCCCGCAAAAAAGAGCATCTAGAACGTGGGGATTCCTAGGGTAGGTAAAACGATGACCGAAGCCCCCGGATTCACCGAGGCAAGCGACGCCGCTCGGGGGGGATACGGAGATTTTATCGTTTAGCCCATCAGTCCACCTTGTGGAACTGCTTTGGCATACCGTGCGATTGCTTGCGCAGCGCCGTGAGCATCCGCCGGACATAGCCCACGTTTTCGCGTGGGGAAAGCACCTCCAGGCTTCGGCGAGCCGACCCCCACTCCTCAATCTCGATATACACATCCCGCGTCCCCCACGCATGCATCGCCCGGGAATGCGGCATATAGAGGTCGATCGTACGCGTCCCGACCATGGCCGACCCGTAATCGTCGATAATGAAGCGGTCCCCTGTTTCAACCATCCGGAACCGGGTCCCCAGCGGAAACACCGACCAGTCTGAAGCCGCACTGGTCACCTTCCCATATTGGAGGGATCGTCCGACGGCATTGCGCCTGCCGACATAGGCCGTAGTCTTCACCTTGAGGACCTTGCCCGGAACCGGCGGGCCAAAAAGATCCCGCTCCAAAACAGCCCCCGTCTGGGCGCACCCGCCGAAGAGACACAAAATCCCGGGGACTAATAAGAGGAAGAATTTCATCGGCGGGGGGTGGAGGAGCAAAGCTAATGCTGGCACGCCCCGGCCCGCTCGTCAACCCCGGCCGGGGAAAAAGCCCGTTGACTTTAAGTTAGTCCGCAGCGCGACCGGCAGCCCGATCTTCGAGCCGCTTGACGCGTTCAATAAGTTTGGGAATGCGTTTGACGTAGGCCACGCGTTCCTTCGCTTCATGAATGGGGCTGGCGGGTGACCCCCACCACATCTCCTTGGCCGGGATGCTCTTGCTCACCCCGCTCTTGGCGGCCACGATGGCCTGGTCGCCGATCTCGATGTGCCCCACCACGCCGACTTGGCCCGCGAGCGTGGCATAGTTGCCCACGCGGCTGCTGCCGGAAATACCAACCTGCGAAACCAGGATGCTGTGCTTGCCGATCACCACGTTGTGCGCGATCTGCACCAAGTTGTCGATCTTGGTCCCCTCGCCGATCCACGTCCGGCCAAAGCGGGCCCGGTCGATGGTGGTATTGGCCCCGATCTCGACGTCGTTATCGACCTGCACGATCCCAATCTGCGGAATTTTAACGTACCGGCCGTTGTTCATTTCGAACCCGAAGCCGTCGCTACCGATCACCGCGCCGCTATGGATCACCACGCGGTCGCCGAGCACACACCGCTCGCGAATCGAAACATTGGGGTAAATTTTACAGCCCGCGCCAAGCCGCGCTCCGTGGCCGATGTAGACATTCGCGCCCAGGAACGTCCCCTCGCCGATCTCCGCTCCCGCTTCGATCACCACATGGGCCTGGATCGTAACCTCCCCGCCGATGCGCGCCGTGGGATCGATCACCGCCGAGGGATGAATCCCCGGCAGATACTCAATAGGCGCGGGAGCAAACTGCGTCACCACCTTGGAAAAGGCGAGCGACGGGTTGGCCACCTGGATCTGCGTCGGCGCGATGACCTCGGCAAAATCTTCCGGAACCAGCGCGCACGTAGCGCTGCTGGCCCTTAAAGCAGGAAGGTATTTCGCATTGCCGAAAAAGGTAATATCCCCGGCAGCGGCATCGGAAACGGAGGCTACACCCGTGATGGGAGCCTTTCCGTCACCGCCGACAACACGTCCCCCCACTAGGGCTGCGAGTTCTTCAACGGTGGTCTGCACTATTTGGCCTTGAGAGGATCAGCCGCCTTGGGAGCGTCGGAGGGAGAGGCAGAAGCCGCCGCCGCGTCCTTGTTCTTGTTCAGCGCCTTGATGATATCGTCGCTGAAATCGGCCGCCTCACGGGAATAGAGAACCACTTCGATACCGTTGGAGGTCAGGCCCGATTTATCGAGCACGAGGTCATACTGCTCGGCCTTCACCTTGTCGGCGATCACCTTGCGGATTTCCTCAACGATACCGGAGCGCATGCGAGCCGCCTGCTCTTGCAGTTCTTTGAGGCGCTTCTGGCGGAGCTCCATGATGTCCTTTTCCTGGCGCTTCACGTCCTCGGCTTTGAGGTCGCGGTCCTTGGTCTTCTTCTCCTTGGCGTCTTTGCTCAGCTCGGGCTTGCTGATGTCGTCGTTGAGCTTCTTGACCTCGGAGAGGTTCTTGTTGAAGACATCGGCCCGGTCCTGCAACTCCTTCTGGGCAACCGCCTGGGCTTCGTCAACCCGCTTCTTGGCTTGCTCCGTCTTGTAGTAGTTGTTGAAAATACGATTCATGTCCACATAGCCGATTTTAACGTCGGCTTGGGCCATTGGAGCGGCGGAGATGAGGGCAACGGCCGCGAGGGCGGGAAGGATCAGGTTCAGTTTCATGATAAGAAATCAGTGTGGTCTATGCTATGACTGCCGAAACGGTAATCCGTTCAAAATTGGTAGCCAATATTAAAATTAAAGTGTCCGGCATGATTGGTTGAGTCGCCGTGGCTGACCGGATAACCGTAGTCGATCCGGATGGGGCCGATGGGCAAATCAAGCCGGATGCCGATACCGACGTCGGAGGCCACGTTGTCAGGGCTGAAGTCCCCGGCATCGGCGTTGACGTAACCGGCATCATAGAAGACGGCGCCGCGAACACGGTCGATGATCGGGTAGGTAAATTCTGCCGTGGCCCGGGCCAGGGAATCGCCGCCGATGGGGTTAGTATACTCGTCATGAGGGCCCACATCGCGGAATTTGAAGCCGCGCAGGTTATTGGAGCCACCCAGGTAGAGGCGGTCGAAGATCGGCACGTGGTTGCTGCCGGAAAAGTAGTTCACGCTAGCCAGCTCACCCGAAAGGGTAAGGATGGTATCCCACGGCAGGGAAACGTAGTGGGATGCGGTAAGGTCACCGCCGTAAATGTTATCGTTGCCCCCCAGCGGGCCGCCCGCGACATAGGCGGAAAGCTCAGCCCGCGTGCCCCGGCGGGTCAGGAAAACACTGTCGCGGGTATCGTAAACCAGCGAAGGCGTAATCTGGCTCTTGAGGTGATTGCCAGCGTCCTCGCGGATGGTGTTGGAAACATCGCTGTCCGAAACGTTGTAAATATCAATTTCCTCCAGCCGGTAATCCACGCGCCAGGAAAGGCGGTCGGTAATGGCCTTGCGGGTAAAGATGTTGAAGCCGTAGTTGCGCTGGTTGTAGACGCTGCTGAGGTAATCGGCCTCGCGCCAGAAAAGTTCGCCGCCAACGGCCAGCTGGTAGTCCAGGAAGTACGGCTCGGTAAGGGAAACCGTAAAGTCCTTCCGCTCGGAGCCCACCTGGGCGCGGGCCCGGAAGCGCTCGCCGCCACCGGTAAAGTTCGGCCAGTTGGTGATGTCGAAATTGCTCTGCGAGAGTTCGACGAAGCCGAGGATGCTATCCACCGTGCTGTACCCGGCGCCGAAGTTGAGCGAACCGGTCTTTTTCTCGCTCACGACCACGTTCATGTCCTTGCGGCCCGCGGCCAGGGTGTCGGACGGGAAAACGTCAACGCGTTCGAAGTAGTTGAGGTTCTGCAACCGCTGCTTGCTGGCGTCGGCGGCGACAGAATTGTAAAGTTCGCCAGGCCCGAGCAACAGTTCGCGGCGGATCACCTTGTCCTTGGTACGAGTGTTGCCGCTGATATTGACGCGTTCAACGTAGGACTGGGAGCCCTCTTCGATGCGGAAGGTCAGGCTCATCCGGTACCCTCCCGTGGGCGAGACCACCGGGGTAACGGAGGTATCAACGTACCCCTTGGCACCGTAAATATTCTGGATCATCTTCACGTCGGCCTGCACGGCCTCGGGGGAGTAAACCACTCCCTCCTTCTGCCGGAGCGGTGCGGCGAGTTCCGTGGCGGTAAAGAGCCGAGCCCCGCCGATGGTGAGGCTGCCGACATGGTACTGCGGCCCCTCGGCAATTGGGAAAGTCACCGTGACCTTGGCGCTGCCTTCCCGACGGGTGATGGTCGGTTCGCCAATCTTGACGTCCTCGTAACCGTGGTTCTGGTAGAAAGCGCGCAGAGCGTCGATGTCGGCGGAAAGGGTATCGGTATCGACATGGCCGGATTTGTCGATGAAGGAGAAGAGATAGTGGCGGCGAGTCTTGACGACCTTGCGGAGCGCCTTGGTGGAGAAGACCGTATTGCCCTCAAACTCCACGGTGCGAACCACCGTCTTGCCCGCCTCAATCACCGTAAAGGTCACGTTGGCCTTGCTGGTCTTTTCATCGGTCTTGATGTTCGTTTTAACATCCGTGTCCTTGTACCCCTTCTCGCGGTAGATGGTCAGGATCTTCTGGCGATCGGCCTCCACGTCGGCTTCGCTCAGCTCAGCCCCCTTCTTAATGGTCAGCTTTTTAAGCAAGCTGCGGGTCTTGACCTGCGTGGCTCCCTCGACATTGACCTCATCGACGGTCGCCTTGGTCTGCACTACGACGATCACCTTCAGGCCGCCATCGGGCAGTTTGTCATAGAAAAACCGGACATTGTAGACCTTGGCGGTCTTGTAAAGATTCCGAACATCCTCCTCAGCAACCCCCACCGAGTAGGGCTTACCCACCTTGGTGCGCATGTTGTTAAGGATCACTTCCTTGCTGACGGAAGCGGGTCCGGCGAACTGGACATCAATGCTTTTGACGACGGGAGCCTGGGCCTGTGGTTCCTGTGACCACGAAACGGGTGCGGCGACAATGCAGGCGGTGGCGACGGCAACCGCGGAAAGAAAATGTTTGCTGGTGCTCATAAATAACTTGGCCCTCTCCCATAGAAAGTGAGACGGAGTGGCCGAAATGAATGAAGATTTCCCGTCAAAAGGTCAAGAATCCTTTCCTAGGGGAAAGCCCCAAATATGTCATTTATTACCCAAGGCCCTGGGAACGTCCTTCAATCCCCCGGATCCTCCCCACCCGTTCATAGCTAGGAATGAGCATGATTGGATCATATATCCACCCCGCTCTGCCGCCCTAGAAGCGGCTTCAACCCTTGAGCCAAGGGTTATTAGAGAACCTGATTTTCATCAGGTTTTCCCGCAGCCCGAATTAACATTAAATCCGACGCGGATTTTGCTTTCCTTGCAAGCAAATAAGTTTACTGTGCGCCTCGTCAGCAGTGTTGGGGCAGGGGAGTTTGCGATTGAGTCAAATCAGTTGGCGACTTGAGACCGATGACCGGGGACCGTCCACCGCAGTGCTTGGCAGTTAAGTTAGTATGAGCAACAACAAACTTTACGTGGGGAATCTTCCCTTTAGCGTAACGGAACCCGATCTGCAGGACCTCTTCGGTCAAGCCGGCACCGTCAGTGACGTGATGCTGGTGCAGGACAAATTCACCGGCAAAAGCCGTGGATTTGCATTTGTCACCATGAGCAGCGAAGGCGAAGCCCAGAATGCCATTGAGCAGTTCCACGGCAAAGCCCTCGAAGGCCGTCCTCTCACTGTTAACGTTGCGCGCCCGCGCGAAGAACGCCCCGCCGGCGGCGGCGGACGCTCCTTCGGTGGCGGTGAGCGCCGTGGCGGTGGTGGTGGCGGATACGGCGGTGGCGACCGTCGTGGCGGTGGCCGCGACCGTGGCGACCGTGGCGACCGTGGTGGCCGCTACTAAAAACTCCTCCCTTTAAAAGCTGAGTTTTTTTTGCCGGTGCTGTTCTTTGACGAGCAGCACCGGTTTTTTTGTCTTCTTTTTTCGGGGCGGTCTCTACTTTCCCGAATGCCCCGAAAGCCAGCGGGCCACATCCCGGGCCGCGTAGGTTACGATCATATCAGCCCCCGCCCGCTTAAAGGAGAGCATCGTCTCCATCGTGGCGGCCCGCTCGTCCAGCCATCCATTGGCCACGGCGGCCTTGAGCATCGCGTACTCTCCGCTGACGTGATAAACCGCCGTCGGCATCTCAAAGCGCTCCTTCACCCGCCAAAGAATATCGAGGTAAGGCAACCCCGGCTTTACCATCACCATGTCGGCGGATTCCTCCAGGTCCAACGCCACTTCACGCAGCGCCTCGAGCGCATTGGCAGGGTCCATCTGGTAGCTGCGGCGATCGCCCGCCTGAGGAGCGCTGTCCGCCGCGTCGCGGAAGGGGCCATAAAATGCCGAGGCGAATTTCGCCGCATAGCTCAGGATCGCCGTGTTCTGGAATCCGCCCACATCCAGCGCCCGCCGGATCGCGGCCACCCGGCCATCCATCATGTCGCTGGGGGCCACGATATCCGCCCCGGCCGCCGCGTGGGAAACCGCCGTGCGCGCCAGCAGCTCCAGCGATTCATCGTTGAGCACCTCCACACAGCCAGCCTCGATCCGGGCAATGCCACAATGGCCGTGGCTCATATATTCGCACAGGCAAACGTCGGTGATGACGATCATCTCCGGCACCGCCCGCTTAATGGCCCGGACGGCCTGCTGAACGATCCCTTTTTCCGCATATGCCTGGCTGGCCAACTCATCTTTTTCCGAGGGAATCCCAAAAAGGAGCACGCTGCGGATGCCCTCCCCCCACGCCAGCGCGGCCTCGTCCGCTGCATCCTCAACCGTGAGTTGGGCTACCCCCGGCATGGATTCCACGGGAGTGCGCGAGGTGATGCGCTCGCTCACGAAAAGTGGGTATATCAAATCAGTCGCCGCCAAGCGGGTCTCGCGGACCATATCGCGAAAGGCCGCCGTGGCACGGAGTCTACGGGGACGGTGCGTTAACATTTGCCCTCCACCGTAACCCTTCATCCAAGGCTTGCGCAAGCCGGCAGGCGCGCCGGGCTATTCAAACTTGAACTTAGTCGTGAGCGTGGTCGGGTTGATGTACTCCGCCACCTGGGTCTGGCCACTGTAAAGGCGAAGCCAAATGCCCGCCAGCGTATCCTGGGCGCTTTGACGGCCAAATGTGACGCGACCATCGCTGTCCTTTTGCCCCACACGCCAGCCCGCCGCGGCATGCGCACTGTTGAGCACGACGTCCACCGTGGAAAACGTCCCCTTGGCACCACCCTTCATCGCGGGCACATTAAAGCTGCCGGTCACTTTCTCGACATTCTCGGCATTCTCCGCTTCGCCAATCCTCTGGCGCTTGACGTAAATAACGTAGCGCGCTGTCAAATCGGGGCTTGGCTTAAACGCACGGTTGAGGATATTGACCTCGCCCGTCCAGTTCTGGGAAGCCTTGACCGTGGCTTGGTCGCCGCCGGAGCCGCCCTTCTCTTTCTTCCGGTCCACGGTGATCTCATAATCCCCGGCAAAAGCTGTGAAGCAAGTTGCCGCCAATGCAATAAAAGTCGCCGCTCCGAGTTTCATACGGGGTTATCTACTCACATCGCGCTTTGCAGTGTCAATTGGAATAGGCCGCCCTCAGAACGATCAGGGTTTCCCCTAATAGCTCATCGGACCAAGCCGCACCTTGCCGCGGAAGATGCGGTAGATAACGGCCGTGTACGTCAGCACCAGCGGTACGCCGATGATGGCAATAATCAGCATGATCCAGAGCGTCTTTTGCGAGGAGGCCGCGTTGATTACCGTCAGGCTGTTCTCCGGGGAGGGCATTGAGAAAACCATATTCGGGAACATCCCGATCCCGAAGAGCGTCATCAGCGCCACCATGGCGAGGCAGGAGGAAAGGAAGGCTCTGAAATCCCGGCCAAGGTTGATTTCGCGCGGAATATTGGCGATGGCCAGTGCGTTAAAAACAGCCACCACATAGAGCCACGGATAAGCCCCCAGCGTCTCGGTCATATGCGGGACCCAGAGCAGAGTTGCCAGCGTCACCAGGATGTAACAAACCACGAAAATCGCCACGCTGCGTTTGGCCCAGGAGCGCAGTTTCTCGTGCAGTTTGCCCTCCGTTTTCAGCACGCCGTAGATCGCTCCGTGCATCGCGAAAAGCGCCACGGTCGTCACCCCGAGGAGCAGCGGGTAAGGCCGCAGCAGACCGAGGAAGGTTCCCGCATACTCGTGGTTGGCATCCAGCGGCACCCCCAGGGCGATATTCCCGAGCGCCACGCCGATTAAGAGCGCCGAAAGCACGCTGCCGATGCTAAAGCCCACGTCCCACATCTGCCGCCACCAACCCATCTCCATCTTGCTACGGAACTCGATGGCCACGGCGCGGAAAATCAGCGCGAAAAGCAGCAGAATAAAGGCGAGGTAAAAGCCCGAGAACACCGAGGCATACACCTCGGGGAAGGCCGCAAAGAGCGCGCCGCCGCCGGTGACGAGCCACACCTCGTTGCCGTCCCACACGGGGCCGATCGAGTTGAGCATCACGCGGCGTTCCGCGTCAGTTTTGGTGAAGAGGTGCAGCGTCCCCACCCCGAGGTCAAAACCGTCAAGGATGGCGTAGCCGGTGAAAAGGACACCCACCAGGATAAACCAGACCAGATTGAGAATCGGGACGTTAAACATCGGCGCGGGGTTCTTGTTGGAGCGGGGTCGTCGGAGGGAGATCCGACTCTTCCGGTCCATGTTGAATTTTGTGGTTCAAAAGGAAAATGAAGACAGCGAAGAGGAGCGCGTAAACCAACGAGAAGAGGACCAGCGAAGCCACGATCGGCTGTGCGCCAACCGTCTTCGAAAACGCGTCTGCGGTACGCAGCAGGCCGTAGACAATCCACGGCTGGCGGCCGATCTCCGCCGAAGCCCAGCCGAGCTGGTTGGCCAGTTGCGGCCCGAGCACCGCCAGCACTAGGAGGCCAAGCAGCCAACGCTGTTCATAAATCGCACCGCGAAGCAACTGGATCAGGCTGAAAATCGATAGAGCGATAAGCCCCATCCCGATGGCCACCATGGCATGGTAGGTCTGGAAAACCACATTAACTGGAGGCCGATCCCCCTCGGGGATTTTATCAAGGCCCGTCACCGGCTCATTCGGGTTGCCGGAAACCAGGAGGCTAAGCCCCCGGGGAATGGCAACCCCGAAGCGGACTTCCTGCTCTTTTTCATTCACCCAGCCAAAGAGCCACAGCGGAGCGGGCCCCGTCTTATAGAGGGCTTCGAACGCCGCCAGCTTGGCGGGCTGATTACGGCTCACCCCCACGGCGCTATCATGGCCGCTGACGAGCTGCAACAAGGAGGCCACCACCGCGACAATGAGCCCGATCTTGAGCCCGCGCCCGGCGAAATCCGTGTGCTTTTTCTTGAGCAAATACCAGGCGCTCACACTCACCACCATCCACGCCCCCGCCTGCCATGCGCCCAGCACCGTGTGCGTCAGGCGGTCGACGGTGGAAGGATTGAACACCAAAGCCCAGAAATCGGTAATCTCCGCGCGCCAGCGTCCCGCCGCCGTCTCCACCAGGTGATACCCAGCGGGCGTCTGCTGCCAGGAGTTGGCCACGATGATCCAGACGGCACTGAAATGCGCCCCGAGGGCCACCATGCAGGTGGCGAAAAAGTGGAGCTTCGGCCCAATACGGTCCCAGCCAAAGAGCAGCAACGCCAGGAAGCCGGATTCCAGGAAGAAAGCGAAGATCCCCTCCGAAGCCAGTGCGCTGCCGAAAACATCACCCACGAAGCGCGAGTAAACCGACCAGTTCGTGCCGAACTGGAATTCCATCACAATGCCCGTGGCGACACCGATGGCGAAGATCAGGCCGAAAATGCGGGTCCAGTAGCGGGCCATCTGGTGGTAGATGGGTTTGCCAGTGGCAAGCCACGTTCCCTCCATAATGACCAGGAGAAGCCCCAACCCTATCGATAACGGAGGGAAGAGGTAATGGAACCCCACGGTGAAAGCAAATTGCAGCCGGGCAAGGGTAAGGACATCCATAACGCTACCGGTGGGTTATTATCCTTTTTGCAGAAAAAAGCCAGCAGTAAAATTGGGTGCTCATCATTTGACATCCCCCGCCGCATGCCTACCATGCACGCTCTTGAAATATGCGCGCCGTGCGTCAATGGCTCTGGATCGGTGTTGAAACCATAGGAGGGTTATCGCTTCTTTGCGCCCTGCTGATGGCCGCGGCGATCGCTTGGTGCGCCTGGGGAATGTCGCCTTACTGCGAAAAAACCAACTCCCTCAAGCCCCGCGACGCTACGGAAATCCTACGCTGGGGAGGCATTGAGCACACCGCCAAGGCCCGGCGCTTTCTTTATTCCAAAATCAGCAGGCGCTCCCTGACCGGGGATCATGCCGATTTCTTCGTGCTCGAAATGGAGCGCTTCCCCCGGCACGCCGCCCTCGAAAGCGGCCAATGGATGGAGGGCCCCCTCGCCGACCCGGCCTCGCAAAAGGCCGTCGATTTTTCCATGAGCTGGGGCGCGGAAGGCTACCCAGATTTTCCGTCCCGCAAAGAGATCGCCGACCAGCCCTACCTCTTTTGCTTTCCCTGGATCAACCTGCATGGCCAGCGCGTCACCGCCGCGATTGTCATGTTCTACGACCCCGCCTCCAAGCGGCTCTTTGTCGTCGACTCCAAAACATGAACGAGGCACCGCTCCCTTCCCTCACCGCCCCTCAACCCGCGCGCTCCAAGTGGCTCGCCCGCTTGCACGTACTCCTGCGGATGGCGGGAATTTTCACCCTCACGGTGTTTCTCCTGAGCGCGTTCCCCATTTTGTGGAAAATCCATCAACACCGGATCCAATCCGCCCAACCGGAAGACTTCACGCACCTTCTCAACCAAGGAAACATCAACCTCAAAACCCGCGTCGAGCGGATCGCGCACGAGCAGAAGCAGGGCGCCAATGAGTTCGTCGAACTGGCGATAACCCCCTTTGCCGATACCGCGCTCGCCCCTTCGGCCTTGGACAAAACCTTCGAGAACGGCTGGCGGCCCCTCTCCACGCTCGATGCCTCGGCTGCCTCGCTGGTGGGCCAGGCCTGCCGGTATGCCCGCTCGGCTGGGGCCAGCTGGTTTCCTACCGAAGAAACGGCGGCATCCGGCTCCATGAGCGTAAATGTCTGGTCAGCCTCGCTCAAACACGGTGAAATGAACGCCGTCAACCTGCTCCTATGCGACCCTCGGGCGGGAAGGCTCTACTCCGCTAATATCCGGATTCGGTAGCGAATCGACCGGAGCAACACCGGAGCCCTTATTAATGAAAACCACCCACCAACCGGGCGGGATGCGGGAACTTCTCGCCATCGCCCTGCCCATGATGGCCTCGACGGCGTGTGAAATGGTCATGACCTTCACCGATCGCCTCTTCCTGGCCAAGCTCGGCAGCGCCCAGATGAATGCCGCGCTCGGGGGCGGCTTGATGAGCTTCCTTTTGGCCACCTTCTTTGCCGGGTTGCTCGGCTACAGCACGGCCCTGGTGGCACAGTACTACGGAGCCCGCCAGAAACAGAACTGCGCCAGAGTCGTCACCCAGGCCTTCCTCATCGCGCTGGTCGCCTACCCGGTCATCTTATTGAGCAGCCCGTTACTGGAGCGGATCTACCGGCACTCCGGCATCGCCCCCGAGCAGCTCGTGCCCCAGTTCCAGTACTTTCGCATCCTCGTCTGTTTCTCCTTCATCGGCCTGCTGCGTGGGGTGTTCTCCGGGTTTTTCTCCGGCATCGCCCGCACGCGCATCGTCATGTGCGCCTCGCTGGTTTCGATGCTCATTAACATCCCTTCCGCTTACGTGCTGATCTTCGGCAAGCTCGGGTTCCCCGCGATGGGCATCCGGGGGGCCGCGTATGGCACCGTCTTTTCCGGCCTGACGGGAGTGGCCATCCTCGCGGGGGCCTATTTCCTAGGGAAAGAACACCGCGAATTCGCCGTCAGCCAGTCGTTCCACGTTGACTGGAGCATCCTCCGCAAGCTGATTAAATTCGGCTACCCGGCGGGGGTGGAGTTCGCGCTCAACTTCGCCGCCTTCAGCGCCATGATCGCCATCTTCCACTCCTGCGGGCAAGTCGTGGCCACGGCGGCGACCGTCACGTTCAACTGGGACATGGTCGCCTTCATTCCGCTGATCGGCATCGAGATCGCCGTGACCAGCCTGGTCGGCCAGCACATGGGGGCGAAATCACCCGACAACGCCCACCGCTCCACCCTCTCGGGGCTGAAAACAGGGCTTCTTTTCTCCGGGACCATGCTCGTCATGTTCCTCTGTTTCCCGGCCTTCCTGGTCAACGTCTTCCGGCCCGACAGCCATTCGGAAATTTTTGAGGAAGCCCTGCCGCTCTCCCTCTTCATGGTGCGATTGGTGGCCCTCTACGTTCTGGTGGAAGCCGTCATCGTCGCTCTGAGCGGAGCGCTCCGGGGCGCGGGCGATACCCAATGGGCCATGCGCATCTCCGTCCTGCTCCACTGGGTGCTCGTGGGGCTGCTTTACGGGCTACTAAAGGTACTCCACGTCTCTCCTCAAACCGCCTGGGTCGTCACGATCATCTGGTTCATGGTCTTCAGCTTGGCCTTCGTAGCCCGCTACCGGGGCGGCAAATGGCGGAAAATCGACATCATCCACGATGGACGCCCGGTGCCGCGCGACGACGGCTTTAGCGAAGCCGCGGAGCTTTAGTCGCCCGGCTTTTTGGGGTCCCGCTGGCGGTACTATCGCAGGCGGTACTATTTGAGGTACTTGACGATCTGCGCCGGGTTCCCCGCCACGATCGCATTCGCGGGCACGTCCTTGGTGACAATCGCCCCGGCGGCCACCACCGAGTTCTCGCCAATGGTCACGCCCTTCAAGATCACCGCCCCCATCCCGATCCACACATTATCCTTGATGCGAACCGGCGCCGTCTTGATCGGCGGGCGCTCGGGCCGGCCTTCGGCAAACGGCGAGAGCGCCATCGCGTCCTGATGCCGCTGCACCGGGTCGATGGGGTGAAAATCGCTGTCGGCGATCCCAACATTCCACGAAATGATGCAGTAGTTGCCGATCTCGATAAGATCCTCCGCCATTACCAGCGCGCCGTTGAGCAGCGTATAGTCGCCCACCGTGCAGCGCCCTTCCTTGCCGATGGAAAACGAGCACCCCGAGTAACACGAACAGTTCTTACCGATCACCAGCCCCGGCCGATGGCGCGAGCGGAAAAACCGGAAAATTTGTGCCGTTTCAAAGTAGCAGCCGTCGCCCCATTCAATCCCTTCGGGGATCGGCTTGCTATACCAGTCCTGTTCCACCGTGCGGTCTGGAAGAATGTTCGTCATAGGAAAAATGATCTACCTGAGATTGGCCGAGTGGTACAGCTCGGCATAAGCGCCACCGCAGCCCACCAACTCCGGCCCCAGGCCCTGCTCCACCACGCCGCCGTTCTTGATCACGACGATCTTGCCAATGGCATGCACCGTGGCGATGCGGTGGGTAATAATAATGGTCGTGCGCCCCTGCATGAGCTCTTTAATCGTCTCCATGATGGCCGCTTCGGTCGTCGGGTCGAGCGCGCTGGTCGGCTCGTCGAGCAGCAGGATTGGCGCGTTTTTCAGGAACGCCCGGGCAATGCCGAGGCGCTGGCGCTGGCCCACGCTCAAGTGCCCGCCGCGCTCGCCCACCTGCGAGGCGTAGCCGTCGGGAAGCGCCATGATGAAGTCGTGCGCCTGGGCTCGTTTCGCCGCCTCAATGATCTCCGCCTCCGTCGCCCCCGGGCGGCTGTAGGCGATGTTCTCGCGGATCGTCGTGGAAAAAAGCAGCGTATCCTGCAACACAATGCTGATCTGGTTGCGCAGCGACTTTTTTGTAATCGCCTTGAGATCGCGCCCGTCGAGCAACACCCGGCCCCGGTTGGGATCGTAAAAACGCGGCACCAGCGAAAGCAGCGTGCTCTTGCCCGCGCCCGTTCCGCCCACAAAAGCCACCGTCTCGCCCGGCCGAACGTCCACATTGACACCGCTCAAAATCAGCCGTTTGTCGTCGTACCCGAAGGCCACGTTTTCGAAGCGGATATTCCCCTCGGTCGAAGTGATTTCCACCGCATCCGGCGCATCCTTCACGTCGTCCTCCCGGTCGAGCACCTCGAAGCAGCGCTGCATCCCCGCAGCCGCCCCCTCCAGCGCCCAGGCCGTGTAAGTCAGCTGCTCCAGCGGCGAGTAAAGCGCCTGCAAGTAAGCCGTGAAAACCGTCAGCGTTCCGAGCGAAAGCGTGGCATCGAGCACATGCAACGAGCCGAGCCCGTACATTGCCGCCGTCCCGAAGGCCATGAGCGTGCTGATCACCAGCGCCGATTTCATGTTCGTCCCGGTCAGCTGGAGATTCGCCTCCAGGCTCTGCCGGGCGCTCTTGTGAAATTGCCGCACCTCCCAGTCCTCCCGCCCGAACGCGTGGACCATCCGCACGGAAGCCAGCCCCTCCTGGGCCACCGTCAGCACCGCACTCTCGCGCTCCTGAATGGTGGTCGATTCCGTGCGAATCCTCAGCGCATAGTAGCGGATCGTGAGGATCATCAGCGGAATAATCCCCAGGGAAACCACCGCAAGCTTCCAGTCAATGCGAACCATCACCACGAACGTCCCCACAATCGTCAGGCCGGACTGGAAAATATTCGTGAACCCCTTGTTATAGATCGTCTGGATCGCCTGCGAATCGTAGGCCACGCGGAAGCTGGAATCCGCCGAGCGCCGGGAATCGTGGAACTTCAGCGGCAGCGATTGCAGATAGGCGTAAAGCTCGGTACGCAGCTTGAGCAGCGCCGAAAGCCCCACCCGGACGAACACCAGGCTCGTCACCAGGTTCAGCAGCCCCGCCAGGAGGTGAAACAACACCATCGCCCCGCAAAGAATAAGCACCACCCGCTGCGGCGAAATCGCCCCAAACCAGTGGGCGATCTGCGCATGAGCCCCGGCATGGTCGGCATCGGCGGGAAACAGAACGCCGTCAATAATGTACTTAAAAGGCCACGGCTTGAGCAGATTCAGCCCGATGGAGCCCAGGGAGAGCGCGGTCGCGAAAAGCGTCTGTCCCAGGAAGGGGCTAAAGTAGGCGAGAGTTCGACGGTAAAGGGACATGCAAAGGAGGCAAAAATGGACCACCCTGCGGCGAAATGCAACGTTTCTTGCCCACCCAGCGGCACGAGCCCAAAATCAAAAATGGACGCCAACCCGGCGAGCGTTTACTTTTCCCCCGGTTGGCCATGCAAATTCCAAAGAACCTCATCGAATTCCAGAAACTCGCCCGTGAGTGGCAGCAAAAAACGGGCGCCGCCGCAACCCAGATTCGCCCCTTCGTCTCCGTTGCGGGGCAAAAAGCCCTCACCGGCGTCGTCGTCGCCATCCCGCTGCTGGCCACCCTCTGGGTCGTGCAGCTGGCCTACAACGCCATCAACAACGTCAGCGCCCCGTTCCTGGAGCAGATCGGCCTGCGGCTCCCGCTGTTGCCGTTTTTCGTCACCCTGGCCGTCTTCATCACCCTCGGCTTCATGGCCTCCAACGTCCTGGGACGGCGCGTCCTGGAGAAACTCGAAGCGGGTCTCCTGCGCGTCCCGGTCGTCGCCACCGTCTACGCGGCGGTCAAGCAAGTCATCGACTCCTTCAAGTCCTTCCACAACATGGAGAACTTCAAGCGGGTCGTCTACCTCGACTACCCCGCCCCCGGCGCGCGCCTGATCGGCTTCGTCACCGGGCAATACTACGACTCCAACCTTGGCGAGGAAATGACCACCGTCGTCATCCCCACCTCCCCCAACCCGATGACCGGCCTGGTCGTCGCCGTCCCCGGGCGACTCCTGACAGAAAGCTCCCTCACCCTGGAAGAAGCCATGAAAATGGTCGTCTCCGCAGGCCTGGTGGCCCCCAAACGCCGCGACGCCATCCCGATCCCGGCCGCCCCGTGTAGCGAAGCCCCCACCGCGCCGTAGCGAGGGAAGGTCCAGCGCTTGCATGAGTCTGCCGACATCCACACCGAGGCGGCGCGCGTAAGCCGACGCTATCGCGCGGTAGCGCGGAAAGGTCCAGCGCTTGCGCTGGTTATTCATAACGGAGGGCCACGATGGGGTCGAGCTGCGCGGCCTTGCGGGCGGGGTAAAAACCGAAGAACACCCCAATCGCCACACTCACGCCAAAAGCCAGAATCACCGAGCCCGGCGACACCACCGCCTTAAAATCCGCGAAAAGCCCCACACATTGCGAAGCCCCCACCCCCACCAGCACCCCGATCACCCCGCCCAGTAGGCTGAGCGTCACCGACTCAATCAAAAACTGAAGCATAATATCGGCCCCCTTGGCCCCCACCGCCACCCGGATCCCGATCTCCCGAGTCCGCTCCGTCACCGAGACCAGCATAATATTCATAATCCCGATACCGCCCACCACCAGCGACATCCCCGCAATCGACGCGAGGAGCAGCGTAATCACCTGCGAAATCGAGCCCACCGTATCGGCGATCTCCTTCTGGTTCATGATCTTAAAATCCGCGTCCGCATCCGCCGCCAAGCGGTGGCGCTGCCGGAGCAGACTCGTCACCTGAGCCTCCGCCCGGTTCATCTCATCGGCTTGGGCCACCTGCAAAGTAATCGCCCGCAAATAACGGGAACCCGTAATGCGCTTCATCGCCGTCGTGTAGGGCACCACCAGCCGGTCATCCTGATCCATCCCCCCCATCCCCGCCCCCTTGGTGCTTAGCACCCCGATAATCACAAACGGGAACCCCTTCACCCGCACCGTCTGGCCCAGCGGATCGACCGGCCCAAAAAGCTGGTTGGCCGTCGTCGAACCAATCACCGCCACCTTCGCCGCGGCGCGCACCTCGCGGTCCGAGAACATCGCGCCCGAAGCCAGCGGCCAGTCGCGAATGGATAGATAACTCTCCCCCTCGCCCGCCACGGTCGTCGACCAGTTGCGCCCATTGGCCAGCGCCTGCGCCGTTGTCGAGACCTCCGGGCTCACATTGGCGATCTCCTTAATCTCCCGTGCAATCGCCCGGGCATCCGCCTCCGTCAGCGTCCCCGCGCTCCCCAGGCCCGAGTTGACCCCGCTCGTGCGCCGGTTCGTGGCAAAAATCGTCAGCACATTCTGGCCCAGCGCGGCAACCTTGGCCTCAATGCGGGCCTGGGCCCCGTTGCCCACCGCCACCATCGCCACCACGGAAGCTACCCCGATAATAATCCCCAGCGCCGTCAGAATCGAGCGCAGCTTATTGCGCCGCAGAGCGCGCAGCGCCGTGCGGGCCGTCAGCCAGGGACGAAAAGAGATCAGTTGCATCGGCTAGAGTTCCAGAGGCTAAAAGCTACATCTGAGGCGGCGGCCCGCCCCGGTTGGGCGATTTGCCCGTGGCCGACGACGAACCGACCACCACCTGAGTCCCCTCGCCCAGCCCCTCCACCACCTCGGTCTGCATCCCGTCGGTAATGCCCACCGTCACCGCCGCCACCTTGAGCGTCCCCGGGGCGCTTCCCGGCAGATAGACGAGCCGTTTCCCGCTCCGGCCCGGCTTGATCTTGGCCGCCTCGGCGTTTTCAAATTTCACCCGCTCCGGCGGCGTGAACCGCAGCGCTGCGTTGGGAATTACGAGCGCCCCCTTGCGCTCCGCAACCAGGATCGAGACCTGCGCCGTCATGTTGGGAAAGAGCTTTTTCTCCGGATTGGAAACGTCCACCACCGTGTCGTAAGTCACCACATTGTCCGAACAGGTCCCCGAGAGGCGCACTTGCGAAACCAGCCCCGCGAAGCTCTCGCTGGGGAAAGCGTCCACGTTGAACTCCGCCTTCTGCCCCGCCTTCACCAGCCCGATATCGGCCTCGGAAACGTTCGTAATGATCCGCATCTTACGAATGTCCTGCGCGATATTGAATAACACCGGGGTCGTCATCGTCGCGGCGACCGTCTGCCCCACATCCACCTTGCGCGTCACCACGATCCCATCGACCGGCGCGGTAATCCGGCAATACCCCAGATCCGCGTTCGCCTTGTCGAGCAGCGCCTGGTTGACGTCCACCGTCGCCTTGGCCTGTCGGTATTCCGCATCGGCCGTGTCGAGGTCGGACTTCGGCGCGGCCTTGCGCTCGTAGAGGCTCCGCTCCCGCTCCAGCACGATCCGCTTCAAGTCCAGCGCCGCCTTGGCGCTCTCCAGATTGCCCCGGGCCTGGTCCACGGTGGCCTGGTAGGTGGCCGGTTCGATCTGCGCAATGAGGTCGTCCTTCTTCACGAGCGAATTATAATCGGCATAGAGCGCCTGAATGCGGCCCGAGATCTGGCTGCCCACGTCCACGCTCACCACCGCGTTGAGCGTCCCGGTGGCCGTTACATACTGGGTGATATCCCCACGCCGGGCGGGCGAGGTGTCAAAGGTGATCTTGCCGCCATGGCCCTTGTGGCAGCCCACCAGGGACATTGCGATAAGCCCGAGCGAGACGGCGGGAATGAGAATGGGGAATTTCATGGCATGGGGTGGGGCGCGCCGTGGAGTCGGGCCCCGTTGAGAAAGAGATCGAAAATAAACTCCGGCTCATCCGTAAGCGGCGTGCCGTTAAAGCCGAGTTCGTGGGTCGTGTGGATCACCGCCCCCAGCAGCACGTTCGCAAAAGCCCGACTGTTGCCCGGGCGGATCAGCCCCCGCTCCTGGGCGCATTCCACCAGCCGGTAAAGCGCCGCATGGTGCCGCTGGATAATCTGGTGCACCGCCTCCCAGTCTTCGTCCGGATTCTGCTCGCCCGGATGGTGGCGCCGGAGCACCTCGAAAAACTCCCGGTTGCGGTCGTTGAACTCGCACTGCGCCCGGATCGCCTTCTGGAGCCCCTCCAGGGGATCGGAAACCGACCGCCCCGCCTCCTCAATCCCCTCCACCATCTCCGTGAGCTTGCGCCGGAAAAGCGCGGAGTAGAGCTGGTTCTTATCTTTAAAATAGAGATAGAGCGTGCCGGGGGCGAACTCCGCCTCCTGGGCGATCTGGTCCATCGAAGCCCCATGGAACCCGCGCAACGCAAAAATGCGCTCGGCGGCATCGAGAATGGCCCGGCGACGTTGCAATTTTTCGCGTTCGCGGCGCGAAACGGGAGAGAGTTCGCTCACAAGATGAACGCTGATTCATTTTCTGAGCGGTTTCAACATTATTATTGTTAAGATTTGTTAAGAAAATCGGCCAGGGACGCCGTTTCAAAGCGTTCCCACCGGTTCCACCCCAAAGCCCGCTCCCGGCCCAGGCGTCAGCACCCCGCGCACCAGCGGCAACCCCGCGAACGGGTCATCCCTCAGCAGCCAGGCCCCGTCAAGATCCGCATAATCCGTAAGCTGGGCGACCACCGCTCCCGCGGCGATTAACAGACTACTCTCCAGCATGCACCCCACCATCGTCCGGAGCCCCAGCTCCCGGCCCCGGCGGGCCATCGCCAGCGCGGGCGTAAGGCCTCCGCATTTCACCAGCTTGATATTAAAGCCCGAGAAGCGCCCCGGCATCCGATCCACATCGCCCTCGCTCACGCAGCTTTCATCGGCCAGCACGGGAAGAGTCGACCCGGCCCGCCACTGCGGCAACCGCACATCGTCGGAAGGGGCCAGCGGCTGCTCCACAAAAAGCACCCCCGCGCGCTCCGCCTCACGCAGCACCGCCGCGCCATCCACCGCCCCCCACGCGGCATTGGCATCCACCGCCACCGCCGCGCCCGTTTTTTCCATTACCGCGCGGACCGGCGCAAAGTCGGCCCGCGCATCAGACTTCACCTTTACCAGAGGAAACCCACGCAACTCCGCCATTTTTCTCCCAAGCTCCTGCGCATCCGAGAGGCCGATGGTGCAAAACGTCCGGACCGGCTCCGCGTCATGCCCCAGGGCCAGCCTCGCAATGGAAATCCCCTTTTTGCGCGCCAGCCAGTCCCAGAGCGCCAGATTGAGCGCACACTGGGCCGCCCGCGACGGGGCCAGGTAATGCCACGACTCCGCCCAGAGCGCGCCGATCTCCTCCACGCTCTCCACCCGCACCCCCTCCAGCCACGGCATCGCCGCCTGGAGCTGCACCTCCACCTGCTCCGCCGTTTCGCCGTAATAGGCGTTGGGCGAGGCCTCACCCCAACCCGAAACTCCCTCCGAGTTCACTTCGATGAACCCGTTTTGCACCTCCGCCCTTGCAGCGCGGCTAATTCGGAAGACATTACGTGGGTATAAGCGTTTGAGAACGACGCGTCCTTTCATGGCTGACCTTTCTACGTCCAACACCAGTCCGAACCGGTGGCTTTTTACCCGCCAGATCGGAACTTCCCGGGAGAACCGCCCCATTCTGCTCCACGAAACCGCCCCATTCAAGGCCGCGTCCGGGGGGACGCTCCTGATCGGGGGGGTTCACGGCGACGAACGGGCGACCATCCACTTGCTTCTCTCCTTTCAGGATCGGCTCCTGAGGGAGAACCGCGTGGACCTGGCCACGCTCCCCATCGGCATCATCCCGCTGGCCAACCCGGACGGTTTTGTGAAAAAAAGCCGTGTCAACGCCGCGGGCGTGGACCTCAACCGCAACTTCGACGCCGGTTGGAGCCCCAAGGGCGAGGAGCCGCCGGGGCCGGAACCGTGGTCGGAACCGGAGACCCGCGCGCTGAGGGATTTTATCGAATACCAGCGCCCGCACAAAATCATCGCCCTCCACTGGGCGCTCGGGGAAGTAGACCCAGACGGCGCGCAATCCCTCCCCCTGGCCCGAGCCATGTGGGATGCGCTCTCCCCGTCTGACCGAGCCCCCTACCGCCTGCGCGAAGGGGGCAACCCATGCCCCGGCTCGCTGGGGCAATGGTGCGGCAAAGCGCTCCATTACCCGGACGGCACCGCGCCCGCCATCGTCACCCTTGAGCTTCCCTTCGACCCGGCCATTCCGCGCCCCGATCCGCTCCCGGCGAATCACCTGGAGCACCTGGAGCGCCACTGGCAAAACGACGCCCAGGCCTACCTGGCCGCCACGCAACGGGCCGTGCACAAAATGCTCGCGGCGGCCTGCCGGTTTAACGCCTCCAAGGGGTAGGAACGAAGAAAGATACAGGCACGAAGCAGCGCCTCCTTTTTGCGTTTTTTGCGCCTTTTTGCGGCTAAAAAAAACTACGCCTTGCGCCCGAATTTCTTCTCCAGCTCGGTGTAGGAAATCTGGATCATCGTCGGGCGGCCATGGGGGCAGCAGTAGGGCAGCTCACATTGCAGCAAGTCCTCGATTAACCGGATCATCTCCGGCTCGCGCAGCGTATCGTGCGCCTTCACCGCATGGCGGCAGACGGTCTTCGCGATCACATCCTCGCCCAGGCGCAGCTTGGAGGTCTGCGAACTGATCTCGCGCAGTTCGTCGATGATGTCGTGGAGCAGCTGCTGCGGCTCGCTGGACTGCACAAATTGCGGAATGGCATCGAGCTTCCACGTCCCGGTGCCGAAGCCCTCCACGCCAATGCCCATCTTCTGGAGCGTGGGCAGATTCTGCGCCACCCAGTCGCTATCGCGCGGCGCGAGCTGGAGCGTGAGCGGCATGAGCAGCCGCTGGCTGGGCACCCCCACCTGCTCCATCCGGCGGCGCAGTTCCTCAAAAAGAATCCGCTCGTGCGCCGCATGCTGATCCACCAGCACCAGCCCGCCCGCGCTCTCCATCAGGATATAGAGCCGCCCCAGCACGCCCAGGATGCGGAATTGCTGCGGCTGCGGTTTCGGCTCCGGCACGGCCAGCGGCTCGGGGCCCCTGGGCGCGGCGGGAACCTCCGGCGCCGAGGTCACGGTGACCGGCGAAAGCGGCGGCTCTTTGAACTCGCTAAAATCCTTAAACGTCGAGGGAACCCGAACCTCCGGGAACGGCTCCGGAAAGCGCGTCAACCCCGCGGGCAGGCGCGGCGGCGGCAGTTCCTCCACCGCCATGCCGGGGAGCGGCAGCGGTTCAGGCCGGGGCGGCTCCGGGCGCACCGGGAGCCGCTCGGCGGGAGCAGCAAACGCCCCCTGCCAATCGGCGCGGTCGCCCTCCAGCGCGCGCGCCACCACCTCCACGAGCGCCTCGCGGATCACCGAAGGCTCGCGGAAACGGACCTCGCGCTTGGCGGGATGCACGTTCACATCCACCGCCGCCGGGTCCATCTCAATAAAAAGGAACGTCACCGGGTACTGCCCCTTCATGAGCGCCGTGTGGTAGCCCTCGCGCAGGCCGTGGTTGATCGTCAGATTCTCCACCGCACGCCCGTTGACGAAGACCAACTGTTGCGCGCGGGTCGAGCGGGTCACGCCCGGCTTGCCGATGTAGCCGCGAATGGCCAGCCCGTCGAACACCGCCTCGGGAATTTCGAGCAGCGCGTCGGCCAGCGCCCCGCCGTTGAGATCGCGGATGCGCTCCCGCAAATTCGCCGCCGGAGGAAGTTGAAAGACGGTCCGGTCATCCGTCAACAGCGTGAAACCGACCTCCGGATGCCCCAACGCCTGGAGCCGAAGCTGCGCCTCGACATGGCTCGCCTCGGTGTTCTCCGTACGCAGAAACTTGCGCCGCGCGGGCAGGTTAAAAAACAGCGAGCGCACCTCGATCTGCGTCCCGGGGGCATCGCCGCCATCGCGCACATACTCGACGCGACCTCCCGTCACGAGAATCTCCGTCCCCGCCACCGCGCCCGGCTCGCGCGAGGAAAGGCGGAAGCGCGAAACGCTGGCAATGCTCGGGAGCGCCTCGCCGCGGAAGCCGAGCGTATGAATGGAAGCCAGATCAGCCCCCGTGCGGATCTTGCTGGTAGCATGGCGCTCCAGGCAGAGCAGCGCGTCATCGCGGTCCATGCCCGAGCCGTCGTCCACCACGCGAATCAGCGAAATGCCCCCTCGGCGCATCATCACCTCGATGTGCTTGGCCCCGGCATCGAGCGAATTCTCGACCAGTTCTTTAACCACCGAGGCGGGGCGTTCCACCACCTCGCCCGCCGCCACCTGGCTGGCCACTTCTTCGGATAGGAGATGGATGCGACTCATTGGGGGAAAGAGACTAGCAGGAACCCGGGCTCGCGGGAAAAAGAATCTTTCCTCTCCCCTGTCTCCGCGTCTTCCGCCCCTACCCGCCCAGGTAACATTCCTTCACCTGCGGGTCCTCGCGGAGCTTGGCGGAAGCATCGGAGAGGATAATCCGCCCCGTCTCCAGCACATAGCCGAACTGCGAAATTTCCAGCGCCAGGTTGGCATTTTGCTCCACCAGCAGCACCGTGATGCCGAGGTTTTTGTTCACCTCGACGATCTTCTCGAAAATCGTCTTCACCAGGAGCGGCGCGATGCCCAGCGAGGGCTCGTCCAGCATCAGGCAGCGCGGTTTGCTCATCAGCGCGCGGCCAATGGCCAGCATCTGCTGTTCACCGCCCGAAAGCGTCCCCGCGCTCTGGGCTTTGCGCTCCTTGAGCCGGGGGAAAATGTCGAAAATATAGTCGAGATCCCCCCCGAACGCCTTCCGATCGTTGCGCCGATAGGCTCCCATGAGCAGGTTCTCCATCACCGAGAGATTGGCAAAAATCATCCGCCCCTCCGGCACATGGCAGAGCCCCCGGCCCACGATCTTGTGCGGGGCGAGATGCACGATCTCCTCACCGTCGAAAACAATGCTCCCTTTTTGCGCCCGCGTAATGCCCGAGACCGCCCTCAGCGTCGTCGACTTCCCCGCGCCGTTCGCGCCGATGAGCGTCACAATGCTCCCCTTGGGCACGTCGATATTGATCCCGTGCAGCGCCGTAATGGCCCCGTAGTTAACATGGAGATCGCGGATTTGCAGCATTGGTTCGTTTATTCCCCCAGGTAAGCCTCAATCACCTTCCGGTCATTGCGGATCGCCTCCGGCGTCCCCTCGGCGATTTTCACACCGTAGTCGATCACCGCGATCCGCTCGCAAATGCCCATCACCACCCGCATGTCGTGCTCCACGAGCAGCACGGCGAGCTGGAATTTCTCCTGCGCAAACCGGATGAGGCGCATCAGCTCCCCCTTCTCCGTCGGGTTCATCCCGGCAGCCGGTTCGTCCAGCAGGAGCAGCTTGGGCCGAGTCGCCAGAGCGCGGACGATTTCCAGCCGCCGCTGGTCGCCATAGGGCAGGCTCGTGCACTCCGCGTTGCGTAGGTGGGAGAGGTGGAAAATATCGAGTAACCCATCGACGCGCTCCGCGATCTCCGCCTCCTCCCGCGCGAACGCCCCGCCGCGCCAGAGCGCATGCGAAATGCCGTGCTTGAGGTGCAGATTGCAGGCAGCCCGGACGTTGTCAAAGACGCTCAGCGACGAAAAAAGCCGGATATTCTGGAACGTTCGCGCAATGCCCCGCGCGGTAATCTGGTAGGGCTTGTGGCCGACCACCGACTGGCCGTCGAACCAGATGTCGCCATCAGTGGGCTGGTAAACGCCGGTGATCAGGTTGAAAATCGTCGTTTTGCCCGCACCGTTCGGCCCGATGAGGCCCACGAGTTCGCCTTCGTGAATACGCAAATCGAGTTCGGAGACGGCCTTCAAACCGCCGAACTGCACCGTGCATTGATCGACCTCTAACAGCGCGCTGCTGACACTCATGCCGCCGCCCCCTTCCCACGCTTAAGCCACTTGGTCAGCCGCCCGCCCGTCGAAAAGAGCCCCTGGGGCCGCAACAGCATCAGCGCAATTAAAAGCAGCGAGTAGAGAATCATCCGGTTCTGGATCAGCGGCCGGATCGCCTCCGGCAGCGCCGACCAGCTCCCCAGGGCCCGGAGCCCCTCCGGCAAAATCGTCAAGAGCACGGCGGCGATGATCACCCCCGGCGTGTTCCCCATCCCTCCCAGGATCACGATCACCACGATATCCACCGAGCGCAGATAGCCAAAGCCCTCCGGGTGGATGAACTGCTTAAAATGCGCGTAAAGCCCGCCCGCGATCCCCGCGAAGAACGCCGCCACCACGAACGCGAGCACTTTATACTTCGTGGCATTAATCCCCATCGCTTCGGCGGCCACCTCGTCGTCGCGCACCGTCAGGAATCCGCGCCCATAGGTGGAGTGGACGAGAAACACGACAACGTAGATCGTCAGCGCGACGGAAAGGAACGTCCAGAAAAAGTCCGTCGTGTGCACCGGGATCGAGAGCCCTCGCGCTGCCCCCACCGCCTCGACGTTTTCAAAAACCACGCGGATAATCTCCGCAAAACCAAGGGTGACAATGGCCAGGTAATCCCCCTTAAGCCGCAGCGACGGCCCGCCGACGAGCAGCCCCGCCAGAGCCGCGCTCAGCCCGCCCACCAGCAGCGCGCCGATAAAAATAAGACTCTCCCCGCGCGCATGCGCCCCAACGCTCAGCGTCACCATTGCGCTGGCATAGGCCCCCACCGACATAAACCCGGCGTGCCCCAGCGAAAACTGCCCCGTGTACCCCGTCACCAGGTTCAGGCTCACCCCGAGGATGATATTGATGCCGATGGTAATGAGGATGTCGTAGTAGTACGGATTGATCGCTCCCTGGAAACGGGAAATCACCCATGCGGCGAGAATCGAAAGCAGAAGCCAGGTCTTGGGGCGGTTCATAAGCCAGCGTGCTTAAACTTTCTCCTTTTCGATTTTCCCAAAGAGCCCGTTGGGTCGGAAGAGCAGAATGAAAATCAGCGCCGCGAACGCAATGGCGTCCCGGTACATGGGCGAAATATAGCCGACCACCATTGTTTCGAGCACCCCCAGGAGCAGCCCGCCGACCACGGCCCCGGGCAGGTTCCCGATACCGCCCAGCACCGCCGCGACGAAGGCCTTGATGCCCGGCAGAATGCCCATCAGCGGATCAATGCTCGGGTAGTTGATCGCATTCAAGATCCCCGCCGCAGCCGCCAGCGCCGACCCGAGCCCGAAGGTGAAGGCGATAATGACATCGTTGTTGATCCCCATGAGCGAGGCGGCGGTCGTGTTGTACGAAAGCGCCCGCATCGCCGTCCCCATCCGGGTCTTCATAACGATGTAGCGCAGGGCCACCAGCAGAACGATCGTCGTGACGAAGACCACGATCTGGTTCATGAAAATACTCAAATCCCCGATGTCGATGGTTCGATCGGGGAGAATATCAGGAAAGGACTTCGGATCGGCCCCGAAGAGGTACTGGCCGAAGTTTTCGAGGAAAATGGAAACGCCAATGGCAGTAATGAGGACCGTCAGCCGAGGGCGATTGCGCAACGGGCGGTAAACCAGCCGTTCGATCAGAATGCCCAGCACGGCGCAAACGACCATCGAGATGAGCATCACGACGAGCCCCCCGGCGGTCGTGTTCCAGTTGAACTTCGAGGGATCCTGGCCCGGCGGAATCACCTTCCAGACCCAGGGCGTCACATACAGGCCGACGAACGCGCCGACCATGTAAATATCGCCGTGCGCGAAATTGATAAACTTGAGCACCCCATAAACCATGGTGTACCCCAGCGCGATCAAGGCATAGATGGAGCCGAGCGCGAGGCCGTTAATGAGTTGCTGCAAAAACTGGATCACTGAAGCTTAGGTTAAAATCAGGTCAAAATGAGGGGCTCGGCCTGCCTAAGTCAAGACTGAGCATGCCCTTGCGCCTAGAAGTGGCAAAAAAAGTGCAACATACGGGCTAGAAGGCACGCACCCACCACCGTCCCAAACAGAAGGAGCAATCCCCATATCGGGTTTGTCTTTATAAAACTAAACGCCGCAGGCTACTGCCAACTGGAAACATCATCCGATCCCCAGGCTCCCCCTTCATCGGTTTTATTCGCACCGCATGAATACGCCCAAGCGTAGCCAGATTTCGTCGCCCCAATGCGATATGGCGTGCCCCAGGGATCAAGCAGCTCCCCTTTTAAATTCAAATGCCTCGATCCCGGTTCATAAAACCTAATGTCCTTCAGATTCTTTCCCCGAAGAGCTGCCAATACTTCAGCACCGCTGCCTTTTGGCATCACCCCATACTCGAAATAGTAGGCATTTAGGGCATAAACGATCTCATCCAAGCTATGGCGAGCGGCAAGTTCTTTTCCATGCCAAATAGGGCAACGGAGACCATCGAAACTCAAACTCAACAGAAAAAGCAGGAAAAGAACAATCAATCCCCAGCCCAGCCAATCTATTTTGGCTTTCTGCACGGTTTATCCTTTTCTCTTACGGCGCGACGTTCTCCACAAACTTAAACCGCCCCTCGCCGATGGTCTGCACGACCGCTGGTTTGCTGGCGTTGCGGTTCGCGTCGAGCGTGATCTTGCCCGTCACGCCGGAGAAATCTTTCGTGATCGCCACCGCGTCGCGGATCGCCTTCGGGTCGGTCGATTTCGCCCGTTCGATCGCCTGCGCCAGCAAGCGCATCGTGTCGTAGCCGAGAGCCGCCTGGCAGTCGGGCACGGCGCCAAATTTCGCCTTGTAGTTATTGATGAACGCCTGGACCGCCGGGTCCTGGTTATCCGCCGAGAAGTGGGTGGAGAAGAAGCAGCCGTCCAGCGAGGTCCCCGCCACCTTTAGGAGCGCGTCGCCCTCCCAGCCGTCGCCGCCCATCATGGGGGCCTTGATGCCGAATTGCCGGGCCTGTTTGCCCACGAGCGCCACCTCATTGTAGTAGCCGGGGAGGAAAATCACGTCCGGCTTGGTCGATTTGATCGAGGTCAGCTGGGCACGGAAATCCTTGTCGCCGCTGCTGTAGCTCTGCTCCTTGACGATCTGCCCGCCGTTTTTGGTGAAATTCTCTTTAAAATACTGCGATAGGCCCTTGCTGTAGTCCTGCTTTTCGTCCGTGAGGATGGCCGCCTTTTTGTAGCCCTTTTCCAGCGCGAAGCGGGCCATGACCTCTCCCTGGAAGGAATCCAGGAAGCAGGTGCGGAAGATGTAGTCGCCGATCTCCGTCACCTTCGGGTTCGTCGAGCCGGGGGAAATCATCGGGATTTTATTTTCCTGGCAGATCGGGCCGCCTTCGAGCGAGCGGGAGGAGGCGAATTCCCCCAGAATGGCACACACCTTGTCGTTGGCGATTTGTTTGCGAACAATGGTGGCTGATTCGCCGGGCGTCGAGCGGTCGTCGTCCACGATCAGCTTGACCGGCTTGCCCAGCACCCCGCCCGCCTTGTTAATCTCCTCCATGGCCAACTGGATGGCGTTGGTCTGGGAAATCCCGAAGCTGGCCTGGCCGCCCGTGAGGGAGGCGTAGACCCCGATCTTGATTTCATCCTGGGCGTAAACGGCGGCCCCTAGAGCGATCAAGGCGGCCATGGCGAAAAAAGAGATGCGTTTCATAGCGAAAATCAGCGGAGGGCGTTTTGGTGCAACGTCAGCGGGCGAGGATAGCGCCCTCGGGTAAAACTGCAAGCGCGCAGGGCCCCTCGGGTGAGGGATTTTTCCCGGCAAAAAGCTCCGGCTTTTCCCGGATGTTTTTTCCAGTTGGAACTCCGCCGGATCGGTCTACCATAGTTACCTTCCAAATTATGCCTCTAGACCTCAAGCAACTCGTCACCGAGCGGCTCGGCGAGAACTACGATCTCCACGAACGCTACGTGAACCAGACCCTCGTCCAAGTACAGCGCACCATCGGGTTCGACAAAATCTACGCCCGAGCCGAGGGGGCCTACCTCTACGACCGGGAGGGGAACGCCTACCTCGATTTCCTCAGCGGCTACAGCGTCTACAACATCGGCCGCAACCATCCGGTGGTGAAAAAAGCCATCCAGGACGTGCTGGACATGGACCTGCCCAACATGGTGCAGATGGACTGCGCCCTCTTGAGCGGCCTCCTGGCCGAGGCGCTCGTCAAGAAGCTCGATAACCACCTCAACGCCGTCTTTTTCTGCAACTCCGGCACCGAGGCCAACGAAGGAGCCATCAAATTCGCCCGGGCCGCCACGGGGCGCGAGGGGATGATCTCCCTGGCCAACGCCTTCCACGGCCTCTCCATGGGCTCGCTTTCCATGATGGGCTGCGAGAGCTTCCGCGAAGGCTTCGGGCCCTACCTGCCCGGCTGCGACCGCGTGGCCATGGGGGACCTTCAAACGCTGGAGGCGCTCCTTTCCACGCAAAAATACGCCGCGCTCGTCATCGAAACCGTCCAGGGCAAGGGCGTCCACTATCCCGAGGGGGATTTCTTCCAGCAGGCCCAGGCGCTTTGTCGCAAATACGGCACGCTGCTCATCTCCGACGAAGTGCAGACCGGCCTCGGGCGCACCGGAACGTGGTTCGGCTACCAGCAGTGGGGCCTGGAGCCGGATATCATCACGCTAGCCAAGTCGCTCAGCGGCGGCTACGTCCCGTGCGGGGCCATCGTCATGCGGCGCTCCATCTACCAGGGCACCTTTAGCGACCTGAAACGCTGCGTGGTCCACTCCTCCACCTTTGGCCGCAATAACCTGGCCATGGCGTGCGGCCTGGCCACCTTGCAGGTCATCGAGGATGAGAAGCTCGTGGAAAACAGCGCCAAAATGGGCGCGCTGCTCATGGAAAAGCTCAACGCGCTCAAAGCCCGGCACTCCGTCATCAAGGAAGTACGCGGCAAGGGGCTCATCATCGCCATCGAATTCCAGGAACCGAAGGAATTTGCCCCGAAGATGGGCTGGAAGCTCCTGCACAAGATGGAGACCGAGCTGTTCACACAGATGGTCGTCACCTCGCTGCTGAGCCGCCACCGGGTGCTCTCGCAAATCGCCGGTCACGCCGTGGACATCGTCAAAATTCTCCCGCCGCTCATCATTACAGAGAAGGAAGTCGATCTTTTCGTCAACGCATTCGATTCCGTCTTAAGCCTGTGCAGCAAATTCCCGGGCCCGATCTGGGAGCTTGGGGGGAATTTCATGAAAAGCTCGCTGAAAAAAGTCGGCTCCAGGAGCTAAGCGCCCAGGCGCTCCCAGGCCAGGTCAGCCCCGGAAAATAAAGTAGACTGCCCCGGCAATGCAGAGGGCCGCGTAGAGGTAATCCAGCTTCAGCGGCGTCTGCATGTAAAGGACGGCGAAAGGCATAAACACCGTGAGCGAGATCACCTCCTGCATGATTTTGAGCTGCGGGAGGCTCATCGCCGTCGCGCCGATGCGGTTGGCGGGCACTTGCAGGAGGTACTCGAACGCGGCAATAAGCCAGCTGACGATGACCGCCACAATCCAGGGGCGGTGGGATAAATTCTTCAAGTGTCCATACCAGGCAAAGGTCATGAACACATTGGAGGCGGTCAAAAGGAGAGGGCACAGGATAAACGGCTTCACGGGAAATAATCATACCGAAGCCCGGCAGCCGCGCAATCCCCCCAAGAACAAAAAGGTGCGTCCGGCTACGGCATGTGCTACGATATGCCAACCGTAACCGAGGGCTACACTGTGAAAAAACTGATCTGTACCGTATTTGGGGTCTTACTGATTGCCTTGGCCGTATCCGGCTGCAATACGATGCGCGGCATCGGACGCGATGTGAGTTCCGCGGGTAGCGGCATTCAGCGCGCTGCGAGCAATTAGCCGCGCTTGACCACTCGACATTTTCTCCGGCTTTCCTAGGCTGGAGGGGTGCCGCAAAATCCGTCAACCCAACCTGGGCTCATTCCCCATGAACCGCCCCGCCTGACGCGCGGGCTCACCCTGCTTTTGGCAGTGACGGCCGGGGTGATGGTGGCCAATATCTATTACGCCCAGCCGCTGCTGGAGTTGATCAGCGCCAGCTTCCACGTCTCCCATTCCGCCGTGAGCTGGGTCGCCGTCGCCACCCAGCTCGGCTACGCCAGCGGGCTTTTTCTGCTGGTGCCGCTGGGCGATCTCATGAACAAGAAGCGGCTTATCGCCGGTTCGGCCGCCGTGGCGGCGGCGGCAGGCGCGGCCGTGGCAGTTTCGCCCAACCTGCCCTGGATGGTCGCGGCGAGCTACGCCTTCGGGCTCATCTCGATTACGCCGCAATTCGCGGTCCCCTACGCCGCCGGGCTCGCCCAACCCCACAAGCGAGGCCGGACGGTGGGCACCATTATGAGCGGGCTCTTAATCGGCATCCTGGTTTCGCGCAGCGCCTCGGGGTTCCTGGGGGCGTGGCTGGGCTGGAGGGTGGTCTTCTGGATGGGCGCGGCGCTTTCGCTGGGCATGGCACTCATGCTCTGCCGCCTGCCCGCCTCGGCGGAGCCGGAAAAGGCCTTCTCCTACCCGAGGCTGCTCAAATCGCTCTTCCCGCTGCTGGCCGAGCAGCCCGTCCTGCGCCGCCACGCGCTCATCGGCGCGCTCGGCTTCGCTTCGTTTAGCGCGTTCTGGACCACGCTCCCCTTCTACTTTGCCACGCGGCCCGAGCACTTCGGCAGCCAGGTCGTCGGGCTCTTCGCGCTCCTGGCCGTTACGGGGGCCGTGGCCGCGCTGGTCACCGGGCGCCTCGCCGACAAATACCGCATCGGCCTCATCATCGGGGCGGCGCTCAGCCTGGCCATCGCCGGGTTCATCTGCATCGGACTGGCCAACCTCTCGCTCTGGTGGCTGGTGGCGGGGGTGCTTCTGATGGACGCGGGCATCCAGGGCAACCAGATCTCCAACCAGACGCGCATTTACGCCCTCTCGCCACATCTGCGCAACCGCCTCACCTCCGTCTACATGATCATCTACTTCATCGGCGGCGCGTGCGGTTCCGCCCTCGGCACCCAGGCCTGGAGCGCCTGGCAATGGAAGGGCGTCTGCGGCACGGCCATCGTCATGCTCGCGCTGTCGCTGGCCCGGTTGCTCATCCCCGGGCGCGACCAACTCCAAGGCAGCCGCTAGGGTTGCAGCTTCGGCTTCACCGTAAGGTGCTGAATCATCCGGTAAAGCATCTCCAGCCGTCCGGCGGGAACCCCGGCTTTCTGCGCCTCGCGCAGCGGTTCGCCCCAGATCGCCTCGATCTCCACCGGCAGCCCGGCCTGGTAATCCAACAGGCTGGAGGGATGGTAATCGCCCATGGGGCGGGTCCGTTCGAGCTGGGAATTGACAAAATCGGCCGGGATAGGGTGCCCGTAGGCAGCGGCAATCGCCACGATCTCCGCCATCAGCCCGCGGATGAGATCCTCCAGCGGTTTCGAAGCCAGCAGCAGGTCAGTCGTCAGCCCGCCCGCCGCGATGGCCAAGCCGTTGAAGGGGACGTTCCAGACCTCCTTGCGCCAACGCTCGGTGATGAGGTTCTCCACCGCCTGGGCATTGACCCCGGCCTCATTGAGGGCTGCGACCAAATCCAGCGTGCGCGCTTGCGGCGGCCCCTGGTATTCACCCACCGAAATGGCCCCGGAGCCGAGGTGACTGATCTCCCCGGGCGCAATCCGGTTGAGGCAGATAAAGCAGAGCGCCCCCATGATGCGCTCCGCACCGAAACGCTCGGCTAGGAAGCGCTCATTGCCGAGGCCGTTTTGCAGCGTCACGAGCGCGGTCTTTTCATGCAGCAGCGGCGGGATGAGGCGCTCCAGCGCGGCGTTGGCCGTGGTTTTTACAGCAATGATGACGAGATCCACCGGGCCGATTTCCCGGGTGCTCCCGCAAGCCTGGACGGGATAAAGGTGCAGATCGGGCGCGGCAACGCTGTGAACGATGAGCCCGTCGCGGCACACGGTTTTAAGATCCGAGCGCATGAGAAAATGGACATCGTGGCCGATGGCCGCGAGCCGGGCCCCGTAGTAGCTCCCAATGGCGCCGGAGCCGACCACGGCGATGCGGGGATGATAGGAATCGGATGGCATATGGGGAATTAAAAGAGGTTTTCGGCCGGAAATCTGCGAAAATCTGCAAAATCTGCCGCAAGCCCCTTCCCCCATTGACTTCCCCTCCCCGGAGCTTCATTTTAGACACCCTTTTCCTATGGCCATTGACCTCCAGCTTCTGAACACCTCTGCATTGAAGTCCCGCGTGGACGAGATGCGGAGGTATCTTTGACTTAGCCAAACTGCAAGCCCGGCTTGCCGAGTTGGAAGCGCGCATGACCGCGCCGGATTTCTGGGAAAGCCGCGAAAAATCGCAAGCCGTCGTAGAGGAAGTCTCCTCGCTTAAGAACAAGATCGAGCCGCTCCGGGCGCTCGACTCGGGCATCGAAGACCTCGAGGTGCTCCGGCAGCTCGCCCTGGAGGAAACCGACCACGCCGCGCAGGTCCAGGCCACCGCCGAGGTGGAGGGCGAATACAACGCGCTCTTGGAAAAACTCGAAGACTTCGAGCTGAAAAGCTACTTGAATGGCCCGCAGGATCGCGCCAACTGCTTCCTGGTTATCCACTCCGGAGCGGGCGGCACGGAATCGTGCGACTGGGCCGACATGCTGCTGCGCATGTACCAGCGCTGGTGCGAACGCCATGGCTTCAAGGCCGAGACGATCGACATCCAGGAGGGGGAAGAGGTCGGCATCAAGTCGGCCACGCTGCAAATCACGGGCGAATACGCCTACGGCTACCTGCAAACCGAGCGCGGCGTCCACCGCCTCGTGCGCATCTCCCCCTTCGACGCCAACAAGCGCCGCCACACCACCTTTGCCAGCGTGGACGCCACGCCGGAAATCCCCGACTCGGTGCCCATCGAGGTCAACCCGGCGGATTTGGAAATGGACACCTACCGTTCCGGCGGCAAGGGCGGGCAGAACGTCAACAAAGTCTCCACCGCCGTGCGCCTCACGCACAAACCGACCGGCATCATCGTCGCCTGCCAGGCCGAGCGCAGCCAGGGGCGCAACCGCGAGCTGGCCATCAAAATGCTCAAAGCCCGGCTCTACCAGATCGAGGAAGACAAAAAGAAAGCCGAGATCGAGCGCCAATACGGCGAAAAAGGGGACATCGCCTGGGGCAACCAGATCCGCTCCTACGTTTTCCAGCCCTACCAGATGGTCAAGGACCACCGGACCGGCGTGGAAACGAGCAATGTGCAAGGCGTCATGGACGGCGGGCTCGACCCGTTCATCCACGGCAAACTGCGCGGGCTCGTGGCCAAAAAGGGAGCGGGCGACGACCTGGATTAAGCGCGCCCCATTCTCTCTCGCCGCGCTCGCCGCCAATGAAGCGGCTTCCGCCCCACCCCAGCGGGCGCTTTGCTTACTGCGCCTGCGGCAGGATCTTTTTAACAAGCCGCCGCACGCCATCCGAGGCGTAGTCGCTGGGCGGATATTGCTTCTGCGCCTTCAGATACCAGGCGAGGCTCGAGCCGGTCTGCCCCTTGGCCTCCAGCTGCTGGGCCGTGCGGATGCACCGGACGAAGTCGGCTGCCTCGCTGGTGTAGTTGGCGCGGAGTTGGTTTAGTTTCGTGTCATCGGGGAACTGCGCGTAGGCTCGCTCCAGGCCTTCCCAGGCTCCGGCGGGGTTGCCCATCTTGGCCAGCTCGGTGCTGCGGCCAATGGCGGTCTCGATCTGCGTCATGCTCTCGATCACCTTTTTAAGCTGCTCCTGGCGGTCCGGGTAGAGCGCGACGGCGGCGATGAAACGCATCTTGTCGTCAAAAATCTGGCGGTAGTTCCGCTGCGCCAAGAGCTGCTCCAGGTCGGCGATGGCTTTTTGTTGCACATCGGCGTGGGAGAAGATCATGCCGGAAACCTCCGACAGGGCGGGGTTGCTGGGCCAAGTCTCGGTCGCCGCGCGCAGTTCATTTTCCAGCGTGGTCCGGTCCCCGCTTACCGCCGCGTTCTTGGCTTTGGCCAGGTGCATGGCGCTGACGGTCTTGGCGGTCTTGATGGCCGCGTTCGGTTGAGATGAATCAAAGTCATGCGCCATTTTCTCGAGGTCGGCCACCAACTGCTCGGCCTGGGTATAATCCCTCACCCCAATCGCGGAGATGAGCCGGTTGCCCTTCTGGGTGAACTCAAGGGCCTGGCGTTTTTGGTCGCGCGGCAGCGTGCGGATTTCCGGCAGGTATTCGCCCACGAGGAAGGATTCGCCAAGGCGCTTGGTGGCGCTTTCGAGTTCCCCTTTGGAAAGCAGGAACTGGTAGGCGTCCACGCCCTCGCGGACGTCGCGTATGGCTTCGTTGGCCATGGAATCGACCACGCCGACGGTCAGCGGCATGCCGGTCTCTTTCATGTAAAGCTCGGGCATTCCCTTGTCCTTGTCGCTGTTCTTTTGGGTTCCCTTCCCGTCCTGGGTCGTCTTGCCCATGGTCGATTCGCCGTCATTGAAGAGGTGGCGATAAAAGCGCGTGGCGATCAGCACATGCTGGAAGCGGCGCTGGAGGAAGAACTGCATGATGAGCGACTGGAACTCGATCTTGGCCTGTATGGCGGAAATCTCCCGCTTCGTCGTATTGGCCAGCAGGCGGGCATTCACCTCGGCCAGCCGCTGGACATAGGGGGCAAGCGCTTGGTCTGCCTTATCCTTTTCCTTCTCGGCTTTGTCCGATTTCGATTTGGTCGAGGAATGGAAGACAACCGAATCCCCAGAGTGCTGCGCGGCCCATTCAAACTGTTTGCGCTGGTTCTCCAGTTCCTGGTTGGCGGCGAACAGGCGGTCCTGGGCGCGCATCGCGAGCCACGCGCTGTAAACGGCGTCGGCGAGCGCGTCGCTGAGGTGGGCATCGACGGTGTAGTTGGAGGCCTGGGGCAGCAGCCGCCAGGCGTCAAGCGTGGCGGTGCGGCTGTCGTTCTCGGGAGCCAGACGGGTCAGAATGGTCCGTAAAAGCGTCTGGTATTTCGTGTTGATCTCGTCGGTTTCCTCGGGCGCGTTGAGGTATTTTTCGAACCGGGAGAGGAAGAGGCGCTGGTTGTTGATGTTCCAGTTTTTGCCATCCCAGGAGAGGATTTCGTTCCCCGGGTTGAGCATCGGGAGGTCTTTCCCCAGAAAGGAGCCGTCCGGCTTGGGCGTGCTGGCCGGGCCGGGGAGGAACGAGGTGACGCCGGGGGCCGACGGCGCGGGCTGGGCCGGGGCAGCCGCTCCGGGAAGCACGGGAGCGTCGGGAACCTGAGCTAAAACGGGGGCGACGGTGGCCGCGCAGAGGAGAGTGCAGAGGAGGCGTTTCATGCTTTGGTGAGGCTTTTCACGGTCAGGATTCCCTTTTCATTGACCTCGACGGAGAAGTTAAAGTGCTGGCCTTTCTGGATGTTGACGCCGTTGAACTCGGCCGGGATGAAGAGGGGCAGGATTTCCGCCGGGCCGCCATTGCCGCTGCCGCTACCGCCGGTCTCCACCGAAAAGAGCCGCCCCGTGGCGGTATCGCTGGCGAGGTAGTTCCAGATGGAGGCGCTGATTTTGTAGCTGTTGCCCCGCAGGCTGTTGGCGTTTTCAAGGTAGGCGGGGACGTCCAGCGGGGCGAGCGTCCGGTACGGGTCGTTGACACGGCCGACCAGGAAACGCCCCGCGGAAATCGCCGCGACGACTAGAACGAGAACCGCGACGATCCAAAGGGGGTGAATGGAGAAACTTGCGCGACGAGCCATGGTGATTTTGTAGGAGGGGCGGGGCGGGAATGCAATCCGCAGTTGTCGTTATAGATAAAGCTTTTGGCGCCGGTTTGGGGTGAAATTCTATTCCCACCGGCTTCGAATGCAACCGAGATAGGAAACAATGAGGCCGATGATGACATGGCAGGCGAGCGTCCAGACGCAGATCTCGGCGGGCAGCAGGTCGGTGGGCGAAACGGAGGCAACGATGTCGTAGTAGCGCGTGTCACGCATGGTCTGCAAGATTCCCGACCAGCTCCAGTAGGCCGCGATGAAGGGGCGCGTGATCCAGCCAAAAAAGTCCGGCAGCCCTAGCACCGCCCCAGAGAGCGGGAGCTGGAAGCCGACGAGGTAAATGGAAACCAGCGACGCCTGCTCGGGCGATTTCATGAGGCTCGAAATGGCCAGGCAAACCGACGTCATGGCGGCATTGGCCAAAAGCAGCAGCGTGATCTGCCCGCCAAGCTCGCCGGGGAGGTGGCAGATGTGGTTGACGAAGATGGCCATCCAGCACGATTGCAGCGCCACCAGTACGAAGAGGAACGCAGCCTTGCTGGCGAGGTAGCTCAGCGGCCGCAAGCCCCCCAGCTTTTCTTTCTCGAAAATAAGCCTCTCGGCGGCGATCTCGCGCGCGGAGTTGTTGGAGCCCATCAAGGTTAAGAGCACCACTTGCATGATCACCAACCCGGAAACGAGCTGCCCCACCTTGGCCGACTGGATCGTAAACGCAATGGCCTGCCGGAGCTGCTCAACGACGTTGATGTCGGCCGTCATGCCGGGGTTCTGGATCTGCGGCATCCCGCCAAGAGCGAAGATGGCCACCAGGCACGGGAAGCCAAGCAGGAGGGCCAGGTGCAGCCAGACCTGGCTGCGGTCGCGGAAAAAAATCCTCCAGCGGCGGGCGAGCAGCACGGCGAATTGCGCGAACGCCCCGGGGAGGGCCGTTTCCTTGCGGGTCCCCTGCCAACTTTGCACGGTTTCCTCGTCCATCACCTCACCTTCGAGCGCCAACACGGGCGCCTGGCTCGCGACGGGTTGCGCGGCGTCCTGAGGGGCCTCCTTTGGCTCGATCTCAGCGCGTTTCGTCGTCCACTGAGTCTCCCACTCCTGCGGGGTGCGCTTGGCGAGCCGGAGAAAAACGTCCTCGGGCGTTTCGGCGCGAAAATACTCCAGCATATCCGGTAGCGAACCGTGAAAAGCCATCACACCGTGGAACATAACGACCACGGAGTCGCACAGCGAAAGGTGGCGCAGGTTGTGCGTCACCGCCAGGACGATGCGCTGGCTGCCACGCGTGAGGTCGTACATGAGGCGCATGATCTCCTCCTCGGACTTCGGATCGAGCCCGCTCGTAACCTCGTCGGCGATGAGCAGCGAGGGGAAGGTGGCCAACTCCAGGGCCAGCCCAAGCCGCCGCTTTTCGCCGCCGGAAAGGAACCGCACCTTGCGCCCCGAGATGCCGAGGATGCCGACCTGGTTGAGGATCGACTTGGCCCGGAAGTAGCGCGCCTCTTCGCCGAGCCCCTTGACCCGCAGGCGCAGGGCGTCAATGAGGCTTTCCCAGACCGTCAGGTGATCAAAGGCGATGCTGAACTGGGGCACGTAGCCGATGTCGTAGGGGGCGAGGTCCTCTTCGTCGAGGTCGCGCCCGCACCAGTGGACGCTCCCCTCCGTCGGCTCGTGAAGCCCTGCGATGACCTTGATGAGCGTGCTCTTGCCGCTGCCAGCCGGGCCGACGATGCCGACCAGGCGACCCGCGGAAATTTGGAGAGAAACGCGGTTGAGAAGCGGAGCGGGAGCGGAGGCGACTTCGAGCGTGATATCGTGGAGGGAAAGCACTTCGCTGTTGTTTTTACGAGATATCGCCCCTGTTTGACAATTTCAATGATTGCGAGAATGCGGGGCCATGCGTATCTAGTTGCCATGCCTCCCATTCGAAAAACGGCCCCAAGATGGGGGACCCTCGTGCTGCGCTTCGGCATCGGCCTGGTCATCCTGGGCGTCGCCGCCTACCTCGCGGCCTCCTACGCGCTGAACCGTTACCTCCACGGCGAAGCCTTCCGCGCGCTGCTTGGCGAGAAGACCTCGGCCTCTCTCGCCGCCGACGGCCATTACGAGCCGATCCAGATCAGCGGCTTCTCCTTCTACTCCGACGGCTACACGGCCCGGGGCCTCTCCGGCAGCCCGATCCAGGCGATTAAAGCCGACCAGATTCGCGCGGAATTCGAACCGGCGGCGCTTTTCGAAGGGGCATGGAAGATCGGCAGCGTGCAAATTCAGCGCGTGAAGGTGGACCTACGGGAACCCATCTCCGCTACCGCCGCCGAACCGGCCCCAACAGCCCCTAGCCCCTCGCCCACTGCCGCCCCCTCGCCCGTCAAGATCCCCTCCTGGATTCCGAGCCGCTTCGAGCTCAAGGCGGCCAAGATCGAGGAAGCCACCCTCACCTGGTCGCATCCGGGCCGCGAAGGGGCGCTCAACCGCACCCGCCTGCTCCTGGAGCCCAACGGCCACGTGCTCAACGCTACGGGCTACGGCGGCACGCTCACCCAGGCGGGCCTGCCCACGCTCAACGTCGATCATTTTAAAATCCGCTACCATCACCCGCAGCTTTACGTCACCGACAGCCTGCTCCAGCTCGGCGAGGGCGAGGCGCTCGACGTCAGCGGCCAGGCCGATCTCGGGCTCGCGCGCTCGTTTGATTTCCTCGTAAAATACAGCGGCGTCACCATCTCCCCCTACCTGCCCGCAGACTGGCGGGCCGGGGTCAGCGGAAAGGCCAACGGCGAAGCCCGCGTCACCGGCGACGGAAGCACCCTCCAAGCCGCCGGAAACGTCGCCCTCACCGGAGCCCGGCTGGAAGCCCTCCCCGTTCTGGAAAAAATCGCCGCCTTCACCCGCACCCGGCAGTTCCGGCAATTCACGCTCCAAAAAGCGGAGGCCGACTATGTCTGGACCCCGGGGAAACTGGTCTTTAGCAACCTCAACGCCGAATCCGAAGGGCTCATCCGCATTTCCGGCACGCTCAGCGTCGAGAACGGGCACGCCCAGGGGGATTTCCAAATCGGCGTCACCCCGTCGAGCCTGAAATGGCTCCCCGGCTCGCGCAACCGCGTCTTTACCCAGGAGCACGACGGCTACGCCTGGACCTCCCTGAAAGTCAGCGGCCCCGTCAACCACATGAACGAGGACCTCACGGCCCGGCTCACCGCCGCCGCCGGGGAGGAACTCATCGAAGGCGTCAAGGGCTCGATCGAAAACGGGGTCAAATCGCTCTTTGACTTGATCAAACCGCAGTCGCGCTAAAGCAGACCGCAACCGCCGCCCCGGGCGCGGGCAGAGCCATTCCCCAAATTTCGGCTTCTCATCCGCCTGTTTTTACCCGATTCTCCCGGGGCTCATACGCTATGAAAGAACATTCTCTCTGGGATCGTTATACCACCCATTTGCTTCGCTACGAAGACCTCGGATTCTCTCTCGACATCAGCCGCATGCGCTTCGCTGATGATTTTTTCTCCACCTTGGAGCCCAAAGCCCAAGCCGCGTTCGCCGCCATGGATCAGCTTGAGGCGGGCGCCATCGCCAACCCGGACGAAAACCGCATGGTCGGCCACTACTGGCTGCGCACCCCCGCCCTCGCGCCCACGCCCGAGCTGCGCAAGGTAGTCCTCGAAACCAAGGCCGACATCAGCCTCTTCGCCGCGGGCATCCACTCCGGCAACATCGCCGCGCCCGGCGGAAAAAAATTCACCGACGTCCTCGTCGTCGGCATCGGCGGCTCGGCCCTCGGGCCGCAGTTCGTCGCCGACGCCCTCGGCTCCAGCTCCGATCCGATCGACGTCCACTTCCTCGACAACACCGACCCGGACGGCTTTGACCGCGCCTTTGACCTCCTGAGCGACCGGCTCACGACCACGCTCGTCGTCGTCATCTCCAAGAGCGGCGGCACCAAGGAAACCCGCAACGGCATGGTCGAGACCCAGGCCGCCTTCGAAGAACGCGGGCTCGATTTCGCCAAACACGCCGTCGCCATCACCGGCGAAGGCTCCGAACTCGATAAAGTCGCCGTAAAGAACGGCTGGCTTAAGCGCTTCCCGATGTGGGACTGGGTCGGCGGGCGCACGTCCGTCATGAGCGCCGTAGGGCTGCTCCCCATGGCCCTCCAGGGGCTCGACATCGACGCCTTCCTCTCCGGCGCGGCCGCCATGGACGCCAAAACGCGCTCCAAGACCACCGCCAACAACGCCTCCATGCTGCTCGCCCTCATGTGGTACTACGCCACCGACGGCAAGGGCAAAAAAGACCTGGTGCTGCTCCCCTACAAAGACCGGCTCGTCCTGTTCTCCAAGTACCTCCAGCAGCTCATCATGGAGTCCATCGGCAAACAAGAGGACCTCGATGGCAACAAAGTCAACCAGGGCCTCACCGTCTACGGCAACAAAGGCTCCACCGACCAGCACGCCTACGTCCAGCAGCTCCGCGACGGCGTGGCGAACTTCTTTGTCACCTTCGTCGAAGTGCTCCAAGGCCGCCACGGCCAGCCCGTGCAAGTCGAGCCCGGAGTGACCAGCGGGGATTACCTCCAAGGCTTCCTGCGCGGAACCCGCACGGCCTTATACGAGGGCGGGCGCGATTCCATCACGATCTCGATTCCGCAAGTCAACGCATTCCAGGTCGGTCTCCTGGTGGCGCTTTTTGAACGCGCGGTCGGGTTCTACGCAACGCTCGTGAACATCAACGCCTACCATCAGCCGGGTGTGGAAGCGGGGAAAAAGGCGGCCACCGCCGTCCTCTCCCTCCAGCAGACCGTGCGCGAAGCCCTCAAGCCCGAGGCCCAGAGCGCCGCCGAGCTGGCCCGCGCCATCAAGGCCGACCCGGAAGCGGTGTTCCACGTCCTCACCCACCTTTCCTCCAATGACCGCGGCGTCAAACGCATCCCCGGGGCCAACGCCGCCGAGGACCGTTTCTCCACCGCGGCCTAAATTCCACTGCGATGAACACACCCAACCCGCCCGGCGAAATCACAGTCCCCCTGGAGCGGGTTGCGCGCTTTGTCCGGCAGTTGACGCACGACGTTCGCAACGGCCTGAGCGCCGTCGACCTGGAAACCGCCTTCATTGCGGAAATTTCGGCCGATGAAGAAGTCCTCGCGGAGCTGCACAAGCTCCGCGAGATGATCGCGGAAACGGCGAAAATGCTTCGCCGCGTATCCCAGTATTTTCACCCGATCGCCGCCCACCCCATCCAGTGGTCGGCGGCCACGGTGATGCAGGAAATTCAAAAAACGGCGGAAATCGAGTTTCCCGACGAGGAAGTCGGCTTCGAAAACCGCTTCCAGACCGAGTCGGTGGAGATCGATCTTCAGCTCACCCTGACCATCGTGCTCTCCGTGCTGCGCAATGCCCTGCAATTCCGGCGCGACGAGAGCCCCATCACCGTGACGGGAACCGTTTTCAACGGGAAACCGGCCATCGAAATCCTCGAACGGCGGGTGGAAAACCCGATCCCGCCCGCCCAATGGGGCACCGAGCCGCTGCTCTCCACGCGGCCCGGCGGTTACGGCCTGGAGCTTTACCAGGCCCGGCAGATCGTCGCCGAACAGGGAGGCAGCCTCGACATCGAGCCCTCCGGGGAGCAGTTGCTGACCCGGCTGACGCTGCCGATCGAAGCGCCAAAGGAGGAGTAAGTTTTTTCACCACGGAAGGAAGGGACCGGTGGTGAGGCAGCACCTACATGCTCGCACATCACAAAAACACGGAAGGGACGGCGGGGCGGAAGATCCTCATTATCGATGACGACCGCGCGGTGGTGACTACCCTGGGCGGGTGGCTGGAGCGGAATGGTTTTCTCGTTTCCTCAGCGCCCACGGCGGCTGGCGGCCTTGCGTCCATTGCCCGGGACGAACCAGACGTCATCCTGCTCGACCTCGGCCTGCCCGATACCCCGGGCCTGGAAACCCTGGCGGAAATCCGCTCCCGCAAGCCCCAGGTAGCCGTCATCATCGTCACCGCCCACGACTCGCTCGACAACGCCATCGAGTCCATCAAGCGCGGCGCCTTCCATTTCATCAGCAAGCCCTACGTCCCCGAGGAGCTCCTCTCCCTCATCCGCCGTGCGGCGGAAAAGCGGGAACTGGTCCGCGAGACCGCGCATCTGCGCTCCCGGGCCGAGCTCCTCTCCCGGCGGCTGGAGGCAGCCGAGCAGCAGCTCGCCCCCTCCTTCCCCAGCTCCCAGATGAAGGAGGTCGAGGCGCTCATCTGCCGCGTGGCCCCGACCGATGCCAACGTCCTCCTGGCGGGCGAAAGCGGGGTCGGCAAAGAGGTCCTGGCCAATCGGCTCCACCGGCTGAGCTGCCGCGCCGACCGCCCGATGATCCGGCTCAACTGCGCCGCCTTCCCCGCCAACCTGATCGAGGGGGAGCTTTTCGGCTACGTCAAAGGGGCCTTCACCGGCGCCGTAAACGACTTTCCCGGCATGATCGCCCAGGCCCAGGGCGGCACCCTCTTTCTGGACGAGATTGTCGAGATGCCCCCGGAGCTCCAGACCCGCTTCCTTCGCGCCCTCCAGGAGCGCGAATACCGCCCGCTCGGCAGCACCAAGACCCATTCCGCCGATTTCCGCCTCATCGCCGCCACCAACCGCCCCATCCCCGAGGCCATCAAATCCGGCCAGCTCCGGCCCGACCTGTACTACCGGATCAACACCTTCCAGATCGAGATTCCCCCGCTCCGGGAGCGCAAAGAGGACATCCCCTCGCTCGTCGCCACTTTTTTAAAACACTTCGCCACCCAGCTCGGGAGGCCGATCCCGGCAATCGACCCAGCCGTCTTCGCCCGCTTGAAAGCCTACGACTGGCCGGGAAACATCCGCGAACTGCAAAACGCCGTTGAATACGGAATGGTCCTCACTCATGGCGACCATCTCACGGAAAAAGAGCTGCCCAAAGAGCTGCTCCTGCCCGCCTCCCTGCGCCCCGGAGCGGGCGGAGTGGTCCCCGGCGGCTCCCTCAACCTCGAAGCCCTGGAACGCGAAGCCATTCTGGCCGCACTAACAAAATCCGCTGGAAATAAAAAGAAAGCTGCACAACTTCTTGGCATTCATCGTCCGACCCTTTACAGCATGATGAAGCGCCACCGAATTCCATTGTGACTCCTTTCCTAAGACGACCCAAACAACCCGTCGCGGCGAAACCCGAACCCGCCGCCGCGCCGGTAGAACCCATTTCTCCCCTCTTCTCGGCCATGGCCGCCCGCTCGGCCCGGCACCGCGAGCTGGTCCTCGCCCACGCCGAGCAGGAGCTGGCCTCCCAGGGAATGGACGACGAGCCCCGGCTGCTCACACTGTACAAGAAATTCCTGCGCATCGAGAACCACCGCCTGCGCCTCAAACACCAAGCGGGCGGCGGCGGTCGCGAGATCGCCCAACAGCGGGCCGTGCTCGTGGACATCGTCCTGCGCCACCTCTACCGGGCCGCCAATAAACTGGCCAAGGCCCAGGACGCCCCCTGCCGCGTGGCCATCGCCGCCATCGGCGGGTTCGGCCGGGGCGAGCTCTGTCCCTGTAGCGACGTCGATCTGATGTTCCTCCACGACGAGTGTTCCAAGATGCCCGAGCAGACCGGAGCGATGATCGAGGCGCTCCTGCGGACCCTCTGGGACGTCGGCTTCAAGGTCGGCCACTCCACCCGGTCCGTGGCCGAGGCCATCCGCCAGGCCAATCTCGACATGCAGTCCAAAACGGCCCTCCTGGAAGCCCGCTTCATCGTCGGCGACAAGGGGCTTTTCGAGACCTTCCAGGCCGAGTTTGAGAAAAAGTGCATCAACGGCCACGAAAAAGAATACGTCCTCCAGCGGCTCGAAAACCAGCGGGAGCGGCACCTCAAGGCGGGCAGCAAGATCACCATGCAAGAGCCGAACGTAAAAAACGGCTGCGGCTCGCTGCGCGACTACCAGAACCTCCTCTGGGTCTCCATCTTTACCCAGCGCGTCAACAGCACCGCCAAGCTGGTGGCCAAAAAGCTCCTCTCCGAGACCGAACGGCGGCGGCTCGACAGGGCCTACGACTTCCTGCTGCGCGTCCGCACCGAACTGCACTACCTGACCAAGCGCGAAGTCGATACGCTCAACCTGATCCACCAGCTCCCCGTGGCCACCAAGCTCGGCTACAGCCAGAAGAGCCAGCTGCGGCGGATCGAGGAATTCATGCGCGACTACTACCGCCATTCGCGCGACATTTTCCAGATCACCGAGAGCACAGCGGCCAAGTTCTCCTTCCCCGGCCTCGAAGCCCCCAAGGGGATGCTCTCCTTCCTCAAGCGCAAGAAAAAGCGGGAGTGTTTCGACGGATTCTACCTCGTCGACGGGGTACTCTACCCCGAGTCGCGCGAGATTTTTAAAGAAGACCCCTTCCGCATGATGCGGGCCTTCCAGCACATCCAGCAGCGCCATGCCCGGTTCGCTCCGGAGCTGGAGATCCTCATCCGCCGCAACCTCCCCCTGATCGACCGGACCTACTGCTACGCCCGGGCCGCGAGGGAGACCTTCATGGCCATCCTGAGCCGCAAGGGCGAGGTGGGCCGGATCGTGCGCCTCATGCACGAATGCGACTTCCTCGGGAAATACCTCCCGGAATTCGCCCCGATGACCTGCCTCGTACAGCACGAGTTTTTCCACCGCTACACCGCCGACGAACACACCGTCATCTGCCTGGAGAAGCTCGATGAGCTGATCGACACCGAGGAAGAGCGCCTGAAGGGCTACCGGGAGATCTTCCAGAAAATCGAAGACCCCTTCGTGCTCTACCTGGCCATGCTCCTCCACGACGTGGGCAAGGCCTCCAACGTCCGCTACCACGCCGACGCCAGCGCCATGGCCGCCTCGCGCATCGGAGCCCGGCTCCAGATCACCCCGGAGCAGCGGAAAATGCTCATCCTCCTGGTCGATCAGCACACGCTACTCTCCTCCACGGCCCAGCGCCGCAACCTGGACGACCCGGCCACTATCTCGGAATTCGCCGACGCCGTTCGCAACCAGACCTACCTGGACGCCCTGATGCTCGTCACCCTGGCCGACGGCATGGGCGTCGGCGACAACGCCGTCTGGAGCGACTGGAAGGAATCCCTCGTCTGGCAGCTCTACCGCAGCGCAAGCCGCTACCTGGCCGAGGGCGAGGCCTTCTTTGAAGAGCGCGCCCGGCAGCGCCAGACGACCCACGAGGGCGTCCTCAAGCGCCTCGGCTCCCCCTACGCGGGCGAAGTGGAGGCCCACTTCGAGTTCATGCCGGACACGTACTTCAACATGTTCGACGAGAACGCCATCGCCTCCCACATCCGCCTCTTTCACACCTTCTTTGAAGGGCGCGGCATGGACGGTCTCGCCCCGGCGGTCCGCTGGATTCCCCACCCCGACCGCGGCCACAGCGAGCTCTGGGTCTGCACCTGGGACCGCAAGAACCTCCTGGCGAAAATCGCCGGGGCCCTCGCGCTCGCCAAGCTCAACATCTTGAGCGCCGACATCTACACCCGGCGCGACAACCTCGTTTTCGACGTATTCCGCGTCTGCAACACCCGCTTCCAGGCCGTTAGCGCCGCCAAGGACACGCAGGTCGTCGAAGAGAAGCTCACCGAGGCGCTCTCCAAGGAAGGCTTCGACTTCCCCGCCGCGCTGCGCAAAGAGATGACGCGCAAAACGCACCTCTCCCAGGAGATGGACTTCCCCACCCGCATCGGCATCGACAACGACACCCACCCGATCTACACCGTGGTGGATATCCAGACACCCGACCGCCTGGGGCTCCTCTACAACATCCTGCGCGGCTTTGGCGAAACAGGGCTCAACATCGCCCTCTCCCGCATCGCCACCGAGAAGGGCGCGGCCATCGACAGCTTCTACGTCACCGACGCCGAGGGGGAGAAAATCAAAGAACCCGGTGCCATGGAGCGCCTGCACAAGCTGCTCCAGAAAGCCGCCGAACGCTCCCGCCCCCAACCGGAAAAGGCGAGTTAAGCGCTGGAGACTTGCCGGAAGTTGTCAAACTGACGACAAATCCTAATACCAGCGCGTTTTCCCTGCCTCCGTGATTGCTTTTCCGGCAGCCCCCCGGTAGGGAAATGGGGATGCACCAATCGTACGCTCCTGGCCGGGTGGAACTCCTGGGTAACCACACTGACTATAACGACGGCGTTGTCCTCTCCGCAGCCATCGACCGCGGGATCACGCTCATCGGCGACAGCACCGGGTCTACCCGCGTGCAAGTGGGCGATCCCGTCGCAGGCCTTCACTACGAGACGGATGCCGAGAAGCTCGCCCCGACGAAGGAACAGGATTGGTCCAACTACCTGGTGGGCGTCCTGGATGTTTTCAAGAAAAACGGCCTCCCGGTAAGCGGTTTTTCCGCCGACATTTCCAGCACGCTGCCCCAAGGAGCCGGGCTCTCCAGCTCCGCCGCCCTTGAAGTGGCTACAGCGATGCTCCTCATCAAAATTTATGGCCTTGAGGTGAAACTCATCGACGTCGCCAAGATGTGCCGCCGCGCAGAGAACGAATTCGTCGGGATGAATTGCGGGCTGCTTGACCAGGCCTCCTCCGCCTTCGGCAAAGCCGGGCACGCCATCTTCCTGGACTGCCGCAGCGAAACCGTGGAGAACATCCCCTTCCCCAAGGGTGTGGAACTGCTTATTACCCGCTGTGGCGTCCCTCACCGGCTCATCGGCGGCGAATACAACGAGCGCCGGGCACAATGCTTCGACGCCGCGGCCCGCCTGGGCGTCAAAGCCCTGCGCGACGTTACCAGCGCCCGCCTTGAAGAAGCCAAAGCGACCCTCCCGACCCTTTCCTACCAGCGCGCGGCCCACGTCGTTGGTGAAAACGAGCGCGTCCTCAAAGGCATCGAATTCCTGCGCGAAGGCAACGTCGCCGGATTTGGCGAGCTCATGTTCGCCAGCCACGAAAGCTCCATCCGCAACTTCGAAAACAGCACGCCGGAAATCGACAAACTGGTGGAAATCGCCAAGACCCTGCCAGGCGTGCTCGGCTCCCGCATCACCGGCGGCGGCTTCGGCGGCGCGACCGTCACCCTGCTGCGCAAGGAGAACGCGGAGGAAGTCAAAGAGGCCATCGAAGCGAAATACAAAGAGCAGACCGGCAACACCGCCACGGCCTACATCTGCGAAATCGCCGACGGAGCGCACATCATCGCGTAGTATTTTTTAGTTCCCGGCCTGGCACCCAGGGAACAGCGCATTAAAAAGGCGGCAGGGAATCTCCCGGCCGCCTTTCTTTTTCTAAAGCGTTTTCGATTACTTCAGCGCCGCCCACACGCGGTGGACGTCGTCGTGGTCGTCGAGGCTCTGGAGGAACTCGCCCACGTCGGCGCGGTCGGCTTCCGAAAGCTCAGGGAAGTTCTTCGCCACGTAGCCCAGCTCGCTCGTGACCACGGTCCAGCCGTTCTTGCTGAGCCATTCAGAGACGTCGTGCACGCCGGTGCGCTCGGTGATGAACCGGGCGCCGGTGGCTTCGGCGGGAATGTCGTCGTTCTGCTCGTGCGTGAGGGGCTCGACTTCGTTGGCCCCGGCCTCGATGGCGGCTTCCTCAAGGTCGATCCCCGCGCCCGTCTTGTGGGCTTCCACGAGGCCCACGTGGTCGAAGAGGAACTTATTGCTGCCGGGCGTGCCGAGCTGGCCGCGCTTGAAGAGCACGCGGATTTCCGGCGCGGTGCGGTTGTTGTTATCGGTGAGGACCTCGACGATGACCGGCACCTTGTGGGGCGCGTAACCTTCGTAGGTCACGGTTTCGAGGCTCATCTTTTCGTCACCGGTCCCCGCTCCCTTCTTGATGGCGCGCTCGATGCCCTCGCGCGTACAACTCTCGCGCCGGGCCTTGGCGATGGCAGCAAAAAGGCGGGCGTTGCAATCCGGATCAGGACCGCCGAGTTTCGCGGCGATCATGATTTCTCTGAGTAATTTGCCGTTGGCCTGCCCCTTCTTGAGGTTGGCAACGACGCGTTTAGCTTGTAACCATTGGCGTCCCATAAGTTGGAGAGATGTAGCTGGAAAGCGCCGCCTTTTCAACTGGTCCGTGCGGGTTTCCGCGATTTTGCTTGCCTTTCCATGGGAAAAATTTTACTTCGTGCCACGAACTATACGGAACCACACTATCTCTCCCGTGGAAGAAAAACCATCACCGGAACCCGCTCTCGAATGCGCGGTGGAATTCCTTGAAGTGCTCCCGCTCATCATGGGATCGCTCCACTGCGAGATGCGTCGGGAGACGGCCTCCAAGCTGACGATGGCGCAGTTCCGCGTGCTGACGATTTTAAACCACCAGGGGACGACGTCAGTAACCAAGATCGCCAAACTGATGCACCTGGGGCTGCCCGCCACCTCCAAAATCATCGACGGGCTGGTCTCCTCCAAAGCAGTGATCCGCCGCGGCGACCCGGCCGACCGCCGCCGCGTCCTGCTGGATATTAGCAGCCGGGGCCGCAGCGAACTGCTCGCCACCCGGGCCATCACCCACCAGCACCTGGCCAAGCTGCTCGCCCCGCTCTCCGAAGACAACCGGACCAAGCTGCTCGAGGCTCTGCGCGCCCTGCGCCCGATTTTCGTAAAACTCTCTCCGGACATTCCAGATTTACCACCACCACCCGCAGATGAATAAATACAACCTCTTCTTAAGCGCGGCGCTTGTTTGCGCCACCGCCTCAGCCGCGCCCGATCCGGCCCCTTCGCCCTCGGCAGTTCCGTCCGCCACGGCTTACCCAACGCCAGATCTTTCGCCCACCATTTCCGGAACCTACACGCTTCCCGCCCCAGACCTCGTCCCGCAATCCCTGCCCGCCGCCTCCCTGGAGGCCAAAGCGAGCCCTTCGCCCAAGGCATCCGCAAAAACAAAGGGGGCCAAGGCAGATAAGACGGGGAAACCGGCGGCTGAAAACCGGGTCATCTCGCTCGAAAAAGCCTACGACATGACGCTCTCCTGCGACCAGTCGATCCGCAAAGCGTACTACGAAGTCCGCAAGGCAAACCTCCAGCCCTGGAGCGCACTCGCCAAGATGGGCCCCTCGCTCACCGGCAACGCCAGCTATTCCAACTCCCGGAGCAATACCCATTACGAGACGGTCACAACCTCCCTCAACAACACCGTCACCTCCAGCGCCTACACCCGCTACGCCGGGCTGACCTACTCGCAGACCCTTTTCGACGCCAGCGTCTTCCCGGCCTACCGCTACGGCAAGCTCGCGGCCAAGGCGGCGCGGCTAACGTACAAGCAGACCGTGCGCGAGACGCTCTACGGCGTCGCGCAGGCCTACTACAACGTGCTCAAGGAGCAGAAGCTCGTCGAGGTCAACCAACAGACCGTGGCGCTGGCCCAGGAGCAGCTCACCACGGCGCAAGCCAAGTTCGACGCGGGCTCGGTGGCTCGGATCGACGTGCTCCGCGCGCAATCGACCCTGGAGGACGCCCGCAGCACACTCATCCAGTCCCAGGGCACCCTGAACACCTACCGCGATACCCTGAGCAACATCCTCAACCTGGGCGGCAAAACCAACTTCACCGTAGCGGAGCCGCCGGACGAAGTCGACTCGGGCACGCCGTTCGACCTTTCGCTCTGCACAGCGTTTGAAAAGCGAGAGGACTACGAAGTCAGCATGATCTCCGTGCAGCAGTACGAAGCCCTCAAAGGCGAGGTGCTCGCCCAGTACGCCCCCAAGGTGACGGCCAGCGCCAGCACAGAGTGGAACGGCTACTCCGGCACGGGCTCGGACAGCAACCACGTGGAAACAGCCGTGGTGGCCGTCTCGATGCCGTTTCTCACCGGCGGCCAGCGCGAGATCGACCTCATCACGGCCAACCACAACATCTCCGAAGCCCGCCTGAGCCTTCAGACAACCTGGAAAACGGTGGAATCCGACGTGAAGTCGACCTGGATCGCCGTCCAGACCGGGCGCGAAGCGATCAAGGCGCTCAAGGCAGCCGAAGCGGCCTACGCGCAGAACTACACCGACGTCCAGGCCCAGTACCAGGCCGGGACCTCGACGAGCCTCGACGTCCAGCAGGCGCTCCGCGACCTCAACAACGCCCGCACGTCGCTCACCAACCAGGTCTACGATTACCAGATCGCCCTGCGCGACCTGAAGCGCGCCGAGGCAACCTTCGAGGCCGAGCGCGTAAAAAAAGCGCAGTGCATGGCCAGAATTAAGATCCAATAAAGGAGCCCGTACGATGAAACCGGTGATTCAGCTCGAATGCATCGAAAAGACCTACACCACTGGCGACGTGGAGGTCAAAGCGGTGAGGCCGGTTTCGCTCATCATCGAGAAAGGGGAGTTCGTGGCCTTCATGGGCTCCTCGGGCTCGGGCAAATCGACGCTCATGAACATTCTGGGCTGCCTCGACAAAGCCACCGCCGGGCGTTACCTGCTCGACGGCATCGACGTCTCGCAGTTGAACCGCGACGAGCTGGCGGCAATCCGCAACCACAAGCTGGGTTTTGTCTTCCAGAGCTTCAACCTCCTCTCGCGCACCTCGGCGATCGAGAACGTTGAGCTGCCCATGCTCTACGCCGAGCGCCGGTTTTCCACACACGAGATGCGCGACCGGGCCGAGCATGCGCTTGAGCTGGTGGGACTCGCGGGCCGCACACACCATCACCCCAACGAACTCTCCGGCGGCCAGCAACAGCGCGTCGCCATCGCCCGGGCGCTGATTAACGACCCCGAAGTGCTCCTGGCCGACGAGCCGACCGGGAACCTCGACAGCCAGACGAGCATCGAGATTATGACGATCTTCCAGAAGCTCAACGACAAGGGGATCACCGTCATCATGGTGACGCACGAGCCAGACATCGCCGCCTACACGAAGCGGAACATCGTCATGAAAGATGGGCTCATTAAGAGCGATCTCCGGGTGGAGAACCGGCTCATCGGCGAAGAAGAGCTGGCAAAGTACGTAGCTGTAGCGTAGGCCGGTTCCGCCTGCCTCGCGAGACGCGGGACCTTCCGGGGATATTTACGCACAAGAGGAACCGTGTCGAATATGCTATTTTCTTGGTAGTATCGAGTATTTTGTATAAACATTCCTCCCGCGCCTAACCGAACAACACGGAAGTCGCGACATGAGCATATGCTCGTAAACTATTTTCATATCGTTTTATCCATCCTTTGTTTTCTCGGGATCGGCCTGCTGATCGGCTACCCCATTTCCGCGTTTTTCGCCGGTAGAACGGCTTCGCGGCTGATGCTCGCGCCCACTTTGGGTCTCGGCATTTACGGGGCCGTGGGCATCCCCATCTTCAGCCACATCCCTTTCCGGGCACCTTTTATCCTGGCGTTGATCGGCCTGCTGACTGTGGTCTCCTGGATGATTGGGAAAAAAGCCCAGCCCATCATGCCAGACCAAGCCGCACCCCGTCCGGCGTGGTTTGTCTTAATTGCAATCGTTGCACTGTTGCCAGTCTTCACGATCCTGCCGATTCCAACCCAAGGGAGAGGGTGGGTTTTCGGCGGCCCGGTATTTGACCATACCAAAGTGGTCTTTGTCGATTCCATCGCCAGAAGTGATCTGCCTCCTGTTAATCCCCTTTATTCGGAAATCCCTGCGGCCCATTCCGAAGGCAAACCTCTGGGGCTTAACTACTATTATCTTTGGTATTTTGTTGCTTCGAATGCACTAAAGATTCTGCCAGTAACGGGTTATGAGGCAGATATCGCACTGACCTATTTGACGGCGGCAATATCGCTCTTAACCGTCGGATGGGTGGCGATCGCGGTGGCGGGGAATTGCGCCGTGGTTTGGTGGATTCTTCCCATCGCGTTTATTAGTCAATTGCGACTAATCATCGAAGTTATTAGCGGCCCATATCTTTCCAAGTGGATGCCTTGCCACGGGGTGGAACCTTGGATTATTCAGGCATCCTGGGTTTCCCAGCACCTCTTTTCCGCGACCATGGCAATCGTGGCGCTGGTTGCTTTTACCTATGTCATCAGCCGACCACACAGTTCCTTCATTTTCAGTCTGATCTGGGGAACACTCTCCGCCGCCGCTTACGCGAGTTCCACCTACGTGGGCATGGGACTTGCGCTATCCTATAGTGTAATTGTTCTTTTCTATCTCTCCACACTTTGGGCGAATAAGGGGCGGGCGTTGATGCATTTTGGGCTGGCTTTAACGGTCAGCGTGGCGTGTTCCTTATCCTTTATCCTCCAGCAAGCCGCGCTGGCGGGGCATCGCAAGGTGATGGCGGTCCGAGTTCTTCATGTGTTGGAAGTTAAAGAAGGATTCCAAGGCAACCTCATCAATGGGCTCGCTTATTGGCTCTTGATGCTTCTACTGGACTTCGGCTTTCTCTACCTAATGACCTGGCTTTTTATCTTCTGCAAAAAGGTGAAGAGAGACAGCTTCGAGAGGGATTTAAAAATCCTCCTCGGTGTGGCATTTTTTGTGCCGCTGGTTTCCGGGCAGTTTCTTTGCAGCGTCATTGCGAACAACGATCTCGGATGGAGAATCATCCTGCCTGCCGCTCTGGCGATGATGGTTGCAGCGGCGACCGTCGCTTCAGAAGCGATCAACGGCCAGCTTCCGAAGCTAAAGAATGCCGTGCTGGTTTTGATGGCGGTCACGATGATTCCGGGATGTATCGCGGGGCTGAATTTTATATTCAACGGCATAGCCTGCCGCCTGAATGACAAGCCTTCGCCTCAAATGGTCGAGTTTGGAAACGAACCAGCCCTGTGGAGGGATGTGCGCTCGGTAACCCCTCCAGACGAAAGGGTACTGAACAACCCCATGGCAAATGCCGCCATGACACCATGGCCCACAAATCTGGGGTGGGCTTTATTTGCCAACCGCAGCCACTGTGCTGGGGCCTATGATTTTCTCCGATCCTTTACGCCCACGCTAACGCCAGCAGGGGTGGCCGACAGAGTCAAGTATTTCAACAAATTCTTCAGCGGCGACATTCAGCCCGACGACCTTCGGATGATCAAGGAACGCTATCATTGCGCAACTCTCATAGTCACCAAGCGAGACGGCCTTTGGGATAAACCGATCCTAGAGCACAATGACTTTTTCCACTTGGTGATCGAATCCCCAAAAGGCTGGCGGATCTACCGCTGAGCCACCCATCTAGCGCTGAGCGAGCCCGTTATTCGCCCAGTTCCTGCGCGGTCTTGAAGTGGGTTTTGGCCAGTTCGCGCAAGATACCCGGGCCGTTCTTGGCCGTCAGCTCGCGCGCTGCCGCTTTTACCTGGGCCGAGACGCCCCGGTGAAGCTTGATGCCGTGGTTGCGCCCTGCCCGGTCGAGCCAGTCGATGAACCGCTCGCGGGCGAGAATCGACGCGGCGGCCACCGCGGGGTCGGACTCGGCTTTGGTGCGCTGGTCGAGCTGGATGCCCTGGCCCTTCTCCATCAGCGCCCGCTTAATGAGCGCCGGGTTGGCAAATTGGTCGGATAAAGCGCGGGGGCACTCCGGGCGCTGCTCCAGGAGGTTTTCGATCGTCCGGGCATGGCCCCAGGCCAGCAGGCGGTTCAGGTTGCCGATCTTCTCGTAAAGGGCGTTGTACTTGGCGGGCGGAATGGCGACGACGCTCACGCCGACGCCGGGCGTGTTGCGGATCACCTCGGCCAGGGCGCGGATGCGGGCGTCGGAGCCGATTTTCTTCGAATCCTGGATGCCCGCGTTTTTGAGGGTGCGCGCGATGTCGCCGTCGACGTAAACCCCGGCAATGACCAGCGGGCCAAAGAAATCGCCCTTGCCGCTTTCGTCGATGCCGAAGTGGGGGGCGTAGGCCTCGGGGTCGAGCACTTCCTCGTAGCCGAGCTTCGCCTCGCCAAGGATTTCCGGCTCCAGGCGAAAGGTCACAAATTCGCCGGTTCCTTTCCCTTGAATGACAATTTTCGGGCCTTTTTCGTAAACAGCCACATTGACCTTCCCCTTCCTGCCGTAATAGAGAGTGTATGGCTTTGGCTCGAACTCCCACCCTTCGTCTTCCAACAGCTTGCGAAGCTTCGCGGCTTGGGCGGCGGTCAGGGGGGAGGTGTAGAGAGTGAGGCCGTTTTCAGACATGTCGCCTCATATCAAACCGCATCGCTCCTCGCTCTCCGAGAAAATTCGGCTCGATATCCGGCAATTCCGCTCCGCGCTCACGGACTGGTTCCTAGACCATGCCCGCCCCCTGCCCTGGCGCACCGATCCGCCCCGAGACCCCTACAGTGTCCTGGTTTCCGAGCTGATGCTCCAGCAGACGCAAGTAGCCACGGTAGTCGATTACTTCCAACGCTGGATGAAGCGCTTCCCCACCGTCGCCGCGCTCGCCTCGGCCGATGAAGCCGACGTGCTCCACGCCTGGCAGGGGCTCGGGTACTACTCCCGGGCGCGCAATTTGCAGGCGGCGGCCCGGGCGATCCAGGAGAAGCACGGGGGCCGCTTCCCAACCGAAGCCGAGGCGCTCCAGGCGCTCCCAGGCGTGGGGCCCTACACGGCGGCGGCGGTGGCGACCTTCGCCTTTGACCGGCCCACCCCGCCCATCGACGGCAATCTTTCCCGGGTCACGGCCCGCTTGCTCGATTTTACTAAACCGGTGGACACGGCGCAGGGCCTGGCCTCCATCCGCGAGGCCCTGGAGGAGTGGCAACCGACGCTGGAGGAAGGCGGCGCGGGAATGCTGAACGAGGCCATCATGGAGCTCGGGGCGCTCATCTGCACGCCGCGCGGCCCCCGGTGTACGCTCTGCCCGGTGCGGCTTTTCTGCCACGCGCCGGACCCGGAAGCGCTCCCCGTCCGCAAGCCCCGGCCCAAGACGGTGGAAATGGACGAGCACTGCGCCTGGATCCTGCGCGAGGGCGAGGTGCTCCTGGAGCAGCAGACCGGCCGCCGTTGGCGGGGGATGTGGCGGCTGCCGCTCTTGAACGAACCGCACACGGGGCTTCCGCTGGCCCGGCTGCGCTACCCGTTTACCCATCACCGAGTCAATCTCTCGGTATTCCCGGGGACCATCCCGCTTTTCCTGGCTCCGGCCCAGCGTTGGTTTGCCCTGGACGAGCTGGAGCAGATCGCCATGACGGCCCCTCACCGCAAGGTGTTAAAAAAATTGCTGGCCCTCGACGAGCCCGATGGCATTCTCTTCTAGGTACCCCGAGCAATCCCATTTTATGGCCGATCCCGTCGCAGCTTCCGTTTTACAAGTCATTGACCGCTGGATCGGCGTACCCGTCTGCGCGACCCTGAGCGCTGCCAACCGCCTTCTCAACCTCTTTTTGCCCCCGAAAGAGGCCCTGGACGCGCCGAAAAAGATCCTTTTCGTAAAATTCGCCGAACAGGGCTCGACCGTCCTGGCCCAGCACGCCATTCGGCGGGCGGTCTCGCTGGTGGGCCCGGAGAATGTCTACTTTCTTGTCTTCCAAGAGAACCGCTTCATCCTCGATCTGCTGGCCCTGGTGCCCGAGGAGAACGTCATCACCTTCAAGCGCGATACGCTGCAATTGCTGATCTCCGGTGCGCTCGCGGCGCTGGGGCGGATTCGCGCACTGGAGATCGATACGGCGATCGACATGGAGTTTTTCTCCCGCTCCTCGGCGGCCTTTACCTGGCTGACCCGGGCTCCGCGCCGCATCGGCTTCCACACGTTCTTTGGCGAGGGGCCCTACCGAGGCGACCTCTTCACGCACCGGCTCCTCTACAACCCCTACCAGCACACGAGCCAGATTTTCGAGCAAATGGTGCTCGCCTCGCTCCAGAAGGCGGCCGATCTGCCCACCTGGGCGGCGCCCGCTCCGGCGCTCTGCGAAACGGAGCCAATCTTCACGCCCAAGCCCGGCGAGACGGAGCAACTGGAGGCGATCCTCAAGCAGACGTGCAACGGCGTGGTGCCCAAGTCGATCATCTTGATCAACCCGAACGCGAGCGACCTGCTCCCCATCCGGAAATGGGGCCGCGAACGCTACATTGACCTGGCCAAGCGGCTGCTGGAGCGGTTCCCGGATTCTCACGTGCTGCTTACCGGCGCGGTGAACGAAGCGGGGGCCGCAGGGGAAATCGCCCGGGAAATCGCCTCGCCCCGGTGCATCTCGTTGGCGGGCCGGACCACGCTGAGGCAGCTCTTCGTGCTCTACACGGCGAGCGAACTACTCATTACCAACGACAGCGGCCCGGCGCACTTCGCGGCGCTCACGCCGATCAACGTGCTCGTGCTCTTCGGGCCCGAGACGCCCGCGCTCTTCCGCGCCCCCACCCCGCGCAGCACCTCCATCTGGCTTGGCCTGGCATGCAGCCCGTGCGTCAACGCCTACAACAACCGCCAGTCCCCCTGCAAAAACAACCAGTGCATGCTGGGGATCACCGTGGACCGGGTGTTCGATGAAGCGGTGGAGATTTTGGAGAAACGTCACGCGGCGGTCGCAGCGGAGATTGATTAACTCCGTTCCCGCAAAAACTCCACAATCTGCTCGGCCAATTTCGGCCCGATGCCCGGGATTGCAGCGATCGCCTCCACCGGGGTCCGCTTCAGCCGCGCCACGGAGCCAAAGGCCTTGAGCAGCGCTTCTTTGCGGGTGCGGCTCACGCCGGGGCAGTCATCCAGGATGCTCTCGGCAATGCGCCGTTTCATGAGCAGTTGGTGGTAGCCGTTGGCGAAGCGGTGGGCCTCGTCGCGGATGCGTTGCAGCAGCCGCAGCGCGCCGGAATCCTCCGGGAGCCGCAGCGGATCAGGCCGCCCGGGGCGGTAAATTTCCTCAAACTCCTTGGCCAGGCCGACGATCGGCTGTTCGTGGAGCCCCAGGCGCTGCAATTCCTTGCACGCCGAGGAGAGCTGGCCCTTGCCGCCGTCAACGATCACCAGGTCCGGCAGCCGGACTTTCACCGCCCCCTGGCGGTTGAGCCGCTCCAGAGCCTCAGCGGGCGGTTCCTGGGAATACTCCGCCTCGTCGCCGGGGGAGACCGCCGCCTCGTCCCGCGCTTCGAGTAGCACTCGGGAGTACCTCCGCCGGATCACCTCGGCCATGCTGGCGAAGTCGTTTTGCCCCTCCACGGTCTTGATCCGGTAACGCCGGTAGCTCGACGGGTCGGCCGCGCCGTCGCGGAAGCAGACCATCGAGGCCACGATGTGAGTGTTAGAAATGTTCGCGATGTCAAAGCACTCCATAATGCGCGGCGGGCCCGCCAGTTGCAGGGCATCCTGAAGGGCCTTCATATCGGCCTCGGGGACCACCGTGCTCGGGAGGGTCTGCGCCGTGTAGCGCGTAAAGCGCCGGGTGGGGGCCATGGTGGCGCGCAAATCCGCGAGCATGTTGCGCAGCGTCGCCGCCCGTTCAAAGTCGAGCTTGCCTGCGGCCTTGTGCATCTCCTCCTCCAGCTCCTTAAGCATCTCCTTCGATTGCCCCGCGATGAATTCGCACGCCTCCTCCACCCGCTCGCGGTATTTCGACGGGTCCAGGCCGCTCATTTTGAGGAGCACCTGGAAGGTCGAGGTCTTCAGCTCCCGCTCCGTGGGCGCGCCCCGGCCAAAGGTCAGGATGCCGAAGCGCTTGCGCATGAAATGGAGCGTCTGCCGGAGCGCCCCGGCGTCCGGGTAGGGGCCGAAATACCGGGCGTTGTCTTCGCGTCGGAACCGGGCCAGCCGGAAGCGAGGCCATTCCTCGGCCATGTCCACTTTTACCATCAGGAAGCGCTTGTCGTCGCGGAAGGCGATGTTGTACTTCGGGCGGAATTCTTTGATGAGCCGCCCCTCCAGCAGCAGCGCCTCGGGCTCGCTGCGGACCGTGTGCCACTCCAGGTCCCAGACGCTCTCCAGGAGGGCGCGGGTTTTCGGGTCGGCGGTCCGTTTTTTCGACTCCATGAAGTACTGCCCCACCCGTTTGCGCAGGTCGCGCGCCTTGCCCACGTAGATCACCCGGCCCAGGCGGTCTCGCATGATGTAGACGCCGGGCTGGTGCGGTAAATCGTGCACCTTGGGTCGCAGGTCGGGCTTGTCTTTGGGGTGAGGCAGGGTCATAAATCTTCGTTAGGGTCCCCAGATTACTGGAAAAACGCGGTAATCTGCTAATATATACAACCAATTCCTAATGAAACGCTCTCTTTCGATCGCTTTTAGCCTCCTCCTCATGCCAGCCGCCCTGATGGCCCAGGGGGATAGCGCCGCCAAGGTGGCCGCCGCCGTCTCCACCAAGGGGTCCGACGTCACCCTTTGGAACCTCTTTCAATCCGGCGGCTTCACCATGCTGCCCCTGGCTTTCATGTCCATCCTGGCGGTGATGCTCGTTTTCGCCTTCTGGATCACGCTGCGCCGGGGCTCGGTCGTCTCCAACCAGTTCATGAACACCGCCGAGGTGCTCATCAAGAAGGGGGACTACGCGGGGCTGCTCGCCATCGCCAACCGCCACGGCGAGGCGGTCGCCCGGATCGTTCGCCGCACGCTCGATTTCGCCTCCAAGAACCCTCAGGCCCCCTTCGAGGTCGTCCGGGAGATCGCCCAGACGGAAGGGGCGGCCCACGCGGCCTCGCTGCAAAACCGGATCACCTACCTCGCCGACATCGCCGTCCTCTCTCCGATGGTCGGGCTGCTCGGAACGGTCTTTGGGATCATCCGCTCCTTCGGCGTCATGGCCAGCGCCTCGGCTACCGAAGCCAGCCGCCCGGTGCTGCTCGCCCGGGGCGTTTCCGAAGCCCTCGTGGCCACCGGAACGGGCCTCGTCATCGGTATCCTCTCCATGGCGTTCTACGCGCTCTTCCGCAATAAAGTGCAGAATCTCCTTTCGGAACTGGAACGGGCCACGGCCCACTTGCTCGGGCTCATGTCGGTGCTCTTCGTCCCCGCTCCCGCCGCCGCCGCGCCCGAAGCGGCCCCGCGCCGTGCCGAGGAGCCCCCCTCGGACTCGAAACCGCGCCGCGCTCCTGAAACCGGCCGCCGCCCGTCGGTGACGGTTGAGGACGAATTTTAGGCTCCTTTTTCCAAAACATGAATTTCCGAAAACGCGCCCAGCCTCAAACCCTCGGCTTTCAGATTGCCCCGATGGTGGACATTCTGCTGGTTTTGCTGGTTTTCTTCATCGTCACGTGGAACTACGCGATGACGGAAAACGAGCTTGATGTGAAGGTCCCCACGGCCACCGCCGCCAAGGAACAACAGCCCGTGGCCAACCAAACGGTGCTCAACGTGCGCCGCGACGGCACGGTGGTCATGAACCGCAAACAGATCAGCCTCGACGAGCTTCGCGCCCGGCTCTTGCAGCTCTCCGAGCTTTACCCGGACTACGCTATCATCGTCCGGGGCGACCAGGAGCTTTCGTTCAACAACCTCATGGCCGTCATGGACATCTGTCGGCAGGCCAACATCTGGAACGTCGCCTTTGCCACGGCGGTCGTAAGCCAGTAAACTCCGGGCTTGCCTTAAAAAGTTGGCGGCCCCGCGCTCTTTTCGTTACGATTTGAACCTTATGCTCCGGCGTCTTTTCATCCTGACCCTTGGCCTCTGGATCGCGGCCCAGCCCGCCCAGGCCGATACGTGGCTCCAGCGCTACCTGCGCGAACGCCGCGCAAAAGACGACGCCAAGAAGGCCATCGTCGATGACGACACCAACCCGGGCGAGGAAATCCGCCGTCCGGAGCCGGTCAATCCTCAGGACGTTGTTGATCCGACCGCCACTACCACCACGCCCTCCAGCCCCTCTACCCCCGCCACGGCTCCCGCCCCGGGCGAGGAACGAGTCCTGGTGCCCACGCCGGTCACCCCCGTCCCCGTAGCCACGCCCGAGCCGGTGCGGCGAGCCCAGCCCGTGGCGCCCCCGCAGGAGATTGGAACCCCCGCCGTCATTACCCGCCAGGCCCCCACCCCGGCCCCGAGCGTTCGCCCGAGATCGACCCCGCCTGCCACGGCCACCGTGGTGGTCAACCCAGCCTCCTCGCCAACGCCCGCCGCCACCCCGGCCCCGCAACCCGAGGAAACGCCCCGCGATGAGATGGACCCGAAAACCGAGGTCATCCGCATCTCTCCCTCCAACCAGCAGCAGGCCCCGGACTTGGTCCAGTTCAACTACGCCAACGGGTACTACGTAAAGAAGGACTTCTCCCGCGCCGCCGCCGAGTACGACCGCTACCTGATGAGCTACCCCACGGGAGCCGACCGCCAGGCGGCCCTCTTTCGGATGGCCGAGTCCCACCGGCAGTTGCAGAACTTCAACGCCGCCCGCCGAACCTACGAGCAGCTCGTCCTCGACTTCCGCCAGGGCGATTTCGTCGGGCCCGCGTCGTTCCGGCTCGCTGAACTCTGCTTCCAGGATAAAAGCTACCCCGACGCGCTGGCCTACTACCGCAAAGCCTCGGTGGAGTTAACCGACCCGGCCCTCATCCTTTCAGCCAAATACAACGCCGCCCGCTGCCAGGAGGCGCTCCGGGCCTCCTCCGCAGCCGTCGAGGATTACGCCGAGGTCATCAAAACGCCCGGCGAGAACCCCTACCGCGATGCGAGCCGCCTCTCCACAGCCCGCCTGCTGGCCGACATGGGCCGCCGCAAGGAAGCCGTAGCGCAGTACGAAACGCTCATTGCCGAGACAACCCGCCCCGCAGTCAAGGCCGAGGCGACCGTGCGGGAAGGCTTGCTCCTGCCCGACATGGGCGAGGCCGACAAGGCCATCACCGTTCTGAAAAGAGCGATCCAGATGCCCGAGGTCGGCCCGTGGAAGGAAACCGCCGCCGTCGGCCTGCTCCGCGCCGCCTACAACGCGCAAAAATACGCCGACGTGCTCACCGGCTACAAAGACGGCACGTTCTCCGACGACGCCAAGCCCGAGGTGCTCCTCATCGTGGCCAACTCCAACCGCCAGCTCGGCAAGGACAAGGAGGCGCGCGATCTTTACGAATCGCTCGTTCGCGATTTCCCCAACTCCTCCTACGCCAAGGAGGCCCAGTATGGGCGGCTGATCTCCCTCTACAACACCAACGCGCCCGAACTCGTCCAGGAAGTGGACAACTACCTCGCTCAGAACCCCGACGCGACCGACAAGCGCGACCAGCTCACGCTCCTCAAAGCCGAGGCCCTCTACAAGACCAAGAAATACGCCGCCGCCGCGCCGCTCTACGCCTCGCTGGAGGATTCCCTCCTCAACCCCACGCTCAAGGCCGAGGCGCGCTTCAAACAGGGCTGGTGCTCCACCCAGGCCCAGCCGCGCGACAACGCCGGGACCATCAAGGCCTTCACTGCGTTCCTCAAGGAATACCCCACGCACAAGCTCGCCCCCACGGCCCTGGCCCAGCGCGCGCTCAGCTACCAGCAGACGAACAATCTCAAGGCGGCGCTCGCCGATTTCGACCAGATCATCTCGCGCTACCCGCAGGCGGCCAAGGAACAGGAGCTGGCCTATGAACAGAAGGCGCTGATCCTCGGCCAGCAGAACGACAACCAGGGGATGTCCGAGACGTTCTCGGCGCTGGTGCGCAAGTACCCGAACAGCCCCGCCGCGGGCAAGGCGAACTACTGGATCGGCTGGGCCGCCTGCACCGCCAAGAACTACAAGGAAGCCATCAAGCCGCTGCAAACCGCCCGCAAGCTCGACAAGGAGCACTTTGGCGAAAAAGCGAGCCGCCTCCTGCTCCAGGCGCTGCGGGCGGAGGAAGACCGCCAGGGCATGGCCGAGGAGGTCGCCCAGTCCGAGGCCAACAAAGTCAAAATCCCCGCCGAATACCTCCGCTGGCTCGGCACGGAATTCTACAACTCGGGCAATGCGGCGGATTCGGAAAAGTTCCTGGCTCTGCTGACTGCGCAGGCCACTCCGGCGGAATTGCAGCCGGAGGACTGGCTGATGCTGGGGAGCGCACGGGCCAAGCAGTCGAAGTGGGCGGATTCTGAAAAATCGCTGAAAGTCTATCTGGGCAAAGTCACCGAACCAGCCCAGCAAGCCACGGGCTATCTGGCGCTCGGCGAGACGCAGCTCGGAGCCAGGGACTTCGAGGCCGCCTCGAAATCAGCCGATTCCGCCCTCTCGCTCCAGCCCGAGGGCCGCCTCAACGCCCAGGGCCGGATGCTCTCCGGCGACATTGCCATGGCCCGGGGGGATTTCCCGGCGGCGGCCAAGCTTTACCTGAGCATTTCCGTGGTTTTTGGCGACGACCGGGAGATCACGCCCAAGGCGCTGGCTCAAGCCTACGTGGCCTACAAGAAAGCCGGAGACACCCCGCAATCCGCCAAAACGCTCAACCAGCTGCAAAGCCGCTACCCGGAATACCCGGTACCGAAGGTGAACTAGGCATCCCAAGAGGGCGCGCGCAAAGGGTGAAAAGGAAGAGGGCTCACGCAAAGCCGCAAAGCCGCAAAGGCGCAAAGTTCAGAGTTCCCATTCTTTGCGGCTTTGCGTGAAAATAAAATTGGCTCCTCCGGGTGTTACCCCAAAGGAGCCACAGCTTTTTTTCGCTAAGCCATCCGCTAGGCGGCGGCAGCCACGAGCGCACGGTCAAGCTCGTGGGTGACCACGTCGGCGCGCTTGAGCCTGCGGCCCATGAATTCCGCCAGGCTGCTGACGCCGCCGCGGAAGTTCGCGGGCGGGCAGTTGTGCTTGAGCAGAATCGCCGAGGCTTTGTCGTAAAGTTGTTTCATCGAATCCGAGCTGGGCACATCGGCGCCGGTTTCGCGCTTGAGTTTGCGCCCAAGGCCGCCGACCAGGAACGGCGTGAGCAGCGTCGGAACACCGATACTGGCAAATTGTTCGAACCCATCCAGTAATCTCTTCTCATTTTGAATCCCGGCGATCAACTGGGTGGCCACTTCGCCGGGGAAGATCTCCTTCGCCTTTCGGAACGCCTTGAGGTAATCGGCGATGGGCCGGAAGCCCTTGGCGTTGGGCATCATGGCGCGGCGCTCGTCGGTGTCGTACACGTCAACGTCCATCTGGATGTCGGTGTAACCGGCGTCGCGCAAGGCATAGAGCCATTTTTCGTCGTGCGGCGGCTCGATGACGGCGCGAATGTAGGAGGCCTTGGGCAGGTAACCGAGCCGGGCTTTGATCGCTTCGAGCACCTTGATGTAGACGCTGGCGCCCTTGTCGGCTCCGGGCAGCGTGCCCGCATCCACCGTGATGGAGAATTTGCCGATCTCGTCGCCGATTTCGTCCACCGCCGCCTTCACCGCTTCGCCTAATCCCTCGAACCAGCCCTCTTGTTTATAGAGGACCTTGTCCTCGTCGTAGTTCCCGGGAATGCAGCAAAACCGGCAGGCATTCTTCGACTTCGTGTAGGTGCATCCCCACGAAGGCCAGATGCATAGCCCGTTGTAACAAGCCAGCGAGACAAACGGGAATTTGCCGCCGGTGAGTTCCAGGGTCGTGTTCTCGTTTTCCGGGAAATCCTCCTGGCCGCACGGGGTGAGCACACTGGAGATGCCCTCATCGAGAAAAATGCTGTTGGAGGCCCCGCCCTCCGCGTTTTTCTTGAACGCCCACTGGTGGCCCCAGAACTTCGGGCGCTTGTAGAAGGCAATGTTGGTGTAGAACTTGCCGTTCTCCCACACCTGCAACTGCCCGTCGATGCGCTTGACCTCAAAGGGCGACGTATTGCTGCCGTAGGCGTTGAACGAAAACGGCCCCGTAATATCGTCGCGCAGCCAGGTCAGCGGCGCGTGGTAGTACCCTTCGTCGAGAAGCGTTTGCTTGAGTTCCGGCGAGATAGTGAGACCCCGCCCCATGATTCTGATTTTTTGATCAACTGCACTGTCAATAACTGACATACGATAATCCTTCCTAGATTATTACATTTAGTGGTGATCCCGATACTGCTCGAGCGTAGGTCGGGGCCAGGTGCGAATGCCTCCTGGGTTAATCTCTATTAACGCGATTGAGATTGTCGTAATTCACGGAATCTGTCAAGAGGTTTATGCGAGGCCCCAAAACGGCCGCTTTTCAGCCCCGAAAGTTTCCAAAATGCCTTTGACGAATCCCCCCATTCTTTGTAATAAAATCCTACAAACTCTATGGGTTATATAGAGTTTAAACAACCATGACTTCTCCAGCTTCTTCATCCAGCCTGCCTTCCCGCCCCGACCTGAAGCGCTTTGACGACATTCGCGAATTGATCGGCAACCCCGACAACCCCACGCCACTTGTTAAGCTCAACCGGGTCATCCAGAAGGATTCCTTTCCCCTTTTCCTGAAGCTGGAGTGGTTCAACCCGTTTGGCTCCATCAAAGACCGCACCGCCGCCTATCTCCTGCGCGGCCTGGAAAAGCGCGGTGCCCTCACGGAAGGCAAGCAACTCGTCGAGCCGACCTCCGGCAACACCGGCATCGCCCTGGCTGCCCTGGCCACGCTGCGCGGCACGAAGCTGACCGTCACCATCCCGGACGGCGTGCCGGATGAAAAGAAGCTCCTCATCCGGATGCTCGGGGCCGAGGTGTGGGCCACCCCGGACGATCTCTGCCCGGTCAATCACCCCAAGGACGGTGCCATCGCGCTGGCTTACTCGTTCATCACCGGCCCCGCGACCAAGGACCAGTACGTCATGCCCAACCAGTACGAAAACCCGGACAACGTGGCGGCCCACTACGAGACCACGGGGCCGGAAATCTGGAAGCAGACCGAGGGGAAAATCCGCTACTTCTTCGCCGGATACGGCACCTGCGGCACCATCACCGGCGTCGCCAAGTATCTCAAGGAACAGGACCCGTCGATCCAGATCATCGCCGTCGAGCCGCAGAAGGGCCACCACATCCCGGGGCTGAAAAACTTCAAGGAAGCCAAGCAACCGGCCATTCTCGACCCCTGCCTCATTGATCACGTCATCCAGGTCAACGACGAACCGGCCTACGCCATGACCAAGCGCCTTTTCCGCGAGGAAGGGCTCATCATCGGGCCGTCCACGGGGGCGATTGTCCACGCAGCCAACGAGTTTTCGAAAGACCACGAGGGGCTCGCCGTCGGCATCTCGCCGGATAGCGGCTTCAAGTACGCCTCATATTTCCAGGATCTCCTCGGTGACGAGGGCAACCCCGCCGCCTAACCCGCCGCCTTATTTTATCGCCATGACTACCCAATCTTCCCGTCTCTGGAACCTCCCTGCCTCGCTGCCGGAGGACTTGCAGAAGTTCCAGTCCATGACCTCGCAATTTAAAGAGGGCTCCATCTCCGCGACACAATACCAGGTATTCCGCGTGCCGCAGGGCGTCTACGAACAGCGCGAAAACGGCTCGTTTATGCTGCGCGTACGCCTGCCTGGCGGCGCGGTGCTGGCTCATCAGCTCCGCACCCTGGCCGATACCGCCGCGAAATTCGGCAACGGCGTGCTGCACGTGACTACGCGCCAGGATTTCCAGGTTCACCAGGTGGCCGTCGATTCGATCCAGCCCGCGCTGGAGCAGCTCGCCGAGGCGGGCCTCTCCACCAAGGGCGGCGGCGGCAATACGGTACGAAATATTATCGGATGCCCCCACGCTGGAACGTGCTCCCGAGAGGCCTTTGACGTCACGCCGCACCTGATCGCGCTGACGGAGTACCTCCTGGCCGACCAGAACTCCTTCCAGCTTCCGCGTAAATACAAGATCGCCTTCTCCGGCTGCGGCAACGACTGCGCCGGGGCCACGGTGAACGACCTTGGCTTGATCGCAAAAATCAAGGACGGCGTGGAAGGCTTCAAGGTCTACGTCGCGGGCGGCCTCGGCTCCGGCAGTCGCGTGGCCGACGTGCTGGAGGAATTCGCCCCAGCCTCCGATATTCCGCTCATCGCCGAAGCCATCAAGCGCGTTTTCTATCAGCACGGCAACCGCAAGGACAAGCGCCAGGCGCGCATCCGCTACCTCGTGCGCCAGCTCGGGAGCGAAAAATTCGTCCAGCTCTACCGCGAGGAATTGGCGGAGTTGCGCAGCCAAGCCCCCGCCACACCCGCGCCGCGCCCCATCACCTTCAACGCGCCCACGGTGGCCGCCGCCTCGGTCGCCGAACCCGCCACCGAGAGCTACCGCGCCTGGAAACAGCACAACGTCAAGGCGCAGAAGCAGGCTGGGTACAACCGGGTGGAGATCCCGCTCGTCCTGGGCGACATCGCCTCCGCGACGCTCAACGGCCTGGCCGACCTAGTCGAAACCACCGGTGAGCAATCGCTCCGCGCCACCTCCACGCAGAGCCTAATTCTGCGTTGGGTCCACGACTCGGAGCTGCCGCACGTTTTCCAGGAGCTTGATAAGCTCGGCCTCGCCGTGGCGCAACCGGCCGTCCTGCGCCGCCTGGTTTCGTGCACCGGGGCCTCGACGTGCAAGCTCGGCATCTGCCTCTCGCGCGGGCTCTCGAAAGCCATTGACCGCGAACTGACCAAGAGCAGCGTCGACCTCACCGCGCTGGGCGATCTCTCCATCCACATCAGCGGCTGCCCGAACTCCTGCGGCCGCCACCAGATCGCCGACATCGGCCTTCACGGAGCCGCCCGGCGCGTCAACGATCACCTTGTGCCGCAGTATGCGCTGCAATTCGGCGGCCACGTGGCGGAGGGCGATACCGTGCTGGCCACGGGTCAGCACACGCTCCCGGCCCGCAACGTCCCCAAGTTCCTGGCCGAGCTGCTCGCCAGCTACGAAAAGGCCCCATCGCATGACGATTTCCGCGCGTTCCTGAAGAACGGTGGCAGCGCCACGGTCGATGCCCTGGCGGAAAAATACAAACCGGTGCCGGACTTCGACGAAGACAAGAACTTCTACTACGACTGGGGCGCTGACGAACCCTTCTCGATGGCAGGCCGTGGCCCGGGCGAATGCGGCGCGGGGGTGTTCGACCTGATCGACGTGGACCTTAAGAGCGCGGCACAGTCGCTCGCCGAGGGCCTCTACTTCAAGGCGGCAGCCCTGGCGGCCCGTGCGCTCCTGGTGACGCGCGGCGAACAGGCCGAGACCGACCGGGACGCCTTTGCGCTCTTTAACAAACACTTCGTGCAAGCCGGGCTCGCCGACGCGCGCTTCCAGCCGTTGCTCGAAGCGGGCGAAAGCGCGGCGGCAGCGGCCAACCCGGCCGGGGCCTTCACCGTCGCGGCGGCGGAAGTGACCGAGTTTGTCACCTCCATCCAGAACCTCTTCCAGAGCATGGATGCCTCGTTGCAATTCCCGAAGCCATCCACGGGGGCGGCCCCGACGCAGCCCGCGCCCGAAGCGCCCAAGCCCGTGGCGGCGGCGGTCGCAGCGGATCTGGAGAAGGACTTCCGAGGCATCGTCTGCCCGCTCAATTACGTGAAAACGAAAATGGCACTCGGGACCATTAAATCAGGTCAGGTGCTCTCCATCCTGCTGGACGAGGCCGGGGCGCGTAACGTCCCTGAAAGCGCCGCCAAAGACGGCAACGAGATTCTCACCGTCGCCCAGGAAGCCGGAGCCTGGCGGGTGATTATCCGGAAAGGATAAGGCTAGACCGCGTTGACGAATTAAAAGAGGAAACGGAAGTTTCCAGATGGGATGCAAGGGACAATGTCCCTTGCCGGGGGCCGGGGCAGAGCCCCGGAAGCCAAAACCATCGGCAAGGCGGGCGCAAAAAGCCGTACTTTTGTGTAACGGCCATCAACGCCCCGCCTTGCTCTCGCTGGAGAGCGAAGCGACTCCGCCAAGCGCCTTGGGCGCTTATCTTTGGGCGGCCCGCTCCCCGAAAATTCGCTGCGCTCTTTTCGGGGAGGCAAGGCGGGCACTGGGACAAAGGTGACGCGGGTTTAATCAGAGAGCACCGCTTTGGAATGTTGGGTTGAGGCCCGCCTTGTTGGGGAGATGGGAGGCGCTGCCTCCCAAACCCTCCGGCAGGGTGTTAAAGGATTTCCGCCGCTTTCGTAAGGCTTTGGTTCTGTGCGCCTTCTGTCGTGCATTGCGAAAACAAGGATCGCATAAAAGCGCAAGAAATGGAAGGCGTTTGTCCTGCTTTTGTCATGGTGGACTCAACTGGGCCGGGCAACTGTGACGCACCCAAAAGTTCGCCCAGGTAAAGTTTCGCTGCCGCTCGCCGAAGTTCCGCGCTTGATGAACCCCTCACGACCCTCGACACCGAATACTTCAGCGGTATCGCTATCAGCATCAGCAGGTGGACATGCTCGTAAAGCGCCTTGCACCTGCGTTTTAGGATACAGCACGTGGTATTTGCAATCCCATTTCGTTTGCGATAATGATTGGCAGTCGTTCAAGTTGAGTCTTTCTGTTGTGGTGCCTTAAGCGGTTCACATCAAAAGACTCACGGGAGGTTTGGAATTGTCAAACTCAAGGAGTCTCCTCAGGAGAGCTGTGGGCTTACCTTGGTATTAATATATGCAACCCTCTATGGTGTCGTTTCGCTCAGATGGCACTTTTTGATGGAAAATTATGAAGATTGTGAACAGATTTTACCCGATTTATGGGTCTTGTATTTGAAAGCCATGCATCCCGACGACAAAATCACTTCTTTCTACCAGCTTGCAACGCGATATCTGATTGGCGAAGCGTCATCCACGGAACGCGAGCAGTTGGTCTTCCGTCTCAGAGACATTGAGTGTCGGGATCTCTTTGCTGAAATGAGCAAAGGGTGGGAAAATGACCCGGAGAATTGCCAGAAGGGGTTTGATATTGACGCCATTTCACACCTTGTTGAAGCGGCGGTTGACTCGGAACGGTCTGCGGGACAAGAGGAACAATCGATGACCTCGATGGAAGCCGGAGAGGGGCGCAGCCGCTGGTTTACGCGTCCGGCAACGGTGGCGGCGCTGGCGGCTTCGCTCGCGCTTATTGCGATTCCGGCAACCCTTTATTTTAAATCCGGGCGTAGCGTCCTTACGTCGGCATCCCAGCCAATACAGTGGATTCAGAGATCGGCCGGCCCCAGTGAGCGGCTGGTTGTGACATTGAATGATGGCACTCAGATCACCCTCAATAGCGGCAGCTCTCTCTCTTATCCGGAAACGTTTGGGCCGCGTGCCCGCTTGGTTCGGTTGATGGGTGAGGCTTTCTTTGACGTAACCCATGATGAGACACACCCTTTCGTAGTCGAAACGCCAACGATCCGTATAAAGGTGCTCGGCACGCAATTCAATGTCCACGCCTTTGCCGACGGATCGGAGGCCAAAGTGTCCCTGATCAAAGGGAGAGTACAGGTTACAGACTTGACCGTGGGGGCGCGGGGATCGGAAAAACCGTTCAGTTTGGCGCCTGGGGAGGAGTTTGGATTTTCTCCGGAATCCCGGGTTTCCAAGATAACGCCCATTTCCGTGCAGGCGGCTACCGGCTGGATGCAGGATGTCTTCGTTTGGAAGAGGGAGCCGATTTTCTCGGCCATGCACCAGTTGGAGCGGCGTTTCGGTATTACCGTTGAGTTTGCCGACCCCGCGTTGGTTAGTGAAAGGGTAAGCGGCAGCTTTGAGAGGGAATCCTTGGAGGAAATCTTTGAAACCTTGCAAATGACGGGCGTTTTCAATTTCCAAATCATCCGGGACCAGGGCAAAATTGCGCGCGTGATCCTTTCGCGTGGCCAGCGGGGTTAGCGCGAAAGCCAGTCCTTGTTAATGAAATCAGACCAATCTGGAAGCGCCGCCGCGATCTTGCGCCGGGCGTGGGTCATGTGTTTTTGGACCACGGACACCGAAATTCCAAGAGCGCAAGCGATGTCTTTGTAGCGAAGATTTTCGAAACAGTTCATTCTGAAAACCTGCTGACATTCCGTCGGCAGGGTCTTCAGCATGGATTCGACGGCGTCGGCGAACTCGCGATATTGTAATTCACTGTCCGCCGCGGTTTTCCGCATGAACTCCCCGGCCGGGACTTCATCAATGGAGATATCGCCCGCGTGAATTTGGCTTCGGTGCAATTTTAACGAATGATGGCATGCGGCGGTGAAAAGGTAGGCCCTCACGTTGGTTTTGATGTGCAAGATTTCGCGGCGTTGCCAAAGCGTGATGAACACGTTTGCCACGGCTTCTTGAGCCAAGTCATGCCGATGCAGAATGGAATCGGCAAATTGGCACAAGTGCGGCGAGTATTTCCGCAAAAGCACTTGTAAGGCCGCCTCATCCCCGAGACCAATACTGGCTATAAGCTGTTTGTCTTCCTGGGCCGCGGCTTTCATGACGCTTGTTTTATGGTTGTATGGCGCCGACTTTTGCCGGAGCGCCCGCGGAGGCCAGGGGTGTGCGAACGATGATTTTCAAACCGTGCCTTTGGAAAATCACGTTGGATAATGAAGAAATGTTGGAAAATAACTGGGCCAGGGATTCGGTCGAGCCAGGTTCGATAACCATTTTCCCGTCGATCGGAATCCGGGTGGAAACATAAACAAAACGGTATTGGGTCTGGCCTTCGACGATGTTGAGAATGGCTTCCATTGAAAGACCCTTGCTGTTGATGGAACTGGTGTTGATCCATGTGTCAACCAGTGTTTTGTCGGCAAAATAATCCACAGGTTCTGCCCCGGCATTTTCGCATGAAGTCAAACAGCCCCATGCGATGGCCAAGCCAATGCCTTGGCGCATAATTCCTTGCAGACGATCAGCAAACCGAGATGGTTGGAACCGTTTGATCATACAAGAATACCGAGCCGAACTATGCATGATCGGCCCATGAAATTTGTCATTTTCGCCGGTTTCATATTGTATGGAAATTTCAGCATCTTCGGCTCATCTCATCCTCATTGTTGGGCCGTTTCTATTTTCTTATGCCGGGGAAGAAACTTCATCAAGGAAATTGGGAGCCGAGGGAGGACGATCTTTCTTGTCATCTGATTGTAACAACAAATCCGGAAGATTCTGCCCGGAAGAGGGGTCTTTAAAGTAGAACCAACTATTTTCATCCATCCAAAACAGGCTCGTAAAAACAACGACAGCATGAACAAACTCATTAAGCGAAATACATTTAAGACTGCGTTCGGTGCCTTAGCCGCCGCATTGCTGTTGGCGGGGGGATCGTTGCAAGCTGGCACGACGACGACAACTATTGCAACGGGAACGACATCCACCACAACCATCGCGAGTGATTTCAACACCTCGTCGGATCAGGACTATTTTAATTACACGTTCTCGGGAGCCTCCGCGACCTACAGTTCCAGCGCGGGAGTAAACAGCACCGGGGGATTCAGTGTCCCCTACAGTGTTGGCAGTCACTCGCTTTGGACCTCCAAGACAGCATTGAACAATGCGCAGGGGAACGCCTTGACGATCAGCGGCGCCTTTTATAACACTAATTCAAACTATGAGGTCCCCGAAGGCTATGGTTTGATCGGTTTTTCCTCGTTAAGCTCGAATGCGTTGAGCCCCGACTATCCAGCGGCGATTTCCTCCGGCATTGAATTCGCATTTTATGATGAAGGTGGCTATTTCATTAAAAACGGATCCATCGTGGGGTACTATAATTGGAACACGGCTAACGGAGAGCATGTCCTCGCAGTAAACACGTGGTTCAATGTAAGTCTTTCGCTTACCCTGGATGCCAGCAGCGACTATACCTTTCTCTTGACGATCTCCAAGTTGTCAGGGGATGTTATTTACAGCACATCCTATACATTTGATGACGCCGCCTTGGCCGCCGCCGCCTCAATCTACGGATTCGCGGGAACATCGAATGCAAGAATTACAGCGCTCGACAACGTTTCTGTTGCTGAAACCGTGCCAGAGCCTTCCACGTATGCATCCCTTATGGCGGGCGGCGTCGCGTTACTTGGACTAATGCGTCGTGGACGGGGGGAAAAACGGAATCAATGAAATGAGGAATGGAAGGGGGACGATCTTCGTAATCTGATTGTAACATTAAATCCGGAAGATTCTGCCCGGAAGAGGGGTCTTAATAACAGAACTACGTATCGTCAGCCATTCAAAACAGCCCTGTGAAATCAGTACACATCTTTAGTTTAGCTTTCTTGTTATTAGCCGTTTGCGCCGTCACGCTGGGCGCGGCGGAGCCCGCCGCGACCCAACCGCAGGCTGCGGCGCCTTCGCGGATCGACATATTTGAATATAAGGTATTGGGAGTGACTAAGTTAACGGCGGAGGAGGTGGAGGCGACGGTGTATCCGTTGCTTGGGGAGGCGCGGACGCCGGAGGATGTGGAGGGGGCGCGGGTGGCGCTGGAGAAGCTTTATCAGAAGCGGGGTTACCAAACGGTGTCGGTGGTGGTGCCGCAACAGCGGGTGGCGGATGCGACGGTGGTGATTCAGGTGGTGGAGGGGAAGGTGGGGCGGTTGCGGATTCACGGGTCGCGCTATTTTGATCATAATACGATTAAGGAAAAGGTGCCGTCGGTGGCGGAGGGTGAGGTGCCGGATTTCAATGCGTTTACGCGGGAGATGGTGGGGCTAAACCAGTCGGCGGATTGCAGGGTGACGCCTTCTTTAAGAGCCGGGGTGGTGCCGGGGACGGTGGATGTGGATTTGAATGTGGAGGATCATTCGCCACTGCACGGGAGTTTAGAGTTGAATAACCGGTATAGTGCAAACACGACTCAAACGCGCCTCAATGGTGCATTGAGCTACTCGAATTTGTGGCAGTTGGGGCACACCATTGGGGGGAGTTTTCAGGTGGCGCCGGAGAACCCGGATGATGCGAAGGTGTATTCGGGCTATTACATGATGCCCATCCCGGATACGCCGGTGAAGATGCTGCTCCAAGGGACGAAGCAGGATAGCGATGTCTCGACGCTGGGCGCGTTTGACGTGGCGGGGCGGGGCGAAACGGTAGGGTTGCAAGCGATCGTGGCGCTGCCGAGCACGGAAACGTATGTGCACAGTTTTACGGTGGGCATGGACTATAAGCACTATGAGGAGCTGCTGTCTTTGACGGGGACTTCTGCGACGACCCAGACGCCGATCACCTATTTCCCGATAGCCCTTGGCTATTCGGGATCGCTGATCGAGAAGCGAGTGATGACGCAGGTCAATGGGAGTGTGAATTTTAGCGCGCGGGGGATGGGGAGTTCGACGGAGGAGTTTGATAACAAGCGGTTCAATTCCACTGGTAGCTATATTTATTTCCGCGGTGATCTCTCGCAGACGCGGGACGTGATTGATGACGTGCAGCTTTTTGGGAAGGTGCAGGGGCAAGTATCGAGCGGACCGCTGATTTCTTCGGAGGAGTTTGGGGCGGGGGGCTTGAGCACGGTGCGCGGGTATTTGGAAAGTGCGGCGATGGGAGACAACGCGGTGGTCGGGACGTTCGAAGTGCGCACGCCTCCCTTTACGCTTGCCGGATATGTGGATGAATGGCGGGCGTATGTGTTCACTGATTGGGCGTATTTGACGGTGATGGATACGCTTGCGGAACAAACCTCCAGCTATTGCCTTGGGAGCGTGGGCGTGGGCTCGCTCTTGAAGTTTCACAAGCATTTCAACGGAACAATCGACCTGGGTTTCCCGCTGCAAAGCGAGGGGGACACCGAGCAGTATCACCCGCGGCTGACCTTCCGAGTATGGGCCGAATTTTAACCTTTGATCGTAGCAAATTACCCTTCAACCAAAAACCGTCTCCTATGATACGAACGACTCGAAACTGGCTAAAGAACGCGCTGCTGGCCATGTTGGCCTGCCTATGTGTGCCGAACGCAGCCCACGCCGCCTGGTGGAAAAGCGACTGGGCGCTACGCAAGAAAATCACGGTGGACACCACCAGTAACGGAGCCGGTGTTACGGAATCCGTTGGCGGCGTGCCGGTGCTGGTGCGGCTGCACGTTGGGAATTTCCAATTTGACCTGGCCAAGCAGGACGGATCGGATATCCGTTTCGTCAACGCGGATGATAAGACGGTGCTCCCGCATCATATTGCATCGTATGACGCGATGCTCGGAGAAGCCTTTGTGTGGGTGCGGGTGCCGGAGGTGAAGGGGGCGGCGCAAACGATCTTCTGGCTTTATTATGGCAACCAGGCGGCGCCTTCGGCCGAGAACTCGAAGGGGACCTACGACGCGGGGACTGAACTGGTGTGGCACTTTGGCGAACGCGGTCAGCCCGCGCGGGATTTTTCGGGCAACGAAAACAACGCGGCCAATGCGGGGATTCCCGCGGAGGGAACGCTCATTGGAACGGGCCTGCACTTTGACGGGAAATCACTAGTGAGCGTCCCGGCCTCTCCATCGCTGGCGTGGAGCGCCAATGGACCCATGACATGGTCGGTGTGGGTTAAGCCTGCGGACGCCCGGGGGCATTTGATTTTGTTCAGCCGCCGTGAGGGTCAGAACGCCTTTTCGATCGTGACCGAAGCGGGAGTGCCGTTTGTGGAAGTGACGAGCGGCGGGACGGTTTCCCGCACACCCGGAGCGGCCCCGCTGGTGGCTAATGCGTGGCATCACGTGGCGGCGGTTGCGGATGGAGGAACCGTGACGCTTTGGATTGATGGGCAGGTTTATGGCAAAATGGAGGCGGGCCTTCCCGCGCTCAACAGCCCGGCAACGCTGGGCGGCGAAAGAGCAGCCGACGGAACGGTTGCCTCGGGTTTCAATGGGGACGTGGTCGAGATGGAACTTGCCGGGGCAGTCCGTTCCGCGGGTTATCTTAAATTTGAGGCCATGACGCAGGGGGGCGAATCGGGGCCGAAGTCGGTGGTGTTTGGCGAGGAAGAAGGCGGCAAACGCAGCGGTGGGGGCTCGGGCTATATCGGCGTTATCGTTCGCAGCCTTACCGCGGACGGCTGGGTGGTCATTTGCCTGCTCGCCGTGATGAGCGTTTTAAGTATTACCGTGATGGTGCTGAAGAACCGCTACATCGCCGGCGCTCTCAAAGGCAACGAGTGCTTCCTGCGGCTTTTCGAGGAACGCGTTGGCGACGACCTGACCGTCCTTGAAAGCGCTGCAACCCAGCATTTTTCCTCCTCCGTCGGTGGCGAGTTGAGCAAGGAGGACGGCAACGCAGTGTCTCTCTCGCCCCTTTACCGGCTCTACCACATCGGCGCTCGCGAAATCCGCAAGCGCATCGCCGAAGAACACGACGTGCACAGCAAGAAGCCGCTCTCTGGCGCGGCGATCCGGGCAATCAACGTTAGCATGGATGCGGGCCGTGCCCGTGAGTTGCAACGGCTCCAGAAGTGGATGGTGCTGCTCACGATCGCCATTTCCGGCGGACCCTTCCTGGGGCTGCTCGGAACGGTGGTTGGCGTCATGATCACCTTTGCCGCCGTGGCCCAGGCGGGCGACGTCAATGTCAACGCCATCGCCCCCGGCATCGCCGCCGCGCTGCTGGCAACCGTGGCCGGTCTGGCCGTCGCGATTCCCGCGCTCTTTGGCTATAACTACCTGCTCTCGCGGCTTAAGGAAGTGACCGTCGATATGCAGGTATTCGTCGACGAATTCGTCGCAAAGGTCACCGAGTTTTATTCCAAGCGCCGCGAAAAATCGGCGGTATCCGTCGAGGTCTGATTCCTTTTTCATCTCAAGCGCCATGAATGTTCAAGACGAAGACAAGCCCTACGACGATATCAACATCACGCCGATGCTGGACCTGGCGTACGTGCTGCTCGTCATCTTTATTCTCATGTGCACGGCGTCGGTGGCCGGGACGAAAGTGAACCTGCCGAAATCGAGCAACACCCCGGCGAGCCTGGCCAAACCAAAGACCAAGGCCATCACAGTCAACAACGAAGGGCACATCTTCCTGGACACCGTGCCGGTCTCGCTCTCCGAGTTGGAGCAGCGGCTCAATTCGCAGAAGTCGGCCACACCGGAGTTTCCGGTGGTGGTGCGGGGCGATAGCCTCACGCACTACCAGGGCGTGATGGATGTCTTGGACGTGCTTGGACGGGTTGGAATTTCACAGGTCGGTCTCGCGACCAAATCGGGAAAATAACTAGTCATGGCACCAGAAATTCATACAGCGCCATCCCGCCCGAAACAACAACAGGCCAACCAGCGCAATGCCATGGCGTTTTTGCGCAGGAACGGCGTGGTTATCGCCGTTGCCGTAGTAGGCATCGCCGCGCTGGTCTGGGTTGTTCGCACGGTGGCGGGTTCCAAAACAGTCGCCAACAAACCGCAGGAGTTTTCCATGGTGCGGATCGCGCTGCCGCCGCCGCCCACGCCGCTTCCCCAAATTCAAAAGAAAGAGGAGCCGCCGAAGGTCTATGACAAACAGCAAATGATCGAGCAGGAGCCGGTGGCCAATAATGAGCAAAAGCCCGCCGAACAACCCAAGCCCGAGGAAGAAGCCGCGCCGATGGGGACGAACATCCAGGGCAATGGGCCTGACGCCTTCGGCCTCGTGGGGCGCGGCAACGGCGGGATCATCGGGGGCCGCGGAACCGGCAACGGCTCCGGCGGTGGAGGCGGGCGCTGGGGATGGTATGCCGGGCAAGTCCAGTCCGCCATCCAGTCCGCGCTGAGCCGCAATAGCAAGACGCGCACGGCAACCCTCGATATCTCGGTTCGCATCTGGCCGGACTCCACCGGGCGGGTAGAGCGCGCTCAGCTCATCACATCCACGGGCGACCGCGAGATCGACGACGCCCTCCAGAACGAAGTCCTCAAGGGCCTGACCCTGCGCGAGCCGCCTCCCGCGGATATGCCCAGCCCTATCGTCCTGCGGCTCACCGGCCGCCGTCCCTAATTTCAACACCTCTCCATCCTACCAACAACCATGACAACTTCGCTGCCACGCACCCGCCGCCACGGGCCCCGGCTTCCCCGAATCCTATCCACCGCCTGCCTTTCCGCGCTGATCGTTGCGGCCCAGGCCGCCGACCCCAAGGCGCCCGCTGTCGCGCCCGCATCCGATGAGGCGCCCTCGCTGATGCCCGTCGCCGCATCCACCAACGCGATGGTGAACCTAGTCAACTTGCTCGTCCAGCAGGGCGTGGTGAAAAAAGAACAAGGCGACGCGCTCATCGCCCAGGCCGAAACCGAGGCCGCCACCGCGAGAGCCGCCCAGGAACGAGCGGCCTCCGTGGCCGGTCCCGTCAGCAGTTATCCCCCGGTCGACGCCGTGCCCTATTCCACCCGAGGCGGCGACGGCGCAATCCGCGTCACGTACGTGCCCGAGTCGGTGCGGCGACAACTGCGCGAAGACATCAAGCAGGACGTCATGAAAGAGCAACTGGCGGAAGGCTGGGCGCTGCCCGAGCAGGTCGCCCCGTGGACCAAGGCAATTCGCATCAGCGGCGACGTGCGCGCCCGCTATGAGGGGGACTTTTTCCCGTCCGGTAACGACGCACTGGGCTACCCGAACTTCAACGCCATCAACAACGGCTCGCCCTACAACGCATCCCAAAGTAACACCAAGTATCCACCGATCTACAACGTTGACCAGGACCGCGAGCGGATGCGCATACGGGCCCGCTTGGCGCTCGATGCCAACCTGGGCGAAGGTTTCTCCGCCGGCATCCGGTTGGCTACCGGCAACGACAACTCGCCCATCTCCACCAACCAGACGCTCGGTTCCAACGGCCTCGGCGCAAAGTACGCCGCATGGGTGGACCGTGCGTTCATCCGCTACGATTTGCAGGGCTTCGAAGACACCAAGGCGAGCTTTGTGGTGGGCCGCTTTGACAACCCGTTCTTTTCAACCGACCTCATTTGGGACGACGACCTCGGTTTCGACGGCGTGGTCGCGCACGTGAGCCAGCGCCTGGGCCGCTTTACCCCGTGGCTGACCTTGGGATCGTTCCCGGTTTACAACACCGACTTCAACTTCTCCACCAACGAGGCGGCGAAGGTCGAGAGCAAGGACAAGTGGCTCATTGGCGCGCAAATCGGTACCGACATCACCATCACCAAAGACCTCACCACGAGGGCTGGCGTGGCCTTTTACGACTTCCTCGACATCCAAGGCGAGCTTTCCGACCCGATCTATTTCACGGACGAGGATGGCAACACCGACATCACCCGGCCGTCGTTCGCGCAAAAAGGCAACACCTACATGGAGCTGCGCAATAACGCCTACTATACCGATTCGTCCTCGAGTTATTACGGAAAATATGACTATCAGTATTACGGACTAGCCACGCCGTTCCGTGAATTGGCCTACACGCAGAAGATCGACTTCTCCCGGTTCGATCCCTTCCACATGTCGCTCGAAGGCGAGTTCGTTAAAAACGTAGCCTACGACGCAAACCGCATCAACTATTACGGCGCGCAGAATAACCTTGGCGACCACTCCACCAAGGTGGACGGCGGCGACACCGGCTGGCTTCTCAAGTTCACCGTCGGCATGCCAGTCATCGAGCAGCGCTGGGATTGGCAAACCTTCGTCGGCTACCGCTACCTCGAAACCGATGCCGTGGTGGACGCATTCGCCGATTCCGATTTCGGCTTGGGCGGCACCAATTTGAAAGGCTTCTTCGTCGGCGGCAAACTCGGTCTTTCCAAAAACGTTTGGGCCGGGCTGCGCTGGATGAGCGCCAACAACGTCTCTAGCTCGCCCTTTTCCGCCGACGTCATCCAAGTCGATCTCTCCGCCAAATTCTAGCACCTATTCCCGTCATGAAATCCCTACGATCCCTCGGCACCCTTCTCTTACTGGTGACGCTACCGCTCGGCGCCTTTGCCCAGCAAACGCAGGACAACAACGAAGCGAAGCTGCGTGACGCGCTGCGCAACTCCACCCTCCAACTGCGCAAAGCCCAGAGCGACACCGCCGCCCTTCAAGTTACCCAGGCCGAGGCGGAGAGCGAGCGCGACACGCTCAAAAAACAGCTCGATGACCTCACCAAGCGAAGCGAAAAAGATCGCGCGAAAGCCGAAAAGGAAATCGCCGATCTTACCACAAAGTCTACGACCCTGGAGGCTAACAACGCCAAGCTCCTCACCGAACTCAACAAGACCCGGGAAGCTTTCCAGCAAGCCGCGGACCTAGCCAAAACCAAGGAACTCGCCCGGTCGAACCTGGAAATCCGCATTGCCGAACTTGAACGGACCGTGGCCGACCGAGAAAGCAAGAACGTCGCGCTCGTCAAAGTTGGCCAGGAAATATTGAACCGCCTGGAGCGCTTCGGGCTGGGCGACGCCATCAAAGCCAAGGAGCCATTCATCGGAGCCAAGCGCGTGCAAATCCAGGCGCTCGTGCAGGATTACAACGACAAAATCCTCGACCAGAAATACCAGCCCGGAACCCCTGCTACCGCTCCTGCTCCATCGGCAACGCCAAAGCCCGAACCCAAGGCGCAAACGGCCAAGGCACAGCCCTCGCCGACCCCATCGACTCACTAGCTTAAAACCGACCCAAACCATGACTACACTTTACTCCACCAAATTTACCGCCGCCATGTACCGCAACGCGATCACCCTGGCAGTCGCCGTGAGCCTCATTTCCAACGCGTTCGCGGCCGACAGCATCCTGGCCCGCGTCAACGGCACCGACGTCAAAGCCGACGAAATCCGCCCGCTGCTGGAGAGCCTCAACCCGCAGGCCCAGGCCGAACTGGCCGCCAAACCGGCCGAGTTGAACCAAGCCATCCGCATGCTCTTAATCCGCCGCGTCGTTCTCGCCGAAGCCCAGGCACAAAAGTGGGACCAGAACCCGGCTTTCACGAGTCAACTGGACAAACTGCGTGAAACCGCGCTGGTCGAAAGCTACCTCCAATCCCAAACCGAGCCGCTCGCCGATTACCCCGCCGAGGCTGATCTGAAGGCCGCCTACGAAGCCAACAAAACCGCGCTCATGGCCCCGCGTCAATATCACCTGGCGCAGATTTTCGTTGCCGCTCCGAAAGGTGCCGACACCGACGTGCTCAAAAAAGCACAGGCCAAGCTCGACGGGATCAGCAAACAACTCGCCAAGTCCGGCACGGATTTCGCCGCCATCGCTCAAAAAGAAAGCGACGAGAAGGAATCCGCGACCAAGGGCGGCGAACTCGGCTGGCTCGCCGAGACGCAAATCCGGCCCGAGATCCGCGACAGTGTTACGGCTCTTTCCAAAGGAGCCGTCAGCAAACCGATCCAGCTCGCCGACGGCTGGCACATCCTTAAATTGCTCGAAGTCCGTGAAAGCCGCCAGCTCACCTTTGACGAAGTCAAAAGCGAACTCGGCAAACGGCTGCGCACCAAGCAAGCCCAGGTCAACCGCCAGGCCTACCTCGGCAAGCTGCTCGAAAAAAATCCCATCACGGTCAACGAACTCGCCGTGGCTCAGATGCTCACCCCATCCACTCCAAGCAAGTAATATTCGGAGCGTTCATGGCGGATTCCCCCGCCATGAACGGTATCGATTTTTTGGGTCGCCGGATTTGGGTGCGCTCGGGTGAGCACACCTGAGTCCGGTCACTTCCCACACTTTTTGCAGGTCTTTTCCCAGTCTCTCCTCAACACTGTTTTTCCCGATCCCATCTTTTCCTATGAACCGCCTTGTCCGCTTTAAGAGGTACTCGCTCACAGTCCTTGCCGCCCTTCCCGCCGCAATGCTTTGGACCGCCGACTTTATCGCGTGCTCGATCAAGGCGGCCTTCTGCATCCTGCTCGTCCTCCTGGTCCCCGCGCCGATGAGTATGGCCAGCCTGGTGGGCAACATGCGCGTCAAGTCCCCCGCCTCCAGCACCACCGGCAACAATTCATCTTCCTCCAGCGTCTCAGGCGGCAGCAGTACCGATAGCACCGCCTCCGCGCTCGCCGAACGTCAGTCGCTCGTGCGGACGACGCAGACCATCGCCGCCGTCCGGGCCGCCCAGGCTGCGGCGCGCGCTGCAGCCAAGTCTAGCGCCAGCAGCGTTCCCAACGGTCTGACTTCCGGCGGCCTTGTCGTTGCCTCCGGCGCTACGCCCGGCACCGATCTCTGGCAGGGAGCCGCCGCTCCGACGCAGTCTGTACAGAACGGCCGGACCGTGGTGGACATCCAACAGCAGACTGCAAAAGCCATCCTCACTTGGGAGACATTCAACGTCGGTCGCGAAACCACCGTCAATTTCGACCAGGGAGGCCGCGACTGGGTTGCCCTCAATCGCGTCACTGATCCCAGCGCCTCCCCCTCGCAAATACTCGGCCAGATCAACGCCCCTGGTTCCGTCTACATCATCAACCGCAACGGCATCATCTTCGGCGGTGCATCCCAGGTGAATGTCCACAACCTCGTTGCTGCCGCCGCGAATATTTCCAATAGCCAGTTCCTCAATAGCGGCATCTATTCCACTCAAGTGGGCTCCACCTACGCGCCCGCCTTTACCGACGCTTTTGGCAATGTCATTGTCGAGGCTGGGGCTGAAATCACCACCGCCGTCCCATCCAGTGTGACCAGCGGCGGCGGTTTCGTTCTGTTGCTTGGTAGCGAAGTTGACAACCACGGCATGATCACGACTCCGAAGGGACAGACGGAACTCGCCGCTGGCGACGACTTCATTCTGCGGCCCGGCTATAGCACAACCAGCAATTCGTATTCGACCACGCGTGGTAACGAAATTGCGCCGATCTTCGACGTCAACTCCTCGGCAGGAAGTGTGACCAACACAGGCTTTATCACCGCCGCGCAAGGCGACATCACGCTTGCCGGACGCACTGTCACCCAAGACGGCGTCCTCATTGCCAGCACGTCGGTCAACCAGCGTGGCACCATTCACCTGCTCAATTCTGCCACAAACGCAGACGGTTCTATTACGCTTACCGGCAACAGCCTTACCGCCATCCTGCCTGAACTCGACAGTGATACCACCGCGCTCGACAGCCAGCGCGATGCACTGATCGCCGATTCCGCCACGCAGAATACCGCTCGGGCCAATGCCGCATTCGGCCAGTTCGACAACCTTTCCAAGCTCGACGACCGCGAGGACCAGTCCCGCGTCGAGATCGCGACCGGCGGCAGCGTCGTCTTCAAAGGCGGCTCGGAAACCCAGGCCCAGGGCGGCCAGATCGCGGTTTCCGCCGCGGGCCGCATTATTACCGAAAGCGGAGCCGACCTCGATGTTTCCGGCGTTAGCGGTGTGTCACTGGCCATGTCGATCAACAACATCATGGTCAATATCCAGGGCAACGAATTGCGCGATTCGCCGCTCAATCGGGACTCGAAGGCTCTGAAAAGCAACAACGTCTGGATCAACATTAGCGACTTGGTCTACGTCCCCGCCGGAACCGGCGGCTACACCTCCGACCGCTATTATACATCGGGAGGGCTTCTTGAAGTCGGCGGCTACCTCTCCAACCTCGGCCATACCATTGGCGAGTGGACGGCTGTTGGTGGCAATATCATGCTTTCCGCCAACGAGGTCGTTGCGCAAGCCGGCTCTTCCTTTAACATCTCCGGCGGCTCTGTCGATTATGCCTCCGGCGTTATCAAATCCACCCGCCTCCTGGGCAGCGACGGAAGATATTACTCCATTGAGGACGCGCCGTCGTACCTTACTTATATCATTGCCAATAACGTCTTCAACGTCGATCACGCAAAGTGGAATGTTACCGAAAGTTATTACAGCCCGCTTACCGACAGAAGCACCATTTATACATCGGTGGACGGCTACACCGTAGGGCGCGACGCGGGCAGACTTATTCTCAATACGTCCAAAGGAAATTTTTACGGTTCGATTACCGCTGGCGTTGTCAACGGTTCCAGCCAAACCGGAGCGCGCTCCTCTGGCGTGACGGATGGCTACAAGCTGCCGGGCGGCACCGTGGCTCTTCCCGGCTCGCTTACGGTGCACAATAACGACTATTCGGCAGGAACAAAGCACCCGGTCACAGGCGATGTGACGATCTCGCCGGTCAAACCCGCCGATACCGCCGAGATATGGCTTGACGAAACGGCGCTCAACAGTGCCGGTTTGGGTGGCTTGCAGGTTGCGGCTACGGGCGCGGTAACCGTTGCCGGAGACCTTGCGCTGGCTCCGGGCGGAAGCCTCAGTCTTTACGGAGGCACCGTCACCGTGAACGGCGATATCACGGCTCGCGGCGGCTCGGTCGCACTTGGCCAGAATACGGACGGTTTTGTAACGAACATCGCTGTCACCGTCGCAGAGAATGTCACCATCGACACTCGGGGGCTCTGGAGCAATGCGCTAACCGATCCCGCGACCGAGTGGATGCAGGCTTTCGCTGACGGCGGCGACGTAACCATCCGCTCCACCGGCGATGTCACCCTTGGCTCAGGCTCTCTCATCAACGCCTCCGCGGGCGGTTTCGTTTCCGAGAAAGGCGCGACTATCGGCGGCGCCGGTGGCGACATCACGCTCATCGCCAGCTACACGATGAACTCGAAGGCGCCGGGCAACCACGGCGACCTGACGCTGGGCGGCACCCTCCTCTCCTACGGCTTTACCAAGGGGGGCAAACTGACACTGGAAACCGGCGGTGTTTTGTCGGTTGGCGAGGACGTTGCCAGCATTGGCGACACGCTCACAGCCGGCACGGCCGCACCCTATGCTCTGACCCTGAGCGAGGACACGGTCATTCCCGAGGGGACGGTCCTTCCCATTGCCGCGACGCTCAAGCTCGATACGCTTCCCGCCGGCGGCACCCTGCCGGTTGGCTACTGGTCGTTTGTCCTCTATGGTGTCCGGGATTATAAGGATTTCGACGGCGACAGGAATACGAGCGAATATCTTGTGACCCACGCGGCTTGGACCAACATCCCGGTCCAAACAAGCATTATCACGAGCGCCGGCAATTCGGTGACCATTGGCAAGGGTGGAACGATCCCCGCCGGGTCGCAGATCACCGGATTCGACAGCAGTTTCACCAACACTGCGGTCACATTTCCCGCGAACGTGTTCCCTCAAGGCGTGCCGATCATGCACGGAGGTGGATTCGCGGAGACGTATTGGACCGTCCCGGTATCTCTGGCGGCGGGGTCCATCGCAACCGCTGACGTCACGCTTGCCGCCGGCACCGTGCTGGCCAAGGGCACGGTGGTGGCGCGGGATGTGGCGGTCATACCGATCCAGTCCACCACCTTGCCAACCTCCCTGTTCCAGTCGGGGTTTTCGTCCTATTCGGTCAACGGCCAAAGCGGCCTGATTGTCCCGGACGGGGTTGCTATCAACGGGGTGATGCCGGCCTATTGCTTCACCGACGCGGCCTATGGGGCCTCCACCGGCAGCGATATCGCCGACGTTGCGAAGCTCTGGACGCCAACGCTCTATCAGGAGAACGCAAAAACGGCCACGCTGACCCGGCGCGCCGGAGCAAGCATCGCCCTGCTTTCGGGCATCGGCGCCGACGGTACCGACTACGGTTGCACGCAGGGCTTTCTGACCATCGGCAAGGGGGCGTCGATCACAGTCGATGACGGTCAGAGCGTGCGGATTGCCTCCAGCGGCCAGGTGACGGTAAACGGGGCCATCACCGCGCGGGGCGGGACCATCGATATTGTCAACACCTACACCCAGGAACACTACGTCGATCCCGGTGCACTCTCGGTGTGGATCGGCGGCGACGCGGTGCTGGACGCGTCGGCCAGGGCCTATATCGCCACCGATAGCCTGGGCCGCCTCTACGGTGTGGTTCCCGACGGCGGCACAATCAATATTGGCAGCACCGGCGGCAGCTTCACGGCGATTGGCGACGGCGGTCCCTATAAGCCGGGCATCGAGGCGTCAACCCATGCCTATGTAATCATCCGCCCCGGCGCAGTGCTCGACGCCTCGGGTGCCAGCGGCGAACTCGACGTTGTCGGCGCCGGGCTCTCCTCCCGGCGGGTAACGGTCGCAAGCGACGGCGGCACCATCGCGCTGCGGAGCTGGTCCGGCATCCGGGCCGAGGGCACGCTGCGAGCCTTGGCGGGCGGAGCGGGAGCCTCGGGCGGCACGCTCATCGTCAACCTCGAATCGCCCCTCCAGGCGAACTACGACTACTTTACCATTCCGACGGCGCTGGGGGTGGGCCGGGTGCTGACGGTTTCGCAGGAGGTGACGGACGCGCTCTCGGCGGACGTGGAGCCGGGCGAAAGCGACGCCAACCTCATCCTCGGGCAGGGCGGCATCGCCGTCTCGCAGATCAAGTCCGGCGGTTTTGACTCGGTGTCGCTGCTGGGCCGCACGGCGCTGCTGTTCGACGGCGACGTATCCTTAGGTGTCGCCCGCAGCCTGTCGCTGAAGGCGGGCACCTATGCCAGCGTGTCAGGCGGCAGCGTGCTGCTGTCCGCCGCCTACATGCTGCTGGCGGGGCAGGACAAGCTCAACTTCAACTACGCCAAGGTGCCGGAGACGCTCTCAACCACCTACACGGCGGACGGCACCCTGTCGGTGAGCGCCAATCTCATCGATGTGTCCGGCACCATCATCGCCCCATTCGCCGACATCGGCCTGGCCAGCAGCGGCGATCTGCGCTTCATCGCCAGCGACACCGTTTCTTCCCCCATCTTTTATGCCGCCCACGATCTCACCCTCTCGGCGGCGCGCATCTACCCGGCCAGCGGAGTGACCGCCACCGTGGAGGCCGGCTACACGCAGGGTTTCTACAGCAGCGGCAACGGCGGCAATGCCGCGCCATCCCCCAGCCTCACCGACATTGCGGCGGTGCTATCTATTACCCGGCCCAATCCCTCCGCGTCAGTTGAAACGCCCTATTCGGCCTTCGGCAGCCTGACCCTGGCGGCCTCCAGCATCCTTCAAGGCGGCGCTCTGTTTGCCCCCTTCGGCACCCTCAATTTATCCGCTCTCACCACCGACTTCGGCTATGGGACCAGCAGCACCGACGCCTTGGTGAAGCTTCTCGCCGGCAGCATCACCTCGGTGAGCGGAAAAGGGCTGGTGATGCCTTATGGCGGCACCACGGACGACGAAACCTGGACCGTAAACGGCGCCAGCGCCGGCACCATCAACCTGGTGTCGGCCCAATACAACACCAGCAACGGCACGACGGGCTCCCCCACAGGCATCAACCTTCAGGGCACCGGCATCATTGCCGAAGCGGGGGCCACCGTCGATCTGTCGGGCGGCGGCACGCTGACCGGTGCCGCCTTCGTCTCCGGGCGCGGCGGCTCGGTGGACACGTTGCTCTACCCGCTCCATTCCGGCGGTGCCGTCTACGCACTGGTGCCGGGGGTGGTGACGGCACCGGCGGCGGGCGGTTACTACACGGCATGGACTGGCGCCACGCCGGGCATCGGCCAGACCATCACCATCCCGGCGGGGGTGCCAGGCCTGCCTGCCGGCACCTATACCCTGATGCCCGCCAATTATGCGCTGCTGCCCGGAGCCTACCGGGTGGAACTGGGAGCCACCAGCACCACGGCGGTTCGTGGCGTGGCGACGCTCAGCAACGGCTCCTACCTATTGTCGGGCTACCAGGGGGTGGCCAACACCTCCATTCACGACGCTCTGCCGACTTCCATAACGATCACCCCGGCCGCCACGGTTCGGACCTATTCCCATTACAACGAAACCGGCTACGCCAGCTTCCTCGTTGCCCAGGCGGCCACCGTCGGCGCGCTGCGGCCGATGATCGAGGCAGACGCCAAGCATCTTTCCCTGATATTTGGCAGCACCAGCACCGGCCATGCGGCGTTCTCCTGGGATGCCATGACAGAAATGAATGGAAACGGGAACAGCGCCTATGACGGCGTTCTCTCCATCACCACAGCCTATATCGGTTCCAATGCCTACCAGAGTATTGCCATCGTCGCCGACGACGATAATACCACCCGCTCATCCGCGCGGGTGGTGCTTCGGGCCTCGGATATCGACGCCTTCGGAGCCGCCAGCCTATTTATCGGCGGCAGGCCCATGACCGACACCACCAACCCCAGCGACACGTCCTACATCGTCCTTGGCGATCCGGCCTCGCGCGCCAGCGTGGCTCAATCGGTGACGCTGGGCAGCGGCGCCGTGCTCACCGCCGGGCAGGTGGTGTTGAGCGTCATTCAAGGGGGGGCCATCCGCCTCGATCCGGGTTCCCTGATCGATACCCGCGCCTACGACAGCGCCGCCCGGCTGCTGGATGCCTCGACCGGCACCTATCTGGGCGGCGGCACCCCGCTCTTGGTCGTCTCCAACGGGAACGTCACGCTCAATACCACCATAGCCCAAAACGCCACCGGTGCCATCAGCATCGGCGATGGCGCGGCCCTCTACGCCGACGGCACCATCGGCTTCCTTTCCAAGACCGGCGCGACCTTTGACGGCACGCCGCTCCTGGGCGCGAAAACCCTCGACCTCACGGTGGACTCCATCAACATCGGCACCGCAGACGCCCTCGCGGCGGCCGAGGCTGCCGGTACCCTGGCGGTCGGCCTCAACCTGACACAGGATCTGTTCGCATCGCTGGTAGCCGGCGACGTGGCCCGGGATATCCCCGGGGTAAGCTCCCTGCATCTGGGGGCCGGCAACTCGGTCAACCTCTACGGTTCGGCGAACCTCGATCTGACAGCGCTCGGCTCCCTGGTGCTGACCACCCCGGCTATCTACGGCGCCGGGGCCGCCGGTGATGCCATCCGCATTGAAGTGGGCGACTTCACCTGGAACGTCGCGCGGCGGCTTGACTCCACCAGTGGCTACGCCAGCGCCCTGCCCGGCGCCATCACCACCGGCGGGGCGGGGACCGGCCTGGGCAGCCTGACCATCGCGGCCGACACCATCACCCTGGGCCACCCGGCCAGGCTCACCGGCGGCTCGACGGTGACCTTCAACCACCTGCTGCTGGGCTTCTCCGGCGTGACGCTCTCGGCCTCGGAGCGCATCACCAGCGTGGGCAATGTCTCGCTCTCGGCCTGGCAGCGCGGCCCCGATCCCTCCGCCAGCTTCGATCCCGCGACCTATGCGGGCATCGGCGGCTCCCTCACCTTGCTGACCCCGCTGTTGACGGCCAATGCTGGCAGCGTCGCCAGCTACCACGCGGGCGGCTCCCTCACCGTGGCGCTGCCCGCCGGGGCCACCGCCGCCGACACCGGGGCGGAAACGGCGCTGGGCGGCCGCATCAACTTGGTTTCCTCGGGCGGAGCCATCACCCTCGATACCGCCGTCGCCCTGCCCAGCGGCACGCTGACGGCGACGGCGGCGGGCGACATCGTGCTCGGCGTAAACAGTCGGCTCGACCTTTCCGCGCGCACCGTCCTCATGGAGGACAAGACCGAATACTCCTGGGGCGGCGCTGTGGCGCTGGAATCTACTTATGGCGACATTACCCAGCAGCAGGGCTCGGTCATCGACGTCTCGGCCTCCAACAACGACGCGGGCAGCATCACCCTGACCTCCACCGGCGACGCCCACGGCCACGTCATCCTTGGCGGCATCCTGAAAGGCGCAGGCGGCAGCGGCAGCAAGGGCGGCTCGATCGACCTCCGCGCCCAAGTGCTGGGCCGTGATCCGGCCAGCCTCAGCGCCAATTTTGCCGCCCTCAACGCGGCGCTGACTACCGGTGGCTTCACTGAAAGCCGCGGCTTCGACATCAAGCAGGGCGATCTGGTCATCGGCGACGGGCTCAAGGCGCACAGCGTTTCAGTCTCTATCGACGGCGGCTCCCTCACCGTCAATGGCACGATCGACGCCAGCGGGAAGGCCCCCGGCAGCATCAGCCTCGCCGCGCACAACAATTTGACAATCGCCTCAAGCGCCGTGCTTGATGTCCACGGCACGGTGTTGCAGGTGGACAGCTACGGAGCCGCAGTGGAGGCCAAGAACCGTGGCACCATCGATCTCTCCACATCCCAGCCCGGCTGGCTCATCCTTGAGGGTGGCGCCAAGCTGGACCTTGGCTCGCCCGACGGTGTGGCGCGCGGCGAGGTGGACCTCAACGCCTGGCGTGTCAGCGAAACCGGCGGTGACGTGAAGATCAGCGCGCCCGACCCCGTTACGATCCTGGGCGCAAAGAGCGTCTCGGTCCACGGCTTCTGGAGTTACAGCCCGACCGATGCCGATGGCACGGTGGTGCAGAACAATGGCGGCTCCGCACCCGTGGCGCTCGACGGCTCGGTGGGGCTCAACCAAATCGACACGCGCAGCCAGTTGTTCATCAAAAACGCCCTGGCCAACCCCAGTCTGCAAGCGCGACTGAAGGGTTTGACGGGCGCGGAGTTGCTGCCTGGAGTCGATATCGTCGCGCAAGTCGTGAAACAGGACGCATCGCGCTTGATCTCGGCCAACACGACGACCCTGCCGGATTGGCTGAACGCGAGTTATATCGGCAAGACGGTCAAGTTCACCGCGACGGGCTCCATGCCGTGGTATTGGGAGATTTACGGCGGCGACGGCACCTATCCGCTGTTTACCGTGTATGACAGGGATGGCAACCTAGTGTCCAATACGATAGTGGATGTCGGGTATCAACTCCCCGGCTCGGTCAGCGATCTTATCGTAGGTCAGCAATACACACTCGTCGTCACCAAAGAGATGGTCTCCGACGTGCGCGTGCTGAAGCGGGCCCTGAAAGAGTTTTTCCCGGACGGGCTGTATTTGGGCACGCCGGTTACCAGCGGCAATCTCACGGTGAAAGGCGATATCGACCTTTCCGGCTACCGCTACGGGCCGGACGCCGACCGCAACACCTCCTCCGCCACCTATGGCGCGGGCGGGGCGATGAAACTCGTGATGCGCGCCGCGGGCGACTTGACCATCGGCGGCAGTATCTCCGACGGGTTCAAGGGCAGGCCGGGGGTGCCAGGAACGCCAAATACCTATGACGGCATTACGACGGCCTCGGATTCTTCTACTGGCTACTATCTGAATGATTTCGGATACGCAAACCAAACATATGCCAGCGACGGAGGTGCATATTATTACTTTGCTCAGGACTGGGTTATTCCAAATACTGCTTTTTATCGGGATAACGGCGCCCAGACGAGCAGAAGATTCTATTCGGTGGGCCAGACGATCCCAGCCGGTACCAAATTCTCAACGTATGACATGTACTTTGACAGTGGTGCGCCGCTCCCGGCCTTTGCGACAACGGTCACCCTAGGCACCCCGGCCATTCCGGCGATATCCGGCGTATCGGCCGCTGCGGCCATGCAGGCACCGGGTACGCAGTCGGCGTCGATCCGCCTGGTGGCGGGGGCCGACGTCGCCGCCGCCTCGTCGCGCATCTTGCTGGCGGCCAGCACGCTCGGCGACTCCGGCAATCTGGTGCTCAATAACACCCAGTCCGGCGCCACTGACAGCAACGGCATCCCCGTTCCCAGCGTTCTGCGCACCGGCGTTGGCGCTCTTGACCTGGCGGCTGGTGGCGATTTTATCGAGAAAACCCTGTACGGCGTCTATACCGCCGGCACCGACACCGACGCCAGAGGCATCGCCTCGGGCACCTACATGCCGGACCACGGCGGCGACCTAACGCTCATCGCCCAAGGCGACGTCACCGGCTACACGTACACCGATACCGATGACGGCGTCCGTTTCTACTCCCCCGACAACTGGCTGCTGCGCAGCGTCGATGCCGACGGGCTCGCCTCGTGGTCGATCCGCTTTGGCGCCAGCGTCACCAGCAAAGGAATCTCCTACCTCACCGGCTTCACCGGCATCGGCACCCTGGGCGGCGGCAACGTCACCGTGAGCGCCGGCGGCAACGCTGGGGCCATGACCAGCACCTTTAGTGGTAATGGCTCGTCCCAGACCTACGGCTCCTTGCAGGTGACGGTGGCCTCCAGCGGCAAGGTGACCTCGGTCACCACCGACGGCGACAACGTTACCGGCGGCACCCTGGTACAGACCGGCGGTGGCGATCTGACGGTCACGGTGCGCGGCACCCTCAATTCCGGCGACAACTCCACGCCTCAAAACGCCCAAGCGGCGGAAGGCTCGCCCAGTATTTTCACCGACCTGCGCGGCAACATTGAGATCACCGCCGGGGCCATCGGCGCGGTCTCCTACGTCTACGGCCTCAAGGAAACCAACGACCCGCGCGCGCTCGACGCCGCAACCGCCACCGTCGCCATGGCCGCAGGCGGCATCGCCCTGGTGCCCGGTGACGGCAGCGTGACCGTACGCACCGCCGGAGACTTGGTGGTCAGCGCCTATGCCGACGCCGGGCAGATCGGCACCACCACCTCCTCCACCGCCTACTTCTCGCTGTGGCGGCCGGAGGCCACCTCGGTCAGCCTGTTCTCCGCCGGCGGCAACCTCGTACCGGTGACCGACAGCGGCCTCGGCAATGCCATTTGGAAGCGCTCGGGCTTTTCTGGCACCCTAATCGTCGTGCCGGGGCTGTTTAGCGCCGTGGCGGCGGAAGGCAGCATCTACCTGGGCGGCCCTTTTGCCCACACCCTGGAACTGGCCCCATCGGCAAACGGATCGCTGGAGCTTCTGGCAGGGCAGTCCATCTACGGCGCGGGTCTGATAGCGGGGTCCGCCACCAACACCGCCTCGCTGCGTATCGACGTCTCCGGCGCCGGAACCGGGGTCAACGACATTCCCAACCCCTTCAAGCCGGTCACTGTCGCCAGCAACTCTAGTTACTACAACTTCGCCTCGTTCCAGAATGACACCGTCAGCGACAACCTGCACGAAGGCGACACCGACCCGATCCGCATCTATGCGGTGAACGGCGACATCGTCAACGTCGCCTTGGGCGAGATCGCCGGCGTCTATACCGACTCCCTGAGCACGACGCTCTACATCGCCTCCGAAGCGGCCAGGGTGATCGCGGGCGGCGACATCGTCAATTTCGGTGCAGGCAGCGCGGGCACCACAGCCGGCCTGATCCTGAACGCCAACGCCAACGACGTCTCGCTGATCCAGGCCGGGGGCGACATCTGGTATCTCAACCTCAACATCGCCGGACCCGGCACGCTGGATGTGACGGCGGGCAGCACCATCTACCAGGGCAGCAAGGGCTCCATCACCTCCATCGGCGCGCTGGCCACCGGCGACACCCGCTCCGGCGCTTCCATCTCCGTGACAGCGGGCGCGGGCTCCGCGGGCCTCGCCTACACCGACTTCGCCGCGCGCTACCTCGATCCGGACAACCTGGCTGTCAGCGGCACACCGCTCGCCGACCAACCCGGCAAAGTGGCCCACACCTACGAGGAAGAATTAATCGAGTGGCTCAAAGAACACTACGGCCACGCCGCCACCGACGCCGCCGAGGCCCTGGCCTACTTCGACGCGCTCCCCCTCGCGCAGCGGGCCGTCTTCCTGCGGGAAATCTACTACGCCGAACTCAAGGCCGCGGGCCGCGAATACAACGACGCATCGAGCACCCGCTACGGCTCCTACCTGCGCGGACGCAAGGCCATCGCCGCGCTCTTCCCCGAGGGCCACGCCTACAGCGGCGACCTGGTCATGTTCGGCGGCTCCGGCATCCGCACCCTCTTTGGCGGCGACATCTCGGTGCTGACCCCCGGCGGCAAGACCATCGTGGGCGTAGAGGGAATGGTGCCCGCCTCGACCGCGGGCCTCGTAACCCAAGGCACGGGCGACATCGGCATCTACAGCAAGGGGAGCATCCTGCTGGGCCTCTCGCGCATCATGACCACCTACGGCGGCAACATCCTGGCATGGTCGGCGGAGGGCGACATCAACGCCGGGCGAGGCGCCAAAACCACCGTGGTCTACACTCCGCCCAAGCGCGTCTACGACGCCTATGGCAACGTTACGCTCTCGCCCGTAGTGCCCTCCAATGGCGCGGGCATCGCCACGCTGAACCCGATTCCTGAGATTCCGCCGGGCGACATCGACCTCATCGCGCCGCTGGGTACGGTGGACGCGGGCGAGGCGGGCATCCGGGTATCGGGTAATATCAACATCGCCGCGCTGCAAGTGCTTAACGCAGCCAACATTCAGGTGCAGGGCAACAGCACGGGCGTCTCCATCGCCCCGGTCGCGCCGAACATCGCCGCGCTGACCGCCGCATCGACGGCTGCCGGCGCGGCCACCAACGCCATGAACAGCGTGGATACCAACCGCGCGTCGGCCACCCAAGAAGCCGCTCCTTCGGTCTTCCAAGTGCAGGTGATCGGCTACGGAATGTATGACGACAGCACCACGGATGCAAAAAAACAGTTGAACAACATAATCGGGCCGGCGACGGCTACCGCCGAGGTCATCTTTGCCAAGCAAAATCCGTAGCGATCAGGAATAGCATGAGGAGTGGAAGATACAGCA
>DBMP01000013.1 GCA_002298145.1 Spartobacteria bacterium UBA695 | reverse complement strand
GCCTTTGCGTCTTTGCGTGAGTCTTAATACCTTTAAATCGTATTACACTTTATGCAGCCACGCTGCTGGCGGAAATGCCGGTGAAGCGGCTCATATCCAGGCCGTACTTTTTTACGCGGCAACCCATGATCCGTTCCGTCGTGCCGAGTTGCCGGGCCGCCGCCGCGATGTTGCCGTGCTGTTTGATGAGTGCGTCCACCACCAGCTCGTATTCCAGAGCCGCCACCGCGCATTCGAGCACGCTGCCCCCCGCCCCCTGCGGGTCCACCGCCGCGTAGAGCCGGGGCGGAAAATGATTGGCCCGGATGACCCCGTCCCCGCACGTGGCCACGGCCTTTTCAAATAACTCGCGCATCTCCCCGACGTTGCCCAGCCAGTCGTAGGCCATCAGCAGATCGACCGCCGCCGCCGAGACACGCCGGATCGTCTTGTGGTGATGCGCGGCGAACTTCTCCACGAAATAGTCCGCCAATTGCAGCAGGTCCCCCCGGCGCTCGCGCAGTGAGGGAATGCGGATCGTGTACGCGCCGAGGATTTGGAAAAGCTCGCGGCAAAAGCGCCCCTGGTCTACCAAGGCCTCCAGCGAGGCGCCCGTCGCGCAGATCACCCGCACATCCTCCCCCACGGCTTCCGAAACGTAGCCCAGGTCCGAATCCGAAACCTCCAGGAGCCCCAGAAGCCGGGCCTGATCGGCAGGGGCCAGCGCCTCCACGCGCTCCAGGAAAAGCGTGCCGCCCCGGGCTTTTTTCACAAAGGCCTCCAGCTCCGATCCGCTCGCATTGCCGATGACCCTCGGCCCCGCAAGCTCCGCGCAATCGACCTCCACCAGCGGCCCCTCGCTCCGGGCGCTCCCGGCGTGCAGCGCGCGCGCCACGCAATTCTTACCCGCCCCCTTTGCCCCTACCACCAGCACCGGCAGCTCCAGCGGGGCCGCTTGGATGATCCGGTAATACATGCGCTGCATGGCGTGGGAATCCCCCACCATGCCCGCCGGGCGAAAATGATTATGAATATGCTCGCGCAGCGCGTGATTTTCCCGGTGCAGATCTCCGGCGATCCCCATCAGCGAGCGGCGAAAGAGCACCGCCTGCGCCAGGATCGAGGCAACCCGGGTCAGCGTATCGAGATCCTCGTGCACCGGCTTCTCCGGGTCGATCACCCGCTCTGCGAAAAGCGTCCCCGCCACGCGGCCCGCCACCAGCACCGGCACGCAGAGGAGCGTCACCCCGAGCGCCCCCTCCGCTTCCCCAAGCGTCGCCGCCGGTTTGCCCGTGCGTTCCACCCATTCGCGCAGATCCGCCAGGCCCCCGACATCCACCCCGCTGCTCCGGCCCCCGCCCGCGCGGTAGGCGCTTTCCAGCGCACCGCCCTCCGGCTCCAGCACACGCGTTTCCACACGGCGCAAGCCCAGCGTCAGCCCCAGGCAATCCGCCAGCGGCTGGAGCACACCCTCCAGCTCCAGGCTCTGCTTGATAATCCGCGAAACGCGCAGAAACAGGCTCAAGCGGCGCACGGAAACGCACGAATGGCGGGCCTTATCTTTCTGCAAAGCCGCCGCCGGTTGCCCGGCCACCGGACGCTCCTCACGCTGCCGGGACCGAGGGGCCTCCGGCGCGTTCGCCGTCATCGTCGTGGTTTTTACGTTTTCCATGGGGTTACTTCGAGTTAAGTGGAAAACCTTCGTGGGCTTGACCGCCGCCGCCCGCTAGCTTCCCGTGGCGCGCTTGGCGTCCAGAAGGGTTTTCAGCGCGACGGGGTCGATCGCCCCTTTGTGATCTCGCGAGAGCTGCCGGATCGCATCCAGTAACATTCCAGCTTCGTCCGGATTCACGGAAAATCCGGCATTCCGGCAGGCTTCCAGGAGAGCAGCCGTGCCGGAATGCCGCCCGATAACAAACTCCGAACCGGGCCGCCCCACCTCCGTGCTCGCAAACGCCTCGTAGGTGGCACGGTCGCGCAGCAGACCCGCGCAGTGGATGCCCGATTCATGTTGAAAAACCGCCTTGCCCGTCACCGGCTTCGAGTCGGAAAGCGACCGTCCCGAGGCCTTTTCGACGAGCTGCGAGAGCGCATAAAATCCGCGCGGGTCCACCCCGCACTCCATGTGGCAGCTCAGGCGCAGCGCCATCACGACCTCCTCCAGCGGCGCGTTGCCCGCCCGCTCGCCCAGGCCGTTGACCGTCACGCTCGCCGAGCGCGCGCCCGCCTCGATGGCCGCAATCGTGTTGCCCACCGCCATGCCGAGGTCGTTGTGCCCGTGGAATTCCACGTTGATGCCGGGGGCCGCGCGGCGCACCAGCTCGACCATCGCTCCCGTCTGCCGGGGCGTCAGAATGCCGATGGTATCGGCCAGGCGAATGCGGATCGCCCCCGCATGGCAGGCCGCATGGGCGAAATCCGCGAGAAACTCGGGATCGGCGCGCGAAGCGTCCTGCGCCCCCACCGAAACGTATTCGAACCGGTTGCGGGCCTCCCGGACCACCTCCGCGAGCGTACGAAACACCCACGCCGCGTCTTTCTTCCACGCCCGCAGATGCACGTCGGAAACCGGCCAGGAAATATGGACGCCGTTGACATTGCAGCGCGAGGCCAGCTCCAGGTCCTCCAGCGACGCGCGGCACCATGTCTCGATCTTGCAGCCGCTCACCGAGGCCGCGACGGCGTTGATATCTTCGATCTCGCTCTCCCCCATGGCCGGGATGCCGACTTCAAGCTCCGGCACGCCCGCCTTGGCGAGGGCCTGGGCGATGGCGATTTTTTCTTCACGTGAAAACACCACCCCCGCGGCCTGCTCACCGTCCCGCAGGGTTGTGTCAATGAGCCAAATCGAGTTTAGATGTTTCATAGCTTTGAGAAAACTTTACTTAAGTTGCGATCATGACGTTGTTCATATTGACGACTGCGTAGACCGGCTTGCCCACCGCCAGCCCCAGGCCGTCAACGGATTCGGCGGGAATGTGGGAAACGAGTTCCTTTCCCCCGCCGATATCCAGGATCACCTCCGCGACGACCTCTTCGCGAGTGATGCACTTGACCTTTGCTTCAATCTTATTCCGGGCGCTTAATTTCATGGTTTGTGTCTGCTTCTCACTTTTTGCACCCGGAACATCCCGAGATGCTTTTCAAAATCGTATTGTTCCAGACGGCCTTGATGATTTCATCGGCCGCCGCGTGGTCCACCTCGCTATACCAATCCCCCCACGGGTAGACCGCCACCGCCGGTCCGTACTGGCAGAGGTCCATGCACTCGCAGGCCGTGACCACGACCCCGTGCATTTCCTTCTCCTCGACCTGCTCGCGCAGGTAATGCAGAATATCGAGCGCCTTTTCGCTCTCGCACGTGCAGACCCGCGCTCCATCGGCGTCGAGGGCCGTGGCCGTTGCGAAAACAAAAATCTGGGTGCTCGGCTTAAACATGGGATCGTATTGGATATTTATGCCGAGGCGCACCCGGCGGCGGTTCCGCCACAGGAGGACCCCGGGGTGCAGCCTTCGAACTTCCGCCGCAGCTCCTTGGGCAACGGCTGCCCAGCGAACACAGCGGCCAGCGCCGGTTCAATCATTCCCTCCATCTCCACGACCTTGACGCCGCGGGCCTGGAGGATCGACTTGGGCGTGGAGCCCGAGGCGCTGACCAGGAACGCGCGGCAGTCGTGGAGCATGTCAGCCAGCTCCGTCCAGCGGGCCGCCCCGCCGCCCGGCTCGGGAGCGCGGCGGATTTCCTTGAACTTGAAGCCGGACTCCGTCGAGGCGTCCTCTTTAAAAATCAACACACTGGCCACCTCGCCCAAGTGCAGGTTCACGCGAGCCCCTTCCCTTGAGGCCACGGCGATGTACGGGCGCTTGCGGCCCAGGTTCGCCTTGCCGCCGGAGAAGGCGTCAACGGTGGCCATTTGCTCCACGGTCATCTGCTCGCCGATGAGCCCCACGGCGTCCGCTCGGCAGCGGGAGCAATGCCCCATCTGGCTCAGGAACTCCCCGCATTGCAGGCGCACCCGCGCCGTCATCAGCGCGTCCGGTTCCGGCAGTTCCTCAAACGCGGCCCCGGGCACCGGCACCAACGGCATGCAGTTCATGATATCCACGCCGAGACCCGCCACGAACTTGGCGATCTCCGGGATGTGCGCATCGTTGACCCCGGGCACGATGATCGAGTTGACCTTCACCACCACACCGCGCGCTTTCAGGCGGGTAATGGCGTCGATCTGCCGTTGGATCAAGAGCGCTGCGCCCTCCTCGCCCCGCAGCGGCGTACGCCCATCGCGTACCCAGGCGTAAATTTGCCCCCCGATGGCCGGGTCGATAGCCGTCATCGTGATCGTTACGTGGCTGACCTTGAGCTCGGCGATCTCGTCGATGTGCGGCCCGATCTCCAGGCCGTTGCTGGCCAGGCAGAGCATCTGCTCCGGGAAGCGCGCGCGGGCCAGCCGCAGCGTCTCCATCGTCTCCGCCGGGTTCGCAAACGGATCGCCCGGACCCGCAATGCCCAGCACGGCGATTTCTGGCCGCTTGGAGATCACCTCCTCAATGTACTCCATCGCCGCCTCGGGTTTCATCACGCTGCTCGTCACCCCGGGCCGACTCTCGTTCATGCAGTCGAACTTCCGGTTGCAGAAATTGCACTGGATATTACACCGGGGCGCGACTGGAAGGTGAATCCGTCCGAACTTGTGCTGCGCATCGCGGCTAAAGCACGGATGTTTCTCGATATCGAATGGAAGGTCGTTTTGCATCGCTGTTGGCAGGCCCCTAATGCAATCCCCGTGCCATGTGCGCCCTCCATTCCTGTCAGCCGCGCTTTACTCCGCTCGGAATAACCACCCAACCAGCTCCTCCCAAACCCCTTACACCACCTAACCCTTCCCTGATAAAAATACCACCGGCCCTCAACCCGCTGCCTTCCCGGCCCCCTTAGCCTACGTTAATGTAGGAAAACGACCACCAAAAGGACCAAAATGTTCCTTTTAGTTGTCACATGTCATCCCCGCTTTGCACCCCTGTCAGGCGGACTCGTCCACGCGCTCGATCGATATCAGGCAGACATCGTCCTCGAACTCCTTGCGGCCCGCAAAGCAAAGCGCATCGCCCAGCACCTCCCGCAAAAGCCGCCGCGCGGGCAGCCCGGCATTACGGTTGAGGGACTCCACCACCGCGTTGCGCCCGAACTCCTCCCCCTGGGCCGTCTCGATCTCAAAGAGCCCGTCCGTAAAGAGCACGATCCGCTCGCCCAGGCTAAAAACGCACCGGCTGGTCCGGTACTCAAAGCCCCTGAAGAGCCCGAGGGCGGCCGTCTTTTGCGGAGCCGTCCCCTCCCCGAGCGTCTCCACCGCCCGGCCCACGGCCCGCAAAACAACCGGCTGCGGGTGCCCGGCATTGGCGAAGAGGATCTCCCTGCGATCCGCGTCGAAAACCCCATAAAACGCCGTGGCCATCAGCGCGTCCTCAGTGTTCTTGAGGATCGCGCAGAGGTGGGCGTTAAGCTGTTGCAGTAACTGGCCGGGGTCGTCCATGGCGGGGCGCAGCTCCTCCAGCAGCCCGCGGATCATCATCGTAATCAAGGATGCCCTCACCCCGTGGCCCATCACATCGCAGACAAAGATCCCGGCCCGAGTGGGCGAGAGCTGGAAAAAGTCAAAGAAATCGCCGCTCACCGTCGCCGCCGGGCGGTAATCGTGGGCAAACTCAAACCCGCCGCAGGCTCCGAAGATCCTCGGGTAGCTTTGGGGCAGCAGCGCCTGCTGGACCTCCTTGGCCATCTCCAGATCCGCCGCCATCTGCGCGTTTTTCGCCTGCAGCTCCTCGGTGAGCGACAGAAGCCGGTTGCGTTCGCTCCGGAGCGCCTCCTCCATCGCATGCACCGCGTTAAAGTCCTTATTAATACCGCAAATGCCGATGATCTCCCCGGCGCGGTTGCGCAGCGGTACCTTAGTGGCATAGCCCCAGCTGACCCGTCCCCGGGCATCGGTCACTTTTTCGATCTTGCCGACCATCGGACACCCGGTCTCCATGATCCGGTGCTCATCGGCAGCGGTCTCGTCGGCAAAGGCCTTGGGCAAAAAATCGTAATCACTCTTCCCGATCACCTCTTCGGGCCTGCTCACCCCGAATTTCCGCGCCACCTCGTCGCTAAGGCGCAAGAACCGCCCCTGGCGGTCTTTGAAATAAATTTCGTCAGGAATCGTTTCCAGCAGAAATGAAAACAAATCCTGTTCTGAAAGTTCCTGACTCATCGCGCGGGAGAAATGGGAGCCAATAACGGTATTCCCCGATCTAACGCAGGAACCCGGGTTTGGCAACCCCCTTGTTTTTTCCTTCCCGGCTCCCGAGCCCGGCTCTACGGCACCGCCGTAACGATGCGCTTGACGCCCGCGGTGAACTCCGGGGCATTCTCAATCGGGATGATGATCGTCTCCCGGCGGCCGCCCGCGTCTTCGGTAATCCGCAGGAAACGCCCGCGATGGTTCTCCTGGAGATCCAGGAAAAACGTCTTGTACTCCACCTCGATTTTCTCCGTAGCAAGGGTCTTCCCCGCTTTGGAAATAAAACCGTCGGGATACGTATGGCGGTCGTAAGGCGTTGAGGAGTGGATCATAGCAAAACGATAAAATATTTTTGTGCGTTGTCTCGGGAAAAATTAAAAATGTTGCGATGTTAACAGTTGTGTCACACGGCAGGCGCGGGAAGGTTGCATTCGAGAGGCAGGTTCGCTAGCCTATTTTTTTCCCGATGGGCCGAATTCTATTATATCTCTCCACGCTTTGCCTCCTGCTCGGGCCAGCCCTCACGCTGGCCTTTCTGAAGGCGGGCCGCGCCTATCCGCGTCTCTTGAACCGGAGCGCCATCGCCGCCGGGTTTCTTTTTCAGACGCTCTTTTTGATCCATCGGGGCCGGGAGATTGGCCACTGCCCGCTCACGAACCTCTTCGAAGTGCTCATCTTCCTGGGCTGGTCCATCACGCTTTTCTATTTCGTCATCGGCCACGGCTACCGTATCTCACTTTTAGGCACCTTTACCGGCCCGCTGGTCGCCCTGCTGCAACTCACCGCCCTCCTCGCCGTCACCGACGCGCCCCATCCCCGCTTCCTGCCGCACCCGGCCTGGGTCGAATGGCACGCCGCCCTCTGCATCATGGCCTACGCCGCCTTCGCGCTCGCCGGAGTCGCCGGGGTAATGTTCCTGGCCCAGGAGCACCGGCTTAAAACCCGCCGCCTCGGGCCGGGATTCTACGAAATGCCCTCCATCACCGCGCTGGCCACGGTCAATCTCCGCCTCATCTGGGCGGGCGCCGTGCTCCTCACCGTGGGGCTGGCCAGCGCCTGGGCGCTCCACCCGCAGGTCTCGGCGAAAATCTGGATCTGGGGCGGCTCGCTCTGGCTCCTCTACCTGCTCCTGCCGCTAGCTCGCCGCTGGAGTCCCCGGCGCCTGGCACTGCTTTCAGCGGCAGCCTTCGTCATCTCAGTGACGGCCCTCTGCCTGGTAGGGCACTTCGGCACGGGCGCATCCATGGGAGGGGCCGCCTTGTGAAGATCATCTGCCTCGGGGTCAGCTACCAGACGGCCAGCGTTCAGGTCCGGGAACCGTTCGCTATCGCCGAATCCGTGCTCGGGCGCAGCCTGGCCGACCTTAAAGCCATGGAGGCCATCAGCGAGGCCGTCATCGTCTCCACCTGCAACCGCGTCGAATTCTATGCGGCAGCGGAAGACGCCCAGGCGGCCTATTGCGCCCTCCTCGCCTTTGCCGAGGCGCACAGCGGCGTCGCCCCCGTCGTCCCAGACCCGTTTTATCTGCTGGAAGACGACGACGCCGTCCGGCACCTCTTCCGCGTCGTCAGCGGGCTGGAATCCATGGTCCTGGGCGAAACGGAAATCCTCGGCCAGGTGAAAAAAGCCTACGCGGCGGCCACCACCGCCCAGACCACCGCCCGGCACCTCAATAAACTCTTCCAGCGCGCCTTCAACGTAGCCAAGGAAGTCCGCACCCGCACCGCCATCACGCGCGGCCCCGTCTCCGTCGGCTCCGTGGCCGTAGAACTGGCGGAGCGGATCTTTGGCCGCTTAGCCGAGTGCCATGCCATGGTCCTCGGCGCGGGCGAGACCAGCGAACTGACCGCCCGGGCGCTCCTTTCGCGCGGGGTAAAGAGCATCTTCGTGGCCAACCGCACCTACGAGCGGGCCGCGGCCCTCGCGGCGGAAATGGGCGGCGAGGCCATCCGATTCGAGGAATGCGAAAAGCGCTACCCCGAGATCGACATCCTCATCTCCTCCACCGCCGCCCCTCACTACATCGTCACCCGAGAAAAAATGATCCCGATCATGGCCCAGCGCCACGGCCGCCCGCTCTTCGTCATCGACCTGGCCGTACCGCGCGACGTCGAGCCCGCCGTCAACGACATGGAGGGGGCCTACCTCTACGACATCGACTCGCTCCAGACCATCGCCCGCCGGGGCATGGACGAGCGCAAAAAGGAAGTCACCCGCTGCGAAGCGCTCCTGGGCCATCACGTCACGGAATACGTGCAATGGCTGGGCGAAGCCCCCGTGTGGCCCGGGGAGCCGGGAAGAATTCATCAGGAACTCAGGAACTCAGGAAAAGAAGAGAGAACAGAACCGGCGACTTGAACCTCCGCAACAGCTTCTTTGCGTTTTTTGCGCCTTTTTGCGGCTAATTTTATGAGACACCTTACCCTCGGCACCCGTGGCAGCGCCCTCGCCCTCGCCCAGGCGCAGCTCGTCCTGGAAGAACTAGCCCGCGTCTGGCCGGAAAGCGCCGTGACCATCCGGAAATTCACCACGTCCGGCGACCGCAAGCTCGACCACTCCCTGGCCCGCGCCACTCCGGCCGGAGCCAAGGGACTCTTCACCAAGGAGCTCGAAACGGCCCTCCTCAGCCAGGAAATCGACGTCGCCGTACACAGCTGCAAAGACATGCCCGGCACCATGCCCGAGGGCCTCGTCCTGGCCGCCGTCCTGCCCCGAGCCGACACCGCCGACATCCTCGTCACCAAAACCCCGGGCCCGCTCCCCCCCGGGGCCCACGTCGCCACCAGCAGCATCCGGCGCGCCCGGCAGCTCACCCACCTGCGGCCCGACCTCGTCATCGAGGAAATCCGGGGCAACGTCGCCACGCGCCTGCGCAAACTGCACGAAAACCCGCTTTTCGACGGCACCATCCTCGCCCGCGCCGGTCTCGACCGCCTCGGTTACAAAATCGAAGCAGGCAAGCTCATCACCGACGAGGGGGAATTCCACGCCACCGCCGCCCCGATGCTCCCCGCCATCGGCCAGGGAGCCATCGCCCTGCAATGCCGCGCGGACGACGCCCCCTTCTTCAGCGCCCTCAACCACGAGCCCACCTGGGCGGCCATCCGGGCCGAGCGCGAATTGATGCTTCTGCTCAACGGCGACTGCACCCTGCCCGTAGGCGTCGCCACAGAGGTCGCCCCCGGCGCGATCCACATGAGAGCCATCCTCTTCGGAGCCCCCGGCGAAGCCCCCCGGGAAGCCGACGCCTCCGCCCCTACCCCCGAGGCCGCCGCCCAAGCCGTATTCGCCCAGCTACAGAATCATTAAAAAAGCCATCCCTCCCCCACATCTTGTGCCCATCCTCCCCAGCCCACCCCAAGGCGTTGAGCCGGGCAAAGATAATGATTGTTGTTTTCTTTTTCCCCAACTAGACTTTCACCTCTAAGTTTCCCTGAATTTTGCCTATGTCAGAACCTGACGCCACCGCGCCCACTAACCTCGAAGAATCCAACAATTCGGGACACGTCTCCTCCGACCAGCTTTACGACGCCTCAAAGATCGACAAACTGGAAGGTCTCGCGGGCGTTCGCCAGCGTCCCGGCATGTACATCGGGCCAACCGATGAACGCGGTCTCCACCACTGCGTCTTCGAAGTGCTCGACAACTCTATTGACGAGCACCTCGCCGGGTACTGCACCCGGATCGAGATCACCATTCACGCCGACGGCTCCTGCTCCATCCGTGACAACGGACGCGGCATCCCCGTCGACATGCACCCGAAGTTCAAGATCCCGGCCATCGAGCTGGTTTTGACGAACCTGCACGCGGGCGGCAAATTCGGCCAGGGCGCCTATAAATACTCCGGCGGCCTCCACGGCGTCGGCGCCAAGTGCGTCAACGCCCTCTCCGACTGGTTCAAAGTCGACGTAGCCCGCAACGGCCAGATCTACCACATGGCCTTCGAGCGCGGCGTCACCACGCAGAAGCTCACCATCATCGGCGAGGCCAAGAACAAAAAGCAGACCGGCACGAAAATCACCTTCCTGCCCGATCCGACCATCTTCACCATCACCACCGAGTTCCAGTTCGCCAAGCTCTCCACGCGCCTGCGGGAACTCGCCTTCCTGAACCCCGGCCTCGAAATCATCCTTCGCGACGAGCGCCTCGACCCCGTTAAACAGGAAATCTACGTCTACAAGCTCGGCATCGAGGAATTCGTCCGCCAGCTCGGCGAAAACAAGACCCTCGTCCACGCCAAGCCCATCGTCATCGGCGGCAAACGCAAAGTCAGCTTCCGCACCAAAGACCAGACCGAAGTCGAAGACGACATGTACGTCGACGTCGTCCTGCAATACAACGACTCCTACAACGACCAGATCCTCTGCTTCACCAACGCCATCCCCAACCCGGACGGCGGCACGCATCTGACCGGCTTCCGCAGCGCGCTCACCCGCGCCATCAACCAATACGCCAAGGCCAACAACCTCGTTAAGGAAAAGGACCCCTCCATCTCCGGCGACGACGTTCGCGAAGGCCTCACCGCCGTCATCGCCGTCAAGCACCCGAACCCGGGCTTCGAATCGCAGACCAAGGTCAAACTCGTCACGCCCGAAGTCGACGGCATCGTCTCGTCCATCGTGTACGAACAGTTGATGACCCACTTCGATCAGAACCCGCAGATCGCCAAGCAGATCATCGAAAAGGCCCTCATGGCCTCCCGCGCCCGCGAAGCCGCCCGGCGCGCCCGCGAAACCGTCCGCAAGAGCGCCCTTACCGGCGGCGGCCTCCCCGGCAAACTGGCCGACTGCTCCGAGCGCGACCCAGAATTGACCGAACTCTACATCGTCGAGGGCGACTCCGCAGGTGGCTCCGCCAAACAAGGCCGCGACCGCCGCTACCAGGCCATCCTCCCGATCCGCGGTAAACTGATCAACGTCGAGAAAGCCCGCCTGGATAAAGCGCTGCAAAACCGCGAAATCCAGACCATGATCACCGCCATCGGCACCGGCATCGGCGGCGGCGACTTCGAGGGCTCCTTTAATATGGAGCGCCTCCGCTACGGCCGCATCATCATCATGACCGATGCCGACGTCGACGGCTCCCACATCCGCACCCTGCTGCTGACGTTCTTCTACCGCCAGATGACCGAACTCGTCCGCGCGGGCAAGATCTACATCGCCCAGCCGCCGCTCTACCAAATCAAGCGCAAAAAGCGCGAGGAGTACGTGGACGACGACGTACAGCTCAACAAAATTCTCATCTCCCTGGCCCTGGAAGACCTGCGCCTGCGCAGCCTCTCCGACCAGAAAGAGTTCAGCTCCACCCAGCTCAAGGAAATCCTGGAGCTCCTGGAGCGGCTCGACAAATTCGCCGAATCCGTGCGCCGTCATGGCGGCGACTTCGAGACCTACCTGGGCCACCGCGACATCAAGAGCGGCCAGCTGCCCACCTACATCGTCAAAGTACGCGACGGCAACGAAGAATACGTCTCCTACTTCCACAACGAAGACGAAGTCCGCGGCTACCACCTGGAAAACCTCGACCTCGCCCTCTTCGACGACGAACCGGAGGCCGACGCCGAAGCCGACGCCGAAGGCGCTGCCCCCACCCCCACGCCCACCACGCGTGGCAACGGCCACAGCAGCTCGCACCGCCGGGGACGGCTTGTGGAACTCCACGAAACCGCCGCGCTCCAAAAACTCATCGCCGAACTCGCCCGCCGGGGGCTCAAAATCGAGCACTACGCCGACAGCGACCACCCCATTTTCGAGCTCGTCGAAGGCGACGGCGACAAAGCCAGCACCACGCCCATCTTTGCCATTCCGCAGATCCTGCAGAACGTCAAAGACATCGGTCGCCGTGGCGTCCAGATCAAGCGATTCAAGGGACTGGGCGAAATGAACGCCAAAGAGCTCTTCGACACCACGATGAACCCGGACAAGCGCAAAATGCTCAAAGTCGAGCTGAACGAAACCAACGCCGTCGAAGCCGACAAGATGTTTACCATCCTGATGGGCGACGTCGTCGAGCCGCGCCGCGCCTTCATCGAAGACAACGCGCTCAACGTGCGCAACCTGGACGTGTAACCCTTACGCCAAGGACGCAGATGGATTTTTTCTCACGCAAAGCCGCAAAGCCGCAAAGAAAGACAGAATTTTCCGTCCTTTGCGTCTTGGCGTCTTTGCGTGAGGCCCATCAAAGTGGCGTCCCGGCACGCACCCTCTAGCCCCAAACACTTTCCCGATGTATACCCTTAACGAAAAAGTCGAGCCGATCAATGTGGCCGAGGAGATGAGCAAGTCGTTCCTCGACTACTCGATGTCCGTCATCATTTCGCGCGCTCTTCCCGACGCCCGCGACGGCCTGAAGCCCTCCCAGCGCCGCATTCTCTTCGCCATGCAGGAGCTTTCGCTCTACCCAGGGCGCAAGCACATGAAGTGCGCCAAGATCTGCGGCGATACGAGCGGCAACTACCATCCCCACGGCGAAGCGGTCATCTACCCGACCCTCGTCCACATGGGCCAGTCCTGGGCCATGCGCGAAACGCTGGTCGACCCGCAAGGCAACTTCGGCTCCGTCGAAGGCGACCCGCCCGCCGCCATGCGTTACACCGAGGCCCGCATGACCCACCTCGGCTCCGCGCTCATGGACGACATGGACAAGGACACCGTCGATTTCGTCCCGAACTACGACGAGCGCCTTACCGAACCCGTCGTCCTGCCAGCGGCTTTCCCCAACCTTCTCGTCAACGGCGGCACCGGCATCGCCGTCGGCATGGCCACCAACATGCCCCCCCACAACTTGATCGAAGTCGTGGAAGGCATCTGTGCCCAGCTCGACGACCCCGAGATCACCAACGAAGGCCTGCGCCAGTACATCAAAGGCCCTGACTTCCCCACCGGGTGCACCATTTGCGGCACCAAGGGCATCAAAGACTACACCGAGACCGGCCGTGGCAGCATCAAAGTGCGCGGCAAAGCGGGCGTTGAGGAAATCAAGAACGGTCGCGAGCAGATCGTCATCACGGAGATCCCCTACAACGTTAACCGCGCCGTCTTGGTCGAACGCATCGCCGAGCTCGTCAACGAAAAGGTGCTCACCGACATCAGCGCCATCCGCGACGAATCCGACGAAAACACCCGCGTCGTCATCGAGCTCAAGCGCGACGGCAACCCCAAGGTCGTCATCAACAACCTTTACAAGCACACCTCGCTTGAAAGCTCCTTTGCCGTCACGATGCTCGCCATCGACCACGGACGGCCCAAGCTCCTGACGCTCAAGGACGCCAACGTCGCCTACATCGAGCACCGCCGCGAAGTCGTCCTGCGCCGCACCCGTTTCGAACTGCGCAAGGCCGAAGACCGCGCCGAAACCCTCGAAGGCTACCTGCTGGCCCTCTCCAAAATGGATGATTTCATCGAGATCATCCGGGGATCATCCAACCGCGACGAAGCCAAGGTCAAACTGCTCGCCTACGAGTTTTCGGAAAGCAACGTCAAGTCCCTCGGCATCTTGATTCGCGACCCCGCCCGCATCCAGGAAGGCCAGTACCGCTTCAGCGAAGCGCAAGTCAACGCCATCCTCGACCTGCGCCTGTATCAACTGACCGGCCTCGAACGCGACAAGATCGAAGAGGAATACAAAGCCCTCACCGAGAAGATCAAAGACCTCCTGGACATCCTGGCCCGCGAATCCCGCGTCCTCCAGATCATCAAGGACGAGCTCCACGCCATCGTTCAGAAGCACGGCACGCCGCGCATGACGCAGATCGTCCCCGACGAAGGCGAAATCTCGCTCGAAGACCTGATCTCCAACGAAGGCGCCATCATCACCATCACCCACAAGGGCTTCATCAAACGCACGGCCGTCAGCGCCTACCGCGCCCAGCGCCGCGGAGGCAAAGGCGTCAAAGGCATGATCACCCGCGAGGGAGCGACCGAGGATGAGGAAGACGATTTCGTCGAGCACCTCTTCACGGCCACCACGCACGATTACCTGATGTTCTTCACGCAGACCGGCCGCTGCTACATCGAGCGCGTCTACGAGATTCCCGAAATGGGCCGCGCCGCCAAAGGCCGTTCCATCGCGAACCTCCTGGAGCTGCGCCCCGAGGAGAACATCGCCGCGACCATCCGCATCCAGGCCAAGAGCGTCGGCACCGGCCCCGCGGCCATCGACAACACGTGGGACCCCGATCTCCACATCGTCTTTGTCACCCGCTCGGGCATCGTCAAAAAATCGAACCTGTCGGACTTCTCCAACATCCGTAAGGGCGGCATCATCGCCATCAAGATCGAAGAGGGCGACCGCTTGATTGACGCCAACCTGACCACGGGCCAAAACGAAGTCGTCCTCATCACCAAGGATGGCATCAGCCTGCGCTTCCACGAAGAGGAACTCCGCGACCAGGGCCGCGACACCGTCGGCGTCTGGGGCATCCGTCCCGGCAAGGGGGATGTAGTCGTCGCCATGGCGCTCGTCAACCCGGACGCCCAGCTCCTCGTAGCAGGCGAAAACGGCGTTGGCAAACGGACCCCGTTTGACGATTACCGCGTCCAGGCACGCGGCGGCAAAGGCATCATCACCATGAAAACCGGCGACAAGACCGGCGACGTAGTGGGGGCCCTCGCAGTCACGGACAAGGACGAACTCATGCTCATTACCAACAAGGGCCAGATGGTCCGGACCCGGGTGCGCGAGATCCGCGAGACGGGCCGCAACACCATGGGCGTCAAGTTGATCGACCTGCATTCCGGCGAAAAACTGCAAGCCATCGCCCCGGTGGTAGCCGACGAAGACGAGGAGGAGTCCAACGACGAAACCTCGCCCGAGCAGGAGCAGAAATAGCCCCGCCCGAGCAGCAAATCTTACAAAAAGGCACGGAGCCCAGCGCTTCGTGCCTTTTTGGTTTTATGATGATTTACACAGATAAAAGGCAGTTGCCGCGTTCACGAATTCAAAAAGGAAACGGAAGTTTCCAAAAGGGATGCAAGGGACAATGTCCCTTGCCGGGGACTGGGGCAGAGCCCCAGAATCCAAAACCATCGGCAAGGCGGGCGCAAAAAAACGGTGTTTTGTGTAGAGGCCTCCATCGCCCCGCCTTGCTCTCGCTGGAGAGCGAAGCGAATCCGCCAAGCGCCGTGGGCGCTTATCTTCGGGCGCTCTGGGCGTCCCGTCCCCGAAAAATCGCTGCGCTCTTTTCGGGGAGGCAAGGCGGGCACTTATGACAAAGATAACGCGGGGTTAATCAGCGAGGGCCGCTTCGGAAAGTTGAGTTGAGGCCCGCCTTGCTGGGGAGATGGGAGGCGCTGCCTCCCAAACCCTCCGGCAAGGGGCATTGCCCCTTGCATCCCATCTGGAAACTTCGTTTCCCTTCTTGCGCCTCAACCCTCCGCTTCGCGCGCGAGCAGCGCCCGCTTAATCTCCAGCCCCCAGTGATACCCGGTAAGGCTGCCATCCGAGCCGATCACCCGATGGCACGGCACCACCACCGCCAGCGGATTCGCCCCAATCGCCTGGGCCACCGCCCGCACCGCATCGGGCCGCCCCACGCGCCTGGCCACCTCCATATAGCTCACCGTTTCCCCGGCGGGAATCCCCCGCAACGCCTGCCAGACGGCCTGCTGAAACAGCGTCCCTCGGGCATCCAGCGGCAGCGTCCAGGATTCTCCCGGCGTCTCCACCAGCCGCAACACCGCCCGCACCACAGCTCTTGAGACGCCTTCCGTCAAACAGGCTCTGGGGAAGCGCCGTTGAAGATCACCCAGCAACACCGGGAGCGCCTCGCCCAAAAGGATCGCGCAGACCCCGTTTGCCGACTCCGCCACGAGGACCAGCCCCAACGAGCTTTCTCCCGTGCCGTAGCGTATTTCCTCCGCCGCTTTGGTTTTCATCGCCCACCTCCCTACCCCAGGAAGCCCCCGTTGTCCAACGGCAAAAACAGCCATATAAAAAACACGCCCTCCATGTGAAAACCGGCCCGAAATCCGCCGATTCGTCACAACCTAAGGCTTGGCAAGCCAATTGCCTTTGGGGCAGATTTAGCCATGAACACTCGTATTTTTTTGGTGCGCCATGGCGCCACCCCCCTCACGGCTGAAGACCGCTTCGCCGGAGCCACCGACGTCCCGCTCTCCGGCGAAGGACGCGAACAAGTCCACCAGCTCTCCCAGCGCCTGGCCAGCCAGCCCATCGCGGCCGTCTACGCCTCGCCGCTCAACCGGACCCTGGAGACCGCCCGCATCCTCGCCAAGCCCCACCACCTGGAGGTCGAGCCGCGCGCCGGTCTGCGCGAAATCTCCCACGGCCATTGGGAACAGCTCACCCGCCGCGAGGTGGAAAAGCAATTCCCCGAGGAATCCGTCGCCTGGGAACAGGACCCGTACACCTTCGCCCCTGTCGGCGGCGAAAGCGGCCTGGACGTCACCGCCCGCTCGCTCCCCGTCCTAATGGACATCGTGCACAACCACATCGGCCAGACCGTGCTCGTAGTCTCGCACAAAGCCACCATCCGCCTGCTCTTAAGCTCCATCCTGGGGTTCGATCCCCGGCGCTACCGGGATAACCTCGACCAGAGCCCGGCCGCGCTGAATATCGTCGACTTTAAAGACCGCGTACACTCCCGACTGACGCTCTTCAACGACACCTCGCACTACACCGCCACCGGCCTGGCCATTCCCTCGGTACCGAGTTCCCGCCTCTCCAAGTGGTGGGACGCCCAGTAGGCTCGCGCCGATGCTGTTATGGGTTATTTGGACGCCGGTTTCGCTCCTGAAACCGGCGTTCCGACCACCCGCAGCGGGCATTTGATCTCCACCGTTCCGTAGCGCAGGACCACCAGGCCATCCCGGATGGCCGTCACCTGCATGCGGAACGTCTTGGGCTCCGCCTTTTCAACGGGAATGCTCGAAATAAAACGATCGCCGATCCCGTATGCGTTCCCGTTGATCACCGCCAGCGGGATGCGATCGAGCGAAATACTGCTCACGTAAAACAACTCCGGCTTCGGAGCTTCCTCCACCACGACCGTCGTGGCCGTGGCTCCCGTCCCGCTGAGCGCCACCACCTTTTTGGTCCAGCCGATGGGCCAGAACGGGTCGCGGTCCCCCTCGATGTATTGGAAAGCAGAGGGCTTGCCCACGCCAAGCACCTCCACGCTTTGGCCCAGGGCGGCGGCGCCACCGCCAGCGGCGAGGCAGAGAATGAGGGTAAATAGCGCGTTACTTTTCACTTTTAACAAACGTGGAAAAGGTGATCTGTGCATTGTGGCTTTCCGGGTCCTTCGCCACGGCGTCGATTCGGAGCGCCGTGACCTGGCTGAGGCCATCCTGGTTTTCAAACCCCGCCAGGGCTTTCCCGAAAACACCGTAGGCAACGGCGGGAATTTCGACGTTCCAGGAGGATAGCTGATAGCCGCTCAGCCCCAGGTCGTTCTGAGCCGAAGAGTCGGGCTTGTAGCTCTGCTTGGGAATCCCCTCGCTTTTGAAAAACGCCCCCAGCCGCGTCGGCAGCCATGCGACCGGCGGGGCGCTGGGAATCGCGCTCTGCATGGCCGCAAGCACCTTCTGGGCTTGCTCCGAGTAGGGATCGGAGGCTTCGAGCGCCCGCTGCTGGGAGATCTTCGCCTTTCCCTCCTTGATCTTGGTCTCCAGGGCCTTGATCTCGCCCTTGGCTCGGGTCTCCCTCAGGTTCAGCGGCCCGACGAGTTCACTCGTGTAGTAGTAGACGCCCCCGGCCACGAGCAGCGTCCCCAGGAAAATTTTCTGAAAGGTCTCTTTGGAAAGTTTCATTTGGAAGCGGCTTTCGGAGAGGGTTTGTGAGCCGGGCTCGCAGCGGGGCTGGGCGAGGTGGACGGAGAGGCAACGGCGAACTTCACGCGGATGCGGAAGGCGGCCATCCCAAGGGTCTGCCCATTGAGATTGACGGTTTCCGCCTCGTCCTCAAGCGAGTTGGCGTCGAAAACCGCCGAGGCCGAGCCATAGGCGTCGGTAAACTTCTCCTGGAGCGTCTTTCGGAAGGCCTCCGCCGCCGTCCGGGCCTGTTCCCCGGCAGCCACGCCTTTCAGCGAGAGGCTGATCGACTTGACATCCCCCTGCTCGGTCAGGTCCCCGGCCACCGAGAGCAGCTGCACGTTGGACCCGGTGCTGTCCACCAGGCGCTCCAGAACGGGGGCCCAGTAGAAGCGGCCCTGCAGGCGTTCAATCAAGAGCTTGTTGCTTTTCTGCCGGGCCAGCACCGCTTCTTTATTGGCTTCAACCTGCTTGAGGTCCGGCTCCACCGAGGCCCATGTGGACTGCAAGCTCCGGCGCTGCCCCTCCAGCTTTGAGACCTCGGCCATGCGGTAGAAGTACCACATGGTGGCCATGATCCCGATAACGAGCGCCACGAGACCGGCGATCTTGAAGGGGTCCCGGGCCTCGCGCTCTGCCTTTTTGTGAACTTCGTGGTAGAAATTAAGATGCAGCGCCATGGTTTATCGCCCTTTAAGGATTTCCGCTGCCACGCCAAAGGCCGTCGCCAGGAGAGCCGTCGATTCCCCCAGCGCCGCCGAGCGCATCCGGGGGAGGGTCAGTTCGCAGGCGGCAAACGGGTCCCATAACTCGCAGGGCAACCGCAGTTCCTCGTTAAAAAGCTTCAGCGTCATGGCCATTTTAAAGAGCCCGCCCGAGACGTAGATCTTGGGGATCGCCTCGTCCCGTTGGGCTTCGAAGAACCCGATGGACGAGCTGACGGTGTGGATGAGTTCCGAGAGCGAAACGCGGGCGTTTTCCACCGTAAGGACCTCCTCCTCGGCCATGCAGGCGATGACTTCCTCGAAATTGGCCGCCCCCTGTAAAATGAGCTGCTCCATGAAGGACTCCCCGCCGTACTCGATCGTCCGGATCAGCACCAGCTCCCCTTTCACCCCCACGATGACCGTGGAGGCCCGGCAGCCGACGTCCACCAGCACAAAGGCTTCGCTGGCGAAAACCTCCGGGTTTGCGTACTCAAAGCCATTGAAGAGGGCAACCGGCGGGAGTTGCAGCAGCGTGTCGGGAAGCTTGTTTTTCGTCGCCGCGTCGTGAACCGCCTGCACGACCGACCGGGGCAGGCCGCCCACCAGGTAGTGCTGCATCTCCTGCTTCGGGGCGGCGTCCTTGGGCGTGTCGGCTTCCGGCTTGGGATCGGGGGCAGCCGCAGGCGAGGCGGGGACGATGGGCTGGCAGTCGATGACCCAATCGCGGCAATCCTGGCTCAGGAGCATGGGGCCGTTGATGCGCAGGGCGTCGCGCAGCAGTTCGGGCGGGATGGTGTTCTGCTCAATGATGCGCACCAGGGCCTCGGGGCTCGAAAACGCGATGCCGCAGGCCTTGGCGCTGCCGCCGAGGTCGTGCAAAAGGGCTTTGAGATTCTCGGCCAGCGCCTCCGCGGGAGCCTCCGGGGCCTCCTTTACGGCAAAGTGAGTCAGGGCAAGCCGACGACCGCGGCGCTGGAGGCGGACGGCTTTGAGGGAATGTCTGCCGACATCAATGCCGATCGCCGAGGATGGAAGTTTCGCCATGAGGATGGAGCGTTAAAAAAAAGGGATTAAAGGGTACCGCTGGAAACCGGGGTATGGCAGCCACAAAGGATGACGTGCCTCGGTTTCCAGAGGTGCCCTCAAGGTTCGGAATGATATTTTTAGCAGAATAAGTGCCATTCGGGAGGCAAATCAAAATAAGAGTTCCCGATCCTGGCATTTTTTGCTTCAAATGGCGCGCCCTTTTTCCTGTGAAAAACCGATCCATTCTCGCCTACTGCGGCCCTTTCGGGCTTTTTCTCCTCTTCCTGGGGCTCGTGGACCTTTGCAAAGGCGCGGGCATCACTCATTCTCAATATTGGGTCTACCCGCTCCAAACCGTGGGATGCGCCGCGGCGCTCCTCTGGTGGCGCAGCCATTACCGCTTTGACTGGTTTAAGGGGCTTGGGCTGGCGCTGCTCGCAGCCGCCGCTACGTTTCTCGTCTGGATCGCCCCGCAGGCGTTCCTGGGCCAAGCACCCCGGATGGAGGGCTTCAACCCGGAGTTTTTCGCCCCAGGCACCCCGCTTTACTGGGGCACGGTGGCCTTCCGGTTCCTGCGGCTGGTCGTCGTCGTGCCGCTGGTGGAGGAGATTTTCTGGCGCGGCTTCCTCCTGCGTTATTTGATCCGCGAGGATTTCGTGAACGTCCCTTTTGGCACCTTCTCCTGGCGCTCGTTTGGCATCGTCACGGTGGCCTTCGCGCTGGAACACTCCCCGGCGGACTACCCGGCGGCCCTCTTCACTGGGGCGCTCTACAACCTGCTAGCCGTACGCACCCGCAGCCTTGGGGCTTGCGTCGTGGCCCATGCCGTGACCAATCTGCTCCTAGGCGGTTACGTGATGGCCACGCGCCAGTGGGGTTTCTGGTGACATCGGCGGCCGGATCGCTATCGTGGAGGAGAATCCCAATGCAACATTCGTTTTTCCAAAAACTGTTCCTGGTCCTGCTGGCAGCCGCGCTGGTGGCGGGGGCCTACGTCTATTTGTACGAGGGATTTCTCTTGAGCGCCCAGCAGAGCGCCAGCCATACGACGCCCAAAGCCACCCCCGCCGATACGCCCCGGTAGCATCTCCCACGCTCCTTCCCTCAAAAAAATTCTCAATGAAGATCGGATTCGCTCAAATCAACCCGACGGTCGGCGACCTGAAGGGCAATTATGAAAAAATCCTCGGCGCTTACCACGAGCTGAGCGCCAGGGGAGCTGAACTCGTCCTGACGCCGGAACTGGCGCTGACGGGCTACCCGCCGCAGGATCTTGTTTTCAAATCGCGCTTCGTCCCGCTCAACCTGGAATACATCGAGCGCCTGCAAGGCGAGGTCGGCGACGTGCCCCTGGTGGTGGGCGCCATCGACTACAACCCCGGCGCGGGCCGCCCCTTCCGCAATACCGCCTTTGTGCTCCAGCGCGGCCAGCCGCCTCGCAGCGTCTATAAATCGCTGCTGCCCACCTACGACGTCTTTGACGAAGACCGCTACTTCCAGCCCGCGGAAAGCGTCGCCCCGCTGGAAATCAACGGCCGCAAGATCGGCGTCACCATTTGCGAGGACATCTGGACGGAGAAATACCTGCCCCGCCGCCTCTACGACTTCGACCCGCTCGCGAGCCTCGTCCAGGCCGGGGCGGAGCTAATCGTCAACATCAGCGCCTCTCCCTTCTGCGTCGGCAAGCCGCTGCGCCGCTGCGAAATGCTCTCCGGCCTTGCCCGCAAGCACGGCGTACCGATTTTCTACTGCAACACCGTCGGCGGCAACGACCAGCTTGTCTTTGACGGCAATTCGCTGGCCTTCTCGGCCCAGGGCGAACCCCTCGCGCAGCTCCCCGCCTTCACCGAGGCGCTCGGCATTGTCGATTCCGAGAGCCACTCTGCCGCCGAATGCCGCAAGAGCGACGAGGCGCAGGAACTCTTCGAAGCCCTCTCCCTCGGCCTGCGGGATTATCTGCGCAAATGCGGCTTCAAGCGCGTGGTGCTGGGCCTCAGCGGCGGCATCGACTCGGCCGTTACCGCCGCCATCGCCGTCCATGCCCTTGGCAAGGAGAACGTCCTCGGCGTGGCCATGCCGACGCAGTTTTCCTCCCAGGGGAGCATCGACGACGCCCTCGCGCTCGCCCACAACCTCAGCATCCGCTGCCCCATCCTCTCCATCCAGGAGCCGTTCGAGAAATTCCGCACGCTGCTCGCGCCGGAGTTCGCCGGGCTGGGCGAGGACACCACCGAGGAGAACATCCAGCCCCGCCTGCGCTGCCTTATCCTCATGGCCCTCTCCAACAAACACGCCTCGCTGCTGCTCTCCACAGGCAACAAGAGTGAGCTGGCGGTGGGCTACTGCACGCTCTACGGCGACATGGCGGGCGGCCTCGCCATCTTAAGCGACGTCCCCAAAACGCAGGTCTACGCGCTCGCGCACTACATCAACCGCGACCACGAGATCATCCCCCGCTCCAGCATCGAGAAACCGCCGAGCGCGGAACTCAAGCCCGACCAGAAGGACCAGGACACCCTGCCGCCCTACGATCTGCTCGACCGCATCCTGGCACTCTACGTGGAGGAAAACCTGACCGCCCGGGACATCATTGCCCAGGGCTTCAACGAGGCGACCGTCCGCTGGGTGGCCCGCAAGGTGGACCTCAACGAATACAAGCGCAAACAAGCCTCGCCGGGGCTGAAAGTCACCAGTCGCGCCTTCGGCATGGGCCGCCGGATGCCTATCGCCCAGCGCTTCGTGGACTAGAGCCGGACTAGACGGGCTGGAAAGCAAGGGGGGCGTCGCCGCGCTCCTTAATTCATCCAGTTTTTGAAGGTGTTTAGGCCCGAGTCCTTTTCCTTCGTCTTTTGCGTCGGGGTGGGCGTCTGGTCAAAGAGGCTTTTGCTCACCGGCGTGGCCGTCGGCTCGGGCGAGACCCGCTTGAGCTTGCCGTAGGCGTCCGGGGTCAGCTGGTAGTTCCAGAGCTTGAAGGTCCCCTCGAAACAGGAGACGACGAAGCCGTCCGTATCCAGCCGGACCACCTTGACGTCGTGGAGGTCGCGCGAATTCGCCAGCCTGAGTACAGAATACGAACTGGGCGCTTTGGGGGCGGAAAAAGAGGGCATCGTCAGCGACCCCGAGGGCGAGAGATAAACATAACCCGCTCCGGCCAGAGCCATCATCGATAGGAGTGCGCCAATATTCTTGAATATCATATCCGTGGGTACTCTGGTTCCCGCGCATTATTCTCACAGGGCTGGGTTAGTCAATCTGAAACACCTTATTTAGAGAGCGTTTAACTCCCTGAAGCTGGTATAACCAGGCGCGCCGCCGGGGCCCGGTGCCCCAATGATTACGTGATCGAGCAGCGGAATTTGCAGCAGCGCGGCGGCTTCCTTCAGCCGGAGCGTCAAGCGCCGGTCTGATTCGCTTGGGCGAGGGTCGCCGGATGGGTGATTATGGACCAGAATCATCGCATAGGCGCTGTGGATGATCGCGGGCCGGAAAACCTCGCGCGGATGGGCCAGGCTTTGGTCGAGCGTCCCGAGGGAAACCTCCTCCACCCGCAGCAGGCGGTACTGGGTGTCGAGCAGCACCACGCGAAAGGATTCGCGCGCGAGCGTGCGCATCTCGGGCCCGAGGAAATCATAGATCAGCTCCGGCCGGGTCAGTTTTTCACCCCGGTTAAACGTCTCCCGCGCCAGCCTCGCCCCGAGGCCGAACGCCGCGCATAGCTGCACGGCCTTGGCGGGCCCCACGCCCTTTGTGGCAGCCAGTTCCTTGACCGAGGCCCGGGCCAGCCGCCCGAGCGAACCGTAGCGGGCGAGGAGCTGGCGGGCCACCTCCACGGCATTCGCGCCGGGGAGCCCCGTTCGCAGCAGAATGGCAATGAGCTCGCTGTCGCTGAGCGCCTGCGCGCCTTGGGCGGCGAGCTTTTCCCTGGGGCGGTCCCCCTCCGGCAGGTCGTGAATCGTCCGTGTCATCACCCCCAGTATGAGCACGGAGCGCGGCAAAAAGACCAGCTATTTCCTGGCGGAGGCCTGCGAAATTCGTATTACTAGGCGACTAATGAAACATTTTGTCGTCGAAATTACCTACACGGCTCCGAGTGAGGCCGTGGCCGCCGTTCTGGAACGTCACCGCGCCTACCTGCAAAAGGGTTACGAGGCGGGCCTGCTCCTTATGTCGGGCCCGCAAAACCCGAAAACCGGCGGGATGATTATCGCCCGGGCTGAGTCGCTCGATGCGATTGAATCCTACTTCGCCGGGGACCCCTACAAGACCGAAGGCGTCGGCCAGCACCGCTTCATCGAGTTCATCCCGGTGAAGCATCAGCCATTCCTGGGCGACTGGATCGAAGGGAAATAGCCCGAGGCGACGCCTCTCGTCACTCCGTCTCAAAGTCCACCCAGTGGATCAGCGGCAGGAGCACCGGCTGCGCGTCGTGGTGCCACGTCAGGGGCGGGAACTGCATCTGGCCGATGGGGCAGATGCGCGAAGCCCCGGTGAGCACCACGCGGTCGGCGTTTTCCGGCGTGGCCGGGTGGATCCCGACGGTGCTCAGGTGTTTGTAGACGCGGATGACCGCGCGGGGCAGGTCCTCGGGAAGCGGCTTGACGTAGATTACGCGGTTAAGGCACGAGGCCATGAACTGCGGCTCCGGGTCGTAGAGCACCGTCCAGGCCGTCGAGCCGGGGCTTTCCCACAGCGCGGGCGGCTCGGACTGGTTCACGGCGGCGCGGAAGGCGAAGTCTTTGCGCAGCGCGGCGATCTCGCTCTGCTCCGCGAGGCTGACGGGCCCGCGCGGGTTCTCTTTTTCAAAATCGGCCATCGCCCCGGCCAGCCGCTCGGCGTACTCGCGGGCGATCTTCGGGTCGACGTAGTAGAGATGCGGCGAAAGGCAGCCCTGCTGGTTGTAGAGCGAGGCGGAGCGCGCCGCGTCGGCCACGGAGGTAAACCCGGGGTCGTCGAACACCACCCCGAAGCTAATCCGGTGGGCATGCGGCAAAAAGCGCTGGTCGGCGCGAACCCGTTTACGGAAATGTTCTACCGTTTCGTCACGTCCAAACACGATCACGGCATCGGCCTGGTCGAGCCAATCGCCGTGGAGTTCCTCGGAGATCGTCACCCGGCGCGCCAGCTCAAAGGGGAGCTGCTCGCGGAAGCGCACCACCTCCGGCAGCCCGCCCGTGGGCACTTTTACCCAGTTGTGCGCACCCAGGAGCAGCCCTCGGATGAGGCTCTGAAGACCCGCGTGGGGGGTATTGCCGCTGACCACGTGCAGGATCAGGCACGGCCCGAGCGCCCGGGCGGCGTGGCCACCGTAGGGGTGAAAGACGTCCAGGGCGTCCTCGTAGCCGAGTTCGGCGCGGATGAGGCCCATCAGGCCCTCGGCGGTGATCGGTCCCAGCCACGGGAAATCCCGGGCTGCCTCGGCCAGATGCGTTGCGATTTCGCGGGTCTGCATGGGGAATATCGTATAAAACCGTCTCTCTTATACCATGGTCCCTACGCAAAAGAAAACGCCGGAGACAAAATTTCGGATTGCCATGGGAAAAAAACGGGCGTATTTGATTCTACATAATCTCAATAGGGATTAGCGACAAACCATGCAGACCTCTAAGACCTCATCATCAGCCACCTTCGTTTCCCGGGATCTGCTACGGCAGATCGAGGATCTCCAAGCCGAGGAAACGCTGATGTGTGGCGAGATTGGGCGCTTCCTTTCGGGCGGGCGGCTCTACGCCATTCCCCGGCTGCTCCTGCGCGGGCCGGATGCCGGGGTCGACCCGGTGCGCATCGGCATCTTTGCGGCGATCCACGGCGATGAGCACGAGACGGCCTACGCTGCCCTGGAGTTCCTGCGCCGCCTGGTGCAGGAACCGGAGCGCGCCCGCGGCTACGAGGTCTACGTCTACCCGGTCTGCAACCCGACGGGCCTGGAGGACGGCACCCGCCAATCCCGCACCGGCGCGGATCTCAACCGCGAATTTTGGAACCAGTCGCCGGAGCAGGAGGTCCACCTCCTGGAACGCGAACTGGCCGCGCGCGCCTTTTCGGGCGTCGTGGCCCTCCATGCCGACAACACCACGGAGGGCGTCTACGCCTACGTGCGCGGGGCGACGCTCACCGAGGCCTTGGCGCGTCCGGCGCTCCGGGCGGCGGAGTCGTTTCTCCCCCGGGCAGCCGGGGCTGTCATTGACGGCTTCCCCGCCTGCGACGCGCTCATCCGCGACGCCTGCTACCACGGCGTGCTGAGCAACCCGAGGGAGCTTAACCCGGCCCCCTTTGAGCTGATCTTTGAGACGCCCCAGGATGCCGCGCTGGATCTCCAGGTGGAGGCGGCCGTCGCCGCGCTCGACCGCATTCTGGAGGAGTACCGGCCCTTCCTGGCGTTTGGTCAGGATCTTTAGCGGTTTAGCAGCCGCCCAGGGTGTTTTTTTATTGGCGCAAGCGCGGGACCTGCCCGTATAGTCCCCCGACCCACCTGGTCAGAGAAATCCCACCCCTGTTTTTTTGAAGCTTCGCCGACATATTGCCGCAGCCCTGGCGGGCGCCGTCATGCTCCTCGCGCACCCAGAGGCCCGGGCCCAGGATCTGCCTGGCGGCGGCGAGACTCAGCGCTACTACAACATCAAGGCAGGCCCCGTCTACGTCACGCTCAACTCCAGCGTCCAGACGCAGTACACGGACAACGTCAACCTCTCCAACGGCAAGGACAGCCCGATTCTCTCGGACCTGATCATCACGCCCCGCGTTGGCTTCACCGCGCTGTCCGAGCTCCAGATGTTCCCCCGGGAGCGGGATGACATCGAGCGGACCACGCTGAGCCTTTCGATGAACCTCGGTTACGAGTATCACCTCCTCCAGCCGACGCTCAACCGGAACAACACCGACCTCAACGTCGCGCCCGACTCGCAGATCGCCTTCCGGATTCTCGCGGGCCCGGTAAAGATCCGCGTCTACGATCAGATGGCCATGCAAAGCGACTCCGGCAGCGACGGCAGCCTCTCCAACGTCGCTCAGTTCCGGCGCTTCACCAACACCATCGGGGCCAACGCCGAGTGGCCCATCAACAGCCTCACCAACGCGCACCTGGACGTTTCGCACCGCAATCTCTGGGCCCTCAGCATCGTCAGCCTCGACTCCTCGGGCAACGCCACCAACATCGGCACGAGCGCCTTTAATAACTACGTCGACACCGTCTCGGGCAGCATCAACTCGCGCGTCCTCTCCTTCCTCACCCTCGGCATGGGCGCTTCCGTGAGCAAGACCACCTTCCCCTCGGCCTCCGACCAGGACAGCACCACCATTGCCTACGGCCCCACGGCGAGCTTCCAGCTCAGCGACTACACCTCGCTCGACACCAGCGCGGGCATCTCCGAATCCATCCCCAGCAACGGCCCCTCCACCACCAGCGAATACGCCAACGCCTCGCTCGTCAACCGCTTCAACCAATACTACACACAGACCCTCTCGGTCGGCCGCCAGCTCTCGCTCTCCCTGCTCGGCGCGCAGACCCAGGTCGATTACGTGCGCTACAACGGCTCATGGCGCATGAACTCCAAGATCACCCTGAACGGCACGATCGGCATCGACCAGACCACCTACCTGGGCAACGGCGGGAGCCTCGGCAACATCGTCGACACCTCCCCCTACCGGATGCTCCGGGCCCAGCTCTCCACGCAATACCGGCTCTCCCGGAAGCTCGATACCCACCTTTCGTACACTTACCTGAAAAAGCTCGCCGACCAGGCCGACGACGGCTACAGCCAGAACATGATCACCTGGGATATCTCCTACGCCTTCTAGCTAGAGATCTCGCTCGCTCCGCCCTCTCCCGGCCCGGCCCCCCGCCCCCAATTCGAACATTTTTATAAAATATGCTTGCCTTGGTGTAATACACCATAGAGAAAAGGAATAAGCACAGAGGCCTTTGCCATACAAACGGCAGGGCCAGTGCGGGAAACGATCAACCAAGGAAGAATCAAACATGAGAGATGTCACATTGAGAGGGCCCGTCTACACATTCCAGTGCCTCGGGATTCACGAAGCCAAACAAGCCGGACTCATCGACTCGTGGGAAAAACAGGGAACGCACGCGCCGGTCTCCACGATTTTCGAGCACGGCGAGGGCAAGCTGCTCGCCGACTGGATCGCCAAGCTCCCCGACGCCCTGCTGGTCGCCACGGGGCGCTACCAGATCACCGTCTACCGGCCTAAAACCCGACTCGTCATCCTGCCCGAAGACGAAGCCGACCCGCTGGAGGACGAGGCGGAGGAAACCGAGGCAGCGGGCGCCCCCGAGGCTTGGGAGGAAAAGGAACCGGCGCTGGCATGAAGACCTCGCACAGCACGATCGCCGAAAGCCGCGAATTCGTCTGCGAAGAATGGGGCAAGGGGGAGGAGACCGTAACGTTCTACGCTCCCATCACCCGCGAGGACGGCGTCACGTGGATCCACCCCGCCTGGGCCCGGGAATCGACCTGGGGAGCCATCACCGCCCGGGCCGACCGCATCTGGCGCGTCTCGGGCTCCTTCTGGAACCCGGGCGGCTTCCGGCTCATCTGGCAGGGCGGCTTCGGCACACTAAAGGAGGTGGGCTTATGACGGCACGGCGCAAACCCCGCGACCTCACCGACGAGCGCCGGGAAGCTCAGCGCGGCATCTGCTTTAAGCTGCTGGAGCGCTGGGTGCCCGTGGCGGCCTCGGCCGACCTGGCGCTGCGCAAGGAGGGGCGCTCCGGGCCGGTGATCGACGAGGAGCCGCTGGAGGCCGGGCTCAAGGCGGCGGCAACGGTGCTCAAGCTCCTCGAACGGCTGGCAAAGCTCGACGGCCTCGACGCTGCGGAGAAGCGCGAGCTAACCGTCACGGAAACGGCCGACCCGGAGGAACTCGCCCGGCGGGTGCGCACCGTCAGCCCGCTCCTTATCGCCCGGCTGCGGCTGGAGCCGCAGGGGAAGCCGCCGCAGCCTCCCGCGCTGGAGGAGCCAGGCGGGCATTGAGGAGATCGCCCAGGCGCTCCCCGGCTTTTACGATCTGAGCCATGGCAAGGAAGTGGGCTTCGTGAATAAAAGCCGGGGAAAGCGTCCCGCCATCGGAGGGCCAGGCTTTTTCCCGGGCAAATGCAAAAGTCCCCCGCGCCCAGGCTTCCCACGGACGGGTGCCTGAAGCGCTCTCCCCATCAACCCTGCGGACATTTGCCGAGGCCCACTCCATCGCCGCCCCGGCCTCCCGCGAGACCACCCCTGGCGCGCCGGGCGCTTCCGGCCAGGCAGGGCGAGGCGGCAGCTGCCAGAGCTCCACGGGGCGGCCCTCCCGAACGTCGATCCGGTAGGCCGAGTCCCAGAACGCATGCAAATTACGAGGGTTCCAGAGGCCGTCAAAGAGCGGGGCAATCGTCACCATATTGCCGCCCCGGTCATGCCGGTCCGCCGCGTGGAGCGGTTGGTGGATATCCCCCACGATGTGGATCACCTGCGCCAACGCCACGGCCCGGTCCCGCGGCGGTGCCTGGCGGTCCCCCAGCACGGCCGTCGCCTGGTCCAGCCCCCAAAGTGCGTGGGGCGGCGGCGGCTCCGGCGGGGTTTTCCCCCCATCGCATTCGAAATCAACAAAATGCCAGCGTCCCCACGGGTTCGCCTGCCCGAGGCCCCTCTGGTCATCCAGCCACACCCCCGCCGTCACCAAGTTGTATGGAGCCCCGCCGTTGAACTGCCGATCGAGCAGCGCAATCAGCGGCCGCATCTCCTCGACCACCTCGGGCCGGAGCCGCCGGGCGGCGATTTCGCCGATCAGCAAATGGCCCCCCTCGTCCCACGCCAGCGCATTCCCCGCAAAAAGCAGAGCCAGCACACCGCCAATAAGCCATTTCAGGTTCATGGCGCAAAGTGTACGCCTATCTTGCCAGCGGGGAAAAACCCATTTATCGTCGCGCAACTCGTATTTTCACCAGCCTCTCCATGAATACCCACCTCGCCTGCCTCCTCCAGCGCGTCCCGGCGCTCGCCCCCTGTATCGACGACATCCAGCGTGCCTACACCATCATGCACCAGTCCCTCGCGGCGGGCGGCAAGCTCCTCATCTGCGGCAACGGCGGCAGCGGCGCGGATGCGGAACACTGGGGCGGCGAACTCCTCAAAGGCTTCAAGAGCCGCCGCCCGATTCGGGGCGAACTGCTCGGCAAACTCGGCCCAGAGCTCGCGGGCAAGCTCCAGGGAGCCCTCCCCTGCATCCCCCTTACCGGCTTCCTCGGCCTGCGCACCGCCTGGCAGAACGACTGCGACCCGGACTACGTCTACGCCCAGCTCACCCTGGCCTTCGGTCGCCCCGGCGACACCCTGGTCGGCATCAGCACCTCCGGCAACTCCCGCAACGTCGCCCCGGCCCTGGAAGCAGCCAAGCGCCTCGGCCTCCACACCATCGCCCTCACCGGCGAAGGCGGCGGCAAAGCAGCCCAAATCGCCGACGCCTCCATCCGCGTCCCCTCGCAGGAAACCTACCTCATCCAGGAATACCACCTCCCCATCTACCACACCCTCTGCATCATGCTCGAAGCCGATCTCTTCCCCGAAACCTGACCGGCCCATCGGGCAATAAGGTCCGCTTATATACAAAAATAGGCAGCCCTTTCCGCTGAATCGGGGTTGCCCCCAACGGCAATTGGGGATATAAAGGGAGGATTGCGTCATGGTTGCACTTTCTGAAGACCTGATCCGTTCCACCCTATCCAAGATTAAGTACCCGGGCTTTAGCCGGGATATCGTCTCGTTTGGCCTCGTCAAGAGTATCCAGGTCAACGGCGACGACGCAACCGTCGTGCTTGAGGTCACCGCGCGGGACACCTCCATCCCCGAGCAGATCCAAAAAGAAGCGCGCAAAGCGCTGCGAGAGCTGCCCGGCATCGGCAACGTCGAGGTTAAACTGGAGGTCCACCTCCCCGCCTCGCCCACCGGCAACGCCGCCGCTCCCGGGCCCGCCCCCATCAAAGGCGTTAAAAAAGTCATCGCCGTCGCCAGCGGCAAAGGCGGCGTTGGCAAATCAACCGTCGCCGTCAACCTCGCCCTCGCCCTGGCCAAAACCGGCGCGAAAACCGGCCTGTGCGACTGCGACATCTACGGCCCGTCCATCGCCCTCATGGTTGGCAGCAACGAGCGCCCCATGGCCACCGCCGACGACCAGATCCTGCCGATCGAAGTCGCCGGGCTCGAAGTCATGTCCATGGGCTTCCTCCTGGACGACACCTCGCCCGCCGTCATGCGCGGGCCGATGGTCACCCGCACCACCCAGCAACTGCTGCGCCAAGTCGAATGGGGCGACCTCGACTACCTCGTCCTCGACCTCCCTCCGGGCACCGGCGACATCCAGCTTACCATCGTCCAGACCGTCACCCTGGCCGGGGCCGTGCTCGTCACCACCCCGCAGGAAGTCGCCTTGATTGACGTCCGCAAAGCCGCCTCCATGTTCGGCAAAGTCAACGTCCCCCTCCTGGGCATCATCGAGAACATGAGCTACTTCCTTTGTCCCAGCGACGGCAAGCGCTACGACATTTTTGGCACCGGCGGCGGCCAGCGCGAGGCCGCTCGGCTAAATGTGCCACTCCTGGGGGAAATCCCCATCGACATCGCTACCCGGGAAGGGGGCGACCGAGGGGTCCCCATCGTTCGCGCAGACCCGCAGTCCCCTGTTTCCCAAGCATTTATCCATGCCGCAGAGCAGATTTGCTCGGCGGTTTCCTCCAAATGAACACCCTCGCCTCCTCCTCCAGCGCCCGGTTTATCCAAAAATTTTCCAGGTCCAGAATTGACGCCCGGGCCTTTCTTAGGAAAAGTGATTCCAACATGGATCACCCGGACCCCGATAATTCGGATTTCGTCAAAAACTCCGTCCTGTACAAGGAGTTCCTTGCCGAGAGGGAAGAGATCCTCGTCCACAAATGGCTTGAGAGCGAAAAAGCGGGGCACGACATCGGCTTCGAGCGCGCATTGCTCGACTGGATCGTGAAACACCGCTCCGCCTGGCGCGACGCCCGCCGCACCGAAACGGCCTCCCAACCCCACCCGACGACCCCTCAGCCCCCGGCACAACCCCCGACACAGCCTCCGCAGTAGACTCTAATCCACCCTCCTTTAACCGCGATCCCGCGAGGTCGCCAAGGAAACCCAAATGCCCAAATTCGAATCTGCAACGCCGCCGGCCCCCGGCGCGAGCGTCATCCTCGACGCCCCCGCCATCCAGCGCATCCTCCGCCGCATCGCCCACGAAATCATCGAGGGCAACCCCGACCTGGATAAAGTCGCCCTGGTCGGCATCCCATCGCGCGGCATCGAAATGGCCCGCCGCATCGCCGACTACATCGAGCAATTCGAGCGCCACCCCGTAACCACCGGCGCCATCGACGTCTCCATGCACCGCGACGACCTCAACCTGAGGCCCCGGCTCTCGCTCGTCGCCCCCACCCACCTGCCCGACGACCTCGAAGAGCGCACCATCGTCCTCGTCGACGACGTCCTCTACTCCGGGCGCACCTGCCGCGCCGCCATGGACGCCATCTCCTCCTTCGGCCGCCCCCCGCGCATCCAATACGCCGTCCTCATCGACCGCGGCCACCGTGAACTTCCCATCCGCGCCGACTACGTCGGCAAAAACCTGCCCACCTCGCCCGGCGAACGGGTCTTCGTGAGGCTGGAGGCGCTCGACCATCAACCCGACGCCGTCTGGATCAGCAAACCCGCATAACCCGGGCCCTCTCAACCATGAACGCTTGGAACCGCAAAGACCTCGTCGCGCTGGAGGGGCTCTCCGCCGCCGAGATCACCCACATCCTCGACACCGCCGCCGCCTTCAAACAAGTCGGCACACGCAACATCAAAAAAGTCCCTTCGCTGCGGGGCAAAACCCTCGTCAACTTCTTCGTTGAGCCGAGCACCCGCACGCGCACCTCCTTTGAACTCGCCGCCGTGCGCCTCTCCGCCGACGTCGTCAACATCACCGCCACCACCTCCAGTCTTACCAAAGGTGAGACCCTCAAGGACACCGCCTTGAACCTCCAGGCGCTCCACTCCGACATCATCGTGCTGAGGCACTCCTCAGCGGGCGCGGCGCAGTTCCTGGCCGAGCGGCTCTCCGCCAGCGTGATCAACGCCGGAGACGGTGCCCACGCCCACCCGACCCAGGCGCTGCTGGACCTCTTTACCATCCGCGAGCAGCTCGGCACCATCGAAGGCCTGCACGTCGCCATCTGCGGCGACATCCTCTTCTCGCGCGTCGCCCGCAGCAACATCCACGGGCTCCTCAAGCTCGGCGCGAAAGTCACCCTCGTCGGCCCCAGCACGCTCGTGCCAAAAGTCTTTGAGCGCATGGGCGTCACCGTCACGCACAAGCTCGACGACATCCTGCCCGACCTCGACGTCCTGAACATGCTGCGCATCCAGCATGAGCGACAGCGCAAAGAGTATTTCCCGAGCCTGGGCGAATACACCGCCTTCTTTGGCCTCACCAAAGAGCGGGCCGCGAAGCTCAAACCGAGCGCCATCATCATGCACCCGGGGCCGATCAACCGGGGCGTGGAAATCGACAGCGAAGTCGCCGACAGCGGCCGCAGCGTCATCCTGGATCAAGTCACCAACGGCCTCGCCGTCCGCATGGCCGTCCTCTACCTCTGCGCCGGAGCGCGAGGGGAACTAAAATGACTCACGCAAAGCCTCAAAGCCTCAAAGGGAAGGAAATCCTGCCTTTCTTTGCGCCTTTGCGTCTTTGCGTGAGAAAAATTCTTTTCCCCTCGTTTCCAATTTGGAGATTCGTAACGAGAGAGTGTTTTATGGACAGTACGTGGTTGCAGACCGCTCCTAGATTGACAGCAGGCCTGCTTTTGGTAACGGGGTTTTCGGGCTGTGTTCTCCCGGTTAATATTTACACTTCACCCAAAGTAACCGGCTGTGTTTATGACAAAAAAACACAAATGCCAGTTTCCGAAGCCACGGTAACTTTTGCGGGATTGCCACAGATTGCTGCAAGAACAGATGGAAAGGGAGATTTTAGCCTTCCCGAACACAAACATCGCGAACTGGTCGTATTCCTAGGAGCAGTCGACCCGCCCACATCTATAACCTTGATAGCCCGGCACAAAGACTACCGGGATTTTTCTTCCCGCATCCCTCTCAGGAGCCCAAGCGAAGGCCTCAAGATATTCCTCCAACCCTACAAACCATAGCTTTATGTCCTCCACTACCCTTCTGCGCAACGGCCGCATCATTGACCCCGCCAACCAGCGCGACGAAGTCGGCAACGTCCTCATCGTCGACGGCCGCATCGCCGATCCCGCCACAGTTACCTCTCGCAAAAACGTCGAGGAAATCGACTGCACTGGCCTCATCATCGCCCCGGGCTTGATCGACCTCCACGTCCACCTGCGCGAACCCGGCCAGACCGCCAAGGAAACCATCGCCACCGGCACCGCCGCCGCCGCCGCGGGCGGGTTCACCAGCGTCATCTGCATGCCGAACACCTCCCCCACCATCGACCACGCCAGCGTCGTCAACCTGGTGCAGGACAAGGCCCGGGAAGAAGCCGCCGTCAACGTCTTCGTGGCCGGGGCCATCACCAAAGGGCTCGGCGGAGAGGAACTCTCCCCTATCGGCTCCATGGCCAAGGCGGGCATCGTCGCCCTCACCGACGACGGCCGCTGCGTCCAAAACCACGAACTGATGCGCCGCGCCCTGGAATACGCCAAAATGTTTGACCTCCCCGTCATGGACCACTGCCAGGACATCAACCTGACCGGCAAAGGCGTCATGCACGAAGGCTACTGGAGCACCCTGCTGGGCCTCCAGGGCTGGCCCTCCATCGGCGAGGAAGTCATCGTCCAGCGCAACGCCCAGCTCGCCGAGCTCACCGGCACCCCCGTCCACTGCCAGCACGTCTCCGCCGAGGGGAGCGTCCACATCCTGCGCCGCGCGCGCAGCCGGGGCATCCCGATCACCGGCGAAGTCTGCCCCCACCACATCGCGCTGACCGACGAAGCCGTGCGCGGCTACAACACCGATTTCAAAATGAACCCGCCGCTGCGCGCCCAGAGCGACATTGACGCCCTCCTGGAAGGCATCGCCGACGGCACCCTCTCGATCCTGGCCAGCGACCACGCCCCACATTGCGCGTTTGAAAAAGAAGTCGAGTTCGACCACGCCCCCTTCGGCATCATCGGCCTCGAAACCGAGCTCGCCCTCTTCCTTAAGATCCTCGTGCACGAGAAGAAAGTCGTCGACCTGCCAAAGCTCATCTCCATGTACACCCTCAACCCCGCCCGGCTCCTGAAGCTCGACCGGGGAACGCTCTCCGCGGGAGCCGTGGCCGACGTCACTGTCATCAACCCCGGCTTGGAGTGGACCTACGACAAAACCACCACCCGCTCCCGCTCGCGCAACACCCCCTTCCACGGCTGGGAGCTCAAGGGCCGCGCCGTGCGCACCATCGTCAGCGGCAAGACCGTCTGGAGCGCATAAAAAGCAGCGTCCGCAGGCGGATTGCCGGTTGACATCCGCCCGGGATCACCGGATACACGCCAACACCCCATGCAGCTTATCCCAAAAGTCCTCATCTTGGCCACCCTGCTGGCCTGCGCAACGGCCCCGGCCCAGACGCCCACCGCCACCCCATCCCCGGCGGAATCCGTAACGCCGAGCCCCACCCCGCGCGTCGACTACACGGCGAAGATCGTCGCCGCCGAGGACGAACGGGGCAAAATCGAAGCCGACCTCAAGGCCGACACCTCCGTGGCCCCCCTCGCCGAAGCCGCCGCGACAAAAAGCCATGAGCTCGGGAGCGCCAGCGCCGAAACCGCCCAGACCCTTGCCGCCAAGCCCTCGCTGAACACCGTCCGGGAGCTGCAAGCCCGCTGGCAGCAGCGCAAAGAGGCCCTTGCCTCCCTCAAAAACGACCTCACCCGGCGCAGCGATGGCTACCGGGACCAGGCCGCCGCGCTCGACCGCATCAAGGCCAGCGTCGATGAGTGGACCAAGCTCACCGCCGACGGCCCGCCGCCCACGCTGCCCGCCGAATGGAAAAAACGCCTTGAGGACCTGAAAAAAGCCGTCGCGCATAACCGGGAAACCGTCCAGAAACAGCTCTCCGCCCTCACCGTCCCGCTCGCCTCCGTCCACGAGCAAGAGATCAAGCTCAACGCCACCCTCGCCGCCCTCAACGAAGCCGAGCCCCAGGCTGCCGCCCGCCTTTTCTTAAGCGAAAGCGTGCCCGTCTGGCGGATCCCCATCTGGAGCGAGTCCAAGCGCATGGCCACGGGCCTCAACTTCGGCCAGGAAATGCACGCCGCCTGGAACCAGCAGTGCGCCGCGCTCGCCGCCTACGTCCAGGACCAGTCGGACCGGCTCCTGGTCCATGCCGCCGGGTTCGCCGTGCTGCTGATCGGGCTCTGGTGGGCGCGCCGCCGGGTCAACGCCTGGGCCGACGACGAGCCGAGCCTCAAGGCCGCGACCACCGTCTTCGAGGTGCCCACCGCCATGGCCCTCGCCTTCTCGCTCGTGGCCTTCCCGTGGGCCTACCCGCAGCCCCCGCAACTCCTCACCGCCATCATTGGGGCCGCCGCGCTCATCCCGGCCATCGTGATCCTGCGCCGCCTCATCGACCGCCACCTCTTCCCGGTCCTCAACCTGCTCGTCGTCTTCTACTTCGTCGACCAGCTGCGCACCGTCGCCAGCAGCTTCCCCATCGCCGCGCGGCTTCTCTTCCTAGCCGAAATGGCCGCGGGCTGCGGCTTCCTGGGCTGGATGCTATGGAACGACCGCAAGGCCCCCGAATGCCTCGTGCCCACCGCGCAGGTTCGCGCCCCCATCACCGCGGTAAAGCTGGAACTGGCGGTCTTTAGCGCAGCCCTCTTTGCCAACGCCATCGGCTGCGTCGACCTGGGCAACTTGGTTGGCAACGCCGCGCTGGGCAGCGCGTATTTAGCCGTCATCCTCTACGCTGCCACCCGCATCGTGGACGGCTTCGCCATCGGCGCGCTCTCGATGGAGCCGCTCTCGACCCTCGGGGCCATCCGCCATCACCGGACGCTCATCTGGCGACGCACCCACTTCCTGGTTAAAGCCGGGGCCGTCGTCCTCTGGGTCATGGGAACCCTGGAGCTGCTCACCATGCGCGCCCGGGTGATGGAGGCCATTAAGAGCGTCTTTGGCATCGGCCGCGAGGGCACTACCGTGGGGCAGGTCGTCCTCTTCGGGCTGGTCATCTGGGCCGCGTTCCTCTGCTCGCGCTTCATCCGGTTTGTCCTGGAGGAGGATTTCTACCCCCGCGTGAAAATGGAGCGGGGCCTTTCCTACGCCGTCTCGACGATGCTTCACTACACCGTGCTGCTCGTCGGCTTCTCCTTCGCCGCCTCGAAGGTGGGCGTCGACATGACGAAGTTCACCATCCTCGTCTCCGCTTTCGGCGTCGGCATGGGCTTCGGTCTTCAGAACATCATCAACAACTTCGTCTCCGGCATCATCCTGCTCTTCGAGCGCCCGGTGAAAGTGGGAGATGTGGTGCAGCTCGACAACACCACCTCCGGCATCGTGGACCGTATCGGCATCCGCGCGAGCGTCATCCGCACCGGCTCGGGCTCAGAGATCATTCTCCCCAACGGCAAGCTCATCGCCGACCAAGTCATCAACTGGACCCTCTCCAACCGCCAGCGGAGCCTCGACATCACCATCTGCGTGGCCTACGGCACCGAACCGTGCCGGGTCATGGAACTGCTGAAAAAACTCGCCGCCGAGCACCCGCTCGTCTCCCGTCTCCCGGCCCCGAGCGCCCTTCTGAGCGACCTCAAGACCGACAGCCTGGAGTTCAAGCTCACCGCCTGGACCGACCGCATCGAAGCCTGCGGGCAGATCCGCAGCGACCTCGCCGTAGCCATCCTGGCCGCCTTTGAGAAAGAGGATATCCTCCGACCCTCGCCCGCCGCGCCCGTCCCCGTTACTTCGTAATATCCACTCTTTTTTTAAAATGAGCACACCCATTGATGAACTCCGCCAGATCGTCGCCCGGCTCCGCGCCCCCGGCGGCTGTCCCTGGGACCGCGAACAGACCCACCTTTCCCTGCGCAGCGATATGATCGAAGAGGCTTACGAGACCGTGGAGGCCATCGAGGAAGCCAGCGACGCCCACCTTTGCGAGGAGCTTGGCGACGTCCTGCTCCAGGTCGTCATCCACAGCCAGATGGCCGCCGAGGAGGGCCGCTTCACCTTCGACGACGTGGCCCGGGGCATCTCCGCCAAGCTGATCCGCCGCCACCCGCACGTCTTTGGCGACGCCGAGGCCGCCGACTCCGAGGCGGTGCTTAAAAACTGGGACGAGATCAAGCGTCAGGAGAAGGGCAACACGCAGACCTCGCTGCTCGACGGCGTCTCCGGCGGGCTCCCGGCGCTGCTGCACGCCGAGAAAGTCACCAAGCGCGCCGCGCGAGCCGGTTTCGACTGGGAGAACCCCGTGCAGGTCGTCGGCAAGATCCGCGAGGAACTGGCCGAAACCGAGGAGGCCATCGGCCTGGGCGATCCGGAGAAGATCGAGGAGGAAATGGGCGACCTGCTCTTTGCCGCCGTCAATTTCGCCCGCAAGCTCAAGGTCGAGCCGGAAGTCGCCCTGCGCCGGGCCACCGGTAAATTCAGCCGCCGCTTCCGCGCCCTCGAAACCGCCCTCCAAGAACGAGGCCGTAAGCCCGAGGACTGCACGCTGGCGGAAATGGACCTGATCTGGGACGAGATCAAGCGCCAGGAGCACCAGTCCGAGTGCCAGCCTTCGAGCGGCGAGACCGCGAAGAAATAGCGGCTTTTCTCTCCCCCGCCCCGTACAAACAAAACGGGGGAAGGGCTCTCCCCTCCCCCTGCGCGCAAAAAGCGTCGGTATTGGACGTTAACTTCTACTTCACCGCGGCGGCGTAGAGCTCCTCCACCACGGGCCAGTTGACCACGTTCCACCAGGCCTTGAGGTAATCCGGGCGACGGTTCTGGTAGAGCAGGTAATAGGCGTGTTCCCAGACGTCCACGACCAGGATGGGCGTACCGGGCACGTCGGTAATGCCCGTCATGATGGGGCTATCCTGGTTCGGCGTGGAGACGATGGCAAGAGACCTGTCTGCCTTCACGATCAGCCAAGCCCAGCCGCTGCCAAAGCGCGTGGCCCCGGCGGTCTGGAACTTCTCCTGGAACGCCTCGAAGCTGCCGAAGGTGGCATCGATAGCCGCCGCCAGCGGGCCGGAGGGCTTGCCGCCACTGTTGGGGCCGAGCACCTTCCAGTAAAAATTATGGTTCCACACCCCGCCGCCATTATTGCGAATCGGCGTGCGGTAGGCCTCCGGAACGGCGGGCAGATCGCGGAGCAGATCGTCGAGCGATTTTCCCTCGATCTCCGGCTTGTCTTTAACCGCGTTGTTGAAATTGGCAACGTAGGTCGCGTGATGTTTATCGTGGTGGATTTCCACCGTGCGGGCGTCGATGTACGGTTCGAGCGCGGTGAAACTGTACGGAAGAGGAGCAAGTTCGTAAGCCATAGGTATCTACTCTAAATTGCTTGTATGCTTGATGGATTGACGGTTTTACCAAGCGAGCCATCCAGCTCGTTTACAGGCCGAGAATGCCTGATTTTCCCCACGATGCAAGAGGGTAGATAAGTCTTTTCCCGTGGGACTGGAGGGCAGCGGATCTTCCTTGGTACACCGAGGAAGGCCATTCCACCCTCGCTGTAACTTCGCTATAAATACGCACCAAGGTGAGCCCCCCGATGGAAAAACGTTCGCGGGGCTTCTACGCGAAGGAATATCGCAAACGCAGCTCGGGATTCCGAGTTAGCAAAAAGCCGCCTAATCGCCACGCACGATTCGGTCCGCCTGCGCCCGCTGGAGCGCCTCTGCGACCTCTGAGGAAACCGTCCGCTTCCCCAGCGGGGCAAAGCAAATCCCGGCCAGCTTGAAGTGAGCCAGGCCAAAGGGAATCCCGACAATGGAGGTCAGGCAGGCGAGCCCCGCAAGGACGTGGGCGATGGCCAGCCAGATCCCCGCCAGGATGATCCAGAGAACGTTGGCCACCCCGGTCCCGGGCACCACCGTTTCACCCATCAGCTCGGCGTCAACCAACCGGCGACCAAAGGGGAAGGCGGTAAATCCGGCAATGCGGAAGGCTGCCACGGCAAAGGGCAGGCCGACCACGGTCAGCGCGAGCAACCCGCCAGCAAGGATCCACAGAGCGGCGGCAAAGATACCGCCACCGAATAGAAACCAGAGAAGATTAAGGGCGAATTTCATGGGGTTAACATCACCGAAAATCAGTCAGACATCAACCCCGTGAGATCCGGTGGCCATCCACGGCGAGCTGTCCGTTACCTCTTTTTGAAGAAACTAACATTCCCCAGCCAGGTGCAGCAGCCCGCGGCGATGACCGCGATGACGACCAAGCCGGGAATGCTCCCTGCCGGGCCAAGAACGCCAGCCAACAGGCCCGTGCAAAGCCCAAAAAGCGCAACGGCCCCAAAAAGCACGCGCCCCGGCACGGAACGGTTGGTAAAGACCAGCGAAAGGGGAATCGACGCGGCGCAGAGGGCGATGGCGGACATGATGAGGTGCTGGGGGCCTGTCAGAAACGCCGTGCCAGCCAGGGCGGTCCCCAAGAGCAGGCTACCAGCCACGGCCACGGCTTCCCAGCGTTCTTCCCGCCGTAGGGCGTGCCGGGCGAAGCGGTCGAGCAGCAAGATGAAATTCCCCACTCCCCGGGCCACCCATACCCACAGCACAAAAAGGACATAAAGCAGGCCGATGCCCAACCCAATGGGCGCATAGGGACCGCTGAAGAGAACGCGCGCAAATCTTACGCCAAAGTAGAGCCCGAGGATGATCCCCCAGCGCGCTTTGCCGCTCAGGCGCTGCATCATGAAGGAGTAACTCAAGTAAGCGCGGTAGAAGGGCGAACGGGCGCGAAAACTCTGGAGCAGCCCCTCGCGAGCCCACTCGCTTTCCGGGTCCAGCCGCAGGGATTCCAGAAAATGCGCCTCGGCCTCACGCCGGTTCCCGCTTTGCAGGGCCGACCAACCGGCGTTGGCGTGCGTGTAGGCGTTCTCGGGATCTCGGGCCAGCATGCTTACGAGCTGCTCCCGGTTTTCCTCCATCTTGTTTTGGAGCCGCAAGGCCCGGGAGAGCTGATTGGCCGCCGCCAGGTTTTCCGGGTCGAGGCCCAGGGCGCAGCGGGCGGCGCGCTCCGCCTCTGCCCAGCGTTCCAAACAAAGAAGGGCCTGAGATTCGGCTACAAAACAGAACGCGTTATCCGGTTCGAGTTCCACCGCCGCCTGGGCCGCCGCGAGTCCCTCCTTGGGGCGCTCCAAGAAGCATAGAATATGAGCCTGTAGGGCGTGGTGCCCCGCTTCCTCCGGTTCCAGGGCGATGGCTTCGTCCACGACGGGCAGCGCCTCGGCCTCCCTCCCGGCGATCTGGAAAAGACAGCCCGCCAGATGGTGGAAGGAGGCAGCATCGCGCGGGTTTTGCCCCAAGGCATCGCGGAAAAATGGCTCGGCCTCCGGATAGCGCCCCTGCTCCTTGAGCAAAAGGCCGCGCCGGAAGTGGCCGGAATGGAGTTCGTCGAGCGCGTCCATTATTTTTTGATCCCCAGGAACGTCAGGACCTCGTCGTAGAACCCGCCCTGGTTGGAGTAAATGGCGTAGTTTTTGGCGCTATCAAACCACGCGCGGGTGGAGGGCTTGAGCGTTTTGGCGCTTTCCAGCAAATCCGAGGTGGTGATGGGGATGATGCGCCCCTCGCGCATGGCCTTGGCCAGCGAGCGCTCGATGGTAATGTCGAATACGGCCTTCAGGTCGGCTCCGGAGAAATCCTTGGTTTTGCGAGCCAAAGCCGCCGCATCCAACTGGTTGATGGGCTTGTTCTTGGCCATCACCTGGATTACTGCGGCCCGCGCGGCTTCATCCGGAGGCGGGACAAACAGGATGCGGTCGAAGCGCCCGGGCCGCCGGAAAGCCGGATCAATATGCCAGGGGGCATTGGTTGCCCCGAGAATCAAGAGACCGTCGTTGCTGGCATTTTGGCCGTCCATTTCCGCGAGGAATTGGTTGATGAGGGTCCGGCCCGCACTGCGCTTGAGGTCATTGCGATCGGCCGCGAGCGCGTCCACCTCATCGAAGAAGAGCACCGAGGGGGCGTTATCCCGCGCCAACTGGAAAAGCTCGTGCAGGTTCTTTTCGCTGTTGCCCAGATAGAGGTCGAGAATCTGGTGAAGGCCCACCGAGATGAAATTGGCGTTGATCTCGCCCGCCGTCGCCCGGCTCAGCATGGTTTTGCCACACCCCGGAGGGCCGTACAGCAGCACGCCGCCGCCGATCTTTTTCCCATAGGCGCGGAACAGTTCGGGGTTCTTCATCGGGTAGATGATTTTCATCCGAATCTCTTCCTTCACCGCGTCCATCCCGCCAACATCGCTGAAGCTGGATTTTGGACGCTCGATGTCTGCGGTTTTCCCCGCGGGATCCGCCTCCTGCGCCGGGGCGTTCCAGTCGCTCACGCCCACCGGAACTTTTTCCGGTTCATGGGGTTCGGCGGCGGGCCGTTTACCTTGAAGGTAGAGTTCCGTTTCAAACGCCTCATCTCTGGCCGAGGGCTCCAACTCCAGCGCATGCGCATACTGGGCAAGCGCCGCCTCGCGATTGCCCTCCATGAGGTTTAGTTGGCTCAGGAAAACCCAGGCGGCAGCGAAAGCGGGGTGATCCTGTGTGACGACCTCCGTCCGCACCAGCGCCTCGGAAGTTTTACCGGTCAGATGAAGGGTTCGCGCGATACCCAGCTTGGCTTCCGGCTGGTTCGGGGCCACCTTCAGCGCGCGGTCGAAGGCCCCCCGGGCGTCATCGAAAGCCCATTCGTCCAGACAGCCCTGGGCAAACAAGAGGAGAAGTGGCACGTTGTCTGGAGAGACAGCCAAGGCCGCGCGGAGAGGATCGAGGTTTGCCATACTTGGAAGAAATGCGAGAGGAGAGATTGGCGTCACTGCCGTTGCGGTATCAAGCGCAAAGCACGCTATTGCGTCAAGCGTATGGCGGCAGCAGGCGAAAGTTGTTTTAGCAGCCGGGCACGTCCACGCTGGTCGCAATGCAGACACCGGCGGCCTGCATTTCTTTAATGGCATTGGCAACGTCGTCCGGCTGGATATTGACGCCACGGCTTGCGTCTTCAATCAGGTAAGTATTGAAACCGAGCTGCACGGCATCGATGGCGGTGGCTTTGACGCAATAGTCAGTTGCGAGTCCACACACGTAGACATCGGTGACTCCATTGGTTTTGAGAAACTCGCCCAAGCCGGTCGCTTTGCGGTGGCCGTTATCAAAGAAACCGCTGTAACTGTCGATGCCGGGGTCGGTGCCTTTGACGAATAAATAGGCCCTCTCGCTATTAAGCCCAGCAACGAGTTCCGCACCCGGTTCGCCTTGGATACAATGAGGCGGCCAGAGCGTCTGAGGGAGCCCGTTCAGGTCGATTTGTTCGAGGACCTGCTTCCCGAGGTGATTGACGGCAAAGCTGCCGTGGTTTGCAGGATGCCAGTCTTTGGTGAAAACAACCGTGGCAAACGCTTCCCGGATGCGATTGACCACGGGGACGATCTCGGCAGCGTTCGGGACCAAAAGGGAGCCGCTCACGAAATCGTTTTGCACATCAACGACGATCAAGGCATGGGTGGCCGGTAGCTGTTTCATAATTCAAAATTGAACCCGTTTTTGCGGAGTTGTTTGTAGGCTTTTTGGTCAAACCGGAAGAGTTGAGCCGGGCGATGTTGCCCCCCCTGGCGGCGTTCGCTCAGGGCAATGAGCAGCCCCATGCCAAGGATCTTTTTGCGGAAATTGCGCTTATCGAGCGCGGTCCCGAGGATCGCCTCGTACAGCGCCTGTAATTCGGAGAGCGTAAACTTTGGCGGAAGCAATTCGAATCCTACTGGCTCATACCTAACTTTGCCGCGAAGGCGCGCGAGGGCGACAGCCACGATTTTTTCGTGGTCGAAGGCGAGCGGTGGAAGTGCGGAAACGGGAAACCATCGGGCTTGCCGGGCATCGCTGGCGGCGGAGGTGGGGTGCTCACTCGGTTTCACCAGTGCGTAGTAGGCCACGCTGATGACCCGTCCCCGGGGATCGCGCAGGACCTCGCCAAAGGTGTAGAGTTGTTCCAGAAAAACGCGGGAGATGCCGGTTTCCTCCTGCAATTCCCGGAGCGCGGCGGCTTCCACCGATTCATTCATGTCCACGAATCCGCCAGGAATGGCCCACGATCCGGCGAACGGTTCGAGCGCCCGCTCGATCAGCAGGATCTGCAATTCCGCGCCGTCGAAGCCGAACACAGCGGCATCAACGGTTACTGAGGGGCGGGGGTATTCGTAGGTGTAGGGCATGGGCTATTTTTCAACGGTTTTGACGAAGGCATTCAGTTCCCGGAGCTCGACCTCGAACCCGCCGCTGAGAATGGGCCAGCGGCACCAGGTCTTGGGGTCGAGGTTCTCGTCGTCCAAATGGAACGAAGGCGCATAACGCTCTCGCTTCCACTGATTGCGGCTCCACAGTTTAAAGAAACGGTCCACCCAGAGGTGCAGTTGGCCGATGGCATACTCGGGGAACGCCACGCGCATTAGTTCGAAAACCGTTACAGGGGGCTGCTTGTCGCGGATCGCCGCCCTTTCGATGGCGTCCAGCAGAGGATAGGGCATTAGGTCGTCTTCATCCGTTTGCGCCTGAGCCTTGGGGCGCAGTTCGGCCGTCGGTTGCTGCTCGTTGATGACGCTCAATTCGGGGAGCGGGCCGATGTCTTCGGGGCCGACCTGCTCCATCCAGCGCAGCCACTCCCGCAGCCATGCTTTATCGATACCCGCCAGGGGGCTCAGGCCGCCGCTGGTGTCCCCATCCATCGTTGCATAACCGACCGCCGCTTCTGAGCGGTTGCTTGTTGAGAGAAAGAGTGCGCCGCGAATATTAGCCAGGAGCCAGGCGCCGGGGGACCTCACCCGCGCTTGGATATTCTGGAGCGCGATGTCATTTTCCTTCCAGGAGAATCCCGTACCCACGGCAGTTTCGACCATGTCGACATAGCCCTTCACGAGCTGGGTAACGTCAAACACGTAGTGCCGGGCGCGCAATGCCTTTGCCATGGTTTCGGCAGCGCCGCGCGTGACGCTCCCGCTGTTTTCGCTGGGCTGGTAAACGGTAACGAGCAAATTCTCCCGCAGCGCATCAACGCTATCCGCGTCCGCCACGCCAGGGATATAGGCAAGTTTTTGTTTGAAAGTCTCCAAACCTAATTCTCGAACACCGAATAATACCATAAGCGAAACCAAGACGGCGCAAGCCGCCGAATCCGCCCCGCCGCTCAGCGAGATGAGGAAGCCATTCGAGCGGCTCTTGCGCATGTAATCAAAGAGCGCTAAGGCCTCCGCACGGGCGAATTCCTCAGCTTTAAGATTGGCGCTCAGCTCCCATCCCTCGCCGCTCGGCTCCGAAATGCGAGCCGCTAAAGAAACCGGGGCGAGGTTGCACGTTTTGCGAATCACTTCCTGGCTTCGGTCATCGAGCGCGGGACGGAAACTCGCCGTGCGGGCCTGACTCATCCGGGTCGCATCCACATCCACAACCGCCGAGGTGACATAGAAATCCTGGAAGCTTAAGCGCTGGCCGACCGCGATCAGCTTGCCCCCTGTGGCGATCATCGTGCCGCCGTCATAGATCGCGCGTCCGGATTCGTTTCCCATGAGGTTGGCGTAAACATAGCTGACGCCGAAAGCCCGCAAACCTTCCAGGACAAAGCGCTTGCGAACGTCGAGTTTTCCAAAGGCAAAGTGGCTTGCGCTGGGGTTCAGAATGACATCGACGCCTTGGAGTGAAAGTGCCGCTCCGGGGCGATTGGCCACCCACGCATCCTCGCAAATCTCGAACCCGAACCGCACGCCGTTCACCTCAAAGCAGAGGTCGCCGATAGGGAAGGACGCGGGCCCTCGTTCAAGCGTTCTGACGGTGCCTTCGCTCCAAGGTTTGAACCACCGCGGTTCATAGTGAATGCCGTCTCCGGCCAAAAACCGTTTTGCCACCAATCCCAGGGTTTGACCGTCGGCAATGACGCAAGCGCAGTTGAAAACTCCGTTTTGGAAAAGCACGGGGAGGCCCACAGTGACCACCATGCCCAGCGTATCCGGAAGCAGTGTCTCCAGGCTCTTCCATGCCATGTCGAGGGTGTGATGGGAGTGAAAGGCGTCTTCGCACCCATACCCGGTAATACATAGTTCCGGCAGACACAGAAGGTTAACCCCCTGCCCCCGCGCTTCGGCAATAGCAAGCCGAATGCGCTGGAGATTACCGCGCCAATCCAGAGGCACTTGGTTGAGCGCAGCCGCGCCAAGTTTTACAAGATGCATGTTATGCAGCGGGTTGAATATTGAGGGTACGTATCGCGTCGGCCACCAAGCCCTCGTTCCCGGTGACCTTGCCGGTATCGTCCGAAAGCTTCAAGAGGGAGACGGGGCCGTTGCCGCAATCCAGCGCGACGAGCTTGATGACGTGGTTGGGCGCGGGGTGCCCGACATCGTTGGTGAGGTGGGTGCCAATCCCCATGGTGGTCTTGATGCGTCCCTTGAAACACTGGGCCAGGGCGATCGCCTTTTGGGTGTCGAGGCTATCCGAGAAAACAATAACCTTGCTCCGAGGATCGATGCCCAGCTTTTCGTAGTGAGCAATGTATTTTTCGCCGACGGCAAACGGGCAGCCCGAATCCTGGCGGATGCCGTCGAAGAGCTTGGCGTAGAATCGGTCGAAGCTCCGCAGAAAGACATCCGTGGTCAGGGTGTCTGTTAGCGCGATGCCCAAGTCGCCCCGATATTCGCGGACCCAGTGTTCCATCGCCCGCTCATTGCTGCGTTGGAGCCCATAGATGGCCTGCATCGCCATGACCAGCTCGTGGGCATAGGTACCAAACACATTGATGCCGTGGCGCATGGCCAAATAGGGATTGCTGGTGCCGCGAAAATACGGGGCAAATGGCTTCATCCGCTTGCACACTTCGTTCTGCGTATCGAAGTCGAACCGGCGGCGTGTTCCAAAATCAATCCAGTGAATTTCGCCCTTCGCCATCGCCTTGGCCTTGGCTGTGATGCGCTCCGCCCAATCCGCCGACCTCGGAATCATCGCCTCAGTGGCGGGGTTCTTGCGGCTGAGTTCCGAGATGATGCACAGCAGCGGCACTTCCCAGTAGATTGTCTCGAACCACGGACCGCGCACTTCCACTTGGAGTTCTCCCCCTTCCTGCGAGAGCAAAACCTGCTCGGGATTGAACCGGTATTGGCGCAGCCATTGGAGGTAAGTCAGCTTGATCCAGGGGCAGCGTAGGCGAAAGAACTCGAACATCTCCTCGCTCAGGCGCAATCCGGCCATCAGCTCGACCTGCTCCCTGACCTCCGCCGCGAATCCGGGACGGTATCCCTTTTCCTTCGCGCGGTTCGTGTAGCGGTAAACCGCCTGAACGTCAGGAAACTGGTGGAAGGCGACCTGCCCCATCGAGAATTTGTAAAGGTCGGTGTCGCAAAGGTCTTTGATGATCGGTGTGTGAGCCATGTCCGTGGATTGGATTTGTTCGTGTCACTCTTACACGAAGTATATGGCCTTGCAAGGGAAATTTCATGCGCGGGGAATAGGCCCGCAAAGGGACGCCTCCGTTAGCGAGGTTCGCCTCCGCTTTTTTAAGCCTCGTGGTCCCCCTTGGGCAGGAGGCGCGAGACGATAGCTAGCAGGGCCACGACAACCCCTGCGAGTACACACCAGAAGAGGATGCCTCCTGTCTCCGCAGTTTCTTCGCCCGCGGGACGCTTCGCGTGGGTTGCCTCTTCGGCTCCGGCGCTGGCTCGGGATTTCTCCGCGCGAAGGATTTGGCCGGAGACCAACGCCAAATCGTAGCTTGGTGTGCCTGCTGTGCGGTTGCCGTAATAGAGCCAAAGCGGTTGAGCCACCCCGGGCGCGGCTTTGAAGACCACGCGTGTAACGGGATAGGAAAGATGGAACTCGCGCAACTCGATGGCGGGGTTGTCTGCGTTGTCGGTGTCCAGAAACAGGGTGTCGGTCTGCGGAGGTTGGGCAAGCGCGATAGTCAGTTCGCGCGAAGGGATCCCCGGCGTTTGCCGCCAAGCCGCGCGGCCCAGTTCGCGCGGGTATTTTTCGCCGCGAGAGCCGGTCTGTTCTTCCCACAGCCGCATCTCTCGCAGGAAAAGTGGCGAGGGCGAGACGCAGCCCAATTGAGTGATCGGGAGCCCGGCCTGGGGCAACTTGATCGACCAGCGCGAAAGCGCCGGGCTTTTGGGGACGACGACGCTGGCTGCGTTGAGGGCGACGGTGCGCGCGATCGACGGATGCTCAAGCAGAAAGGGAAGCTGCTGCCCGTCGCGCACCAGCCGCAAATCGCTGAAATCCCGGGCGGCATGCGCGAGGGTCTCCGGATCGAGTTCCAGTTGCTGGACTCCGGCGGTGGAAAGTTGCACTAGCTTGCGAAATTTCCAACCGGTTACATCCAGCGGCGCGCCCGCCGGAGCCAGCGAACCCAGGGCTTCGGGCGTTTGGTAATCGGGATTGTCGACAAAGGGCGATAGCTTCGGTTGCGGTACTGGATATGTTTCCGTCTTCTTCCGCAACTGGGGGCCGAGCGCGGCGAGATCGTAGCGTGGCGCGGGGCATTGCCCATTACCGGTCAGCACGGTATAGCGACCTGGTTCGCGGGCGAAGAAGACCAGCCGCGTAAGCCGCCGTTCGCCGCTGACGCCCGTGATGACCAGGGGCGGGCTGTCTTCGTTGCGGATGAGGAGGATCAACTCCCGGCTGCGGATTTGCTTTTCGATGGGAAGGTCGAGGCGCGCTTCGCTCTTCCCCTCAACGCCAACACGGTAAATCACCGCATGGCCAAGGGTTCGCTCGCAGATGCCTTCACCACTGACTTCGGGCACGGCAAAGGTGACATCGCGCGTAAAGAGCGGTTCGGAGGTCTCGATCCGCACAGAGGCAACGGGAAGATTGGCTGCGCCGAAATCGAGGGCCAGCCGCGTGACACCGGGATTTTCATCGCGCGACTTGATCGTAACCGGCAGGGGCTGCGAGGGAGCGGACGCGCCAGGCATGTGAAGCCGCGCCCCGGTGAAGGGCACGGGTGCCGAACGGCGGTCGTCGAGCGTGAGGCGCAGGAAGGAATACCCCGCCTGGGGCAAAGTGATGCGCCGATTTTCCGCGCCGCCCGGCTGCCGAAAGATCGGTTGATCCGCCGCAAGCTCCTGCCAGATCTGCCCGTCGTTCGAGCCCTCCACGCGCACCGGCTTGAGAAAACTGGACGCGGGCGTTTCGAGGCTCACGCCCACCAGGGGCTCGGCCACTCCGGTCTCGATGAAGAGGGTGGTTGTTTGGCTCTCCGGATCGGCGGTGTAGCGGAAGTTTTTTGGAATGACGCTTGAACCGGAGCGAGGCTCGGGGCGTTCGACGAGATAGGGAACTTCGTTGCCCGCCGCATCCAGCAGACGCAGGTCTTCCAGGCCGCTGCGCGCGGCGTCAAGCGTCTCCGGCGGCAACTCGGTGCGAACAAAGCCGCCAGCGGGAACGTCAAGCGCTTGCCGGTGACGCCATGCGCTAGGCGAAAGGGCGTGGAGCGATGTGGCGAGGCACGAGAGGGCGGCAAAGACTAGTGAAAGCTTATAGAATGAGATCGGTTTCATTTCGTTGGGGTTCCCAGGAAACGCTGATAGAGGAAGGACGCGAGCATGGCGATCGCGGCAACCACGACGAACGCGACGATGCGATAGAGCTGCTCAAGTTGTGAGAGGTCGTGGAGGAAAAGTTTCAACAACGTGACAGCGAGAAGGGCAATGCTCGCATAGCGAACGGGCGCGAGCCGTTTTGCGATTCCGACGACGAGCAAAAAGAGCGCAAACAGCGCCCACGCGATGCTGTAGCTCATATCGCGCGCGAAGTCGCCGGAGAATTGGAACGTGAGCACGGAGACGCCGGGTTGGCTAAAGAAGTCGGCGATCTCAATGTTCACGAGCAGGAATCCAAGCACGGTACCGAGGGCGCAGAGCAGCGGCGGGACGCTGATTCCCCCGATTTGATTTCGCGGCGGAGCGAGCAGCCGGGCGGCGGCGAACAGGCAGACGACAGTGATGCCGTAGGCGTATAGATACCAGTTGAGGATGGGCATCGCCGAACGCGCATGGTAGCTGAGCACGGCGGGATTGAGCGCAAGCCGTGCGAACGCCACAACCAGGAGGCCGACGCCGGTGAGGCGCAGCCCGGGGTGCGGCACGCGATGGAAAAGCCAACAGAGCGCAGCCCCTTCCAGCGCCCAGCCGAGGGTGATCCATTGGCGGTCAAACTGGATGGGGAAAATGAGCGTAATGAAAAAGAGCGCGACGCCGCCGAACCAAGCTAGTTGCGTATTGCGTGCGGGGCTGTCTGAGGGAGTGTTTTTCAGAAGGGCCACAACGCCCAACAATGCGGGAAGGGAGAACGCAGCGGGCAACAAGCCCATTAGGCCCCGCAGGCTTGGATAGGCCGCGCTGACCAGATGGTGCAGCAGATAAAAATGCGCGGGCCCGGCGAGCGCGGCAGCGGCCCAGGGCAGAGCGCTTTTGGCAAACTGCCGATGAAACAGGAACGGGAAAATCGTGAACACCCCGTAGAATAGGAGGTGCCAGGCCAGCGGCAGAGCGGCTTGGTCGGGATTGAAATGGCCGAGCTGCCAGGTTTGTTGCAGCGCGACGACACACGCTAGCCCGATGGCTGGCAACGCCTCCAAGGCCATCATCTTGGCAAGCCCGAGCAGTAACACGACGAGCAACAGCGCCAGCCCGAATACCGGCGAAGGATTCGCCACCGGCAGCCGCAGCGTGAGCATGATGAGCAGCAGGAACGGCATCGTGGCGGAGAGCGCCGGGATCTGCACAGCGAGGTTCGCGGGATTGCCGAAATCGCCAAACAAGCTCGGGGCGGTCTTTGCCGCCAAGTCTGCCGATCTTGCCAGCAGCTTGCGAGAAGCCCAGACCGCGGCGGCGATAAAGAAGAGCGTGAAACCGCCCAGCATCCACAACGTCATGGGCAGGCCAGTCAGCTGGCTGGGGATACGGAATATCCACGCGCCCATCGCTAGGAGCGTGAGCCCCAGGACAATGAGAATCGGCATTAGCGCGGCAGTGATGACCGCCAAAACAACGGCCAGAATGTCGATCACCAGCACAAGCGGCCAAATCAAGAGGGACAGCGAGCTCAGCTTAAAGAGCGGAATTAGAATCAGCACCAATGCCAGCGCCGGAACGGAGCTGCACCACCACGGAATGGGCGTGCCACGCAAGCGGCGCATGACCAGCGGAGCGATGGAATGAAAAAGGGCAAAGAGGAAAAAGAACGCTAGGGCTGCATGCAGATGCGCCTGCGTTAATTGGTTGCTGGTCCAGAGCGCCAGCAAAAAGAAGGCAGCGAGTCCTGACGCGGCGTGGGTGGAGGCGGATTCGCGATCCACCAACGCGGTGCAAAGAATTCCCAGGCTAACCAGGAAGAACGCCCCGAAGAACCACACCGGGCTGCCGGAAAAGGCGGCGAAGGTGCCGAAATAAAACGGTAGCGCGAGCCCGGGAATCGCATAGAGCCACCACGCTTGCGTGGCCACGGCGCGGCGGCGCAGAACCACCGGCAACGCCACATGGAGCAATGCAAACACGAGATAGGCCGCGAGGGCCGGGCGGAGATAATCCGGGCCGAAGTAGAGGTGCGTCCACCACGCCAAAAGAACGAAAACAGCCCATTGAGCGGCGACTCCCACCTTGGCCAGCGCCTCATCCAGGAAAGCCAAGGCCAGCAACCCAACGTCCGCAAGCAGCAGATAGCCAAACAACAACGCCGGACGCTGCCCCAGCGGCGCAAAGCCGAGAAAGAAGAAGGCGGCCAACATCGCTACCGTGCCAAGAAACACGGCTCCAAACAAAAGGGAGCGGTTGAGCCGGTCGAGCCGTTGCCCCCACGCGGCGGCCGCAAGAAAGAGCACCTGGAAACCGAGGAACACGGCCATCGGAATTAGCACTTTGTTGTCCGTTGAATAGTGACCCGAGACAAAGAACCTAGCCATCCAGCCCACCTGCATCAGCACGGTCCCGACAGAACCCAAAACGGGCAGCGTCGCCCACCGCTGCCGCAGCGAAACCGCGAGCAAGCCGATGTCGAGCAGCGCGATATAGCCAAACAAACCGAGCGGCGCATCCTGGCCGGTCGAAAGCAGAACGGGGGTCAGGAAGCCTCCCGCAATGCCGAGAACCGCGACCACCATGGCATTAAGCCTCACCGAAAGCAGGAACGCCACGGTGGTGATCAAGGTCATTAAGAGGAAGGTCGGCCCCGTTCCAAAATACTGGAAGTGATAGAGCGCCTTGCAGGCAAACGTCACGCCATAAAGCACCAGCACGCCCGTGGAGCAAAGGGTCTGCGCGGTCACGGCAGTTTCCTTGCGCTTCATGACGAGACCGCCAATCAAGAGGCCAATGCCCGCGAGGAAGCCAAATGCCGCGCGTACCTGTGGCGGGATCAGGTTCTGCTCAAACGAATACTTGATGAAGAATGCGATGCCAAAGAACAAAGCCAACCCACCGACCCAGGCGAAGAGTCTGGCCCCCATGAACTGCTCCAGGTTGATGCCGGGCGATGCGGGTGCGGGGGGCTTTTGGGCCGGTTCGGAATGGGATTGCGGATGACGTGGAAGGGGCGCTGGTTGCGGGGCTTTTTCGATCCTTGGCAATGGAGGCGGTACAGCGGGAGTCGGAACCGCCGCCGGAAGGTCCGGGATACGGGGTTCACTTGATTCCGGAACAAAGGTTTCGGCGGGCTCTGGCTGGGGCTGTACCACCGCTGGCGCGGGCGCGGGAACGGGCGGCTCAACCACCCCGGTGGCAGGTTCTTCGGCATTAGTCTCCGGCGGCTCCGCGCGTTTGGCGGGTTGCCGTTCCCGCTGAAGCTCGGCGATTTGGCGGGACAATTCCTGGATGCGCGCACTGTCCGCTTCAGCGGATTGCCGCACCCGCCGCATCTCGATCTCCAAGGTCGTGATCTGGGCCGCCAAAGCCTCCGCCCGAGTTTGCGCCGAGCTCGCTTTTAACACAGCGACAAACGGCAGCACGAGAAGAACAATAAACGCCAACAGCAGAATAATCACAATGGCTTCCATAGTTATTAGGATGGGAGGGGAGAGGAGTAAGCTTGGCTGCAATCATGCCACAACTCGTTAAGAATCCGTTAATTGATAATAGAGGGCTTTTTCATCGTTTCTGTCGATGAAGAACGGCGGTCCTCTGAACGCCAAACGGTTTTAAGAAGGCCGGATTCAAACTGGCTGGCGGGGGTCACGGTGATTCGGTTCCACGGAACGCGCCCGAAAAACCAAACTCGCCAGAAACCAAGTCCGGCCTCGGGGTTGCGATTCAGCAGATGCGAGAAGGTTTCGAGTTCGCCGACCTTCACCCCCAGGGCGCTCTGGTAAACATCGTAGACGAACTTGGAACAGAACTGCCGCCGCGATTCATAGCGAAAGCCGGTATGATAGACGACCCCCATCCGCGCGTCACTTTGAGCCCGGAGCGCTGCCAACTGCGCGTCGGTAAGGCCCGTCTTGAGCCGCCGGATCTCGCACCAGCCACCCCGCGAGCGGGCGATGAATTTCTCCAGCGGGGTATAGCGGCTCACCGGCACGGCGCTTTCCGCCACCAGCCAGCCTCGCTTTGGGTCGTGGAAGACGATGCCCACATGGTTGGCCTGGCACTGGGTTGCGGTGGAAACTTTGCGGAAAAGATAATAGGGAACGGAAATAAAAATGATGTCTCCCGAGCGAACGGGGATTTGAGCGGTTGCAGGGGGATCCCCGAGGGAGGCTGGGCGTTTGTGCGAACAGAGCGGGGCGCAACCGCATAGGAGGATGGAGGTCATGATGGCAAAGGGGATTAAGGAATGGTCCATAAGGTGAGTCTTTCCGTTAACAAAGGATGGCATGACCCGCAGGATTTCTGGTAATCGATAAAAATTGCGGTCATCATCAACTGAACCGATGAATATTCACCACCTGGAGTTGTTCTATTACGTCGCAAAGCACGGCGGCATCGCGTCCGCAGTGCGTAATATCCCCTATGGCATCCAGCAACCGGCCATCAGCGGGCAGATGGCGAAGTTGGAGGAATCCCTGGGCGTGAAGCTCTTCAACCGCCGCCCGTTTTCGCTTTCCCCAGCCGGGGAGGAGCTGTTCCAGTTTGTGGAGCCGTTCTTTGAAAACATGGGGGCTGTCGCGCAGAAGATTCGCGGTAGCGCGACGCCTCATTTGCGGATCGCCGCGCCCACGATGGTCCTCCACGACTACGTTCCCGAGCTATTGCACCGGCTTCGCGAAAAGTTCCCCGCCTTCCGGCTCAATATTCACGAGGCGACGCAGCCCGAGGTCGAGAGCCTTCTGCAAGCGCAGGAGATCGATCTCGCTGTCACCAGCATCGAGAAAAAGCCGCGCGCCGGATTGCATTCGCAGCCGCTGCTGGAGCTGCCGCTTGTCCTACTGGTGCCCAAGAAGCATTCGCTTACGAACGCGCAGGAGCTATGGCGGCGCGACAAAATCGAGGGGCCGCTCATTACGTTCCCGCCCACGGAGCCGGTGTTTGTCCAGTTCCAGCGCGGCCTCAAGGCGCTCGGCGTCGAATGGTTTGGAGGGATCGAGGTCAACTCCATCAGCTTGATCGAGTGCTACGTGGCGAACGGGTTTGGCATCGGGCTGACCGCCGCGATTCCTGGGATGCGCAGCCACCCACAGCTGCGCCGCATCCCGCTTGATGGGTTTCCTCCCGTGACGATGGGCGTGGTGTGGGCCGGGAGCCTCTCGCCCATTGGCCGCCAATTTCTCGCGGAAGTCCAGGCGCTGGCAGAGGCAATCGACCGCGCGTAAAAGCAAGGCGGCCTATCTAGACCGACAGCTCCGCCGCCAGCTTGGCAACGGCGGGGTAATCCGTCTTGCCGCTGCCTAAGAGCGGGATGCTCGCAACGATCTTGATTTGAGCCGGAATCATCAACTCCGTCGCTCCGTAATGCCTCATATGATCGAGTAATTCCTGACGCGAAGCCTCCGGGTGATTCGTCACCAAGACGATTCTTTCACCCTTCTTAGGATCTGGCAACGCGACGGTGGCGACGGCGGAGGTGGGCCACAGCGTTGCCGCAAGCGCTTCGACCGCGGCCAGCGAGACCATTTCCCCGCCAATCTTTGCAAACCGCTTCGCCCGCCCGCGAATGGTGACGAACCCCTCCGCGTCGATGGAAACAATATCGCCCGTATCATACCATCCATCCCCCAGCGGTTCGATGACGCCGGGATTTTCGGCCCGCAGATAGCCCAACATGACATTGGCCCCCTTCACAAAAAGGCGCGCCCCGTCCTCAATGCCGGGCACCGGCTCCAGCCGGGTCTCGATGCCAGGCATCATACGGCCCACAGTGCCGAACTTGTTGAACATCGGCGTATTGAAAGCCAGCACGGGCGAGGTCTCCGTCACGCCGTAGCCTTCCAGGATGCGCAGGCCGAATTTCTCCATCCAGAGGAAGCGGGTGCTGTCTTTAACCCGTTCGGCCCCGGCCATGACATAGCGCAAGGAGCGGAAATCATAGGCGTTCGCGTTTTTCGCGTAACCCGCCAGGAACGTGTCCGTCCCAAACAGCAGCGTGGCATTGGTGTTGTAGACAAGCACGGGGATGATCCGGTAATGCAACGGCGTGGGGTAGAGATACGTCCTAAGCCCCCATACCAGCGGCAACACCAACCCGGCCGTCAGCCCAAACGAATGGAAGAGCGGCAAGACGTTAAAGGCGATGTCGTTGCGACCAAAGTCGATGCGGGCCGCTGCTTGCGCCGCGTTGGTCAGGATGTTCCGGTGCGACAGGACAACGCCTTTCGGGGTTCCCTCCGAACCCGAGGTGAAGAGGATCACTGCCGGGTCATCGGGGCTCCGGTGAACCAAGGGGCGGTTCCATCCAAGCAGTCCCACAGCCTTATCCCACGCGGAGATTTTTTCTTTGATGTCCTCCAGGTAAACCACCTGGGCGACCTCGCGGAGCGCCGAGAGAATCGGTTCGAGGCGGGCTTCGGAGATGAATTTCCTGGAGGTCAAGACGGCCTCCAGTTTCGCCGCCCGGCATGCAGAGGTGAGGTTCCCGGCCCCAGCCGAAAAGTTGAGCATCGCGGGCACGCGCCCCGCGGAAGCGGTCGCCAGGATCACCGACGCCGTGACGTTGGAGGTGGGGAGCAGGATACCCAGGGCCTTTCCCTCCTGAGCATAGGGCATGATCTTCTTGCCCAGAATCGAGGCGGAAATGAGCAGCTTCTTGTAAGTGAACTCCCCGGTGATGGGGTCTTCCAGGGCGATTTGCGAAGCGCCTTGCTCGCGAGCCGCCGCGATGACCGCCTCCGGCAAGGTCCGATTCGAGGGCGTCGTCTGGTAAATCAGATCCGACATCACGGTATAAAGCGCGGCCCCGGCAGCGATCCGCCGCTTCTTTCCCGTCAGCCCTTTGGGGACATCCAGCTTCACCGGGGGCAGGATCGTCACCACGACTTTCGGGAACCACCGCCGCCGAACTTGTCGCCGGGAGAGCCGGGAAAACGGCGTGGCGTGCAACCCGTCGATGCGGACCGGCAAAATGAACGCTTCGGATTTCTCCGCGATGAGCCCGGCCCCGTCGTAGACTTTCATGAGGCTGCCGGTAACGGTGAGGCGACCTTCCGGGAAAATGACGAGCGAATGGCCCGCCTTGACCGCGTTGATCAGCGCGCGCGTGGCCATGGGCTTGGTGGGGTCCAGAGGCATGGCATTGGCCAGATGCAGCCACGGCTTTACCCACCAGCGCTGGGCGATACTGTGGTCGATGGCGAAAACGGGGTTGCAATCCGTCAGCGACAAGGCAAGCCCCGCATCCAGGAAGCTGACGTGGTTGAGCGCAAAGATAGCATTCGAGCCCGCCTTGGCGACGTTTTCATATCCCCTCACCTCCATGCGAAAAACAGCCCGGTAAAGGATCGAGAGGGCGTCGGCCAGCACATTGACGCGCAGCCGCCAGCAAATCAAAAAGGCAAAGAGGAGGTTCGCGATTCCCAGCAGGATCATCACCGCGGGCTCGCTCACCCCGAAGGATTGAATCGCCGCCGCACCCAACGCCCCGGCCACCATGAAGACCGCCGAGAGGACATTGACCGCGGCAATGACGCGCGCCCGGCACTCGACCCCGGCCCACGACTGGACCGCCGCGAATACCGGCACAATGAAGAGCCCGCCCGCCGCAGAAAATCCCAAGAGATCCACGGCAAACCGCGCGCCGGAGAAGGTTTGCAGAAAAGCCGCGATACTGGTCACCGGGACCTGCGGAGCGTGCAGGGCGACGAGCCCCAGATCAACGCCGAAGAGCCCCATCAGGATCGCAGCCACCGGCGTCGGCAGCAGAATAATGCGCCCGTGGGCCATCCAAGCCGCCGCCATCGAGCCCAAGGCGATGCCGACGGAGAAGAGCGTCAACGCAAAGACGTAGAGATCGTCGGTGCCGCAAAGGTGGTTCTTCACAAGCGTCGAGAGCAAAGGCAGCGTCACAGCCCCCACCAGCCAAAACCAGGAAACCGCAATGGCGCCCCACCAGAGCTTTTTCGACGGCCATAGCGTTTGAAGAAGGCTCGCGGTGGAGGCGAAAATATTACGCTGAATGACCAACTTCGGAGCGGCCTCCTTGGTGGAGGGGATCGCCCGCGCGGAGAGCCAGCAGGCAATGGACAGCACCACGATCAAGCCCGAAAGCGGCAGCATATTGGAGGTGCTCGTCACGGCTTTGGTGCCGAAAATTGACCCCATGAGGATCGCCAGAAAGGTGGCGGCCTCGATCAAGGCATTGCCATGAGGCAGCTCCTCGGTTTTGAGGTGATCCGGGAGAATCCCGTACTTGATCGGCCCAAACAGCGCGGCAATCGACCCAAAGAGCCCCAGCGCCCCCATCAGCAGGGGCACCGAATGGAGATAGAACCCCACGGCGGACAACAACGCAGCGAAGATTTCCGCAAACTTCAGCCGCCGCGCGACCAGCGCCTTGTCATAGCGGTCGGCCAGTTGACCGCCGATCCCGGAAAGAAGAAACGAGGGCAGGATGAAAACAGCCCCGGCCAGTTGCACCAGAGAAGCGCCGTCATTCCTGGCCAGGACATAGACCACCAGGGCCACGAGCCCGTTCTTGAGCAGATTGTCATTAAAGGCGGAAAAGAACTGGCACCCGAACAGGGGCGAGAACGATCTGGAGAAAAGAAGGCGCTTAAACATAGATGAGGCTGTGATGAAGGACAGCCTCAAGAGGGCGGCAGTCAAGGCGGTGTCCTGTGTTCTTCATACGAAACAGCATGCCACAGATTCCCCTAGGACCGTGAATTGAAAAAAAGGGCGGCTTCCATTGATTTTGTCGATCATGGGTTGCCGCCGCCACGGGCGTGTCCACCCGGGCCTAGACCCTCGGCAGCGTGATGCGCTGGGGCTGTAGCTGGTATTTTCCCTGCCGGGTGCGGTAACTCGTCCGGCAAAGCTCGCCCCGGAAGAAAAGCATCTGCACCACCCCTTCCCCGGCGTAAACCCGGCAGTCGGCGGCGCTGCTGTTGGAAAACTCCAGCGTCAGGTGGCCGCGCCAGCCCGCCTCGGCTGGCGTTACGTTGGCGATGATGCCGCACCGCGCGTAGGTGCTTTTGCCGAGGCACATGGCGCTGACGTCTTCGGGAAGATGGAGCTCCTCCACCGCGACACCCAGGCCGTAACTGCGGCTGGGTAGGATGAAATAATCGCCCTGGCCATCGTGCAATAACGGCGCGGTTTTAAGATTCTCCGGGTTGAACTGCTTGGGATCGACGACGGTGCCGGGGATGTGCTGGAAAATTTTGAACTCCTTTGGCGAAAGGCGGAGGTCGTAGCCGTAGCTGGAAAGGCCGTAGGATAAAATGGGGCCCTGGGAGTCGGAGCAGACCAGCGCGGGGGAGAACGGCTCGATCATTCCCTCACGGGCAAGCTGGGTAATCTGAGTATCGTTAAGGAGCATGATGGGAAGAGGAGATATTGAGAGGAGGGGGGCGCACGGGCTGGATGACCGGCTCGGGGGCGCCCGCCATGCGCAAGTGGCGGCGCAGGTCGTCGAGATCAGCGGCGCTGGTGAACTCCGGCGAAACCGTGGTGCGCAGCTGGAAGTCGACGCCGCTTTTCATCACGAGATTCAAGCTGATCATGACGCGCATGGCGCTTCCGGCGCTGCCGGTGATTACTTGGTAGCGGCGGTCGAGCGGGGCCTTGATATCGAGCCCCACCCAATCGACCAGCGGCAGGACGCCCGCCAGGCGCTTGGGGTAGATGCCCGCCGTGTGCAGGCCGATGGCGTAACCCATCCGCCGGGCCACGCGGATGGCCTCGGGGAGCCCGGCGTTACGGGTCGGCTCGCCGCCGCTGAAGACCACGCCGTCCAGAAAGCCACGGCGCGCCTCCAGGAAAGCGAGCACTTCCGCCCACGGGACGTTCCCGGCGCTCTTGATGGGGCGCAGCCCGGCGTTGTGGCAATAGGGGCAGCGCCACGGGCAGCCGTGCGTAAAGACCACGCAGGCCAGGCGGCCAGGGAAATCGACCGTGGTCAGCGGCGCGATCCCCGCCACGGGGAGGAGATCGCGGGAGCGGGCGGGCGGCCCCGGGTTCACGAGAGCGCCGCCTCCAGCGGTTCCACGAAGAAGGTCCGCTCGGTGAACTCGCTCTGTTTGCCTTTGTTGAACTGCGAAACGGGGCGGTAGTACCCCATCACACGTGTCCAGATTTCGCACGCCTGGCGCTCCTCCTCGGCCAAGTCAGCCCCCTTGCCCTCGGCTCGCTTTTGCTCCGCGCGGACCGCGTCGCACTTTGGGCAAAAGGCGTGCTCGCCCGTCAGGTAGCCATGCGCGGGGCAGATGGAGAAGGTGGGGGTGACAGTGATGTAGGGCACGCGAAAGCGGGTCAGCGTGCGGCGAACAAGCTCCTTGCAAGCGCTGGCGCTCGATAGGCGCTCGCCCATGTAAAGGTGGAAGACGGTGCCGCCGGTGTAGCGCATTTGGAAGGGCTCCTGGTGCACGAGCGCCTCGAACGGGTCGTCGGTGTACCCGGCGGGGAGCTGCGTGGAGTTGGTATAGTACGGGGCCTCGGGCGTGCCGGATTGGATGATCTGAGGAAAGCGCTTTTTATCCTCGCGGGCGAAGCGGTAGGTAGTCCCCTCGGCGGGCGTGGCCTCCAAGTTGTAGAGGTGCCCGGTTTCCTGCTGAAAGGCGACAATGCGCGAGCGGATATGATCCAGTAGCCAGAGGCCGAAGCTGGCACCCTCCTCGGTGGCGATGGTCTCTTTGCCTTCCGTGAAGTTCAGGATGCACTCGTTAACGCCGTTGATGCCAATAGTGCTGAAGTGGTTCTGCAAGCGGCCCAGGTAGCGGCGGGTGAACGGATAGAGGCCCTCCTTCATCCGCTCGCCGATGACGTTGCGCTTGGTTTCGAGACTCTGCTTGGCCAGGTCCAGGAGGCGATCGAGTTCCGCCTGAAGCCTCAGTTTGTCGCCGCGGAATTTGTACCCAAGCCGGGCGCAATTGAGCGTGACGACCCCCACTGAGCCGGTCTGCTCCGCTGAGCCGAAGAGGCCGTTGCCGCGTTTCAAGAGTTCGCGCAGGTCGAGCTGCAACCGGCAGCACATGGAGCGGACCATGTTCGGTTTCAGCTCCGAGTTGATGAAATTCTGGAAATACGGGAGGCCGTACTTGGCCGTCATGGCAAAGAGCGGCTCGGTGTTCGGGTGGTCCCAGTCGAAGTCCTCGGTAATATTATAGGTGGGGATGGGGAAGGTGAAGATGCGCCCTTTGATGTCGCCTGCCGTCATGACCTCGATGAACGCACGGTTGATGAGGTCCATCTCGGTTTGCAATTCGCCGTAGGTAAAGGGCATTTCCTGCTTGCCGATGACCGGGTGCTGGGAGCGCAGGTCCTCCGGGCAAACCCAGTCGAAGGTCAGGTTGGTAAAGGGCGTCTGCGTGCCCCAGCGGGAGGGGACGTTGAGGTTGTAGATGAACTCCTGGAAGCACTGGCGCACTTCGTCGTAGTCGAGCCCGTCCTTGCGGATAAACGCCGCAAGGTAGGTATCCACGGAACTGAACGCCTGCGCGCCCGCCCATTCATTTTGGAGCGTACCGAGGAAGTTGACCATCTGGCCAAGCGCGGTGCGCAGGTGCCGGGGCGGCGCGGCCTCGACTTTGTTGGAGACGCCGTTGAAGCCTTCCCAGAGCAGCTCGCGCAGCGACCACCCGGCGCAGTAGCCCGAGAGCATGTCGAGATCGTGAATGTGAAAATCGCCCTCGCGATGGGCGCGTTCGATCTCCTTTCCGTAAACGTGATGCAGCCAGTAGTTGGCGATGAGTTTGCCGGAGATGTTCAGGATGAGGCCGCCCAGCGAGTAGCCCTGGTTGGCGTTGGCATTGACGCGCCAGTCCGCCGCGCTCAGGTATTCGTTGACGGAGCCGACGGCGGGGACAAGCGGTTCGCCTGCGTCGCGCACGAGGCGGTTTTTGCGCCGGTCGTCACGATAAAGGATGTAGCGCCGCACGAGGTTGTGCTCGCCGTTTTCCATGAGGTGCGCCTCCACCATGTCCTGAATGCGTTCGACGTCCATGGTCTGGCCGCGCACACTGGATGCGATGACCTTTTGCGCGACCTCCTCGGCGATTTGCGTCGCCTTTGCTGCCGCGCTTGGAGGCAGCGAGGCGTCGGCGGCAATGCCCAGCTCCGCGCGCCATGCGCTCTCAAGCGCCAGGAGGATGCGGGCGGGGTTGAAGCTCTCCCTGCGCCCATCGCGCTTGAGCACGAAGAAGCTCTTTGTATTCAGCGGATCGAGCTGGGGTAGCGTGAGCTGCTGGCCATTAAGGTCGGGGTTCATCGCGGTAACGGTCTGGGTATCGGGGATCGTGGACATAGGCAGGATTGGGTTTGGAACTAAACGACCGGTTTGCGCCGGTAAAAAAGGAGGCCTGGCATAGCTAGCCCGGCGGCCAGGGCGCTGGTGATGAAGGCCATTTTCAGGAATGCATCAACGAAGGTTCCCAGCAGTGGGACGGTCATGCCGTGTTCGTTGATTTGAAAGAGCGCCAGCATGGCGGTAAAGGCGTGTTTGCCGGGGATCATCGGGATGATCGCAGCGACGCTGAAGACCTTCGGGTGCGCGGCGAGTTTCTGTGCCCAGTAGACGCCCACGCTACTGACCAGCGTGGCGGCCAGCAGCGTGGCCCATTCGATCGGCATTCCCATGGCGTGGATCAAGGCAAAGCGCAGCCCGTGGCCCAACGCGCCCCCCATGGCGCAGTAGCCGAGCGCATGCCGGGGGACGTTAAAGAGAAGCGCGAAACCGACGGCGGGAAACGCCGCGGTGATCATGTCCTCAAGCAGCGGGGAGAGGAGACTCACGTCCATCCTTTGATCCTCCAGACGGTAAGCGCGAGCATGATCCCCATGCTGCTGGCGAAGATGAGCAACATGGCGTAGGTCCACCGGGCGACGCCGGTATTGACGTAACCTTTGACCATGTCGGAAACGGCGTTGATGAGCGGGAAGCCGGGGATTAAGAGCAGCACGCAGGCGGCGAGCACCATGTCGGGATGCGCGCTCCAGCCGTGCTTGACGCCCTGCCCCGCAAGGCTCGTTGCGACGAACGCCGTGGCGAAGAAGTTGACCAGCGGGTTGAAGTGCCACGAGGCGAGCACCTGGCGCGCCGCCATGGCCACACCGCTCGCCCCAAAGACCAGCGCGGCGGAAACCCAGTCCGCCCCCATCAGCCGGGAGAAGCTCGCGCACGAAACGCCGATCATCACGGCCACGAGCGGCTTGGGGTAATGGTAGGGCCGGATGGCTTCCAGACGCCGTCGGGTCTCGGCGCGGCCGATGTGCCCGTTCTCGGCCTGGATGACGGTGCGCTGGACGGCGGTGACGACGTGCATATTGATGCCGTGATCGACGGTGCGCCGCACGGTGGTAATGCAGTGGCCGCCGTGGCGCGTGGTGAGCGAAAGGGCGTTGGCGGAAATCGATATCTCCACCTCCCCGAGCCCGAGCGTCGCGCCAAGCCGCTTGGAGACGCTTTCAACAAGCGCGCTCTCCGCGCCGTGCTGCATGAGGAGCTGGCCCGCGAGGATGCACAGCCGCGTGATTTCGCGCTGCTCCGGTTCGCCCATTCGTGGCATGGCTGGTTCGGCTAGTTCAAGCATGGCAGAGGCGGGAGGAGGAGGCGCTCGCACAGCCGCATCCGAGCGCTTCGAGGATCGCGTGGAAGACGACGTAGGGGGCCTCGGTGGTGTAGACGGTGGAGATCCGCGAGCGTCCATAGTAGTCCAGCACCGGGAGCGTCTCGTCTTTGTAAACGGCCAGGCGGCGACGGATGACGCTTTCGTCGGCATCGTCGAGGCGGTTGTCTTTGAGGGCACGGCGGCGCATCCGGGCGACGAGCTGGTCCTCGTCCGGGCAGGTGAGGTGAAAGACGCGCTTGACGTCCAGGAACGGTTCGAGCAAACGGGCCTGGGCGACGTTGCGCGGAATGCCGTCGAGGACCAGGTGATCACACTCCGACTTGAAGCGCCCGCTGGCCACAAGCGCTTTCATCTGCGATTTCCAAAGCTCCATGACAAGCGTGTCAGGCACAAGCTGCCCCTTGGAGGAATAGCTCGCAAAGGCTTTCCCAAGCGGCGACTCCATGTCAAGCGAACGGAAAACGTCCCCGCAGGCCAGGTGGCAAAAGCCAGGAATCGAGCCGAGGATCCGCCCATGGGTTCCCTTGCCGGAGCCGGGCGATCCGAAGAACAAAAAGGTGGAGTATCTCATAAGCAGTTCGTTGTTTTAGTGAACAAGCGCGGCTTCCAACGCCGGGGCGCTTTCCCCGGAGCTGCTGTCGTCGCGGAGGCGGCGCGCGGTTTGCACCATGTTCCGCAGGGACGCGGTAACCTCTTCCCAGCCGCGCGTTTTCAGGCCGCAATCCGGATTGATCCACAGGCGGTCGAGCGGCAGGACGGCGGTGGCGGCGTAGATGGCGTCGAGGATTTCAAGCGTAGAGGGCACTCTCGGCGAGTGGATATCCCAGACGCCCGGCCCGATGCCGTTCGGGTAGCCGAAGCGGGCGAAAGTCCGCAGCAGATCCATGCCGGAGCGAGCGGCTTCGATGGAGATCACGTCGGCATCGAGCGCGGTGATGAACGGCATGATGTCGCCAAACTCGCTGTAGCACATGTGGGTGTGGATTTGCGTGGTATCGGCCACGCCGGAGACGGCGAGGTGAAAGGCTTCCACAGCCCAGTGCAGGTAGTCGCCCCAGCGGTCGCGGCGCAGAGGGAGCCCCTCGCGCAAGGCGGGTTCGTCGATCTGGATGATGCCGATGCCCGCGGCTTCCAGGTCGAGCACTTCGTCCCGGATCGCGAGCGCAAGCTGCCGCGCAGTAAGATAGCGCGGCTGGTCGTCGCGCACGAAGCTCCATTGAAGGAGGGTGACGGGGCCGGTGAGCATTCCTTTCATCGGCTTGGCGGTAAGGGATTGCGCGAACTTCGACCAGCGCACCGTCATCGCGCGCGGCCGGGAGACGTCGCCGTAGATGATGGGCGGCTTGACGCAGCGCGAGCCGTAGCTCTGCACCCAGCCATGTTGGGTAATGGCGATGCCATCAAGCTGCTCGCCGAAGTACTCCACCATGTCGGTGCGCTCCGGCTCGCCGTGCACCAGGACGTCCAGGCCGAGCTCTTCCTGCCGCCGAACGCAGTCGCGGATCGTCTCCTCCAGGCAGCTCTCATATTCCGTAACACCTATCTCCCCACGCTTGAATTGCGCGCGGATCCGGCGCAGTTCCGCCGTTTGTGGAAAGGAGCCGATGGTCGTGGTGGGGAGCACGGGGAGCCGGAACCGGGGAGCCTGGGCTTTGCGCCGGACGGGGTAGGCGCTCGCACGGCGGAACGCGCCGCCGGAGAGCTGTTCGCACCGCTGGCGCACGACGACGTTCTGGCGGCGGGGGCTGGATTTGCGGTTGGCAATGGCGCGAACGTTCAGCTCCAGTTCCGATAGATCCGCCTCCTCGCCCACGATGCGGGCCAGGGTCCGGATCTCGCCAAGTTTCTCCTCGGCAAAGGCGAGCCAGATTTTCAGCTCCGGGTCGAGCTGCTTTTCCTCCGCCAGGCTCCCTGGGACGTGCAGGAGCGAGCAGGAGGGCGAGATGATGAGGCGCTCCGAGCCGAGGATCTCCCCGACCCGGCCCACAAGCTGGAGCGAGGTGGACAGGTCGTTGGCCCAAACATTTCGCCCGTCCACCACGCCCAGAGAAAGGGCCATCGCGCCGGGGAGTTCCCGCGCCACCGCGTCCAATTCAGCCGATGCACGCACCGCATCGAGGTGGAGAGCGTCCACCGGAAGCTGGAGCGCGGTGGCGCGATTCTGCCCCAGGTCGCCGAAGTAGTTGGCCAGCAGAATCCGGGATGACGGCGAGGCGTTGCGCAGCGTGGCGTAGGCCAGACGCAGGGCGGATTGCGCCGCCGGAGGGAGATCGCAGGAAAGGACCGGCTCGTCGAACTGCACCCAGTCGGCTCCCAGCATGTAAAGTTTTTGTAATACCCACTCATACACCGGCAGCAACGCAGGCAGCAGCGTGAGGGGGTCGAACGTGGCCTCCTCGCGGTTCTTGCCCAGGAGCAGGAAGCTGACCGGCCCGAGCAGGACGGGCATGGTCTCGATGCCCAGCGCACGGGCTTCCAGCCATTCGTCAAAGGGCTTGCAGGAGGAAAGGCGGAACTGCTGGCCCGCATGGAACTCCGGCACCAGGTAGTGGTAGTTCGTGTCGAACCACTTGGTCATCTCCAGGGCCTGGAGGGAGTGGGCGGGCAACGCGCTGGCGGTCGTATTGCGCAACACGTCGCCGCCGGGGCTACCCGCCCACGTTTCCTGTCTTCCTCGTGCCATCGCAAAGTAAGTGTCCAATCCTACATTGCCTTCGACACGGCCGAAGCGGGACGGCACCGCGCCAACGAGGGCGCAGGTGTCCAAAACGTGGTCGTAAAAACTGAAGTCGTTCGACGGGATGAGATCGATCCCCGCCGCTTGTTGGAGCCGCCAGTTGCGCTTGCGGATCTGGCGCCCTGCCTCGATTAAATCTTCCGAGGTGGAGCGTCCGGCCCAATAGCTTTCCAGGGCTTTCTTAAGCTCGCGCTGGCGGCCAATGCGAGGGAAACCAAGATTATGCGTTAAAATGTTCATGTTTGTTGCTGTTGCGGGGTGCCGCCCCGTGTTGGTGACCGCTTTGCCGGGCGCGAAACGCGGGCACGAAAAAACCCGCTTTTCAACTCCGGCGAGGGAGTGAAGGCGGGCATCCAGGGCCAAGCTGGATATTAGGGAACCCCTTAGGCGCTCCCCGCTCCAACCGGCAACAGAACAAACTCGTTCAATTCCCCCATCCTGTCTTTTGGCGCGACAGTCGCCCGGACGGATGTCCGGGACTTGATGAGCATGAGCAAGCAGGTCTTCTGACTTCGGAGTCAATCTACTAGCTTCGCCTTACCGCCAAGACTTTTTGGAGTCCCAACAGTGGCATTCGAAGCGTTCGTCGTCCGTTACAGCGGCGCTAACCGTGCGAGATTTTCACTCGCTTCCCTATTCTCTCTGGACCGTGATCCAGGGCACTTATTCATGAAGGTCACAAAAAAAACGTGACCCAAATTTTCAAAGAACTAGCGGCACGATAGGGCAACGCGCCAGGAACCGTCAATTCTTTTTGGAGCCCCGGGGGCGCATCCCTAATGTCTCTATTGCCGCCCCCCTATAGCGCCAGGGTTTCCCTGATGATAATTAGACATCATGCGAACGATTTCTTTCCACTTGAGCTGGAATCGTTCCCATGGCCCGCCTTTGCTATACCTGGCAGCGCTAAGTTTTGCATACCTAATACACTAGCCCCAAACCAGTTACACACTATGACTATCAAGTAGTTCCAGCGATGGCATATATTGTGCTAACTAGCGGAACTTGCACATCAGACAAACTGGGTGATTCCCTGGCTTAACGGGCTGAATACAGCCTTCTTCGGCAAGTCAGGGAGAGTGATCAAAAACAGCCTTATTCGCGCGGATACGGACCGACCAACGGCCATCCCGCGACCAGTTTATCACCATCAATGTCTCAATCTCATGTTGCCTCGCGTCTTGGTCTACGGCTTTCCGGAAGCTCGTTGAGCGAAGTCCGTCGTGGCCTCAAGTTTATCCTCGCAGCCATGGTGGCGTATCTTATTGCCAACGGATTCCCTCCGGCGGCTCATGCCGCTTCCGCGCCCCAGACCTCCGGCACCGTCGCCACTTCGGGAACAAGTGTAACCTCCGAAACCATCACTGAAGTCGTGGTCACAGGGAGCGCGCCGCAGGAGGGTTCAGCGGAGGCGGGGTACCGTGTGGAGACGGCTACCCTTGGGCTTTTGGGAACAGTAACCCTCCAAGATACGCCTTATTCCATCAACGTCGCCTCGGCGGACCTCATCAAAAACCTACAAGCGCAGTCCGTCACAAGCGCGCTCAAGACAGACCCCACCGTCGCCTTCGACCTGCCGGAAAACCGCGGGAGTTCGTATGTGAACATCCGCGGATTCCTTGTCAATCAGTATGCACTCGACGGGATGCGCATCCTCGTCGACGGGCCGGTTGAAGACAAGGAACGCATCGAGGTCCTCGACGGTCCCAACAGCTTTCTGTTCGGCATGACCAACCCCGGCGGTATGATCAACTATGTCCTCAAGCGGCCGACCACCACCGATTTCCTGGACATTACCGTTGGCGATTACGGCGGAGAGCAGCTCTATACCCATATCGACGCAGGCGGTCCGTTGGACAAGACCGGGAAAGTCGCCTACCGCTTCAACGCGCTTTATGTACCCGATTTCGCAACGGCAACCGATCATCAAACCCACGAGCGCTATTTGCTAAGCGGGGCCATCGATTGGCACCTCGGGCCGGACACGCTTCTTTCCTTCGACGCCTCCACCTACTGGCGGGATCTAAAGGGCTACCAAGCCTTCTTCCGCCTGGGCAAGATCACCAAACTCCCCGCGCCTCCCGACCCATCCAAGAACTACGGCGAGCCCTACGCCTCCAGCGAAGACTCGGAGACGCGCGCCGGAGTTGAGTTCAAGACCAAGCTGGATGAGACCTTTTCCCTGCGGAGCGCCTTCCGGTTCACACGGGATACGGATGAGCAGATCAACATCCAGAACACCTTCCTCAATAGCGAAGGCGACTACAACCAAACCCGTTCCTGGGCGGGCTGGAACCCCTACGAAGCCTATACCTACCAAGGGTACACTTACCTGGACGCGAATTTCGATACCGGCTTCCTGGAGCACAAAGTATCAGTGGGCGTTGCGGACGATCAGACCTACTACCTCTCGGACTTTTCGGCGACGTCGGTAAGCATGAATATCCCGTCCACCTTCATCTCGTCGCTAAGCAACCCCATCTATTATTTCCCCTACCCGGGCACCAAAGGGGAGTGGAACACCGACGGGCCCAGCCGCACCATTCAGAAGACCAACTACCTCAACACCCTACTCGTCGACACCGTCAAAATCACCGAGCAATGGTCCGTAATGCTCGGGGCCAACTGCGCGGCGGTGTTTGACGATCAATACGACCCGGCCAGCGGCGAGCAGACCTCCAAAAACCACACCTGGGCGGTCACGCCGAACGTCGCCATCATGTTCAAGCCGATCCCCAAAATCACCACCTACGTGGCCTACACGGAAGGGTTGACCGAAGGCGAAACCGCCCCCAGCGACGCGGCCAATGCGAATCGAGTGCTCGACCCCTACATTGCCCGGCAGGTGGAGGTCGGAGCCAAGTCAACCCTATGGAACATGAACCTCAACCTCGCGCTGTTCCATATCGAAAAGAACTTTGCCTATACCGACCCCAGCGACAACGTGTTCAAGGCCAACGGGCGCGAACTTCATAACGGGTGCTCCTTGACGGCCAGCGGCAAACTGACCCAAGACCTGACGCTCGTCGGCGGGTTCACCTTCCAGGACGCCACCATCCATTCCATTGATGAAACCGACGGAAAAACCCCGGACGCCGTGCCCCAGCAGATCGCCAGAATCTACAGCGAATACAACCTGCCGTTTTATCGCAGGCTGACGCTGACCGGCGGCATTTCCTACGTGGGCAGCCAATGGGTGGACGGGGCCAACACTAATACCCTCTCCATTCCCTACGTGGTAATGGGCGATGTGGGAGCGCGTTATCAATGCAAAATCTACGGCAATGATGTGACCTTCCGTTTCAACGTCACCAACGTCACCGACAAAGCGTACTGGACCACCTGGCAAGGCGGCCGAGTCTACGTGGGCGATCCCCGCACCTACATTTGCTCGGCTGAAATCCGGTTCTAGTCATCGCAAATTTTTAATATTACGCAGTAACTCAAGGACCTATGTTGCAACGCCAAAAGTGGATGATTCTTCTTGCCGTTTTGGCGCTGCTGCCAGCCTGGTTGCTGCATGCCGGGAGGCGTGGAGCCGAGCCGCGCCTCCCGGAGGAAGCCGACGCCACGGGGCAGACGCTGACGGATTTGGCGAATCGCCCGGTGAAAATCACGCGCGATGCCCACCGCATCGTGCTTCTCCGGGGGCGGGATATCTACGAATTGGCAGCGCTGCTGGGCGACGAGCTTCCCAACCGGCTCGTCGCCATCGGAGCCGATTTGCGCCGCTTCGACCGCGATGGCTATCAAGCCTTTATCGCAAAATACCCGTCGCTCGCATCGCTCCCCGAAGCGGGCGATATTTTCAAGGACGCCGTCAACCCGGAGCAGATCGTCAACTTGCGCCCCGACCTCGTGCTTGCGGACAAATTTATGATTGAGCGCGGCTACAAGTGCCTTGCCCAAATCGAGGCCGCCGGGCTCCCCCTGCTTTGCATGGATCTTTCGGACGACCCCTTCTCCGGCCCACAGCGCAGCCTCCTCCTGCTGGGGAAAGTCTTGGGAAAAGACGCCGAAAGCCGAGCCCACGCCATCGTCTCGGATATTGACCAGCGGCTCGCCACCGTATTGGCAAGGATCGAAGCGCTCCCCGCGCCGGGCCCTTCGGTCTATCTCGAAACCAGCGGCTCGCCCACGCAATTCGGCGTCACCTACGGAGGCGAAGGCCATCCGCCCCGGTACTCAGGCTGGGGGGCGATCCTGCATCGCCTGCGGGTGCAAAATATCGCCGATGGGATCGTTACCGACATGGGAAAGCTGCATCCCGAATTCATCTTGAAAGCCGATCCGCAAATCATCGTCATCACGGGCCAAAGCTGGGAAGACCCGGGCACATTGCACCTGGGCTACGGCGCCGCCGCTGAGCCTGGACTGCGCAAGCTCGGCCAAATGCAAACCCGCCCCGGCTGGTCAAATCTCCGCGCCTGCCGCGAGCAGAAAGTCTTCGGCATATATCACAATTTCTCCATGCACTTTTTTGGATTCGTTTGCATCGAAGCCCTCGCCAAGGATTTCTATCCCGCCGCGTTCCAGGACTTACATCCCGAAGCTGACTTCAAAGCCTTTCACGATCAATACCTGCCGATTCCCCTGCGGGGCGTATGGATGCTACCCACCGAAAACCAAAACTAGACTTATGCCAATCCGTTTTACTTTCTTCGACATCGATTGCCTGGAAACCTCCCCGGACGGCACCTTTCACTTGCGTCCGCGCGTCAAACCAATGCGCGACCGGCTCAATCTCCTTTACAGCCACATCCGGGAAAGCGGTTACCCGATGGTATTTACTACGTGCTGTTCGGGTTCCCTGCTCCGCCCGGAATGGCGCAAAGACATCCTCTTTGTTCCGCTGGATAGCAATCAAACCGAGTGGAAAAACGGCTTGGCAAACCACCGCCTCATCTACTTGGAAAAACGAACCTATGGCGATCCCCAGAAAAACACCATCTGCCGCGCCTTCGATATGTTTTATGACAACGGCAACGCAGCGGCCCTGGTGCGTGAACTGGCAGCCGATGAATGGATTCTCTTCGGCAACGGCGTGGAATGCTGCATCAACGCCGCGGTGAATGGCGTTGTGCAAGCTGGCGGGCGGGTAACGATCTTATCCGATTGCCTCTGCTCCAACGATGGCGTCGACGCCCCCGAAGGAATGGAATCCGCCCGAGAGGCCACCCTAAACCGCTGGCTGAAGATGGGAGTTACGCTGCAGACCATGGATGAATGCTTTAAGCGCATCCAGCTGGAGGCGGTGGCATGAGCGTGGCAGAGCCCGGGGCTGTAGTTTCTCACCGGGATCTTTACGCCGCTTTGGTGCGAAAGAAACTTCTGTTTCTTTTAGGCTCACTGGCGTTTTTGGCAGCACTCTTCCTGGTCGACCTCGGCACAGGTCCCTCGGGGCTCCGGCTGAGCGAAATCCTCTCCGCCCTCACCCCCCTAGCCTCGTGCCCGGAGGGCGTGCGCGTCATTGTCCTGCAGCTGCGTCTGCCCGTGGCCGTCATGGCCGTGCTGGTCGGCGCTTCGCTTGGGACGGCAGGCTCGCAAATGCAAACCATCCTCAACAACCCCCTGGCCAGCCCCTACACGCTTGGGGTTTCGGCGGCCGCAGCGTTTGGCGCCGCCTTGGAAATCGTCACCGGCTGGCTGCCGCTGCCCATCGGGCGGGATTACGCCGTTCCGCTGAGCGCCTTTCTTTTTTCACTCCTTTCATCGCTGCTCATCCTAGTCTTTGCAAAAGCCCGCAAAGGCGGCTCCCATACGCTCATCCTGGCGGGGATCGCCCTCGGCTTTTTGTTCAGCTCCATGGTTTCATTCATGGAGTTCACCGCCAAAGAAAACCAGCTAGCCGTCATCGTATTCTGGATGTTTGGGAGTTTGCAGGGGGCCACGTGGGCGCGGGCTATGCTAGTTGGCGTCATATTACTGGGTGTGCTACTGCTTCTACTAGCCGAGGCATGGAACCTCACGGCATTGCGGCTGGGGGATGCCAAGGCGCGCAGCATGGGCGTCAACGTCGGGCGGCTGCGGCTTAAAGTCTCCATCTTCATCGCGCTCGTCACAGCCATCCCCGTTTGCTTCACGGGAACCATCGGATTTATCGGCCTGGTCGCCCCGCATTTCGCACGGCATTTTGTCGGCGAAGACCAGCGCTTTTATACCGGGGCTTCGGCCTTGTGGGGCGGCATCCTCCTCTCGTTTGCCTCCATTTTAAGCAAGACGCTGATCCCCGGAGCCGTATTCCCCATCGGCATAGCCACCACCTTTATCGGGCTGCCCTTTCTCATTGCCATTATCATGAAACGGAGGACCTCATGAATCTATCCGTCCATCAGCTCCACTTCAGCTACGGCCGCGAAGAAGTGCTCCAGAACCTCTCCGCAAGCTTTCCTCCGGGCATCACCGCCATCGTCGGTCCCAACGGCGCAGGAAAATCCACCCTCATCCAATGCCTTGCGGGAATCCTTCCCATCAAAGCGCCAATCTGGCTTGAATGCCCCTCAGGGAAATCGTCCAGCCCCTCAACTCTGCGGGAAAAACTGGCCTATCTTCCACAATTCGCAACAGAAGCGGGCGGCTTGACCGTATTTGAAATGGTCCTGCTCGGATTGCTCGACACGCTACAACTTCACGTCGGAGAGCAAGAAACCGAAACCGTCTGGCGCGTACTGAGAGACTTCGAAATGGAGCATCTCGCCTTCCGACGGGTCGACGAACTAAGTGGCGGTCAACGGCAAATGGTCGCATTGGCACAAGCCATCATCAAAGAGCCCGAAATCCTGCTCCTCGACGAACCGCTCAACAGCCTCGACCTTCACCACCAATTCGAAATGCTGGACTACCTGCAAGCATGGACGCGACAGGCTGAGCGGATCACCCTCATGGTCATCCACGACCTGAACCTTGCCGCGCGATATGCCGACCACGTCCTCATGCTTGACCACGGCGCAGTCGCAGCGCACGGCACGCCGGTCGAGGTTTTCACCCCCGAACGCCTCCGCACCGTTTACTACATCGACGCCGAAGTAACCCCCCACCCGGTCCTGGGCTTTTTGCGAGTCCAGCCAGTGGCGCTTGTCAAAGCCCCAGCGGGCGAAAAGTCCTCGCCTGTAGCATAATCCGGCGATCGCCTCAGCGATCTTTCAGGCATTGGCCTCCCCGAGCAAGTGCCAAACAAGCGCCAAAACTCTCCGCGCAAACCGGCAATTTTGACGAAACATGCGCAGGCATAAAAGCGAACGATTTTTCGTCCCAACCGCTCTGAAATCCCTTGCCCAGCCACCTTCAGAGCATTTCAAGAGTGCCGATGGCCGGACTCGAACCGGCACGGGAGGTGAATCCCAACGGATTTTAAGTCCGGTGCGTCTGCCATTTCGCCACATCGGCATCTTGTGAGAATGCGGAACCGTGACCTTAAAAAAGCGTTTCCCAAAAAGGAAGCAGGAAAAACAGCCGCAGCCACGGTTTCGCAGGCAATTTTTTCTGCGCTCAAATCTCGTCCATCCTGCGAACGGGTAGTCGAAAGACTCTCCCAATGAAAAAGACCTCCCTTTTTGCGGCAGGGCTGGCAACGGTTGTGCTGTTTGGCCCCGTTGTGCCCGGGTTTGCCGCCGCCGAGGATGATAACGATTTGCTCGACCTCCTGGTTGGCAAAAAAATCATCACCAAAAAGGAAGCCGAGGCGCTGAAAAAGGAGCGGGCTGAGCGCGCAAAAAAACGGGAGAAATCCTCCGCCGAGAAAATTGTAATCACCAGCCCCGTCAAAGAACTGAAGCTCTACGGCGATACCCGCATGCGCTTTCAGTATGACAACGTCGATCCCCAGGTTGGGAAATGGAATTCCACCACCCGCACCTACGCCGACGATCCCGGCCACGGCGATCAACGCGATCGCTGGCGCTTCCGACTCCGGCTGGGGGCCGATTTTCAGCTTTCCGACAACTGGTTTGGCGGCGTCCAGTTACAGCTCAACCGCTACTCCGACAGCTCCAACCAGACTTTTGACGGCGGGTTCCAGAATTACCCCATCTACGTCAGCCGCGCCTTTGTCGGATGGAACGCCACGGATTGGCTGACCCTCATCGCGGGCAAGCAGCCCAACCCGTTCTACACCACAGACCTCGTCTGGGACCCGGACATCAACCCCTCGGGCCTCGTGGAGAACATCAAATTCCACAAACTCTTCAGCTGCGGCGAGCAGCAGACCATCGAATACGCCAACGACGGCAAGACCGTTCTCTCCGTCAAATGCGACCCGATCCCCTGCCCCTGGACGCTCTCGCTCGTGGCGGGCCAGTTCATTTTCGACGATAACCTTGAGTATAGCCCCGCCGGGTACAACACCGATGCCTACCTCTTCGTCGAGCAGCTCATCTTCACCTACGAATTTACAAAGGACGTCAAACTGACCATCGCCCCGGCCTACCTGACGTACAATTCCGCGCAGATCAACAACGTCTGGAACCAGCAAGGCTTCGCCCAAGTCATCAACGACACCGGCTCCGACCTCCTGCCTCTGGGCTGGGGCGAAACGCGCGATCTATCCATTATCCAGCTCCCGGGCGACATCTCCTTTACCCTCTGCAAACAGAAGATCAAGCTCTACTGGGATGGCGCCTACAACACCGACGGAGCGAAACGCGAAAACGACATCTACGTGGTTCCCAATTACGACAACAAAGGCAACATCATTGACTACGACCCGGTGCGCACCCACGCGGCCAAGGACGATTTCGCCTGGCTCGTCGGCCTGCAGCTGGGCGACAACATCAAGAAGGGCGACTGGTCGATCCTCGTCAATTACCGGCAAGTCGGCCTCGCCTCCATCGACCCCAACCTGAACGACTCCGACTGGGCGCTCAGCCGACTGAATATGAAAGGCTGGAGGGCCAGCCTCACCTACAACTTCACCGACGCCGTCACGGGCTCGATCATCGGCAGCACCGCCGATAACCTCCGCAAGGACCTCATCGGTGGCCAGGCCACGCGGGGAGCCAAGCTGGCCGACGCCAATTCCATCCAGGTCCTGCAAGTGGACCTCAACGTGAAGTTCTAGACCGCCCCTCCACGTTTCAGGGCCAAAAAAAGCGGAGCGCCTTTGGAAAGACGCTCCGCATTCAAATCAAGCCCTGAGGCTACTGCCTAAAACTAGAGCAGGTTCGCAACGAGGGATTTTTCCTCGCGGAGTTCTTCCACGCTCTTGTCGATGCGGCCGCGGGAGAATTCATTCACCGGCACACCCTGCACGATCTCGTAATCGGTGCCGTTGCTGCGGATCGGGAAGGAAGCGATGAGCCCCTTGTCGATGCCGTAGGAACCGTCGGAGTAGACCGCCACGCTGTTCCAGTCACCAGCCGGGGTCGGCGTGATGAGCGAACGCACCGTGTCGACCACGCCATTGGCGGCGCTGGCGGCGGAAGAAAGGCCGCGGGCCTTGATGATGGCCGCGCCGCGCTGTTGAACGGTCGGGATGAAGGTGTCCTTGAGCCAGGCTTCGTCGGTGATGACTTCCGTGGCCGGTTTGCCAGCGATCTTGGCGTTGTAGAAGTCAGGGTACTGGGTGGCGGAGTGGTTGCCCCAGATGGCGACGTTGGAAACTTCCGTAACGTGCACGCCAGCCTTCGCGGCGAGCTGAGCCTTGGCGCGGTTTTCGTCCAGGCGGGTCATGGCGAACCAGCGGTTGGCCGGGATGCCCTTGGCGTTGTTCTGCGCGATGAGGCAGTTCGTGTTACACGGGTTGCCCACGACGAGGACGCGCACGTCGCTGGCGGCGTTGGCTTCGATCGCCTTGCCCTGGCCGGTAAAGATCTTGCCGTTGATGCCGAGCAGATCGCCGCGCTCCATACCCGCCTTGCGAGGCACGGAACCAACGAGCAGCGCCCAGTTCACACCACGGAACCCTTCGGCGAGGTCGGCTGTCGGCACGATGCCGGAGAGAAGCGGGAAGGCACAGTCTTGCAGCTCCATCACCACGCCCTGGAGAGCGGGGAGAGCGGGCTCGATCTCGATGAGGTGCAGTTCAACGGGCTGGTCCGGCCCGAACATGGCCCCCGAAGCGATGCGAATGAGAAGCGAGTACCCGATTTGACCGGCGGCTCCGGTCACGGCGACTTTAATAGGATTTTTAGGCATAGAAAAAATGGAAAATTAACCCGCGCATTAAAGAGTGCCGCTGGCCTGGGGGAAAGCGGATTTTTATCTAGAGGGCAGAAAAATGGAATTCCCGTGCCTTTCTGCGGCACAGGGGTTGCATGTACCTAGTTTTTCCACTAGGAAATATAGCCCCCTAAAGATTTACCACCTATGTTGCGGTCCCCCTACCTGTTTCTGCCCTTGGCGGCTTGCGTCGCCACCGCCTCCGTCGCGCCCGCTGCGGAGCCGAGCGATCCCGACCAGATTTTCCTGAGCGCCTATATGAGCTGCCAGGCCGCCGAAAAGCTGGAAAGCCAGGGGAACTTCAAGGGCGCGCTTGCCAAATACCGCTTCGCCGGAAGCGTCTTGGACCAGTTGGAAGCCCGCAACCCCGGCTGGAACCCCCCGGTCCTCCAGTTCCGTAAAAAGAAGGTCGCCGACGCCATCACGAACCTCCAAGAGCGCATCGCCGCCGAGGCCCCGCCCGTGGCAACGCCCACCCCCGGCCTGGATACCAGCCTCGTCCCCGGCATCAACCCCAACATCTCCCCCGCCCCGCGCGGCGGAGCCACCAGCCCGGATGCCGACAGCGGCAGCACCGGCGGCGGCGACGCCTTCGACCGCGCCGCCCGGGAAATGCGCGCCCAGATGGCCAACATCAAAGCGCAGCTCGAAGCCTCCCGCCAGCAGCTCGAAAGCGTCCAGCAAGAGAAAGCCCGCCTCGCCCGCCAGCTCCAGGAGACCACCAACAAGCTCGACCAAGCCTCCACCCTCTCGCAGGACCAGGCCGAAAAACTTCGCCAAACCGAAGTCGCCCTCAAGCAACAAGCCGAGCGCGCCGCCGCCAACGAAGCCGCCGCCAAGGCCAACACCGGCGCCCAGAAAGCCCTCCAGGCCCAGCTCGAGCAAGCCAAGGTCGAAGCCGCCAAGGCCAAAGAGCAGCTCACCCGGGCCAAGACCAACGAAACCGACCTCGAAGCCCAGCTGAAAGCCGCCGGCCAGCAGCTCGAAACCCAGCAAAAGCAAAAAGACGAAGCCGCCGAAGCCAAGGCCAAGGAAATCGAAAAGCAAATGCAGGCGCTCCGCAACGCGCTTGAAGACGCCAAGGCCGACCGCGAAGTCGCCGAAGAACAGGGCGAGCTCATCCACCAGCGCGCCCTCAAGCTCACCCAGGAGCGCGACGAAGCCACCGCCAAGGCCACCCAACTTTCCAACAACCTCGCCGAAGCCGAGAAAAAGCTCGTCGCCGCCGCCCAGGAGCGCGAAGCCGCCCGCGCCGAAGCCGCCACCGCGAGCCAGAAACTGGCCGAATCCCAGAAACAGATCCAGAGCGTCACCGCCGAGCGCGACACCGCCCTCGCCCAGCTCGCCAAAGCCCAGGAGGAGAAAGGCAAGGCCGACAAACTCCTCGCCGAGAACGCCAACCTCCAGAAACAGCTCGACGAAGCGCAGAAAACCATCGCCACCCTGAATGCCACCCTTCCCGGCAAAGAGCAGCAGATCGCCGGGCTCCAGAAACAGCTCGCGGGCGTCCAGGAACAGCTCGACGCCGCCCGCAAGGAAGGCGAAACGAACAAATCGACCATCGCCGACCTCCAGAAGCAGCTCGACACCGCCACAGCCACCGCCAAAGAGCAGCCCCCCGTCACCGAGGACCAGAAAAAGCTCAGCCAGGAAAACGACCTCCTTCGCGGCATCGTCCTGCGCGAGCTGAAAGACCAGGCCCGCCGCGAACAATCCCGCAAACTCGTCCTCTCAGAGCTCGACCGGATGAAAGTCCGCTCCCAGGCCCTCGTCGACCAGATCAGCCTCCTGGGCCAGCCCGCCGTACAGCTCACCGAAGCCGAGCGCGCCCTCTTCAAGACCCCGCAGATGGAAATCATCGACAACACCCCCGGGGCCATGTCCATCTCCATCGCCGCCCCCGCCTCCGGCTCCGGCAGCTCAAACGCCGCCGAAAGCTCCCTGCCCACCCAGGGCGGCCTGCCCACCGCCCCCAGCGGCGCGCTGGATGCCAAGCCGAACACCCCGCAGGTCGCCACCGAGGCAAAAGCCCCCGTCCCGGCCGAATTCCAGGAGACCGCCCGCCTGGCCAAGGACGCCTTCAACCAGAAGAAATACCTCGAAAGCGTCCGGCTCTACGAAAAAATCGTCAGCAAAGCCCCCTCCAACGTCTACGCCCTCTCCAACCTCGGCGTAGCCCACTTCCGCGCCGGGCATCTGAAACAGGCCGAGGAGACCCTTAAAAAAGTCAACACCATCGCCCCCAACGACGCCTTCGCGCAGACCACCCTGGGCATCATCTATTATGGACAGGGACGCTACGACGAAGCCGTCACCACACTCACCCAGGCCGTCAAAGCCAACCCGATGAGCGCCTCCGCCCATAACTTCCTGGGAGTCGCCGCAGGGAAAAAAGGCTGGGCCGAAGCCGCCCGGAAAGAACTGGAGAGCGCCCTCCAACTGAACCCCTCCTACGCCGACGCCCACTACAACCTGGCCGTCCTCCTCTCCACCGCCCAACCGGCGGACAAAGACGCCGCCTTCAAACATTACCGCGAAGCACTCGACCTCGGGATGCGCCCCGACCCGAAATTCGAGCAGTCGCTCAACAAAAAATAACACCTTTGGAACCGACACTCACACCCGCCGACCGTCGCCGCCTGAAAGGGACGGCCCAACGCCTTGAAGCCACCCTCAAAGTAGGCCACCAAGGCCTCTCCGCATCCTTCCTGGCCGAAGTAGACCGCGAACTGGCCCTGCGCGAGCTCATCAAAATCAAGTTCTCCGACTTCAAAGAGGAGAAAAAAGAGCTCGCGGCCAAAATCGCCGAAACCACCGGCAGCGCCCTGCTCCAAATCGTCGGCCACGTCGCCGTCTTCTACCGCCCCAAGCCGAAGCAGCCCAAAGCGGAAGCCTAAACTGGCGCGCCGCCTCCCTCCTCGTTCCCAATCTCCAGATTGGGAACGCCAGTGTGTTCGCAACCGTGGAGGGAACCGAGAAATCCCCAGGCCCCTTACGTCAAAGAAAGCAGGTGCGTCTCTTCTTTGCGCCTTTGCGTCTTTGCGTGAACCTTAATGCCTTTTGTCTGTGTAAAGCGTATTACTCAGATCTACGGCTGCCGGGTCAGCAGCCTCAAAAACCGCAACCCATCGCGCAGCGGATGGATCTTGCTGGTCTCATCCGCGTAAACCGTCGAAACCGGCACATTCCCGATCCGGCACCCCTTGCGAGCCGCGATGAGGAGCATCTCCGTCTCGTAATCGTAGGCATTACTCTCGCAGAAGAGGCTCGGAATCAGCGTCCGGTGAACCATCCGGAAACCGCACTGAGTATCCGGTATGGGCTGCCTGCAGAGGCGGCTGATCCCCCATGACATGAAAACATTCGTCAGCTTGCGCACCAGAGGCATCCGCTTAGTCTCCTGCATCCGGTTGCCGACATAGAGCTCCCAGCCCCCCCTGGCAGCCGTCACGAAGCGCCCGATCTCCTCGGGCAAATGCTGGCCGTCGCCATCCAGGATGATCACGTAATCGAAACCCCTCTCCATCAGCACCTTAAAGCCGGTCTTGATCGCAGCCCCCTTCCCGGCATTCTTTTCATGCACGATCACCTCGGCCCCGGCCTCCCGGGCCGCGCGCGCGGTATCATCTGGAGAGCCGTCATCGACCACCAGCACCGTATTAAGCAAAGCGAGGACCCGTTGGACGACTTCGCCAATGTGGCGGCCTTCGCGGAATGCGGGAATTAAAGCGGCGATTTTTGGATCTTCAGACGACATTCGGAGCGGCAAGGTTCGAGGCTTACGATTGTGGGGTTTTCGGGTTGAACTCGGCCGCATGGTAGGAACTGCGAACCAGCGGGCCGCTAGAGACATGGACGAACCCCTTCTGGAAAGCGATCTCCTTGTACTCCTTAAATTTATCCGGGTGAATATAGGCCACCACGGGAAGATGTTTGGGCGAGGGGCGCAGGTACTGGCCCAGCGTCAGAATTTCCACCCCCGCCGCGCGCAGGTCATCCAGAGCGGCGAGGATCTCCGGCTCCTCCTCCCCCAGACCGAGCATCAAGCCGCTCTTGGTCGGGATGCCGGGGGCGATCTCGCGGAAGCGCCGCAGCACCTCCAGAGAAAGGCGGTACTGGGCCCGGGAGCGCACCAGCGGGGTAAGCCGCTCAACGGTCTCCAGGTTGTGATTAAAAACGTTCGGTGCAGCGTCGGCCACGGTCTGGAGCGACGCCTCGCGGCCGTTGAAGTCCGGCGTGAGCACCTCGATAATAATCGCCGGGTCCACCGCCCGCACGGCCCGGATCGTCTGGGCAAAATGTTCCGCCGCGCCGTCCTCCAGGTCATCGCGCGTCACGGAAGTCACCACAATGTGCCGCAGCTTAAGCCGGGAAATCGCCTCCGCCACCCGGCGAGGCTCATCGGGATCGAGCGGAAAAGGCTTCGCCGTATCCACCGCGCAGAACCCGCAGGCGCGCGTACACCGTTCCCCCGCGATCATGAAGGTCGCCGTACCCGCGCTCCAACACTCCCATCGGTTGGGACACTGGGCCTCCTCGCACACCGTGGTAAGGTGCAGATCAGCAACCAAGTTCTTGGTGGAATGAAAGACGGGGCTGGAAGGAAACCGGACTTTGAGCCAGTCAGGTTTCCGGGCCTGGTGAAGTGAGGGATCGATTTTCACGCGGAGGGGGAACTTAAGCTATTATCCATTTCAAAGCAAAGGATTCATTTTCTCACCCCTCCCCCCTGACTGGAACTATGCTTGCGCCCGAAGCCCAAGTTCGCTTTAATTGCCCAGCTTTATGAAGGTATCTTCCCCCACCCTCCTCGTACTTATTACCGCCGGAGCGCTTCTCTCCTCCACCTTGGCCGACACGGTCAAGCTGAAATCCGGCGAGTCTTACAGCGGCAAAATCCTTCGGGAAAGTGACACCGAAGTCGTCATGGACGTTATCGTGGCCGCCGGCATCACCGACGAAAAGACCTTTGCCAAGGCCGACCTGGAAAGCTTTTCCAAGACCACAGCCGACTCGCAGCTTTTCGAAACCCTCAAATCCTACAGCGTAGGTCCGTATTCCTTCGCCGCCAGCGCCTACCCGGCTCTTGAGAAACCGCTCGAAGCCTTCCTGCGCGAACACGCCTCCAGCGAACACGCCCCAGCCGTCCAGACCATGCTCGACACGCTCAAAGCCGAGGAAGAGCGCGTCAAAGCGGGCGAGCTCAAGTGGGATAACCGCTGGTACACCGCCGAGGAAGCCGAGAAAAACAAATATCAGCTCGGCGCGGCGATGCGCCTGGGCCAGATGAAAGCGCAGGCCGCCCGCCGCGACTTCATCGGCGCGCTCAACACCTTCGCCCTTCTTGAAAAAGACTACCCCGGCGCCCAGGTCTACCCCGAAGCCGTCGAACTCGCCCAGAACACCCTGCCCGCCGCCGCCGCCGAGGCCGACCGCCTGCAAGCCGTCGGGAAAAACCAGGAAGCGCAGTTCAACGCCAACATCAACTACGTCCCCGAGCCGCAGAAGAGCCAGATGATCCAGGCCTGGAAGAGCCAGGTCGCCGCCGCCGAACAAGCGCTGGCCGCCGCCTCCAAGAACGACGCCCTCAAATGGAAGCCGCTTCTGGACAAAGCCCCCAAGAGCTTCGAAGCCTTCAAGTCCACCTACAGCGCCGAAAAGACCCGCCTCGCCGCCCTCCCCTTGGCCAACATGCGCTCCAGCATCAACCTCACCCAGGAAGCCGAAACGGCCGTCTCCGACAAGAAACTCAATGACGCCGCCTCCAAGCTCAACGAAGCCGGGAAACTCTGGCCCGCCAACGAAAAGGCCCGGGAACTGAGCGCCCAGGTAGCCCTGCTGAAAAAGCCCAAACCCACTCCCACCCCAACGCCCGCGGCCAGCCCCGAGCAGGACGGCAAAGATAAAAAGGGCAAAAAATAACCTTCCTCACACCTCAACCATGAGCCGCACCGCCACCGTCGAACGCAACACCGCCGAAACCCGCATCTCCATCCAGCTCAACGTGGATGGGCACGGGGAAAGCACGTGCTCGACCAAGATCCCGTTCTTCGACCACATGCTGACGCTCTTCGCGCGCCACAGCCTGGTGGACCTGACGGTACAGGCGGATGGCGACATCGAGGTGGATTACCACCACACAGTGGAAGACGTCGGCATCAGCCTGGGCAAAGCCTTTACCCAGGCGCTGGGGGACAAACGGGGCATCCGGCGCTACGGCTGGGCCTACCTCCCCATGGACGAGACCCTCGCCCGAGTCGTCATCGACTTCAGCGGACGGCCGTTCCTGGAATACCGCGTGCCCAAGAGCGTGGACCCGATCGGCCACTTCCCCTTCCAACTGGTGGAAGAATTCCTGCGCGCCTTCTCCGTCCACGCCGGAGTGAACCTGCACGCGGAGATCCTCTACGGTCGCGACGCCCACCACATGTCCGAGGCCATCTTCAAGGCCTTGGCCAAAGCCATCGACCAAGCCGTCCAGATCGACCCACGCGTCCAGGGCGTCCCCAGCACCAAGGGAACGCTGTAGCCCACAGCAAAGCCAGCGGTGCACACCAGGCTCATTTGACTCGTTTTGCCTCGTTCCCAATCTCCAGATTGGGAATGCAAAGCTGTCTGCGAATCTCCTGATTCGTTCCGTACGGCTATGGAATCAGAGATTCCCAGACAAGAACGTTACGAATCTGGAGATTTGTAACGAGGGGGGGAAGTTGAACTTCACCCTTCTGTCGACAACAAGCGCCCCCTCTAGAAATCCCGCTCCCGCCGCGCGAACTTCGCAAACGGATGGGGCTTCTTGGGCCCGTGGGCAGCTTTGGGGCCGCCGTGTTCAGCGCCCGTATGCTTCTTCTTAAGCCAAGGCTTGTGCTCGACCGTCCGGGGCTTGCGCTCCCAGGCGTCCCCCTCCGGCTTCGCATCAGCACGCCGGGACCGGGGCACGAATGGAATTTCCTCCACCTTCGCCTTCCCTCCGCGCGAAGCACCGGGGCGCGCCCCGAAGGGCCTTCTTTCGCCGGAGCGTTCCGGTTCCCGCGATTCATGACGGAGAGGCCGCTCATCCGAGAAACGGCGCTCTTTAGAAGGCCGTTCTTCGCGTCCATGGCCTCCTGGGCCCCCCTTTCCTCCGTGCCCATAAGCCGGACGCGGCTTGTAAGCGCGCCGTGGGCGTTCCGGAGTTTCGGCAGCCGTCTTGGCCCCCTCTTCGAGCAAAGCGTCGATCTCCGCATGCGTCACCGCCCGGAAGGCGCCCGGTGGCATGTCGCCGAGGGTGAGCGGCCCGATGCGCGTGCGCACCAGTTTGACGACTTCGTAACCGAGCGTGTAAAACATGTTGCGAATCTGGCGCTTGAGCCCCTGGCGCAGCACCACCTTGACCTTGTTCGGCGCGAGCTTGTAGACCGCCTCCGCCTTGGCCCAGCCCTCCTCCAGGCTCATGCCATGGAGCAGCTTGGGCACCAGTTCAACGTCGAAAGGGTGATTAAGCACCACCTCGTATTCCTTGGAAACTTTGTAGCGCGGGTGGGTCAGCTTGAGGGAAAGATCGCCGTCGTTGGTCAGAATAAGGAGCCCCTCGCTCTCCATGTCGAGACGGCCCACGTGAAAAAGGCGCGGCGTACGGGGCGGGAGCAGATCGAACACCGTCTGGCGAGCGTGGGTATCCGAGGCCGTGCAGAGGACTCCCGGCGGCTTGTTGATGACAATCGTCATCGGCGCGGAGGTGTGCAGCACGCGATTACCGACCTTGACCACATCGGATGGCTCGACCGTCGTGGCGAGGCTTTCGCACGCCACTCCGTTGATCGTCACCTGCCCGGCGAGGATCAGCTCTTCACAACTCCGCCGCGAGCCGAGCCCCGCCGAAGCCAAAAATCGGTTAATACGCATAAGGATCAAATGTGGGCCCTTTGGCCTCCGGGATCAAGCCCCGGGTTTTCCCCTAAAGCACTGGTATACCTTTTAAAGGAAACGCAGTTTCCACGGGATGCAAGGCGCAAGCCCCTTGCCGGGGACTGGGGCGGAGCCCCGGAATCCAAAACCATCGGCAAAGCGGGCCCCAAAAAATCCGAAGCTTCCCAAAAAGCATCCACGCCCGCCTTGCCCCCGTATGGAGCGCGAAGCGAATCCGCCAAGCGCCTCAGGCGCTTATCCAAGAACCCCCGGAGCCCCGAAAAATCGCTGCGCTCTTTTCGGGGCGGCAAGGCGAACACAAGCCGGGCCAGATTACCATTACGGAATACACCGGTTCCGACAGTGCGGTGAACATCCCCCGAGTCGATCACCGACCTTCCGGCCACCAGTATTGGCTCAAAATTTACTTCCCCTCTGAAGCCATTGGGATCAATTTCGAACCCGCGCCTGTTCAAATTTGAAAAATTATGGAACGACCAGGAAATGGCGAACCCCAATCCCTGGACAACCGTGGGGCAGGAAGCCAAATGGGTAATCCCAGTCGATATGGTGCTCTGGCAGTAGTATGAGCGCCGTGGATTTATTAAATTTATGAGATTCGGCAAAAAGATGAAGGCTTGTCTGTTTGCAATATTGCTCGCAAACGGCATCACCGCACGCGCCGACCGCCTCGCCGACCAACGCGCCGATGCCATCGCTGCGGAAGGTGAATATTCCACGAAGAGGTCTCCTTCAGGCAATTATACGCTTTCGGCAACGGTGTCCTGGGCTGACAAGCAGTGGCTGATACTCAGGCGGCGCGGCAAAGAAATTGCCCGCTATCCATTCGAAAGCTACTTCAGCTCGGTTTACTGGAGTCCGTCGGGTAAATATGTGGCTGTCGATAACCATTACGGCCATTACGCATGGAATGTGTGGGTATTATCGTTGCGTGACGGAAGCGTCATTACCGCCCACGGTGCGGTTCGCAACCCCAAATATGATCGGACGATGGATGACAAGTGTCTGCCGGATGTAATGACATTGCCGATTGTCGATAGCGCTCTGAAGGCAGTTTATCCCGCCTACGAATCAGACCGCGACAACCGCGGTGTTCTGACCATTACCTACGGTTGGGAAAAAGGTGACATCCTGAAATTCTACCACCGCATCGTATTCCCAAAACTATGGGACACGAAGAATCTTGTCGGGGAAATACTGACCGAAAGCAAGGTGACTCCCACGGGCATCGAATTGCCAAAGAACGCAAGCGCCAAGTTGGTTCCCACATCCTCGGAGGACAAACATATACCGGCCGAGGCGGCGCAAGTTTTGGCAAATATTACTGGCAGATAAGATGACTGGCGATGGAAGCCAGTATCACGGTCCCGCTACGTCTTGGGGTGGCCCGTCCCCGAAAAATCGCTGCGCTCTTTTCGGGGCGGCAAGGCGGGATTTTCGCAAATAAAGCACGGCAGTGAAGCGGGAAGCGCCGCTCTGCGATGAGGGGTGAAACCCGCCTTACCACCAGAGAAGGGAGGCGCTGCCTCCCAAACCCTCCGGCAAGAGGCTTCGCCTCCTGCACCTCTTGCTGGAAACTTCGTTTCCCTTCTTGCCGAAGGCGCACGACCGGCGTTAGACCTCCGCCAGCTCCAGATCGCTCTCCGGCTTCTCGTCGCGCTCCGCGTCGGCGGGGCGCCCCTTGCGGTTCTTGGCCAGGAGCATATAGATGGCGGGCACCACGAAGAGCGTGAAAACCGTCCCGATCAACATGCCGGAGACCAGCACGATGCCGATACTGTTGCGGGAACCCGCGCCGGGGCCCTTGGCAAACACCAGCGGCAAGTGGCCCACAACCGTCGCCGTCGAGGTCATCAAAATCGGCCGCAACCGCGTCGCAGCCCCTTCGACAATCGCCTCAAGCTTCGTCCGGCCCTCCTCCTGGAGCGCGTTGGCGAATTCCACGATCAGGATACCGTTCTTCGCAATCAGCCCCACGAGCGTAATGAGCCCGATCTGGCTATAAATATTGATCGAGGTGAACCCGAGGAACGTAAAGAGCAGCGAGGCCGAAAGCGCCAGCGGCACCGACCCGAGCAGAATGATGAACGGATCGCGGAAGCTCTCAAACTGCGCCGCGAGCACCAGGAAAATCAGGATCAGCGCCAGCCCCAGGGTAACGTTCATTTTGTTCCCCTCCACGCGAAGCTGCCGGGCCTCGCCCGCGTAGTCGATCGTGAAGCCCTTGGGCAGGATCTTCGCGGCCTTCTCCTCGATGAGCTTGAGCGCGCGGTCGAGCGGGACCCCGGGCGGGATTACCCCCTGGATGCGCGCCGAGTTGAGCTGCTGAAAGCGGTTAAGGCTGCGCGGCTCGGTGGTCTGGCGCAGGTTGGCGAAGGTCGAGAGCTGCACCAGCTTGCCATTCGGGCCGCTGACGTAGAAATCCTTCAGTTGGTCCGTATTGAGCCGCTCGCCCCGCTTCACTTGCGGGATCACCTTGTAGCTGCGTCCCTGGATGCTGAAGCGGTTGACGTAGTTGCCGCCGAGCATTGTTCCGAGATCCGCGCCCACCTGGGAGAGATTGAGCCCCAGCGAGGCCACCTTATCGCGGTCAAAGACCACCTCCGCCTGCGGCTGGTCGAATTTCAGATCCGTATCGGCAAAGAAATAGAGCCCGCTCGCCATGGCTTCAGTGACGAGCTGATCGGCGAACTCCAGGAGCTGCTTGGGCTCGGCTGTCGTGCTCAGCACGATCTCCACCGGGAAGCTGCTCGACCCAGGCAGCGCCGCCGGGGTCATGGTAATCAAGTTAATGCCCGCGATGCCCGCCGCTTTCGCTCTGACCTCGTGTTCCATCGCCTGCATGGTCCGTTTGCGCTGGCTCCACGGCTTAGCCACCATGCCCGCGAACCCCTGCGTCGGCTGCGTGATCTGGAACACGTGCGCGGTTTCGGGGAAGGTCTGGAAAAGATTGAACGCCTGCTCGGTATAGAGCGCCGTCTGCTCGATGGTCGAGTTGGGCGAAGCCTGCGCCACGCCGAAAACGATCCCCTGGTCCTCCTTGGGAGCCAGCTCCTTGGGCGACATCAGGAAAAAGACCGGCAAAGGCAGCAAAATCAGTAAGAACAGCGCCAGCGTCACCGGCTGCCACCGAAGCGTATTGGAAAGCGAGCCGCGGTAGGCATCGCGCAGGCGGTCGAAGCGCGCGTTGATCCAGCCCGCGTAGCCCTTGTGCGAATCCCCCGCGCGCAACAGCTTGGAGGACATCATGGGCGAAAGCGTAATCGCCACGACGCCCGAAACGACCACCGCTCCCGCCAGCGTAAAGGCGAACTCCCGGAAGAGCGCCCCGGTCAACCCGCCCTGGATGCCGATAGGCGCATAGACCGCTGCCAGCGTGATCGACATGGCGATGATCGGCCCCAGCAGCTCGCGCGCCCCCTGGATAGCGGCGTTAAAGGGCGTTTTGCCCTCCTGCAAATGTCGCTCCACGTTCTCCACCACCACAATGGCGTCGTCCACCACGAGCCCCACCGACAGCACGATGGCCAGCAGGGTTAAGAGGTTGATCGTGAACCCGAAAATGAGCATCAGGAAGGCCGCGCCGATGAGCGAAATCGGGATAGCCACTACCGGGATCAGGATCGAGCGAACCGTACCCAGGAAGAGGAAAATAATAATGACCACCAGGAGCAGCGTCTCCAAGAGCGTCCCCCAGACCTCGTGAATGGCGTCCTGAATGTACTCCGTGGAGTCGTGCGGAATATCGACCGACATGCCCGCGGGCATCTGGGCCCGGATGGCAGGCAGCTCCGCCCGCACGGCCTTGATGACATCGAGCGAATTGGCCGTCGGCAGCACCCAGATGCCCATGAAGGTCGCCTTCTTGCCGTCGAAGCGCACGTCGGAGTCGTAGTTCTCGGCCCCGAGCGCCACGTCGGCGATGTCCTTCAGGCGCACGATGGCCCCGTTGCTCTCTTTAATGACCAGTTGGGCGAATTCCTCGGGCGTTTTTAGGTCGGTATTGGCCACGAGATTGACGCTGATCATCGACCCCTTGGTGGCTCCCAGCGCGGAAAGGTAGTTATTGGCGGCCAGAGCGTTGCGCGCCTCGGTCGGCGAGACGTTGAGGGCCGCCATGCGGTCGGGCTTGAGCCAGATGCGCATCGCGAACGTGCGCGCGCCCAGGATGTCGGCCCGCTGCACGCCGCTCACGGCCGTCAGCTTCGGCTGCACAACGCGCGTGAGGTAGTCGGTGATCTGGTTCTGGTCGAGGTCGTTGGACGAAAAGGCCAGGTACATCGAGGCGAAGCGGTCATCGCTGGTTTGCAGGTCGATCACCGGCTCCTGGGCATCGGAGGGGAGGTCGTTGCGGACCTGCGCAACCTTGGACTGGATCTGGGTCAGCGCGGCGCTCGTATCGTAGTTGAGCTTCAGGTGCACCAGGATCGTGCTCTGCCCCTGCGCGCTGGTCGATTCGATGTAGTCGATGCCGTCCGAGCTGGCGATCACCCGCTCCAGCGGCGTCGTGATGAAGCCGCGCACCAGGTCGGCATTCGCGCCAACGTACGTGGTCGTCACGGAGACCACCGCGATGTCGCTCTTGGGATACTGGCGCACATTGAGGATGCGCGTGGCCTGGATGCCCGCGAGCAGGATGAGCAGGCTGATCACGGTGGCAACCACGGGCCTGCGGATGAAAAGGTCGGTCAAGTTCATATGCGCTTAAGAGAGCTGGGCCGCTTCCGGCCTCGGTTCACCGGAGGTCAGCCCGGCTTGGATTTTTTGCAATAAACCGACGAACTGCTTGCGCTCGCCGTCATCGAGAGGGGCCATGATCCTTGCAATCGAGCGAAAACAGTCGGGACAAATTTCCTCCAGCCGCTGGATGCCTGCGCCGGTCAGCTCCACCTGGGTAATGCGGCGGTCGTTCGGATCGGGGCGGCGAATCGCCAGGCCGTCCTTTTCCAGCGTATCGAGGAGGCCCGTCATCGTGGCGCGGGTCACTCCGGCCCAGTCGGCGAGCGCGGCAGGCGTCTTGACCTTGATCCACGGGCGATGAAGCAGCATCATTACCGTAAAGCGCCCCTGGCTCATGCCATGCTTGCTGAAAAAGTGCTGGCTGTCCTCGTTGACCAGATCAGCCGTGCGCAACAGGTGCAGAAACGCCTCATTGGCGGTCGGCTCAAGCGTGGGGTAATGCTTGGCGGCTTCTAGGATACACTCGTATTGCGGTAGGTCTTTGAGCATCAACAGGGGCATAGGACAATCTAGCGAAACATTCAATTAGGCGGCTAATAGTTCAGCAACCTAATTATCAGGAGGCTTACCGTTGTCAAGGTTCGATCCGCCCTCCCCACCGCTCCCCCTGGGCACAAAAAAAGAGAGCCGGGCTCAACAAAGAACCCGGCTCTCAAGATGATTTCACCACGCGCTGCGTGGCTCCAACAGCTTACTTGGCCTTTTTGCAGGTCTTCACGCACTTGGCGTCAACCGGAGCCGGAGCGGGCTTGTGAGAGCAGGCGGTGAGGGTAGCGGCGGCGAAAATCGCAGCAAGAATGATGTGTTTCATAGAGGGGGGAATTTTTTCCCACATCTACGAAATAATTCAAGAGAAGATTAAGGAATCGTCTCTCCCACCGGGTGCGGATGCCTCCGATTTCACCGCCCGGCGTTTCGCCTTCGAATCCGCTTGTAACCAAGGCCCTTCCGGGGTGAAATAAGGTCCTCATGAAGGCGCTTTTACGCGGGATTCTGGCGATGGCCTTTTTCGTGGCCTCGGTCGGTGGACTCGGACAGGCGCGGGCGGCTGTCCCGGAGGGCGGCGAGGTGGTCGTCATTCCCATCAAGGGGGAGATTTCCACGGCCCGGTTCTACTTCCTGAGGCGCGCGCTTAAGGAGGCGCAGAAAGACCATGCCAAAGCCGTCGTCCTCGACATGGACACCTACGGCGGCGAGCTCTCCGCGTGCGTGGAAATGCAGAAAGCCCTTTCCCGGGTCGGCTTCCGGACACTCACCTACATCAACCCCAACGCCGGGTCCGCCGGAGCCTTGATCGCCATTTCGACCAAGGAAATCTACATGGCCCCCATCAGCGCCATCGGAGCCGCCGCGCCGGTCATGCCGGGCGGCCAGGAAATCGCCGAGACCTTGCGCGACAAGAGCGTCTCCTTCTACTCCAACTACTTTGCCAGCGTCGCCAAGGCCAACGGCCACAACCCGGACATCGCCCGGGCCTTCATCGACCGCAACGTCACCGTCACCCTCCCGGGCGGGCAGGTGATCCACGAAAAAGGCTCCGTCCTGACCTTGAGCGCCCAGGAAGCCACGCGGCTGGTCGATGGAAAGCCGATCCTCTCCGCGGGCATCGCCGAGAACCTCCCCGCGCTCCTCAAAGCCGCCGGGCTGGAGGGGGCGGAGGTCCGGGAAATGGAGCCGACGGGGTTTGAAGTCCTGGCCTTCTGGGTCACGACGCTGGCCCCGCTTTTCCTGCTGGGGGGAATCCTCGGAGCCTACCTGGAATTCAAAATGCCCGGGTTCGGCCTGCCGGGGATCGTCGCCATCATCTGCTTCGCCCTGTTCTTCCTCGGGCACTTCGTCGCCGGGCTGGCGGGCTGGGAAGCGCCGGTCATCTTCCTCTTCGGCCTGGCCCTGGTCCTGGGCGAGCTTTTCATCCACCCGGGCACCATCCTCCCCGGGCTGGCGGGCCTGACGCTCATGATCTGCGCGGTCATCTGGGCCATGGTGGACCGCTACCCGGGCACCCCGCTGGTGCCGACCGGCGAGCAGCTCCTGCTCCCCCTGGCCAAGCTCGGCCTCACCGTGGCGGCGGCCGCCATCGCCATCGCGCTGCTGGCCAAGTACCTGCCGCAAAGCTCGTTTTTCGGCGGCCTAGTGCTGGAGACGAGCCAGCCCCCCGGAGCCTCTCTCCCCGAGGGCAAGAGCGAATACACCCGGCTCAGCAAAGGAGCCGAGGGCGTGGCCCGCTCCATCCTGCGCCCCAGCGGCAAGGCCGAGTTCGCGGGCGAACTTTACGACGTGCTGACCGGCGGCCAGTTCGTCGATCCCGGCACACGCGTCCGGGTCGTCGCCGTCGAGGGAGCGCGTATCGTCGTCGAGCCGATCGAACCGTTGAGTTAGAATCCTTGCATCCCAGACGCGGTTTTCGGATGGTGGTGGACTTCATCCATGAGAGTTTTAGCCCTAGAGAGTTCCTGCGACGAAACAGCGGCGGCCATCTTCTGCTCCGAGCGCGGGCTGCTGGCCAGCGAGGTCGCCTCGCAAATCGCCATCCACCGGACCTACGGCGGCGTCGTGCCCGAAGTCGCCTCCCGCCAGCACCTCACCCACCTGCGCCCCGTCGTCGATACCGCCCTGGAACGGGCCGCCCTGCGCCTCTCGGACATCGACGCCGTGGCCGCCACCGCCGGGCCCGGCCTGGCCACCAGCCTCATGATCGGCCTCTCGGCAGCCAAGGGCCTCGCCCTCGGGCTTAAAAAACCGTTCCTGGCCATCAACCACCTGGAGGGGCACCTCCTTTCCCCGTTTTTTCCCGGAGACAACGAACCCTTCTCCGAGGAAATCCCCCCCGCCCTCGGCCTCGTCGTCAGCGGCGGGCACACCCTCTTGGTCGATATCCAAGGCTTCGGGCGCTACCGCCTGCTGGGCACCACCCGCGACGACGCCGCCGGGGAAGCCTTCGACAAAGTGGGCAAACTCCTCGGCCTCCCCTACCCCGGGGGCCCCGTCATCGACCAACTCGCCCGCCACGGCAACCGGGCGCGGTTCGATTTTCCCCGTTCCATGCTCGATTCGGGCGACTTCGCCTTTAGCTTCAGCGGCCTCAAAACCGCCGTGCGCTACCTCCTGCCCAAACTACCCGACCGGAGCGAAGCCACCCTCGCCGACGTCTGCGCCTCCTTCCAGGAAGCCGTGGTAGACGTCCTGAGCACCAAGACCCTCGCGGCGGCCCGCCAGGCCGGGCGCTCGCTGGTGGCCGTCAGCGGCGGCGTCAGCTGCAACGGCCGCCTGCGCGAAGCCCTCGGGGCCGCCTGCGCGCAGAAAAAGCTCACCCTCAAGCTCGCCGGAGGGGCGCTTTGCACCGACAACGCCGCGATGATCAGCTTCGTGGCCATGCACCGGCTCACCCGTCGCGAATTTTCCCCCATCACCATGGACATTGATCCCAACCTCCGCTTGGTGTAAATTCTACCCAAGGCCCCTTAGCCCAACCCCTTAAATACCTTGTGACCCCTATTCCAGCCATCGACTGGGCGCTCGGCTCCGCACTGTTTGCAACAGCGGGGGCCATTGCCTTGGCGTGGGAGTGCTCGCGCCGCCTCCGGGTTTCGCGGCAAAAGCTGCAATCCACGGAAGCCAGCCTTCACTCCTCGGAGGAGAAGATGGATCTCCTGGCCCGCAACGTAGCCGCCGTCGAGGACGAACGCAGCGAAGCCGCCCTGGTCGTCCACCAAGCCGAGCAAGCCCAGCAATTCGCCGCCACACTCATCGAAGCCGCGGCCATGCTCATCCTGGCCGTCGACGAATCCGGCAAGCTGCGCCTCTTTAACGAACGCGCCCAGGAGATCACCGGCTACCACCTCTCCGACGAATTCGCCGTAACCTGGATGGAAACCCTCTTCCCGGGCGAAGACTTTGCCCCCGCCCGGGCGGGCCTGCGGGACATGATGCACGGGGAGATCGTAGGGCTCGTGGAAACCCTCCTCGTCACCCGCAACGGCGGCGAGCGGACCATCTCCTGGAGCTGTCGCAACGTCCTCTACCACGACGCCCGCCTCCATCTCCTCCTCGGCATGGACCTCACCGACCGCTCGCTGGCCGAACGCGAACGGCACGACCTGGAGATGAAGCTCCTCGACATGCAGAAGCTCGAAAGCCTCGGCGTGCTCGCCGGGGGCATCGCGCACGACTTTAACAACCTCCTTACCGCCATCCTCGGCAACGCCCAGCTCGCCCGGCTCCAGCTCCAGCACTCCTCGCCCCTCCAGCCCTACCTGCTGGAGATCGAGCGCACCTCCGTCCAAGCCGCCGACCTCTGCAAACAGATGCTCGCCTACTCCGGCCAGGGGCAGATCGAAGTCCACCTCCTGGACCTGAACCGGACCATCCGCGACATGAGCCAGCTCCTGCGGATCTCCGTAGCCAAAAAAGTCCAGCTCTCCTTCAACCTCGCCCACGACCTCCCGGCCGTTCGCGGCGACGAAAGCCAGATCCGCCAGGTCCTCATGAACCTGGTCATCAACGCCTCGGAAGCCATCACCGCCAGCGAAGGCTCCATCTGGGTCTCCACCGGCGTCGTCCACCGGGCCAAGGAACTCTTCCGGGGCATCTCGGAAACCGGCAAGCCCGATGAATCCGACTACGTCTTCATCGAAATCGCCGACACCGGCTGCGGCATGAGCGAGGAAACCAAGTCCCGCATCTTCGACCCCTTCTTCACCACGAAATTCACGGGCCGCGGCCTGGGCCTCGCAGCCGTACTCGGCATCGTGCGCGGCCACGGCGGCACCCTGGAGCTGGAGAGCAAGGAGGACGAGGGCACCACCTTTACGCTCCTCTTCCCCTCCGCCGGAGTCAGCGCGGAGAAAGTCGAGGACGAGTTCAGCGATTCCGACGTCGCCTCGCCCCACTGGAGCGGCGAGGGCCTGGTCCTGGTCGTGGACGACGAGGAAGCCGTGCGCGCCCTCACCTCGCGGATGCTGGAGAGCTTTGAATTCCGTGTCATCACCGCCAACGACGGCCGCGAGGGCGTAGACCGCTTCGCCGAGAACGCCGCCGCCATCACGGCGGTATTGCTCGACGTCACCATGCCGCAGATGAGCGGCCTGGAAGTGCTCGACCGCATCCGGGAGATCCGCCCCGACGTACCGATCCTCTTCATGAGCGGCTACATGCGCGAGGGGCAGCTCCGGAACTTCGACCGCGCCACGGACTTCCTGCAAAAGCCCTTCCGCATCGAAGAATTACAGGAAAAACTGCGCGTACTGCTGACGGCAACGCCGTAAGGAAACAGGATTCGCCGCAAAACCGCGCAAAGATGAAACGCGCCTGCCTTCTGCTGGCAGCAGAGCAGGTCTTTCTTTTGCGCTTTTTGCGCCTTCTTGCGGCTATCCCCTAAAACCGCCCGCCCAGCGAAATCTGCGCGTAGGGGGCCCCGCCGGAGTTCTCCACTTCGTAGGCCGTGTGGTGGTAGTCGAAGTTCCGGTAAGCCATAACGCCTCCCTCGGCCTCCAGCGTCAGCTTGCGCGTTACCTTCCAGGCCGCGCCGCAGCCCGCCCGCAGCTCCGTATAATCCACCCAGGCGCCGTCGAGTTCGCGCAAGCCGTGCTCCGAACCGAAGCGGTTTTCAAGCCGGTAAGAGCCCACCTTAAGCTCGCCCCCGCCATAGAGCGTCAGCGAACGGCTCATCAAATACTCCAGCCGGGGCGTGGGCAGCACGGCGTTGAAGACCCATTTTTCCGCAAACTTCCACCGGACACCCGCGCCGGGAAGCACCGGCCAGACATTGCGGATATTCACCTCGCACCCGAGAATCCACTGGAGATCCGGGCTTGCGATATAGGACGCCCCCAGAATGAACGGCACATTAAGATCGTCGGCGTCAAACCGGTTCGAAGCGCTGTAAAACCCGGGTGCGGCCTCGATGCGGAAAAGCCAGCTCCCGAAAGCCTGCACATCCATCCCCAGGATGAGGCTGGCGGATTGAAGCGTATTAGGTAACGGCGCGCCCTCCGGCAGGCCAAAGGCAAAATGCTGCCAGCCCGCCCCCACGCGCAGGAGCACCGAGTCCGTCAACTGCGGCGAGGCGACAAAGCGGAAAAGCGCGCTTTGCTCGGAAACATAACCGTTTTTGACATCCTGGAAGTCGCCAAACTTGGTCCGCGCGCCGCCGGTCAGCGAGTAATTGGAGCCAAGTTCGTAGGAAACCTCGCCCGCCCGCGCCAGTGAAGACGCGGCGACGGCGGCGAGAAACGCAAGCGAGAGCAGTTTCAGCATGGGAAAATGGGCACTTCTAGCGCTTCGCATCGCGTTGCAGGAAGTCAGTATTCTTCTGGATCTCTTTCATCATGGCCCCGGCCGAGCCCAGCCGCTCCACCCCGTGAAGTTCCGCCAGAGAGGCGGAGGAAATCAAGTCGCCGCGCCAAACGAGCGTCGCGGGCTGCCCCCCGCTCGTCGTCACGGGCCAGAATTGGTAAAACGTGAGCATCGCCAGGAAACCGTCGGCGCTATAGTACTTGGCATCAAGCGCCTGCCAGCCGTCTTTAACAGCCTTGGAGTAGGTCGCCCCGAGCACAAAGGAAGCCCGCCCCTCCACGTCGATCAGCTCCGAATAAAGCGCCGGTTTCCCGCCGCCGCTGGCCAGCGAAGCCTCGTCCAGGATCGGCTTAAAGCGATCCCTCACCTTCGGCTGCTCTTTAAGAAGCCGCGCGAATTCCTCCCCCACCCGGATCGTCTCCCCGGCAATCTCGTAGGCTGGCTCCTTCGCCGCGCCGCCCGCCGCGAACGCCGCCGTGCGCTGGGCCAGAAGATTGCTCCAAAACGCCGCCACCGGAGCCGGGAAGGGCCCGCTCGCCGCGCCTGCCCCGGCCTCTTTGCCAAATTGTTTTGCCTCCGCCGCGCTCAATTGCAGCTCCCCGGCGCCCGAGGCGAGCTTCTGCGTAGCGGCCACCAGCGAGCGCACCGCCGCGTTCTCCTTCACCGTGGCCAGGGCCTCCAGAAAATCCGCCGGAGTCGCCTTACCGGTCAGGTCGCGGTGCAGGTAAACCTTCAATTCCGGGTAACGGGCCGCGTTCCACTGACGGTGCAGATCGACCGTCTTCTGGAGGGGCAACGCCACCAGGTAGCACGCCTGGACCCCCATGCCGCGCGGGAAATTCATCGCCTCGCCCTTGGCCTGGAGCACCTTGCCCGACTCCAGCCGGGAGAGGTCGAGCCCCGGAATCCCCGAAAACGCCTGCACCTCGGCTACCGCGTCCGCCCGGGCGGCCACCGGGAGGGAAAACGCACCGAGAGCAAATAAAAAGATGAGACAAAGTCGCCGGATCACAACACCGGTGACGGACTGGGTAAGCATGAGTTTCAAAATAGGGGGTCTAGTTAAATGAAGCCGGGCCGGATTGTCAATTTGAGCTTCCGGATCGCGGATTTTCCGAAACCCAACGCTGTACTTGCGTCGGACAGGCCGGTTCCTTAATTTGGAAGGTCTTTCCCCATGCCCGAGCCACTTATTGTCCTGGACCAGCTGCAAAAAAACTACGGTAACGCCACCGTCGTGAACAAAATTTCCATGTCCATTACCCCCGGGGAAATCTTCGGCTTCCTCGGAGCCAATGGCGCAGGCAAGACGACCACCATCCGGATGCTCTGCGGCCTGACGCGCTCCAGCGGAGGCCATGCCACCATCGCGGGCAAGGACGTCTGGCGCGACCGCCACGCCATCCGCGCCCGGTTCGGCTACGTGGCGCAGAAGTTCAGCCTCTACCCGGACCTGACCGTGGCTGAGAACCTCCGCTTTTTCGGCGGAGCCTACCGCGTGCCGCCCGCCAAACTGCGCGAGCGCATCGCCCTGCTCCTGGACCAGATGGACCTGGGCCCCAAGCGCGACGCCACCGCGGGCAGCCTCTCCGGCGGCATGAAGCAGCTCCTGGCCCTCGGCTGCGCCCTCATCCACGAACCGCTGCTCCTCTTTCTGGACGAGCCGACCGCCGGGCTCGACCCCGTGCACCGCCAGCGCATCTGGGATCTCCTCTACGAGCTGAGCATGGGCGGCACCACCATCTTCGTCACCACTCACTATATGGACGAGGCCGACCGCTGTACCAAGGTTGGCTTCCTCCACCAGGGGCGGCTCCTGGCCATGGACTCCCCCCACCGGCTCAAGTGCACCTTCAAGAGCCGCCTGTTGGAGTTGCAGCTCGCCCCCATCATGCCCGCTCTCGCCCGGCTGCGCGAAATGCCCGGCGTCCTCGGCGTGGGCCTGCGCAGCGGCCGCGCGCGCATCTACGCCGCCGAGCCCGAGGCGCTCCTCTCCCAGTGGAAGGCCAACTGGCCCTTCAAAGAAGTCGAATACCAGGGCCACGACTGGGCCGACGCCGACATGGAGGACGTCTTCAAGGCCTATTCGCAAAACTACCACGAGATTCTCGCCCAATGAATTTGATCGCCAGCGCCCAAGCCATATCCAGCGTCGTCACCAAGGAGTTCATCCACATCCTGCGCGACCGCCGCATCCTCGTCCTCATCCTGCTCCTGCCGCCGCTCATGACGCTCATGTTCGGCCACGCCTTCGAGGCCACCACCCTCACCAACGCCCCGGCGCTCCTCCAGGACCGCGACCAGAGCCCCGAGAGCCAGCAGTTCATCGAGCGGATCACCAAAAGCCCCACCTTCGCCTGGCGGCAGGAAACGGGCGCAAACCTGCAAGAGCCCGATCTCCTGCGCAACTGGGTACAGGCCTCCCTCATCATCCCCCCCGGCTGGGGCAAGAGCCTCGCCAACGGCAACCCAAAGCCGCTGAAAATGCAGCTCGACGGCAGCGACACCACCACCGCCCAGCAGCTCCAGGGAGCCGTCCAGCAGACCCTGGGTGAATTCCAGCTCGCCCACCGCGACGAAATGATCGAACAGCTTCCCCAGGAAGTCCTGGACTTGGCCCAGCAGCTCCCGGCGAAAGTGCGCAAGGAGTTCGTCTCCTCCATGGAACCGTGGACCGTGCACAGCCAGATCCTCTACAACCCGCGCCAGCGCTACATCGACTACGTCACCCCGGGCATCATCGGGCTCGTCCTCCAGCTCCTCACCGTCACCCTCATGGCCTGCACCATCACCCGAGAGCGGGAAGCGGGCACCCTCTCGCAGCTGATGATCACCTCGCTGCGCCGGGCGGAGATCGTCATCGGCAAAGTGCTCCCCTACCTGGCCATCTCGATCTTTTTGATCGCGAGCGCCGTCGCCGTGGCCTATTTCCACTTCTCCGTGCGCTTCCAGCAGCCGGGGGTCCTGGCGCTCATCTGCCTGCTCTTCCTGATCTGCTCCCTGGGGCTCGGGCTCCTGATTTCGGCCTTTTCCAACTCCCAGACGCAGGCCATCCAGTTCGCCGTCTTCTTTTTGCTGCCGGTTTTCCCGCTTTCGGGCGCGTTCGCTCCCCTGGAGCAGCTCCCCGAGGCCATCCGGTACATTTCGCAGACCTTCCCGCTCACCCACTTCTGCCACGCCTTCCGGCTCATCAGCCTCCAAAACGCCGATTTTTCCTTCATCGTCAGCGACTTGGTCTTCCTGGCCCTCGGCGCGCTGCTGACCTGCGGCGGCGCCGGTCTACTCCTGAGCCGCTCCCAGGAATAAATTTCCTATTTGCCCCGCGATACGAATTTTGTGCCCCCCTGAAATTCAGGAAACACTTTACGCTTCGCCCCGTCTGCCCTAAAACGGGAGGGCTAAATCGCTCGGAAAGAGGACCTACAATAGGCCCTTCACCCAGGCGCATTTTTAGCATTATTACATGAGATTTCCCTTAGCTCTTACGCTCAAAATCGCATCGACCCTCCTGCGCAACCGCTTGCGCGGCGTTTCGAAGTTCGCCACCGTGCTCCAGCTCGAACCGCTGCACGCCTGCAACCTGAAATGCACCGGGTGCGGCCGGATTCGCGAATACGCCTCGACGCTCAAGGACCACATGTCGTTGCAGGAATGCCTGGATGCCGCCACCGAATGCGACGCCCCGATGATCTCCATCTGCGGCGGCGAGCCGCTCATTTACCCGGAAATCGAAGCCCTGGTCGCCGGGCTGCGGGAGCAGAAACGCATCGTCTACATTTGCACCAACGCCCTGCTACTGCGGCGTAAATTGAAGGAATACCTGGCCCGCCAGTTCCAGCAAAACGCCGCGAAATACGGCCCGCTCATCGACCGCCTCGTCGCCGAAGAGCTCATCTCGCCGGAAGACGCCGCCACCATCCGCCAGGGCCCCAAAGACCCCTCCAAACCGATCATCGAGCCGACCAAATGGCTCTACTGGAACGTCCACCTCGACGGCATCGAGGCCACCCACGACCTCATCGTCGAGCGCAAAGGGACCTTCAAGGAAGCCATCCTCGGCATCCGCATGGCCAAGATCCTCGGCTACCAGGTGGCCACCAACACCACCGTCTACAAAGAGACCCACATGCCAGAGGTGGAGGACCTGCTCACCTACCTCGGCTCACTCGGCGTCGATGGCCATACCCTCTCGCCCGGCTACGACTACAGCGACGCCGCCGAGGACATGATCCGCACCGGCAAGGGCCGCCCGGAAGACTTCTTCCTCACCCGCGGGGAAACGATCAAAAAATTCACCGACATCCTGAAGTGGAGCCGCGATTACCCGCTGCTGGGCACGCCGATTTACTTCGAGTTCCTGGCCGGAAAGCGCGACCTCTCCTGCTCGGCCTGGGCCATCCCGACCCGCAACGTCCGGGGCTGGCGGGGCCCGTGCTACCTCGTCGCCGACGCCCACTACACTTCCTACAAAGAACTGCTGGAAAAAACCGACTGGAGCCGCCTGGGCCGCGTACAGGGCAAAGCCACCGACCCGCGCTGCGAGAACTGCATGGTCCACTGCGGCTACGAACCGACCGCCACCCTTGGCATCGGCGCGCTGCCCGGCGACACCTGGAAAAACATCCGCTTCAACTTCGGCCCCAAACCGCGCGTCAAACCGCGCGAGGTCAACGCCTACAACGGCGACAAGTAAGCGCCCATCCCTCGCATGTTTGCGTCATCTCACAACCAACCCGAACCCCATTCTCCCGCGCAGGAGGCCCCCAGCCTCCTCCAAAAAGCGATCGCGCGGGCGCAGCAGAACCTCCTGCGGCTCCAGAATGCGGACGGCCACTGGGCTGGCGAGCTGATCGTCGATACGACCCTCTGCTCGGACTACATCATGTTCATGCACTGGGCCGGGAACGTCGACCGGGTGCTCCAGGAGAAATGCGCCGCGCACATCAAGCGCTGCCAGCTCCCCGACGGCGGCTGGAACATCTACTACGAGGGCCCCAGCGAGGTCAACGCCACCGTCAAAGCCTACTTCGCCCTGAAACTTGCCGGAGAAGCCCCCGAGGCCCCCGTCATGTGCAAGGCCCGCGCCGCCGCGCTTCACCTGGGGGGCATCCCCCGGATGAACACCTACGACAAGCTCTACCTGGCGCTGCTAGGCCAGTTCCCGTGGGACAAGCTCCCCACAATCCCCGTCGAGATCGTCCTCTTACCCGACTGGTTCCCCTTCAACCTCTACAACATGTCGTCGTGGAGCCGGGCCATGATCGTCCCCCTGGCCATCCTCAACCACCTGCGGCCCACCAAGCGCCTCCATCCCTCCCTGGAGATTAAGGAACTCTTCCCGCCCGACACCGACGAGCTCGAGCTCTCCCCGCAAATCGCCCGGCCCTGGCTGCGCTGGAGCAATTTCTTCCTCGTCGTCGACCGCATCCTGAAAAAATTCGACAGCCAGGACTACAAACCGCTGCGCAAGCGCGCCCTGAAAGTCGCCCTCGACTGGATGATTGAGCGCATGGGCTCCGGCTCCCACGGCCTCGCCGCCGTCTTCCCGGCCATGCTCAACTCGATCATGGTCCTCAAGGCCATGGGCTACGACGACTCGCATCCCGACCTCGCCAAGGCGCTCCGGGATTTTGAAAGCCTCTTCGTCGACGACCCGGAGGATTTCCGCATCCAGCCCTGCCTCTCGCCCGTCTGGGACACCGCCATCAACCTGATCGCCCTCACCGAAAGCGGCCTGAAAGAGCCCCAGGAGGGCGGCGCCTGCGCCAAGGCCGCCCGTTGGCTCCTCGACCGCGAAGTACGCATCCGGGGCGACTGGGCCCGGCGCAACCCCCACCCCGAAGCCAGCGGCTGGTCCTTCGAATACCGCAACGACTACTACCCCGACACCGACGACACCATGATGGTCCTCATGGCGCTGCGCTTCACCCCGCCCTCGTGCCTGAGCGACGAGCGAGTGCGCAGCCTGTTCAAGCGCGCGCTGCCGTGGCTCTTCTCCTTCCAGTGCAAAGACGGCGGCTGGGCGGCCTTCGACAAAGACATCACGCAAAAGTGGCTCGAAAGCATCCCCTTTGCCGACCACAACGCCATCCTCGACCCCTCGTGCAGCGACCTCACCGGCCGGATGCTCGAACTCCTCGGCTACATCGGCTACGACCGCCACCGCCCCGAAGTCCGCCGCGCCATCGGCTTCCTGCGCCGCACCCAGGAAAAGGACGGCTCCTGGTACGGCCGCTGGGGCGTCAACTACCTCTACGGCACCTGGCAGGTCCTCCGGGGCCTTCAGGCCATCAGCGAACCGATGGACCAGGAGTGGATCACCCGCGCCCGGGACTGGTTCGAGAGCTGCCAGAACGAAGACGGCGGCTGGGGCGAATCCCCGCAAACCTACAAAACCCCCTCCCTCAAAGGCCAGGGCGACAGCACCCCCTCCCAGACCTCCTGGGCCCTCATGGGCCTGTGCGCCTGCGGCGACCTCACGCGCCCCTCCATTTCCCGCGGCATCCAGTGGCTCCTCTCGCGTCAGAACCGCGACGGCAGCTGGGACGAGCCGCAGACCACCGGCACGGGCTTCCCGTGCGTGTTCTACCTTAATTACGACATGTACCGTAACAACTTCCCCCTGATGGCGCTCTCCACGTTCGCCAATAAGAACCACCACCCCAGAAGCCGTTACCGTTGTGAATCCGGGCACTAAAACCGCCCGCGGGACGGAACCCGAATGCATGAAAAAAACCGTTTTAGTCACCGGGGCCGCCGGATTCATCGGCAGCCACCTGGCCGAGGCCCTTTTAAGCCGTGGCGACCGCGTGGTCGGCCTCGACAACCTTGATGCGTCCCACGCACCCGCCCGTAAACAAGCCAACTTGGCCGCCGTAGAAGCCTCGGCTGGAGAGGGTTGGAAGTTCGTCCAGGGCGACATCCGGGACACCGCGCTCATCCCCCGCCTTTTCGAAGAAGAATCCTTCGACGCCGTCGTCCACCTCGCCGCGCTTCGGGGCACCGTAGAATCCATCGAAGCCCCCCTGCTCCACTGCGACGTCAACGTCCAGGGCACCCTCAACCTGCTCAACGCCGCCGCCCACCGAGGGCTTGGCAACTTCGTTTTCGCCTCCACCGGAGCAGTTTACGGAGACTCCGAGACCATCCCCTACACCGAGGCCGACCCGTGCGAGCGCCCGCTGACCCCCGACGGCGCGAGCAAGCGCTCCGCCGAAATGCTCGGGCACACCTTCCACCACCTTTACGGCCTGAACTTCACCGCCCTGCGGCTCTTCGAAGTCTACGGGCCGCGGAACCACCCCTCGGGGCTCCCCTTCCAACTGGCCGAAACCATCACCAGCCACAAGACCATGCGCCTCTTCGCCCGGGGACAATTCCAGCGGGACTGGATCGACATCGACGACACCATCGGAGGCCTCATCGCCGCGCTGGACCGTCCGCTCGGCTACGAACTCATCAACCTCGGAGGCGGCAAGCCCGTCCTCGTGGCCGATTTCATCGCCCACCTCGAAGCCTACGCTGGCAAGCAGGGGCATTTCCTCCCCGTACTGCCGCCCGACATCGACACCCCCACCACCTACGCCGACATCAGCAAAGCGTGCCGCCTGCTCGACTTCTCCCCGGCAGTATCGCTGGAGGCGGGAGCCGAGAAATTCTGGCAATGGTACGAGGCGCTCGAAAGCCAACCGGCCCTCGCCGGGGTGAAATAGTCCAAGCGCAGCGCTCCTCCAATCACAGCACCGGGATCACCTCCAGCAGCGCCGCCGTGAGCGTTCGCCGGGCCCGGTTGACATTCCCCACAAAGCGCGCAAACGGAGCAATCCGCCCCGGGTGCCAGAGTAAAAACGCCACCAGCGCCAGAGGCCGGGGCCGCTGCGTACGCCCATCGAACCAGACTGACGACGGCACCGGCAGCGGATCGCCCACCGCATCGGAGATCGCCCGCAGCCCCAAAAACGGCACCCCTTTTTCGCGGAAAAACGCCGCCACCGTCGCCGTTTCCATATCCACGGCAATCGCCCCGGTTTGCAGCGCATGGGTCGCCTTCGCCTCCGGCGTTTCCAACACCGCAGAGGCGCTCGCGAGCATCCCCACACTGACGCGCTCCGCCCCCAACCGGCTCCGGGCAGCCGCCAGGCAATCCGGGTAATTCTCCGCCAAAATCAGAGCCCCAGGGGCCAGCGCGGGATCCAGCCCCCCGGCGAATCCCGTGCCAATCGCGGCTTGCGGCAAAGCCCCTTCATACTGCTCCCAGAACCCCCGCAACCGTTCGCGAGCCGAGGCGGCCCCAATTCCCGTGTGAAACACCGTCACCAAGCGCCCCGCGTAGGTCCCCCGGATCACCGGAAGCGCCTTCGAGCCCGAGCGAACCGGGTGCTCCAGCGCGGCAACAAGATCCCGGCTCTCCTCGGGCAGGGCAAAGGCAATAACGATCATCGTGGGACAGCGGAACCGGGTTTCGGCTCCGAAAAAGCCTCCAGCATCTCATCAAAAGCGGGAGAGACGTTGGCGTAGGCCGGGTAAAAAGAAGGATCAGCGTTCATGGGACGGTAACGGAAATGTTTATAAGCCCACATGTAGAGATCGGGGCGCTCCAGAATGCGCGGTTCGAAGAAATCCCAGCACGCCTGCGCAATCTCCTGCAAGCTCGCGTTGGGCGGGAATTTCAGCGACGGGTTGACCACCAGCCGACATCGCCCGTCCGGCAGCGGAATCCCATCCAGGGGAATGAGATGCCCCTTGCCCCGCTGCACCAGGAGCGACTCCAGGAACGTCACCGACATCTTGCGCCCGAAAGCCGTAATCGGCACCGCCGCCTGGTCGGGCCGCAGCGTCAAGTCCACCAGCAACCCCGCCGCCCCCTTGCGCTTAACCGTTTTCAGCAGGCTGATCATCGCATTCTCGCGCGGGATCGTCACATGCCCCGAGACCGCCCGGCCTTTGCTGAAGAACGCATTGAGCCGCGGATTCTTAAACGCCTCCGTCACAATCCGCGCCGACACCCCCATAAACCCCACCCCGAGACTCGCCCACTCGAAATGCCCCCAGTGAATGCACAAAAACGCCGCGCCATGCGCCTTCACCTCCTCTTGCAGCTTCTCCGCATCGGCATCCGTTTCAATAAAGCGCCTCCAGTTTTGCTGAGTAAGCCGCCGTGACCAGAAAAGGTCCATCGTCGAGCGGGCGAAATTCTGGTACGAACGCAGCACAATCAGCCGCCGCTCGGCCTCAGAACGCTCGGGGAAAACACACGTCAGATTGGCCATCGAAACGTGCCGTCCCCGCGCATCCACGTGGTAAGCCAGCCAGCCCAAGCCATGTGCCAGAGCCAGGCATACCCGGTGGGGTAAGAGCGGAATCAGCCCCGCCAAAGCCGTACATCCAAGCCACTCCAAGCGGTACCGGAGCGCTTTCCATATCGAAGGTTGCATAAACGAAGTCGTGCCATCCTAAAATGGAACTCGGTTCGCGCGCAAGGGGTCTTTAGCCGCAGCCTTGTCCAGAAACGGCCAACGCCAGAGAAGCGGCATAGGTCAAAAACACCCCTCACACAATATGGGGTCAGAATTCCGCAAAAAAAGGAGTGCCCAAAAACCGCCATCGGCCTAGAACTAACGGCTTCGTCGGCACGGGGTCCCAACAGCCCCTCCGATGGTCGAAAATCTGTGAAAGCCATTATCTCCTTCTACCAATCGTCTATCGGAAAGAAATGGATTGTCGCGCTCACCGGCCTGGTGCTGGTCGGCTTCGTAACCGGTCACATGATCGGCAATCTCCAAGTCTTTCTCGGTCATGAAGCCCTCAACCGATACGCTGCATTCCTTCAGGGGCTCGGAGAGCTCCTCTGGGTCATCCGTGGCGTACTCGCCGCGTGTATCATAGTCCACATCATCACCACCGTGCTGCTGTGGGTTCAAAACAATGCTGCGAAACCGCAAAAATACGCGGTTAACAATCCCCAGGCCGGCTCCATCGGAGCCCGCACAATGATCGTCAGCGGTCTGATCATCATCTGCTTCCTGGTCTTCCATATTCTCCACTTCACCGCCCTCTCCATTCATCCGGAATGGAAACTTTGGGAAGACCCCGATGGGCGCCATGACGTCTATTCGCTGGTCATCGCCGGGTTCCGCAACCCGCTGGAGTCGCTCTTCTACTTGGTCGGCGTCTTCCTGCTGGCCACCCACCTGAGCCACGGCATCCAGAGCTTCATCCAGACCCTCGGCCTGCGCAGCCGCAAGATCGCCGAGCCGCTCACCACCGCGAGCCCCTACCTTGCCGGGCTCCTCTTCCTGGGGTATGCTTCCATTCCCGTTGGCGTCCTCCTGGCCCAACATCTTAACCTCCCGATCCTTCAACCTCTCGCGCACTAACCATGGCCATTCTCGATTCCAAAATTCCGTCCGGCCCCATTGAGAAGAAGTGGGAAAAACACAAGTTTGAAAGCAAACTGATCAACCCGGCCAACCGCCGCAAGTACACCGTCATCGTGGTGGGCAGCGGTCTCGCCGGTGGCGCCGCGGCGGCCACGCTCGGCGAACAGGGCTACAACGTCAAGTGCTTCTGTTATCAGGACAGCCCCCGCCGGGCCCACTCCATCGCAGCCCAGGGCGGCATCAACGCCGCCAAGAACTACCCCAACGACGGCGACTCCGTCTACCGGCTCTTCTACGACACCGTCAAAGGCGGCGACTTCCGCGCCCGCGAAGCCAACGTCTACCGCCTGGCCGAAGTCAGCTCCGCCATCATCGACCAGTGCACCGCCCTCGGCGTTCCCTTCGCCCGTGAATACGGCGGCCTCCTGGCCAACCGCTCCTTCGGCGGCGCTCAGGTCTCCCGTACCTTCTACGCACGCGGCCAAACCGGCCAGCAGCTCCTCCTGGGCGCCTACTCCGCCCTCAGCCGCCAGATCGCGGCTGGCACCGTCAAGATGTTCCCGCGTTCCGAAATGCTCGACCTCGTCGTCGTCGACGGCCACGCCAAGGGCATCATCGTCCGCAACATGATCACCGGTAAGATCGAGGCACACGCCGCCGACACCGTGGTCCTCGCCACCGGCGGTTACGGCAACGTCTTCTACCTCTCCACCAACGCCAAAGGCTGCAACGTCACCGCCGCCTGGCGCGCTCACAAGAAAGGCGCCTTCTTCGCCAACCCGTGCTACACGCAGATCCACCCGACCTGCATCCCCGTACACGGCGACTTCCAGAGCAAGCTGACCCTCATGTCGGAGTCCCTCCGCAACGACGGCCGCGTCTGGGTGCCCAAGAAAAAAGAAGACTGCGGCAAACACCCGAGCGAAATCCCCGAGGCCGACCGCGACTACTACCTCGAGCGCAAGTACCCGTCCTTCGGCAACCTGGCCCCTCGCGACATCTCCTCGCGCGCCGCCAAGGAAGCCTGCGACGACGGCCGCGGCGTCGGTTCCACCCGCCAGAGCGTCTACCTCGACTTCGCCGACGCCATCAGCCGCCTCGGCGAGAACACCATCCGTGAACGCTACGGCAACCTCTTCGACATGTATCACAAGATCACTGCCGAAGACGCCTACAAGGTGCCCATGCGCATCTTCCCCGCCGTCCACTACACCATGGGCGGCCTCTGGGTGGACTACAACTTGATGTCCAACCTCCCCGGCCTCCACGTCGCCGGTGAAGCCAACTTCTCCGACCACGGCGCGAACCGCCTCGGCGCCTCGGCCCTCATGCAGGGCCTCTCCGACGGCTACTTCGTCCTGCCCTCGACGATCTCCAACTACCTCGCCACGCAGCCGCGTGAAGCGTCGCAGAAAGTCACCGTCGATCACCCCGAATTCAAAAAAGCCGTCGCCGAAGTCGAAGCCCGCACCAACCTGCTCCTCTCCATCAAAGGCAAGCGTTCGGTCGACTCCTTCCACCGCGAGCTCGGCCTGCTCCTCTGGGAAAACTGCGGCATGGCCCGCAGCGAAGAGAGCCTCAAGAAAGCCCTCGCCCAGATCCCCGTCATCCGCGACGAATTCTGGAAAAACGTCAACGTGCTCGGCTCCGCCAACGACCTCAACCAGTCGCTGGAAATGGCCGGTCGCGTCGCCGACTTCCTCGAATTTGCCGAACTGATGTGCCTCGACGCCCTCCAGCGCGAGGAATCCTGCGGCGGCCACTTCCGCGTGGAACACCAGTTCCCCGACGGCGAGGCCAAGCGCGACGACGAGAAATTCGCCCACGTCGCCGCCTGGGAACACAACACCGAAGACGTTTCCAAATCCGTGCGTCACGTTGAACCGCTTAACTACGAGAACGTCCACCTGGCTGTCCGCAGCTACAAATAACCATGTCTGATACGATCAATCTTACATTGAAGGTCTGGCGGCAGCCGAACGCCAGCACGCCCGGCAAATTCGTTGAGTACCCGGCGAAGAACATCCCCACGGACTGCTCTTTCCTGGAAATGCTCGACATCGTCAACGAAACCCTCGTTGCGCAGAACATCGAGCCCGTCGCGTTTGACCACGACTGTCGCGAAGGCATTTGCGGCATGTGTTCGCTCGTCATCAACGGCGTCGCCCACGGCCCCGAGAAAGCCACCACCACCTGCCAGCTCCACATGCGGCACTTCAAGGACGGCGACACCGTCTACGTTGAGCCGTGGCGCGCCGTGGCCTTCCCGCTCATCAAAGACCTCGTCGTCGACCGCACCGCCTTCGAGCGCATCCAGCAAGCCGGTGGCTACATCAGCGCCCGCAACGGATCCGCGCCCGACTCCAACTCGGTGCCGATCCCGAAGCAGAACGCCGACTGCGCCATGGACGCCGCCGCCTGCATCGGCTGCGGAGCCTGCGTCGCCGCCTGCCCGAACTCGTCCGCCATGCTGTTCGTCTCCGCCAAGGTCTCCCACCTCGCGCTACTACCGCAAGGCCAGCCCGAGCGGACCCGCCGCGCAGTCAAGATGGTCAAGACCATGGACGCCGAAGGCTTCGGCAACTGCACCAACTACTACGAGTGCGAGGCCGTCTGCCCCGCGGAGATCAAGAGCTCCTTTATCTCCATGCTGAACCGTGAATACGTCTTCGCCGCCGCGCGCGAAGCCGTTTCCGAGATCTAGCAGAGCAGCTCGTCACAGATTCGAAGGGTGGAGATCGAAAGGTCTCCACCCTTTTTTTGTCCCGGGAGGCTCGCTCCGGGCAGAGTTTCCAGATTTCCCCCATGCGCTTCCCTTGACAGAATGGCCCGCCCCATCTAAACCAAAGGGCACCCCATTGCTCATGCAAAACCCTGATTCTGAGGTTGTCCTACGTCCTGACAAAAGCTGGCTCCAAGTCGAACTGAAGGGCATTTGGCAATACCGGGACCTGCTCTCGCTCCTCGTCTGGCGCGACTTCGTCGCCAAATACAAGCAAACCATCCTGGGCCCCCTCTGGTTCATCGTCCAGCCGCTGGTCATGTCGGTCGTCTTCACCATCATCTTCGGCAACGTCGCCAAGCTCTCCACCGACGGCCTCCCGCCGCTGCTCTTTTACCTCTGCGGCCAGCTCGGGTGGAACTATTTCTCAGGGAACTTCGGCGCCAACGCCTCCACGCTGGCCAACAACGCCGGGCTTTTCAGCAAAGTCTACTTCCCCCGGCTCGTCGTCCCGCTCGCCTCGCTCGTCTCCAACCTGCTCACCTTCGTCATCCAGGCGGCGACCTTCTTTGCCTTTTTCGCCTACTTCAAATACTTCCTGCACGTCGGCGGCTTCCAGCTCAGCTGGACGGTCGTTTTCCTGCCGCTGCTGGTACTGCAAAGCGCCGCGCTGAGCCTCGGCCTGGGCCTCATCATGTCAGCGCTGACGGCCAAGTACCGCGACCTGGTCCACCTCACCCCGCTGCTCATCAACCTCTGGATGTATGCCACGCCCGTCATCATCCCGCTCTCCAAATTCCCCGAAAAATGGCAGTGGGTCGTGGCCCTTAACCCGATGACCTCCGTCGTCGAGTCCTTCCGCCTGATGCTCCTCGGCACCGGCACCGTCTCGGCGCTCAATATCGTCATTTCAGTCATCTTCACCCTCATCTCGCTGGTTGCCGGATTGATCCTCTTCGGCATCGTGGAAAAAACGTTTGTCGACACGGTATAAAAAAACGCCATGACCCGCCCTGCCATAGAAATCCGCAACGTCTCGAAAGTCTACCGACTGGGAAGCATCGGGGCGACGTCGCTGAAGGACGAACTCGGGCGCGCCTGGGCCCGGGTGAGGGGCCGCGCCGAGCCGAGCAAAGAAGGTGAATTCGCCGCCCTGCGCGACGTCAGCTTCGACGTCGAACAAGGGCAGGTCATCGGCTTGATCGGTCGCAACGGCGCGGGCAAATCGACCCTGCTCAAAATCCTCTCCCGGATCACCCGGCAGACCACCGGCGAGATCCGCATCCGAGGCCGCGTGGGCAGCCTGCTCGAAGTCGGCACCGGCTTTCACCCCGACCTCACCGGCCGCGAAAACGTCTTCCTAAACGGCGCCATCCTCGGCATGACCAAGGCCGAGATCCGCAGCAAATTCGACGAAATCATCGCCTTTGCGGAGATCGAGCGCTTCGTGGACACCCCGGTCAAGCGCTACTCCAGCGGCATGTACGTGCGGCTCGCCTTCGCCGTCGCCGCCCACCTGGAGCCGGAAATCTTAATCCTGGATGAAGTCCTCGCCGTGGGCGACCAGCAGTTCCAGACCAAGTGCCTCGGCAAAATGCAGGAAATCTCCTCCGGCGACGGGCGGACCATCCTCTTCGTCAGCCACAGCATGGCGGCCATCCGGCGGCTTTGCCAGAAGTGCGTCGTCCTCGACCACGGCGTCAGCTCCCCCATCCTGGACATCGAACCGGCCATCGCCCGCTACACCTCCAACCTCACCGAGTCCGAGTACAACCTCGACGTCTCCGAGCGCCCGCGCAACTGGGGTACCGAGGGGCGCATCCTGCGCTTCGAAGCCGTACGAGTCGTCTCCCCGCAGCTCCTCGCCTTTGGCAAACCGCTGGAAATCGAGTTCACCATCGAATGCACCAAGCCGGTGCGCGAAGCCATGGTCGGCCTCGCCTTCAACTCGCTGGAAGGCACCCGCGTCCTCACGCTCGACTCGGATATCCGCGGCAACTTCCTGGACTTCCAGCCGGGTCGCCACATCCTCCGGTTCCGCTTCGACGATCTCCCCCTGCACCCCGGCTTCTACCATTGCAGCGCCTCGCTGGCCGGGAGCGGTTTCTTTTACGACATTCTCGATCCCATCGCCGTCTGGCAGGTGCGCACCAGCGACCAGGACCTCTGGAGCGACCGCAGCTCGGGCGGTTGCCGCATGGAGCCGAAGGTGGAACTCATCCCGTGCCATGCAGGAAGCAAGCCCTAGCCGCCTCCTGGTCGTCACGCGCTTCAATCCCCTGGGCGGTTCGGGCACCGGCACCTACCTCCTCTCCATCCTTAGCTACCTCCGCGCCAACGGCTGCGAAATCACCGTCTGCTGGAGCGAACGCCCCGCCGCGGCCCATCGCCGGGGGTGGTTCCTCGTCCCGGCTGACTTCGCCCAAGCCGCCACACTTCTCATGCCCGGCGCGGTCTGCCTCGGGCCCCGCCTGCGCCTCTTCCCAGACTTCTGGACCGGCCCGCTGCGCGCCACCCTCCGGCGGATCGGGAAAACCATCCTCACCACTTTAGGCCTGCGAAAAAAAACCGCCCCCGCCCCGCCCCAGCCTGCTCAGCAAACCGCCCCGGAGCCCCCCTACCGCTGGGATCGCCCGCCGGACGGTTACGAATACGATTTCATCGCCCAAGCCGCCACCCGGCTTCGCCCCGGCGCAGTTTTTTTCACCTACTGCTGGATGACCCCGCTGGCCGACCACCTCCCAGCCGGAGTGCGCACGTTCGCCATCACCTGCGACCTCCGGCATCAGTTGAGCGTACTGGAGGGAGGGGAAATCCGCCGCGTCGCCTGCGAGAACCTGAGCCGCGCGCTCGAAACCGACTACCTCCAACGCTGCGACGTCACCCTCGCCATCCGCGAAGACGACGCCGAGACCTTCCGCGAAATGCTGCCTGGGAAAACCGTCCTCTGCGCCCTCCCCTCCAGCACCCCCCGGCCCACCCTCGCCCAGCCCATCCCGGGCCGCTGCTTCTTCATCGCTGCGGAAAACGAGGCCAACCTGGAGGGCATCCGCTGGTTTTTGAGCGAAGCCTGGCCCCTCGTTCGCCAAGCCCACCCGCAAGCCGAGCTGCACCTTTGCGGCACCATCTGCCGCGCGCTGCCGCCCGGCGATCCCCCGGGCGTCGTCCGGCGCGGATTCGTGGAGGACCTTGGCGCGGCCTACGGCGAGGCCTCCGTCGTGATCGTTCCGCTGCTGCGCGGCAGTGGGGTAAAAATCAAGCTCATGGAAGCCCTCGCCCACGGCAAAGCCTGCGTGAGCACCCCCATCGGCACCGAGGGCGTCCCGGTGCTTGCCGAATGCGTTCGCGTCGAGGCGCAGGCGGCCCCCTTCGCCCAAGCCGTCGCCGAGCTCCTCGCCGATCCGGCGTCCCGCGAAGCCCTGGAAGCGCGGGTGCGGGAAACCGTGCGCACCCACCTTTCCGCCGAAACCTGCTACCGCCCGATCCTGGAGGCCCTCCGAAAATGAACCCGCCCATCAGCGTCCTGATGCCCGTCTACAACGCCGGCCCCTACCTCGCCGAAGCGGTGGAAAGCGTCCTGGCGCAAACCTTCGACGACTTCGAGTTCATCGCCGTGGACGACGGCTCGACCGACCGTTCGCTGGCCACCCTGCGGCGCTACGCCACCCGCGATCCGCGCCTGCGCGTGCTGAGCCGCCCCAACACCGGCATCGTTGGCGCGCTCAACGACGGCCTCGCCGTGGCCGGGGGCGAATTCATCGCCCGCATGGATGCCGACGACGTCTGCGAGCCCGGGCGCTTCGCCGCGCAGCTCCGCTACCTGCAAACCCACCCGGACCTCGTCGCCATCGGCTGCGGCGCAACAATGGTGGACCCCGCCGGGCGGGCCTTGAAAGCCTTCAAACCCCAGACCGACCCGGACCTCATCCGCGAAGGGCTCATCGCCGCCACCGACATCGGCATCATCCACCCCACGCTGCTGGTGCGCCGCGCCGTGCTGGAGCGCGTGGGCGGCTACCAGCAGGAATACAAGCTCGTGGAGGACTTCGACCTCTTCCAACGGCTGCTCGACGAAGGCGACCTGGGCAACCTCCCCGAGCCGCTCCTGCGCTACCGCCAGCACGCCGCCAGCACCAACGGCACTCACCACGTGCTCCAACGCCAGTTAATGGACCGCTGCCTGACCGAGCACCGCTTGCGCCGGGGCCTGCCGCCGCTCGAACGGCCCCTCGAACATCCCCCGGTGAACCAAAAAGGCGACCAGGAGATCCTCTGGGCCTACTGGGCCGTGGAGGGGGGCCACCGCTGGACGGCGCTGCGCCATGCCCTGCGCGCCTGCGGCCAAAGCAACCTTGCCCCGAAAGCGCGGCAGTGCCTTAATTACGTCCTCACCACGCTATGCCGTCCCTGAGCCCGACTTCACCTGAACCTCCCGTCGTATTCGTTCATACCGGCGCTGCCCAGGTCATCGTCACGGCATGCGTGGCCCAGGCGAAGGCGGCAGGGGCACGGCGCATCTTCGTCATCAGCGACCGCCTCGGCCCCTGGGCGCTCATCCCCGGCGTGGAGCGCTACCCTTTCTCCAACGCCGAGCGTTTTGGCGCGCGCGAGTTCCGCTCCGTCTTCGTCAACTACAGCAGCTACCCGCCCGCCTACGCGGCGATCATCTTCGAGAAATTCTTCGCCATTAAAGGGCTCTTCGAAACTCATGGGCTGGAGAAAATCCTCTTTCTCGACTCCGACCTGCTCCTCTTCTCCACCCCGGGCGAGCTGGCCCAAGCCTACCCGTGCGATTTCTCGGGCACCGATTGCGAGCTCGACGACCACGCAACCGTCTCCCCGCACTGTATGTTCCTGACGCCCAAGGTCTGCGACTGGATCTGCAAGAAGCTCCTGGAATCCTTCGGCTCCGAGGCGGGCCGGGAGAAACTCCGGGCGCTCTGGGAACATAAAAAGGCCCTCGATCCCTCCTTTGGCATTTGCGAAATGGACTTCCTCGCCTTCGCGCGGGATTCCGGGTTATTCCGCTACGCCAAGCTCAACCAGGGCAACCCGCGCGTCGACCTCGCCCTCGGCAACCTCGAAGGCTTCACGGGAGCCGACGGGCTCAAGGCCATCACCTTTGAAGGCCCACACCCCTACGGCACCCAGGAGGCCACCGGCGAGCGCGTCCGGTTTTACGTGCTGCACATGCAGGGGTATTTGAAGCACCTCTGCATCCACCACGCGCAGATCCCGTGGGTTTACCAAAAAGCCCTCTACCTGCTCTGGGCCCTGGAGCAGCGCGGCTGGGTCAAGTGGCCCCGAAGCGTATGAATACCCCCGTTATTTTCCTGGTGTTCAACCGGCCCGAAACCACGGCCCGAGTCTTCGAGGCCATCCGCAAAGCCCGGCCGCCCCGGCTGCTCGTCGTGTGCGACGGCCCCAGGCCCCAGGTCCCCGCCGACGCCGCGAGGGTCGCCGTCGTGCGCCGCATCATCAGCGAGGGCGTTGACTGGCCATGCGAAGTCCTCACCGACTACGCCGAAACCAACCTCGGCTGCCGCGAGCGCGTCTTTAGCGGGCTGGACTGGGCCTTCTCCCTGGTGGAGGAGGCCATCATTCTGGAAGACGACTGCCTGCCGCACCCGTCGTTTTTTACTTTCTGCGAAACGCTGCTGGAACGCTACCGCAACGAACCACGAGTCCTCCACATCGGAGCCAACAACTTCCAGGGCTGGCGGCGGCGGACTTGGAAAAGCTACTTTTTCAGCAAATACAACCACATCTGGGGCTGGGCCACGTGGCGGCGCGCCTGGAAGCTCATCGACCGCGACGCCGCCTGCTGGAGCGACCCGGCCTCCCGCGCCCGCATCGAAGCCGGTTTCGACACCCCCGAGGAGCGCGCCTACTGGTCGGCCATCTTCGACACCATCCCCTCCCCCGCCACGCGCCCCAATACCTGGGATTACTCGTGGATGCTGACCTGCTGGGCCCACGGGGGCCTCGCCGTCTACCCGGAGCGCAACCTCGTCGAGAACATCGGCTTCGGCGCTCACTCCACGCACCTTTTTGCCAGCAACTCGCGCCAGCTTCCCGGACGGGAGATCGGGCGGCTGACCCACCCCGCCCGCATCGTTCGCAACACAGCCGCCGACCGCCACACTTTTCGCACCGTTTTCCTTGAACAAGCCGCCTTTCCGCTGAACGTTTGGAACCACGCGAAAATTTTCGGAGGTTGGCTCAAAAAGCATCTTCTTTTCCGAAAATAGGCGATTATACCAAGTCCAGGACTTGGGATTACCTCCATGAAGCTCCTCATTCTCTCCGATCTCGAATCCACCGGCGGCGCGGCGATCGCCTGCCAGCGCCTCACGCAAGGCCTCATTGGCCTCGGCGTGGACTGCGTGCGGGCCGTAGGCGCCATGGACGGCGGCGCGCCCACGCAGGAGAAGTTTCTCCTCTCCCCGGGTCGCAGGCTCGAAGGCGTCACCAGCCTGGCCCACGCATTCGGCCTCGGCCGCGTCGAGGAGCGCCTCTCCAACCATGGCGTGCGGCGGCAGCTCCGCCAAGCCATCGCCCGGGAGAAACCGGACGTCATCCACCTGCACAATCTCCACAAGGCGGGCTGGGATATCGGGCTCGTCGAAGAGTGCGCCGCGCACGCCCCCGTCGTCTGGACCCTCCACGACCTCTGGAGCACCACCGGCCGCTGCTGTTACGCCTACGACTGCGAGAAATTCGTCACCGGGTGCGACGCCTCGTGCCCCACGCCCTCCGAATACCCGGCGCTGGCTCCGCATCGCATCGCCGCTGCCTGGGCCGCGCGGCAAACCGTGCTCGAAGCCCACCCGAACATCGTCGCCGCCTGCCCCTCGTGCTGGATCGCCGGGGAAGCCCGCCGGGGCCTCTGGCGCAAGAACCGCGTTGAAGTCATCGCCAACGGCCTCGACCTCGAAGCCTACAAACCGGCAGACGCCGCCTCGGCCCAGGCCGCCCTCGGGCTCGATCCGCACCTCCCCACCGTGCTGCTCGTGGCCGATTACCTCAAAGAGCGCCGCAAGGGGGGCAACCTCATCGACGCCGTGCTCGCCGCCACGCAAACCCGCCCCTTGCAGCTCCTCACCCTCGGCCACTGGCCGCCGGAGATTCGCCACGAAGGCATCCGGCACATCCACTGCGGCTACATCCCGAGCGACCTCATGAAGTCGGTCATCTACTCCGCCGCCGACGTCCTCCTGCACATGGCCCCCGTCGATAACCTGCCCAACACCGTGGCCGAGTCGCTCGCCTGCGGCACCCCGGTCGTCGCCTGCGCCGTCGGGGGCGTGCCGGAGATGGTCAAGCCGGGGGAGACCGGCTGGCTGGCCGGGAGCTTCTCGGCCGAGAGCTTCGCCGCCACGCTCGACCAGGGGCTCCAGGCGCTCCGAAACGGGGCCTGGCCGCGACCCGCCTGCCGCCGGTTTGCCGAAGAACATTTTGACCTTCGGCGCCAGGCCAAGCAGTATCTGGAGTTATTCGAATCCCTCCTCTCCGCGTGAAAACCTTTGCCCAAGCCAACGCCTACGCCTCCCCATGGTCCCTGCGCGAGCGCGTGGGGATGCTGCTTTGGGACGCCGTGTGGGCGCTCTTTTGCCAGTGGACGCCCAAGCCGCTCAACCGCTGGCGGCTCTTCTGGCTGCGGCGCTTCGGCGCGAAACTCCACGGCACCCCCTTCGTCCACCAGCGGGCGCGCATCCAGATCCCGTGGAACCTCACCTTGCACGACCGCGCCTGCCTGGGCGACCGCGCCAACGCCTACACGCTGGGCAAAATCGAGATCGGCGCGCGCAGCGTCGTGGCTCAGGAGGCCTACCTTTGCACCGGCACGCACGACCTCGCAGACCCGAATACCCCGTTGCAGGTCGCCAAGATCACTATCGGCGAGGACGTCTTTATCGGCGCGCGGGCCTTCGTCATGCCGGGCGTCACGCTCGGGGACCGCTCGGTCGTCGGCGCATGCTCGCTCGTCACCCACGATGTTCCACCGGGAATGGTAGCCGTCGGCCACCCAGCCCGTGCGTTAAAAAAACGGCCCGGCCCGGCGGCTTAAACCGTCTTTTTAGAACGCAATATCCGTATCACGCAGTAATGCGGGATATCGAACTTTTCCGGAGCGATGGATTGGAGTAAGTCCACATGCTCACGGTTGAATTGCTCCAGGGTCTTTTCATCCAGGGACGCACCCGTGCCACGGCACGCTCTGATCCGGCCATTCCAGCTTTCCCGCGTAAAAGGCACCCGGACGTCAAAACGCAGGTCGTTTTCGATCTCGAAATACTTTTCGTAAGCCTGCATCGCGGGCACCGCAAAAGAATCTCTGGTCAATCCACAACCGTTCCATGCCGGGTTGAATTTCAAAACAAGCTTTTCGGTTTCACCCGCGATTTTATCCTCACGCGGAAGCCATGCCATAAAGAGCACCGCGAACCGGCCGCCGGGTTTTAGAATCCTGAAAAGCGTGGGAGCCAGGACCGGGTGATTGAAATACCAGAAACACTGGCAGGCTGTCACAACATCAAACGAACCGTCGGGGAAGTTGCTTTCCTCTGCAGGCGCGCACTGGAACTCGATGTCCATATGGGCGGAGCTAGCCAGCTCTTTGGCCTGTTCAATCTGGTTTTGAGAAATATCAGTGCCCACAAAATGAGCCCCATACCGGTAGAGATTCCGCGGTAAAACCCCCGTTCCGGTCCCAAGATCCAATACGTTTTGCCCGGCGACGCAAAGCCCCGCGTCCAAGATTTTTCGATAAAATTCGGGAGGGTAAATATCCCGATACTTTGCGTAATCCGCCGAAGTTTTCCCCCAATCGAACCCCTTTCCCCCATCGATCTGTTGGTCGCTAATCATAGAGCTTCCTTCGCGGCCTTCGGCGCGGCGGATTCCAGCGTCGTGAACCGGCGTAACTGCGGCCAGAGCGAAGCCACGCCCAGGACGACCAGGATCGTGCCAATGCCGCCGCCGATCACCGAAGCCACCGGCCCGAAGAGCCCCGCAGTCATCCCGCTTTCAAAGGCCCCGATCTCGTTGGAGCTGCCGATAAAGACATTGTTGACCGCCGAAACTCGCCCGCGAAGCTCGTTCGGCGTCGCCATCTGCACCAGCGTATGCCGGATCACCACGTTGATGGCATCAAAGCCGCCCGAGAAGAGCAGGCAGAGGAACGAAAGCCAGTAATAAGGCGAAAGGCCGAAGCCGACAATGGCCACGCCAAAGGCCGCCACGGCGAAGAGCAAATTGCGCCCCGCGTGCTTCATCGGCGGCAGGTACGCCAGGAGCAGGCTCATCGAGATCGACCCGATCGCATCGGCGGACCGCAGCCAGCCCAGGCCCACGCCGCCCACATGCAGACGCTCGGCGAACACCGGCAAAAGCGCCGTCGCCCCGCCCAGCAGCACCGCGAACATATCCAGCGTCATCGCCGCCAGCACCAGCTTAGTCTGGAAGACAAAGCGCAACCCGCCGAGCAGGTCTCCCTTGGCAATCGAGGTCTTCACATTCTCCTCGGGTGCCGGTTTCCGGACCTTCACCGGGGCCAGCAAAACGAAAAAGAGGAAGGCGCAAACGGCATCAATCGCGTAGGCCGTCGAAAAACTCGTCTTGGCCACCAGCAAGCCGCAAAGCGCCGGGCCCGCCGCCGCGGAGGCCTGAAAGACACTGGAATTCCACGTAATCGCGTTCTGGAGCGCCGACTGCGGCACCAGGGTCGGCACCAGCGACGTACGCGCCGCCCAGCTAAAGGTCCGCACGACGCCGGAGAAGAGCAGCAGCCCGAGCATCAGCGGGATGCCCCAGTCGATGGTCGGGGCCGCCGAGTGCTCGATGTGAATGACGATCCACTCCAGCCCGCGCCGCGCCGCCGCGAGCACCGGCCAGTGGGGCAAAAGCCCGTGCCAGGAGGAGAGCACCGCCAGGCACGTAGCCGCCAGAATCTCCAGCCATTGCGTCACCAGAATGATCTGCTTGCGCGGCAGGCGGTCGGCCATCTGCCCGGCGGGGATCGTGAAAAAGAACAGCGGCAGCGCCGAGCAGAGGCCCACCAGGCCCAGCAGCGTCGCCGAATGCGTGCGGCGGTAAATCTCCCAGCCCACCGCCAGCGCCGTCATCTGCCGCCCGATCACCGAGGCCGCGTTGCCGATCAGGAATCCCCGGAACCCCGGCTCCCTCCAGGCTTTATAAGGATCGTGTGCGGGCGTGGAGGAAGGCACCCCGGATGGAACGGGGCTGCTGGCGGAATCGGAACTGTTGGACATTGGATCAATCTGCGGCAAGCCCGGCGGACTGAACATCAAGTCCCCAAAAGGCATGAACCGGCATGCATCAATGTTGCCAGAGAACGCCACGCGTCAAAAGATTTTTATCAGACGGGCCCTTTGCCACAAGGGGTACTAAAGGTTCCCCCCACCTTGGGGCTTGCACCCGAGCGCCTTCTCATTGAAAATTAACGATTCCAAGGTCTTCAAACTCCGTGCCCGCATCCACCAAACCATCGCTCTTTCATCGGATCCGCCTTTGCCTCCTGGTCCTCCTCGGCCTGGCTATCCTCGCGCTCGTCGAACCCCATTCCTTCTGCTTTCTGGTAAAGCGGGCCGTGCTCCTGGAAGCCGCGCGCAACGACATCGCGCTTGAAATCGGCTCCGTCGAAGGCAGCCTCGTCGAACCCATCATCCTGCACGACCTGCGCATGGAAGCATCGCGCGGAGCGGTCGATTCCAGCATCAACGCCGGGTCCGCCCGCGTCGTCCTCTCCTGGCGGGCCCTCCTGCCCTTCACCAAAGGAGGCGCGTTCTTCCGCCGCCTAACCCTTGATCACACCGAGGCCGACTTCGCCTTTCACCCCCACCGCAAGGACCAGCCCGCGGGGCCCTCGGGCACCACCACCGCCGCCGCCGCACCCACCCGGTCCTGGTTCCCCACCCCGGCGCGCATCGAGGTGGCCAATTCCGCCTTCGTCTTTCACATGGGCAAGCGCAAGATCACCTTTGCCGACGTCCGCTTTACCATCAGCCCATTCGAGCCCGGAGTCATCGCCGTGGAGCACCTGACGCTCGAAAACAGCCGCGGCAGCCGCAACTTCGACGTCCTGCGCGGCACCACCGCCCTCCAGGGAGCGCGCTGGCGCGTCGCCGATCTGAACCTGAGCGACGGCGTCATTTTGAGCAGCGTTTCCAGCAACCTCGATGACATGCTCAAGGGGAATTTGCAGGTCGATTTCGACATTGCAGCCTTCAGCGGGTCGGTTCGCGGCGACCTCTTGAAAAACGCCACCCCCGGCGAGCCGGATTACGAGATCGTCGGCAACTTCTCCAACATCGCCGTCGAAGCGCTGGGGAAATTCCTCCACGTCCAGGAGAAAACCGGCGGCGTCATCAAAGAAGGGAAATTCACCTTCCAGGGCTCCCCCTACGAACTGGAAAACGCCACCGTCTCCACCCGCTTTGAAGCCACCGACTTCCGCTGGGGCAGCCGCCAGTGGAATTCCCTCGCCATGGGGGCCACCATCGTCAACCGCCGCGTGCAGATCCCCGAGTTGAAGCTCCAGCAGGCCCACAATACGCTCGATCTCGATGGCGAAATCGTGCTGCCGGAAGACGAAAAGACCCCGTGGTGGCTCACGGATTTCAATTTCAACATCGCCGCCAAGATCCAGAACCTGGGCGAGCTCTCGGCCCTCTTCGGCCCCCAGTTCGCCGACGCTTCGGGCGCAATGACCGTGGACGGCTCCATTCGCGGCACAGCCAAGTCCTACCAGGGCCAGCTCATCGTCGCAGGCACCAAGCTGACCTGGCGCGGCGTCCCCTTTGACCTCCTCAACGCCGGGATCAAGCTCGACGGCAACGAACTGCAAATCATCAACCTGGAAGCTGCTCATGGGCAGGACTTTGTGCGCGGCAAGGGGACGCTGAGCATCCTCGGCGAGCGCCGTTACCAGGGGGAACTCAACGCCTCCATCGAGGAACTGGCCGCCTACCGGGCCCTGCTGCAAAAGCCGATCGCCCCCGCGCCTCCCGGCGGCGGCCTCAACGTCACCTGGTCCGGTGACGGCGCTCCCGGGGCTCACTCCGGAGCTTTCAGCGCCCATTTCCGCAAGCTGAGGACCCTCGGCACCGAGGGCGCGCCCGGCACGCTCCCCATCGACGCCGACCTGGAGGGGACCTACGCCCCGGGCGGACTCTCGATCAGCCAGTGCGTTCTGGCCAACGGCGACACGCGCGTGGAGGGCCGGGTGGCCGCTGACGAAAAAACACTCAAGCTCGAAGGCGTCAAGCTGACGCAAAAGAAGGCGCTCTGGCTCGAAGGCGATGCCACGCTCCCCTTCAACCTCTTCCAATGGTGGGTGAACCCGAGCTTCGACGCCCTGGCTCCCGATGCCCCCTTCAACGCCCAGATTTCCGCCAAAGGGGTGCAGCTTGAGGAAGTCGCCCACCTCACGGGCCGCCCGATCCCGATCCGGGGGCTCATCACCGGCACGCTGAAGACCGAAAGCACGCTGCGGGCCCTGGCCATGACCGGCTCGGTGAAGCTTTCCAAGGGGCAGATCCCCGCCTCCGACCTCCTCCCCGCCCTGGATAAACTGGAGGCCGAGGCCGACATCGACGGCAACGTGCTGCGCTTCTCCAAGGTCTCCGCAAGCAATCCGCTGGGCGATTTCTCCGCCACCGGCTCGCTGGATTTTTCGAAATTCGAGACCCCCTCCTACGATTTCCTGGTTCGCGGCGACAAGGTTCACTTCAACGCCGGTCCCTCCTGGGAGGGGACGGCCAGCCTGGCCCTTGCGCTAACCGGCACGCAGACCACCGCCACCGCCGTCGGCACCGCTGAAATTACCGCGCTTGACGCCGCGCCTACAGTTGATTTCGGGGCGCTCATATCCAGCGGCAACCCCGAAACCATCAGTGTGCCTGCGCCCGCCATCAGCCTGAAGCCACCCTTTGACCGATGGACCTACCGCATCGGCGTGACCACGCCCAAGGCGCTCCCGCTCAAGAAGGGGCTCTACAGCGCCGATCTCCGCCTGGACGGCACCGGCAGCCTGCTCACCGCGATCGGCAGCGTCACCGTCTCCGGCGTTCCGATGACCCTTTCCTACCTCACCGGCAAGCTGGAGAGCGGCACCTGGTACCTCGGCCCCGAGCCGAGGATGGTGGCCCGAGTCTCCGGAACGATGGACGGGAAGAATTTCGACGGCTATTTCCTCGGAGACCCCGCCCAGCCGACCCCCGTTTTCTGGGGAGACGCCCCGGCCTTGATCCCCGGAGCGAAACCGCTCCCGGAGAACTTCACCAGCCTTCCTCACGATTTTGATGCCCCCTTGCAGGGCCCTTCCTTCCCGGAAGAAAGCCCGGCTGCGATGCCTCCCGCCTCACCGCAACCCACGCCATGAACCGGGAACCGCCACCATCGCCCGATCCTCCTCCTCTCCCACCCGAGGCCGAAAAAGATCGCGCGAGGTCCGGCGTCCTTCTTGGCACGTTTTTCGACATCCGGTTTTACCTCGATTACTCGTGGTTTTTCATCGTCGCGCTGGTCATCTATTCCCTGGCGACCTACCTCTTTCCCCTCCAACTCCCGGGACACGACCCGGCGGTTTACATCACGATGGGGACGGTCGCCACGCTGCTCTTTTTCCTCTCCATCCTCCTGCATGAACTGGGCCACAGCCTGGTAAGTCAGCGTTGCGGCATCCCGGTCCCTTCCATTACGCTGCTTTTCATCGGCGGCGTGGCGGAGATTTCCCGCGAACCGGAAGACCCCGCCACGGAACTCAAAATCGCCATCGCCGGGCCGCTGGTTTCGCTCGCGCTGGTAGTGGTCTTCCGCGTGATGGCCTGGGGATGCGATTTTGCCACGCTTCCCGAGGGGGCGCTCGTTTTCAAATGGCTGGCAACGGTCAATCTGCTACTGGTCATCTTCAATGCGATCCCGGGCTACCCGCTCGACGGCGGACGCGTTCTGCGGGCGCTGATCTGGATGCGCACCGGCCGCTTTCGCCAGGCTACGTTCATCACTTCGCGCGTCGGGGTCGGCTTTAGCTGGGTGCTGATCATACTGGGGGTGTTCACGCTCCTGGGAGGCGGATGGGGCCAGGGCCTGATCTTTCTCGTGATCGGGATTTTCCTGAAAAGCGCGGCGGAATCCGGCTACAACCAGGCGCTCTCGCGCGAAATCTTGGACGGCGTCGGCGTGGCTGATCTCATGACGGCCAATCCGCTGACGATCCCCTCCTCCACGCCGCTCAGCCTGGCGGTGGACGACTATTTTCTCACCCACCACCACGTGGCCTACCCGGTAGTGGACGAAGACTGGCGCTTCCGGGGACTGCTACGCCTGGAGTTCCTCAAAGCCGTGCCGCGCGAGAAATGGCCTTACACGCTCAGCGGCGAGGTGGCCGAGGCAAACGACGGCAGCCTGGTCATCCCGGTGGAAACCAGCGCCTCCAACGCCCTGCGCATTCTCCTGGTCGCGGGGCAGGGCCGCCTGGCCGTTACTGACAGCGCCCAGAAGCTGGTCGGGATCATCACCCGCCATGACCTGCTCCACTTCATCCGCATCCACACGGAGCTGGAGAGCTGATCCCGGAGTGCCCCCCTCCCGGTGGCCAAAAAAAGACAAAAAAAACACCCGCCACCCCCTTTCGGAGATGGCGGATGGAAACACAAATAATTTTGTGATTAAGCGGAGGCTGAACTTAGAAGTTCACGCCGAGACCCGCCTGGTAAACCACGCGGTTCTGGTCGCCGCCGGCGAGGTCGCCGTTCGGGTTGTTGAGGCGCCAGTAGGTCACGCCAGCGTTAGCTGCCCAAGCGCCGTAGGCGGTCGGGACGAACGGAAGAGCAACCGTGGCGGTAGCGCCACCGCTGAAGTATCCGAAGCCTTTGTTGTCGACATAGAAGTCGCCGCTGCCGAAGCCGACGTTGAGCGGGAAGGAAACCGTCACGGGGCCAAAGGCAGGGAGAGCCGGAGCGATACCGAATTCGTAGTAGTTGCCATGTCCGTTAACCGCCTTGTTGTAGCCATCGATCACGGCGCCGTAGGAAGTGCCGTAAGGAGCGCTGCCCTGGAGTTCACGCAGGTAGGCAACGTGCGGGTGCAGAGCGAAAGCGCCGAGCAGATCCGTGTCGTTGTACGCAAGGTTGAGCGTGATGTTACGGGAAACGTCCCAAGCGTTGCTCGGGCTGAAGTACTCAGCGTAGGAGACCGTACCGGTCCAGTTCTTCAGGAAGGTAACGGAAACACCGGGGATGATGTCGTCCTCGTACCAGGAGGAGACGTTGCTGTCTTTGCTTGCACCCGTGTGCTTGGAGTGGAAGCTGCTCCAGGCGCTGACGTTCAGCGTCACCTTGTTGATGGCGTCGGTGTCGGCACCCTCATACACGGTAAGGAACAAGTCGATGTACGGCTGGGCGATAACACCCTGCTTCTCCTGAAGCACGCCGCGGGAGATGTATTCCGAGACGAAGTTTACGCCGAGATCGCCAGCGATGATGGACTTCGTGGTGGTTTCAACTACCGCTTTCGATTCCGTTCCTGCAAACAGCGAGGCAGGCAGGAGAACGCCTGCGATCGCGCCGAGGGTCAGATTTTTGATTAGGGCCATAGTAATATTGGTTGTTGTGTTCTTGTTGGCTGTTGATTTGAGGAGCCGTTTTCGGCTGGCCCCAGTTCAGCAGGTTCCTTGCCAAAACCCATACAGCCGCACCTAGTATGAACAAATGCCTCTCGATTACCAGAGGAAATCCGGGAAAATTCTATACACCCCATCGAGATTCCCCTTACTGGGTAGGTGGAGAAAGGATGAGCTGTTTTAGCCACTTCGACCACAAATTGGTCAAATTAATACACATTCAGGCCTCGCCCTGGCGCATCCCCCTGTTTCCAAAGAAATCCGCAAAAAAGTGCTTGAACAACCTTCCGTTCTCGTCTTTTCTTTTTGCGAGTTAATCTCAATCTCAACTAAAGCTATGGCAACACTCGTTGGAAAACCTGCTCCGCAGTTCACTACCCGCGCCGTCACCAACGGCCGCATCGAAGAAACCTTTTCTCTCGATCAGTTTAAGGAGAAGAGCTACGTGCTTCTCTTCTTCTATCCCAAGGATTTCACGTTCGTCTGCCCGACGGAACTTCACGCGTTCCAGGCCGCTCTGGCCGAGTTTAAAGCGCGTGGCGTCGAGGTCGTTGGCGCTTCAACGGACACCGCCGAGAGCCACTGGGGCTGGCAGCAAGTGCCCAAGGCGCACGGCGGCATCAAGGGGGTCGAGTACCCGATCATCGCCGATGCCAATAAGACGGTCTCCTCGGCCTACGGCGTGCTGAGCGGCGAATATAAGGTGGACGAGGAGGGCAACCTCCAGGCCGACAACGAGCTGATCGCCTATCGTGGCCTTTTCATCATCGACAAGAAGGGCGTCGTGCGCCACGAGCTGGTGAACGACTTCCCGCTGGGCCGTTCGGTGGAGGAGGCGCTGCGCATCGTTGACGCGCTGCAATTTTTCGAAAAAAACGGCGAGGTCTGCCCGGCCAACTGGCACAAGGGCGAAGCGGCCCTCAAGCCGTCCTTCGACGGGGTGGCCGACTACCTCGCGAAGAATTGATGGCGGTTTCTTAGTTCGGTTTCTTTGCGTTGATCTACACTCGCGCAAAGCAGCCCGAGGCGACTCCCACGAGGGAGAGCTTCGGGCTTCTTATTTTCTGGCGTTCCGGCGGGACGGAGCCGGGATTACGCCCCGAGACTACGCGGTAAGCAGCTTGTATTCAATCGCATCAACGAGCGCGAGCCAGCTTGCCTCGATGACGTTGCCCGAGACGCCGACCGTACCCCAGTCGTTTTTGCCATCGGTGAACGTGATGAGGACGCGGGTACGGGCGGCCGTGCCTCCGCGGCTGTCGAGGATGCGCACTTTGTAATCCTCAAGGGCGATTTCGTCGATCTGCGGGTAGAACGGGCGCAGCGATTTGCGCAACGCGGCGTCGAGTGCGTTCACGGGGCCGTCCCCTTCGTCCACGGTGTAGACCCGCTCGCCGTTGACGAGCAGCTTGACGGTGGCCTCGCAGGTATCGTGGCTGCGGAAGCTCGGCCCGAAGCGGCGGAACGTGCAGTGGTACTCCAGCAGCTCGAAGAACGGGGCCGTGGGCGGCTGAAGCGTTTTGCGGATAAGCAAATCAAACGATCCGTCGGCGGCTTCGAACTCGTAACCGAGCGATTCGCGGCGCTTGATCTCCTGGAGGATTTTATGCACCTCGGGCGAACCTTTTTCCAGGTGGATGCCCAGCGCCTCGGCCTTGAGGAGCACGTTGCTCTGGCCAGAAAGCTCGGAAACCAGGATGTTCTGCGTATTGCCGACCTCCTCGGGCCGGATGTGCTCGTAGCTGCGGGCTAGCTTTTGGACGGCGTTGACGTGGATGCCCCCCTTGTGGGCAAAGGCCGTGGCGCCGACGTACGGGGCGCGAAGGGAGTGCTGGCTATTGGCCACGCCGTCGACGAAGAGGGAGACCTCGCGCAGGCGGGTCAGGTCGGGCACCATGGGGATGCCCGCTTTGAGCTGCAAATTCGGGATAAGGGTCGTCAGGTTACAGTTACCGACGCGTTCGCCGTAGCCGTTGAAGGTCCCCTGGACCTGCACCGCTCCGGCCCGGACGGCGGCGAGCGCATTGGCCACGCCGAGGCCGCAGTCGTCATGCGTATGGATGCCAACGGGGCGGTTGGTTTTGGCAACGACGTCGCGCGTGATGCGCTCCACTTCCTCCGGCAGGGTGCCGCCGTTGGTATCGCAGAGGACGAGGATATCGACGCCCCCCTCCACGGCGGCGTGGAGCGCGGCAAGGGCGTGTTCGGCATCCTCTTTGTAACCGTCAAAGAAATGCTCGGCATCGAGGCAGACCTCGCGGCCGTGGGCTTTGAGGTAAGCCACGGTCTCGCGGATCATGGCCCGGTTTTCCTCCGGCGTGACGTTGAGGACCTCGCGAACGTGCAAAAGCGAGCTCTTGCCGACGATCGCGATGACGGGCGTTTCCGCGTCGAGGAGGGCCTGGACCTGAGGGTCTTTCTCCACCTTGATATGCGCGCGCCGGGTGCTGCCGAAGGCGGCGATTTTGGCGCTTTTCCAGGTCCGCTTGGCAGCCTGCATGAAGAACTCGGCATCCTTCGGGTTGGACCCCGGCCAGCCGCCTTCGATGTAATGCACGCCGAAGCCGTCGAGCTTCTCTGCCACGCGAATCTTATCCAGGACGCTAAACGAAATGCCAGTCCCTTGCGTACCGTCGCGAAGGGTGGTGTCGTAGATCGTAACCTGGGGCTTATTCATAGATGGTGGGTTTTGAACGAAAAGGATGGACAGCTTAACCCAGCCGAGGGCGGGTGTCCAGCGGCCTTCGGAAAGGCTATCGCAGCACAATCGCCGCCACGCCGAAGTAGAAGACGAGCGTGGCAACGTCGGCGACGGCGAGCGTGATCGGCCCGGCGGCGATCTTCGGGTCGAGCTTTAGGGCGTGGAGCAGCGAGGGGACGCTCAAGCCCAGCAGGCAGGCCGTCTCAAACGAGAGCAAGATGCTGGCCCCGATGGCCGCCCCGGCTCCGGGGGCGCCCCGCCAACCCCAGATGATCAGGAAAACCGCGAACCCGCACGCCAGCCCGAGCAGCGTGGCCGTGGCCGCCTCGCGCCGCAGCGCCGAGAGGTACCACTTAAGCGTGGGCCGGTTGGCGCGAAGGTTTTGGATGGAAAGGGTCATCGACTGCATGCTGACGCTCTCCCCCATGCCGAGGACCAGCGGCAGGAAAAAGGCAAGGACGAGCAATTCGGCCAGGGTCTCCTCAAAAAGCCCCGTGATGACCGCGCAAAGGGTGCCGCTGAGGATCGTCGCCACGAGCCAGGGAAAGCGGTAGCGGAAGGACATCAGCGGCCCGGCGTTGCGGGCTTGCGCGAGGTGAAAGCCAAGAAGCTCAAAGACGTCGTCCGGCGGCCCCTGCTGCGGCTCGGCGGCATTGTCCCCCTCCAGCACCTCTTCGGTAACGAGGTTGATCTCCACCACGCCCAGGATGCGGCGCTGTTCATCAACGACCGGCAGGGCAAAGAATTTGTGCAGGACGAAGAACTCGCAGGCGTCGAACACCGTGGCGGTCTTGGGAATCGCCACGACACGGCGGATCATGATGTCGCCGAGCTTTTCATCGGCATGGGAGAGGAGCAGCTTGCGCGTGGGGACGACGCCCATCAGCTTGTCGTCCTCGCCCGCGACGTAGAAGTAGATGATCTTGTCGCCGACGTCGAGCTGGCGAAGGTGGTCGAGCGTTTGCTGGACGGTCCATTCCTGGCGCAATAATCCGAAATCACGCCGGATATGATTTAAGATCGGTTCTTCAAACCGTTTTTGCTGAGCGCTCGTCACAACGAAAAATTACCCTTTTTCCCCGCATTCGCAAAGCCTTACAAACCCCTACAAATCGAGCGGCACGCCCGGCACCGAGACGACGACTTCCGTTCCGGGCAGGTCGGTGGCCAGGGTTTCCCGGAACCATTCGAGCGCGGGGGCGTCGCCGTGGACCAGCACGATTTTCTTCGGCTTCACTTCGTTGACCCACGCGCGGATGCTCTCGCGCGAGGCGTGGGCGCTGAAGTTGAAGGTCTCCACGCGGCAGGCGAGCGTCTGCTCTTTGTGCCGGGAATCAAGCCGCACCGGGTCGCCCGGATTGAGGTGGCGGATTTTGCCGCCGGGGGATTCCGGATCGGCATAGCCCACGAAGTAGAGCGAATTGGCCGGGTCGCTGATGAAGCGGGTGGCGAAAAGGTTGGAGAGGGTGTTCTCGGTCATCATGCCGCTGGTGAAGGCATAGATGCGGCCGGGCTTCACGGGGATCGTCTCGATATCCGCGCCGCCAACTACGAACGGGGCCACGGTGTCGAGGAGTTGCAGGCACGGTTCGAGCCGACAGGTCTGGCCCGCCAGTTTGTCGTAAAGCTCGGTCAGCTTGGCGCTGAGGCCGCCGATGTAGATGGGGATGCCCTTGGCCAGCTCGCCCACGCGCTGCATTTCGGCAAAAATCCCGAGGAGTTCCTGCGTCTTGCCGAGCGCGAAAACGGGGACCAGGATCGAGCCGCCCCGGGCCAGCCCCTCCAAGATGGCCTGGCTAAAGCGGGTCACTTCACACGCCCGCGTAAACCCGGGGGCCAGCGGGCTGTCGCCCCGCGTGGTCTCCAGCACGAGGATGTCCACGCCCTCCTTGGGGAAGCGGGCGGCAGCGGAGATGGTCTGGTCCTCGAAATTGACGTCGCCAGTGTAAAAGATCGTTTTCCCCTCGGCGCGGATGAGCACCCCGGCGGAGCCGAGGATATGCCCGGCATCGAAAAACTCGAAGCTGAAGGGCGACTCTTCTTTAAAGCCAAGCCGCTCCCCCTCCAGGCTCCAGCGCTGGTGCAGCGGCACCGGCTGGCAGCGTTTGATGGTGTTGTCGGCCTCGCGGTGGGTAAAAAGCGGGTAGGACGTCACCCCTTGCTCTTCGCGGATGCGCAGCATGACGTTGACTGAGTTATGCAGCATCACGTCGCCGACCTGCCGGGTGGCATCGGTCGCGAAAAGCGGGGCCCGCGGATGGCGGCGCATCAGGACGGGCATGGCCCCGAGGTGATCCTGGTGGGCATGGGAAAGGATCACGGCATCCACGCTGTCGTCAGGGAGCGCTTCCAGCTCGGGCAGCGCTTCGAGCCCCTCCAGGCGCGGGTGCATTCCGCAATCCAGCACGATCCGCTTTCCCGCCGCCTCCAAAGAGTAACAATTGGCGCCGATCTCGGCCCGGCGGGTGTGGTTCGTGAATTGCATGATCTATTCGAATTGGCGGAAAAGGAGCAGGAACAAAGACATCCCCACGGGGAGCCCGAAAGGCAGCGCTATCTGCCAGGAGGCGAAGATGCCCAGGGAGACCAAAACATAAAGCGCCAACGCGCCAACGCAAATGACCGTGGCCGGAAATTTACGCACCCGGCTCATCGCCCAGCCGACGCCGAGGAAAAATGCCAGCACCGCCACGGACACGACGACCGGAGCCGCCCCCGCGTAACGCTGCTGCTGGATCGTGGCAATGGCCGCGGCGGCCAGTTCACCGCGCGAACTCTGCTTGCCGTTGGCGAGCGGGAGCTTGCGCGCTTCCTGGTCCACGCGGGTCAGCAAAATCAGCGAATCTTTGAGTTGCCCGGCTGGGATGGCCGTCTCGTGGCCCGTTTGCAGCTGCTCGGCGGAAAGGAGCAGATCCGGGTAGGAGAAGGCGGCGGTGGGGATCGTAAAGTTCACGGCCATGGTGCCATCGGCGTCGATCGGCACGCGGGCGGCTTTCCCTAGCTCCACATACGAACCGGGCACCACCCGCACCTCCTCGGCGCTCACGCCATACCAGAGCATGGCGGCCTGGAGCACGAAGGACGGGACCACCTCGCCGTGGTAACGGTAAAGCAGCGGCACGCGGGTAATCGGTCGGTTGCCCACCGGGCCAAAGAACCCAACCGCAGCCGAGTGGCGCAGATCCTCCCCCGGCTGGGCGGAAACGAGCTGGTATTCGTCAATCGCCGAAACGCTTCCCTCGACATGGCGCAGCACGGGCACCTCCTGCATCGGAGGCACGAGCGCCGGGTCCTCGAGCGAGCCGAGCTCGGCGGCAAGGAGCAGCTTGGGCGTGCTTAGCGCCTTGTGGTGGAGCGTCTCGACCCCATCGGCCTTATCCCAGGCGAGCACCGGCTCGATGCCCAAAACGGACGGATGAAACGGGAGCGCGGCATTTAGAAAAAGGGAATAATCGACGGGCTGCCAGGGCCACTGGGAGTTTTTCAGGTCCTCGTCCGAGATCCGGACCACGGCGAGCGGAGCCGGGCTGGGCCGGGGAGAATAGGCCTCCAGCCACGAAGCGAACGCCCCCTCCGCTTTGTCGAAGGGCTCCGTGCGCGTTTCGTGCATGAGGACGAAACCAACCAAAACACTGATAAAAAGGAACTGCCGGGTGCTACAATGCATCGTAAGAGCCTGAGCATAAGGCGAAAATTCCATCGGGGAAAGCAGGAACTTCCCTTCCCGGGAATTCCGTGATATGCAGGAGGCAATGGGCAATCACACCGCCATTAAAGGGCCGGACGAAGCCACGGCCATCCAAACTCCCCAATTCGAAGTTGTTCCCTCCGTAAACGAGCTTTCGGAGGAGGAGCTACGTCGTCTGGAGGTCTGCGAAAAAACCATCCGCGAGGGCATGGGAACCTTTGTCGCAGTCGGCAAGGCCCTCATGGAGATTCGCGACGCCCGCCTGTACCGCCGGACGCACCCCAGCTTCGGGGAATACGTCAAATCGGTCCTCGCCCTGAGCCGTCCCCGCGCCTATGAGCTCATCGACAGCGCACAGGTCATGGCCGATCTCTCCTCCATCGGCGACATCCCCTCCCTGCCGCAGAACGAGGCTCAAGCCCGGGAACTGCGCCGCTGGCGCTCGCCACAGGAGCGGGTCAAAAAGTGGAGAGCCGTCTTAAAAAAAGCCGGAGACCAGCCGCTCACCGCGCAGTTCATCCGCCGCGCGCTGACCCCCGCCAGCCAGAGGACGCCCGCCCCGGACCCGGCCCAGAGCTGCCTCAACCGGCTTAAAAAACTGGCCACCAAGAGCCGCTCCGAAGCCGCCGCCCTCAAGCTCATCACCCGTCTGGAAGAGCTTTTCGCCGATCAGGAAACCGTGCAGGAGAAGCCCAAGAACGAGATGTGGCTGCCGGGACTCTTCTAGCAGGCTGACCTCCAGCCGAGGCCCCCGGCAGGGTCCTCGGCCTTGCCATAAGGGGCCGGATGCCCTACGCTCAGCATTTCACTCATGAAACTTGCCGAGCTTCAACGCATCTACGAACAGCCTTTCTTCCAACTCGTCCAGCAGTCCCGCGAAGTTTACCTGCGGCATTGGAAAGCCGACCAGGTTCAACTCTGCTCGCTTCTCTCGATCAAGACCGGCGGCTGCTCAGAGGATTGCGGCTACTGCTCCCAGAGCGCCCGCAACGGCGGCAAGCTCCCCGTCATGCCGTTGATGGAGAAGGACTTAGTGCTCTGTAAAGCCAAGGAAGCCGTGGCCGTTGGCGCCTCGCGTTTCTGTATGGGCGCAGCCTGGCGCGGCGTGCGCGACGGCGAAAAACGCTTTGAACAGGTCCTCGAAATCATCCGGGGCGTGGCGGCGCTCGGCATCGAGGTCTGCGTGACCCTCGGCGACCTGACCCCCACCGAAGCCCGCAAACTGCGCGAGGCCGGGGTGACCTCCTACAACCACAACATCGACACCTCGCCCGAGTTTTACTCCAAAATCACCACCTCCCACACCTTCGAGGACCGCCTCAACACCATCCAGGCGGTGCAGGCCGAAGGGATGAGCGTCTGCTGCGGCGGCATCATCGGCATGGGCGAAACGGAGCTCGACCGCCTGAAAATGCTGGAGGTGCTCTCCAACTTCAACCCGCCCCCGGAGAGCGTCCCGATCAACTGCCTCATTCCCCAGCCCGGAACGAAGCTCGAAGGCCTGCCGCCGGTGGATATTTTCGAGCTGCTGCGCCTCATCGCCACGACGCGCATCGCCTTCCCTAAGGCCAAGGTGCGCCTCTCGGCGGGCCGCAGCCTGCTCACCCGCGAGGCCCAGGCCTTTGCTTTCTACGCCGGGGCCAACTCGATCTTCTACGGCGAGCGCCTGCTGACCAGCGACAACGCCGATTCGCACGCCGACAGCGAGCTGCTCGAAGAGCTCAACCTCCGGGCACAAAAGCCGCACGAGAGCATGGCGCTCTAGGCCACCCACCTCGGAAACCCCAAACACCATGAGTGCTTCGTCTGAGTCCATGGCGGCATGGATCGCCGCCGTCAAAGCCCGCAACCACCTCTCGCCCGAGGCGATCGAGGGGGCCGTGGCCTATCTTCTCGATCCGGAGGGGGACCAGGCGCTCAAGGCGGATTTTCTCCGTTTCCTGAACGAAAAAGGGGAGACGGATGCCGAAATCAGCGGCTTTGCCGAGGCGTTCCTGGCGCGTGCCGTCAATCCCGGGCTCGCCCCGGCCTCCCTTCCCGGCCCGTTGCTCGACTGCTGCGGCACGGGCGGCGATAAGCTGGAAATGTTCAACGTCTCGACCACGGCAATGTTCGTCATGGCCGCGGGCGGCGTCTGCGTGGTCAAGCACGGCAACCGGAGCATCACCTCCAAATGCGGCGGCGCGGACGTGCTGGAGTCGCTCGGCATCCGCATCGATCTGCCCCCGGCGGAGTTCAAGCGCTGCGTGGAAACGGTCGGCTGCGGCTTCATGTTCGCCCCGCACTACCACCCGGCCTTCAAGGCCATCGCGCCCGTTCGCAAAACGCTGGGGCAGCAAGGCGTACCGACCATTTTCAACCTCCTGGGCCCGATCCTGAACCCCGCCCGGCCCGACTACCAGCTCGTGGGCGTCTTCACCCCCGCCGCGCTGCCGAAATTCGGCGGAGTGCTGCGGCATCTCGGGCGCAAACACGCCTGGGCAGTCCACGGCAACGCGGGTCACGGCCTCGGCATGGATGAAATGTCCACCCTGGGGCTCACGGAAGTCTGCTCAGTGACCGCCGGGGAAATTCACTCCTTTTCAGTCGACCCGGAAGTGCTCGGCTTCCAGAAAGCGCCCCTCTCGGCGCTCAAAGGTGGCGACGCCGGGACTAACGCGACCATTTTGCGCGACGTCCTCGGCGGCAAGCCGGGCCCCAAGCGCGACATCGTGCTGCTCAATGCCGCCGCCGGGTTTGTCATCACCCGCGTCGCGCCGGATCTCGAAACCGGGCTCGCGCTCGGCATGGAGCTGATCGACTCCGGCAAGGCCCTGGAGAAGCTCAAGGCGCTGCGGGACTTCCGGGCAAAGTAACGCCCGCCCCTACTGCCCCACGTATTTCTTATCCGGCTGGCTGACCGTGGCTTTGAGCCAATGGAGCGTCACGGCACCGACGGTTTCCAGGCTATCGGGGCTGAGTTTGTCGAGGGTGTCGTCAGCGGTGTGCCAGTACGGGTAGTCGAAGCCGATCAAATCGAGCGTCGGGATGCCCACCTCGTTAAGCGGCGAGTGATCGTCCAGGATCGTCCGGTCAAACACCGAGAACGCCCGGCGCTCCTTCAACTGATCCGCCGAGGCCAGGATGCCCTGCATGAGCACCGCGGGCGAATCGGGCGAAAGGGTGATATTGAGGCGGCTGTTGCCGATCATGTCCCACAAAATCCCGGCCCGGAACTGCTTGGCGCGGCCCGAGACGGCCAGGTCCTTGGCGTAATGGCGGCTGCCGTAAAGGCCGTCCGTCAGGACCCCGTTGCTCTGGCTGTACTGCACCACGGCTTCTTCGCCATCGAAAAAGACCAGCTCCACGCGCCGGGCGAGGGAGGGATCGAGGGCCAGCACGCGGGAAAGCTCCAGGAGCGCGCCACTGCTCGAAGCGCCGTCGCTGGCGCCGACAAAGTGGATCGTGTCGAAAATCTTCGTGTCGTAGTGCGAGCAGATGATGAACTGCTGCGTCTGGCTGCTGCCGCCGTAGCGGGCGATCAGGTTGACGAACTTGACCGGGCCGCGCGGGGTCGTGTCGGTGAATTCCTGCCGCTCCACCTTCCAGCCGTTGCGTTGCAGCTCGGCTACGATGAGGGCGCGGGCTTTCTCCAGTTCAGCGGAGCCCGAGGGGCGCGGCCCGATGTCAACCTGGGCTTTGACGTGAGCGAAGGCTTTGTCGGCAGAAAATTCCTTCCAGATCTGCGCGGGCGGCGTTCCCGCCGGAGTGGCGGAAGCGCTGGTTTCCGCGCCGGAGTGCCGTTTGCAACCCGGAGCGCCGCAGAAAAGGAGAAGGAAAAGAGTGAGGTAAAGGACCGGCCGGTGGGACGGCGTGAAGTGGCTATTCTTCAGCCATGCCAAAAAGCGTGAGGAGGCGCTGCAAGTCATCGTTCCCATAATATTCAATTTCGATTTTGCCGCGCTTTTCGCCGTGCGAGATTACCACGTGGGTCGAAAGATGTTGCTGTAAGCGGTTCTGGAGGTGGGTTACAGCGGGGGGAACGCTCGGGGCGGCGGAGGCGGCGCGGGTCCGGGGATTGTTCTGCTGGGCCAGGTGGCTGGCGAGGAGCTTCTCCGTGGCGCGAACGGTCAGGTTCCCGCGCAAAATGGCGTCGGCCAAGAGGGTCTGCTCTTCGTGGGTCTTGGCTCCGAGGAGGACCTTGGCATGGCCCACGGAGACGCGGCCCTGGGTCAGCCAGCTCTGGACGGAGGGGGCCAGCTCGAGCAGGCGCATGGTGTTGGCGATGGCCGCGCGGCTCTTGCCAACCTTCTGGGCGATGTCGTCCTGCTTGAGGCCGAATTCCTTGGAAAGGCGCTGGTAGGCGATGGCTTCTTCGATGGGGTTAAGGTCCTCGCGCTGGATGTTTTCGATCAAGGCCAGTTCAAGCACTTCCTGGTCCTTGGCCTCGCGGACGATCACGGGCGCTTCCTTGAGCCCGAGCTGCTCGGCGGCGCGCCAACGGCGTTCCCCGGCGATGAGCTCGTATTTGTTATCTCGCTTCCGGACGATGAGGGGCTGGATGATGCCGTGCTCGCGGATCGACTCGACCAATTCCGAGAGGCGCTCGCCCCGGAATTCGGAGCGGGGCTGAAACGGGCTTGCGACGATTTCGGAAGTGGGGATTTTCTGGACCCGCTCACCGGGCTCAGGCTGGGGGGTGGCCACCCGGGGCTGAATGAGGGCTCCGAGACCTTTTCCGAGAGCGACTTTGGACATAAGACGGCGATTATGCCACCGGCCGGCGCCAATGCCAATGGGCAAAAAAGGGATGTTCGCAATTTTATGCCCGTCATGGCACTCTGGCGGGGTGATTTTTGACGAAATTGAACTGATCGACGAACAGGCCACCCCGGCCCACCCCGCCCCGGTGAATATGGCGGTGGACGAGGTGCTCCTAAAATCCGCTCAGCGGCCCATTCTGCGGGTCTACGGCTGGCAAGGGCTGGCGGTGACTTACGGCTATTTCGAGCGCTGGGAGCCGGTGGCGACGCAGTACCCGGAGCGCGACCGCGTGCGCCGCTGGACGGGCGGCGGCGTGGTGCCCCACGGGGAGGACTGGACGTACTCGCTCATCGTGCCGCGGGCGCACCCCTTCGCGCTGGTGGCCACAGCGGAGTCCTACCGGGTGATTCACGAACTCCTCGGGGCGGCGATGCGCACGGGCGGCGTCCAGGCCCGCGTGACGCCCCAGGCCGCGCCAAAAATTTCCCAGGCCTGCTTTGAGAACCCGGCGCAGTACGATCTGCTCGCGGGCGACCACAAAATCGCCGGAGCCGCCCAACGCCGCTCACGCTTCGGGATGCTCCACCAGGGGAGCGTGCAGGCCACGGAGATCCCGCAGGGCCTGGCCGCGCATCTCGCCGGAATGCTGGCGAAAACGGTGATCGCCCGCCCGCTCGGCGCAGACGAACTGGCGGCGGCGGAAGCGCTCTCCGCCACCCGCTACGCCACCGACGCGTGGAACCGGAAGTTTTAGGAGGGGCCTCATTCCCCGCAGAGGGGGCTCCACGCGGCATGAAAAAAGACAGGGATATTGATACTCACGCAAAGGCGCAAAGGCGCAAAGCGTCCTGCCTTTCTTTGCGCCTTTGCGTCTTTGCGTGAGCCCTCTGCCTTTTTTCTAGGACTCCTATTTTCGGCTTAGGGCCTACTTCAGCAGCCCCTTCAAGCCGTCGGCAGCTTTATTGAGGTTTTCCAAGCCCTTTTCTTTGAGCTGGTTAACGGCTTTGTTGAGGTTCTCCGCTGAAACCGATCCGGCGGCGTTGAAGATCGCGTCCACAACGACGTTGGAGAGTTGGCTCCAGGTGAGGCCTTGTTTGTCTTCGCCGAGGTTCGTGAGGTGAATGTCGGGCAGCGGGAGGAGCACCTCCTGGCCGAGGGTCAGCGAGGAAACCCAGTGGACTTTGGCCCCGGTGATGACGAGGTCTTTTACGATGACTTTTTTGCCAGGTTTGGCCGGTTGTTTCGGGCTCTCCGTGGCGGGGTCGGCCTTGGCCTGGGTTTTGGCGCTGCCAAAGTCCGCGATGTTCTTGCGAAGGGCGCTCAGGTTGTTTTTTTCCTTGAGGCCGCCTTCGATAAAGATGTCCGGGGATTCAATCCGGACGCTCTGGATCACGATGGTATCGGTCTTGACGGAGGCCAGGTCGGCCTGGACGTGAATTTGCCCGACTTTGAGGGCGTAGGGCGTTTTAAAGCCCTCGGGATTGCCGACAAAGAGGCCACTAAGCTTGCCGCTGCCGGTGAAGGGGAGGATATCGGCGCTCTCCAGGCGGGTTTCGGCCTTGAGCGCAAGGGGGCCGCCTTTTTCTACGCCTTTTTTAATCAGCGTATTCAGGGAGAAAAACGCGACGCCGAGAAAGGCGATCAGCGCCAGGACCGCTAGGATGAGGAGGTTTCGTACAATCTTCATGGCAGGGGTGGTTGGGTTGTTGGAGTTTTAAGGGGAAAAACTCTGGACGGCCCGGGGGAGAGGGCGAGAAATGGCGCTATTTCTCGACCGCGGCAGGCACTTCCTTTTGGCTCGTCAGTCTGCGCCACGGGAGGTCCTGGATATCAAAGAAGGTGACGTAAAGGATGAAGGCGAAAAGCAGCAGGCCGCAGACGCCCTGGATCTTTTCCAACACCAGGAGGCTGACCGGTTTGCGCCGGATGGTCTCGATCACGGCCAGGACGATGTGGCCGCCGTCGAGGATCGGGAAGGGGAGGAGGTTGAGGATCGCCAGGTTGACGTTCAGGAATACGCTGAAGGCCAGGGCCATGCGCCAGCCGTGCTCGGCCTCGAACATCTGGTAGTAGAGCCGCCCGATGCCTACCGGACCGCTGAAATGCTGGGCCTTCACGCCGCTCTTGGGCGAGAAGAGCGCGCCGACCATGTTCCCGATGGAGCTGACGCTGTCGACGATCTGCTGGGTGGGGGTCGGGTGCTCAAGGCTGATGTCGAAATCCCACAGGATGCCGATGCGCGGCTTGGGCGCGTCGCCCTGGAAGGAGAGCGGCTTGGGCTGGATGGTGAAGTCGAGCGGGGCTCCGGCGCGGTTGATCGTGAGGGCGATGGGCTGGCCGGGGGCTTTGGTGATGGCCTCTGTCAGGACGCCCGGGGTGAAGATGCGCGTGCCGTTGACGGCGGAAATGACGTCGCCCGGCTTGAGCCCGGCTTCGGCGGCGGGCGAACCCGGCTCCACCTCTTTAATACGCGTCGGCTGGGCGGGAAGGATATGCACCTCGCGCAAACCCGCGCGCTGCCATGATTTGCGCTTCTCCAGGGTCCAGCCGGAGTCCACGGTGAGCACTTTGCCCTCGCGCTCGATGGTGAAGGGGATCTTCTCCCCCTCGCTGCGAACCACGAACCAGTTCACGCTGTTGATCATCCCAAGGAAGCGCTTCACCTTGTGGCCGTCAACTTCGAGGATTTTGTCGCCCGGCCTCAGCCCGGCGATTTCTGCCGGTGAACCGGGCTCGACGTAGCCGATGGTGGTGGTCTTTTCGAATTCGGAAACCGGCTTGCCGACAAACCAGACGCCACAGGCGAGCACGATGGCCAGAAGGAAGCTAAAGAGCGGCCCGGCAAAGGCGACGATGATCTTGTCGAGGGCGGAGATCTTCGGCAGCGTCTCGCGCGGGGTGTCGGTTTCGCCTTCGATGAGGTCCATCGGGGCGAGCTGCGGAAGCTTGACGAAGCCGCCCGCCGGGATGGTCCCCAGGGAGTAAACCACTCCGCCGATCTCTTTTTTCCAGAGCGGCTTGCCAAACCAGACGCCGAATTCCTCGATTTTAAGCCCCCGCCAGCGGGCGGCCAGGAAGTGGCCCCACTCGTGGACGATGATGATGGCGTTGAAGAGAACGATGACTTCCAGCAGGACGAAAAGGAAGTTCAGGACGTGTAGCAAGGTGGGCATGGGTTAAATTTTTTAGCTCGGAAGCTTTTCGGCAGCCCGTCGCCGGGCCCAGTGGTCAGCTTCGACTATAGCATCGAGTGGCGCGCGGGCAATGACCTCATGTTCTTCCATGACGGAGCCCACGGTTTCCCAGATTCCCGGGAAGGAAAGTTTGCCGTTAAGGAACGCGGCGACGGCCACTTCGTTGGCGGCGTTGAGGACGGCCGGAAGGGTTCCGCCCACTTCCCCCGCCCAGCGGGCCAGCTTGAGGGCCGGGAAGACGTCGGGCCGCGGGGCTTCGAACTCGATTTTGGAAAGCTGGGCGAAATCGAGCGGCTTCAAGGTGTTGCCCACGCGGTCGGGCCAGGTGACGGCGTACTGGATCGGGAAGCACATGTCCGAGCGGCTCAACTGCGCGAGTACGGAGCCGTCGATAAACTCGACCATGGAGTGGACGACGCTCTGCGGGTGAACGACAACGTCGATGCGGTCCATGCCGACGTCAAAAAGCCAGCGAGCCTCGATCATTTCCAGCCCCTTGTTAAAGAGCGTGGCGCTATCGATGGTAATTTTTGCCCCCATGCTCCAGGTGGGGTGCTTGAGCGCCTGGGCCGGGGTGACGGAGCGGAGGGCTTCCGCCGGGCTCTGCCGGAAGGGGCCGCCGCTGGCGGTGAGGATGAGGCGCTGGACGTGGGCGGGATCGCGCCCCTCCAGGCATTGGAAAATGGCGTTGTGCTCGCTGTCAACGGGGAGGACTTTGACGCCCTTGCGCCGGGCGGCTTCCATAACGGCTTCGCCCGCCATGACGAGGATTTCCTTGCTGGCAATGGCGAGGTCTTTCCCGGCTTCGATGGCGGCGAGGGCCGGTTTGAGCCCGCCGGTGCCGACGATGGCGATGAGGACCATGTCGGCCTCGGGAAGCGTGGCCAGTTCCACGAGGCCCTCTTCGCCGCGAAAGACGCGTCGACAGTCTCCAAGGCCTTCGGGAATGGGCGCTTCCTTGTCGGTAAAGCAAAGGGCGGCTTCGGGGAATTCGCGCGCCAGCTCGCTCATTTTCGCGAGGTTATGGTGGGCCGAGAGCCCCACGATGCGCATGCGGCCGGGAATGTCGCGGGCTACTTTGACGGAACTTTGACCAATGGAGCCGGTGGCCCCGAGTACTACTACGTTTTTCATCCGACTTTGATGATGACCCGGAGATAGAAAAATAACAATGGCGCGGTGAAAAGGAGGCTGTCGATCAAGTCGAGAGCCCCGCCGATTCCGGGAAGAAACCGGCCCGAGTCCTTGGTATCCGTACTCCGTTTGAGAATAGACTCCGCCAGGTCACCCACCACGGCCGCGAACCCGAGGAGCAGCCCGAGCACGGTGGCGTGGGTCCAGGTAAGGCGGGTGAGGTGGTGCGGGTGCATGAGCAGGTACATGCCGTAGCTGCCGAGGAGCGAAAAGGCCAGGGCCCCGGCAAAGCCTTCCCAGGTTTTCTTGGGGCTGATGTTGGGGACCATCTTGTGCTTGCCGATGACGCTGCCGGTGAGGTAGGCCCCCATGTCGCTGAATTTCGTCACGACGATGAGGTAAAGGACGTAAAACTGCCCCATGACGTGGCCGTCTTCCGCGCGCGGCACGGTGTAGACGATCTTGTTCATGAAGTTGAACATCCAGATGACGTACATCAGGCCAAAGAGGGTGAAGGCCATGGTGGGCAGCGGCGAGACGTCGCGCAGGCCCTTGAACATCTGCCGGGTAAAGACGGTGAAGAGGAAGCCGAGCAGCGAGATCATCTCCCAGTCATACGACTGCGAGGGGCCCGCGGTGCTGTAGTAGTGGTAGGAGCCGATGAGCAGGACGGCGCCGCAAATCATCCCGACCATCTTGAAATTCGGGAGCCCCTTGTGGTCGAGCATCTTGTAGTACTCCCACAGCCCGGCAAGGCCCACAGCGGAGAGCATGAGGAAGAAGCCGAGCTCGCAACCGGAGAAAATGGTCCACAACACCACGGTCCAAAGGACAAGGGTGCTGGCTGATCTGGAGAGAAAAACTTGGGTCATGCCAAACCGGGCGACAATCCGGGAATGCCCGGATAATGGCAAGATCAAACCGCCGGGAAATATCGCGCCTGGGGAAAGGTGGGGGTTACTCGGAGGTCACTTCGCGGGCAAAAATGGTGATCTGCCCGTTGCTGTCGCGCCGGACGCTGGTGATTTCAAACGGACGCCCGTCGTCGCGCGAGAAGGTCTTGTTCGCCGAGGGCGGGGTGGAGCCAGCGGGGTAATCGACGACCACACGGGGGGCTGGGCCGCCGGTCATGGCGGAAAAAGCGTTGCCCAGCGAGCTGCTGGCCCTCAGGACGGCGCGGTTGTCGGTGCTGGCCGAGACAACGAAGTTGCCGCGCAGGTAGAGGCGTTCGCCGCCGGTTCCCCGTTCGGCGAGCTCCTTGGCGTCGGAAAGCGAGACGAGGCGGCCCCGGGGCATCTTGCCGGGGGTGTAGGTATGCCAATTTCCGCCACCGGAGCCGACGGTGGCGCCGGGCGTGGGGGCTGAGACCAGGAAGGGCTTAAGGGGCGTCTTGGGCGTGGCCGAGGGGCTCACACTGGGCGAGGCGGCGGCGAGGGCTGGGGAGGCGGAGGCCGAGGGGCTGGCCGAGGCGACAGCGGCCGGGCTCGGGGTCGGCTTAACCTTGGGCGTCGGGGTCGGCGCGGGGGTCGTTACCGCCACGGCGGCCGGGGTGGCCGTGGGCTCGGGCGTGGGCGTCGGGGTTTCCGCCCGCACAATGGTCGTCACGGGCACGGCGGAGGCCACCGGGATGACGCCACCGGCGGTCGGCGACGGCACGGGGGCGAATTTCTTCGTGTAGGCGGCGTAGGTCTTTAGCGCGTCCTCGTAGAGCTGGCCGCGGATCACCGGCAGGCCCGCGCCGGGGTTCAAGGCGGGGGGCGGCTCCAGGCTAAAGGTGCCGCTGCCCTGTTTGACGGAGTAGGAGCCGTAAAGGAGCGGGACGACGGTGAAGAGAAGGCGGCCGTCCGGGGTGCGGGCGACATTGATGACGGCGGAGAGGTCGAGCGATTTCTCCAGCTTGATGTCGAGCCCGCTGCGGAGCATCTGCTCAAGGATGGGGAGCGTCTGCGGCGTGGCCGGGTAGAGGTATTCGATGGCCACCTGAGGGTTATCGGCGGCCTGGGCCAGGGCGACCATGCCGACGGCCATGAAGTCGCTGTCCTTTAGCTCGTAGGAGCTCATGATGCTGAAGCGACCGGTGATGTAGGGCACCAGGTTCTTGGTGCTCTGGTAGTTGTTGATGTAGTCGCGCAGAAGCTCGGTGTTTTTCCGGCTCAGCTCGTAGTGCGACATGCTGCCGAAGGTCTCGAAGGCCTTCTGGGGGTTTAAGAAGGTCCCGGTGGGCGCGGCGGTCAGCTCAAAGCGCTTCGGCGGCTCCAGCTTGTGCAGGACGTCCTTGAGGATGTGGTAGCTATCGGGCTTCTCGGGGTGGCCAAAGATGTAATAAGTGCCCAGCCAGCAGGCCAGGGCAACGCCAATAAGCAGGATGATGCCGACCGTCCAGATGAAAAGATTGTCCCTTCTGGGCGGGTTCGGCACTGTGCGGAATTCGCGTCTGAAAAGATCCTCGTTCATGAAAGGGAAACGGCGGAAGCGCGGCGATGGGTCATGGTCAGGGATGGAAAACCTAGCGATTCACTCCCCCGAAGTCAAACCGGGCAGGCGAGAACGGCTTTCTTCCAGGGAACTTCCTACGCCCGACCCCGGCGATTTAGGAACCAACGGAAAATCGCCATGGGGATCGCCGCTGCAAACGCCATGGTGAGGGCCACTTTCCAGCCGGGGACGACGCGGGCCTGGTCGCACTCGACGGCATGCAGGGCGTCGGCAACGACTTTCGCGGGCGGCACGTAGAGGCCTCCGACGGCTTCCACCGGCTCGGGGTTCTCGGTCCGCTCCGCCACGCGGCCAAATTCCGTCGGCACCGGCCCGGGGCAGAGCGTCGTGAGCCGGACGCCCGAGGCGCTCAGCTCCGCCCGGAGCCCTTCGGAAAAGCTGGTGACGTAGGCCTTGGTGGCGGCGTAGACGGCCAGTTTGGGGATTGGGATGAAGCTAGCAACCGAGGAGACGTTCAAAATCGCCGCCCCGGCCTGGGCCTTAAGGGTGGGCAGGAGGGCGTGGGTGAGGCGGGTAAGGGCGATGATGTTCACTTCGATCATCTGGCGGAGGCGCTCCCAATCGGCTGTCTCGAAGCGCCCGTGATCCCCCAGCCCGGCGTTGTTGACCAGGAAGTTGATTTGCAGGCCGGTCTCGGCGATCCAACCGATGAGGGCCTCGACTTCCGCGGGGTCCGAAAGATCCGCCGGGCGGCTGTAGATGGTGAGGCCGGGGCGTTCGAGTTCGGCCTTAAGGCTCTCCAGGCGTTCCGCGCGGCGCGCGACGAGCACCATGATGGACGCCCGGGCGGCAAGCTGCCGGGCAAACTCCCGCCCCAGGCCGGACGAAGCGCCGGTAATGAGGACGGTGCAATGGTCGAGCAAATTCATAGAGACTCCTTCTTTTTGAAGTGGACGGCCGGTAGCATCTCTCTTTCAATCGCACGGATCAACCCTTTCCGCCGATGATTCTCCGCACCCTTAACGAATCGAAACCGTTCACAACCAAGGATTCCTCGACCATCCGCTCGATTCTCGACCGGAGCAATGCCCCGGTACAGAACCAGAGCCTGGCCGAGGCGACCCTCCCCCTCGGGGCGGCCACGCAGCCCCATTTTCATAAGCTAAGCGAGGAGTTTTACTTTTTCCTGGAGGGGGCGGGCGAAATGACGGTGGACGGCGAGACTCGGGAAGTCGGCCCCGGCGACGCGGTGCTCATTGCGCCGGGAGCCTGGCACACGGTGAAGGCCACGCGCGCGGCCCTGCGGTTTCTCTGCTGCTGCGCCCCGGCCTACGCGCACGAGGACACGTATTTCGAGGCGTAATCAAGGCGCGCCCCCCCGGGAGCGGTGTTTTGCCCGCTCACGGGTTATGGACGTACCGGCGCACTTCGAACTCCGGGTGCGTGAGGACCGTCTCGCTAAACGTAAAGAGGCCCTCAAACTCCGGGAACACCGTATCGCCCTCGACTTCATTCGGGAGTACGGTGAGCAGCAATTCCGCGCAGCGCGGCAGCAATTGCCGGTAGATCTCCCCGCCGCCCATGACAAACACCGACGTGCCCGGCGCGGCATACGCTGCGGGGTCAAAGGCCGCCAAGTCGCGGATCACCTCCACGCCCTCGATCTCTGGCCCGGAGGTGACAACCAGGTTGCGCCGGTTCGGCAACGGCCGCCCGAGGGACTGCCACGTTTTGCGGCCCATCAGCACGGTGTTGCCGGTGGTGGCGCGCTTGAACCAGCGCAGTTCGTCCGAGATGCGCCAGGGAATCGTGCCGCCGAGGCCGATCACCCGGTTGCGAGCCATCGCGGCGATCGCTTTAAGCTGGGGATGAAAATCGCTCATCGGGAATAAAAAGAGAAGGCTACACGGCCACGGGAGCTTTGATCGCAGGGTGCGGATCGTACTCGCTCAGGGTGAAATCCTCGTACCGGAAAGCATGGATATCCTGGATGGCCGGGTTGAGCGTCATCACCGGGAGCTGGCGCGGCTCGCGGGAGAGCTGCTCCTTCACCTGCTCCATGTGGTTGGAGTAGATGTGCAGGTCGCCAAAGGTGTGAACGAAATCGCCCGGCTTGAGCCCGCAGACCTGCGCCACCATGCGGGTGAGGAGCGCGTAGGAGGCGATGTTAAAGGGGACGCCCAGGAAAAGATCGGCGCTGCGCTGGTAGAGCTGGCAGGAGAGCGTCCCCTCGTGAACGTAAAACTGGAAAAGAACGTGGCAGGGAGGCAGCTTCATCGTCTCGATCTCGCCCGGGTTCCACGCGCTGACGATCAGCCGCCGACTGTCCGGCGTGCGCTTGATCTGCTCAATCACGGTGTCGATCTGGTTGATCGAGCGGCCATCGGCGGTGCGCCAGTCGGACCACTGGGCACCGTAGACGCGGCCCAGGTTCCCCTCGGCATCGGCCCACTCGTTCCAAATCGACACCCCGGCCTCCTGGAGCGAACGGACATTGGTCTCGCCCCGCAGAAACCAGAGCAGCTCGTGGATGATCGACTTGAGGTGGAGCTTTTTCGTCGTTAATAGCGGGAACCTGTCCCGCAGATTGAACCGGGCCTGCGCTCCGAAAACCGAGAGCGTACCGGTGCCGGTCCGATCAGATTTGAATTGGCCTTCTTCAAGAACGAGACGTAGGAGATCGAGATATGCGCGCACGGGGAAATAAGGTTGAAGGGGGGTTACTGTTACAAAACACCCCCGGCGAAGCAAGCCCACGCAATTTTCGCCTATTGGACGACCCTGGAGATAAACTGCTTGCGTTGAAAAGCCCTGCCACCGCCCGCGGCCACGGTTTTACGGCTACCGCCGCCCGCGGCACCACCATTCGAACTGCTCCCCCCCGCGGACAAAAGTGGCACGCCATAGGCCAGGAAATTTTTGTCATACGCCCAACGGCGGGTTGGGATTCCATAGCTGGCATTGTTCCAATTACCGGTGGCCTCGGTGCTGTTGTACATCAAAATAAGAGAGCCAACGTAATTGAACCGCTTGCCGCCCCAGTCCTCCAAAAGGCGGGGGAAATTCTCCACTCCGCCGCTGTAGGACGAGCTGGTGGTCGCCACGTTCCCCGCGATAAACGCCGCGTTGATGGTCGTGGCGGCCGAGGCGACCCGGGACGAAAGAGCCAAATTACTGTTCGAATCCGACCAGTTATTGGAAAGCACCGAGACGGCATCCGAAACGATGGCCGCCGGCTGCCAGTAATAGGTGCCGGTGGAGCCGCTCACGTTGGTATAGGGAACCCCCGAACTGTATTGGTAGGTCTGGTTGGCGTTGGCTTGGTCCAGAGTGACGGTGGTGGAATCGTGAGTGAGCCCCCAGGTCGAGCTGGTGGTGGCCGCGAGCGGGGCGGTCGAAACGGTTCCGTTGACGATGGGGCTCCCCGTGTTGTAGTCGCCCTGGATGTAGACGGGGTTGTCGGAAACGATCGTTAGCCCGCCCTCGGGCAGAGCCGACCCGTTGATGACCCGAATGGCGGATTCCGTGGAAGCGTACGTGCCGGAAATCGTCGAGGTGCCGGTCAGCGTTTTGTTGCCCCACTTCATCGTACCGGAAAGCGCGGGGAAAATCGTGCCGCTGTTCATTCTGGGGTTCACCGTACTGCTATAGTTTACCTTTGAACGGTTGTCGGCAATGTAGACCCCCAGCCCGCTCTTGGCCCCCGCATAAGGCGTGATCTTGTTAGTGTCCAGGGCGCTCTTCAGCGCCGAGACATCCAGCGTGGTGAGATTCACCGCCGTGTATTTGGAGCCCGAGCTTTCGCGATTATCAACAATGAATGACGAATCCACATTCAGCGCGCTCATGACGGCTTTGAAAATGCCGTTATTGGAATCGGTGGTGGAATCAAGCGTTATCGTCGACGAATCGTCGGTCGTGCTGGTATAGGATATGGTAATATGATCGCCTGCCGTGTTGGCCCCGCCTCCGTTGGAGTTGCTGATGGTGATGACAATATCGGCGACGTTCGCAAAGCGCATCGTCTGTAAATCGTTGGAGTTGAATGCCTGGGTGGTCGTATTGGTCCGGTTGTCGTTGGGGCTGAAGGGGTCGGGGTAAATGGAGGGAGAGACGACCGTTTCGACCACTTCGTGATAGCTGTCGTTGTTGGGGTTGCTGTCGGTGGTGCTAAATGAGGAGGAGCTGACCCCCAGCGGCGTCACCGCACTCGCGTTGTTCATTCGGTTGGTCCACCCGGTCCCGCTCACATTACTGCCACTGCCGCTGTGGGCGGGGTCGTTTGGAGCCGGACCCAGAATGATGTTGCTCGCAGAGGTGAGGGTGTCGGTAAAGGTGAGCGCCCCGCCACCGCATCCCAGGTATATGTTGGCATTGGAGTGAACCGGCCCCGTGACCACCATGGTCGAGCCCGGGTTAATCTCGAGGTCGACGTTGCTGAAAATCGCGTAGTTCAAGAACGATTTGACCTGGTACTCAAACACTCTACTCGCATGCGCCTTTACCGTATCGCCGGAGGGCGTGGGGAGTTCCACGTCCACGGTAGCCAGGTAGCGGAAGGCCCGCCCCTCGGAACTGCCCGTCGGGGTGACGGTCTGCACGGCGCCGACCTTGTCGCTGGTCCGGCCATACTTGTCGAGCGGGGTAAGGGCGTAGTTCTTAATAACCCCCACGGAAGGGTCGTCCAGGTGCAGCGCGCTAAAATTCGGAACGGAGGGATAATAACTGGCCAGCTCGGGAAAGGCAGCCCCCGTGGGCACCCAGGATTTCGCGGTCTTAAAGCCAATGCCATAAGTAGTTCCCGAGCAGTAGGATTGGTCGGGGGCCAAGTCGCCCAGCGAGGTGCTGTAATTGCTGACAATCGACTTGAACTGACAGAAAAGGGCTTCAAGCGAAGAATCCGCGACGCTCAATGCCTGCTGGCGAACGATCATGCGACGGGTGTTCCGCCCGATGCTTCCCGTGACTTGGTAGGCCGTCAGGGAAAGGATCGACAACACTCCCATGATCACGAGCGCAAGCGGCAGAGTGGCAGCTTTTTCGTTACTCTGAGATATAAGCTTCATGGTTTATCTGGAAATTTCATCGTAGAACTGCGCCCGGCTCCACAGCGTCACGTCGTAAAGCAACATATTGGACATACTCGCCGTCCCATAGGGGAGGTTGCTGTAGTCCGGGTTAGTGGTGGCAAAGCGAACCGTCACGGCTCGCCGTCCGGCGGTTGCCGTGGTAAGGAAGGAAACCCCCGTAGCGTTGGGGTACGGCAGCGAGAAGGGCGCGATCGAGGACAAGCTGTTGCTCTTGAGTAGATTGCGCATGACGATCTTCCATGAGCCGTCGTAGTTGATCCGCACCAAGTCCGTACCGCACACGACGTAAGTAACCGGAGCGACCAGATAGGCCTGGTAGATGTAGGAACTGGTCGTGGAACGCGCTCCCGAGGTGGAAAACGACGCTCCGAGGGCGTTTGAAAGCGTGCAAGTGGCAACTCTCGTGCAGTTGCTGTCCGAGGTCCCGGCGGTTCCCGAAAAACTGACTTTGGAGATCTTTACATCCGCCATATTCGTCGAGGTGGTGGCGACGATGCCCGCGCCGGGAATGCAAAGATGCATTCCGTTGGCGGCGCTCGTAAAAAGAGCCTCATCCGTCGGCCTGATTTCCAGCGAAAGCGAAGTGGAAGAAGAGCTGTAATTCCCGGAAGCCACGGGAAACGCAACGTAATTCGTAGGGTAGCCACCGTAAGATCCAGTAGCCAGCCCGGTTGCAGAGGTCACGACATAGAGGGTGAGCCCAGGAGCCGTTTCGCTCGTGGGCGAGGCGAGGCTCCAGGTGGTCATCTTACCCGAGGAGGCCGTTTTGGCCCCGCCGAGCCCGGGGGGAAGCACGCCGGTACCGCTTAGCGAGCCTGTGAGCACAGGCATGGCGATGGAGGCGTGGACATCGTCGGCAAGGACCTGCATGGGCGTGGCCACATCGACATGCGCCAGGTTAATGGTCAGGTTCCGCGCGACCAGCCTGGTGCCGATCCAAATGACGGTGAGCAAGAGGGCTACGCAAAGCAGGGCGATCGGAAGCGTGACCAATACTTCTACAAGCGTCATCCCCGCACGGGTTCGTCTGGGAAATATCAATTTCATTGATCGGGAGCGCGAAGACAGGTTCTCTGAATCGTGAAAGTCTGGCCGCAAAATTGATAGGAGAGAGAAACATTGATCCTTCTTAAGTACGATGTTCCCGAGAGCGATGGGGCGGCGGTGGTCCCCCCGGTGGTCATGGCGGCCTCGTTTGCAACAACGGTCAGCGTGCCCTGAACGACGGTGGCCGCTGTAAGGACCAGGGAGGCGGTTTTAAGGGACGCGGTGGTTCCGGTCGAAAGCACCCCGGCGTCGAGATAAACGGGGATCGTCGTAACCGTCGGCTTTCCGAGCGTGCCGCTGAGCATCAAGGCGGAGGGCACGCCGCTGACTCCGGAAACGGTGTTCCTACTCTGGTCGAAGGGGTCCGCGGCTCCCGAGGAGGGTACGGTGGGATAGAATGGGCGGACTGAAAGAGCCTGGTCGATCACTTCCTGCACCATTTGGCTCGCGCAGGTGTAGAGGCGGTTGGAGGTGGCGTAGCTGTTGAGTTTCAGCAAACCGAGATAAGCCGCGCCGACAAACAACCCGATCACGCCCACCGTTACCATGACTTCAATGAGCGTAAAGCCCATCATCCCTCCTTCCTTTTTCGATGGAGGAGGCATTCCCAGGGCGGAACCGGATCTCTTCATTCCATCTTAGTACAGCAAACTTCGCGCCAAATCAGGCTTGAATGTTACCAGATCACGAAATACCGCCCGGAATTAAAAACCGAGATCCAGGTTCTGCTGACCCGCTTTTTTGGGTTTTCCCCCAGGCTGGGAGGGGGGAAGGTCTTTGGGCTTTTCCGGTTCCGCTTTGCTCGGGGGGGCCGGAGGTTCGGACGGGGTCAGCTCGGGCTGAACAAAGCCCCTGCTGCCGATGGAGAGCTCGCCCAGGAAGATGCCCCCTTTTTCCACGACGATTCCCCGGGCTTCTACGTTGCCTTCCAGGCGGCCCCGCTTGACGATTTTGACGATGCCGTCCACGTGCAGGTTGGCGGAAACGGTTCCGAATATCTCGACGATCTTCGCTTTGACGGGCCGGACAAATTCGACGTTGGCTCCCCGGGCGATGACGAGTTTGCGGGCCTCGACGGCTCCGGAGATTTTCCCCTTGTACTTGATCGTCGCGCAGTCGGTACAGAGGAGGTTGCCGCGCAGTTTGCCTTTGATGAGGGCCTGGCGACAGGCGACTTTGGAGCTGGTGACGTCGGCCTTGGAGCCGAGGACTACGATGCCCTGGGTCTGGATCAGGCGGCTGAAGGCGGCGTTGATCTTGAAGTCGCTCAGATCAATGTACGCGCTGCACTGCGGGCAGAGGCTCGATGAGGACGAGCTGCTGACCGTTTGCACCGCTCCGCAATCGAAACAGGTGATCTCGCGGGTTTTTCTCCCCGCGAGGTACTTGCTCACCCGCGCAAAGAACGAGGGTCGCTCATTGCGCAGGATCGGTTTCGTCCTGCCCGGTTCGTAGTGCTCTCCGCATTTGCGGCAAAACGTGCTCTTGGCGTATGGCGATTCGAGCTGTTTGAAGCCGCAATGTGGGCACGTCAGGGCAACCTTGCCAGCGGACTGTGGCGTCTGGCCGGACACTTTTTGGTGGCTACCTTTTTTTAACCGCTAAATTTAGCGTCCGAGAATCGAAGACTGCTTGACCGGCTCGGGCGCACGCGGAGCTTCGATCTTGATGCCGCCCTTGGGGGCGACTTCGGACTTGCCGACAAAGGTGGCGCCTTCTTCGATGACGAGGCGGGCCGCCTTGAGGTCGCCGATCAACTGCGCGCGGCCTTTGAGTTCGCAGCGCTCTTCGACGGTGATGTTGCCCTGCACTTTGCCGTGCACGGTGACGGACTTGGTTTTGATTTCGCCCCGAACTTCGGAGTTTTCCCCGATGACCAGTACGCCGGGGGAGGTGATTTCTCCCTCGACCTTGCCGTCGATGGTCAGTTCATTCTGGAATTTGATCGAGCCTTTGATTTCGACGTCGGCGGAAAGGTGGTTTTTTGCAGAGGGTATGTCGGCCATAATTTCGTTGGTTTGAAAGGTTTCGGGTGAACGGGCAGCCTCAGGTGTTTCTGTTTTCTGGGGCAAAATTCGATTGAACACGTGCGACTATCGCGACACACAAAAGCGATGTCAACCGGCTTTCCTTATGGATTTGCAAAGCGCGGGCTGGAGGCCGTTTACAGCGACCGCCAGCCCGGCAAAACATTCCCGCATCCCGGGTCGGATTCGGGAGGAATTTGATAATTTTATTACACTCGCGTATTACATCAGCCTCAGTGACCGCAGGAGGTTGACCCCGATGATGCCACCGGTGGCCGGGAGGCCTGCGCTGGATTCGTAGGCCCGGATGGCGGTGCGGGTGGCGCTGTCGCTGATGCCGTTGACGACGCCTTGGTAGAAGCCCCTCCGGCGCAGTTCGCGCTGGACGGTGACGACGATGTCGTTGCCTGCGAGCGCGTTGCCTGCCTGCGGGTTGTTGTATCCGGCGCCGGGGTAGCCGTCGCTCACATTCGGCGCGTAGCCTGTGTTAACGGCTCCGCCGTTGGCGGCTTGCCAGGCGTAGTACCCGGAGGGCATGGTGTTAAAGGAGGAGGGCAGGCCGTAGCCTTCGGCGGCGTGGGAGGTGGGGATTTTCGTCCAGGCGGTGCCGTCACGGTAGTCCGACATCCAGGGGGTGTAGTAGTTGAGCCGGTACCAGGGCGGGTAGCCGAGGTAGTTGTAGTTGTTAGGGGTGTAGTCGGAGGAGTAGTCGTCGTTGTTATTGTTGTTGCACCACCAAGGCGGGCAACGCCTGCCCCGGTCGCAACGGTTCCGATTCCTATCCCAGTTGTTGTCCCGGGATCTCCATCCGTCGTTCCCGGCGTAGGTTCCCGGGCTCAGGCCGGCCAGGATCAGCACGGCCAGTCCAATAAACTGATAGCGTTTCATCGTACCCTTGGTTTCGACGATGGCGGCACATTTTGAGTGGGTGGGGTGGAATTATTTTCGCGGTCCTGAGGGTTTCCCCTTGGGCTCATAAAGAAGCGAGGCGACGCGGGCGACGAGCTGGCGGGCGCTGAAGGGCTTTTTGAGGAATCCGCTGATGCGCTGCTCGTCGAGTTCGCCGCGGCTTTCTTCGTTGCTAAAGCCGCTGGCGACCAGGATGGGCAGGTCGGGCGAGAGCTTGCGCACGGAGCGGATGAGGCCCAGGCCGTCCATGTTGGGCATGACCATGTCGGTGATGAGGGCTTTGATTTTCCCGGAGTGCATGAGGAAGGAGGCGACGCCTTCGACGCCGTCGGTGGCCGAGATGGTTTTCCAGTTGTTCTGTTGCAGGATGCTGCAGATGATTTCGAGGATTTCCGGCTCGTCGTCGACGACCAGGAGGGTTTCGCCGCTGCCGCGGATGATGGCGGGCTGGTCGGCTTTTTCCTTTTTGCGCACGGCGCTGGTGGTGGCGGGGATGTAGACGCGGAAGATGGAGCCTTTGCCGATTTCGGATTCGACTTTCAAGAATCCGCCGTGGCTGCGCACGATGCCGACGGCCGTGGAAAGCCCGAGGCCGGTCCCTTTCCCCGGTTCCTTGGTGGTAAAGAAGGGCTCGAAGATGCGGTCGACGATCTTGGCCGGGATGCCGGTGCCGGTGTCGGTGACGCTGAACTGGACGTAGCGCCCGGGGGTGGCGGAGGGGACCATGTGGGCGAAGGCTTCGTCGACTTCGATATTATCGACGCCGAGGGTGAGCGAACCGCCGCCGGGCATGGCGTCGCGGGCGTTGACGCAGAGGTTGAGGAAGACTTGCTGGAGCTGGGTGGTGTCGCCGCTGATGTTCCAGAGTACGCTGGGGACGTTGAAGCTAAAGATGATGGATTTGGGGAAGATTTCTTTGACCATCTTGGCAATTTCACCGGCCAGTTCGGAGGCGTTGATGACGGTGTGTTTGCCTTTGACGCCGCGCGCGAAGGTGAGGACCTGGTTGACGATGTTGGCGCCGCGCTGGGCGGCCTCTTCGATGCCGGAGACCAGCTGCCGGGCGGGTTCGGAGAGTCGCTGGTCCCGGAGCATCGAGGCCGACATGAGGATGGGCGCGAGGATGTTGTTGAGGTCGTGTGCCATGCCTCCGGCGAGTGCGCCGATGCTTTCCATGCGCTGGACGCGTAGGAATTTCTCCTCCATCTGTTTGCGTTCGGTAATATCCAGCATGGTGGCGACTACGCAGGCGGCGCCGTTGATTTCGATGAGGTCGGCGGAGACGAGGCCGATGAGTTTTTCGCCATTTTTGCGACAGGCGGCGCATTCTTCGTTGACCACTTTGCCGTGGCTCTGGAGCTTGGCGATAAGGGCGTCGATGTCGGCCCCCTCCATGATGGCGAGTTCCCGGAAATGGCGCCCCAGGGCCTCCTGGCGGGTGTAGCCGGAGGCTTCGACGAAGGCGTTGTTGACTTCGATGCAGAGGCCTTCGCCGAGGGTCATGATGACCATGATGGCGGGGGCTGTGTTGAAGGCTTTAAAGAAGCGTTCTTCGGATTCCTTAAGCGCGGCCTCGGTGCGCTTGCGGTCGGTGATGTCCTCCTCGATGGCGAGGAATTGGGTGATGGCTCCGGCTTTGTTGGTGATGGGCGAGATGCTCGCGGACTGCCAGAAGAGTTCGCCGTTTTTCTTGCGGTTATGGAATTCGCCGCGCCACTCCTGGCCGGAGGTGATGGCGTTCCAGAGTTCCTCGTACTTGCCGGGGCCGAGTTCGCCGCTCTTGAGCATGCGGGGGTTGTTGCCGATGACTTCCTCGCGGGCGTAGCCGGTGCTCTCGGTGAATTTCGGGTTGACGTATTGGATGTTACCAAAGATGTCGGTGATGATGACCGAGATGGGGCTCTGCTCGACGACGCGGGAGAGCTGCCGGAGCTGCTGCTCGGCCTGGCGGCGCCAGGAGATGTCGCGCGCGACGACTTGCATGACGGTGCGGCCGCGCAGGACGATGGGCGCGAGGGCCATTTCGGCCATGAACTCGGTGCCGTCGAGCCGTCGGCACATCCACTCGAAGCAGCCGAGCCCGGAGCGGAGCGCCGTTTCGACGAGTTGGGGAACGACCTGGGCCGAGTAGCGCCCGCCGGGCTGGCGGATGGCGGAGAGGTCGCCCAGCTTTCGCTTGAGGAGGTCGGTCTTTTCCGGGCAACGGAACATTTCGAGCGCGGCTTGGTTGCAGTCGAAGTAGGCGCCATCTTCGAAGAGCAGGATGGCGTCGCGCGAGGAGGAAAAGAGGGTGCGGAATTTCTCCTCGCTCTCGCGCACGGCTTCCATGGCTTGCTTGTGGGCGGAGATGTCGACGAAGGTGACGATGACCTGGCGCAGCGTGCCATGGCTGTCGCGTTCGGGGAAGGCGTTGACGTGCAGCCAGAGGGTTCCGGCGGGCAGGGAGATGCCGAGGATGCGGCTTTGGAGCGGCTGGCCCGAGGCGATGACCCATGAGGAGGGGAACTGGCCCGGGGTGAGCGCTTCGCCGCTTTCGTCAAGCAGCTTGAAGCCAAACTCGTCTGGGGTGCGGCCCACGATTGCCTCTCGCGGCTGCCCGAGCAGGCGGGAGACTTCGGAGTTGATCAGGACGACGCGGTCGGCGGAGCTTACGACCATGACGCCCGCGTGAAGGTGGTTGATGAGGAAGCGCAGGTGCTCTTCGCTTTTGACGAGGGCTTCCTGGGTTTTGCGTCTCAGCTCTTCTTCGTCGAGGCGGTCGAGGGCGAAGGAGACGTCCATGGCGACTTCTTCGAGCAGGCGGATTTCCTCATGCTGGAAGTAGTTGACCTCGGCGGAGGCGACGGTGAGCACGCCGCAGATTTCCCGGTGGCGGCGGATGGGCAGACAGATGACGGAGTGCCATTTTTCCCGGGTGGCGCGGTCGTGCCAGGAGACGGTGCGCGGATCGTTTATGTAGTCGTTGGAGACGCAGGTGCTGGCGTCGAGGATGACGCGCTCGACAAGGCCGCCGTTGAGCTCGGAGGCGGTGCCGATCTGGATGTGGAGGCGGTGATCCATCTCCGCGCCTTCCCACGCGACGGGGACGACTTCCCGCTTCTGCGGGTCGTAGCGCCCGACCCAGGCGCGGTTGAACCCGCCGCAGTGGATGAGGATGTTGCAGATTTGCGCGAAGAGTTTTTCGCGCGAAGGGATGCGGACGACGGCCTGGTTGACCTGGCTTAGGACGGAGTAGATGCGGTTGAGGCGGCGGATTTCCCGGTCCTTTTGCTCGCGTTCGGAGATGTCCCGCAGGATGTGTTTGACGCAGCGGCCCTCGGGGTCGGAGTAGCCGACTGACGAGATTTCGACGTCGCGCGAAAGGCCATCGAGCCGGGTCATTTTCCGCAAGGCGACTGAGGCGGCGGGAGGCTGTTCGTTGCCGGAGGGGGGCTCCGCCAGCGCGACGAAGTTCGAGAAATCCTGCCCCAGGAGCTGGGTGGCCTCGGTGGCTCCAAAGAGGGTGGACGCCGCGGGGTTGGCAAAAACAATGCGGCCGCCACGCTCGATGACGACGGCGTCGGGCGAGTTCTCTATGAGCAGGCGGTATTTATGCTCGCTGGCGCGCAGGGATTCGCTAACGCGGCTGAGCCGCAAGGCAAAGCGGTGGATGAGCAGGTAGAGCATCCCGCCCGTGGCCAGGACGAAAAAGAGGGCCTTGGCGACGGGCCAATCCTCCCCAGAAAGCCCGATGCCGATGCGGTTGCCCAGCAGCGTCCAGGCCGCCGCGACTGCCATATAGCAGAGGACGATGACGCGCACACGGAAAGTTGGACCGTGTTCACGCCTGAAAAATCGCCCGATGCTAGGCATACGTTTAACAACCGAAAGCTCGTCATTAGCCGATTACGGCGCCAACGAGTCGCCCCTCTTTCCCCTTTGAGGAAGAGTTTTAGTGACTCGTTGGATGACGATTACCCCCAATGTCCTGCCATACGCGAGGGACAAAGGCAAGTGCGGAATTAGCTCCAAAAGAGGAGGATAGGCAAAACTGGAGAGGATTGAGTAACCCGGTTGCTGGTCGGTTACTGGAATACGATGGGGGTCCAGTTTTCGATCTGGTGAAAATCGACTTTAGCCAGCGCTGCGGTGGAGGAGAGCACGGGGCGGGCGCGGCCTCGGGTGTAGTCGTAGCGGCAGACGGCGACGCGCCACTCGCCGCCCGGCCTGGGAAAGGAGCCGGTGATCTTGGAGGGAATCTCGAAAAAGGCCGACCAGCCTGCCGGGGTGCGGCGGGTTAGGACGCGGGAAACGGGCGCGGCCACGAGGCTGTCGGCCTGGGGGATGCGGGGCTGGTCCACGCGGAAGCGGAGCTGGAGGAGCGAGCCGCCGGGGGTGGAGTGGATTTCGCAGTAACGGGGGTTGCCCAGCGCGTAGGCGAAGACTTCCACGACGTCGCCGCTCTTGTAGGCGGGCTCGTTGAAGCCGGTAACGGGGTTGAAAACGTCGTCGTCCTCCAGCTCGACCTTGACGTAAAAGACGCCTTCGCCGTAGCCGAGCCGGGCGAATGAGGGCCGGAAGGATTCCTCGGGGGTGGTGCGCCAGGGCTGGAGGAGGGGCAGGTCGGGGGCCTGGGCAAAGGCAGCGTCGATATCGGACCACTCCTGAAGCGGGGTGGCTATCGGGAAACAAGGGCAGGAAGTCATCGGAGCGCCCAGTCTCTTATATCTCGGCGTTTCCGTCAACTTGCCTGCGCCATTGATCGAGCACTTCCATGTTTCCCAGGGAGTCTTCCCAGGAAACCAGCGGGGATTCCAGCTCCCCTTCGGCGATCTGTTCGGCTACGTGGTCGGCTTCCAGGGCGTAGAGGCCCCGATCGCACGGGACGACGATTTCCTCCGGGATGTGGCCTTTGAAGACGAGGATTTTGGAAAAGCCGCCCTCGCTGCCATTCATGGTCCACGGGTTGGGCACCAGGATGCTCCCCTCGGAGCCGACCAGGCGCACGTTGTTTTCGAGGTCGAGCTGAACGCCCGCGGCGATCTGGGCCAGGATGCCGCCGGAGAATTTCAGCGAGGCGACGGCGTACTCGTCCACCCCGGTGCTGCCGGTAACGCCGGTGCCTTTGATCTCGGCGGGATCGGCAAAGGCCGCCCCCCGGGCCGCTCCGGCGACGAGCCGGGCCAGTGAGACGCAGTAGCACCCAACGTCCAGGATGCCGCCGCCACCCAGGGCGGGGTCGAAGAGGCGGTGGCGGGGGTCAAAGGGGTGCCAGAAGCTAAATGTGGCGCGGATGAGCTTCAGCTCGCCGACCGCTCGGGCGCGCACCAGCTCGGCCAGCCGCCGCGTCTGGGGATGGCAGCGGTACATGAAGCCCTCCATGAGGAAAACGCGGTGCCGCCGGGCGGCCTCGATGGCGGCGTGAGCTTCGTCGCGGGTCATGGCGAGCGGCTTTTCGCAAAGGACGTGCTTGCCCGCCTCGGCCGCGCGGATGGCCCACTCGGCGTGCAGGCAATGCGGCGTGGAGATGTAGACGGCCTGGACGGCGGGATCGGCGATGAGGGCCTCGTAGCCGACATGGCAGGTGGCGGGGAAATCCCGTGCAAACGTTTCGGCTGCTTCCCGCGAACGGCTGCCGACGGCCACCAGCGTTCCATGGCGGGACTCCATCAACCCTCTGGCAAAACAACGTGCGATGGCGCCGGTGCCGATCACTCCCCACTGAAGTTTCGTGCTCATTGCCGGGATGATACAGGGACGGCGCGCGGAACGAAAGCGCGGGAAGTGGGCAATGATTTCCCGGGGCCCGGGCCGCTCCTCTTTTTTCCCCTTAGCCCTGCTGATTCAGCCAGCCCAGGAGCGGCTCCAGCTCGGCCAGGTCCCCGAGCGTAAAGGGCTCGCCCGAGCGGGGCGTCCCGGTCTCGGCCTCCCAAAAGGCGTCCCGCTGGCCGCAGATGAGCTTGGCCAGTGCCCGGCGCTCCCTGGCCCCTAGAAAAAAAGGGCCGCGGGACTGGCACAAAAGAGTGCCGCTACCGGAGCAATTGCGCCGGGTTTTTACAGGTTTGACTGAGTCTATCATAGTAACTTCCATGTTAATTTTCACCGGGGATGAGCCATGCCTGGCATCCGGTAATCTTGGTTGTTTTTTACAACGGATTTTCCTCTCCAGCGCCACGTGGGGATCTTTTGGCTCTTTTTGGGGCTTTTTGAGGAAAAATTGGGAGTTCTTTCCTATTGACACCCCCGGCCGTCTCTTCTGGCCGGACGGGCACTTCCCCGCGCGCTTTCATCCCGCGCAGAGTTTTTCGATTGACCCCGCGCAGTATGGCTTCCTCCTGCTGCGTTAGCACCACATAGGGGTTGATCAGTTTGACGAGCAATAGTCCGATTTGCTCGTCTGTCAGATGTTGGTTGACCACCTCCAGTACACGGGGCGTGATACGTGGACGGATGATCTCGAAGATTTCCTGGATCATGGATCGCGATTGGTAGGTGTTTCTCAAACCAGACAGCGTCACCCCGGAAGCGCCGCAAGAGGTTGCCGCTTGGGCCGTTTCAAGAATACATTCCTCTCTCGCTCAAGAGAAACACGCCCTGAGAATAAAGCAATCCGCGGTCGGGCATTCCGCGCGAAGTCGCCAACAGTCTTTCAACTGAGTGCTAAACGGTCTTTTTCTTCCGCACGGGGCGCTTGCGCTGCTCGAAAGCGCGCCGGGCCAGGGCGTCGAGGTCCAGGCCCACGGGGTCGCCCGCCTCGTCGAGGGTGAACTCCATTTTCTCCGCGATGGCTTCCAAAATGAACCGGGTCAGCGTGGTGTCGGTCACCTTGGTCACAATGCCCAGGGCGGTATAGATATCCTTGTGCATCCAAAAGGAGGCCAATGCTTTGTTGGAGTTACGAACGCCGGGCATGGAGGCATGTATTACACCACGCAAGGGTGTGGATCAATGGATTTATGCGCGGCGGGCTCGGCAAACATTTCCCGTTAGCATTTCTGCGATTGGTGCCTAAACTAGCCCCTTCTCTCTCCCATGCCGAACCCGTCGATCTCCCAAGCTTTTGTCCTCGGAGCGGGCCTCGGGACGCGCCTCAAGGGGCTGACCCTGCGCCGTCCCAAGCCGCTGATTCCGGTGGCTGGTCGCCCCCTCATTGCCCACGCCTTCGATCACCTGCTGGAGGCGGGGGTGCGGCGGCTGGTGGTTAATACGCACCATTGCGCGCCGGTTTACGACCGGTATTTCTCCTCTCACTATAAAGAGGCCTCGCTCACGTTCCGGCACGAGCCTGACTTGCTCGAAACCGGCGGCGGCATCAAGAACGTCGAGGACCTGCTCGGCGGTGGGCCCTTTATCGTCTACAATGGCGACATTCTGACCACGCTCCCGCTGGAAGCGGCGCTAGCGCATCATTTCTCCAGCGGCAACGAAGTGACCCTGGTTCTGCGCAGCCACGGCGGGCGGCTTGATATTGCGTTCGATCCGCTCACGGGACACATCCCGGATATCGGCTTTCGGCTCGGACGCACGGCGAATTCCCACGTCTTTACCGGGATATATCTCGTCGACCCAACGTTTTTCCATCGGCTGAAACTGGAAAAAGTTTCCGTGATTCCCAGCTTTCTCGCCATGGCCGCCAACGGCACCCTTGGGGGGATTGTCGTGGACGCAGGGGACTGGTGGGAACTCGGCACGAGGGAGAAATACCTCGGCGTGCACCACGATCTGAGAGCCGCCGACCCCAGCACCTCGTGGGTCCACCCCGAGGCGCGGATCGACCCGACAGCGCGGCTCACGGGAGCCACCTACGTCGGGGCGGGATCAAAAATCGGCGCCCACGCGCAATTGCACGATTGCGTTCTTTGGGAAGGCGCGCACATTGCTCCCCAAACTTGCCTGACCCGCTGCATCGTCACCGAAAACCAGACCGCTTGCGGCACCCACACCGACACCGATTTCTAAAACAGCCCGTTTCTCTCCCCGATGATTCCCGACATCCTCCTCGATCAGACCGCCGCCCGCTTCCCGAAATTCTTTCGCGACCGCATTCGCATCGAACCGCTGGAAAAAGGAGGCTCGGATCGCAAGTACTACCGGATAGCACTAAGTGGCGAGGGTTCCCTCATCCTGGTCAAATACGGCAGCCAGCGGGAGGAGAACCGGCACTATTGCGACATCGCGGCCTTTCTGCGCTCGATCGGCGTGCGGGTACCGGAGATTTTTCACCACGACACGCAGGAAGGGCTCATCTGGATGGAGGACCTGGGCGGCGACGACCTCTGGCAATTCCGCGACGAGCCGTGGAGCGAGCGCAAGCCGCTTTACCGCAGCGCGCTGCGCCAGGTGGTGCGTCTCCACACGCGCGGCCACCGGGTGACGGGGGACGTGCTGCCGCGTTTCGAGATCGCCTTTGACGCCGATCTTTACCGCTGGGAGCAGCATTACTTTTTCGAAAACTGCGCGGGGCGCTACTTCGGCGTACCGCCCGCGGTGATCGAGCTGGGCTGCGGCCGGGCCCGGCTGGAGGAGATCGCCCAGCGGCTGGCGGCGCTACCGCGCGTGCTGGTGCACCGCGATTTCCAGTCGCAGAACATCATGATCCTCAACGGCCAAGCCTGCCTCATCGACTTCCAGGGAATGCGCCCCGGGCTGGCGGCCTACGACCTGGCCTCGCTGATCTATGACCCCTACGTGACCCTCTCGGACGAAGAGCGCGCGGAACTGCTCGACGAAGCGGAGGCACTTTACGCCGAAGAGGGCGAGCCGGTAACGGACGACTTCCGGGAACTCTGCGACCTCTGCGCGCTGCAACGGCTGATGCAGGCGCTCGGGGCCTACGGCTTCCTGGGCCTGGTCAAGGAGCACCCGCATTTCCTGGGCCACATCCCCCCCGCCCTGGCCTCGCTGCGCAAGGTGGCGGCCCGGATCGACGGCCTGGAAGTTTTTTCCCGGCTGCTGGAGCGGTTGGAGGTTAAAGAGTAGGGATTTACATAGAGGACACGGCGAGCACGGAGGTCACAGAGACAGACAGACCCAAAAACTTCCCTCCGTGTCCTTCGTGATAATCCCCTCCCCCGGTAAATTCTGTTTTCCGGCTTGAATCCTGGCGGCGACTTATTTGCAATACCCCGCGCATGTCCGATCCATCTTCTTCCCCGGCCACCCCGAAGCCGTTTCCCTGGGCGAAGGCAACCCAGTGGGCCATCGTAGCGCTCGCCCTGGTGCTGCGGCTGCTGTGGCTGCGCATGAAGCCGCCCCATTTCGACGAAGGCGTCAACGGCTGGTTCGTAGACCAGATGCGCCTCCACGGCTACTACAGCTACGACCCGACGAACTACCACGGGCCGTTCCATTTCTACATCCTCTTTCTCTCCCAAACGCTGCTCGGGCGCGACATCCTCTCCCTGCGGCTGCCGCTGGTCTTGATCAACACGGCCACCGTCTGGCTCATTTTCCAATTCCGGCGCTTCCTGCCCTGGCGGGCGTGTGCCTGGGCGGCCCTGGCCTTTGCGGTCTCGCCGGGCATGATGTTCTACTCCCGCTACGCGATCCACGAGTCATGGCTGGTCTTTGGGATGATCCTCGGCCTGTGGGGCGCGGCGGAGCTCTGGACGCGCGGTACGGCACGCGGCTTGTGGACAGCGGCGCTCGGCGCGACGCTGATGATCCTTAACAAAGAGACGCACATCATCCACTTCGCGGCGTTCGCGCTGGCCATTCCCACGCTGGCGCTCCTGGAACGCTTCGCCCCCTCCGCGCCAGAGGGCGTCCCCGCGCATCCGGCGGCGCGGCAGTGGAGCCGGAAAATCCTCCTGGACGCGGCCATCGGCTGCCTCTTTCTGCTGGTGTTTTTTTACTCCGGCGGCTTCCTCGATCCCGCGCCGTGGAAAAAGCTGGCGGGCAATTTCTTCACCGCCTTCATGGCCTGGGGCCATACCGGGGTGAAGGACGAGGGGCATGGCAAAGTCTGGTATTACTGGATACAGCTCATCGTCCGTTACGAATGGCCCGTCCTGCTGGGGCTGCTCTGGAGCGTGCGGGCGCTTTGGCCCGGGATGAACCGCCTGGCGCGCTTCACCGCCATCTACGGCTGCGGCGTGCTTGTCGGCTACAGCCTGGTGCCCTACAAGACGCCATGGTGCATCATCTCGCTCATCTGGCCGTTTTTCTTTGTCTTCGGCGCAGCGGTAGACGAGGCCCTCTCCCGGGCCTGGGGGGCGCGCTGGAGCACGTCGCTGGCAGCCGCGGGCGTGATCGCCGGTTCGTTTGCGGTTTCCGCCGACCTGAATTACCGTCATCCGACCGTGGAGCCGGGAAGCGTCGCGGAGCTTAATCTCTGCCCGGAATCCGTGAAGCTCCCGTCCGCGTGCCTCAAGGCGCTCTCGCTCCCCTCCTATGTGTACGTCCAGACGGACAACGACTATTTCAAACTGATGAAGCCGCTCAAACAACTCGCGGCAGCCGACCCTCGGGCGCTTCATCTGCCGATCCACATCCTGCTCTCCAGCTACCATCCGCTCCCCTGGGCGCTGGGGGACTTTACCGACGTGGGCTATTACGACAAAGGAGCCCCGGAGGAAACCGACGCGGCGGTGATCGTCGCCGAGAGCGGCCAAATCCCCAAACTGGAGGCGGGGCTCAAAGGGGCGTATTTCGTCGTCCCCTTCCAGCTTCGCGACGCGATGGACGGCGGGCGCGTTTACTTTAGCGTGGCCCACTTTGCCCAGGTCTTCCCGGGCCGGACGCCCGAATTCACCCCCCACCCTTCGGCCTCTCCCGTGGATGCCACCGAGCGTCCACCCGTACCGGTCGGCCCCTCCGCGCAATGAAAGCGGTTGTTTCAGGTCTCGTGGCCGTGTGCGTGGCCGCGCTCGCGGGATTGCTTGCGGGCGGCCACGGGCTCGACGCGCACTTCTCCGCCGTGGCGCTGGCGCTCGGGGCGCTGGCAGGCGCGGGCGCGTGGGCCTCGCTCAAAGGGCTGCCCGCAGGGAAACCGTTTCGCGGCTGGGCGGCATGGGCGATGGGGATCGCGTTCGCGCTTTTCGCAGCGCGGGCCTTCTGCTGGCTGATTTTCAACAACGACGAAAACATCTCCTTCCTTTCGCCGAATAACCTGGGCGACCTCTCGCTGCACCTGACGTACATCAACTACTTTGCCAACGGCGCACCGCTCTGGCCCGCGAACCCGATCTTTTCCTCCGCCGCGCTGCACTACCCCTTTGGCGTCGATCTCTTTAACGCCCTACTGGTCTCCACCGGGCTCGACCTCCAGCGCGGGCTCGTCTGGACGGGCCTGCTGGCCGCCCTCGCCACGGCCATCGCGCTCTGGCGCTGGTGCGGGGCGTTCGCCCTGGCAGCGTTTTTGTTCAATGGCGGGCTGGCGGTGCTCCTAAGCCTGCCGCATCCCGATATCAGCGCCGCGCAGGAGCATCTGGACTGGAAGAGCATCCCGCTCGCCTTGTTCGTAACGCAGCGCGGGCTGCTCTACGCGATCCCCGCCGGGCTGGCGCTTTTGTGGAGCTGGCGCGAACGGTTTTTCCGGGCCTCGCGCGGCCTGCCATTCTGGATCGAGGCGCTGCTTTACGCCACGATGCCGTTTTTCCACCTGCACACGTTCCTGTTCCTTTCGGCGATGCTGGGAGCCTGGATGTTCGTTCCAGCGGCAGCAGGGAGGCCCGCGCCCCGGAAGGAAATCTTCAAGCTCGTGGCGACGGCGCTCCTTCCGGCAACATGGCTGGTATTTAAAGTAACCGGCTTCGGGCAAAGCGGCGGGGCCATCCATCTCAGCGCGGGCTGGATCGGCAAGGACCTCTCGCTGCTCGACGCGACGATGCAGAATTTCGGCGTGCTGCCGTTCCTGCTGCTGGGGACGCTGGGGTGGCTCTGGCTACGGCGCCAAGAGCCGGAAATGCTGGAGCACGCGGCCTTTATGCTCCCGGCGCTGGCGGTATTTGCCATCGCCTGTTACGTGATCTTCGCGCCGTGGGAGTGGGACAATACCAAGCTCATGATTTGGTGTTATTTTGCCATACTCCCCGCGCTTGACGCCCTGCTGGAAAAGCAAGGGAGCGCGGCATTGCGGGCGTTGGCCTGCGTGGCGCTCTTTGCCTCGGGCGCGCTGACGCTGGCCGCCGGGCTGAGCGCCAGGAACCAAGGCTACGCCCTCGCCGACCGGACGGAACTCGACTCTCTGCGACCCCAGCTGCGGCGCATCCCGGTCACGGCAACCTTTGCCTGCCTGCCGACCTACAATCACCCGCTGCTCGTGCTCGGGCACAAGGCGGTGGCCGGTTACGAAGGGCATCTCTTCAGCCACGGCATCGCCTACCGCCCGAATTTCGACGCGCTGGAGCGCCTCCTGCGGGCGGAGCCGGGCTGGGCCGCGCGCGCCCGGCAACTCGGCGCGGATTACCTTTTCTGGGGACCGCGCGAGCGCGAGAAATACGGCACGGGCAATGGCGACCCGTGGCGGGACCGCCTCCCGGTAGCCGCCGCCGGGAGCTGGGGCGTGATCTACGACCTGCGCGGCGCGGTGGAAAGCGAGATCGAATAGCGAACCGGAGCATTCCGCTCAAGTCCCGGCCCCCTCGCCCTTATTTCACCGGCCCCTATTTCACCACCAGCTTAAAGGCAGCCTTCTGGCCGGTGCTGGAAATCCCAGCCGCCTTGCCTTCGTCTTTGATTTTGTTGGCGATGGAGGCGGGCGAAGCGCCCAGCTTGGCGGCAACGGTGCGGTAATTGGTCGCCCCGCCTTTGATGGCGTCCACGATCTGCCCGATGGTCACGCGCGTGCGGTGACGGCGTCCGGAGGCCGGTTTTTCGCCGACCTCGCCGGAGAGCTTTTCAATCTGGGCCTGGAGATCGACCACCTGGGACTTGGCCTCGGCCAGCTTAACCTTCAGCTCAAGCACGGCGCGGTGCTTGAGCTGCTCGATCTGCCGTTGGAGGTCTTCGATCTGGTCGGTGGCGTTGGAGGAAGTAGCGGATGGTGTGTTTGACATAAACAGAAGGTTCTTATAGGAACGGATTTAATAGGGAAAGCCTTAGTGGTGCCAATGTCCCCCGCCCCGGATGACCACGACCCCGCTCGGACCGTAATAGTACGGGTAGGGACGCCACGGGTAATACGGATCGTAGTAATAGGGCGCCGGGCCGTAGTAGCGGGGGCTGTAAACGCGCGGGCCGAACATCGACTCCGTCTGCGAGAGGTAGCCGATGAGCTCCTGGGAGACCCTGGCTTGGTTCAACCGCGTGAGCGCCGGTTTATCCAGCACGTAAATGGCGCGGGTGGAATAGAGGTAATTAATGATCAATTGCGGCGGGACGTTCCGCTGGGATAGCTCGATAATGTCGCTGAGCGTGAGGATATCCCCGCGAACCATCCGGTCGTAAACCGCCGGGTTGACATTGTGCGCGACGAGCGTGTTGCGCTCGGTCCGGCTGATATGGGCGCATCCGACAAGAAGCGCCAGGGCAAGCACCGGCGCAATCAAACGAATAGGTTTCATCTGGGCTCCATGGGATAAGCTATTGTCCGGTCAGCTTCAATACCAATTCGCAAAGGTCCTACGGATTAGATGCTTTGCGAATCGCCTCAAAAAACCGGGGCATGGCCGCCGCATCGCCTTCGAAAAGGAGTAGATAGCCGTTGTCGTCATCCCGCGTGGCCCCCACCGCCCAGTCGTCTTCCTGGAAGAAACGCCAGCTGGTGCCGGGGTTGAAGGAGGTCTTTTTCAGGTCCGCAAGATGGAACACCAGCAGCCGGGCATTGCTGGCAGCCAGCTCCACCTCGGCAATCGCCAGGCCGTTATAGCGGAATAAACGTCCCCCCACCGCCCGGGCTTTTTCCAGCTCGGAGGGGACGCCGAACCCGGCGAAGCCTTTCAGCACGAACCAGTCGTCCAAGTCCCCCGCCGGGGTGGCGGCAAAGGGCTCGTACTCGACCTCGGTACCCGAATGTTCCACGATTTCCTCGGCGGTCTCCCGTCCCGGGAAATCGGCCGAGCGCGCCTGGACGATATAGATGACCGTGCCGAGCACGACCAGGGTGGCCAGTACAATGGCCAACACGGCAGGCTGAAAGAGGAGCACCCGCAGGCGAGGCCGCTCCGGAGCCGCCGGGACCAGTTCGAGAACCGGCGCGGGGACTTCCAGAAAGCCGACATCGGCATAAAGCAGGGCATCCGCCTCGGCTTGAGCGGCCAGCTCGGGGCTCTCCCCGGCGGCGGCCACGGCCTTGGCAACCTTCGGGCGATCCCCACCCCACGGGCGATGTTCGCGCAAGAGCGGTTTTTCAGGGAAAACGGCGGCGGGGGCCAGCGCCTGGCGGGCCGAGGCAATGGCCTTGATAAAAACGGGAAGCTTCAGATGGAGCAGCTCGGCCATGGTTTCCACGGGCGTCTCCGGCTCCAGGCAAAGAAAGAGGGCCAGCGCACAACGGTCGCGCTCGGGAAGGGCGGCGACACGGTCCGAGACGCCCGCCGCATCCAGATCAACCGGTCCGGCCGGGTGCTCCTCGCGCCATTTCGCCGCCACGGCGCGGATTTGCCGAATCAAAAGCGCCCGGCGGCGGGCACGGCTGCGCAGTTGGCCCAGCGCCTCCGAGCATTCAGCCAGCGCCTGGCGCAGCACCGCCTCGGCCGCCACGGCGCTCCCCGTCAGGAGCAGGGCAAAGCGATAGCCAAGCCCCTTGGATTGCAAAGAGGGCGTCGAAGGTGGTTCAGGAACAGTGTTTTCCACAGCGTGGCAAGCCTAGCAGGCTCTTCGAATAATGAAAGAACAGACCGTCCATTTTGGCGGGAGCCGGGGCCCACCGGGGGCAATCCAGAGGACCTTCCCCGATGGATCGTACGCATTGACCCTCGACAGTCTAAAAAATCCATGAAATGTTGTACCTTTCCCCTTCGTCCCGGGAGGCCGAAGGGAGTGACGCCCAATCTGTGAAACCAGCCCAACACATCCTCTTCGTCTGCACCGGAAATATCTGCCGCAGCCCCATGGCCGAGGCCCTCTTCCGGAACGCCGTGCAGGACCTGGATGGCAACATCGAAGTCGCCTCCGCGGGCATCAGCGCCGCCCCGGGCTTCCCCGCCAGCGTCAATTCAGCCTCCGCCCTGCGCCCCCTGGGCCTCTCCCTTTCCAAATTCCGCAGCCAGCCGCTCACCGAAGCCCTGGTCGAAGAGGCCGATTACATTTTCGCCATGACGCGCGGGCACCTGGACGTCATCCTGACGTTCTTCCCCGAGGCCGCCGACAAAGCCTTTCTCCTCACCGAATTCATGCCCGGCCCGCAGCGGCGCTCGGATATCCCCGACCCCATCGGCCAGAGCGTGGATGTCTATATGCGATGCCGCGACAGGATCAAAGCCGCCATCCCGAGCATTCTCTCCCACATTCAAAAAACCAAGCAAATGCCTCAGCCCATGACCACACCCGCCACCAGCCCAACGTCCCGGATCGCGATCGCCGCGGATCACGGTGGATTCGAATTGAAAACGGCCCTCCATGCCTACCTCACCGAGAAGGGCTTTCCCGTTGCCGATTTCGGCGTTTTCACCCCCGAGTCGGTCGATTACCCTGATTTCGCCGCCCAGGTAGCCAACGAAATCATCGCCAACAAGGCCGATTTCGGCATTCTCGTTTGCACCAGCGGCATCGGCATGAGCATCGCCGCCAACCGCTTTCCCCAGATTCGCGCCGCGCTCGTCGACACCCCCGAGGAAGCCACCATCACCCGCCAGCACAACAACGCCAACGTGCTCTGCCTCGCTGCCAAGAACGCCAAGCTCGAAGCGGTGAAAAAGACCGTCGACGCCTTCCTTTCCACGAAATTCGAGGGCGGCAACCGCCATGAGCGCCGCGTCAGCAAGCTCGGCCACGTGGGCGAGGAATTCCAGCCCGGCGGCAGCATCGCCAAGGTCGATCCCGAACTGGCCGAAGCCATCGCCAAGGAAGCCAAGCGCCAGGACGAGAGCATCGAGCTCATCGCCTCCGAAAACTTCACCAGCCGCGCCGTGATGGAAGCCCAGGGCTCGTGTCTGACCAATAAATACGCGGAAGGCTACCCGGCCAAGCGCTGGTACGGCGGCTGCGAGAACGTCGACGTCGTCGAACAGCTCGCCATCGACCGCGCCAAGGCCCTCTTTGGCGCCGATCACGCCAACGTCCAGCCCCACTCGGGCAGCCAGGCCAACATGGCCGTCTATTTCTCCGTGCTCAAGCCGGGCGACCGCATCCTGGCCATGAACCTGGCCCACGGCGGCCACCTCACCCACGGCCACAGCGCCAACTTCTCCGGCAAATTCTTCGAAGTCGCCGCCTACGGCGTGAACCCCGAGACGGAGACGATCGACTACGACGCCCTGGCCGCCCAGGCCCTCGAATTCAAGCCGAAGATGCTCGTCGCGGGCGCCTCGGCCTACCCGCGCGTGTTTGATTTCCAGCGTCTGCGGGAGATCGCCGACTCCGTGGGCGCCTACCTTTTCGTCGACATGGCCCACATCGCGGGGCTCGTCGCCGGGGGCCAGCACCCGAGCCCGGTGCCGTTCGCCGATTTCGTCACCACGACCACCCACAAGAGCCTGCGCGGACCGCGCGGCGGCATCATCCTGTGTAAGGAAAAATACGCCAAGGCCGTCGATTCCCAGGTATTCCCGGGCATCCAGGGCGGGCCGCTCATGCATGTGGTGGCCGGCAAGGCCATCTGCCTCTATGAAGCGCTGCAACCGAGCTTCAAGACCTACGCACAGCAGATCGTCCTCAACGCCAAGGCGCTTGCGGCCCAGCTGATCCACCACGGCTACCGGATCGTCTCCGGCGGCACGGACAACCACCTCATGCTGGTGGACCTCCGTCCGAAGGGCATCAACGGCAAAGTGGCCAGCGAGACGCTCGACAAAGCGGGCATCACGGTGAACAAGAACGGCATCCCGTTTGACACCGAGAAAATCTCGCTCACGGGCGGCATCCGCATCGGCACCCCGGCGATCACGACGCGCGGCATGAAGGAAGAGCAGATGATGCAGATCGCTGACTTCATCCACGAAGCCCTCACCCACAAGGATGACGAGGCCGCGCTGGCGAAGATCCGCGCTCAGGTGCACGAGCTGACCCGGCACTACCCGCTGCCGCGCTAGGCGTTTCGGCAGATCAGTTTACAAAGAAGGCGGGCTGGAAACGGCCCGCCTTTTTTGTGCCCGGAAAGGGCGCTGGGTGGCAATGGAATTGAGGGAGCAGGGGCGTGCCCAAATGGAGTTTGGGCACAAGGGGGGGAATCGGTATGAATGGAATTTGGGCGGAGGCCTTTTCAGGGCGTGAAAACAAAAAAAGCCCGGCATCGCTGCCGGGCTTCGTGAGGTTGATGGACGGGACGCGTTTTACAAACCGGCGTCTTCGTCGAGCTTCGCTTTGACGGCGGTCTCGATCTCTTCGTACAGCGCGGGATCGGCTTTGAGGGCTTCCTTGGCGGCGTCACGGCCCTGGGCCAGTTGCGCGCCTTTGTAGCTCATCCACGAACCGCGTTTTTCGAGGATTCCCTTTTCCAACGCGAGGTCGAGCAGCGAGCCAACGCTAGAGATGCCTTCGTTGTACATGATGTCGAACTCGCACTCGGTGAAGGGCGGGGCGACTTTGTTTTTGGCGATTTTCAGCTTGGTGCGGTTGCCGGTGACGGTGCCGTCGCCCTGCTTGATGGCTCCGATGCGGCGGATGTCGCAGCGAACGCTGGCGTAGAATTTAAGGGCCTTGCCGCCCGGGGTGGTCTCCGGGTTGCCAAACATGACGCCGATCTTCTCGCGGATCTGGTTGGTGAAGATGCAGGTGGTGCGGGCTTTGGAGATGAGCGAGGTCAGCTTGCGGAGCGCGGCGCTCATGAGGCGGGCCTGGGCACCGACGGTGGAGTCGCCGATTTCGCCTTCGAGTTCCTGTTTGGTAACGAGCGCGGCCACGGAGTCGATGACGATGATGTCGAGCGCGTTGGAGCGCACGAGCGTTTCGCAAATCCGGAGCGCTTCCTCACCGCTGCTGGGCTGGGAAACGAGGAGGTCGTCGACGTTAACGCCGAGCTTGCGGGCGTAGACGGGGTCCAGGGCGTGTTCGACGTCGATGAAGGCGGCGAGGCCACCCCGCTTCTGGGCCTGAGCGACGACGGTAAGGGTGAGGGTGGTTTTACCGGAGGATTCCGGGCCGTAAATCTCGACGACGCGGCCGCGGGGGAATCCGCCGACGCCGAGGGCGCGGTCGATCAGGATGTTGCCCGAGGGGATGACTTCGACTTCCATCGAGGTCTTGTCGCCCAGGCGCATGATGGCGCCGGTGCCGTAGTCTTTCTCGATCTGCTGGATGGCCAGGTCGAGGTTCTTGTTGCGGGCGGCGAGCTGTTTGTCTTCAACGGGAGCTTCGGTCTTGGCCATAAATTTTTGGGGATCGGTTGGGAGTGGGGTGTACTTCGCAGAGCCGGGGCGTTTGGAAAGCCCCGGCCCGTTTACGTTTTTCGCGGTTGATCAGGTTTACTTCACAACGCCGAATTCAGCGCGGCGGTTCTTGGCCCACGCGGATTCGTCGTGCCCTTCGGAGGCGGGCATTTCCGCTCCGAAGCTGGTGGTCTGGATGTTGCCGTCGCTGGCTCCGTGTTGCAGGAGGTAGGAGCGCACGGCCTGGGCCCGGCGTTCGCCAAGGCCGCGGTTGTACTCGGCGGTGCCGCGCTCGTCGGTGAAGCCAGCGATGATGATCTGCTTGCTGGAGTGCTTGGCGAAGGAAGCGACTTCTTTGAGTTTGCCGAGATCGGAGGGCTCGACTTCGCTGCTGTCGAAGCCGAAGTGGACGGGCGAGAATTTGCTGCGGTCGACGTTCGCGCTCATGAAGGAAACGCCGTTTTCCGGACGGTCGGGCAGCGGGGAGCCGCTGATCATGTCGCTGTCAGAGACGCCGGTGTACTGTTTTTTCTTTTTGAAGAGGGAGCAGGCGTCCAGGGTGCAGACCAGCACGCCGCAAAGGGCGAGACGGGTGATGAGTTGGAATTTTTTCATTGGTTTGGGTCTTGGAGAATTGGAGGTTTAACGAGTCCAGGAGGGTTCGGAAGCGGAGCCAACGCCGCCCATCACCGAGGAACGGCGGCTGGTTTGGGTATCGAGCAGGACGAGGCTGCCGTCCTGGGTGAAGAGGAGGTGGCGGGAATCCGGGCCCCAGACGGGGTCGCGGGCCTCGCCGCCGCCGCTGACGAGCCGGACGCTGCCGCCGGAGAGTTCGAGCACGGCGACCTGGAAGGAGCCGCCGTCGCGGACGTTGAAGGCGATGCGTTTGCCGTCGGGCGACCAGCTCGGCTTGGTGCAGTAGCCGTAGCCGGTGGAGAGGCGATGGCCGGAGCCGCCGCTCGCGGAGATGCGGTAGAGCTGGGGCGAGCCGCCGTCGTCGGAGGAGTAGATGATCTCGCTGCCGTCGGGCGACCAGGTGGGGGAGGATTCGACGCCCGGGGTGCGCGTGAGCCGCCGGGCGCTTCCGCCGTTGATGTCAACGGTATAGAGCTCGGGGTTGCCGTCGCGCGAGCAGGTCAGCGCGATGCGGCTGCCGTCGGGTGAAAAGGAGGCGCCGCTGTTGGTGCCGGGGAATTTGACGATGCGTTCGCGCGCGCCGCTGGCGAGGTTAATGAGATAGATATCGGCGTAGCCTTTGAGGTAGCTGGTGTAGGCGATTTTCGAGCCGTCGGGGCTGATGGAGGGGGCGGCGCTGATGGTGCCGTCCTGGGTGAGCTGCCGGGCGTTGCTACCGTCGTAGTTGGCGAGGTAGAGCTCCTTTTTGCTGCCGCGCCCGGAGATGAAGGCGATTTTGCTGCCAGCCATGCCGCGCGAGCCGGTGAGGGTCTGGATGATGTCGTTGGCAAAGGCGTGGGCTTTGCTGGCGGTGTCGCCGTCGTAGCTGCGCATGAGGACGTTGCCGCCGGAGCGTTCGACGACTTTGCCTTCCAGGGAGCCGGAGGAGGAGCCTTTGATGACCATGGGCGCGCTGGCCGGGTCGGTGAAGCTGAAGAAGCCGGAGAGGGCGAGGTCGCTTTGGACGATCTTGGCGATCTGCGCGCCGTCCGGGCCGGAGATGCCGCCGATGGCGATGGCCACGGAGCCATTTTTACTGATGGTGATGGTCGGCGTTTCCGCCGCTAAGGCCGTCGTAGGGATGAGGGCGGGAGCTAGGGCCGCCAATGAAAAAGCCGCCAAGCATCCAGCGGCCGCAAGAGAGGTTTTCCGCAACATAGTCGAATAGGGCCCGAGAATAACGTCCCCGGGAAAAAGATCAAACCCCTAACGGAAAAAAGTACCCCGGCGCGGAGGAAGACGCGGAGAAGAGGAGACGAGGGGACGGAAAGATGACGCTACTGCGCCACTGGAAAAAGAGACGCCGAGGCTGGCTGCGACTTGGCAGCGCCACCTCTCCACATCTCTCTTTCTCCGCGTCTTATAGATAAGCCCTACTTCGTCTCGCGATCGGCGATGGGGACGTAGTGCCGCAGCGGGGAGCCTTGGTAGATCTGCCGCGGGCGGTAGATCCGGGAGTTGCGGTCCTCGATGGTTTCGCGGTAGTTGGCGATCCACCCGGGCATGCGGCCGATGGCGAAGATGACGGTGAACATTTCCACCGGGATGCCGATGGCCTGCATGATGATGCCGCTGTAGAAGTCGACGTTCGGGTAGAGCTTGCGCTCGACGAAGTAGGGGTCGGTGAGGGCAGCTTTTTCCAGGTTGAGGGCGATTTCGAGCAGCGGATCGTCAATTTTGAGGGCGTCGAGCAGCTCGTGGCAGCGCTGTTTGATGATGCGGGCGCGCGGGTCGTAGTTTTTGTAGACCCGGTGGCCGAAGCCCATGAGGCGGTTCTTGCTCTTCTTGTCCTTGGCGGCGGCGATGAACTTGGTGCCGTCGTCGCCGTCTTCGTAGATTTTCTTGAGCATTTCGAGCACGGCCTGGTTGGCCCCGCCGTGGAGCGGGCCCCACAGGGCGCAGACCCCGGCGGCGGCTCCTGCAAAGAGGCTGGCGCGGCTGGAGGCAACCATCCGGACGGTGGAGGTGGAGCAGTTCTGCTCGTGGTCGGCGTGGAGGATGAAGATCAGGTCGAGCGCGCGGACGACCTCCGGCTTGAGCTCGTAGTCGCAGTACGGCTCGGAGAACATCATGTGGAGGAAGTTGGCCGAGTATTTATAGATCGGCTTGGGGTAGATGATCGGCAGGCCGTGGGATTTCCGGTAGGCAAAGGCGGCGATGGTGCGCACCTGCGAGACGAGGCGCGCGGCGTGGAGATCGAAGGTGCGGCGGCTGTGCGCGGCGAGCATCTGCGGCTGGAAACAGCCGGAGGCGTTGATCATGGAGGAGAGGATCGCCATCGGGTGGGCGTTGGAGGGGAAGCCCTCGAAGTGGTACTTCATGTCCTCGTGGATCAGCTCGTTCTCGGTGAGCAGCTTGGAGAACTGGTGCAGCTCGGTCCCCGTCGGCAGGTGGCCGAACATGAGGAGGTAGGCCGTTTCGACAAAGGAGGATTTCTCGGCAAGCTCCTCGATCGGGATGCCCCGGTAGCGCAGGATGCCTTGTTCGCCGTCGATAAAGGTAATATCGCTCTCGCATGAGCCGGTATTACCGTAGCCGGAGTCGAGCGTGATGTAGCCGGTCTGTTCTCGCAACGTAGAGATGTCAATCGCCTTTTCGCCGGCCGTCCCCTCGATGATGGGCAACCGCACACACTTTCCCTCTAATTGAAACTCAACGTATTCTGGCATAGCGGCTCTTTTCATAACAGGAGTAAAGCCAGGAGACAGCAAAAATCATGCATCTTTTTGTTAACATCGTGTGAATCGGGCTTTCCGTCGTTAAAAAAAATTTCACCAGGTGCGATGGGCCGGGAGTTGACAAAGCGCCCGGCTCCGCGTAACACCTCCGATCAGAAATGAGCCACTTCCGCAGCCAAGCTCTCAACAATGTCGCCGTTCTTCTCCCCGTCGTGGCGGGGGGCGTAAGCATTGTTGTGCTTAATGTAGAGCTTAGAGCGAGCCGGTAGGGCGAAGAATCGAACGAGAAACCCCCTTCCGGCAGCCGCCAGGAGGGGGTTGTTTTTTACCCACATCTCTCCCACCAACGGCGCGCCGGATTCCATCAAGATAAGCCATAAAATGAAACTCAACGGAGCCCAAATCATCTGCAAATTGCTCGAACGGCAAGGCATCACGACGCTTTCCGGCATTCCCGGCGGCGCGATTCTGCCGCTCTACGACGCCCTTTACGACAGCCCGCTACGGCACGTACTGGCGCGCCACGAGCAGGGGGCGGGCTTTATCGCGCAGGGCATGGCGCGGGTGACGGGCAAGGCGGCTGTCTGCCTGGGCACGTCCGGCCCGGGGGCAACCAATTTGCTCACGGCGATCGCCGACGCGAAGCTCGACTCGGTGCCGCTGGTGGCGATCACGGGGCAGGTGGCCCGCTCGCTCTTGCGCACGGATGCCTTTCAGGAGGTCGATACGTTCGGCCTCACGCTGCCGATCACCAAGCATAGCTTCATGGTGATGCACACGGAGGATCTGCTCGACGCGATCCCGCAGGCCTTTGCCATTGCGCAATCCGGGCGGCCGGGGCCGGTGGTGGTCGATGTGCCGAAGGACGTTTTCATGGGCGAGATCGAGATCGACGCCTGGCCCGAGCCGGGCCGCGCGGCCGAGCCGGAGCCGGTGGCACCGGAAGCCATTGCCCGCATGGCGGAGCTGATCACGGCGGCGCGCCGCCCGGTGCTCTACATCGGCGGCGGGGTGATCGGAGCAGACGCCGGGGAATGGGTGCGCCAGTTGGCGGAAAAAACTTCCGCGCCGGTGGCCAGTACGCTGATGGGGCTGGGTGCGATCTCGTGCGATCACCCGCTCTCCATCGGGATGCTCGGCATGCACGGCGCGCCGTATACAAATTACCTGATGGACGAGGCGGATCTGCTGGTGGTTGTCGGAGCGCGCTTCGACGACCGGGCGACGGGCTACGCGGCCAAGTTCTGCCAGCACGCGCGGATTATCCATATCGAGATCGACCCGTGCGAGATCGATAAAATCAAGCTCGCGACGTTCTCCGTGGCGGGGCACGCGGGCGAGGTGCTCTCGCGGCTGGTTCCAGCGCTGCCGCAGCAGCCGGACCGCGAGCCGTGGCGCAAGCGCCTGGCCGAGCTGAAGGCGGATCACCCGATTGTGATCCCACAACGCGAAGCGGGCATTCATCCGCTGGAGTTTTGCCGGATGCTAGGGGAACTGCTTCCCGCCGATGCGCTGGTGGCCACCGACGTGGGCCAGCACCAGATGTGGATGGCGCAGGGCTACCCGGTCCGCGCACCGCGCACTTACCTGACCTCGGGCGGCTTGGGCACGATGGGTTTCGGCCTGCCCGCGGCCATCGGCGGGGCGCTGGCGGAGCCGGAGCGCCGGACGGTCTGCGTGAGCGGCGACGGCTCAATCCTCATGAACGTGCAGGAGCTGGCGACGCTGGCGGAGCTGAACCTCAATGTGACGGTGATCGTACTGAATAATCAGCGCCTCGGGATGGTGCGCCAGCAGCAGGAGCTTTTCTACGGCAAGCGCTACGAGGCTTCGATCTTCGAGCGGCAGCCAGATTTCGCGGCGCTGGCAAAGGCGTTCGGCCTGGCCTCGTGGGACATCCTGGCGGGCACGGCCCGGGCGGAGATCGAAAAGACGCTCTGCGAGGCGCTCCACCACAACGGGCCAAGCTTGGTGAACCTCGCCATCGACGCGAACGAAAATGTGTTCCCGATCGTGCCTCCCGGCGCGGCCAATACGGACATGATCGGCGCGACGCTGGCGGATTGTTAGGGGATTTTTGCGGGGTGTCCTCGTTCCCAATCTGAAGATAGGGAACGAGGAAAATCTTGCGCTTTTTTGCAGCTAAAAAAGCTTCTATACCTCGGCGTCGAAGTGGCTGATCTTGCGGATCGTGCGGTAGCGCTCTTCGATTTCCTCGGGCTTGAGGGTGCGCAGGCGCTCCAGCGAGAAGGCTTCGACGTTGAAGCTGGCCAGGACGGTGCCGTAGACGACCGCTTTGCGCAGTATCGGGAAGGTGACGCCATCGGTGTGCTTGAGGCTGGCCAGGTAACCGGCCACGCCCCCCGCGAAGGTGTCGCCCGCGCCGGTCGGGTCGTGGATCTCCTCCAAGGGATACGCGCCGCAGGAAAAGAAAGCGTCCTCGCCGAAAAGCAGCGCGCCGTGCTCGCCTTTCTTGATAACGACGTAACGCGGCCCGAGGTGGCGGATCAGCCGCCCGGCTTTGATGAGCGAATTCTCCCCGGTCAACTCACGGGCCTCGCCGTCGTTTAGAATCAGCATATCCACGCGCTTCAAGAGGGCCAGGAGGTCGGGCTTGGCGATGTTGATCCAGAGGTCCATCGTGTCGGCGATGATGAACCGGGGCCGGGACATCTGGTCCAGGACGTGGCTCTGGAGGCTCGGAGCGATGTTGGCCAGGAGGACGTACTCGGTATGATTGTACTCCGGCGGCAGGGTCGGCGTAAAGTGCTCGAAGACGTTCAGCTCGATGCTGCGGGTGGAGCGGGTATTGAGGTCGGTGTGGTATTCGCCGGACCAGCGGAAGGTTTTGCCGGGCTCGGTTTGCAGGCCGCAGAGGTCGATCTTGCGTTCGGCAAAAAAGTCGACGTGGGCCTTGGGAAAGTCATCCCCCACGACGCCCACGAGGTTCACGGGCGAGAAAAAGCTGGCGCTGACGGCGGCGTAGGAAGCCGAGCCGCCGAGCAAATCGCCGTGTTCCGCAACCGGGGTTTTAATCGTATCAAGACCGATGGAGCCTACAATGAGTACTGACATGGTTTTCGTTTAACGGCATTTGCCGCTTTTGGGAAAGGGAATTTCGCCAAAGCGGCTGATGTGGCGCAAAAATCAGGGGTTCTATGACTTGGGCGGCTCTTTTTTCAGCGGTACGCCCTGCTCCATCAGGACATCGAAGACGCTCCCGAGGAGGTCGCGGTAGTCGAGGCGGAAAACTTTGTCGAGCGGTTCCAGGCGCATGGCGTGGTAGGTCTCGAAGGCTTCCTGGAGCTTGATGCCCAGCAGTGCTCGCAGCGCACCGACGCTCTCCTCGCTCAGCGGCTCGGCGGTGTGCAGCAGGCGGCTCTCGGCGATGGCCTCGTGGTTGGCCGCGAGGTCCTCAAGCTCCGCGCGCAGCTCGGCGACGGTCGATTCGAGCCGGATGTTGTGACGCCGCAGCGCCTCGACTTCCTCGGCGGGTAGCGGTTCCTCGGCGTGGATCGAGCGCGGGCGCTGTTTTTCCTGGCGGTGAAGCTGGGCCTTGGCGTTTTCAAGCTCGTTGCGCAGGCCGGTGATGTAGCCTTCGATGCCGCGAAGGGCTTCCTTGGCATCGAAGGGGCGGCTGCTGATCCGCAGCGGTTCGCCACGGTCGCGCAGTTGCAGTTCGCGGGGCTCACGTGGTTCACGAGGCTCCCGCTGTTCGCGTTGTTCGCGCTTTTCGCGGCGGGCTTCCTGCTCCTGTTTGCGGCGCTCCACTTTTTCCTGGTGACGCTGTTCGCGGGTGAGGCGCTCGCGGCGTTCGGGCCGGGCTTGGGCGGCGGGCGACTCGGCCTGAGCCTCTCCTTCCTCGGCTTGCGGCTCGGCTTCGCCGGGTTCCTCTCCCTCGGCGGCGGGGGGCTCGGCTTGCGGCTCTTGCGCACCGGGTTCTTCGGGAGACGGAGCACGGGGGGCCTTGGATTTCTTGGGAATCGTGATGACTTCGGGGGCCGGTTTCTTCTCCGCGGGTTTGGGTTTTTCCTCTGGAGCCGCCGGTTGGGAGGCCTCGGGCTTGAGGGCTGCCTCGACGGCGGCGGGAAGCTCGGGAATCTCGGCCTTCAACTGCCGCTGGAGCTTGACGTTCCAGCGCGAGACGCTCTTGACGATGGCTGCGAGGTCGCTTTCGCCGACTTTCTTGAGCCGACCCGCGCCGTGCACCCAGCGCAGGATGGTCAGCTGCGAGAAGGGCGGGCAGAAGGAGAAGCTCTCGATGGCGGCATGGACCAGCGCGTCGGCGTCGCCCGCCTTGAGGTCGCCCAGCGGGAGCTGGAGCAGCCACGGCTTGCCCTTACCGATGAAGACGTTGAAGAAATACTGCCTATGTTTGCCGGAGAGGGCGCCGTTTTCAGGGTCTTTGAGCCCGGCGGCGGCTTGGGAGGCGAGCTTTAACCCGGCGGGCGGGTCGATTTTAAAGATGCCCCGGGCCAGGCTCAGCCGGAGGCGGCGGGCCGGTTCGGTCTCTGTTTTGGCGATGGCGGCGAGCAAATGGCGGCGCATGACCGCTGAAAGCCCTTCCCAAACGGCGCTGACGGCGTTGACGGCGACGACCCACGGCAGCCCGTCGGTCATGGCGGGCACGGCGGCGGTGATTCCGGCGCGGCCCCCGGTGAGGCGCTCTTTGAGCAGCGTGACGGCGTGTTCCTCGTCGGCCGGGCTCAGGCGGGCCGCTTTGGCGGCATAGGCCAGGGCCAGGAGCGGATCGGAGGGGGCTTCGGCAGCCGGTTTTTCGGCTGGTTTATCGGCCGTTTTGTCCGCAGGTGCAGGGACCGGTTCAGGCGCGGGTGCGGCTGGGGTTGCGGAGGGCGTTTCGGGAGAAGGTTCGGAAGGCTGGTTTTCCACGGAAAATATAGGGATGCCGTGGGCGCTTTGCACCTCCGGCGGATAAGGTTGAAAGCGTGAGGCGGCCTAGTTCGCGTTCTCTTTTTCGAGCCGTTCGCTAAGCCACTGCTTGATCATGCTTTGGTAATTAAGGTAGCGCATGCGGGCGAGGCGCTTGATGCGCGCCAGCATCCGGGGATCGATGCGCAGGGTTACGGTGGTTGATTCCCGGGCGTCGGTCTTGAGGAGCGAGCCGTTCATGAGCCGGGCGTCGATGCGGGTGTTTCTCCAGAAAGCGCATTCGTCTTCCTCGCTTTCGAAGCGCGGGACTTCCGACCAGGTATTGATGACGTTCATGTGGGGCGGGGAGAATGGAAAAGATTAACTCAGCTCCGAGTTCTTACGTTCGTAAAAGGCGGTCTCCTCGGGTGTCATTTCGCGCGAAAAAATGGCCCGGTAGGCTTTGCCGTCGGTCCAGAAGACGGTGAAAATGCCGCGTCCGGTCATCGCCCGGCCCAGGTTAAAGTAGCGCGCCTCGGTGGCCTGAACGGTGTCCGGCAGGATGCGCAGCGAAAACGGGTCTTCGAAGGATTCCTCGATCTCCTTGGGGGGGATCGGTTTCAGGTCAAAGGGGGCGTCGAGCCAGTCAAATTCCATGTGCGCTCAGGGTTGGGGGGCTTGAATGAGTTCGATTTCGTAACCTTCCGGGGCGTCGATAAAGGCGATCGTGGAGCCGGAGCCGCTCTGGATCGGGCCGTCGGACAGCGGGTAGCCTTTGGCAGCGGCGTGGCGGGCGAAGGCCTCCAGGTCGTCCACGGCGAAGGCCAGGTGGGTGAGGTCCGGGCCGACGACCACGGGGCCGCTGGCGTCGTATTGGCAGATTTCGATGAGTTCCTCGCTGCCGGGGGCCTTGAAATAGATGATCTGGGAGCCGCGCGGCGACTGAAAGCGGCTGACTTCCTCAAGGCCCAGGACGTCGCGGTAGAACGAGGCCGTCTTTTCGAGGTCGGCCACGCGGTAGCGGGTATGCAGGAGCTTGGTTATCATGGGAGGCTAAAAGTCGGTACTTGGGCGCATTATAAAGGAAGCGGTTCCCGGCGTCGCGGCAAATCTTGGGCGATTTAATCGCGGAAGTTCTTGAAGTAGAGGGCGACACCGAAGTCCTTGGCCCGGACAAAGGCGATGACCTCCTGGAGGTCGTCCCGTTTTTTGCCGGTAACGCGGATCTGCATTTCCTGCAAGGCGCACTGGACTTTGGCGGTGTTGGCTTTGATGGCTTTGGTGATTTCCTTGGCTTTTTCGCCTTCAATGCCCTGTTTGATGACGATTTTCTGCGTGGCGTGGCCCAGGGGGGAGATGGCCGGGGGCTTGCGCTCGATGTTGCGCAGGTCAACGTTGCGCTTGGCCAGCTTGCCGACGAGGATTTCCTCCAGGGCCTTCAGGCGGCTGCCGTCCTCGGCGGAAAGGTCGATCTCGTTTTTCTGCCACTCGATCTTGGCCGTGCTGCCCTTGAAGTCGAAGCGCGAGGCGAGCTCTTTGCGGGCCTGGTTGATGGCGTTGTCGATTTCTCCCCGGTCTATTTCCGATACGATGTCAAAGGAAGGCATGCGGGGAATGATGAGGGCAAAACGGCCCCGCGAGGAAGCCAAAACTCGCGCCCCGGCAATTATTAGGGCCGCTGGTGGGCCCCGATCCATGCATCAGGCAGGTTGATCCTAAAAAAACGTTGCAATCAGCCCCGATCGTCCGAAGTATTAAGGCCTATGGCTGACATTGCGAACAAGTATCCAGATAACGTGCTGGGCCGCTACTATGTTGATGACCAGTGCATCGACTGCGACCTCTGCCGCGAAACAGCGCCCGCCAATTTTGGTCGCAACGACGAAGGCGGCCACTCCTACGTCCTCAAACAACCCGAGACAGAGGAAGAAGAAAACCTCTGCCGCGAGGCCAAAGAGGGCTGCCCGGTGGAGGCCATCGGCGACGACGGGGAATAGTTCCCCTCCTCGCTCTGGCACTTAAATCTTAACCCATGACCCCCTGGCAGCGAGCTTTGGTGATCGCCGAATGGCGCGGCTTGCCTGAACCGCAAGTCAAGCCGGACCGCGTGAAGAACGCTTCCGATGTGATCGGCGGCGTAATGAAGTCGCTGGGATTGGGGGAACGCCTCCGGCAGGAACAAGTGCTGGGGGCGTGGCAGGAGCTGGTGGGCGATTTCATCGCTGGCCACGCGACTCCTGCAAGGCTGGACCACGGGACGCTCTATGTCCGGGTGCTTCAGCCGACAATGCATTACGAGCTGGACCGGGTCTGGAAGACGAAGATCCTCTCGAAGTTCAAAGAGCGCTTCGGAGCGCGCGCGGTGAGGGATATCCGGTTTCAGATCGGGTAAAGCATGAAAGCCGCCGTCATATTGCTGCTGGCGGCAGCGGCTTCGCTAGCCTCCGATCCCCCCTGGCAAAAGCGCAACGGAAGCTTTGCAACGTTGGAAACTCCAGCAGCAATGGCCAAGGATGTCCATCACATCGCCATCGATAGCATCCAAGAGGTTTACCGCTGTCCGGATATTTCGCTAGCTTTTGAGAGCGAGACTGGTTCGATTCCCGCCTGTTTACAGCAGCAATTCGAACAAGCCGTTTCAGTTTGGAGCGCTCGGCGCAAACAGAACTGGACCGTTGTCACACCTGTAAAGGACAACAAAGGAATAGATATCGCTTGTATTTACTCCGAGTATTCCCCGAAAGAATACCCAGAGAGGCCTTATTACCTTTATTTTGGCCTATCCTCCGCAGATGTAGGATTTTATATTCATGTACGCTATCGAAGCCTTGCGAACCTCGACGCCGTCGAACGGATACTCAAATCCATCAAACTGAAAGAACTTCCGCCCCCTCCAGCATCGCCCGGAACTCCGCCTCCGTGAACCCCTGGACGCCCTGTTTGCGGGCTTTCCCTCGTTCCGAATTTAGCCCGGTTAATCCAAACCGGAGAAATTCGGCTTCCGCTTTTCCAGGAATGCCGAGAAGGCTTCCTTGGCAGCCGCGCTCTGGGTGCGCTCGACGAAAGCTTCGGCTTCCAGTTGGATGCGTTCCTGAACCTCGGCGGGGTGCTTAAGCAAGGCTTTCGTCCGCGCCACGGCCCCCAGGGGCAGTTGCGTCAGGCGAAGGGCTTGCGCCAACGCAAAATCCAGCACCGGCTGATCGCCGATGACGCGATTGACGAGCCCCAGCGCATGGGCCTCGCTGGCGGAAATGGGGTCGCCGAAAAGCAGGATCTCGGAGGCCCGCTGATGCCCCACCAGCCGGGGCAATAGCAAGCTGGAGGCCCCTTCGGGAACCAGCCCCAGCGCAACGAACGGGAAGGCAAAGCGGGCGCTCTCTTGCGCATAAACCAGATCGCAATGAAATAAGAGGGTAACCCCCACGCCTACCGCAACGCCGTTGACCGCCGCAACGACGGGCTTTTTCACCCCGGCGAGGGCCTTGAGGAATGCAAAAGGCGGCGCATCGGCGCTCTCCGGAGGGGACTGGAGGAAGTCCTTGAGGTCGTTCCCCGCCGAGAAGGCGTTTCCGGCCCCGGTGAGCAGAATCACTTTGACGGACGCGTCCGCATCCGCCGCGATCAAGGCCTCGCGCAACTGGTCGTACATCGCCCCGGTAAAGGCATTCTTTTTATCCGGGCGATTCAGCTCGATAACTTGCACCCCGCGGTCATGTGAAGACTTAATCATTTGTTTTCTCCTTCTTGATGCGATGACTCCGCCCCCTCCAGCATCCCCCGGAACTCTGCCTCCGTGAGCACCCGGACGCCCAGTTTCTTGGCTTTCTCCAGCTTGCTCCCGGCTTCTTCCCCGGCCAGCACGTAGGTCGTTTTTTTGCTGACCGATTCGGTCACTTTCCCCCCCTTGGCGCGGATCAGCTCCGCCGCTTCCTCGCGCGGCTGGCTAAGCGTACCGGTGAGTACCCAGGTGGTTCCCAGGAACGCGCCGCCGGTGGCCGGGGCCGGTTCGGGGTCGCGTTCGCCGAAGTTGAGCCCGGCGGCCCGCAGGTGTTCGATGACCTCGCGCGTGCCCGGGTTGGCAAAATGCTGGACGATGGCCGGGCCGACGACGGGGCCGACGTCGGGAATGCGCTGGAGCTCCTCCGAGGTGGCCGCCATGAGCTGATCCAATAAGCGGTAGTGCGCCGCGAGCGCCCGGGCCGAGGTGGCCCCGACGTGCAGGATGCCCATGCCAAAGATCAAGCGCCAGAGCGGCTGCTGTTTGCTCGCCTCGATGGCCGAGAGCAGGTTCGAGATGCTCTTTTCGCCCATGCGCGGGAGGCTGGCGAGCTTGAGGAGGTTGAGGCGGTAGATGTCGGCCAGGTCACGCGTCAGTTCCCGCTCCACGAGCAGGTCCACCATCGCTTCTCCGAGGCCCTCGATATCCATCGCGCCGCGCGAGGCGAAGTGCTCCAGGCGGCGCTTGAGCTGCGCGGGGCAGCTCGGGTTAACGCACCGGATGGCCACCTGCTCGGCATCGCGCACGACGGGGGTATGGCACGAGGGGCAGGTCTCCGGCATTTTAAAAACTTCCGAATCGGCGGGGCGCTTCTCTTTGCGCACCTCGACGACAGCCGGGATCACCTCGCCCGCTTTTTCAACCACCACGGTATCCCCCACGCGGATGTCCTTGCGGGCCACCTCCTCTTCGTTGTGGAGCGTGGCGCGGGAAACGGTGCTGCCGCTGACAAAAACCGGGTCCAGCTCGGCCACGGGGGTCAGTACGCCGGTGCGGCCCACCTGGATCGTGATCTCCCGCAAGCGCGTCTCGGCCTGTTCGGGCTTGTATTTATAGGCCATGGCCCAGCGGGGCGACTTGGCGGTATAGCCAAGCACTTCGCGCTGCCGGGCCGCGTCGACTTTGATCACCGCACCGTCGGTTTCAAACGGGAAGCCGTGGCGCACCTGGTCAAGCTCGTGGATGGCACCCAGGACCTCTTCAAGCGTCGAGGCGATCCAGACGTGGTCGTGAACCGGCAGCCCGAGGGAGCGGAGGGCGGCGAGCGCCTCGCGGTGCGTGGCCCAGTCGGCCCCTTTGACGACACCCAGGCCGTAGAAAATTCCCCCCAGCCCGCGCTGGGCGACAATCGCCGGGTCGAGCTGCTTGAGCGATCCGGCAGCGGCGTTGCGCGGATTGGCAAAAGGGGCCTCGCCCGCAGCGGTTCGCTCCTCGTTGATGGCGGCGAAGCGAGCCTTGGGCAGGTAGATCTCGCCCCGGACCTCCAGCAGCTCCGGAACGTGCTTGCCGGAAAGCCGGTGAGGCACGCCCGCGATGGTCCGGACATTCTGCGTCACGTCATCGCCCGTGGTGCCGTCGCCCCGGGTGGCGGCGTAGCGGAGCTTGCCCTGCTCGTAGAGGAGAGAAATCGCCACGCCGTCGACTTTCGGCTCGATGACCGTTTCGATTTTCTCGCCGGGGATCAGCTTTTCCAGCCGGACGAAAAACGCGGCCACCTCCTCCTCGGAGTAGGTGTTATCCAGGCTGAGCATCGGGATCTGGTGGCGGATCTGCGCGAACTGCGAGAGCGGCGCGCCACCGACGCGGCGGGTCGGGGAATCCGCCGTGGCCAGCTCCGGGTAGCGGGCCTCCAGATCGACCAGCTCGCGGTAAAGGCGGTCGTATTCCTGGTCAGAGACGGTCGGGGCCGCCTCCTGGTAATAGCGCCGGTTATGCTCGTCGAGCTCGGCGCGGAGGGCCTGGACCCGCTGGCGGGCGCTCTCCGGGGCGGGCTCGGATGAAAAGGAAAAGAGGTCTGGCGTGGTGCTGGGCGTGGTGGCCATGGGAAAAACGGCCCCCAGCGTAGCAGAGTTGAACCTTTTGTGAATCACATCCTTACCGCGCTTACCGCGCTTACCGCGCCCCATGCCGCGCGTGGCCCGGGTAAAAAGTTCTCGCCCGCCACGGTGGCGTGATTCATCTTCCCCGCTTTCCAAACCACACTTTTTCCCATGCCCACTCCATCCAGCCCCTTCGCCGCGCTCCGCAACGACAGCCGCCAGCCCGACCAGCTCCGGCCCATTTCCTTCACGCCGCACTTCGCCCCGAACGCCACCGGCTCCGTCCTCGTGGCCGCGGGCAACACCCGCGTCATCTGCTCGGCCATCATCCAGCCCGACGTCCCCCGCTGGATGAAGGAACAGAAGGTCCCCGGCGGCTGGCTCACGGCGGAATACTCCATGCTCCCCTACTCCACCCTTGACCGCAAACAGCGCGACATCGCCCGGGGCAAGCTCGACGGTCGCTCCTCGGAAATCCAGCGCCTCATCGGCCGCTCCCTGCGGGCCGTCGTAGACCTGCGGGCCCTGGGGGCCAACACCCTCTGGATCGACTGCGACGTCCTCCAGGCCGACGGCGGCACTCGCACCGCCTCCATCACCGGCTCCTGCGTGGCCTCCGCCCTGGCGTTTGAGAAAATGATCCGCGCGGGCAAGCTCTCCCGGAACCCGCTCAAGGGCCTCGTCGCAGCCATCAGCGTGGGCATGGTGGGCGGCGTCCCGCTGCTCGACCTCGCCTACACAGAGGATAAAGACGCCGCCGTGGACATGAACTTGGTCATGACCGAGGCCCAGGAATTCGTCGAGCTGCAAGGCTCCGGCGAGGAGTCCGTCTTCACCGACGCGGAACTGGCCTCCATGCTGGCCCTGGGCCGCAAAGGCATCCGCGAGCTCGTGGCCGCCCAAAAAGCCGCCATTCAGGCCGGAATCAGCACCCTTCCCCAGTAAATCCACAGAGAAATCGATTGTTTCCAGAAAAACGCTTGACCCATGGCCGCTAAACGTCCACTTTTAGCGCCCTTTCAGATAGAAACGCTATGTCACAGATTTGCACCATCACCGGAGCGGGGATCACCCGCGGCAGCGTCATCCACCGCCGTGGTATGGCCAAAAAGAAAGGTGGCGTCGGCCGTCACGTCACCAAGAATGTGCCGCGCACCTTCACCCCTAACCTGAAAACCAAGCGCCTTTGGGTGCCTGAGCTCGACTCCTTCGTAGTCATCAAGCTCTCGGCTCGCGCGCTCAAGACCGTCTCCAAAAACGGGGCTTACGCCACCCTCAAGAAGGCAGGGCTTCTCTAACCTTTTAACCAACCCAAACCAAACCGATCGAAGAATATGGCTTACAGTGTAAAAAGCGCCAAGAGTGGCAAGGAGTATTTCCTCCACGAACGCAAGCAACAACTTAAGGGCGGCCAGCAGGTGACCCTTTACTATTTCGCGGGCGTTGCGGGCGAAGCGGCCATCGACAAGCTCCCGGCGGGCTACGAAGTTTCTGAAAACTCCAACACGGGCCTCCCCCTGTTGAAGAAAATCAAGAAATAGTAGCTTTCCAGCTTAGGCTGATTTTAAATAAAGGTGGTTCTTCGGAACCGCCTTTTTTTTTGTTCCGTGAACTACCTCCTTGTCTCCCTGCTTGGCGTTTCGCTGGTTCTCATTCAATTCCTTATCGGCGGCACGCGGCTCCTATTCAGCTACCCCACCTACGCGCTGATCGGCCTGAGCGCCCTGCTGGCCCTCTTTTTCATCCGCAGACCGGCCCCCAAGCCCTCCCCGCTCTGCGTCGTCTCCGCCGTGCTCCTGACGGCCTACGTTCTCGTGCGCGCCTGGTTCTCCCCGGTCGCCTACATGGCCCGGACGGACGCCTTCATGGTGGCGGGCTGCCTGCTTGTCTACCTGATCACCGCCTTTTACCTGCACGCCACCAAGGCCCGCGTCTGGCTCCTCCTCACCTTGCTGGGGCTAGCCATGGTGCACGTCGTCATCGGCATCGCCCAGTTTAAGAACGGCAACGAGTTCATGCTCTTCGGCTTTTTGCGCAACGGCTACGACTCGCGCGCCAGCGGCCTGCTCATCTGCCCCAACCACCTTGCCGGTTATCTGGAGGCCATCGGCATCATGGCCCTGAGCCTCACCGTCTGGAGCCGTTTCAGCGCCGGGGCGAAGCTGGTCACAGGCTACGCCACAGCGGTCTGCTTTTTCGGCGTCGTCATCACCGGCAGCCGGGGCGGCTACCTGAGCAGCGCCGGGGGCCTCGTGGCATTCACGCTGATTTCGTTTTGGATCGTCGGGATCTATAACCGCCAGGGGCTCCTGCGGACCGTCCTCATCTCCGTCGCCATCGCCGTCCTGCTGGCAGCGGGCGCGGGCAAACTGATGCTCCTCAATCGCCACGTCCGGGATCGGCTGGATCGCATTTCCCAGTCCACCCAGGACGTGCGGATCTACAACTGGCAGGCCACCCTCGATCAATTCAAAGAAGCCCCGCTCCTGGGCACGGGAGCCGGAAGCCATCTCTGGTTCGGACGCCAGTACCGCCGTCCGCAGATCCAGGCCGACCCGATCCATTCCCACGGCGATTACCTCGAGCTGCTCGCCGAGTACGGCGTCGTCGGCGAAGTGCTTTTGCTCGCATTCCTGGGCCTCCACCTCGGCGTCGGCCTGCGCAACATCCGCACCATCACGCTGCGGCGGCTCTGCAATACGCTGACCGTCCCGCGCAGCGACGCCCTGGCGCTCACCGTCGGAGCCGTCAGCGCCGTCCTGACGCTCATGGCCCACTCCGTGATCGACTTCAACATGCACATCCCGGGCAACGCCCTGCTCTTTGCGTGGATCTTAGGCCTCCTGGCCAACCCGGGAACAGGCAAGCCCGACCAGGCCCCCGCCTGGAACACGACCCTGAAACTCACCCGCGCGGGCATCGCCCTGGCGGGCCTCGCGCTCATCGCCGCGGCCGCCTACCGCTTCGAGGGCGAGTACTGGACGGAAAAAGCGCGCGCCGCCCTGCGCGACGGCCTGCTGCGCGAGGCTCAGGACTGGGCGAACCAAGCCATCAAGGCCGACCCGTCCGACCCCTACCCGTACTTCTACCTGGGCGAGGCCTGGCGAATCTCCGCCACGCAAATGCCCCTCAAAGCCATGCGGCCCGTCCTGTTTGAAAACGCCGTCACCGCCTACCGGCAGTCCCTCGCCCTCTTCCCGAACGACGAGAACGCCCTGGTCCGCATGGGCCAGGCCCTCGACGGCGCGCGGGACTTCGACGCCGCCGAAAGCGCCTACCTCGAAGCCATCCGGCTCGACCCGAACCTGGGCGTCCTGCAAGCCTACTACAGCACCCACCTCTCCCTCTTAGGCAAAGACGAAGAAGCCAAAGCCGCCCTGGCCCAGGCGCGAAAACTCGGCACCAAGGACGCCCACACCATCGGCATCGTGGAAGCCCAGTCCATCCTCGCCACCGACCCGGCCAAAAGTCCGGAGCTCCAGGCAACGCCTCCCCAATAAAGGGCGCAAAGACAGAATGGGTGGCGTGCCGCTGGTTTCTAGAGGTGCCTAAAATAGGATTTGTTTGATTTTTGCACGGAACACCCTAGTATCCCGAAATTAGACCACCCAGAATCCGGCATGAGCGAAATGAACCGCTAAAAAACCGCTACAACTTTCCAAAAAAAAACCGAGGTTTTCGTGCCCTGCTCTATTTTTCACCCTAACCCAACCGATCCCACCGTGAAAACCCACCTTCTGCTCAAAATCGTCCCCGCCCTACTCCTGCTCGGCACGACTGCCTTCGCGCAGAGCGGCCGCTTCATAACCGATCGCAACGGCAACATTTTCGAGGCGCCGACCGTCCCGCAAACCACCCTGCCGCCGCCAGTCGGAGCGCAAGAGGCCCCTAAAAGAAGCTACGGCCCAGCGCAGCAGCCGGTTGAGAGAATCGTCGCCGAAGCCAGAAAATCTTCCTCGCGAATCGCCCAGCTGACAGCGGAATACGCCGTCGCCAATCCCAAGAGCGCGGCCGAGGTCATCGCGGGCGTGGAAAGAGCCACCGGCATCCGGGGTGATTACCTCGCCGCCGCCATTGGCCGTGAATTTGAGAAAAACCCCGCCCTCGCCGCCGAGGCCCCGAGCATCGCCAAAGCCCTCGTCAACGCCATCCTGGCCAAGGGCTCTGCCTTGCAGTTTCATGGTGAAATCGCCGAGACCGTCGCCATCCTGGTGACCTCCCTGCCGGGCAAATCCCAGGCCAACCAGCAAGCCATCGCCCAAGTGGGCCGCGAAGTCGCCTCCGTCCTGTCCGCAAGCCACCCCGAAATAGCCGCCGAAGTCGTTGGCATCACCGCATCGGTAATCAAGACCACCTCGGGAAGCAGCGATGTTTCGAAAGTCATCAGCGGCTTTGCCGATGCCTTCAAGACGGATAACTCCAACTTGAATACCAAGCTGGATTCCATCGTGACCAACGTCAACTCTGGCCAGGTTTACAACGCCCTGCCGACCAGCTCCAACGTCATCAACAACGCCACCGGGAACACCACCACCACCAGCGGCCTGAGCGCCGGCTCGGTGACGACTCCCGAAACAAAAAACCAGAACGGTTAGCCCGGAAGAGGGTCCGGCTCGGGCCCTTCCATTTTTCCGGTTGATTTTTCCACGGACCGGTTTATAGCATTGGCATTACCAATGCATCACTTGCTGACCAGCCGACTTACGTTGCTCCTCGAGCTTCCGCTCCTCTGATATTTCAGAGCGGAAGGTCCTCGCGGAGCTTATCGTCGTAATCGGCTGCAGCTGCTCCTCTGGTGGAGTGCGGCGCCCAGCCTCATATCCTGTTTCCATCCACCTGAACCTTTTTTAAACCAGAGAGAGTTTTTATGTCAGATAAAGTCATCATTTTCGACACCACCTTGCGCGACGGAGAGCAGTGTCCCGGCGCATCCATGAATTTGCGGGAAAAAATGGAAGTCGCCCGGCAGCTGGAGCGGCTCAACGTGGACGTCATCGAGGCCGGGTTCCCGGTCATCAGCGACGGCGACTTCGAAGCCGTCCAAAAAATCGCCACCGAAATCAAAGGCCCCGTCATCTGCGGCCTGGCCCGCTGCGTCTCCAAAGACATCGACGCCGCCGGAGCCGCCATCAAACCGGCGGGCGACCGGGGACGCATCCACGTCTTCTTGGCCACCTCGGCGATCCACCGCGAATTCAAGCTCAACAAAGCCCGCGAGGAGATCATCCGCCTGGCCGTAGAGGGCGTCAAACGAGCCAAGGCACTCTGCCGCGACGTGGAGTTCTCGCCTGAGGACGGCTCCCGCACCGAGCCCGAGTTTTTGGCCCAGGTCGTGCAAGCCGTCATCGAAGCCGGAGCCACCACCGTCAACATCCCCGACACCGTCGGCTTCGCCGTGCCGGAGCAATACGCCGCGTTGATTTCGTACCTCAAATCGAACGTCCGCGCCATCGACGACGCCATCATCAGCGTCCACTGCCACAACGACTTGGGCCTGGCCGTAGCCAATTCGCTCGCCGCCGTGAAGGCCGGAGCGAGGCAGGTCGAGGGAACCATCAACGGCATCGGAGAGCGCGCGGGCAACGTCGCGCTGGAAGAGGTCGTCATGGCCTTGAAGACGCGTGGAGATTACTTCGGCGGAGTCACTACCGGCGTCAACACCCACGAGATTGTCAAATCCTCCCGCCTGGTCAGCCGGATGAGCGGCTTGATGGTCCAGCGTTCCAAAGCCATCGTCGGCGAGAACGCCTTTGCCCACAGCTCGGGCATCCACCAGGACGGCATCTTGAAAAAGCGCGAGACCTACGAGATCATGGACCCGCGCGAGATCGGCTGGGGCGAAACAGAACTCCCCCTGACCAAGCACAGCGGCCGCCACGCCGTGGCCAAGCGCCTGGAGCACTTGGGCTACCGCTTGAGCGACAAGGAGTTGGCCAGCGTCTTCGACCGCTTCAAAGACATCGGCGACAAAAAGAAATTCGTCTACGACGACGACTTGTCGGCCCTGGTCAACGACTCCATGGACGACCACACCGAAGGTTACGCGCTCGACTACATCCACGTCGCCAGCGGCAGCTCGACCATCCCAACCGCCACGGTCCGCCTGAAGCGCGGCACCGAAATCCTCCAGGATTCCAGCCCCGGCAACGGAGCCGTCGACGCCGCAATGAAAGCCATCGACCGCATCTTGAACCAGCAGGGCAACCTGGTGGAATACAACGTGCAGGCCGTCACCCAGGGCAAAGACGCGCTGGGCGAAGTCACCATCAAATGTGACTTTGGCAAAGGCACACTCGTCACCGGCAAGGGGGCAAGCACGGACGTCATCGAAGCCAGCGCCCGCGCCTACCTGAACGCGGTCAACCGCATTTTGAGCGGGAAGATCATCGCCAAGTGCGTCGCCGCCGAGACGCCGTAAGCGCGCGCCGGTTAAGGAAAAATCTGAAAGGCACGGGGACCCAAATGGTTTCCGTGCCTTTTTTCTGCACCTTGGCGCATACTCGCTCTGAGGGATCAAAAAAGACGCTCTTTTTCGCCCCCAAAGATGCGGCAGTACAACTCTGGTACAACAGGGAATCGCAAAAGCGACTCCCGCCTTTTCCTCCGCGTCCTCTGTGGTGAAAAAAATTCTACGTCAACCGCACCGGTACGCCGCGTCCGGCGAGGAATTGCTTCACATCGCCCACGGTGTATTGCCCAAAGTGAAACACACTGGCCGCCAGCACGGCATCCGCCTTGCCCACGGCCAATACTTCCGCCATGTGCTCCAGCTTGCCCGCCCCGCCGCTCGCGACAACAGGTACTTCAACGCTCTCGCTGATCCGGCGGGTTATCTCCAAATCGTATCCCGCCTTGGTTCCGTCCGCGTCAATCGAGTTGAGCACGATTTCGCCCGCGCCGAGCGCCACGGCCTTTTTCGCCCACTCCACCGCGTCGAGGCCCGTCGCCTTGCGCCCGCCGTGAGAAAAAACCTCCCAGCGATCCGGCGCAACCCGCTTGGCATCGATGGAAACGACGATGCACTGGCTGCCAAAACGTTCCGCCCCCGCGCCGATCAATTCCGGCGTGGCAATGGCCGAGGAATTGATGCTGATCTTGTCCGCCCCGGCCTTGAGCATCAGGCTCATATCCTCCACCTTGCGGATCCCCCCGCCAACGGTCAACGGCATGAAACACTGATCGGCGGTTCGTTCGATCACCCCGATCATCGAGGCGCGGCCCTGGGCGGTGGCGGTAATGTCGAAGAAAACCATCTCATCGGCCCCCTGCTCATTGTAGCGAATGGCCAGCTCCACGGGGTCGCCCACGTTGCGGAGTTCACCGGCTTCGGCTTTTCCAAATTGGACGCCGCGAGTCACCTTTCCGTCGTGGACGTCGAGGCAGGGAATGATGCGTTTGGTCAACATGATGAAGCGCAGAAGGTACCGCTTGCCGCCCTCCTCGGCAAGTTCGGGAAATCCTTGCCGAAAACTTTTAGGGCGAAACCTGATTTGGAGGAATTTGATTGCGTTGTCTCCGCTTGACTTTAGCATCGCGAACAGATCACCACCGTCGGCGGAAAATCAGGAGCAACGATTTTGGCTATGGGCAAAATTCACACAGGGAATATTTCGGGATCGGCAGCAACCGGAAAGAAGGGTGCTTTTCACCTTTCAAAACAGCCGGTCGTTCATGGCAGGCCGGACGAAAACGTTCACAAATACGAGGTGACGTTAGAGGAAGCGCCTTCCGGAGAAACCGCCCCCCCTGCCTACGAAGATCTCGGCCCCCTGCCAGCCTCCTACGGCTCCAAGTCCCTCTTCCTCGTTGCCCGCGACCCGCATTGGCTCTTCTGCTACTGGGACATCGACTGGGCCGAATACCCCCTCTCGCGCCTCTCCGACGGCAAGGTACACCTCCGGGTCTACGACGCGGCAACCGCGGCAGAAACCTACCGCGCCGAGGTGACCCCCGAAGCCCGCAACTGGTACATTTCAGCCGGTCACGGCAACGCCACATTCTACGCTGAGATCGGGTTCGTCAACCAAGCGGGAACGTGGGAGGTCATCGCCCGTTCGAACGAAACGACGACCCCCTCCGACGGCCTTTCCGAACAGGTGGCCGACACCTTTGCCACGATCCCCTACCACCTGGCCTTCCAGAAGATGCTCGACATGGTGGAGCCCGCCCGCAGACCCGGAGAATCCCTCGTCGACGCGCTCTCCCGGCTCCAAAACGAAGGCCGTAAACTAGCCTTTGCACTGGGGCAGATCCCCGACTGGACCGACGAGCAACGGCGCGTCCTGGCCGTGCTCCTGGGCAATGATTTGGACGAACTGGCCAAGCTCGCTCCGGCGGAGATCGACCGCCGCCTGCGCCAGCAGCTCAAAGATCGCCTCTTTAGCGAAAGCGCCAGCGGGCTCATCCCCGGCGAAGGGGCCCTTGGCGGCACGGCCAGCCTCTTTAGCGGCGCGGGCCTGGGCCTCAGCTCCTGGCTCGCCTCGTGGAGGGCGGCGGTGGAGGTGGGCGAAATTAGCTCCTGGCTCTCCTCCTGGCTCAGCGGCGCGGAGATCGGCGCTTTTGCCTCCTGGCTTTCCTCCTGGCCTGGCGCGGAAGTCAGCCGGGAAATCAGCTCCTGGCTTTCCTCCTGGCCCGGCATCGGCGCACCCAGCAGCGCGCTTAGCTCCTGGCTCGCCTCGTGGCCCGGGGCCAAAAATGAGAGCCTCAGCTCCTGGCTCTCCTCCTGGCCCGGCGCGGCGCAAAGTTCTTTCTGGAGTTCCTGGCTGAGCTCCTGGGCCCTCGCAGCGGGCGCTTCCGAGACGTTCCAAAGCTCCTGGCTCTCCTCCTGGCAGGCGGCCGCCAAGGGCGAGTCCTTCTGGAGCTCCTGGCTCAGTTCCTGGTCCGGCGCCTCGTGGGGAGTCTCCTCGTTTTCGTCGGCGGGCTTAAGTTCCTGGCTCAGCTCCTGGGCGGGCGCGGCGGGCGGGCTCTCGTCGGTCTCCTCATTTTTCCAAAGCTCCTGGCTCGCCTCCTGGAAAGGGGCCGCGCGGGGCGACTCCCGCTTCTGGAGTTCCTGGCTCAGCTCCTGGGGCTATGGGCTCGGCGGGGCTTCCGGGGCGGGCGGCTCAGGCGGGGTGAGCTCCTTTGGCGCAAGCTGGAGCGCGCAGCCCTTTGGCAAACCGCGCTCGTTTTTCATGCACGTCAACGCCGAGGTGATCTTCTACGGCGGCACACACCCCGAGGCCAAGGTCTGGATCGACAACAAACCGGTGGCCCTCAACCCCGACGGCACCTTCCGCCATCACTTTATTTTTCCCGACAGCACTTCCGAAATCCCGATCGTAGCCGAGTCGCCCGACGGCCAGGAACAGCGCTGCGCCGTGCTCCGTTTCGAGCGCGGGACGCTGCGCGTCGGAGAGGTGGGGCACACCCCGCAACCGACCCATCTGGGCCCCCCCATCGGGCGTCGGTAAACCCGTCGGTAAAAAAAACGTTCGCCAGAAGCGGTAAGGTCTATGGTAGCGTTCCCGCCGTGAACGAAACCGAGGCATGCATCGCGCTGAACCTGATCCCCGACCTGGGACCGGTGCGCTTGCGGCGTTTCCTGGACGTATTTAAATCCCCGCAACGCCTTCTCACGGCCAAAGCGGAAGAATTGCGGCAGTTCCCGGGCATCGGGCAGGAACTCGCCCACGCCTTCTCCCACTGGGAGGACACGGTCGATCTCCAGGCCGAGCTGACCCGGATCGTTGATTTCGGGGCCGACGTGATCACCCAGGCCGACCCGGCCTACCCGCCCCTGCTGCGCCAGATCTACAACCCGCCACTGGTCCTCTACGTCTGGGGCGAGCTGACCGAGCGCGACCGCCACGCCATCAGCGTCGTCGGCTCCCGCAAAACCAGCCACTACGGCCTGGAGTGTGCGAAACGCCTCTCCTACCAGCTCGCCTACGCCGGGATGACCATCGTCAGCGGCCTCGCCCGGGGCATCGACACCGCCGCCCACCAGGGGGCCCTGGCGGCCAAGGGGCGCACAGTCGCAGTGCTTGGCTCGGGGCTTATGGAACTCTACCCGGCGGAAAACCAGGCGCTGGCCGAGCGGATCGCCGCCGGGTCCGGGGCCGTCATCTCCGAATTCCCGATGCTGACCACCCCCGACAAGGGCACCTTTCCTCAGCGTAACCGGATCGTCAGCGGCTGGAGCGACGGGCTCTTGGTCGTCGAGGCAGGCCTGAAAAGCGGGGCCCTCATCACCGCGGGCCAGGCCGAAGAACAGGGCCGCAACATCTACGCCGTACCCGGGCCCATCGACCGCCCCACCTCCGCCGGAAGCAACCGGCTCATCCAGCAGGGAGCGAAATTAGTCATGGCCGCCGAGGACATTTTGGACGACCTTCAGATCCTGCTGCCGGAAAAACCGACCCTGGAACCGACCCCTGGTCGAACGATTGAGTTTGCCGGAAACGAAAAAGCCGTATACGACGCCATCGAGGAAGAGGAAACCCCGATCGATGCGATCATTGCGAAAAGCGGTTTGCCACCCGGGGCAGTCTCTTCTACCCTGCTGGCCCTCCAGATCAAGCGGCTCGTAAAGCAGCTCCCGGGGCAGCACTTTGTAAAATTACTATGAGTTATCCGCAGAATACACAGATTGCGCAGATTTCCAGACCCTTGGAAAATTCTGCGTCCCCCGGTGTAATCTGAGGACCCCTCCGATACTTTTTGATTTTCATGGGCAAAAAACTGGTCATCGCAGAAAAGCCGAGCGTCGCAGGCGACATCGCCCGGACCCTCAAGGCTAAAAAAGAAGGCGAATTTTTCGAAAACGACGAGTACGTCATTACTTCCGCCGTCGGCCACCTTCTGGAACTTATTGTGCCGGAAGGCCTTGAGCCAAAACGTGGCAAGTGGGACATCAAAAATCTGCCCATCCTCCCCACACAGTTCGAGCTGGCCCCGACCGACGGCAAGGCCGAGAGCCGCTTCAAACTCCTCAAGCGCCTCATGAACAAGCGCGATGACATCGACGAAGTCATCAACGCCTGCGACGCCGGGCGCGAGGGCGAGCTGATTTTCCGCAACTTGATCCAGAAGGCCGGTTGCAAAAAGCCGATCCGCCGCCTCTGGCTCCAGTCGATGACCCCCGAGGCCATCCGCACCGCCTTTCACCGGCTGCGCTCCGACGAGGAGATGCGCCCGCTGGCCGCCGCCGCCGTCTGCCGCAGCGAAAGCGACTGGCTGGTGGGCATCAACGCCACGCGCGGCATGACGTGGTTCAACTCCAAGCAGGGGGGCTTCCGCCTCACCACGGCGGGCCGCGTGCAGACGCCCACCCTGGCCATCCTGGTCGAGCGCGAGGAGCGCATCCGCGCCTTCAAGCCGCGCCCGTACTTCGAGGTCCACGGCATTTTCGGCGTCGAGGCGGGCACCTACCCCGGCCGCTGGTTCGACGAAAAGTTTAAGAAATCCGAGGACGACCAGCTCAAAGCCGAGCGCATCTGGGACCGCGAGCAGGCCGACGCCATCCAGGCCAAGTGCGAGGGCAAAGTGGGCATCGTCACGGAGGAGAAAAAGGCCTCCAGCCAGATCGCCCCCCAGCTCTATGACCTGACGACCCTCCAGCGCGAGGCCAACGGTCGCTTCGGCTTCAGCGCCAAGAGCACGCTGCAAATCGCCCAGGCGCTTTACGAAAAGCACAAGGTCCTCACCTACCCGCGAACCGATTCCCGCTACCTGCCCGACGACAATCTGGGCAACGTCCTGCGGATCATGTCCGATTTCCCCGACACCAGCCTCACCGTCCACGCCCGCAAGGCGCTTGACGCCGGGTGGATCCGCCCCAACAAGCGCGTTTTTAACAGCGCCAAGGTGACCGACCACAACGCCATCATCCCCACGGGCCTGCCCCCGCGTGCGCTGAGCGAAGCGGAAGGGAAGATTTTCCGCCTGGTCTCGCAGCGCTTTATCGCCGCCTTTTTCCCACCCGCCCAGTTTGAGCTGACGACCCGCATCACCCGCGTCGAGGGCGAGCCGTTCAAGACTGAGGGCAAAGTGATCAAAGAACCCGGCTGGATGGCCGTCTACGGCAAGGAAGCGGCCACAGAGGAGGGCGGCGCGGCCCTCTCGGCAGTTCGCCCCGGCGAGGACGCCCGGACGCTGGAAATCGCCGTCAAGGAAGCCGAAACCAAGCCCCCGGCCCGCTTCAACGAAGCCACGCTGCTTTCCGCAATGGAAGGCGCGGGCAAGCTCGTGGACGACGAGGAACTGCGCGAGGCGATGAGCTCCCGCGGCCTCGGCACCCCGGCCACGCGCGCGGCGGTCATCGAAGGCCTCGTGCTCCAGGAGTACATCCGCCGCCAGGGTCGCGAGCTGATCGCCTCCCAGAAGGGCATCTCGCTCATCACCGGCCTACGAGGCATCGGCATCGAGACGCTGACCAAGCCCGAGATGACCGGCGAGTGGGAGTTCAAGCTCAAGCAGATGGAGCAGAGCCAGCTCGACCGCGAGGAATTCATGCGCCAGATCCGCGAGCTCACCTTGCAGATCGTGGAAAAAATCCGCAACGGCGCGGAACCGCCCGAGGGTGCCTTCGAGGACCTCGACGTGGCCTGCCCGAAGTGCGGCGCGCACCCGCTCAAGCAGAACTACCGCACCTACCGCTGCGCCTCGTGCGATTACGTTTTCTACAAAACCGTCGCGGGCCGCGAATTCGCTCCCGAGGAGGTCCAGACGCTCTTAACCGAACACAAAATCGGGCCGCTGGAAGGCTTCCGCTCCAAGATGGGCCGGGCCTTCAAGGCGGCGCTCTTCCTCGACGAGGAGCACAAGCCAAAGTTCGAGTTCGAGAAAAAGGAAGAGGATACGACGCCCGCCGATTTGAGCGCCCTGCCGATCATCGGCCAGTGCCCCATCTGCAAAGCGCCGGTACGCGAGACGGATACCGCCTACATCTGCGAAAAAACGCCCTCCAAAGAGTGCACCTTCCGCATGGGGCGGCTGATCCTTAAAAAAGAGATCCCCGTCGAGCAGGCCCGCAAGCTGATTGAAACCGGCAAGACGGACTTGATCACCAAGTTCATCTCGTCCAAGACCAACCGGGCTTTCGACGCCTTCCTGAAGCTCGAAAAGGGGAAAGTCGGCTTCGAATTTCCCCCGCGCGAACCAAAGGCCAAGGGAGCCGGGCGCGGACGCTTTGCCAAGCGGGCCACGGCGAAATCCAGCGAGGCGACTCCGGCGCCGGGGGCTTAAAAAAAAACGCCCCCGGGCAACCGGTCCGTCGCCGCTAGAAATCCTTCTTGGATTCCGCCCGGCGGGCCAGGTGGTTAGCCAGGATAAAGAAGCTCGGAACCCAAAGCCCGATAAAGATGCCGAACCGCTCGGAGTGGGCGGCGTCTTTGGGCTTGGTAAAAAACCACGTGGCGATAGAGACCGCAATCGAGGCGAATCCCAGGCCCAGGGCCACGTCCGAAGCCACCCGCAGTTGGTCCTTCGACGGCGAAATCTTGTCGATCTGGTCGATCACTTTGTCTGCTTCCAAAAGAGTGCTCATATAAAACCTAAACGACTCGCCCTTCCGTTTTGAGCGCACCAGGCCCGATAACTGGAAATCCCCCCGAATACCTCTGGAAACCGCATTTTTCCAAGGTTTTGGCTGGTAATGATCGACCCCGATCATTTAATATCCAGCCACGATGAATTCAGAAGAGATCAGCCGTGTCGTCAGGCAGGTTATCACAGAACAGCTTGGCAAGCCGCAGCCCGATGGATCGGCGCGGCCATCCCCTTCTCCACGGACGGTCCCGGCCCAGTGTAAAGGCGCTCTCCTGACGGGGCCCAAGAGCATTGAGCTGCGCGAGTTTCCGATTCGCGACATTACCGACGACGAAATTTTAATCCGCGTGGAAGGGTGCGGCGTTTGCGGCACCGATGTCCACGAATATAAGGGCGACCCGATGAAGCTCGCGCCGATCATTCTCGGCCACGAGGGGACGGGCGAGATCGTCCGGCTGGGCAAGAACGTGCAGCGCGATAACTCGGGCAAAACGGTGCGCGTGGGCGACAAGATCGTGACCAGCGTGACGACCTGCGGCAAATGCCCGGCCTGCCTCTATACGCCGGGCCGCCTCAACCTCTGCGAAGACGTTTCCGTGCAGGGCTTGATCCCCGACGACGCCACTCATTTGAACGGCTACTTTGCCGAGTACATGATCGTGCGCAAGGGGACGTCGTTCTTCGTGGTCAATGACCTGAACCTCAACCTGCGCCTGCTAATGGAGCCGACCACGGTGGCCATCCACGCCTGGGAGCGGGCCAAGAGCACGGGGCTGCTTAATTTCCGCAGCCGGGTCGTGATCCAAGGGTGCGGGCCGATCGGGCTCCTCATGCTAGCCGTGGTGCGCGCGGCGGGCACTCAGCACATCGTGGCCGTGGACGGCGACGAGCAGCGCCTGGAGATGGCCCGGCGAATGGGTGCGGACCACACGATCAATTTCCGCCAGCACAAGGACCAGGCTTCACTCGTGGAGGCGGTCAAGACGGTCACCAAGGGGCGCGGAGCCCACTTTGCCTTCCAATGCACGGGGGTACCGGCAGCCGCCTCGAATATTTACCATTTCGTCCAACGGGGCGGCGGCGTCTGCGAAGTCGGCTTCTTTGTCGATAACGGGTCGTGCACCGTCAATCCGCACGTCGATTTCTGCAACAAAGAGATCACGCTGGTGGGCTCGTGGCTCTACACGGTGCAGGAATACCCGGTTTCCTACAATTTCCTGCGGCGGGCCCAAGGGATCGGGCTGCCGGTGGAGGAACTCATCACCCACCGCTTCCCGCTGGACCAAATCACGGAGGCGATGGAGGTGAACATCCGGCAGGAAGGGCTCAAAGTGGTGGTCCTGACCAAGTAGACGCGTTTCCCAATTCCGATCATAAAAAAACCCAGGGTCGCGCGAGTGCGTTGCCCTGGGTTTTTTATTTGGAATCGGGTGATAAATCTCGCTGCTCTCGCCGCTTCCTTGCGTGCCCCAGTTCAAACTGGGACACGAGGATTTGCTAAACACGGCGCGAGGAGATTTGTGCGCTTTGATGCGCGCGCACCTCTAGGCCTGCGGTTCTGCGGGCTTGGCCTCTTCGGGCTTCGGCTCGGCCTCGGCCTTGGGCTCTTCGGAGGCCACAACCGCCTCGGTCGCGGGCGCTTCCTCAACCGGCGCCTCGACGGCCACCGGTTGCTCAACCGTCACCGGTTGCTCGACCGTCACCGGATCAACCACAGCCTCCGGGGTTTCCGGAGCGTTTTCCGCAGGAGCTTCCGGGGCGGCCTCGGCCTCGGCTTCGGGCGTTTCCACACCCGCTTCAGCCTGGGCTTCGGGAGTCGGTTTGCCAGCCGCCTTGGCCTCCTCTTTCGCGGCTTCTTTGGGAGCCAGCGGGAGGTCAAATGTGCCGTCGTGGAATTCGATGACGTGCCCGGAGCCGGTCAGCCAATGGAGATCGGCGGCCAGCGCTCCCTTGAGCTTTGCGAAATCGGGCTCGGCCTCATGCGGCTTGAGCAGGTGGGTGAAGATGTCCGAGCGCGTGCACTTCGGAGAGGCTTCAATCACATTGAGTAGGTCGGCCACGTGGTTGGAAACGCTGCGGGTCTCGGACCCGAACCGCACGGGACGCACGGTGGAGACAAAGAGGATGCGCTTGCGGTGTTTCCAGATGTGCAGACCGGCTTCCTGGAACTGCGGGCGCAGTCGGTTGACGGTCTGGGCCGGGAAGGCGCGTTCCTTTTCCCAAGCGGCACGGATGCCCTCGCGGATCTGCCGGTCACCGACGTTGCGGCTGACGACGCCGCTCATTTCGAGGGTGCGGGCGCTCTTGAGCGATTTCTCCAGGTAGTGGGCCTTAAAGTGGGTCTCCACGTCGGCGAGCGTCTTAAACTCAACCGGCTCGGCCTCCTGCGTGGTGCGGAAGACGGTGACGCTGCTGACCTGCTTTTTCCATTCCTCAATGACGGCGGGATCGTTGACGACCTCCACCTGGCGCAGGAATTCGTTGAAATCCATGCGGCGGCTGAAGCGGGCCTCGTAAAGATGGCGCAGCGCGGGCTGGTAGCCGTGGTGATTGGTGGGCCCCAGGAGCACTCCGCTCAGGCGGCAGCGGGCGACGTTGGTGTAGTTGCCCTTGGGCGGTTCCACCTGGGTCGTTTCCTCGGCGTAGAACTGGTCCTTGCACGCGCGGAAGGCCTCGCGCTCGGCGGCGGGGCGGTGCGTGGTCACGGGGCCGTCCTCGCCGACCTGGTAGAGCGGGTAGGCGGGCGCGTTGGAGGTCACGCGAACGCGGTGGCGCTCGGGCTTGTTAAGGAACATGCGGCCCAGGCCGTAGAGCGGGTAGGCGCGGTGGCCGGACTTGATTTGCTTGGCCAGCGCTCCCACGGCATCGGGCTCGGGGACAAATTCGATATTGAGCGGGATCTGCACTTCCGGCGGACGCGGGGTCGAGGGCCGCTCGGGGCGCTCTCCACGGTCATCGGGACGCCGCGGGCCGCGGCTCTTAAAGTCGCCACGCGGGCCGCCGCGCCCTTCGGGCCGGGGGCCACGGTTACGGTCGCTGGGCCCTCCGCCGGGACGGTCGCCACCGGGCCGGGGGCCACGGCGGAAGCCGGAATCGCTGCGGGGGCCACGGCCACCGCCGCCGCCACGCTGGGGGCCGCGGTTGCGGTCGCCTCCACGGCGTTCGCGATCCGGCGATTCGCCGGCGTAATCCGCATACGGATTTTTATCGGCGGGCTCTTTAAGCCAGTCGGGCATCAATTTCAAATCGAGGTCAAGGGGCGAATCGCTCATGGATCAAGTGTTCAACGCGGTAGGTGAAAGGGGTATGGTTAAAACATTAAAAGCTCGAATGCGAGCACGTTTTGCAGCCAAAAAAGAGGTTGGCCGCGGAAAATAGTCACTTCTTTTGATAAAGGCCCTAAAGCCACGGCCTCGCGCCTCCAGAGTAAAAATAGAACAGGTCCGGCCAGGGCTCAATCGCGATTCGTTGAAGAAAGAGCGGTTTTTCCCGGCCACAAACCATTCCATCAAAAACGCGCCGGGAGCAAAATCTTTGTTGCCAAAGCTCTTTCTGATCATTACCAGTGTGCGCACCACAGATTCCGAAACCAACTTTTAACCTCAACCAGGAAACCCAATATGTCAGAGAAAACCATCGAAGAAAAAGTCAGAGACATCATCGTCGAGCAACTGGGCGTCAACCCCGAACAGGTGACCATTAGCGCTTCGTTCATCGAAGATCTGGGCGCGGACTCGCTGGACACCGTCGAACTCGTCATGGCGTTCGAAGAGGAGTTCTCGGTTGAGGTTCCCGACGAAGACGCCGAAAAACTGCAGACCGTCGGCGACGTCGTGAAGTATATCGAAGAAAAAGGGACCAAGTAATCCCCCCAACTAAACACAACCTTGCGGGTTCTCCCGCACCTAAGAAAGCCACGAGCCCGCCTCGTGGCTTTCTTTTTTACCCGCAAACACCCCCTGACCGCCACCTCGTGCATTCCCCGCTCGCTTCGTGGGGCCCCTCCACTAGCGCTCCGTGGGGTCGGAAAAAAGATTGCTAGAAGGCCCCGGGTTTGGTTGAGTTTGGGCTTGGATGTGCATAATTGTAAGGCTCATTCGCCATGATTAATTTCTCTTCGACCGCCCGTCCGGCCCAGCGGAACACCGCGAACCCCGGCAAATTCCGCCCAGGTCTCCTCTCCGCCCTCCTTGCTGCCTGTATGCCGCTGTGCGCTCTGGCCAAGGACGCCGAGCCGCCCCGTAGTATCGACGTGGGCTCGCTGCCCGCCACGGTCGTTGACGAAGTCGTCATCCCGATGCCCACGGAAGTTTTCGGCGTGCTCGACAAGCTCGGCTCGCCCAACTGGCACGAGGTGATGCGCCCGGTGAAGACCGAGACCCTCGGCAAACGCCCGCAAGTGGCCCTCCTCTTGGGCGCGACCATCGCCGAAGGCTTCATCGCCGTGGAGGCGCAGGAGCCCGAGGACGTTAAAAAGATCGGCCGCCAGGTGCTCTCGCTCTCGAAAGCCATCGGCGTGCAGAAATCGGTGATCAGCCGCACGAGCAGCATCATCGAAGCCGCCGACAAAAAAGACTGGAGCACGGTGCGGCGGGAATTCGACGGTGCGCTCAAGGACGTTAAACAAGCCATGATCGAGCTTGAGGACGCCCAACTGGCCCAGCTCGTCAGCCTCGGCGGCTGGCTGCGCGGCACGGAGGCGCTCACACAGGTCGTCACCAAGAGCTACAGCAAGGACGGCGCGGAACTGCTCCACCAGCCCGCCATCCTGGACTACTTCCAGCGGCGGCTCGATGGCCTCAATCCCCGGCTGAAGGAAAATAAAGCCGTCCGCCAAATTGCCCAAGGGCTGCCGGAGCTGCGCCCGCTCATCGAACCCGCCGGGAACATCACCCCGCAAAAAGTGGAAAGAATCCACGCCATTACCGCGGATATGGTGAAAACGATTTCTTCTCAGGACTAACCTTGTGAAAACCATCCTATCCTTCACTCTCGGCCTTCTGGTCCTTCTTTGTACGGCCCACGCCACCGTGGACGACGCGCTTTCCTACGCGTTGCAGGCGGCACATCCTTATGTGAAAGAAGGGTTCACTGTTCGCGAGGATTACTGGGGCGGGGATCTCCCCGTCAAGCAGCAGAAAGCCATCGTGCAGCAGCTCTTCAAGGGCAACGAATACTGGTTCTGGATGGGGACAGACGTGGCGAACGCCAAAATCTCCGTCCACGTCTACGATGCCGATGGCAAGCTGGCCGAGGCCGAATACTGGAAAAACAAGCCGCACATGGCCGCCGCCCGCGTGGTGCCCAAGGTCAGCGGCTCGTATTACCTGATCGTCGAGATCGAAAAATCCCCCCTGGAGCGGACCCACTGGGCCCTGGCCTACGGGTTCCGGTAGGTTTGCAGGCCGCTTTTACAAGGAAAACGGGTTCCGTAGATTCGACGCGGTAAAATGGAGCTATAGGGCTGAAAATCCGTCCCGCGCTCGCGGATGATTTGCGTTTCAAGGGAGATAATGCCCTCCACAAAAAAGGCATCGAGAGTTTCGGTGCTTACGCGATTTACACAGACAAAAGGCATTAAGTTTTTTCTGGGAAGAGGCCGTTTAGCGGCGTTTCTAATACTTTCCCTCTTTCTCTTTTTCTTTTCCCGGCTCCCGAGTTGCTGATAGGCTCGCGGGCATGAAAATCGGCATTGTGGGAAGCGGAGCCGTCGGGAGCAGTGCGGCTTTCGCCATTGTCATGAGCGGTGCGGCGAGCGAAGTAGTGCTCGTAGATCTCAACGAAGCCCTGGCCCGCGCCCAGGCCGAGGATATTCTCCACGCCACGCCTTTTGTGCGCCCCACGCGCGTCTCGGCAGGCGATTACGCCCTGCTGGCCGGGGCCGACGCCGTGGTGCTCTGCTGCGGCGTGGGGCAGCGGCCGGGCGAGACGCGCCTCCAGCTGCTCACGCGCAACACGGCAGTCTTCAGGGCCGTCATCTCCCATGTGATGGAGTACGCCCCCGGGGCGCTCCTCATCGTGGCCACCAATCCCGTGGACATCATGACGGCGGTAACGTGCCGCCTCTCGGGCCTACCCGCAGGGCGCGTTTTCGGCTCCGGGACGATCCTGGATACCGCGCGCTTCCGGACGCTCCTGGCCGAGCACGCCGGGGTGGCCCCGCAATCGGTCCACGCCAACGTGCTGGGCGAGCATGGCGACAGCGAGGTGCTCATCTGGTCGAGCGCCCACATCGGCGGGCTGCCGGTGGCCGAGTTTTCTGCCCAGATGGGGCGCCCCTTCACGCCGGAGACCCAGGCCGAGATCGACGACGCCGTGCGCCGCGCCGCCTACCGGATTATCGAGGGCAAAGGGGCGACCAACTACGGCATCGGGGCGGGCATCGCCTACTTGGTGAGGGTCATCCGCGACGACGCGCGGGCGGTGTTAACGGTCTCCGCGCCGCTCACGAGCGAAAGCGAATTTGCGGGCTCGTGCCTCTCGCTGCCGCGCGTAGTGGGGGCGAGCGGGATCATCGAGACCGTCCACCCGAAGCTCGCGGAGGAAGAGCGGGCCGCCATCCAGCAAAGCGCCCGCGTCCTGGCCGAAGCGGCTGCGGGGATTGAGGGGCTGTAGACCCATGCGCGCCGCAAGCAGGTATTCCTATTCCCAAACCCCGAATTTATGGCTCTTCATATTGATTTGCTGGGTGGTAATGGGTTTTGGGCTTTTTGAAATAACGAAAGGCGCAACCAGTTTCATCACCGCCGCATCGTCGTCGCGCTGGCCTGTGGCGCAGGGCCGTGTCACGGAGTCCACCCTTAGATCCGTCGGCAACGAGAATCCCTCGATGGAACCCGCGATCACGTATTTTTACGCCGTCAACGGCGCATCCTTTACCGGAACGGCCATATCACCGGGGTTGGCGTTTCAATCCGCAGACCTTGCCCGAACGGTCCTCTCTCGCTATCCAACAAGATCAATCCAGAACGTTTACTATCAACCAGATAACCCGGCCAATGCTTACCTGGAGCCGGGAATCCAGCCTTGTTCCTTTTTGAATCTGCTTTTGGGGGTGGGCGCTTTTCTGTTTGGCGGCTCCAGTGTTGCGGCATGCGGCTTCATTCCCAGGTACGGGAAACTCAAGCCCGACGGCAAGACCTTCACCTTGCACGGAGGGCACCCGATGGCAAGAGTCCTGGACGGGGCGCTGTTCCTGATGGTCGCCGCTTTTGCGGGGCTGATGTACCTTTGTAGCCGGGGTTACCTCGTTAAGCTGTAAACAGCAGCCAACCCGTAGCACACGAAGCGTCAACGGCCCATGCTGGTATGCTTGACGGGCCGTTGGCCTCACTGAGTTTGCGGGATGGTTTCATCCAAGCTTCGTGCAGGAGAACGCCGCCGTGTCGTAGGGGGAGATGACGGTCTCTTTGCCCGCCAGCTCCGGCGTCGCGGCGATCAGCTCGCGCACCTGGGCGGCCACGCGCGCCTGTTCCGGGGCGGGGAGTGCCGCGATGAAGCTCACGGAAAGCGAGCGGTCGACAATCACCCGTTCCGGCGAACCGGCGTGGGCATTGGGGAAATGCCGCTCGCGCAGAGGCGTGAAGCCCGGCGCGGGGAAGAGCCGCCGCCACTTTTGCGAAACATACCGGGGCGCGTCGCCCTCATGCGGCGTGAGGATCCGGCTCAGCGCGGCCACCCACGGCACCGTTTCGTCCCGGACATTCCAGATCAGCCCCAGCACGCCGCCGGGCTTGAGGACGCGCTGAATTTCCTCCAGCGCCCGGGCGTTGGCAAACCAGTGAAAGGCCTGAGCGCAGACCACGGCGTCCACGGAGGCGTCCGGCAGCGGAATGGCCTCCGCGCTGCCTTCGAGGGCCTGGACGGTGGGGTTAAGGCGAATGAGCTGCTCGCGCATGGCCGCCACGGGTTCGACGGCGACGACATCCGCGCCCGTCGCCACGAGCCTTGGGGTAAATTTCCCCGTTCCTGCCCCGAGATCGAGCACACGCTTGCCCGGGGCGGCCCCGAGCTCTTCCCGCAGCCACGCCGCCACTTCCGGCGGGTAATCCGGGCGGCCGCTCACGTAAGTCTCCGCGCGCACTTGATATCCTTCAGCCGCGGTATGATGAATGACTGGCGATTTCGTTTCCATGAGCCCAAGGGTTATCAAAATGCGCCGATTTGACCCAGCTTTTTCTGAGCTTCGGTAAGTTCCAAATTCCTCGATTGCCGAAACGGGCCGGAGGGATTAAAGAAATCCCCCCGCCAAAAAACTCCTGCATATTTTTCCCGATGAAATCCTCGAAACTAGACGAAGCCCGTTTTCTCGCCGTTCTCCAGCGCGTTCTGCCCAAGACCATCCAGGACCCGCACCTCGCCAACTCGATTTACGAGCAAGTGGTCACTGAAGTGCGCCTCTACAAGAGCCTCGATTCGTTCGAGAAATTCGCCGCCAAGGGCTCCCTGCCCGATGCCCAACCGGCCACGGTGGAGGAGTTCAAGGGCCAGCTCGCGGGGAACTTCGGCGAGGAGAACGTCGTGGTGACGCCCAAGGACGATGGTAAGGCCGTGTCAGTGGAGATCGCGCTGCCGGACCACATCGTCAACACCGAGGTGAAGGTCGTGGCCCCCGGCGAAGAGGAGGACGAGCTTGCCGACGCGCCGTTTATCCCCTTCCCCGTCAGCCTGCCCAACGATCCGTCGCTGGTCTGGTCCCTGGCCCGCAAGGAGAACCTCGGCCCCGATGAGGCCGTGCGCGCGCTGGCCAATATCCAGGAGGAATTCTGGTCGACCAAGAAGGGCCAGAAGCTCCAGCGCGACGGCGTGGACAAGAGCTTTGCCGAATTCATCACCAACGTCCCCGCCGCAGCCCTTTCCGAGAGCGGCATCAAGCGCTACCACAAGGACCCCGAGACGCTTAAGGAGATGAACCTGGTCCCGACGATCCAGGCCCAGCCGGTGGAGTTCTAGGAGCGCTTCAGCCGCGGGCCGTCTCGCCGCTGTTAAGGACCTGGGCGTTAAAGTCGCCGTTTAAGATGCCGTAGTCCACGAGGTCCTCGAAGCCCCGTCCTTCTTTGAAGACGTGTTCGCGGCGGCGGCCCTCGTAGCGCATCCCGATTTTCTCCATCACGCGGCCCGAGGCCGGGTTGGAGGCAAAGTGGCTGCTCTTGACGGCGTGCAGGCCAAAGTAGGCGAACCCAAAGGCGAGCACCATCCGGGCCGCCTCGGTGGCGTAGCCTCGGTTCCAGTACGGGAGGCCGATCCAGTAGCCGAGTTCCGCGCTCCGGTTGCAGCCGTCGCACTCCAGGCCGACGCAGCCGACCAACTCAGCATCGCGGCGCTGCACGATGGCAAAGATGACGCCGTCACCGGATTCAAACAAATCGGCGTGCCCCGCAATCCACGGCCCGGCAAGCTCGCGCGGGTAGGGATGGGGAATTCGCAGCGTCGTGGCAGCGATCTCCGGCGCGCTGACGAGCGCATAGAGCGCCCCAGCGTCGTCCGGTCGAAACGGCCTCAGATTGAGCCGTTTGGTTTTCAGCGTCGGCTGACAGTCCATTGTTGCCCACCTTCCTCTCCACCTGTCTGTTTACAAAGTATCGGAAGAGGACCCCGGAAGCGCGTCTTTCCCCGCTCCCGGATTAAACCAGCGGGAGAAAACCCTTTTCGTGAGGCTTTTCCCCGCCTCCTCGCGCTCTACCTCCGCCTGCGCGGCGGCTTTGGCGTTTTCCCAGGCGGCGGCGAAGCCGGGCACATTCACGACCATCTGCTTTTCCGCCCGGGCGTAGATTTCCAGTTCGCGCTGGAGTCGGCCTTCCGGTTTCCCGCCAAAGGCCGCGGCTCGCAAGCGCAGTTGTTCGTTTTCCCGGCGAACCCCCTCCAGGTCGTCCTTAAGCTGACGGAGCGACCCCGCTTCCAGCTCGATCCGGTCACTGACGTGCGTTTTGAAACGCGCGAGCTCCAGCTTCAGCCGGATCACGCGCCAGAGCACGATGCCGGTGAAGAGGAGGCCCAGTTCGAGCCCCAGAGCGAAAGGTTGCAGCAGGATATGGTAGTCCACTATGGGAAGAGAATCGCGAGGTTAGACCGTCTCGGGCCCCTGGTAGCTCAGGATTTCGTTCTTTTCATTCATCCGGATAATGCGCGGATGGTGCTGGGCCGCTTCCTCCGGGGTGTACAGGCCGAAGTTCATGATCGTCACGCGGTCGCCCACCTTGCCCAGGTGCGCCGTGGCGCCGTTGAGCTCGATAATGCCCGCGCCGCGTTTGCCGTAGATCACATACGTCTCAAAACGTTCGCCGTTGGCCATGTTGCCCACCAGGATGCGTTCGTAGGGTAAAAGGCCCACTTTTTCAGCCAAATCCTCCGAAATGGTCATACTCCCCTCGTAATGCAGGCTGGCCCCGGAGACCGCCGCACGGTGGATTTTGGACTTCAAAATCGTCATTTGCATCCCCCTACCATGGGGCAAAAGCTGAAAATTCGCAACCGAAAGCCGATTTTCCCCCTGGAGGAAGGCGTCTTCTAAGGTGGCAATCAGGGCGGAAAAACGCTATACTGAGGGCATGATCGAAGAACGCCTCAACAAACTGGAAGAACAGATCGAGGCCTCGGAGAATCTCCCCCAGGAGACCCGGGCGGAAATGCTTCGCCTCCTGGCCGCCTTGCGATCTGAAATCGCCGAACGGCCCGAGGAAACCCAGCTCGCCATCCCGGATGGCGACGGCTCGGCGCTCGCCGAACTGAACGAAAAAGTAAAGGAACTCGAATCCACCTACCCCGATCTGGCCGCGGCGGTCAACCGCCTCTCGATCGTGCTCTCCAACATGGGGATGTAGTCGGGACGCAAAAAAAGAAAGTCGCCAGAGAGCTACGACAAGGAGAGTCAAACGACCGTTGCTGCATTCCTGCCCTGGCGGGGTTAGCCTGCTCTCAATCCGTAGTCCCTGGCGATAACGCGACTATCGCCGGGATTTGCGGCTCTGACAATTTTTTTGTGTCAATCGACTTGCATTTACCTCCCCTAAGGGCATAGAAGTATCCCGCTCGGGTGCCTTAGGTCCGCACCCTCCCCCTTCACCTATCGTCTTCCCTTATGCCCAGTTCCCCGTTCATTCCCAGAGTGTTGCTCGGTGCAGCATTTGTTCTATCTGCCGTTGCCGGTGGCCAAAGCTATCTGTCCAAAGGCGCCCTGTCCAAAGCTAAGGACGAAGCCCAGTCCTACAAGACTGCCGCTGAAACCCAGCAGCAAAAAGACAAGCAGGAAGTGGACGCCGCCAAGGCCGAGGCCGCCGTCGCCGTAAAGGCCAAGGCCGACCTGGAAAAGAGAATCGCCTCCAGCACCGGCGACACGGGCAAGATCCGCCAGCAGGTGGATGCGCTCTCCAAACAGATTCAATCCAAGGACACCGAGCTGACCGACCTCAAGAAGCAGCTCGCCGACGCCAAGAACGTCGTCATCCCGGCCGCAACGCCTGATCCGGAACTCCTCAAGAAGGTGGCCGACGCCGAGGCCAAGGCCAAGGAACAAGAGACGCTGCTCAAAGCCGCCCAGGCAAAAGCCGACGCCGCTGAAAAACAAGTTTCCTCGCTCGAAGCCGACGCAACCCGCCGCGCCTCGACCACGCTGCGGCCCGGGCTCGAAGGCCGCATCCTCGTCGTCAACCCGAACTGGAACTTCGTCGTACTCAATATCGGCGACCGCCAAGGCGTGGTCTCCGGGGCATCGATGGTAGTCAAACGCGGCGGTTCGGTCATCGGCCGGGTGAAGATCACCTCGGTTGAGCCTTCGACCGCGATTGCCGATATTCAGCCGGGAAGCGTCAAAGGACTTTCCGTCCAGCCGGGAGATGTGGTAATATTCCCCGGTACGTAAAGTTATATGCTCCGTGTGATTCTGTCTTTTGCGTTGGTCGGCTCCACTCTTTTGCTCGAAGGTTGCGCAAGCAACGAGCCGAAGTCTCCCACTTCCCCACAAACCTACAGCACGATTCCCTGGAATCAGCCCCAAGCGGGCGAAGGGGCAATGATGGGCGGGTTGATGAATACCCACTAAGACGGAACGCCCCTCCACGGGTTTATTTCCTTTAGTTCATTTCTTTTAAAAAAAGGCGGCTGCCACAGGCCGCCTTTTTTGTTGCCCTGAACCCGTTCCCTCATCGGTAGGGGCAAAAAGAGGGCTCACGCAAAGCCGCAAAGATGGCGAATTCTTGCCGTTGTCTTTTTTGCGCCTTTGCGTCTTTGCGTGAGACTAAAATCTTCCCCCCCGTTTTTCATGCCGCGTGGAGGCCGCCACCAGGGCACAAAAAAACCGGCGCGGATCGCCCGCGCCGGAATGGGGTAAAAAAACTAGACCGTATGGCGGTACTAGCAAGCGCAGGTGCCGCAGCAGCAAGGCGTGTTGTTCATGCTCATGCAGCAGGTGCAGCCGGCCTTCATCATGGCCATCATCGCATCGCAGCAGGCCTGGATCATGTTGCAGCAGTCGGCGTCGCCGCTGGTGCAGGTCATCATCATGCCGTTGGGCATCATCTCGCACTTGCACATGCCCATCGTCATGTTGCAGGTCATCATCATCATGCCGTTCATCATCATGGTGCAGGTCATCATGCCGCCAGCGAGCATGTTGGCCATGTTCTGCATCATGCTGGTAGCCATCTGATCCTCACACATACACATCATCTTCATGCCGCCGTCGCACTTCTCCATCTTCATCGTGCAGCGGGGAATCATCATCATGTTCATGTTCGCGGCGGGCATCGAGGCGTTCATGCCGGGCATCATCGTGGACATTCCCATCGCGGAGCGTTCCATGGTCATCATATTCGTAAGTCTTTCTAAAACAGGTTAAAATCGCGTTTCTGGTTTGGTTAAACACCGTCCGGTTTGTGTTTTCGTCGGCCGGTACGCACAGGGTATAAATTTCTTCACGGGTGTTTTCAATAGCAATTTTTACATAAGTGCCTAATTTTCAATAAGTTATATCTCCTTATTCCCATAGGAATTAGGGAATTAGATCCAAAGATTTTTGCGCATGGGCTCGCTTTTTACTTGTTCGCCTACCAAGTTGATGGGAGTATGCACCTATGCACTACAGTTCACGCTTTACGCTGCCGGTGGATGAGAACTCCTCTTCGTCTGGGCTGAATTCGATGTCCGTTCCCTCGAATGGATTTGTGCAATGCCCCGTGGCCCTTCTGGCGGGCCTTTCCAAAGAGCAGCTCAATGAAATCGCCCGCGTCTACGAGCGCGCATGGAAGCAGGCCCAGCGGGCCGCCCGCCTGCAACGCCGATTCAACTTCCCCTTCGACGGGAACTTTGACAGCATCGGCCTGAACTAGCCGCTTTCTAACCCAGGCGGCCGTGGGACAGGGAAAATGATTTCACGTAAGGGACTTTACGCCGTTCGAGCAACGCTGTTTCTGGCGCGCAGGCATGGCGGCCAGCCGGTCTCGGTGGATGAGATCGCCACGGATGAGAGAATTTCCAGGAAGTTCCTGGAGACCATCATGCAGGATCTGAAAAAGGCGGGGATTCTCCACAGCCACCGGGGTAAAAAGGGGGGCTACACGCTCAAGGAGACGCCGCAGCGGCTGACCATTGGCCGGATCGTCCGCGCCATTGACGGGCCGCCGGTGACGACATGCAGCGCCCACGAACGCTGTGAGGACTGCCCCGGCGAGGGCGATTGCTTGATCCGCGTGGTGCTCCACGATGTCACCAACGCCATCACCAACGTGCTCGATTTCAAATCCATCGAGCAGATGCTGCGCGAGCGCCAGGTCGTTCATGGCGTGCCGATGTACGATATTTAGCGGCGGGGTTGCCGTTGGGTATTCCCTGCCAGGGGCAAAAGGAAAGGCCGCCACAGAATCCTGTGACGGCCCTTTCAGGGGTAAGGGGGTAAAAATCAGGCTTTGCGCTTGCGCAGGCTGCGCATGAATGACCCGGTGAAGGTCAACCCGCCCAGCAAGGCAATGGCGAGGGTCGGGCTCGGCTCGGGAACCAGCGACACCACCTGGGTGCCGTTGATGGCTTCCAGAACGACGCCGGGCATCGCTCCGTCGGTAGCGGCATTGTAGGCCTCCGTGCGCGAGGCGTAGTTATCCGACTCAAAGCCGCTGCTGGAGGAGTTGGTAAAGACCACCGACTGCCATGTGGTCCCCTCGACGGCGAAGAAGTTGATAAATGCGAACGGCTCGTTGGAATCTTTACCGTGGAAGGTCCCCGAGTTGGGGTTGCCGTTGTAGGCGGTACCCAGGGCCTTGAGCAGGCTGGCCGTGGTGAACTCAGCCGCGAGGGTGCCGGTCCCGTTGAGGCCGGTGTAAAAGCGCATCACGTTGCTGGCGTCGCCCGCGGACCACCAGAGGCCGAAGTAGGCGCTGGCGTTGTTCAGGTTTAAAACGGTCTGCGAAACAGACGTGCCCACCCCTTGCACAGAGTAGAGGCTGTTGCCCGCGCCGCCGTACTGGTCAGCCGTCTTGATGTAGAGCTGGTCAAACGACCCTACCCCGGTCCAGCTCACATTCGTGTTGAGCCCCGTCGACAGGCTGTCGAAGTTGTAGGTCGTCGCATTGATGAACGTGGACTGCTCGATGCCCGGCTTTTCAGCATAGGTCACGATCACCGTCGCGTTCGCCTGGGATACGTATAATACCCCCAAGCTTGTCAGTGTTATTAGGTACCCCAGAAGTTTCATATACGCAATTTAACGGTGCGTAGAGTGCCTCTAATGAGAATGGATGACAACAAGTATTTTGAAGCACATTGCATTTTTATCTTCCCTAAATTAAGGAGGCTAATCCCTTCCAGGTGGAGGGGAAAGAAAGGCCCGGAACAACGGGTGTCCCGGGCCTTGAAGGCAATCGGCTGCGGATCAACCAATTAAAGCCGCTTGAGGGCGGGCAGGCCGTAGCTGCGCACGAGGCCGTCCTCGATGCCGCAAGCCTGGGCTGGATCGATCACGATTTCTCCCGGGTGCCCCTGAAATTCGATATGGTGGAAGCCCTCGACCGGGTGCGCCAGGGCCTCTTCGATGTCGGCCAGGCTCTTGAGGACCCGCCCGTTGATCTTGGTAACAACCAGGCAATTAAGGTCCTCGTAGCCAACGGTGCAGGGGGTAGGCAGGACGTTGCTCAATATCACGACGCGCTGGCGGGGATCGTCTTTAAAGAGCTCCCGCTGGTAGGCGTCGAGGTAGAGGAATTTCTCCGGGGCCTTGCGGGTCCACTCCGAGCCCCATTCGCGCAGGAACTGGCGGGAAAGCTCCTGGAAGACGAGGCCGCCCAGGATGTAGTAGCGCGGGGCCTTGCCGATGGTGTAGGGCTCGATCACGGATTCGGAGGGGTCCTTGTAGGCCAGGGTGAGCTCAGTTTGCACTTTCTGGCCCTGGCGCATCAGGGTGACGGGGATTTTGTCGCCGCTGAAGTGAACGCAGGAGTAGAGGTGGGCCTTGGCGATTTTACCGTAATGCGGGTCGAGGTAATTGCCGTCGCGGTCGATCTCGTGCCCGGCCACGTTGACGACCACGTCGCCCTGCTGGATGCCCGCTTTTTCCGCCGGGCCGCCCGGAGTGACTTCGGTCACGTAGACGCCACCGAGGCCATCGGTAAGGCCCGCGTAACGGCGCAGTTGCGGATCGCGCAGCGGAGCGGCGCCCATTCCGGCACGAGGGAAGCCGACGTAGCCCCCCTTCGCTGTCGCGGCTTTGAGGAAATGCCGGATAACGGGGGCGGCAATGGCGTCGGCGGTCTGGGTCCGGTTATCGAAGCGCAGGAGCATCCCGACAAGCGCCCCTTTCTTGACGACCGGGAAGGTGAACCCGCCATCGCGCGGCTGGAGCGAGGAGGAGAGCCGGTAGAGCATCAGCGAGAGCTCGCCCACGGGGTAGGCCCCCACCTCGGCGGTGGTCAGCAGCGCCCGGGTGTTGAGGACGGCGCCGTTGGCTTCGAGCTGAAGGATGGTCACTTCGTCACCGACGGCCGGTTCGGCGACTTCCAGCGGCTTGTACGGGGCGAGAAACGCGGGGTCTGAGGCTTTGATGAGGGCCAGGTTGCAGTCGAAATCGACCACTTCCACCGTGGCGGGCGATTTTTCACCGCTGTCAGGCTTTTCCAGCTCCAGGTAGGTCGAGTTGGCGACCTGCTCGGCGGTGGTCAGGACGCGGCCGCCGGGCAGCACGGCTCCGACGGCGCGGAGCTGGTAGGGCGGGCGTTTGCTCCACGGGCGCAGGAAGTCGTAGACCTGGTTGGTGGAGTTGACCCGGATGACGGAGCCCTCCTTTTGCACAGGCCCGGCCTGGACCGTGGGCTTGGGCTGCGGCTTTTGCGCCGTGGCCGGGTTAGCCCCGAGGACGTTGGTTAAAGAGACGGCGCAAAGGGCGAGCGCGGTAAGTAGAAAGCGACTCATAGGAAGAAAGCTATTCGGTGAGGTTCTGTTCATTGCGAACGTTGTAATGGCCGAGGATGCGCTCGCGGGCGGCTTCGACGGCGGCGCGTTCCATGACGATGGGGCGGCCTTCGCCCAGCATTTCGATGACGTACTGCTGCGCCGGTTTGGCGAGTTCCGCCGCCATTTCGTCGAGCGTGCGGATTTTAACGCCGTTGATCTTATCCACGATCCCGCCCCGGAAGCTGCCGAGGTAGGTGTTGACCGGATCGGGCAGGACGGCGCTTAAAACGATAATGTCCGGGCGTTCCTTAAAGACTTGGTCCGAGGTGTAGAAGTCGTAGAGGTAGCGAACGCGCAGGTTATCGAGCTTGGTTTCCTCCAGGAAGTTCCGCGAAACGGGCTGGAAGAGCAGGCCACCAAAGAGGATGTAGCGGGGCCGCACCTCGTATTGGTTGGACTGGATCTGGAAGGGCCAAGCCTGGTTGAAGTGGATGGTGACGTCCTGGGTTTCTTTGGCCCGGACGATGTGGACGTTGGCGGAGTCGCCCTTGAATTTCCGCTCGACGATCTCGGGCATTTCCACCCGTTCGCCTTCGAGCTCCACGAAGCCGTCGCTCTGGACGGTATGGCCGTCGATGGAAAGAATCACGTCGCCCGGCTTGAGCACGCCGTCGGCCACGCCCCCCGCGATCACGCTGCCGACGAGCACGCCCCGGCCGTCGTCGGCGAGGCCGAGCGATTTGCGCTGGGCGGGGTTAAGGAGGTCAAAGGTGGTAATGGAGAGGTCCATGTAGCGGTCGTAATGGCCGTCCTCGATGTCCTTGAGGAAACGCCCGATGACGGGCACCGGGATCATGTAGCCGACGTTCTGGGCCACTTCGCCATTAAAGCCCTGGAAGGCGATGCCGATCACCTTTCCTTCCTGGAGCACGGGGCCGCCGCTGTTACCGGGGTTGATGGCCGCGTTGGTCTGGATGGCCAGGTGGCTGTCGGCAGCCGAATGGGCGTAAGGCTGGAAGGCAATGCGCGAGACGACGCCGGTGGTAACGGAGAGCCGGTCGCCGCCGATCGGGTAGCCGTAGACAGAGACCGACGACTCGATGGCCGGGATCTGGTTGGTAAACCGGAGGGCCACGGTCCCCTCAAAGAAGCTCGCCTCCGAGACGGTCAGCACGGCCAAGTCGCAATCATGGCCAACGTGCTCCACCCGGGCCTCATAGCGTTTCGGGTCATTCTCCCGCTCAACGGAGATATACCGGGCATTGGCCACCACATGGGCGTTGGTCAAGATCCGATTGCCGTCGATGATGAACCCGGTACCGGAACCGCTGTTGACCGAACCGGGATTCCACGGAACGCGGTAATTGGCGTCCTGGGAGGTCGTCGTGATGTGAACGAGGCTCTTTCGAACCTCGGAAATAGAGATGGCTCGCGAAGGAATTTGGGTGACGAGCAGGCAGATTGCTATCCAAGCTAGGCGCATGAGGGTGCAAGTTAGCCGATCCTGCCGGGGCTGCAAGTTTTGTCTACCGGAAGGGGAGTTCTCCTGTTTTACAAAAAAGCCGTGGACGAAGCGGCTAATCCCTGCATAACTTACGTCTCTTTATCGGGATACCCGGAAACGCTCATTATGATTCAACCACTTTTCTTTACCTTGGCGGCCGACGCGCAGCAATCACCTTCCTCTGGCTATTTCATCATCCAGCTCGTCGCGCTGGCGGCCATCTTCTATTTTCTCCTGATCCGGCCGCAGCAAAAGCGCCAGAAAGCCCAGGCCCAGCTCATCGCGTCGGTGAAAATCGGCGATAAAGTGATCACCAGCAGCGGCATCCACGGCCTGGTGGCCAATGTAAAGGACGCCACGGTGATCGTGAAAGTAGCCGACAACGTCAAAATCGAGTTCGACAAAGCGGCCGTCGCCACCGTGATCAAGCCGACCACGCCGGAAGCCTAACTAGCGTCCCCCCCCCGGAGCGCTTTTTTCGGCCAGTGCAAAGAGGCCGCCCCGGCTGCTTGCATTGCTCCCCTCAGTCTTAGCCTTATTCTTTCCTTGCTTCCATGAGCCCTACCCTGACCTTCTTCACCGGTCTTCTGATCCTCATCGTCTTCTTCTGGTACTTCGCTACGGATTCCGCGGCGCGCCGGAGAATTCTGGGGACGGTGCTTACACTTCTAGTCATCGCGGTCAGCATTCAGTCAATGTGGCCCGTCAAAGTGCCCGTGAAAGCGTCCACCGAGGTGCCGCAGATCACGGACGCCTCCAAGGAAGCCACCCCGGCCCAGCCCGTCCCGTACAAGCTTCAGCACAAGATCAACCTGGGCCTCGACCTTCAGGGCGGCACGTCGTTCTTAGTCCGCCTCGTCCGTGAGGAAGGCCAGACACCCAGCAAGGAAGTGCTCGACCAGGCGGTGGAGGTCATCCGCAAGCGCATCGACAAGTTCGGCGTCAGCGAGCCGGTCATCACCCCGCAGGGCAAGGACCGCATTCTCGTCCAGATCCCGGGCCTCGACGCCGAAAAGACGGCCGACGCCCGCGAACAGCTTAAAAAAGTGGCCAAGCTGGAATTCCGCCTGGTCCACCCGCAGAACGATGAGCTGATCGGCGCGATCCAGTCCGGCCAAGCCCCGATTCCCCCCGGCTACCGCATCGAGACAGTCGAAGCCACGCGCGACGGCCAGGAGCGTTCTGAGAAGCTCCTCGTAAAGACCAAGACGGACATCGACGGCAAATACGTCAAGAGCGGCTTCCCGACCTTCGACCAGCAGGGCTGGGGCGTGGCGCTCCGGTTCACCGGCGAGGGCGCCCAGCTTTTCGGCGAGCTGACCCAGAAACACATCGGCGAACGCTTCGCGATCATGCTCGATGGCAAGGTGCAGAGCGCGCCGGTCATCCGCGACGCCATCTGGGGCGGCAGCGCCTCGATCACCGGGCACTTTACGCAGAAGGAAGCGCAGAACCTCGCCAGCGTCCTTGAAAACCCGCTGGCCGTGCCGGTGCAGATCGAGGAAGAGCGGAGTGCTTCGAGCACGCTGGGCGCGGACTCCATCTGGAGCGGCGTTTACGCGGGCGTCGGCGGCCTCATCCTGGTGCTCATCGTGGTGGCCCTCTACTACCGCTTGGCGGGGCTTTTCGCCATCGTCGCCCTCTTGGTCAACGTGATCATCCTGCTGGGCATCATGGCAATGTTCAACTTCGTGCTCACGCTGCCGGGCATCGCCGGTATCATTTTGACCATCGGCCTGGCGGTCGACTCCAACGTGCTGATTTTCGAACGCTTGCGCGAGGAACTGACGGCGGGCAAGACGCTCCCGGCGGCTATCCAGGGCGCTTACGCCAAGGCGTTCACGGTCATCTTCGACGCCAACGTGACGACGCTCATCACCGCGACCATCCTTTTCTGGTACGCGGCGGGCCCCGTGAAGGGCTTCTCCATCACGCTGATCGTCGGCGTCATCGCCTCGGTCTTCACGGCCATGGTCGTGGGCCGCAACTGCTTTGACTGGGGGATCGCCAAGTTCGGCCTCAAGAAGATCAAGCTCTGCCACCTGATCTCCGACAAGATGAACATCGACTTCCTCGGCTGGCGGCACTTCTGCATCGGGCTGTCACTCCTGGTCATCCTGGCCAGCGTCGTCTCCTTTACCTGGCGCGGCGAGAAGAACTTCGGCATCGACTTCAAGGGCGGCGATCTGCTCATGCTGCAAGCCAACGCCAATGTCTCGGAAAAACAGGTTCGCGATGCTCTCGACAAGGTGGGCCTCGGAGCCGAAGCGGTCATCCAGAAGGAACACCAAGCGGGCGGCGTCGGCCAGAGCGCGGCAGACTTCATCTCGATCCGCATCCCGACCGGCACGGCGGACAAAGCCGAGGCGGAACTCTTCAAATCCCTGCCCGACGCCGGGTTTAAGGAACACAAGCGCGACCACGTGGGAACGCTCGTCGGCGCGGAACTGGCCCGCAACTCGGCCATCGCCCTCGGCCTGGGCATCCTGGGCATTCTGATCTACGTCACGCTGCGGTTTGAGTTCTCGTTCGCCATCGGCGCGGTCGTCGCGCTGCTGCACGACGTCATCATCACCGTCGGCGTCTTCTCCATGTTCCAGCGCGAGCTTTCGCTGGTCATGGTGGGCGCGATCCTGACCATCGCCGGTTACTCGATCAACGACACCATCGTGGTCTACGACCGCATCCGCGAGGGTCTGCACAGCGGCCGCAAGGGAACGCTCCAGGAGATCATGAACGCCTCCATCAACGAGACGCTCTCCCGGACGCTGCTCACCTCCGGCACGACGCTCCTCTCGGTGCTGGCGCTCTTCATCTTCGGCGGCGAAACGCTGCGGGACTTCGCGCTGGCGATCCTGATCGGTATCGTCGTCGGCACCTACTCGTCGATCTTCATCGCCTCGCCGATCGTACTCTGGGCAACGGGCCACCACCGCCACGGTGCCTCCACCCCCTCGGCGAAGAAGGGCGATTCGCCCGCCGTGGAAGCGTAAAACTACGAGCGACTCATTTCATGGCCGCGCGGCTTTTTTCCAAAGCCACGCGGCCATTTGAGTTTTCGGGCACCCGGGGGGAGATTGAGGAAATGAAAAAAACCGTGGTGCTCTACGATGATGGGTGTGCCTTCTGCACGGTGCAGATGCGCCGCCTGGAGCGGCTGGACTGGCGCCACGCGCTTCTCGCGATGCCCCTCTCCGCACCCGAGGCGCTGGAGGCCGCTCCGGGGCTAACCCGCGAGGGGCTGACCCGGGAACTCCACTGCGTAACGCCGCGCGGCCGCGTGCTGACGGCCGCCAGGGCCTTCCGGCATCTTTTCTCCCGGGTCCCGCTGCTCACGCCGCTGGCGCTGCTGATGTGGGTGCCCGGGGTGATCCTCGTGGCCGAGGTGGTTTACCGCTGGGTCGCCGCCCACCGGAGCTGGCTCAGCCGCGTTTTGGGCGATTCCCGGCCCTAATCTTCCAGCGGGACGACGACACCGGGGGCGATGCTCTTAAGCTTACCGTCAACGTTGACCCAGACGGGAATGGCGCTCGGGTTGTAGGCGGTGCGGCGGTTGGCGGCGATGACGAGGCGCTCGCGGGCGGCTTCGTAATCGAAAAGCTCGATGTTGGTGCAATACCAGACCGCCTCGTGACCCGAGAGGGGCTTGTAAATGCGCTCGATGGCCCCCCAGTCCTGCCGATTCTGAAACTCGAAGCCGTGCCCCCAGACGAAGAAAACGCCGCTCTGGTGCGGGTTCTCCAGCCACGTTTTGAAGCGCTCGGGGACGGTCGGGTTTTCGGCGAACTGATGCGCGGTGGAAGACCACGCGAGCGGCTCCTGCGGCGGGAAGCACGGATCGGCATTCGCCACGGTGCGGCTGTAGACGATGCCGAGCGAGCGGAGAATCTCGATCACCTTCGGGCTATAGGTGCCGAAGGGGTAGGCCATGCCGCGCACGGGGTAGCCGACCAGGTCTTCCAAGGCCTGGCGGTCGCGCAGGATTTCCTCCACCACCTGGCACTCACTGAGGCGCTCCAGCCACGGGTGCGTGGCGGCGTGGACGGCGACTTCGTGGCCTTTGTAGAGCTCGGCCACCTCGGAGGCGTCGAGCCTTACATGGCCGCCGGGACCGGAGTGTTTTTCAACGGCCGGTTTGCCAGTGCGCCCAAACAGCGCGGAGTTGAGGTTGAAGGTCGCCTTGAGGCCCCACTCGTTGAAGGCGGGCACGATCCGGCGGTCGCAGGTGTCGCCGTCGTCAAAGCTGAGGGTGAGAGCGATGCGTTTGCCGCCGGGAAAAGAGGGGATTTCGATGCGTTTGGGAGTCGTCATGTTCGTTGTGGATTGAAGAAACGGATAAATGGAGAGAAGCTTTCTGTCATACCACCTGCTTCCCAATGCGCAAGAATTCCAAAAAATTCGACGCTTTGCTGAGCGTCCACGCTCGGCCGCCCCACCCGCTCGACTGGATTTTCGAGCCGCTGGAGGAGCTGCCCGGCTACAGCCGCCGCAAGATCTTCGGCTGCGAGGCGGCCTACCTCAAGGGGCGGATGTGCCTGGTGATCGCCGCGGGCGAGGAACCGTGGAACGGCCTGATGGTGGCGACGTGCCGCGAATTCCACGCCTCCTTGCAGGCCGAGTGGCCGCGCCTCGCCTCCCACCCGGTGCTCGGAAAATGGCTCTACCTCTCGCAGGACGACCCAGCGTTCGAATCCGTGGCGCTCAAAATCGTGCGTTGCGTCCGCCAGGGCGACGCGCGCATCGGCGTCGATCCGCGACCGAAGAAGCGGAAAAACAAGCCTCACGCAAAGCCCCAAAGGCGCGAAGCATAGACGCCCTACAAAGCCGTTGGCGCGCCGCATTTCTCGCCCAGCGCGGCGACGGGGACGTAGGGCTCCTCGTGCAGCACGGGCTCGGTTTTCTTTGCCAGCAGCCGCAACCAGACGCGGCAGGAGGCCCCCAGCACCAGCAGCACGAGCACCATGAAGAGGCCCGTGAGCACGGCGTCGATCTGGTTATTGAAAACCTGCACGCGCCACGCGGCGAGCTGCGCGGCCTCGCCACCATGGACGATCTTTTCGCGGAAGCTGCCAACGGCGCTCAGGAAACCGAGGCGCGGATCGGGGCTGAAAATCTTGATCCAGCCCGCGCTCATCGTCACGGCCAGGAGCCACGCCAGCGGCAGGCCGGGCACCCAGGCGTAGCGCGCACGCTTCATCTTGAGGAGTACCGTGACGCCCAGCGAGAGCGCGATGACGGCCAGGAGCTGATTGGCCACGCCGAAGATCGGCCAGAGGGAGTTGATGCCGCCCGCCGGGTCGATGACGCCCTGAAACAAAAACCAGCCCCACGTGGCGATGAAAAGCACCCCGGCAAAAAGATTCGCGGGCAGCCAGTCCGAGCGCCCCAGCGGCTTCCAGAGGCTCCCCAGGAGGTCCTGCACCATGAAGCGCCCCACGCGCGTCCCGGCGTCAATGGTGGTGAGGATGAACATCGCCTCAAACATGATGGCAAAGTGGTACCAGAGGGCGCGCGCGGTGGAGCTTTGGAAAACTTTGCTGAACATCTGCGCCATGCCCACGGCGAAGGTCGGCGCGCCGCCGGTGCGGCCGATCATCGTTTTCTCGCCCACGCTGGCGGCCAGGTCGGTCATCTGCGCTTCCGTGACGGGGAAGCCGAGCGCGGTAACCTGCGCGACGACTTCGCTCGGCACGCCCTTCATGTTGACCGCAAAGTATTCGCCCGGCTGCATGACGCACGCGGCGATGAGCGCCATGATGCCGACCATCATTTCGGTGAGCATCGAGCCGTAGCCGATGATGCGGATCTCCTTCTCACTCGAGATGATTTTCGGCGTAGTACCGGATGAGATCAAGGCGTGAAAGCCGGAGATGGCTCCGCAGGCAATGGTGATGAAACAGAAGGGGAAAACCGGCCCGGCAAAGACGGGGCCCGTGCCGTCGATGAAGCGGGTCAGGGCTGGCATTTGCAGCGTCGGGGCGATAATAACGATCGCAACAGCCAGCAAGCCGACCGCGCCGATTTTCAGGTACGAGCTCAAGTAATCGCGCGGGGCGAGCAGCATCCAGACGGGCAGCGAGGAGGCGAGGAGCGCATACGCAGTAATCCCGCCCGCGAGCTTGAGGCCATCGAGCGTCAGCCAGGCTTCGAGCACGGTGCCATGGAGCCACTGGCCCGCAGCGACCGAGAAGAGCAGCGCCGCGACGCCCAGCGCGCTGACGATGCCGATGTGAAGGCGCGAGAAACGCATGGCGAAGCCCATGGCCACGGCGATGGGGATGGAAGCGAGGATCGTGGAGAGGCCCCAGGGGCTCTCGGCGAGCGCCTTGACGACGACCAGCGAGAGGACGGCCATGACGACGACGAGGATGGCCGTGGTGCTGATCAATGCAACGGTTCCCGCGAACGGCCCGACTTCCTCGCGCACCATCTGGCCGATGGATTTGCCGCCGCGCCGGGTGGAGCAAAAGAGGACGATGGAATCGTGCACCGCGCCGCCGAGCGTGGCTCCGACGAGCATCCAGAGGAGCCCCGGCAGGAAGCCGAACTGCGCCGCGAGCACTGGCCCCACGAGCGGCCCCGGCCCAGCGATGGCGGCGAAGTGGTGGCCAAAGACAACCCACTTGCTGGTCGGCACGAAGTCCTTACCGTCATCGCGCACCCGGGCGGGCGTGGCGCGCAGTTCGTCGAGGGTAAAGACCCGGGCCATCAACCACGCGGAATGAAACCGGTAGGCGAGGGCAAAAACACAAACCGACGCGACGATAATCCAGAGAGCGTTGACGGGTTCATTATGGGTCGTGGCCAAGAGCGCGAGCGCGCCCACGGCCAGCGCGCCACAGGCGATCCATGCAGCCAGCGAGGCAAAACGGCGAAGAGCATTCATGTTGGAAGGGGACGCTTCGCCCAATCCCGGGGGGACCTAGCGGGGCGATCCGGCAAGCCGTGCCGGTGGTTTGGACCGCTCCAGGTGGGGAAACTTTTGCAGGTATTGAAAAACGCCCGGCCCCAAAGCGCAAGCACTTTGCAGCCCTTTCACCTACGCGCCTCCCGGGTTAACTCCATGGGACCAAAGGCATTCGGCGGCGGGCGCCCCCGGCGGGCGAGAAAAAAGGCGAAAACAGGGCACAATATAGGCATCCCTTTGACCAAGACAATCTCAGCACCTTGGATTGCCAAACGCCCTCCGGGGCATTATACGTCAGGGCTCACTCCCAATTCCCTACTTCCTCCCCATGGATCAATCCCCATTACCGCCCCCCACCGTGTCTGCTTCTTCCGCATCAATACAGACCGAGGAGCATAAGACTTACAACGTAGGAACACTGAAATACACCCTCAAGGGGTTGACGGTCCTTTTCCTCTGGCTGCTCTGGGGCGACTTCGCCTACAGCTTCTTCGAATCGGTGCTGGGTCGCTTCATTCCGCTCTACCTGCGCGAGGTGCACGCCTCCAACTCGCTCATCGGCATTATGACCGGGAGCTTCGCGGGCGTGGTGAATATTCTCTTTTTGCCCAACATCAGCCAGTGGAGCGATAATTACCGCAGCCGCTGGGGCCGCCGCATTCCTTTCCTCTACGTGGTGACCCCGCTGGTGGTGGGCTCGCTGGTGGCCGTCGGGTTCGCGCCGGAAATCGCCGAGTGGTCCTACAACGCGATCTTCCGCCACCTGACGCCCTCGCTCGCGCTGAGCACGCTCATCTTGATTCTGCTGTGCACCTTTGTGGTTTCCTTCCACTTCTTTAACATGGTGCTCGTCAACGCGTACAACTGGCTCTTGCGCGACGTGGTGCCACAGGAGGTCATGGCCCGCTTTCTTTCCTGGTTCCGCATCATTGGGTCGATCAGCGGCGCGCTCTTCCTCTGGCTGGTATTCCCGTACATCCTCTCGCATCGCCGGGAGATCTGCGCCGGGGTCGGCCTGTTCTACCTGGTGGTCTTCCTGATCATGTGCCACAACGTGAAGGAGGGCGAATACCCCGAGCCCGAACCGGTCGATCAGCGGCCCGGCATCCTGAAGAGCTTCGCCATTTACTTCCGCGAGTGCCTGAGGATTCCCTTTTACCGGAACTTTTTCATCACCTACGTGCTTTCCCTGCTGGGAACGAGCTGCGCGGGCGCTTTCACGATGCTCTTCACCAGCGAAACGCTGGGCTTGAACATGGATGACATGGGGGCGATTTTCGCCTGGGGCTCGGTGATCTCGGCCCTGGCCTACTTCCCTCTGGGGTGGGTCTGCGATAAGGTGTCGCCCCTTCACGTCAGCTTCGCCGCGATTGTCGGCCAGTTGATCGCCGCGTTGAGCTACTATTTCTTCGTCACGGGCAAGAGCAGTTTCTACATTGCCAGCATCATCTTCACGGTTCCCGGTGTGGCTTGGGGCCTGGGTTCGCAGGCGATGGCCATGGAGCTTTTCCCCGAGGAGAAGTTCGGCCAGTTCTCCTCCGGCCTAAATGTGTTCGGATGCGGCGCGCTGATTTTCGGCAATTACCTAATCGGCCAGTACATGGACTTCGTCCACAGCGACTACCGGATGGTTTACCTTTGGAGCGCCGCGCTGGCGACCTTGTCCCTCTTCCCGATGATGCTCGTCTACCGTGGCTGGAAGCAGCACGGCGGCCCGCACAACTACGTGGCTCCGTTGCCCTAGAGGCTGGGCCAACCCCGGCGGTTACGAGCCAGAACCGTTACGAGCCAGAAACGAGCCGCCGGCAAACGGGCCCCGGGAACAGGAGGCCCAGCGGCGCTTCGCCGTCCATGACTAGGCCGACCTGTGCGCGCGAGGTGCGCAGGTCGCGCAAGACGGAGAACGACGGCTCGTCGGCCTGGATCGGCAGGGCGCGGCGGAAGTAGCTGCTGACGCGCCCGGCGGGCAAGCTCGCCAGGAGCGCCTCGAATAACGAGATCACCCCGAGCACGGAGCCGTCGCCATCGACGACGACGAAATCCTCATGACTGCCGCCGCAGCTCGCCTTGATGAGGTCCTCCAAGGTCGCGCCGGGCGCGATGGTGGGGAACTCAGCCAGCGGCCGCATCAGATCCCGGGCGGTGACGGCCCGGAAATCGACCACACCGTGGATCAAGCGCCGCTGGGCACCGGAGATCGCGCCGGTGCGCTCGCTTTCGAGCGTGAGGTATTTGAAGTCCTCGCGGGCAACGAAAAGTTTATTGGCATCGGCCTCCACGGGGGCGAGGAATTTCCGCAGCACGCCGCCGCACAATTTAAAAACCGGGGCCAGGGCAAGGTAGGCGAACCGCAACGGTGTGGAGAGGAAGGCCAGCGCATGCGTGGGGAAGCGGCGAAAGAGCGCTTTGGGGAAAAGCTCCAGGCCAAAGAGATAGAGCGGCAGGAAGATCGCGAACGCCACGGCGTACCCCGGCCGCCCGCAGAGGCGCACCAGCGAGGCGGTGGCCAGGGCGATGGCAAAGATGTTGGCCAGGTTGGTCACGACCACCACGGTCAGGAGCAGACGGCCCGGGTTCTTGAGGAGCCGCTGGAGGCGCATCGCGTTGCGGTCGCGGTGTTTCACGCGGTTGCGCAGCCGGACGCGGTTAAGGCTCATGAGGCCCGCTTCGATGCCGGAGAATACGAAGGAGACGCACAGGAACAACAGGATGCAAAGCCACAGGATCATGATTCGTCCTCCTCTTCGTCCTCGGGCTCGGAGGCCGCAACGGTGGCGGGCGGAATCTCCACCATGACTTCCTGGATGCGTTTGCGCGTAACGCGCTCGATGGTGAACCGCAGTTGCCCGATTTCGACGACTTCGCCCTGCCGCGGCAGCGAGCCGAGGCGGTTAAAGATAAGGCCGCCGATGGTGTCGATGCCCTCGGTTCTCAGGTCGGCTCCGACGCGTTCGCTCAGGTCATCCAGGCGCGCGTTGCCCGCGACGATCAGGCGGCCGTCGCCCGAGGTCTCGATGTAGAGGCCGTTGCCCGCCGAGGGAATGGCGTCGGAGAGGATCTGCTCGACGACGTCGGCGAGCGAGACAACGCCCTCGGTGCCGCCGAATTCATCGACGACGATGGCGAGGCGCTGCGGGTGGGTCAGGAAGCTGCGCAAGAGGTCGAGTGCGCGCATGGTCTCGGCCACGTAGCTGGGCGGGGTGAGCACTTCGGTGAAGTGGAGGCCGGGCGTGAGCAGGAAGCGTTTGACGTCCAGGAGGCCGAGGATGTTGTCCGGGTTCTCGGCGTAGACGGGGACGAGCCGGAAGCGCTTGGGCCGCAGCCGCTCGATGGCCTGCTCGTTGGTGAGGCTGTCGGGGATGGCGAACATGTCCAGGCGCGGGGTCATGCAGTCGCGCGCGGTTTTGTCGCCGAGCTTTAGGATTTCCTGGATGATTTCGCTCTCGGTGGGCTGCAAGGCCCCTTCCTCGGCGCTGAGCTCGATCAAGGTCTCCAGTTCCTCGGCGTCGAGCGGCTGGTGGACGTCGAGGGACTTCGGGGTGAGCGCATCGGTGACGCGCTCTCCGGCCCATTGCAGCCAGCGGCAAAGGGGATCGACCACCGGCAGCACGCGGTCGATGGCCGCCGCGCCAAAGGCGGTGACGCGCAGCGGCGAGCGGAGCGCGAGGGCTTTGGGGATGAGGTCGCCGAAGATGACCACGACGGCGAAGATGGCCAGGATGCCGCTCCAGAACTGGAGCCCAAAGGGATGCTGCTCGCGGATGAAGATGAGGCTGAGCATGATGAGCGGCAGGTTCACCAGTGCGTCGGCGAAAAGCAGGCCGCTCAGGAGGCGGCGGGGGTTGGCCAGCAGGCGCTGAAGACGGTCTGCCAGGGCGCGGTCCTCGACACGGCGGATCAGACCGGGGCGCAGCGCGAAGAAAGCGGTTTCCATCGCGGAAAAAAACGCGGAGATAAAAATGAGCGCGCCCAAGAGCGCCGCTAGGATCAAAAACGACATTGCCAGGAAGGAAAAAGATAGCCGAGTTCCGGGATTGATACACGAAAAAATGCCAGCCTGAATCGGTTTTGCAAACGCCCCTGCACCGCCCCCCGGGGAACCTCCCTCAAGCTGCCTCGGCGGCCTGCCGATTGGCGGGTCAGGTGGGCCGATGCGGCTCGCTTTGCGGCCGGGGCACGGGGATACTCGCCCCCGGGTATGAAAACGTGGCCGCTCTTTCTCCTTCCGGTTCTCGCGTGGATCTCCTCTTGTTCCACCCCGCCGGTTCGCATTACCAGCACGTCTGTCGCCACGGGGGCAACCGACCCGAAGGCGATCTACATCCGCCCTTTCCGCCTCAACCCCATGGCCTTTGACCGCTGCACGCCCAGCGGCGATAGCCCTTTGCGCGCTTCGCTGGCCCCGGTGGCGTTCGCTAATAATCTCCAGGAAGAGCTGGCCAAGATCGCTCCTTCGCGGGTGTTAAAGGAGGACGAGGCCGCGCCCATAGGCTGGCTGGTGGACGGGGAGTTCGCGGGGATTGAAAGCGGCTACCCGCCGGAGCGCTGGATGCCGTGGCGGGGGCCCTGGTGCAACCCGCTCGCAATGCCCTCGTGCGTGAAGATGCATGTGCGCATTTCCGACGTGCGGCACGGGACGGTGCTCTACGCTTTTGATGTGAAGGCCTGGTCGGACGGCTCGCTGCTGGGGAGCGTGACGCGCCCGGGCGGCGGCTACCCGCTGCCGTTTGATTTCCGCAACGCGGCGGAGCAAGTGGCCATCGCGCTCACGCCCGATCCCTTCCGTTACGGGGCGCGCTCTTCCCCGGCGATCCGCTATTGATTGATATCAGGAACGCAAAGAACAGAGAGATAAGGACAACATTCTCCTGACTGAAGGAAACTTCCGCTCTGGGAAGTTTCCCTTCAATTCCTGAGTTCCTGATGAATTCTATCTAGAGTCCCTGCTTTTGCAGTTCGCGCTCGAGGGCTTTGCGGAAATCGGTAAGGTCGGCTTGCGAGGGGCGGTAGCCTTCCGTCTTGGGGACCATGCCGAAGCGGCCACTCTGGTCGAGCGACCAGTCGGCGGTTTCGCCGTCGCTAAAGGTTACTTTGCCGCTGATGAGCGCACCGGGACGCATGATGGCGTCGACATCCACGCGCAGGCCCGTGGCGGGCGGCTGCGGCGGCTCGGGGGCCTCGGCCTCGGTCGCCTCAGGCTTTTTCTCCTCGACCAGTTCCTTGGGCACCAGGCTCAGATCATCGACGAGGAACCGGGCCTCCATGTACGTGAGCCGGATGCCAAATTCCTCCGCGAGCCGTTGCTGCACTTCCGATAGCTTCGCCCCGCCTTCAATCCATTGGGTAACTTCCCGTTTCTGTTCGTCGTTAAGTTGCATGTAGCGGGTATATAGAGCATCTGGCGGCGCGAATTTCCAGAAAAGAAGCTCCCCGGTTGTCATGGCTCGGCTATGATGGGCTCCCCCATGGCCGTTCCTGTCGATCCTACTCTTCTCAAAGGCGCGTTTTTCCTCGCCGGTCCGACCGCCGTGGGCAAGACGGCTGTGGCGCTGGAGCTGGCGGAGGCGCTCGGGGCGGAGATTATCGGGGCCGATGCGTTCCAGGTCTACCAGGGGCTCGACTGCCTCACGGCCAAGCCGACGCCCGAGGAGCTGGCCCGTGTCCCGCATCATCTGGTGGGGACGGTTCCTCTCTCGGAGACCTTCAACGTGGGGCGCTACCTGGAGCTGGCCCGTGCCGCGCTGGAGTCCGTACGGGGCCGGGGCCGCCCGGCGATTGTCGTGGGCGGGACGGGGATGTACCTGCGGGCGCTTACGCGGGGCCTGGCGGAGCTGCCCCCCACCCCGCCGGAGCTGCGCGAGGAGCTTATCGCCACGCCGCTACCCGCGCTGGTGGAGCGGCTGCGAGGGCTCGACCCGGAGGGGGCGCGAACGCTTGACCTTCTCAACCCCCGCCGGGTGCAGCGGGCGCTGGAGATTTGCCTCATCACGGGGCAGCCGTTCTCGGAATTTCGCCGGGAATGGGAGCGGGAAATTCCTTTCCACGGCGTATTGCTCGACCGCGAGCGCGGGGAGCTTTACGAGCGGATCGACCGGCGCGCAGCGGCGCTTTTCGAAGCCGGGGGCGCGGTGGAGGAGGTGCGCGCGGCGCTGGCTTCCGGCAACGTGAGCCCGACCGCCCGGCAGGTGATCGGCTGGAATGAAATCGAGGCCTACTTGCGCGGAGAACTCTCGCGGGAGGACGCGATAGCCGCCATTAGCTTGGCCACGCGGCACTATGCAAAGAAGCAGCTGACGTGGTTCCGACGCGAGCCGATGCTCAAGCCGGTTTCGCTCAGCCGCCCCGACGGGTTGGAGTTGGTACTGGAGCAGGCGCGCGTGGCACTGAGCTAGTGGAAACGAAGTTTCCCGGCTGAGGTGCAGCGGTAGGCGAAGCTCCTGCTCGCAAGGGTTTGGGAGGCGCACCTCCCAACTCCCCTTTTCAGCAAGGCGGGCAGCTCAAAGCGCCCGAAGATCAGCTCCCGGAGCGCTTGGCGGGCCTTTACCTAGAAGCCCTTCTGGCGCAGGATTTCGAGGTTCTTACGCGCCATGAGGTTATTGGGATCAAGGCTCACGGCGATTTCCATTTCCTGTTTAGCTTCCAGGAAACGGCCACGTTCCGCCAGGATCACGCCTTTCATAGCATGCAGGTTCGGGTCATTGGGGACGTCCTTGATCATGGTCGCGTATTCCTGGATGGCTTCGTCGTAGCGCTTGAGCGCGACGTAGGCGTCGGCCAGGTTGCGCCGCAGCGCGATCACCTCGCCTTTGATCCGGACGGCCTCGCGATACTGCGCGATAGCTTCGTCAAACCGGCCATAATACCACCGGACCAACCCCAGGTTGTTGTGGACTTCCGGGTTCTCCGGCTTGAGCTCCACGGCCCGCTCAAAGTGCGGCGCGGCCTCGGCGATCTTCCGCTGGCCATAGAGCACAGCGCCCATATGGTTGTGCGCCTGCCAGGAGGCTTCGTTCCTTAGCAGGCAGGCCCGCCAGAGCGTTTCCTCGCCCTGGTGAACGCCCGCGCGCTCCCAGCTATACATGCACGCTCCTCCGATCACCAACACGCAAACGGTGACGAGCAGGGGCCGGTAGGTTTTATGAATCCGTTCGTAGGCAATCGCCACCAGCGCCCCGATGGCGGCGACGATCGCGATGTCGCTGAAGTATTGGAAGTGATCCGCCTGCAAGGTGAGGCGCATGTAGGACATCGTCAGGAAGCCCAGGACCGGCACGAGCGTTCCGACAAAGAAGGCGAAGACAAAGAACGGCGTCCGCGCGGCCCGCTCGGTGCGGAACTGGAAGATGCGCCCGATATAAAAGAGCACCAGCAGCGTAACGAGCACCAGCACGCCCATCAGGTACATCCACGGCTGCGGATCGGTGAGCGGCCACCAGAGCCAGCCGGTGTTGGCGTAGATGGTATTGAGGTTGATCGGCAGGAGCGCCTTGGAGAGGTACGACCAGATGACTACGCTGGCCCCGGCGAGCCGCGAGGCGAAGTCGCCAATCGGGATGACCTCGCCGCCAATGGCGCGGTCGTTCTGGAACCAGATGGTCATCTCGGAAAGCAGAATGGTAATGACAAAGAACGGGACGTAGCGGAAGAGGTCGCGCACGAGGTCCTTCTGGGCATTGACGTCGCCGTCACGCAGCTTCCTCCAGAGCGGCCCCGCCACGGGCACCGTCCCCTTTTGCCACCATTCCAGAAGCATCAACACGGCGGGGAAAACCACGACGTGCGTTTTGCACAACAGCGCCGTCATGAAGAGCCCCAGCGAAACAAAATATTGCCGCCGGTTGCCGCTTTCATCGTACTTGAGCCAGTAGCGCAGCGAGAGGAGCACGAAGAGCAACGAGAGCGTGTTTTTGCGTTCCGCGATCCACGCCACCGACTCCGAGTGCACCGGGTGAATGCCAAAGAGCAACGCACCGAGCCAAGCGCCGGGCACCCCCAACTGCCGCAGCACGACCCAGAGGAGCACGCAGTCGATCGCGTGGAAAATGATCGTCATGATGTGGAAGGGAGGCCCGTCGGTGATGGCCCGCCCCTGCGGATCAATGTGGTAGCCCCAGAGCTGGTACTCGATCCAGAGCGTGGTCGACTTGACCGGGAAGTAATCGGCAAACTGATTGCCCTGGAAAAGGTAGCCCTCCTTGTTAGCTCCGCCAAAAAGCTCGCGCTCGATGGCACAGAGCGGCGGCCGCAGGGCTTTGACCAGCCACGGCGCAGGGCCCTTACCCAGCTCGGCGCGGCCCTCGTCGCTCTCGCGCTGGTTGGTAATGCCGCCCGTCCAGATTTCCCAAAGGCCCTTCCAGTTCGTATGGTAGGCGCGCTCGTGCGCACTGTACGAAAGCACGATGGAGGGGTTCATCGAAATCTCCTGGTCATCGTCCCAGATGAAGCCCGCCGACATGGCCGGGATGTAGGTCAAAAGCGGAATGAGAAAAAGACTCATCACCAGGGCCATTTGGTTGGCCTTCTTGTGATAAGACTTTGGCACTTCCAGATAAAAATAGAAGCCGCCCACGGCCCCGATCAGGAACCCCGCACCGACTTTCCAGAACCAAGCCATCCCGAGCGCCTCCAGGCCGATCTGCCCTCTTAAGAAGGTGGCAAAGTTGCCCGTATCGGTTTCATTCAGGAAAAAACTAAAAATTGCCGCAAAAAGCACCCCCCAAAAAAAGGAGAGAAACCAGCGGGCCGGTTGCCATACGAGGGAACGCTCCAAACTAGGAGCGGCGATATCTGCGGGGTTTTCCGTTGAGCTCATGGGTAGGTCTGACGCGCGGGAATTTAACAATCGATGGTGAGGAATAGCAACAGAGGATGTGCTATTTCTCATTGTATTTTCACCAAAGATTATCGACTCTTTTTACAATGAGAAGCATGACCGGGTATGGACGGGGCCAAAGTGGCACCAACGGAACCCAATACAGTGTAGAAGTAAACTCCGTAAACCGGAAACAGAGCGACGTCACCGTAACCCTGCCGCGAGACTTGGCAGAACTGGAACCCCGGGTGCGCGATTTGATCAACTCGGAGATCTCCCGGGGGCGGCTCAACGTGGTCGTGGCCGCGCACGCCTGCCCCACCTCCCAGAAAGTCGCCATCGATTTCGACCTTGCCCGAACGTATTTCAAAGCCATGCGCGACCTTCAGACGAGCCTCGGCGCGGCGGGCGAAGTGAATATCGAGACCGTCCTGCGCGCCCCGGGCGTGGTGCGCGTGCCGGAGGAGTCCCTCTCCACCCACGACGCCTGGCCCCACATCGAGGAGGCCCTCAAGGAAGCCCTCGTGCAGCTCGTGGCCATGCGCGAGATCGAGGGCAAGAACCTCGCCAAGGATTTGATCCGCCGCCTCAAGACCGTGCGCGAGGCGCTCCGCAAAATCCACATCCTCCACCCCGGAGTGTTGAAAAAATTCCGCCAGAACCTCAAGGAACGCATCGAGAAGGTCGGCCTGGAGCTCCCCATCGACGACGAACGGATCACCAAAGAAGTCATCTTCTTTGCCGATAAATCGGACATCACCGAAGAGCTCACTCGCCTGGACAGCCACTTCACCCAGTTCGCCCATCACCTCCGCCGCAACGAACCGGTCGGCCGCACGCTGGAGTTCATGACGCAGGAAATCGTGCGCGAACTCAACACGCTCGGCTCAAAGGCCAACGACGTGGAAATTTCCCAATGCGTGGTGATGTGCAAAGCTGAGATGGAAAAAATTCGCGAACAAATCCAGAACATTGAATGAACCTTAAAAAACTCCCCCGGCACGGCATTCTCTTCATCCTCTCCGCACCCTCCGGCGCGGGAAAATCAACCCTTCGCGCGGGCCTCCAGTGCGATCAGGATTTCGCCTACTCGGTCTCCTGCACGACGCGCGCGCCGCGTCCCGGCGAAGCCGACGGCGTGGATTATCACTTCATCTCGCGCGAGGAATTTGAACGGCGCATCGCCGCGGGCGAATTCCTCGAATACGCGCAAGTGCACAACAACTACTACGGCACGCTGAAAAGCGAAGTGCTCGACGTCGTGCGCAGCGGCGGCGATGTGCTCGTCGACATCGACACGCAGGGTGCGGCGAAAATCCGCGCCAGCAGCGACGCGGAAATTCGCGCCGCCCTCGTAGACGTTTTCCTGATGCCCGAGCACATGGACGTCCTGCGCGCGCGCCTCGCCAAACGCGGCACCGAGACGCCCGAGCAAATCGCGCTGCGCCTCCACAACGCAGAAATCGAAATGCGCGACTGGCGGCTCTACCAATACGCACTCGTCACCACGACACCCGAGGAAGACCTCGCCGGATTCCGTGCCATCATGCGTTCCGAGCGCAGCCGTAGTTCGCGCCTGCTCTTCAATCCGATCGCATAAAACGCATCTGATATAAACATTCCCGCATGAAAACCATCGTCATCGGCGTGACCGGTTCCATCGCCGCCTACAAAGCAGCCGACCTCACCAGCCAACTCGTCAAGCTCGGCTACGAAGTACATGTCACCATGACGCCCGCCGCGTGTCAGTTCATCACGCCGCTCACATTGCAAACGCTTTCGCGTCACAATGTCGTTACCGATCCTTTCGCCATCACCGGCGAGTGGCGTCCGGGCCATATCGCACTGGCCGACCAAGCCGATCTGCTCATCGTCGCGCCCGCCAGCGCGAACACCATCGCGGCCCTCGCCCACGGCTTCGCCAACAACTATCTCACCGAGATCGCGCTCGCCACGCGCGCGCCGATTCTCCTCGCTCCCGCCATGAACGGCAAAATGTGGGAACACCCCGCGACCAAGGAAAACACAGCCAAGCTGAGCGAACGCGGCGTCCATTTCGTCGGCCCCGCCTCGGGGTTACTCGCATGCGGATATGAGGGCGTGGGACGCATGAGCCCCGTCGAAGACATCGTAGCCCGCGCCGCTCAAATCCTTGCGTAGAGCCTAAAAGCCGAGCGCCATGAAATTCCTCATCACCGCGGGCCCCACACGCGAAGCGATCGATCCCGTGCGCTTCATCAGCAACCGCTCCTCGGGCAAAATGGGCTACGCGCTCGCACAAGCCGCGCTCGACGCGGGCCATGACGTCGTGCTCATCAGCGGCCCCGTCGCAATCACCGCACCGCGCGGCGCGCACGTCGTCAACGTGATCAGCGCCGACGACATGTACGACGCCGTCCACGCAAATCTTGCCGGGGTCGACATCGCCGTGCTCTGCGCCGCCGTCGCCGACTTCAAACCCGCGCGCTACGTGGAACGCAAAATCAAAAAGCGCGACGGAATTCCGTCCATCGAGCTCATTTCCACGCGAGACATTCTTGCCTCGCTTGGCGCGCTGAGCGAAAAAAAATTTTTACTCGCCGGATTTGCCGCGGAAACCAACGATCTGGAAAAAAACGCGCGCATCAAGCTTACGAAAAAGCAATGCGACGCCATCATTGGAAACAACGTCTCCGCGCCCGGACTAGGATTTGAAAGCGACGAGAACGAACTGACGATTTTCCTACCCGACCAAACTAGTAGGGTATTACCGCGCGCCCCCAAAGCGGAACTCGCAAAGTCCCTTGTGAAAATACTTTGCGCATTGCAACAAATAAGTTGACTTGCGGTCCTCACTTCGGCTACGGAAGGGCCAGCGAGCGATGATCTCACTCGTTTCAATCAACTTTTTTATATCCGCTGCTGCGGTTTGAAAGGGGGGAAAATCCCACATGGCAATTAAAGAAAAAAAGGCCGCTGCTAAGAAAGCTCCGGCCAAGAAAGTAGCTAAGAAAGCTCCGGCTAAGAAAGCTGTAGCCAAGAAGGCTCCGGCCAAGAAGGCTCCTGCGAAGAAGGCAGTCGCCAAGAAAGCTCCTGCTAAGAAAGCGGTCGCTGCGAAAGCTCCCGCCAAAAAGGCGGCGGCTAAGAAAGCCGCGCCCAAAGCTGCTGCTAAGAAAGCAGTAGTCAAGAAGACGGTCGCTAAGAAAGCGGCGAAGAAATAGTTCTTCGTTTATTTAGTAAAAGGGGGGAAGGATTGAATGCCTTCTCCCCTTTTGCAGTTAGCGCGTTACCTATTTAGTAATAGAGCAACCTTTGCGGAAAAAATATCCGCATACGCTCTTGGCAATTTCGCCGCCTGTAATACCGCAAATCGTTAATCGTATTTGCGCGCAATGGGGGCGGTTGTCTCGTTACTAAATTATAGAGGGTTCGCCGCGAAGAATGCGGCAAAGGCCCGGCTAAAAATTCCGGGGAGGGGTGATTTTGTCAAAAAAAAGGGGCATTGGGGAGGAAACAGGACGATTGAAAAAACCCGAAACAGCGGTTGACGAACCTGTAAACGGCCTCTAATATCCCACCCTCACGTCCTTGGGGGCCAGCTCCTCTCTTGACGCGAACCCAATTTAGACCGCCCAAACCCTTTCATTTTTACCTACCAAAAATACCGGATCCCAATACCAGATCCCATAAGGAGAACATCATGCCAGAAGTAGTCGTTCGCAAAGGAGAACCCATTGACCGCGCGCTCAAGCGCCTCAAAAACAAACTCGATTCCGAGGGAGTAATGGAGGAAGTTCGTCGGCTGCGGGCCTTTGAGACCCCGACCCAGAAGACGAAACGGAAAGCTCGCGCCAACGCCAAGCGCGCGAAGATGAAGTCTTTCCGCTTCAACAGCTAGGTCTTACCGATCTCGTTTTTTTCAAAACAGCCACCGGCCTCTACAGAGAGCGGTGGCTGTTTGTGTTTACCTGATGCCTCACCCGTGCCCCGCCAGCGTGCGGAGCTGGCCGGGATTGCCAGTTATACGGTTTACACAGACAAAAGGGCATAAAGTCTCACGCAAAAGCGCAAAGGCGCAAAGAAGAGACGCACCTGCCTTCTTTGAGCCTTTGCGCCTTCGTGTGAAAAAAAGAGCCCCCTATCGCCCGCAATCGCAGGCAATCCGGAACCCAACGTCGTTGGCTGAGTAGGCCGGGGAATTGATCCCCCGAGAGGTAGTTCGCAGGCTGGTAATGCGCGACTTCCAGCTACCGCCTCGGTAAATCTGCCGGGGGCCGCCGATGGGCCCTCGCGGGGCGCTCCGTTGCCTGCCCGGATAGGCTGAAAAACAATCTTCGCACCATTCCCAGACGTTACCGGCCATGTCCTCCAGGCCAAACGGGCTGGCTCCCAGGGGAAAGCTCCCCACGGGCGAGGCGGCGGCGAATCCGCAGTCGATGGACGGCTCGGACCACGGCAGACGCTTGTTGGCGTCGGCAAAATTGGCCCGGTCGGCCGAGTCGAGGCGATTGCCCCACGGGAATTGTCGTCCGTCGGTTCCCCTCGCCGCGTATTCCCATTCGGCCTCGGTCGGGAGCCGGTAGGGGCGGCGCTCCTTTTTGCCGAGCCATTCGCAAAAGCGCCCGGCTTCGGCGCGCGTGACGTAGACGACCGGGTGGCGGTCCCCTGCCCCGGGAGCGCGGCGGTTGCAATGGCCGGGGTCGAACGCTTCGTACTGGGCGTTGGTGACGGTCCAGCGCGAAAGGTAAAAGGCAGGAATCTGCGTGAGCGTAACAGGCTTTTCGTTGGGCGCGGCGTCGGCGTCAACGCTCCCCATTTCAAAGGCACCGGTGGTCACGAGCAGCATTTCCATGCCCAGCGAGTTGGAGAAATTCGGATGCAGGCGCTTCTCCTCCGCGCGCTGAAGCGGCGAGACCGGCGCAAAGAGATCGGGCCCCTGCGGAGCGGCGACCGCGGGGGGGGCCGCCTTGGAAATTGCCGAAGGGAACGCGGCGCGCACCGCCTGGGTCCCGGCGAGCATCCGTTCTTCGAGGTAATCGTCGATGATGTCCTCGGCATCGCCGCCGCTGAGGCCGAGGGCTTCGCCCATGTTGCAGAAGGCGTCGCGCTGGTCGTCGGTAATCTCGTCGAGTTCGGAGAGCCGCAGCATGCGCAGGAATTCCTCGCGCGGACCGGCCGTGGAAGTCGCGGCGGGTTGAACCCGGGAAGGCGCCTCGGGAGCCGGAGGAAGCGGGGCCGCCTGGGCGGGGATGCGCAGGAAGCCGCGTTTTTGCAGCTCGCAATCCACGATGGCCTTCATCTCCACGCGACCGAGGCCGAGATTGGCCTCGCACACGGTGTAGAGGTTTTCTTCCTCCTCCTCGCCGAGCGCGCCGTCGGCGAGAACGAATTCCAAAAATTTATCGAACTCCCCCAGTGCCGTCTCTTTTTCGGCGGCGAGGAGCGTTTTATCGATCTCAGCGCGGCTCTCCGGGTCGAGCAGCAGCGTGCGGGCTTCGGCCAGTTTGGCGGGGGCTTCGTCGAGCCCGGCGCGCAGGAGCTGCGAGAGCGGGTTGCTCGGCTGGTTCTTGAGCGGCAGCTTTTTTTGCCACCACATCAGCAGCTGGCGGCAGTTCGCCTCGATCTGGGCGTTGCTGGGGTTGGCGGAGAAATCCAGGCAAAGACGCTCGTAGGCATTGGCGGAGCCGTAAAGCTTCCAGCCATCCCAACGCAGCGGATTATCAGGTAACGGATCGGGCAACGCCATGAGGAAACAGGTCCCGTCCAGCCTAATGCTTATTCGACGTTGATCAACATCAGATCCGCGGTGGCTTTCTCCATTTCGGCTTCGTTGAGGCCCAGTTCGCGGGCGATTTTGACGGTGCTCTGGTTGCCGTAGGCGTCCACGTTGACCTCAAGGACCTGGTTCTCGTCGTAGCGGTAGGTGAGCTGGATGGGCGAGCCCTTGGGCAAGAACGGGGGCAGCTCGACGTTGCAGATGCCCAGCGGCGTGCACTCAGCGGGGACGGTGCTCTCCCCCTCAACGACGCGGACGATGACGTTCTTCATGTTCGCCTTGGCCGTGCCAAAGGAGTTCTGGATCTCCGCCGGGATCGGGGTCGATTTGCGGATCATCGGGAAGACGTATTCCTCCAGCGCCTCGTCATCCCAGAGGACGACGCCGAGGGTGTGGGTGGTGATGTTGGTGACTTTGACGAGCGTGCCCGCTTCGTCGGAAAGCTTGCCTCGGGTCTCCTCAGAGATGAAGCGCTGGCCGCCTTCGGTATCCTCCCGGCCCAGGAGGACCAAGGTGGCCTGCAAGGCGGCCCCCATGGCGACGGCTTCGTCCGGGCTGATGTCCTCGGAGAGCGGGCGGCCGGTCATCTGCCGGATCATCTCGCGCACGGAGGGCATGCGCGTCATGCCGCCGGTGAGGAGCACGCGGTTGATGCCGGTCCAGTCGAGCTTGGCTTCGGCCATGGCGATCTCGCAAATGGACTTGGCTTTTTCCAGCAGGTGGCGGCTGCGGTATTCGAATTCCTCGCGCGTGACTTCCAGCTTGAGGCTGTGCCCGGCGTAGCTGTGGACGATGGTGGCGCTGTTGCGGCTGGAAAGCTGGATCTTGGCGGTGAGCGCGCGGTTGTAGAGGTCCTGGTAGCTGTTGAGGTCCAGGAGCGGGTTTTCGCCGAACTGCCGGTCAAACTCTTCGCTGACCCAGTTGACGATGACGTCGTCCCAGTCCTTGCCGCCGAGGCGGTGGTCGCCGTTGCTGCCGAGCATCTGGATGTGGTGTTCGCCGATGCGCATGATGGTCACATCGAAGGTCCCCCCGCCCAGGTCAAAGACGAAGACGGTCTCGTTGCAGCTGTGCTTGTCGATGCCGTAGGCGAGCGCGGCGGCGGTCGGTTCGTTGAGGATTTGCAGGACGTCGAACCCGGCGAGTTGCCCGGCGTGCATCGTGGCGGTGCGCTCGACGTCGCTGAAGTAGGCGGGCACGGTGATGACGGCGTAGGTGATCGGCTCGCCCAGGAATTTTTCGCCGTCTTGCTTGAGCTTCCGCAAGATCAAGGCCGAAAGCTCCTCGGCGCTCCAGAGTTTGCCGCCAAATTCGCGGTTGAACTCGATCTTACTCTTGCCCATCTCGCGTTTGACGAAATCGACGATTTTTTCCGGCTCGGCCACGGCGTTCTGCTTGGCGGCAGAGCCGATGATGGCCGTGGTGCCATCAAAGAGGATGACCGACGGGGTGATCCGCTCGCTTTCGGCGTTGGGGATGATCTGAGTGCGCCCGGTCTCGTCCACATGGCACATCGCCGAAAAGGTGGTGCCGAGGTCGATGCCCACCGCTTTGCGACGGCCGTTTGCGGAGGGTTGCTGGAGGGAGAGGGGCTCGGTCATATTAGGGCTCTTTTACTACGGCTCTTTTACGGAAGTATAATACCCTGTAATCGCTTTGACCAGCCCGGGAATATCATGTTGTTTGGCCTCGATGTCGACGGGAAGACCCAGCTCGCGCATGGTGGCCGACGTCACCGGCCCTATGCTGGCAGTACGCACCCCGGCCGGAAGCGGCAGTTTCAGCGCCATGAAATTCTCCACGGCGGAGGAACTGGCGAATGTTACAAGATCCGCCCCCTCTTCCCGGAACCGGGTGCTGCCCGCAGTCTCCGCCTCCGGTACGGTCCGGTAGGCTATTGCTTCATCTACAATCGCACCCATTTTCGTTAATTCCTTGGAAAGCACGTCCCGTGCCCTCTCCGGGCGGATGATAAGGATTTTTTCGTTTTCGACGGAGTGATCCTTCCGGAACACTTTGATGATTTCCTCTGGCAGGTAGCGCTCGGGCTGGAGGTCGACGTGGAGGTGCAGTTCCTTGAGCTTGGCGGCGGTGGCGGCTCCCACGGCTGCGATACGGACACCCCCAATTTCGCGAGTGTCGTCGTAGAGTTTGAAAAAGAGGTCGAAGAAGGCGTCGACGCCGTTGGTGCTGGTGAAGATGAGCCAGTCGTAGGTATGGCTCTCCTGGACGAGTTGGCCGAACTCCAGGAGTTCCTTCGGCGGTTCGATGCGAATCAGCGGCATTTCAAAGGCGTCGGCCCCGAGGGCGCGGAGTTCGTCGGAGAGGGCGCCGGCCTGGTTGCGGGTGCGGGTGACGACGATGCGTTTGCCGAAAAGGGGCTTGGTTTCAAACCAGTTGAGCTTGTCGCGCAGGGCCACGACTTCGCCAAAAACGGCCACGGCGGGGGCGGCGAGCCCGGCGTCGGCGGCGATTTGGGCGATCTCGGAGAGGGGCCCGCGAACGGTCTGCTGGCGGCTGGTGGTGCCGCGGTGCACGAGGGCGACGGGCAGCTTGGGCGAGGCCCCGTGGCGCAGGAGCTCGGCGGCGATGGCTTCCAGGCGCTCGACGCCCATGAGCATGACTTTGACGCCCGGCTGGGTGGCCAGGGCGGCGTAGTTGAGGGACGACTCGGGCTTGGAGGGGTCCTCGTGGCCGGTGAAGAAGGTGACTTGCGCGTTGTGCTCGCGGTGGGTGATGGGGATGCCCGCGTAGGCCGGGACGGCAAGGGCGGAGGAGATGCCCGGGATGATCTCGAAGGCTTGGCCTGCGGCTGCAAGGGCTTCGGCTTCCTCGCCGCCGCGACCGAAAAGGAAGGGGTCGCCGCCCTTGAGGCGCACGACGCGTTTACCCTCTTTGGTGAGGCGCACGAGCAGCGCGTTGATCTCCTCCTGGGGCAGGGTGTGGGCTCCGGCTTTTTTCCCGGCGTAGATGATCTCGGCTCCCTTGGGCGCCCAGGCGAGCATTTCGGGGTTGCAGAGGGCGTCGTAGATGACCACGTCGGCCGCTTCAAGGACGCGGCGGGCTTTGAGTGTGACGAGTCCGAGGTCCCCCGGGCCCGCCCCGGTGAGGTAACAAATCCCTTTTTGCGTTTTGGCCATACGTTCGTGAAGTGGTTGAGAATGAAGAGGAAACCTACGCCGGAAAGCGGGCGCGCGCTATTTGGAATTCAGCTCGGCGAGGACTTCGGGGTCGCGCACGTCGGCCCAGTCGCCTATCAGTTCGTAGGCCTGCACGAGCTTGCCGCTCTGGGCGAGGTCGCGAATGGCGTCGGTGAGCTCGAACTCGCCGCGCGGGGAGCGCTGGAGCCGGGCGGTGAAGTCGAAGATGCTCGGGCGGAAGGTGTAGACTCCGGCGTTGTACCAGGGGCTGGTCGGCTCGCCCGGCTTGGGTTTTTCGCGCAGGTCGGTAAGCTCGAAGCGCTCGTTGACGAAGACCGCGCCGCCTTTGCTGACGTCTTCGTTGCGCTTGACGCTGATGACGGCTTCTTCGGCTCCCGGGTTGGCAAGGCGAAGGTAGTTGGCGGGATCGACGAGGATGTCGCCGTAGCTCAGGATGAAGGGATCGCTGCCCGCGAAGTCCTTGCCCAGCTCGACAACGCGGCCGGTGCCGTCCTGGACTTCCTGGGTGACGTAATGGACGCGAACGCCGAAGGCCGCGCCGTCCTTAAAGAAATCGGTGACGACTTCCTTGCGGTAGCCGACGACGATGAGGACGTCGGTGATGCCCGCCGCTTTGAGGCCCTCGATGATGTGCTGGAGGATCGGCTTGCCGCGCACGGCGATCATCGGTTTGGGGACGTCGTTGGTGAGTTCGCGCATCCGGGTGCCGCGCCCGGCGGCAAGGAGCATGGCTTTGGTGACAGTGGACATAAGACTGATTAGAAAAGATGGGCTTGGCGTAGGAAACGCTTCTGCTCCATGCCGCGCCGTGCGTTCATTTTGCCCCGATCTCTTTGCAGAACTCGGCGATGCGCTTCATGGCGACTTTGATCTCGCTCAGGCTGGTGGAGTAGCTGGCGCGCACAAAGCCCTCGCCGCTTTCCCCAAAGGCGCTGCCGGGGACGACGGCCACTTTTTTGCTTTTCAGCAGTTGCAGCGAGAATTCTTTGCTGGAAAGCCCCGTGCTCTTGATGCTCGGGAAGGAGTAGAAGGCGCCCAGCGGCTTCAAGCAGTCGAGGCCCATGTCGTTGAAGGCGCGCACGATGTAGTTGCGGCGCGCTTCGTATTTCCGGCGCATGCTGGCGACGGCGGGGGCCCCGTTTTCGAGGGCTTCCTGGGCGGCCTCCTGCGAGGTGGTGCTGGCGCAGAGGATGCCGTATTGATGGATCTTCATCATGGCGTCGGTGAGCGGCGCGGGGGCGCAGGCGTAGCCGATGCGGAAGCCGGTCATGGCAAAGGCCTTGGAGAAGCCGTGCAGAAAGACGGTGCGCTCGCGCATCCCGGGCATGGCGGCGATGGAGAAGTGCTCGGCTCCGTCGTAGGTCAGCTCGCTGTAGATCTCGTCGGAGAGAACGACGAGGTCGTGCCGGATGCAGAGGGCGGCGATTTTCTCCAGCTCCTCGCGGGTCTGGGTGCCGCCGGTGGGGTTGGTGGGAAAGTTGAGCATCAGCGCGCGCGAACGCGGGGTGATTTTGGCGGCGATGGCCTCGGCGGTGACGCGGAAGTTATCCTCGGCCCGGGTGGGCACCGCGACGGGGACCCCGTGGCACAAGGTGACGCTCGGGTTGTAGCTGACGTAACACGGCTCGTGGTAGAGGACTTCGTCGCCGGGGTTCAAGATGGCGCGCAGGGCGGAGTCGATGGCCTGGGAGACGCCGATGGTGACGATGATCTCGGTGTGAGGGTCGTAGCCGACGTGGAAGTGCTCTTCGACGTATTTGGCGATGGCGGCTCGCAGGGCGGGCTGGCCGAGGTTGGAGGTGTAGCCGGTGTGGCCCTTTTCCAGGGAGTAGATGGCGGCCTCGCGGATGTGCCAGGGGGTATCGAAATCGGGCTCGCCGATGCCGAGCGAGATGACGTCCGACATGGTCTGCACGACTTCAAAGAAGTCGCGAATCCCGGATTTCGGGATCGGCCGGACGTGGTGAGCTATATGACGAATGGAATCCATTTTAGGGGAAAATAGCGCGCCTTCCCGTCCCAATCCGGTCAATCCGGTGACTGGAACGAGCACTAACGTGCTTTTGGCGCCTTTTTTGCGGTTAAAACTCTACAGCAGCCCGGGCGGCAGACCCATTCCGCCGGTCAGCTTGCCCATTTCCTGCTGGGACTCTTCGCGGCCCTTGGCGATGGCGGCCTTGACTCCGGTGAGGACCATTTCCTCGAGAAATTCGACGTCCTCGGGATCGACGACTTCCTTGGCGATCTTGATGGATACGATGTCGCCCGCGCACGTTGCGACAACGGTGACCTTCCCCCCTGCTGCGCTAGCTTCGACCGTTTTGGCTGCGAGGTCTTCCTGGGCGCGAGCGAGCTGCTCTTGCATCTTCTGCGCCTGCTTCATCATTTTCTGGATGTTCATAGGGTCAGGTTGGGTCGTGTGGGTTGAAAAAAAGTTAGTTTATCAGGAACTGTGGGGACTTGCGGAAATAGTTATGCAGAAATCCGCAGATTATCCCAATTGGATTTCGGCCTGGAAGACTTCCAGGGCGTGTTTGATCAGCGGGTCGTTCTGGAATTCCGCCATGGGATCGACGACCGGGGCCGGGGCGGCCTCGGCAATGACGACGGGCGGGACGATCTCCCCGGCGGGGAGGACCTCGAAGGCGATTGAGACGGTCTGGCCCACGGCTTCGGCGAAGGCTTCTTTGAGGAAGCGGATCTGGTCGGGCTTCTCCAGGGAGGAGCGGGCAAACCCGGCGTCTTGAGGGAAGGCCAGGGTGGCCACGCCGTCGCGGATGCCCCGGAAGGCGCTCATCTCCATCCAGCTGCTGATGAGCCGACGCCGTTCGCGGGCGTACCGGATGACTTTCGGCCAAAGAATGGCGTCGGTCTCTGAGGCCGCGGGTTGCTGCGGTTCGGGCTCCGGCTCTGGTTCTGGCGCGGGTTCGGGTTCGGGTTCGGACTCCGGTTCCTCGACGGGTTCCTCGGCGAGAACGGGCTCTTCGGGCTCGATGTCGGCTTCGGGCTCGGGTTCGAGAACAACGGGTTCCGGTTCGGACGCCTCGGGCTCCGGTTCGGGCTCGGGCTCCATTGGCTCGCGGTCGGGCTCGGCCTCGGCGACCTGCGCCTCCGGCTCTTCAAGCAGGGCGGTTTCGTCGGCCTCGGGCTCCGGCTCGATAACGGGCGTTACCGTGGGGGCTTCGGGGGTGGAAAATAGGGAGTCGTCTCCGAAGAGCGACATCGTGCGGGGGATGTGCTCCGGCTCGGGGGCCTGGGACGCGGGCGCTTCGGGTACGGGTTCCGGGGCCGGGAGGATTTTCGCCTCGGGCTCGGGAAGTGGTTTCACGGCGGGTTCCGGCTCGGTTTTGGACGCAGGCTCGGGGGCTTCCTCCCACGGGGCGCGGTCGGACGGGTCGGGCTCGGGCGCGACCGGTACGGGCTGGGTCGGCTCGGGTTCCGGCTGGGGCACCTCTGGCTCAGGCTGGATCGCCTCCGGAGCAACCGGGGTCGCCTCTGGCTCGGGCACGACCGGCGCGGGCGCGGCCACGGGTACCGCCGCCACGGGCGCGGGTTCCGGCGTGGGCTCGGCGGGCTTGGGGGCGACTTTCAGCGGCTCCAGGTTTTTCTTGAATGCGGCGACGAGCGACCGCCGGGGGGCGGCAGCTTCAGGCGCGGGCTCGGGTACGGTTTTGAGCGCCGGGCGCGGCGTGGCGGGAGCTGCTGCGCGCGGGGCGATGCGACCCGAGGCCGGGATTTCGCCGCCGGTCTTGAGCGCGGTGAGCGTGTCGAGCACTTCGGTAAGGGAGGCTTGCCCGAGGGTCTGGATCGCTTTGATGACGGCGATTTCGAAATGCAGCTTTTTGTTGGGCACCCACTTCATGCGCCCCTCGGCCGCCGCGAATTGCTCGATTAAATCCAGCAGGCGGTCCATGGGGAGGCGGTCGGCCTGGCTTTCGAGAGCGGCGAGCGCCTCGGGGCCGAATTCAGCGGCTAGGCCCTCGGGGTTGGCCTTGGCGACCAGCAGGTTGCGCACGTGGCCGATCAGGTCGGACATGAGGCGGCTCAGGTCGCGCCCGGCCTGGGCCTGGGCCTGAACGATGCCGAGCGCCGAGGGGGCGTCGCCATCCAGGAGGTGGTCGCAAAGCTGGGAAACGGTCTGGGTGGCCGTGAAGCCAAAGACGGAGAGGACGTCGGCCTCGGCGATGGTCTCGCCGCAAAAGGCAACGAGCTGGTCGAGCATCGACTCGGCGTCGCGCAAGCCCCCCTCGGCCCCCTTGGCAATGGCGTGGGCGGCCTCGGCTTCGAGGGTGATGTGCTCATGCCCGGCGATGAATTGCAGGTGCTCGGAGATGAGCTTGGCCGGGATGCGCCGCAGGTCGAAGCGCTGACAGCGCGAGAGGATCGTCGGGAGGACCTTCTGGACGTCGGTGGTGGCAAAGACGAATTTGACGTGTTCCGGCGGCTCCTCCAGGGTCTTCAAGAGGGCGTTGAAGGCCGCCGTGGTGAGCATGTGGACTTCGTCGATGATGTAGATCTTGTACTTCCCGTGGGTGGGGGCGAAGCGGACGTTGTCGCGCAGTTCGCGGACCTGCTCGACGCCGTTATTGGACGCGCCGTCGATCTCCATGACGTCGAGCGAATTGCCCGCGGCGATTTCGCGGCAGGCGTCGCACTCGCCGCACGGGGTGACGGTGGGGCCGTGCGCGCAGTTGAGGGCCTTGGCCAGGATGCGGGCCGTGGAGGTCTTGCCGGTGCCGCGCGGACCCACGAAAAGATAGGCGTGGGCGAGGCGGCCCGCGGTGATGGCGTTTTTCAGCGTCTGGGTAATATGCTCCTGCCCCACTACCTCATCGAAGGTCTGTGGACGGTATTTACGGGCAAAAACTTGGTAGCTGCTCACGGTCTCGGGCAAAAAAGGTTTGGGTTGGAAGGGAAAAATCTATTCCGGCCACGGGCGAAAGCCAGCTTGTTTTTTGGCGAAGGAACTCACCACGGAGAACACAGAGGGCACAGAGGCGGGAAGGAGGAATTTTTGCGGCAAGCGGCGCTATCCCTGGCCTGGCAAGGTGCCCTGCCCTATGTTTAGCGCAGCCCCAACCGGGCCACTCCGGCGGCGAGGGCTTCCAGGAGGATCCCGATCGCGACTCCGGCGGCGTAGGCGATGAAGTTCTGCCACGTGAAGGTGTGGCCAAAGACCAGGTGCCCCAGGGTGCTATGGCGGAGGGCCACGAGCCACGGAGCCTGGCAAAGCTTGAGCAATTCGATGATGCAACAGGTGATGTAGGCGAAGGCGGCGATGCCCAGGGTGGTCTTTTTCGGCAGCACCACGGCCCAGGCGAAAAAGACCATCAGCGCCCAGAAGGCATCGCCGGGGTATTTGCCAAGCGCGACGGGTAGGAGGCCGGGAAACCAGCGGGAAAGCAGGCCACCCCCGATGGAGATGAGGACGGCGGCGCTGTACCAGGAGCGATTGCGTTGGGCTGACATAAGTTCCGCAGGTTTTACCATCCCGGTTTGCGAATCTCCAGCGAGGGAATGCAAATGTTGTGGTGCGTTCTGTCGCCTTTCAAGACCAGCCAGAGGTCAATTTTCTCTTGTGACACCCTCATTGCGAGCCAGAACCAAGACTTTAACTATTGTCAAAGTGCCACATTGTAGAGTTTTCGTATAAATCTATCCCGCCTTGGAAAGCCCGTCGCCAAAACGCGTCAAAACGGCGGCGGTGCTGGTTTACAATGCCGCCGCCGAATTTCTTGGGTCACGAGGCGAACCCATGATAAGAATTCACGAGAGCCGCCCTCTTCATTTGTGACAATCAACAACGGATATCCCAAAAGACAATTCCGCGGCGGCGTTTCGCCTCTCCATATTGCCGTCCTATTCGCTCTGCTCTTGTTGCCACTGATGAGTGTTTTGCGTTTGGCAGGGATGATCCCCTATCCTAGTTGGCTGTTTGGTTATGTGGCGGCCATCTCTGCGGCAACCTACTTTTTCTACCGGCATGACAAGAAGAGAGCACAGGCCGGCGAATGGAGAATCCCGGAATCGACGCTGCATTTTCTAGAGTTCATTGGAGGCTGGCCCGGGGCCTTCCTTGCCCAGCGCACTTTTCGCCATAAAACATCCAAAACAAGTTTTCAAATCCAGTATTGGGCGATTGTCGCCCTGCATGAATACGCCTCGGTCGATTTTCTCCATGGCTGGGCCTATTCCATCAAGGTGATCCAGTTGCTCTTTCAATAGGCACTTCAATCATTCCCTGCGGAGCAAGAGGGAAAAAATTACGCCGAGGGCGGAAGAACGTTGACCTCGCTTTTCTCGGCGGCGGCGGAAGATGCCTTGGACCGAGCCAACCGGGCGCAGATACGCCGCCCGAGTTCGGAGCTCGGGGCCTCCACCCAGCGGTAGAATAGCTCCGAACCCAGGATCAGCAGCGCGCCGCCGCCGATCAGCACGACCCCAAACCGGAGTGTCGGCGAAAAGTGGAGCGGGGCCCCGGCGGTTTCGAGCACGGAACCGAGGGCACCCAGGAGCGGCTGGTTAAAGAGGTAGAGGCTGTAGCTGACCACGCCCACGCGAGTCAGAAAACGCCCCCAGAGGTTCCCGGCGGCGGGGGCCGTGGGGCGCGAGAGTTCATAGGAAATCCACTTCGTGGCCGCCAGCGCCCCGAAGACAAAGGTGAGGGTCGAGGCGGGCCGGAAGAGGTTGGAGCCGACCACGGCGGCGGGCCAGACCCAGAGCGGGCAGCGGGCCAGGAAGAGCGGGCGGCCTTTCAGGTAATCGTCAGCCAGCCGCGCGCCGACCGACCAGCTAAACCAATAATAGAAGGGGGAGCCGAGGACCCAATCGGGCAAACAGTGGACGCTCTGGACGAGCCGCAACCCGATTTCCAAAAGGCCACACCCCCAGAGAGCGCTTCGCCAGCCGAAACGCCCCACAAACCAAAGCAACAGCGGATAGAGCACGTAGAGCTGCACCTCCACGACGACGCTCCAGAAGGAGGGGTTGATCCCATAAAAGAGCTCCGAGGTGCCGTTATTGACCAGCAGCAGATGGCTCCAGAACTGCCGGAAGCTGGCGATGCAGTCGGCGCGCATCGTCACCAAGGGAAACAGGAGGGCGAAAAAGCAAAGGGCGGCGAAATACGGCGGGTAAATCCGGAAGAACCGGCGCAGGAAGAAGTTCCGGAACCCGGGGGTGCGGGCTTTCTGGTGGCTTAAGTGAATGCAAAAGCCGCTGACGGCGAAAAACACGGCGACGCCGAGCCAGCCGAAGGTCACGGGCGTGAAAAAAACGAAACCCTGGGGAGCGTCCACAAAATCCCGCAGAAACCGCCTCCAGTGAAGCTGATCCAAGCCATACCCGGCGCCCAGCGCGTGATAGGCGACGACCAGCAGGATGGCAACGCCCCGGACGCGGTCGAGAAAACCGATGCGCCCGCCCGGGCTCGGAGGCGGGGAGAGCGAAGGCAATCCCTGGGAGCCGAATGGTTTTGGCATGAAAGTAGCCACGGCGCTGTTTTTTTCCTAAAGCTAAAGCCCGAGCGTCATTTGCGGCCGGTCCCGTTCGGGCGGCGGGGCTTTCTTTTTAACGCGCGGAAGGGCGCTGGGGGTGGCGGCGATTTTTGGTTTTCCGTCGGCGTTGAGCTCGGCCTGCTCCAGGTTGGTTAAGATTTCCTTGGCCCGCTCCAGCACGGCCCCGGGGAGGCCCGCGAGGCGCGCGACCTGGATGCCGTAGCTCTTGTCCGCACCGCCTTTGACGATCTTGCGAAGGAAGATGATCTGGTCGTTCCACTCGCGCACGGCGACGTTGTAGTTTTTGACGCCCGGGCGGGTCATTTCCAGGTCGGTCAGCTCGTGGTAGTGGGTGGCGAAGAGGGTGCGCGCGCCGACGGCGTCATGCAGGTATTCGGCGACGCTCCAGGCGATGGAAAGGCCGTCGAAGGTGGAGGTGCCGCGCCCGATTTCATCCAGGATGACGAGGCTGCGCTCGGTGGCGTTGTTCAAGATGTTGGCCGTCTCGTTCATTTCGACCATGAAGGTCGATTGGCCGCGCGAGAGGTCGTCGCTGGCCCCGACGCGGGTGAAGATCCGGTCCACCAAGCCGATCTCCGCGCTGCGAGCCGGGAGGTAGCCGCCCATTTGCGCCATGAGGACCAGGAGCGCGACCTGCCGGATGTAGGTCGATTTACCGGCCATGTTGGGCCCGGTGATCAAGTGGAGGCGGTTCTCGTCGCCGTCGAGCTCCACATCGTTGGGGACGAATTTCTCATCGCCCAGGCTCTGATCGAGCACGGGGTGGCGACCGTCGGCGATGGCAATGCGCAGGCCCTCTGAGAGCACGGGGCGGCAGTAGCCAAAGAGCCGGGCGGTCTCGGCTAGGGAGGCCAGGGCATCGAGGGCGGCCAGGGAGGCGGCGGTTTTCTGGAGCGGCACGAGGTCGTCGAGCACCCGCCCGCGCAGGGCGACGAAAAGCTCGTATTCGACGCTCTTGGAACGCTCGTCGGCTCCGAGGATTTTCCCCTCCATTTCCTTCAGCTCCGGGGTGATGAAACGCTCGCCGTTGACGGTCGTCTGCTTGCGATGGTAACGCTCGGGGACGCTGCCGAGGTTGGCCTTGGTGATTTCGATGAAGTAGCCGAAGACGGAGGTGTAGCGGACTTTGAGCGACTTGATGCCGGTGGCTTCGATTTCCTTCTGCTGGAGGGCGGCGATCCAGTCCTTGCCCTCGCGGCAGGCGGCGCGCAGTTCATCGAGCTCCTCGCTGTAGCCGTCGCGGAAAATGCCCCCCTCTTTGATAGCGATGGGCGGTTCGTCCACGAGCGCACAGGCGAGCTCGCGGGCCAGGACGGGGAATTCGGCGATGCCCTCGTAGATGGCCTGGACGAGCGAGGGGCTCTCCGGGGCACCGAACTGGCTCGCCTCCAGGAGGGCGCAAAGGTGGGCGCGCAGTTCGGGGAGCTGGTCGAGGGAGGTCTTGAGGGCCTGTAAGTCGCGGGCATTGCCGCCGGAGGCGCTCAGGCGGCCGATGGTCCGCTCGATATCCCGGATGCCGCGCAGGGCCTCGCGCAGTTTGCTTAATAGAAAGGCGTCGCGAAGAAGATCGGCGATGGTCTGCTGACGGGCCACGAGCGGGCCCAAGTCGCGCAACGGATGGAGCACCCAATGGCGCAGGAGGCGCGCGCCCATGGGGGTCATGGTCCGGTCGAGCGCGGAGAGGAGGCTCATGTTGCGGCTCCCCCGGGAGGCGACCAGTTCCAGGTTGGCCTGGGTGGCGGCGTCCAGCATCAGAAAGGCGCTGTTGCGGTAGACGGAGAGGCCGGTCAGGTTCTCCGCGCGGCGGCGCATCTGGTGTTTTAGATAATGGAGCAGCGCCCCGGCGGCCCCGGTCGCGGCGGTCAGCCCCGCGCAGCCAAAGCCGTCGAGCGACTGGACTTTGAAGTGCTCTTTCAGCGTGAACCCGGCGTGATCGGGCAGGAAAATGTAGCCGTCGCAAACGACCGCGTGAGGGATAGCCGGGAGGGTCGCCTGCTGGTCGTCGGCGATCAAGACTTCCGCCGGGGTGATCCGGAGCAGCTCGTCCTCAAGGGCCGCGGCGTCGGGAACCTCGGTCAGGCGGAATTCCCCCGTACTGGTGTCGGCAAAGGCGAGGCCAAAAGCGGTGCCCTTCTGGAAGACGGCGGCCAGGTAGTTGTTTGTCTTCGAGTCGAGGAGATTGAGGTCGGCGATGGTGCCGGGGCTGATCATTTGCGTGATCTCCCGCTGGACGATCTTCCCCGGCTGCGGGTCGCCGATCTGGTCGCAGAGGGCCACGCGCTTACCGGCGGCGACGAGCTTGGCAATGTAGCCGTCAGCCGCCTGAGCCGGGACGCCGCACATGGGGGTCGTCTGGCCGCGCTTGGTCAGCGCCAGGTTAAGCAGCGCGGAAGCCTCCTTGGCGTCCTCGAAGAACATTTCGAAAAAGTCCCCCAGCCGGTACATCAGGATTGTGTCGGCAGGCAGGCTCCGCCGGATGCTCTGATACTGCTGCATCATCGGCGTGAGGGTTTCGGAGGAAGACATAGAGCCCTTACTTTGCACAACGGGGAGGAAATTGCCAATGGCGGAAAAGGGGCTCCGTCAATTTGCCTTTCCTACCGAGGCACGTTCTTTTCGTGCCACTCGCGCATCGTTTGGTTGTAGGCCTGCACCTCCGCGCAAAACGGCTCGGAGACGATACAGCCCGCGACGGGCTGGATGCGATAGCCCGTGGCCGCATCCAAGCGCGGTTGGGTAGTGGGCGCTGGCTGTTTCCCATAGGAAAGAATGCGGAAAACTCCCGCCTCAATGTCCCTGGCCGCGCTCGCCGCACCGCGTTTTTTTGCGGCTTCAACAGCCTTCGGGCTGGTTTCCGTGGAAAAAGGGCTGGCAACGATTGGCGAGGCTTCGCTCGCCGATGACGCCGAAGCAGGAGCGGCCAGACCCTCACCCCGCGAGACCAGCGGCACCGCCAGACTGGCCAATAGAAGAGCACAAGCCACGTATTTCATGCGGCGGGGCGTTTCGATGGGGAGTCGTCGGGCAAGGGGGACATCCATGGTCTGGATTTTAGGGGGGGCGCCCGCCCCAACAACCTAAAAATGGCAAACCCGGTCCACTTTTTATGGTGGAAGCTGTGCTTTACTGGATTATCCAGGGCGATTCAAAAATCGCTCAACCGGGTGGTCGAGTCGTCAATGACACGGACGCAACTTTCGCCGTCATGGGTCGCAGGGATACTGATTGCAATGCCGCAACGGATGGGCCATCTGAGGCGCGATGCACGGAGCCATCCGGCTTCCCAAAAAATGGGTTGCACCGCTGCACGACACCCTTTATTCCCTGATCCTGGATTACCATCCGCTGGCCATCGGCGAATGCGCCCGGCGCAGCACGCGGATTGCCCTCAAAATCATTCCCTCCCTCATATGACTTCCCCTAAAATCGTCGTCATCGGCAGTTCCAACACCGACATGGTCGTCAAGCTCGACCGCCTTCCCAAGCCAGGCGAAACGCTCCTCGGCGGCGAATTCACCAGTTACGGCGGCGGCAAGGGAGCCAACCAGGCCGTGGCCGCGGTCCGCGCGGGCGGCGACGTGACGTTCGTGGCCCGGCTCGGCTGCGACGCCCTGGGCGACCAGGCGCTGGCCTTCTATATTAAAGAAGGGATCGACACCCGGTTCATTTTCCGCGACCCATCGGCGGCCTCCGGAGTGGCTCTCATCTTCGTCGGCGGCCATGGGGAGAACAGCATCGCCGTGGCCCCGGGAGCCAACGCACAGCTCTCCCCTGCCGATCTGGAGGCGGCGCGCCCCGTCATCACCGGCGCGGATGCCGTTCTCCTACAACTGGAGATCCCGCTGGAAACCGTCCGCTCCGCTGTCGCCATGGCCCACGAGGCAGGCGTCCCCGTGATCCTCAACCCCGCCCCCGCGCAGCCGCTTCCCGACGACCTGCGGGAGCAAATCGACCTCCTGACCCCCAACGAAAGCGAAGCCGGAGCCCTCTCCGGCCTCGGGTACCAGTTCGTCGAAGGGAAAAGAAAGGCCAGCAAAGCCGCCGAAGTGCTCCATCGGCTGGGCTCGAAGGCCGTCATCGTCACCATGGGCGAAAACGGGGCTCTTATTTCCGAGCCGGAGCGCAGCCAGATCATTAAGAGCTTCAAAGTGGAAGCCGTGGACACCACCGCCGCCGGGGATACCTTCAACGGCGCCCTGGCCGTAGCCCTCGCCGAGAAGCAGCCGCTCCCCGAAGCCGTCCGGTTCGCCCAAGCCGCCGCCGCCCTCTCCGTCACCCGCTCCGGAGCCCAGGAATCCACCCCGCGCCGGGAGGAAATCGAGCGCTTCCTCCGGGAACACTGCGACAAAGGCGGCCCCGGGGAAGCGTAAAATTGCGCGTTTTCCCACTTGCCCCAGAGGCACTCCTCTGATTTACTGGATTTTCCAGGGCGATTCAAAAATCGCTCAACCGGGTGGTTGAGTCGTCAATGACACGAACGCGAGTTCGCCGATTTGCCTGAAACAATTGCCAGAGAAGCGGGCCAAAACCGCCTCTCTGCTCGCCCTCTTGAATACAACCGTAAATATGAGCAAAACTATCTCAGCGAAAGCCAACGAGGTGAAGCGCAACTGGTGGATCATCGACGCCAAGGACCAGGTCCTGGGCCGCGTCGCCGTGAAAGCCGCCAATCTGATGCGCGGCAAGGAGAAGGCAATCTTCACGACGCACGTCGACACCGGCGATTTCGTCATCATCATCAATGCGGAGAAAATCCGCCTCACCGGCAAGAAAGAAGAAGCCAAGAGCTACATGAGCTTCTCCGGCTACGTCGGTGGCCATCACCATGAGACCGTCAAGGCCCGCCGCGCCCGCCGCCCCGAAGCTTTGATCGAGCACGCCGTCAAAGGCATGCTCCCGCACAACCGCCTCGGCCGCTCGGTCTTCACCAAGCTGAAAGTCTATGCCGGCACTGAGCATCCTCATGCCGCCCAGGCCCCCACTCCGGTCACCGCACTCTAGCACTAGAATTTTCATCCAATTTTCCTTATGGCAAACATTCCTGCTAACTCGGCCACCGGACGCCGCAAAACCGCGGTCGCTCGCGTTCGTCTCATTGCCGGCACTGGCAAAATCGAAGTGAACGGACGGCCTTTCGAAGAATATTTCCCCACCGTTGGCCTGCAGAACACGGTTCTCGCCCCGCTGACCTTGACGAACCTCGTCAACGCCTATGACGTGGCAGTCAACACCAACGGCGGCGGCGTCAACGGCCAAGCCGGAGCGGTTCGCCTCGGCATCGCCCGCGCGCTCCTGCAAGTGGACGCCAACCTCCGCCCCGCTCTGAAGGCGGAAGGCTACCTGACCCGCGATCCTCGTATGAAGGAACGTAAGAAGTCCGGTCAGCCCGGCGCCCGCAAGCGCTTCCAGTTCTCCAAGCGTTAATCCAACGCTGGCAGTTTTCAGAAAAGGCGATGCTCATCCTGGGCATCGCCTTTTTTGTTTGAAAAATGGGCCCCCTGGAAAACAATAGCTTTATGCGCTGGCAACTGTTCAAAAACGGGCGGGCTTTAGCCGCCGGATTGCTATTCCTGCTGCTGGCCGCGAGCCCGGCCTGGGCGGGAGAGCTCTCCCCAAAGGCCGCGCAGCTCCAGACCTTTCTCACCAGCCTCCATGTCGATAGCAGCTGGCTGGCGTACAGACACGTCGACTGGTACACCGGCGTCCCCACCAAGGAAAAAATCTACCGGCACAGCACCCATTGCAGCGCCTTTGTCGCCTCGGTTTGTTGCCGTTCGGGGATCGACCTCCCCCGCCCGCCCGAGTACTCCGTCATCCTGCTGGCCAATGCACAATCCGACTGGCTAAGCCGCAAGGGCCTTCAGCACGGCTGGAGCCACTTGAGCAACAGCGGCGAAGCCCAGAGCGCCGCCAACCGGGGCGAACTGACCCTAGCCGTCTACCGCAACTCCGACAGCCACAAACCGGGCCACATCGCCATCGTCCTGCCCGGGGAAAAGACCCCGCAGCAGCTCGCGGCAGAAGGCCCCAACGTCATGCAAGCCGGAGCGGAGAACTACCTCTCCACCCCCCTCGTCACCGGCTTCCGGCACCACCCCGACCCGCTCACCAACGTGGCCTACTATTCCCACGCCTGGAACGGCAACTAGAACCCGCCCCAAAGCCGGGGCAGCGGAGGGGAAAACCACCGCGCATAAAGAGAAAATCCCGGCCTCGCGGGGCGGGGGTCGTAGGGGGATATTGACCCCCATTTCAAAGCCCTTCCCTTGCCCTTCTGTTGCCCTTTTCTTAACAAATCTACGCACATCCTTGCATTCGCCGAGCCCGGCCGATAAAAAATCTGCGTTGCCCGCATGCCCCGCCCAGCCCCCGGGCCCGGTGAAGCGGCTCGTTTTTATCTATCATTTATGAACATTCACGAATATCAGGCGCGGGATTTGTTCGAAAAGTTTGGCGTCGCAGCGCCACGTGGCAAGATGGCAAGCACCCCCGAGGAAGCGGAGATCGCGGCCCGGGAGCTTGGAATTGAAAAGTTGGTGGTCAAAGCTCAGATCCACGCCGGAGGGCGCGGTAAGGGCACCTTCAAAAACGGTTACCAGGGTGGCGTTCATGCCGCCTCGACCCCGGCTGAAGTCAAAGAGATCGCCGCCAAGATGCTTGGCCAGACCCTCGTCACCCACCAGACCGGCCCCGCCGGCCGTGTCGTCCGCAAGGTCTACATCGCCGAAGCCGCTGGCATCGAAAAAGAACTCTACCTCGCCATCCTGCTCGACCGCGCCAAGAGCGCCCCGGTCATCATCGCCAGCACCGAAGGGGGCATGGACATCGAAGCCGTTGCGGCCAAGACCCCGGAGCGCATCTTCCGCGAACCGATCCACCCGCTGCTCGGCATCCAGCCCTACCAGGCTCGCAAACTGGCCCACGCCCTCGGCTTGAAGGGGCAGCAATTCTCCCAAGCCACGAAGTTGATCCAGGCCATGTACCGGCTCTTCGTCGCTGAGGACTGTTCGCTCGTCGAAGTCAACCCGCTCGTCGTCACGAAGGAGGGCAACGTGCTCGCCCTCGACGCCAAGTTCAACTTCGATGACAACGCCCTCTACCGCCACGCCGAAGTCGTCGCCCTGCGCGATGAGACCGAGGAAGACGCCCGCGAAGTCGAGGCCAGCAAATACGGCCTCAACTACATCGGGCTCGACGGCAACATCGCCTGCCTCGTCAACGGCGCAGGCCTGGCCATGGCCACGATGGATAACATCAAGTACTTCGGCGGAGAGCCCGCCAACTTCCTCGACGTCGGCGGCAGCGCCACCAAGGAAGCCGTCGCCGCGGCCTTCAAGATCATCCTTTCCGACAAACAGGTCGAAGGCATCCTGGTCAACATTTTCGGCGGCATCATGCGCTGCGACATCATCGCCGAGGGCATCATCGCCGCGGTGCAGGAAACCAAGCTCCCCGTGCCGCTCGTGGTTCGCCTCGAAGGCTCCAACGTGGAGATCGGCAAGAAACTGATCCTCGAAAGCAACCTGCCGGTCATCAGCGCCGACTCGCTCGCCGACGGAGCGCAGAAGATCGTCGCCGCCGTCAAAGAAGGGAAAGCGGCCTAACCTCGAAACATCCAACCATTCTTTGACCTATGTCTATTCTCGTTAAAACCGACACCAAGGTTCTCATTCAGGGCATCACCGGCGGATTCGGTTCCCGCCATGCCCAGCTCTCCCTGGACTACGGCACCCAAGTCGTCGCGGGCGTAACCCCCGGCAAGGGCGGCCTGCTCTTCGCCGACAAAGTGCCCGTCTTCGACACCGTCACCGAGGCGGTTACCGAAACCGGAGCCACCGTATCCGCCATCTTCGTTCCGCCCGCCTTCGCGGCCGACTCGATCCTGGAAGGCGTCGACGCTGGTCTCGATCTCGTCATCTGTATCACCGAGGGCATCCCGGTGGAAGACATGGTGCGCGTGAAAGCCGCCATGAAAGGCAGCAAGACCCGCCTCATCGGCCCGAACTGCCCCGGCATCGTCGTCCCCGGCGAAGGGGAAGGCTCGCATGGCGGCTGCCGCATCGGCATCGCCCCCGGCTACATCAATCACAAGGGCCACGTGGGCGTTGTCTCCCGTTCCGGCACCTTGACCTATGAGGCCGTCTGGCAGCTCACCAAGCTCGGCCTCGGCCAGAGCACGACTGTCGGCATCGGCGGCGACCCGGTCAACGGCACCTCGCACCTCGACGTCATCAAGATGTTCAACGACGATCCCGAAACCGAAGCCATCATCATGATCGGCGAAATCGGCGGGGCGGCGGAAGAAGAAGCCGCCGCGTGGATCAAGCAATACTGCAAGAAGCCCATCGCGGGCTTCATCGCCGGGGCCACCGCGCCTCCCGGACGCCGCATGGGCCACGCTGGCGCCATCGTCTCCGGCGGCAAGGGCACGGCGAAAGCCAAGATCGAAGCCATGCAAGACGCGGGCATCGCCATTGCGGAAACCCCTTCCGTCCTGGCCGAGACACTCGTCAAGCACATCGAAGCCCTGAAAAAAGCGGGCAAGCTTTAAACGCTTAAAAAACCAAAGAGCGGATGGCCGGAAACGGCTGTCCGCTCTTTTTTTTTGCGTCCACAATCGCGCTTGATTGCCATTGAGGATGAGTTCATAGGATTTCCATGACTTCCCAACCCGCCGTTTTGTCGAAACCCTCGCATCCACACCATCTGCGGTTTCACGCACCTTACGTCCATCTGCATTCCGTCTTTGGCGGCGATTGGTTCTCGCTCAAGGCCGAGGCGTTTGCCCGCTTTTTTGGCACCCCGGTGTTTTTGGTGGCTCAGACTGCGGTGGTGCTCCTCTGGATCGGGCTCAACGTCGCGGGGGTTACGAAATTTGACGTTTACCCGTTCATCCTCCTCAACCTTGCCTTCAGTCTTCAGTCGGCTTACGCGGCTCCGCTGATCCTTCTGGCCCAAACCCGGCAGGCCGACCGGGACAAAGCCCACATGGAAGCCGACGCGCAGCACCGCGAAGCCCTGGCGACGGCCAGCGAGGAGCGCCAGAAAGTCGCGGCAGCCCAGACCCAGCAACTGCTCGACCTGATGAAGGTCAACACCGAGCTGACCCAATTGACCAAGGAACTCAGCCAGAAAATCGAACAGCTTACCGCGGAAATGCATCGGCAGATGGTCCCGGGGGGACCGGCCGGGGAGGCTTGATCTCCTCTCGTGCCCAAACTCCATTTGGGCACGCACTTGAGCCCGCAACTCTATTGCGGCTATCTGAATTGCGGCAATGGAGTTGCCGCTACACTGGCGTTCCCAAATAGAGTTTGGGAACGAGGAAAACGGAATAAGGAACGCATCGGCTATTTCTTCCGCTCGGCTTCCATCCTGGCGATGATGTCCGTCAGGTGCGCGATGCTCTTGTGGGCATCCAGTAGCAGGGCCCGTAGGTCGATATCGGTAAACGCCGTCGTCTTTACTTTCGCCTCTGCGCTTTCCGGAGGTTTCTGGACCGCTTCTGTCAGAATCTGCACTGCCAACGCCTGAGCGTTAGGCAATTCCCGCCGCTCCGCTTCCTCTCTCAGCTTTTCAATAATCTTGCGATCAATTCGAACCTGAAATCTGTCGGTGTTTTTCCTTGGGGTGGACATTTTTGCCATTTTAAGAACTTTTCCTCCAATACAAACCGATCCGCGTTGACAATGTAGGCACAATGCTAGCAATATGTCTCCATCCTGAGAAGCCCGAGCCCAAAGCACGGCCAATGGGCGGCGGTGTTTCATCTCTGAACCGCCGCCGCCCTTCATCTTTTTCCTGAGTTGCTGAGTTCCTGATAAAACCCCTCATTTTGGGTATGATTTTGTGCCAAAAATCGGGTTGATTTTTAACAAAATAAGGTCAGCATGACGGTATGCCAGTAACCGCGAAAGGACTAGAGGGGATCGTCGCCAACAGCACCCGTCTGAGCGACGTCCAGGGCGATCAGGGGAAACTGATCTATGGGGGCTACGACATCAGCGAACTCGCGGGCAAGGCGACCTACGAAGAGGTGATCCACCTGCTTTGGCACGGCCACCTCCCCAATCGCAAAGAGCTCGCCGACCTGACCCAGAACCTCCGCAGCCGCCGCGAACTGCCGCTCGGCGTCGTCCGGTTCCTGACCCGCGCCCCGCGCAAGGCCAACCCGATGGACGTCATCCGGACAGCCGTTTCCATGCTCGGCCTCTACGACTCGGACCTGGAGGAGGACATCAACGTCGACAAAAACCGCATCAGGGCCTTCCACATCACGGCCAAGATCGGCGTCATCGCGGCTTATTTTCACCGGGCACGGCAGGGTAAGCCGCTGCCGCCGGTTCGCACCGACCTGAGCGAAGCCGCCCATTTCCTTTACCTCATTAACGGCGAGGAGGCCTCGCCCGAGACCGTCAAAACGCTGGATGTCGCCTTCGTGCTGCACGCTGACCATGGCATGAACGCCTCGACCTTCAGCGCGCGCGTGACCATCGCCACCTTGAGCGACATGTACAGCGCCATTACGTCCGCGATCGGCACGCTGAAAGGGCCGCTCCATGGCGGGGCGAATGAGGGGGTCATCCACATGCTCCAGGAGATCGGCAGCGAGGAGAACGTGGACGCCTGGGTGGACGAACAGCTCGCCGAGAAACGCAAAATCCTCGGCATCGGGCACCGCGTCTACAAAGTGCTCGACCCGCGCGCCCCCTTCCTGCGCGACATGGCCATTAAGCTGACCGACGAACTCGGCGAACCGAAGTGGATCCGGATGAGCGAGCGCATCGCCCAGCTTATGCGGGAGAAAAAGGGGCTGGAAGCGAACGTCGATTTCTACTCGGCCACGGTCTACCACTCGCTCGGCATCCCGACGGACCTTTTCACACCGATCTTCGCCATTGCGCGATGTGCCGGGTGGACGGCCCACGTCCTGGAGCAACTCGCCGACAACCGCCTCTACCGCCCGCTCTCGGAATACGTCGGCCCCGCGCCGGGGCTGAAGTTTATTCCCATTGAGGAGAGGTAAAGTCGTTGCGCAATTGGGGCAAATCCCCGATTCGCGACGGTGGGGGAATCTGGAGATTCCCGGAGAAAAGGGGCGTTACGAATCTGGAGATTCGTAACGAGGAAAAACGGGCAACCCTTTTGAGCTTTTTGCGCCTTTTTGCGGCTAGACTAATCTAGAACACCCGCTCCCCGCCCACGATTTTGTCCCCTTCCCGCTCCCAGCGATAGAGCGAACCGGGGTCTTTTTTCAGCTCCTTGTAGAGCTCGCCGGAGTCGCGTTTTTGCTGGGTCAGCTCGCGGACGCCGTCGGCCTGGCAGCTCAGGACCTTGGCAAAGCCTTTGTACATGCGCGGCTCACCGATGACGCGAGCTTCCCGGAAATCGCGCGCCGGTTCGGCCCGGCGGTCGAGGACAAGGAAGCTGAACGGGACACGCCCCAAGTCGAGGTCGAGCGTTTGCGCGAATTTCCCCCAGCCCGGGTCGGTGTGGACTTCGGAGGGGACTCGCGCCAGGTGGTGGCACCAGTGGCGTTCGTTGCCGGGGGCCAGGATGCCGCAGGCCGCCGCGTGGGTGCAGGGGGCGACGGCGTGGAAGCCGCTCCCCAGCAAGCGCTCGCGCAGGGCGCACAACCGGCGGCTGACCTCGTGCGTGCCGGGCTCGACCCACAGGATCGCCGTGGCCTTCGCCGCCGTGGCAAGCAGGGCTTCAAGGACGTTCGGGGGCAGTTCGTTGAGGACATGGCTCACGACCAGCAACCCCGCGTCGCCGCCTCCGCCCACCTCTACGGTGACGTCGGGAAAGGCTTCCCGGGCCTTCGTGGCCGCGAAGCGCCGGGCCGGGCCGGAGCGATCGGTGAGGACGAGCCGATCAAACACCCCGGGCCATGCCGAAAGCACGCGGCGGCTGGCGACGCCGGTACCGCAGCCCCAGTCGAGCACGCCCCCGGAGGGCGGGGTCCAGCCGCGCAGGCGCAGCTCGGCGAGGAGGGTGTCCCACTTCCAGCCGATCCGCTCGGCGAAGGTGAAGTCGTAGCTGGCCAGTTCGCTGTGCGAACCCCAGTAGTCGGCCCGGTCGGCGGTTTCCGCGTTGTCGCCAAACTCAAGGAACCGCGCCCGAAGCCGCCGCAGGGCGTTCCAGTTCACGTCGGCCCAGGAGAAGGGTTTCGAGAAATTGATGTTCGATTCCATAAAAAGCTTTCAGCCGCGCTATGCGGCGGTCGAGATCGGCGACGGCGGCGGGCGCGAGCGGCGTTTCGCGCCGGGTGGCGATCAGCATGACGTTTTTGGCCGTGTGTTCCAGCGAAACGAATTCGCCCACGCGCACGCGGTAGCCTTCGCGCTCCAGGAGCAGGGCTCGCAGCGCGTCGGTGGCCATTTCGGCATGGCGTTCGGCGAACAGGCCGTGGCGCAGGAGGTCTTCCAGCGGCCCGGCTTGGCGCGCGGCGTCGACCTGGGGGCGCAGTTCCTTGTGGCAGCAGGGGGCGGTGAGAATGATCCGCGCCCCGGCGGTGATCCCGGCGAAAAGGGCGTCGTCGGTGGCGGTGTTGCAGGCGTGGAGGGCGATAAGGCAATCCAGCCCCGGGGCGACGGCGTATTCGGCAATGTTACTGGCCACGAACCGGAGCCCCTCCATGCCGCATTCCCCGGCGACCCGGTTGCACAAGCCAACGAGGTCTGGCCGCGTCTCGACGCCCGTTGCCTCGACGGCCAGCTTTTCCACGCGGCGGAAATAATCGTAGGCCGCAAAGGTGAGGTAGCCCTTGCCGCAGCCCATATCGCAAAAGGTGAACGGCCCGCCGTGCCCGGCTCCGGCGGATTCTTTGTACGCGGATGCCAGCAGATCCACGAAGCGCTCAATCTGCCGGAACTTATCCCCCATGCGCTCGCGCACACGGCCCCGGGCGTCAGTCACCTCCAGGGCTTTCAGGTATGCGGCGTTGGCGTCCACCCAGCGGATCGGGGCCCGGTCGTGCTCCAACGCGGCGGGGGCGTGCGTTTGGGGGATGACTTTCAGGCGCGGCTTGCGGCCGAGTTCGAGCTGGGCCTCCTCGGTTTGCGTCACCAAGTGGGCGCTTAGGAATTCGCCCCCCAGCTTCTGAGCTACGTCCCGGAGGACTTCGGGGAAGTCGTAATTTTTCGTCACGTCGCGCCGCTCATACCGGCTCACCACGCTGCAACAGAGCCGCCCCTTAATCGTCACGGGCTTGAAAAGGAGCTTGCGCGGCGCATCAGGACCTCCGGTGGGATGCCCGAGGGTCATCTTGACGAAAAGGCCCGCTTCCACGCTCTTTTGTAACAGAGCAAGCCATTCGGTGAGCGGATTCATCACCAAATCTTCACCTTTCTTTCACCATTGAGCAAGAACCCACAGTTGCACAAGGGCGATTCTTTTGACAAACTCTTCCCCGCGTGAACTTTGTCCTCTTCCTGATCCTCACGGTAGCGATGGTTGCGATCCAATGCCTCATTGGGGGGACGCGCCTGGCTTGTGCTCTTGGCCCTTACGCGCTCATCGGCGGCGCGGCGTTGTTTTCCTTGAACGGCATCCGGCGGGCTTGCATCAAGCCTTCCGTCTGGTGCGTGGGGTCGGCGCTGTTGCTCTTTGCCTATGTCCTGGGGCGGGCGGCTTTCTCTCCCTCGCCCTACCTGGCGCGGACTGATGTCCTCATGGCCATGGCTGGGATGTCCGTCTACCTCATCACTGCGATCTACCTCTGCCAGCCCCGGTTCCGCACCGGCCTGGCGCTGGCGCTCTGCGTCGTGACGACCGTGCAGGTCTTTGTCGGGGCCATCCAGTTCACCGACGGCACCGGGTACATGCTCTTTGGGTACACCCGGCCGGAGATTTTCGGCATCGAGGCGAGCGGGCTCTTTACTAACCCGAGCCACCTGGCGGCTTATCTGGAGATCGCGGGCCTCTTCGCGGCGAGCTACACCATCTGGGGGCGCTACCACCTTCCGATGAAATTCTTCATCGGCTACCTGCTGCTCGTGTGCATCGGCGGGCTGGCCATTACGGGAAGCAAGGCCGGGTACCTCGGGGCCGTCACGGGCCTGCTGGTTTTCGCCGCCATTTCCGTCTGGGTGGTGCACCTTTACCGCGACGCGCAGTTCCCGCTGGCGCTCATTGGCTCGGCCATCCTGGTCATCGCGCTGCTGGGCAGCACGGTCTGGATGATGAAGTCGAGCCTGAAGCTCGCCGAACGCATGGCACAGATCAGCCGGGTGGAGAAAGACGTTCGCAAATACCACTGGGCGGCGGCGCTCGACCAAATCAAGACCGAGCCCATCGTGGGCACCGGCGTCGAAACCCACCCCGGCTTCCAGCGCCTTTTTCGCCGCGCCCCGGTGCAGACCGACGCGACCAACACTCACTCAGATTACCTGGAGATCCTGGCCCAGTACGGCGCGCTCGGCGGCGCGCTCGTGGCTTTTTTTCTGGTAACCCACATCATCTCCGGGTTCCTCAATATTAAAGACGTCGTGGCGCGGCGGCTGATGAACACCTTCGGCCCGCCCAAGACCAACTCGCTCGCGCTGACCGTGGCGGCGCTCTCCGCCACCATCGCGCTGCTGGTCCACAGCGCCTTTGACTCGACCCTTCACACCCCGGCCAACATTCTCCTGTGGGGATTCGTCTTCGGCGTCCTCTCCAACGCCGGGCTCAACAAAGAATCGCAAGTGGCTCCCGGAAAACGGACGCTCGCCTTGAGGGGTGCCCTGGGGGCCCTCGGAACCGTGTTGCTGGCCGCCTCCGCCTACTGGTTCCATGCCGAACGGCTCACGGAAAAGGCCACCGAGGCCTTTGAACGCCACCATTACACCCATGCCGCCGCGATCGCGCAGCGGGCCATCAAATCCGAGCCCGCAAACCCGGAAAATTACTATATCTCCGGCGAATCGCTCCGCAACCTGGCCCTCCAGGCCCCAGCGGAAGGGCGCGAGAAGCTGCTCCAGGAAGCCATTGACGCTTTCCGCGAGGGGCTGAAGCGCTCCCCGGACAATGAAAACCTCTGGATTCGCCTCGGCCAGGCGCTCGACGCCACGGGCCAGCACGAAGCCGCCGAAGAGGCCTTTGTCCAGGGCATCGCAACGGACCCGAACCTGGGCGTTCTCTACAGCTACTACGCCGAGCACCTCCGCCTCGCGGGCGACCTGGACGGCGCGCTGGAGTGCGCCACCACGGCCAAAAAGCTGATGGGCCCCTCGCGCAAACTGACCGAACTCGACGACCCGCTGCCGATCCTGACCCACGGCGCGCCCCCGGTGCGATAGCCTCGCGCCAGGGAGGAAAAAGGGGCCCCGTGCCGAAGCGCTTGACGGCACCCCGCGCAAACCCCTAGATTTTCCCTTCCATGCGCACCCTGCGATTCACCGATACCGACTACCCCGACGCCATCCGTTTCCTAGACCGCCACGCGGAACCGAGCGCGGAAGTCCATTCCACCGTCGCGGAAATCGTCGCGCGCATCCGCAAGGAAGGCGACCAAGCGCTCTTTGAGCTGACCCGCAAATTCGGCGGCCCCGAGCTGACCGGCGCGACCGTCCGCGTGAGCGAAGCCGAGCTGGCCGCCGCCGTGGGCCGCGTTTCCGAGGAAACCAAGCAGGCCATCGCCACCTCGCACCTCAACGTCAAGACCTTCGCGGAAAAGAGCCGCCGCGTCGACTGGTCCGCCAAGAACGCCCAGGGCGTGCAGGTGGGCGAACGCTTTGACCCATTCCAGCGCGTGGGCGTCTACGTCCCCGGCGGCACGGCCCCGCTCGTCTCCACAGCGGTCATGACCTGCACGCTGGCCCAGGTGGCCGGAGTGCCAGAGATCGTCGTCGCCACCCCAGCGGGCCCGGACGGCAAGGTCAACGACGCGCTCCTCTTCGCGCTCCAGCTCACCGGAGCCACTGAAATTTACAAAGTCGGCGGCGCTCAGGCCGTGGCCGCGCTGGCCTTTGGCACGGAGTCGATCCGCCCCGTGGCCAAGATTTACGGCCCCGGCAACGCCTACGTGGTGGAAGCCAAGCGCCAGGTTTTCGGACGCGTGGCGGTGGACTTGCTCCCAGGGCCGAGCGAAATCTTCATCATCGCCGACCAGAGCGCCAACGCGGCCTGGGTGGCGGCCGATCTGCTGGCCCAGGCCGAGCACGGGCACAATAGCCTGGTCATTTTCGCCACCGACTCTGGTGCGCTGCTGGAAAAAGTGGCTGCGGAGGTCGAGGCACAGGCAGCCAAGCTCTCGCGGGTGACGCACCTGCGCGAAGTCCTCGACACGAGCACCTACCTGCTCCAGGTAAAAGACATCGACGAGGCCGTGGCACTCTGCAACGCGTTTGCTCCCGAGCACGCCTCGGTGGTTACGGCCGACGACGACGGCGTGGCGGCCCGGCTGCGCACGGCGGGCGCGATTTTCCTTGGCGGCTACTCCCCGGTTTCCGGCGGCGACTTCGTGGCCGGGCCCTCGCACGAACTGCCCACGGGCGGCGCGGGCAAGTCGTTCCCCGGCCTTACGGTGGACCAGTTCCAGCGCCGCACCAGCCTCGTGCGCTTCGACGCCGAGTCGCTGCGCGCTTCGCTGCCGGTCATCCAGACCTTTGCCAACGTGGAAGGTCTCGACGCCCACGGGCGTTCCGCCGCCATCCGGCTCGAATAGTTGCGGCAATCCCACCCCCCCGCGTTTTCAAACCACCCTCGCATGTTTCTTCTTATCGTTCTTTTTGTCGGCTATCTCTTCGGTTCTTTCCCGTCGGGGTATGTGGTCGGGAAGTGCAAGGGCATCGATATCCGCCAGCACGGCAGCGGAAACATTGGGGCCACCAACGTAGTTCGCACGATGGGCAAAAAGTGGGGCGTGCTAGTCTTCGCTCTGGATGTGTTGAAAGGCATCTTGGGCGTCCGCATCGCCATCGCCGTCTTTTCACCGGCGGCCAACTTGGTCAACGAAGCAGGCCTGCCCCTCGACCAGTACCTGGGCATCACGGCTGGGTTCGGCTGCTTTCTGGGCCACTGCTTCCCGGTCTGGCTCGGGTTCAAGGGCGGCAAAGGGGTGGCGGTGGGCGCGGGAATTTTGATCGGCCTGCTGCCACTGACCGCCGTCATCGGCCTGATCATCTGGGCCATCTGCTTCCAAGCCAGCCGTTACGTTTCGCTGGCCTCCATCATCGCCGCCATCTCACTGCCGATCACCACCCGGCTGCTCCAGGGGTACCTTTCCCCCCTCTTCTGGTTCACACTGATTCTCGCCCTCATCGCCATCTGGCGTCACCGGGGGAATATGCAGCGCCTGCTAGCTGGCACTGAAAGCCGATTCGAACGTAAAAAATGAATCCTGTAGCCGTCATCGGAGCGGGGGGCTGGGGAACCGCTCTCGCCAATCTCATGGCCTCCAAAGGCCGCACCGTCTCTCTCTGGGGCTATGAGCCCAAGCTGATCGAAGCGCTCCGGGAAACGCGCGTAAACACCCCGTTCCTGCCCAGCGTGCGCCTGCACGACGCGGTGAACCCGACCGCCAACATGGCCGAGGCCGTGGACGGGGCGGATCTCATCCTGGTGGTCCCCCCCTCAAAGGGAATGCGCGGAGTGGCCGCAGGGCTCGCCAAGGTCAACCCGCGCGGAGTGCTGGTTTCCTTCACCAAGGGCATCGAGCAAGGCACGGGGCTGCGCATGAGCGAGATTTTACGCGAAGCGCTGCCGCAGAGCCCCCTCGGCGTACTTTCCGGCCCCAGCCATGCGGAGGAAGTGGCCATCAATATGCCAACGGCGGTGGTGCTCGGCTGCGAGGACTCTGATCTGGCCGCCCGCGTGCAGCTCGAACTCAACGGCCCGACCTTCCGGGTCTACACGAGCACCGATCTGCCCGGCATCGAGCTGGGCGGGGCGCTCAAAAACATTTTCGCGATTGCCGCCGGGGTAAGCGACGGCCTCGGCTTTGGCGACAACAGCAAGGCGGCCCTCGTGACACGAGCGCTGGTGGAGTTGATCCGCATCGGCACGGCGCTGGGGGGCCGCAAGGCGACCTTCCGGGGCCTGAGCGGCATCGGCGACCTGATGGTGACCTGTTTCTCGCGCCACAGCCGCAACCGGGCCGTGGGCGAGCGCGTCGGCAAGGGCGAGACGCTTGAGCAGATTGCGGGGTCCATGCAGATGGTAGCCGAGGGCGTTCCGACGGCCTTGAGCGCCTACGAGTGCGCCCGCAAGCACGGGGTGGAAACGCCGATCATTGACGCGGTTTACGGGCTTCTCTACGAGGGGAAAAAGCCCGCCGAGGTGCTCACGGAGATTCTTTCCCGCGAGCCAAAGCCGGAGGATTGATCCAGCTTATACGACTTTCATAGTCAAACGCCACTAAACGGCCACTCTATAAAAAATATTTCACGCAAAGACGCAAAGGCGCAAAGAAGAAACGCACCTGCCTTCTTTGCGCCTTTGCGGCTTTGCGTGAGACTTAATGCCTTTTATCTGTAAATCGTATTACAGGTGTTTCGCCTGCTCCATCGCCGCTTTCATCACTTCGACGGGGGCTTCGCGCTCGAACCAAAGCTCAAACGATCCCACGCCCTGGTAGAGTAGCATGGAGGCTCCGTTGGCCCCGCGTGCGCCGACGGACTGCGCATCGGCCAGAAGCGGGGTGAGCTGGGCGGTGTAGATGGTATCGTAAACCAGCAGGTTCGCCTGGAGAATGGAGGCGGGGAGCACGGAGGGATCGGTGCGCTTCATGCCGCAGGAGGTGGCGTTGATGACCAAGTCTGTGTTGGCCAGTTGGCGGGCCAGCTCTTTTTCCTCCCACGGGACGGCTTCCAGGCGGCGCGCGGGGCCAAAGACGCGCGGGTCTTTAAAATATGGGGCTAGCTCGGCCGCCACTTGTTGGGCTTTCTCGAAGGTGCGGTTGACGAGCACGAGCCGCTGGCAATTCTCGATGGCACACTGGGCGGAGATGGCCCGGCCCGCGCCGCCGCCCGCCCCCAGGACCATGACGCGCAGGTCCCGCAGGTCGACGCCGAACTCGGCGCGCACGGCCCGCAGCAGGCCAGGGCCGTCGGTGTTAAAGCCGCTCATCCGGCCGTCCTCGCCGACAACGACGGTGTTGACCACGCCGATCTTGCGCGCATGGTCGTCCACGGTATCGAGCAGGCCCAGCACGGCGGCTTTGTGGGGGATGGTGAAATTCGCGCCGATGAACCCGGCTTTGGGCAGCAGAGAAAGGGCCTCGGGCAGTTCCTCCGGGTGGATGTGGAGGCGGCAGTAGCGCGCGGGGATGCCGCAGGCTTCGAGGGCGGCATTGTGCATCTGGGGCGAGAGGGAGTGGGCCACGGGGTCGCCAAAGACGGCCAGGCGGATGGGAAGGGCCTCCCCGGCGGTGGCGTTTTTCCAGTCGCGCAAATCTTCGAGGGTATAAACCGGTTTCATCGTTCTTGGGGGGCCCATCACGAAGGATTTGCGGCGGCAAGTCAAGGGAGGAAAGCCGCCTACGATTCTGCCGGAGGGGGAGCGGAGCCTAGTTATACGATTTATACAGACAAATCTCACGCAAAGCCGCAAAGGCGCAAAGAGGAGATGCATTCGACTCCTTTGCGCCTTTGCGCCTTTGCGGCTTTGCGTGAAATATTTTTACTGGAGAAGCCATTTAGTGGCGTTTGAATAGGTAATTCGTATTACTCCACCCGGGGCACCACTTCCTCCCACGGTTTGGAGGGAAGCCCGAGCGCCTCGCCCACGGGCAGGTAGGTTAGCACGCCGTTGCAGACGTTGAGCCCCCGGGCCAGCGCCTCGTCCTCGCGCACGGCCCTCACCCAGCCCTTGTCCGCCAGCGTCGCCGCGTAGGGCAGCGTGGCGTTGGTCAGTGCAAGGGTGGAGGTGCGGGCGACGGCCCCGGGCATGTTGCCCACACAGTAGTGAATGACGCCGTCGACGACGTAAACCGGGTCGCTGTGCTTGGTGGCGTGCGAGGTTTCGAAACAGCCGCCCTGGTCGATGGCTACGTCCACCAGGACCGAGCCGCGCTTCATCACCCCGAGCATCTCGCGCGTGATGAGTTTCGGCGCTTTGGCCCCGGGGATGAGCACCGCACCGATGACCAGGTCGGCATGCCGGAGCAGTTCGCGGATGGTCAGCGGGTTGGACATGATAAGCTTGCAGTTGGCGGGCATGACGTCGCTCAGGTAGCGCAGGCGGTCGAGATTCGCGTCCACCAGGGTGACATCGGCACCCAAGCCGCAGGCCATTTTCGCCGCGTTCGTGCCGACAATGCCGCCGCCGATGATGAGCACCCGCGCCGGTTCCACCCCGGGAACGCCCCCCAGGAGCACGCCGCGGCCCCCCTCGGCCATTTCGAGGTACTTCGCCCCCTCCTGCACGGCCATGCGCCCGGCCACCTCGCTCATTGGCTGGAGCAGCGGCAGGCGGTGGTCGTCGGTCTGGATGGTCTCGTAGGCGATGGCCACGCAGCCGCTGGCCAGGAGCGCGCGGGTCTGGGCTTCGTCGGCGGCCAGGTGAAGGTAGGTAAAGACGATCTGCCCAGGGCGCAGAAAGGCGTACTCGGGCGGCATGATCTCCTTGACGTGCATGACCATCTCCGAGCGGGCGTAGATCTCGGCGGGATCGGCCACCAGCGCGGCCCCCGCCCCCCGATATTCGTCGTCCTCGAAGCCCGAGCCGACTCCGGCTCCCGTTTGAACCAGCAGGATATGTCCCTGGCGCACCAGGGCATCCACCCCGCCGGGGGTCATGGCGACCCGGTTTTCCTCGGCTTTGATCTCCTTGAGAATTCCAATAATCATAGCGTCTGCTCCTGTTGCGGATTGTACCAACATAGCACAATGCACGCCGGGGGCCATGCCTTCGTCCTATTGACGCCTCGGAGAGCTGAGGCAAAGGCTCCGGTAATTCGCTGGCAGGCGGGGGCAAATGTTGTATAACGCGCGAAGCGTTTCGTTTTTCAGCCACGGAGAGCCTCCCTCATGCCATTGAGCCATTCCACTGCTTCGCCTTCCCCCACCCCCAGCCTCTTCGCCGCGACGCGCTGGACGGTCGTGCTCGCGGCGGCGGGCCATGGGCAGGGAACGGGCTCCCGAGCCTTGGCCGAGCTGTGCCAAAGCTACTGGCCGCCGCTTTTCGCGTATATCCGCTGGCGGGGCTATGATATTCCGCAAGCGGAGGACCTTACCCAGGCGTTCTTCGAGCAGTTATTGCAGGGCAACGGGCTGGGCTCTGTGAACCCCGCGAAGGGAAAGTTCCGCTCATTCCTGCTCGCTTCGCTCAAACATTTCCTGGCCAATGAATGGGACCGGGCGCAGGCGTTGAAACGCGGGGGCGGCATCCCGCTGATTGCCTTTGACGCGATTCCGCTGGAAAAGCGCCAGCGCATTGAGCCCACCGACGATCTTTCCCCCGACAAGGCGTTTGAGCGGCAATGGGCGCTGACGCTGTTGGACCAGGCCCTTTCCCGGCTGCGGAGGGAATACACCCTGGCGGGCAAGGAGCCGCTCTTCGAGGCGCTCAAAGGCTGCCTCACCGGCGATGGCCCAGCCGAATCCCAGGCCCAGATAGCCGCTTCTATTGGGATGAGCGAGGGAGCGGTAAAAGTGGCCGTTCACCGGCTGCGGAAACGCTACCGGGAGGTGCTGCGGGAGGACATCGCGCAGACGGTGGGCACTCCGGGAGAGGTGGAAGAGGAACTCCGCCAACTTTTCGCCGCATTCCGCTGATTTTTTTGTAACCTCTGGCGCGTTTTGCTTTTTCCATCGGTATGAATGATGAAAAACAGTGCCCCCAATGTGGCGCGAACCTCCCCAGCGAAACGCCCGAGGGCCTTTGCCCGGCGTGTTTGTTGCAGCGCGGCATGGAGACCCAAACCGCCGGGACCGGGGGAACTCCCGAGATCCCCTCGCCCACGCCGGAAGCGCTGGCGGGCTATTTTCCGCAGCTCGAGATCGTGGACCTGCTGGGGCGCGGCGGCATGGGGGCGGTTTACAAGGCCCGGCACAAGGGGCTGGACCGCTGGGTGGCTCTGAAGATCCTCCCGGCGGCGCAGCGCAACCCGGCGTTTGCCGAACGCTTTTCCCGGGAAGCGCGGGCCCTCGCCCGGCTCGACCACCCGAACATCGTTGCGGTTCATGACTCCGGGGAGGTGAATGGGCTCTTCTATTTCATCATGGAATACGTGGACGGCGCGAACCTCCGGCAGGTTTTAGCCGCGGGGGGCATCGCTCCGGCCCAGGCGCTGGCCATCGTCCCGCAAATATGCGATGCGCTTCAATATGCGCATAACCAGGGCATCGTTCACCGCGACATCAAGCCGGAGAACATCCTCATCGACAAGGCGGGCCGGGTGAAAATCGCCGACTTCGGCATCGCGAAAATCGTGGGCCGCGAAGCGCGGGACTTCACGCTGACCCGCGCGGAAGACGTAATGGGCACGCCCGCCTACATGGCCCCGGAACAGGTGGAACGCCCCAACGAGGTCGATCACCGGGCGGATATTTATTCCCTGGGCGTTGTCTTTTACCAGATGCTCACGGGCGAGCTGCCGCTGGGCCGCTTTGCGCCGCCCTCGCGCAAAGTCCGCGTGGATGTGCGCCTGGATGAAGTGGTGCTCAGGGCGTTGGAAAAAGAGCCGGAGCGGCGTTATCAGCAAGCCGGGGAGGTCAAAACGGAGGTGGAGACGATCGCGGGGACGCGGCAAGCTGGGGAAGGAAAGGCGCCTTCGGACGCTTCCACCACAGAGGCTCCGAGGCCGGATTCGCAGCAACCGTGGAGAAGGCGGATCTGGCCGCCGCTTGTCGGGCAACGCAACGGTCAGCGGGTCATTCACTGGCTGGCCGTAGCGATGTGCGGCCTGAGAGGTTTGCTCGTTCTTCTGATCCTTTGCATCGCCTTCAATGGCGTTATGATTGATAGCAACGAACGTTTTCTTTCGGCATGGGCTTATTTCGAGGTGGGGGTTCTGCTGCTCTCTCTTTTTTTGGTGATTCGCCTGTTGCAAGGCTGGGCATTACCTTTGGCGCAGCTTGCCAGTCTGGATAAATGCGCCTCGGGCCGCTCCATAACATGGGTCTTGTCCATCGTCATGATTTGCGCAGTTCTTGCGGCGTTAACGCGGCTTTTCTTCCTTGCTCCCTACCGGGTGCCAACCGATGCCGCACTCCCGGAAATCCCCCGTGGCAGCCAGCTTCTGGTCTTTAAGCTGGGACGCAAGTTTGTTCCCGGTGATTTCGTAGCCTATCGGCAGGGGCGCGAGGTACGGGTTGCCCGCGTGGCACAAGCTCCCGCCCACGGGATGCTGCAAATCGCGCGGCATAACGAACCGCTTCAGGAGATTCTTGTCTCCAGTGTGATCGGCAAGGTGATTCTCAACACCCGGCCCGAACGCTTGGCGACTCCCGCTAATACAGCTCAGACCGAGACAGCCGCACACGCTGGGGCCATATCAGATCATATTATCAACGAGATTCAGCCGGATGCGCCAGCATCAACAGCTCCCAAGCCTTCGCCGGTCCCTGCCGCCCCGAGCGGTGATATGAAAACCCGCGCTGTGGCCTTTGTCGATCTCCTCGCCAAGGGGGACTTCGCCAAGGCGAGGGCGGAGTTCGACGCCACGATGAGCAGCGCGATGTCGGAACCCATGCTCGGCAACGTCTGGGCGCAGTTAGGCGCGGGCGGAGGAAAATACCTGGGGCATGGCTCTCCCCGGCAGGAAATCTTTCAAGAATACATCATCACCTATGTCCCCTGCCGCTGGGAACGAATGCAGGTGGATCTGAAAATCGTGTACAACCGGGCGGGAAAAGTAAGCGGCCTTTGGGTCGTGCCCGCCGGGTCGTCCATCTTTGCCCCCTCGCCAACGCCGACGCCCCAGCCGGAACAAAAATAACGCTCCCTAGGTAGTATCGGCACGAGATGCGCATGGCAGCCACAAAGGATTTTTGATGCCGTTTTGTGGTTATTTTTGAGGGCAATATTAGTGAATACTGACCCAAAAATAGCTGCAAAACGGCGCAAAAAGCCGAAGTGGATGCCGTTGTGGCTCTTGTGACGACACTACCTAGTTTGCGGTCAGGGCCGCGCGGTCGTTGGTGGCACCGGATTTCTCAAGGTAGTAGTCGTATCCGCCGGGATAGGGATAAAGCTGGCCCGAGTGGACGTGGATGACTTTCGTGGCCAGTTGGCGGATGAAATGCACATCGTGAGAGATGAAAATCAGGGTGCCTTCGTAGCAGGAAAGCGCGAGGATGAGCGATTCGACGCTGTGGATATCGAGGTGGGTCGTGGGCTCGTCCATGAGGAGGATGTTGGGCGGGTCCACGAGGAATTTGATGAGATTGAGTCGGCTTTTCTCGCCGCCGCTCAAGACGCCGGTTTTTTTGTAGATCTCGTCTTTGCGGAAAAGGAACGAGCCGAGCACCCCTCGGGCTTCGTCTTCGCGGATCTCCGGGGCGCTGTCCATGACTTCTTCGAGGACGGTTTTGTTGGCGTCGAGGGTGTCGGCCCGGTGCTGGCTAAAGTAGCCGATCTTGGCGTTGTGGCCCAGTTTGCGTTCGCCTTTCTGGAACTCGACGACTCCGGCGAGGATTTTGAGCAGGGTCGATTTTCCCGCGCCGTTGGGGCCCACAAGCACGGTGCGTTCGCCCCGTTCGATGGTGAGGTCAACGCCCTGGTAGACGGAGTGCGTGCCGTAGGCCATGTGGATACTATCCAGTGTGATGGCTCGCTGGCCGCCGCGAGGAGGCTGCGGGATGTGGAAGCGAAAGGGTTTGCGTGGGGGGAGCGGTTTTTCGAGTTTGTTGATCCGCTCGATCTGCTTGAGCTTGCTCATGGCCTGCGAGGCTTTGGAAGCGACGGAGCGGAAGCGGTCGACGAATTCCTGCAAGGCGCGGATTTCCTTTTGCTGGTTGTTATAGGCGGCGAGCTGCTGCTCGTAGTTCGCCTCGCGCTGGCGCAGGAAGTCCGAATAGTTGCCGGTGTAGGAAATGAGCTGCGTTTCGTTGATTTCGTAGACGGTCTCGATGAGTTCGTCCATGAACTGGCGGTCGTGGGAAATAAGGAGGATGGCACCGGAATAGGTTTTGAGGTAATCCTGGAGCCAGAGGAGGGAGAGGAGGTCGAGGTGGTTGGTCGGCTCATCGAGGAGCAGGAGATCGGGCTCCATCACGAGCAAGCGGGCCAGATGGGCGCGCATGACCCAGCCGCCGCTCATCTCGCGGGCACGGCGGCCGAACTGATCCTCGTGGTACCCGAGGCCGTGGAGGATTTTCTTGGCCTTCGCCTCCACCTGGGGGTCGTTGAGGGCGTCGTGCTTGGCATGGGCTTCCATGTATTCCGGGGTGTCGACCGTGCCCGCTTCTTCGAGTTCTTTGAGGCGGCACTCCAGAGCGGCGAGTTCACCCGCGCGGCCGGTCGCAACGTCGAGCACCGTTTCGTCGCCAACGGCTTCGCCCTCCTGGGGAAGATAGCCGACCATGGTCCATTCGTCGCGGTCGACGGTTCCGGAATCGGGCTCGTCGTTGCGCAGAATGAGCCCGAAAAGGGTTGATTTACCCGCGCCATTGGGGCCGACCAATGCCACGCGCTCTCCATAGTTGACTTGCATGGAGGCGTTTTCAAAGAGCGTACGGCCCCCGACGGTTTTTTTGAGATCGCGAATGGTGAGCATGGAAACTTGTGTTGGCGGCCCCTTCGATAACGGTAGAGCGCGCATTGCGCCAGAAAAAGAATGCCGCGCTCCAGAGATTGGCCTGAATTTCGCAGAGAGCCGGGCTGCGTTCATTCGCGCTCAAGCGACCTCGCTCGCCAGGAGTGGAGCGGATGGAGGTTTGCGGAAGTTCCTCAGCGAGAAGAACTGCGCCCGTCAGGAGTCGAACCTGAAACCTTCTGATTCGTAGTCAGAGCAGTAAATTTTTATAAGAAATTGTTGTTAAGCATCTTACAAAATTCGTAAATTCATATTGAGGCACGCTTACGTGTCTCGGCGATGATTTTCCCAAGCGAAAACCGGCTGGCTAAACCCCTGAAAATTCGTGTGTGTTGAGTTCAACAATTGCGGGCTGAGCGGAAAAAAGTAAAGGCGGACATTCTTCTTTACCTCGACCTTTTAGGTATACCTCTTGGAGAAGCTTCATTCTCACCAAAATCAGGCACTCCTGGACCATGTCCCAGGTACGGGTGGCTAAAAAACGGGCTTTATAGGAGGTTGGGTTTTCGTGTGCCTGCTCGGCTCAATAGGCCAGCGCAAAACAAGATTGCCTTCTGTCTGGAGGACCATCACAGTTCCAAAGGATGAAAATCACGATCGAAAGGGATGGACAACGATTTGGGCCATATACAGAGGCAGATGCCCGCGAGTATCTAAGAACTGGTAGACTCAAATCCTACGATCTTGCCTACGGTGGAAAGGCTACAGGATGGGTCACCCTTTCGAAATTGCTGGACTCCCCCGCCTCTAGTAATTTTGCTGCGCCGCCTCCGCCATCATCGAGCCAGATTAGTTCTGAGATTCCAAAAATCGTTACCGTTATCGGATCTGTTCTGCTGTGCCTTGGTGCATTCACTCCAGTGGGCAGTATCCCCGTTCTCGGAGGGATCAATTTCATTTCGCTAGGCTGGCCATCATACGTCGTCCTTGCTCTCGCCGTGGTCTCTATAGGGTTTGCTCTCGCGAATATTCCAAAGCTCCTATGGGTGTCCGGCACTGCAACCTCTGTCGTTCTGATGCTGGTTCTCGTTTCCTTTCTTCTCAAACAAAGCGATGCCCGAGCGGCGATGCGAGATAACTGGTTCGGTCCATTGCGCATGGGTGCTCAACGAAAGTGTCGTCAATGCAGCTCTTGCTATTTTGACTTTGGGATGTATTGCACAGCCTGTTTGAATGCCGCCGTTATTCCAAGGCGATCCAAAGTGCCTTGAGGAGCAGCCAACATTAAATCTAAGGCTCGCTGTAAATAAATGTTGGTCGATTTCAATCTCAGGCTGTGCGCCAATTGGCGCAGTCGTTGGTCACATTTGGTTCGGTCCAATGGAGTTGCAAATTCCGTATCGAAAAACAGATGCGCAAATTCTATGGTTTCAGATTCACTAAATGCGGCAATATAATGCGTATAATACGGGAGCGCACCCTCGTCGACTCCTTCGCGATAACCATATCCGTTACCAACGAAACAGGTCGCGATCACTTTAACCCAAAGTGCCCTAGCTGCGCGCGGAACAGCACCGCTCACCGGTAGCGATTCACCTAATACTTTCGCGTGCGCATATTCGTTGTAGAAATTGTTCGTGTCGTAGTGAACTGTCTTCAGCGTGCCCAGTTTGTCAATCAACTCTCCCGCAAGGCTATCTTCGTCCTTGTAACTATTTCCGCATACTATGTTTAAGAACTCAGCAGTAGCGTCTTTTCGGGGAATGTCCGCGTTCTTGCGGTAAACACCAAACCTCGCACCAATTTCGTATTTTCGATCTTCTGATGCGACCAACCAAACAGCCCTTGCCATTTGAGCGATGTTCGATTTGGTTTGTGGTAACTGTCGGAGGTCGATGTAGATTCCGAAGAGCGTCCAGAGAAGATCGTCAATCCGCTCCACGCTAAGGTGCGCTATATCTTGGCAGATTATCGGTATGTCGCTAGCTGGAATCGCTTGGGATCGAATGTTTTCAAGCAGTTGCTTTACTTGGATGACCGAGTGGTCAGGCTTTGCTGTAATCGCGTAACGCAGACAGTTTGTGAGCCAACCAACCAACTCAAATCCGTCTATTTCGTTTTGGTTCGGGTGCGCTGAACTTGCGTGATTTCGCATGTAATTGACATGCTCCAATCTTTTATGGTTCACGTCCGACAACAGACCAATGCGTCGACACGCTTCCAGCAGATCGTGATCAGCTACCTGCTCCAAATCTTCCACTGTCTGAAAGTTCTTATTTCGGGAACTGATCTTCTCGGCTACGGAGAAAAAGTATCCCAAATCAAAACGCGCAACCATGGAGCGAAGAGCTGCCATTGTCTCGTTCCAGAGGTCCGTTAAAGCGCCATTGAAAAGTCCGACTGACGCAGCGACTGCAAAACGAGTAAGATAAAATGCCTTTTGTCGCTCGGAGTAAGAGAGAGGCTCAAGCGCACTTTCGAGAGACGCGATTACTTTGCGTCTCTCCTCGATTGGAGAAAGCACATTCTCAGTAGGGAGACCTAAGGTAGCGAGGTAGCCAGCCATTGCTGGACTGAACGCTTCGATCGAACTCGCCAGTTCAGAGGGCATGCGTATCGCCAGTTGATTTGATTTTTCGGATTCAGCCATGAATTAGATTTGTTTTTGGGAGGAAGGTCACACCCGAAACTTTCCACACGGGTATATCGGAACCGGAAGAAAGTTCTGTTTGCAAGCCAAAAGTTACCCCGGGGTTCTACCGGACGGCGTAAACCAACGAGCAGATCGCTGGTAAAGCCAGTAGGACAACATTCGCTCTGGATGCGACTGCCTGAACATTCGCTCAAGAACGACTCCAGCTCGAAGGCCATAAACCTTTTTACACTGCGAGCATGGCGACTTTCAGCCAATGACATCGGCCAAAGCCGATTTTCAACCGTTGCAAACCTGAGTGGGAATGATTCAATCTTCCTTCATGGCGCGACGTAAGAGCACCGATACCGCAGAGGACAGCTAAAGAAAAGGGTCTCCAATGAATGGAAGCCCTTCTCTTTGAATCAATTCCTACCAAACGCCAGCCCCACATGGCTGTCCATCAGCCCGTGTAGGGCTTCAGTACGTTTGGGAAGAACCGCAAGGTCTCCCTCCTTCAAAGCCTCAGTGAAGGCGTTAAATAGGGACCAGACGTTGCGCTCATGGAACTGCTCGTATTTGGACTCGCGCCATTCGTGGAGGATGGCAGGGACCATACGGGATGTGCATGCTCCAACATCCGTGGCGCGGATGATGAGGTCATGGGCGTCACGATCCTTCAGGGCCGTGTTCCGGTAGGCATCAATGCGGTTATCCTGATCATGCCATTTATCGAGCAACCGGCCTATGGCTTGTTGCACGAGGAATGGCAAATCACGTGTGATGAACCGGGTGTGTTTCCGGGCGATTTTTACTTCGCCTGAGAAGGCCAGGTTATCGCAGCAGAACACGGAGGAACCAGCCACAATTCCCGCAGGGAATGTTTTATCGTGGCTGTTGCGTAATCCCAGCACCCAGCAATAGTCCGCATCCGTGGCGCGTCCTTTGACCTCCATGAGACCGAAGTAACGCATGCCGTCATGACTCAAGCTGTGGGCCTGGGTGCCGATGGTGAGGCGGTTACTTTTAAGCGTATGTTCGACACGCTGGATGAGCTCCATGTGCGGGATGGGTGTCCATGTATCCGTTGGAAATGGGGTGACGACCTTTTGCACGGCGCGGCGTGATACAGCTTTTGCTCCGCAATGGAGGAGCAGGTTGGGGTGTCTCGTGGTTAAGGCAGGTATAGGTTCGAGTATGTTGACCATAGTTTTTCTTTTGTTTAGTTTTCGGGTTCGATGAAGCGGTTGCCGAAGAGGGCGTAGGCCGCTGTTTCTACGTGTTCGATGGTGATGACGACCATGCAGTGCTCGGCGATGTAGTCGAGCACCTTGGCGCATTCTTCCTTGGTAATGGCGAGCCGCAATTCCTTTGCAGCCTTTTCGATGGTGGTGATGTCTCCGGCATGGACGAACAGATCGTATTCAAACCGTTCTTCCAATAACTGGAGAGCGATTTGCCTTGTAGGGAATGAATACGTCAGTGCTTGGACAATCCGGTCGAATACCGGCGTGTTCCTTGATTTGGCCATGATGGGCCTCCTTTCTTTTAGCTGGTGCAGAAGTGCAATGAATGCAATTTGCAGTAATTGCAGCAGTGCATCTGGTACAAGTGCAGAGGTGCAGCAGCAGCACACCTTAAGTGCTGCTGCACCAACTGCACGGGATTACTGTTAATTTTCCTTTTTCATCAGCGGATCGCTTTGACGATCTTGATGCTGATCCAAATGACGCACGTTGCCATGAGCGCAAAGATCGGGAAAATGATGAGTTTCCCCGCAATGCTAACCAGCATTTGCAACCCAAGCGCCAGTTTGCATAAGGCATAGGTGACGATGGGTAGAACCAGAAATGCCGGTATGGCAAGCCATGCCGCAAGGTGCGTGTTGTTGCGCAGCCATTCCCTCACTTGTCCATTGGGCGAGATCCAAAATTCGATGGATAATATCGAATATCGAATCACTTCCGCTGAACGTTGCAAGGGCTCCAATTCCTCAATCTTGGGATCGATGGACGGCTGGTTAATTGGCGCAGGTTTCCACTGCACTTTGCACCGCTGCCACCAATTATTGGGAGGGGTTTGCATGTTTTCGTGCTCTGCTCCCAATGATGGTTCCCGTGATGAGGGTGAAAACAGCGCTGATGCCCAAGACAAAGGCAATGCCTTGCCAATGACTTGTTTCATGCCGCTGTTGATCCAGTTGTTGCTGGAGTTCGATGCGGCGCTCTTTCTCGCCGTTATCCAGCCAGCTTGCCCTCACCGTCGATACGCTAAGCGTAAGGACAGCCAGGGCCAGGATGATGTGCTTTTTCATAGGGCTCCTTTCGTTAATGCAAAAAAGCCAGCGTTCCCATGGGATAGACTGGCTTGAATTGCACGGTTCAGGCTCTGCTCCTCTCGCGGTAACGACTGTGAGCGCTCGGTTTTCTGCCGTAGAGATCAAGTACGTCCTCAATCAACGAGGAGGCTTGGGTACGGCTTAATGAAAGCACACCAATACCGAACATCTGTTGGGCCATTTGCTCGATATCCTGCTTGCTGGCATGGTTATCCCGCACCACCTTCTGGATGAGCGCGAGTTGTTTTTCCGTGATAGGAGCCGTCTCAGCATTTGAAGGGCTTTGACGGTCGTTTACGGCGCGGGAATGACCATTTCCATTGGTCAGGCCATACGCTGGATCGGCAGGCATCCATCCTACTTGCTGGATTTCATGATCAACGGAGTCCTGGGTGAGTGCATAGAGGCGTTTTACCTCGGTTGTTACCTGTGATACGTCGGCAATCTCGACCTGGAGACTGACCGCGCAACTGTGACTGCTAAAGTTGGGCAGTCCCAGCTTCTTCGAATAGGTCATCTGCAATAATACTGCCATTGGGATGCTTCCTTTCTGTGTTTGGGCACAAAAAAACCGCCAAGATGGCGGCAGTTTTGTACGGATGAGTTGATTTTTAGCCGCTCAGCGGGTTTGCCGAGGGTTAATGCATGGGTTTCACTATATTATACCTGTTTCTGGGCGAATTTTTCAGACAGGGGGCATATGCAACCCTGTGGAAATATTTCCATGACCTGTCTTGGCCATTGAACCCGAAATTACGGCCTTCGCATCAAGCCAGATTCACTTTTGGAGAACGTTGGGCAACTGCAATTCTTGATGGTGAGCACCTTGAAAGCCGCACCCTGAATTTTTCCATCCACTTCGATAAAATCCCCCGCTTTGATGACCTGATCCCATTGGGATTCTGTCTTATATAACGTACCACTGGGTAATTTCCGAGTAGTGACGACCTTCAAATAGAGGGTGTTCCCTTCCACCTTTCCCACCAGCCGATTACTTTCCTGGATTTGCGGGATGCTAACGACTGATCTGACGGGTACTTGCGGAAAACTGATGATTTCCGCCCTGATTTGAACATTATTTTGGGCAATGAAGCAGACCACACCAAATGCGGTGCTGTTGGTGGCTGATTTTTCAATGTTTGCGACCGTTCCCTTGAGAATAACGTCTCGTCCGGACATCATCTGGATGGAACCGCTGACGACTGCTTCCCCAAGTTCATCGACCGTGGTGATAATGACCGGCTTATTTTCCGCTTTTGCCACGACTCCCATGCCGAGAAACATTAGCGCCGCTAAAATGTAGTTGATGGTAGTTTTCATTCTCCCTGCTATACCCGCTTTTGCGTGAACTCTGTCATGGGGGGAGTTGGTTACTAATTGTCCTGCGTATTTTTGTCCGGTGATGAACTTCCAATAGCCTTGCCAATAGCAACGGCAACATCTCGGGCCAGCTTTTCCCTCGCTGCGTAGCCTCGTTTGAACTCTTGAACTGCCTCCTGGCTTGAACCACCACCAGGGGCAAACTCGTATTTGGAAAATCCGCCTTCCAGGTAGATTTCAAAACAAACAATCGATCGCTTTTCGCAGACAAGAATAACCCTTTCCCATTTCCCTTTTGCTGGGCCGCTCCAAAGCCTGTTCCAGCCACCGTTCCAAAACCTGTACCAAGCCGCAAACAGGCTATGCCATATAATACCCATGACGACGGCAAACGTAACAATCGATAGAGGGAACAGCGGGGTAAAGAATAGAGGTGTTGTCAGCAGGCACAGAAAAATCGCCAAAAAAATATTGCGTGTGCGCAACCATGGCTCAATCCATTTCCACCGAGTCTCAAGTTTTACCTCTTTGACTCCCTTAAGGACGATTGTGTGTTCTCCGAATGTCACACGGGTATTGGTCACGGTTATTGCTGGAACGACTGGACCATAACCGAGGGCTCCAAGAGGCTGCGGAGGATTCTCAAATATAACCGTCTCAGTATTGGGCGGCATGCTTTGTCTTTGCAGAGAAGTCATAAAATTCGGGAAAACCAGAGCGGATGCTATTCCCTAAAAGGAACAGATCAAGGAAAAATTCCACATCCGGAATGAGTTCTTTCAGAGAATCCATGAGTGCCCAAGCACTCCCAGCCGAATCTTGACCAAAAACTCGCTGCTTTCCTTAAAAAGACGAGGGGAGAGCAGAGTTACGCCGATTTCTCGAAGAAAACGGGGTTAACACCCTCCACCTTATTCCGGCTGGAGCATACCGAACAGTCAATCACCCTCCGGCGCCTGGAACAGGTGATGGCGAAGCTGAAGGTGGGCTTGGGGAATGTGTTTGGGGCGTAATCTATTGCGCCTCTCCTGCCACCTGAGTTCGACTGGCTTGACTTCCTCCACCGCAAGATCGTTTTAGCCTCCTCACCCTAGGTTCCCTCTTCTTCCTCGTCCTCCTCGCCGCCGAAGGTCTCCATTGGGCCCCTCGCGACAAGGTGCCCGAGCTAATCGAGTGGCAACCGCCCAGTAAATCCGAGACATATCACCGATACCGGGGCTTTGGTGGGCCATATTTGCGACGCCTACGCCGAGCCACCAGCCAACCGACCATAGCCCGATGCTCAGTGACCATCCCAAGGAAAGCAAAAACCGAAAGGGAAGCTCGTTAGCGAAGATCGCGAATATGCCGCCGTGCGGGAAATAGTCGTGCGTAAACCGGAACGCAAAGCAGTTCATCACGAACACCGGGAAATCCAATAACTGGAAGAGCACCATTAACGGACCTGACAACCGGACGGATGTGGAATTTCCATTGAAGGCAGTCATGGCAGCCCGGAATCCCAAGGCGAAAATGAAGACAACAGCAAGGCGGTGAAGGGCCGCAACGATCAGGGCGATAGCTATCGGCGTCGGTCGCATCGGACGGCTACTTGAGATTGACCTGCTGGGCTGGGTCGTATTCCAAGTTTCGAGAACCTTGCTGCGGGTTTAAATATGAAGTAATCCTCACAAAGTGGTCTCCCCCTGCGATCATGTTAATTTTCGCCCTAGCATAGGTTCCATTGGCAAGTTTCAAATAATATTCTCCGCTAACATCGGATCTCCAGTTCTCCGCATTGTGTGGCATCGAAATCTCCACGGATGGTTGGTATCCCTCTATCGGAGCTTGGTAATCTGTTTCGTCTTGGCTTTGCACTAACCCACCACCCGGCACAGAAAAACGGCACTGCCAATCATAATGGCGGTTCGCATCTTGCTCTTGATCGTTCGTCCAACATGCAATTACCAAATCGCCTTGCCCCGCCGGAACTGAAATAGCCGTTTTAAGATTGATTTCGACAGGGGATCCATTTCGGGGAATACGAAAGGTTCTTGCTACTGTGAATAGAGGTTCCCCTATGACCTTTTTCCTCAAAACAAAAATAGAAGGGGTATCTTTTGTGGGTGGGGATTTGCGGGAACTGTCCGGCGGCATCCCGTATCCAAAAGCTTGTGAAGACTTCCCATTGATCGAGTCATATCCGTTTTTGCCCACGGTCACAAGCAGGCCAGCTCCCTTAATATCTGAAATTGAGAAGTTCCCGTTATCATCAGATGTCCCTTGGTATCTCGACCCATCCGCCCAAAATTTATCTATCGCACTATATTCGATGTGCGCTTCTGGAACTGGATTCCCGTTCTGATCGAGAACTTTTCCGTAGAATGAAATAGGCGCGGCAAATACGGACTGCACAGTTTTTACCCGCTCCTCGCGTAACACAGCTTCATCCCCTTGAGTGGCAGGAGGGGTCGGAGCCACGGATGGATTGGGGCTTTTGGTTGGCGTTGTTGCTGGTGCAAATGGAAGCGCTGTAGAATCAGTTTTGGATTCGTAATTTTGTCGTTTTTGGTGTCCGCTTCGGCCTAGCCAAAAATACAATAAAATTAAAAGCCCGGCGGAGGACGCTAGTAGAATGGCCCGATTAGGTTTCATGGATTTGAATCGATTCCAAGGGAATCCAAAAGTTTGTTATAAAAAGGCTCTAAACCCTGGATATTCCAGTTAAATTCCGCGCTGTGTTGGGTGCCAAATCCATAGTCTGACGAACTCAAATCAACGCTTCCCGAGACTTTTCCACTGGTCCTGCTTTCGGCTCCGGCTGCTTTGGCCCAAGTCCGACAGGCGTATGGCTCTGCTTCGTTAGGGTCAGTAAGATAGTGGTCAATCAATAATCCCCCGAGCTTCGTTTTATACAACCTTTGGCCGGAACTGGCCGTCCTGTCATACCCGAAGTAGCTAGCGGGTTTCATGATGGCGTTGTTCAACTCCCAAGCATAAGACGTTGCATTGTCCTGCGGCAGATAAAAGCTGGTCAAAGTTCCGCCAACTGATTTTAGCCGCCCTCTATACGCCATAGCTCGCGTTGGGGTGTCAGTGTCGTCGTCGGGTGTGTCCTTATTCCACAGATTCACCGTTATGTTCGTTACCCCAACATTCACAGTCGTTGTAGATGGGCTTTGTTTTAGATTCGCCCCATCATCGTAGCACGCCGCAGGGACTGCCGCTTGCAATAGGGCATAATTGTTCACAGACATGCTGTTTGCGAGTGCCCCACCCACCACAATGTTCCCCATGCTATGGGCAACAATGTTTTTGGATGTGAAACCAGTTAGAGAGTCCACGAAGCTCTTTAAGGCCGGGCCAGTCTGCCATGCGGTGTGCTCACTGTCGTTATAACTTGCGAGATAGGCATCAATGGTTTGTCCTGCCATAGGTACCCATTGCCAATTATCGGAATACCCTGTATCCCACCGGACAGCCGCAAACCGTCCCTTGAATCCACGCCAATACAGGCGCTTGAACATCGTTTCGGCAAAGGACGTTGCTCCATCGGGGGACATGTTCCATCCGTGCACAAACACAATAGCCTGCTTGGTTTCATTCGGAGCCGCCTCAAATTGGACGGCGGGCCATTGGCTCTTCCCGCTTAGGTCTTTCCGCTGATACATCTTCTTGATGTCCTTGATGTCGAGCCACACACTAGGTCCATCGGAAATCTTTGTGTTTCCCTGCCAAATGGTCACCAGAAGCTGCCCCTTGCCCTCCGTGACTCCGTCGAATAGCAAATAGCAGTATGGGAAAGTTTTGGTCGTGCCAAATGGTCCGCCCAAGTGATTCCATACAGAACTCGATAATTTCAGCGGCGAGCTGACGCTAACAGCTCCTTCCGATATTGCGCTCAGTTGGTTTGTCGCCGTAGCGTCATCAGTCAGATATTTCCCGCCTCCGTCATTCTCCGCTGCTTGAACAATTTTGATTGAGGGGGTTCCGCTCGTAACGGTTTTCCATTCGAGACCGAGTTGGTATGTGCCATCCTCGAATTGCTTCTGGTATCCCCCGACGTAAATTTGGAGTCGCGCATAGTCCTCCAGGTCGCGCTGGGACACGATGCCGTTGGTAGTGGAGTCCTTGGTTGTTGAGCCGGGATGGTCCTGTTCACTGAAATCGTTGTCATCGTTCATCCAGAACCTGTAAGGTCTGTTCTCGGAAGTTGTGTCGTAATCCTTATCCGACATCGATATCCCGCCCTGAGTGGTTTTGGCGTCGCTTCCAGTAACAGCAAGTTTCACAACTCCATCCCTGTTCGCATCCACTCCTAAATACATAGGTGGGCTTGCCCAAGGCGATTGTGACGAACTGGACGAGGACGCCGCCATCGTGCTCCGAGCCAAAATTGTCTGACTCGTCCCTCCGCTGGAACTCGTCGAAAGATTGCTGATTCCGGCAACCCATCCATTTGCGTTAATGCACCTAATGTCCGACGAACTCATTCCATCGGGCAACTGAACTTCCTGGAGAGTGCAATTTGTGGAACTTAGGGCAGCGTAAGGGCCGGAGAGAACGTAGGTTTTAGCTGACTGGGAGCCATCAGTGGGATCGGTAAATGTAGCATTCATGAGGATATGGATAATCCCGTCAGTTCCTGAATTACTGATCAATCGCGGAAAAATCCCGCTGATCTCTCCCTGGTAATCGGCAGGAATCAGTGCGGTTAGTACTGTGCGAGCGCCACCTTGCCAAATAATCCCCTCGTTGATGGAGGAATCCCATCCGATGATTTGATTGTTGTTATTAAGGGCCCAGAAACATTCATTGGGGCTCACCATAATTACTTGGTTTCCATTCCAGATGAATCCTAATCCACAGGCCATGGGACCTCCCTGACCCGCAAACCAGTCTCCCCATGAGCCAAGGCACCATCCGCCGTCGTTTACCGCAGTTACCGCATAAGATGTCCAATCAGAATAGGGAGTGGGAACCTCACCTTGACCGAAGTACGTTTGGCTCCCATTCACAGAAATAAAGCCTATTCCAAATTCACCAAGAATGCCCCTACCATAGACATTAGTCTCTCCACCCCATGTATTCTCTGTGATAGAATTGATTTTATAAACTGAGTATGCCCATATAGAGAATGAGTTCCACGAGGGTTTCCCTATATCGGCAATCACTCCATCAGAGCTGGAGAACCCCCACTCTCTTCCAAAAGAGTCCCAATTGCCATCATAGCCATAGCAGCTCGCTGATCCATAGAGTTTTCCGGAAGGCGTGACAAATTTTGGAGTGTAGGTTACGCTAACTTGGAAATATCCCTCAAATTCATCATTTGGGTCATCATCGTGACCTACAGTGAAACTATCGAAAAGGTTCACCTGCTGAACTGTTTGTGTTGAACCGCTCGTCCACGTCATGACGGTCGCTGTATAACTATTACTTAAGAAGGCAAAGGCCATCTTGTTAGTATCATCAAGGGCGCATATATTGACGTTATTTCCCGCGTTTGTTCCGCTAACATTAATTGCTGGATAACTTACCACAGGCGGTGTTGGCGGGTTTTCCGGCTGATTACCCGATGGCAACGTAGGCGTGCCATAACTGCCTGTTCCATTGTCGCTCTTTTCGGTGAAGATAACGGCTGCCTGGGCATAATTTCCCGTGGCAGGTATGCAGGTAATCTGGCAAGTGGCGCTGGTCGTGGTGGGGAGTTGGAAGTAGACAATCGCGTAGCCACTGGTGTTGGTCTGTAGCTTCAGCGCACCGGCGTTGCTTCCCGTGGCAGTGGCCTGCAAGGTGCCGCCTCCCTGGGTTACGGTAAATATAACAGGAGCTTTGCTCATTGCGTTCCCCGCATTATCAGTGACTTTTACCACGAGCGGCGCGGAAAGGAAAGAGCTGGGAGAGCCTGTTTGATTGTTTCCGTTGGTAATCGTCAAAATCGGCGCTTGCCCGCTATAAAAATCGATAGGGTTTAAGTGGCTATTGTAAGCCTCCAAAATCGTCGCAGGATTGCCGTCCACTAAAACCCCGCTTGGAGCAGGGGCATTAGGATCGGGAACAGGCCCGCCGAAGTAGTAATTTTGCCACCAGTCAGGGAGACCATTAGTTCCCGTAACCGTTAGGTCGAATGAAAAAAGATTCTTAACCTGGCCGATATTGGCCATGGCATAATCGTTTGCGGGGTTAGCTGAACCGCTAAGCCATGGATAAGTGCCTGATTCCAGTGGATGGCCAAAGTATTGCACTTCCAGAAGCCTGTCAAAAATCGGCTTCGCCACCGCCTTCAATTGCCCAAGGTTAACCGCAGCGTAGTCATTGGTATTTGCAGTTGTGCCAGAAAGTTTTGTTCTGAGCGTGTACAGGGCATCTCCAGCTCCTCCTGGAAGTTCGTCATCCAGTTCTGCAATTGCTTTTATGGTGATATTTTTGATTTGCCCTTGATTGACGGCGGCATAGTCATTTCCTTGGTTGCCGTTTGTAACAGTGCGAACCGTCCACCATTGTGGCGCCGTGCTCTCTGCCAAGAGAAACAAGGGCAATCCCACAATAAAAAGAATTCCCAATGCAATACAGAGACTTTTCCCGCCTCGGTTCCTGTGGTTTTTGGGCCGGTCCATAGAACGCTAGAAATTTGTTCCACTTGTAGTGGCCCGAGTTGTTCCAGAAACGCTTGTGCCCGATGTTGCAGTTGTCGAGGAGACACTTGCGGTTGTCGAGGCGGCTTTTACAGCATTATTCTGGGAAACTTGTGCAGTGGTTGGTTCTACTGTGAATGCACCCATATCAAGATCCCCCTGTGGTTCAATTCGAACTGCTCCGGAAAATCTGGCATTGCCGTCAACATCGAGCTTAGCTAAAGGCGTAGCGGTACCCACGCCTACATTCCCTGAAAAATAAGCCTGATTGGTATCAATCCAAGCATTGGCTCCATAAAGACCAACTTCAAATAGATGCGTCGGATATGGCATATACCCCCCCGAAACACCTACGCCAAAATTTGCTGTAAAATATGTATTCCCTGTATTTAGATCCGTTGCAAAAACTTCATGACCATCCCAATATGAACTGCCAGCCGGGCTATATTGAAAATTAACCTTCCCAAGTTCCATCCACAGGGCAAATTTAAACGACGTAAGGCTCGTATCATCCAGCATATCGTAGTCGTTTATGTTTGCACTATAAACAATCTCACCATTACCTCGCTGGTTAAGACGAGCGCTGTATGATGTATACGGATTTTTCCAAGTGATATTAGATCCGTTGTCACTATCGCAAATAATAGCAGGATACTCTGTTTGCAGTCCAAAATACCCCGCTCCTTTCAAATCTATTTTCGCCAACAATGAACCGTATGCATCTTGCAATTGCATTAAATCTACAGCCTGCAACGGATTGCTTTTGATAATTTCACCAACATTACTTGCGTCAGAAATACTTATCTGTAACTGGCCAGAAGGATTTACAGAACCAATCCCCACATTTCCGCCAGATATTGTTAATCCGGCAGCAGAGGAAATATAAAGACTATCGGCACTTGCCTTGGTTAGAATATTATTGCTATTGAGAGCAGTATTTCCGTTTGGATCGAGCACAAGTTGCTTAGTCGAGTCCGTTCCCGTCAAGACTAGACGATTTGCAGCGTCAATTTGCATCACATTGACAGATGTGCCGGTAGCAGCTGTTCGTTGCCATGTCCATGATGTTGACGGACGGGAAGTAATCTGTAATATGTTTGAACCAATTCCATTAGTTCCATCTGTATATGAGACGGCATATCTGCCCGCGTTATTTGTATCAGAAACAGAAAGAGTTCCTGAAATTCTAGAATTTCCAGCAATCAAAGTTCCAAGACCAGTGTTCCCATCTGTCACTTGCAGTACGCCCGCCGATGCGCGACCAAGACCTATATCATTAGCTCCAGCACAGGCATTCGAGAATCTCAAGCCACGACTCACCGAGGAGCCAGCAATTTGTACGTAAGATCCAGCGTAGTTTTGATCAAATATCGTTGGCAACGAAGTCAATGATTGAATAAATATTCCATAATTGTCGACAGCTTGAATGACTCCTCGCGTATTGTTTGATGGAGAATGCAACTCCATGATAGCTCTATCACTAGATGATGGACGAAACATGACCCCTGATGAGCCAGCATGAAATGCTGTTCCTGGCGCAGATAAACCTAAGTTAACCCTATCGCCAGCATTCAAAGTTCCTTTTATATCAAGTTTGGCCGATGGCGTTGCGGTTCCAATTCCTACATACCCCGACGAAGAGTCAACAAACAAGGCAGATGAAGATCCAGATGAGACATTTAGGGAACCCCATACATCGAGGGCTACAGCAGGAGTCACCGTACCTATACCAATTTTCCCATTTAAGCTAGTAAGCCCAATTCCCGCCAAGAAGTACCTAGAATCCGCAACATCTTGCGTTAATAGGTTGCTGCCGTTTACAAAAATTGTTCCGTTCGGATCCATTACGATTTGCTGACTCGAATCGGTTCCTGTCAAAATCAGCCGGTTGGAAGCATCAATCTGCATCACATTCACAGCACTGCCGGAAGTTGCAATTCGCTGCCAATTCCATACAGCTTGGGGGCGAGTAAGAGTTTGTGTCAGGCCAGAGTTGGTTCCAGCAACTCCGTCACTATAGAAAATGGAATAGCCCGGGTGGGTCGGATCGGCGGACCAAGATCCGAAATAAAGCGTATTGCCGACAACATCGGCTGTGCCACCAACCACCAATGAGCCTATCGAGCCGGAGGTGATGGCTGCCGTTCCCGAAACAAGGGTGTTAATTGCGCCAGTTCCGGTCACATCCAAGCTGGAGCCTTGAAGGGCTTGTCCAAACGACGGGAATTCGCTCAATAAAAGCAAACAAGAAGCAAAAACCAGCGGGGAACAGGTGTTTTTACTCATAAGTTTTGAGGGGAGGGCTGCTTAATTTAAAATGTCTTCCGTGAGCCATGTCCACCAGCTACATCTGGCCCCAAGAGGCGATATTGAATTGTAAATTACCGACGGATGTTTACGCTGGTCCCATTCGGAATTCAAGAGTTTTCCTGTATAAAGTCTTTCTGAGTATGTTTTCTAAATTAAAGTGACACTTGCATTTTGTGCGAAGCGTTTACCTGAGCCCCCATCCATGCCCGCAATGACTATTTTTCTCATTCCGAGGGTGATAAGTGAAATTTGAGTGCTTTTGGACAGGGGCGGGAAGTACGGATTAGGCGGGATTGCGGGGAACAGGACTTTCTTGGGGTGTAAGCAGTGATCGACACGCAATCCCCATCCATCCGTTCGCCTGTTTTCCATTGTTCCCGGGCACATCATGGCGTAACCCGACATTAAAGGAGCAGCGGATAGCTTCGACGACCAGAGATTGAAATTCCGCCCGTGGTGGCGGGATCATTCCTGATTCACGGCAGAAAAGATAAAACTGGTGATAGCACTCGGTGACGGTTAGTGCTCCATTGGGAGCTTGGACAATGGCGTTTTTGACAAAGATCTCATGGGGCGACGCATCAAGGGGGTTAATTATTTTCCCGTTCACCATCCGATGTTTTCCACTTTTTCCAGAAAAGAACGCAGCATCTGCCTCCAGCAGCGCCTTGGCTTTGGTCACTACCCTGTTTAGCACCTCATCCTTGCGGAATCTTATGACAAGGCTGGTGATGTCTACGCAATGCGCGCATTCCTGGGAACAGCGCAGGAGGTAATTAGAGACCAGCAGCTTTAATTTTTCCTCGGAAGTGGGGCAAAATGCAGCCACCCGCCAATCAAAGAAATAAAACCTCTCCTCTGGCGCGAAATATATGACACGATGCCCAAGCCTTGGATCACCCCCAAGGATCGCTGCGAAAAAGTCGTCATTCAGGTAGGCCGGGATGAATCTACCAAAGCCATCAGGGTCCAGAAGTGTTGCCTCCATAAAAGCCGGGCCATATGTCGCTACAGCATGGGGAAACTTAGCGGCGAACCATTGATTCGGGTTTTCGGCCACCGTTTCCCTCTTCGAGATTGACGGCATCCGAAACCGTGGTTCTTGTATTAAGCTTGTCTCTACGCCGTTATTTCCAGCCATTTTTTTACCTCCTCGTTGGTTATGGGATGCTTTTCCGCCTTAATTGACCGAAGGATATTCAGAACGTGCTCCGACTCCTTAAATCTACAAAGGTGTTCCATGGCGGTATTTTTTGCGTTTTCCGCCAGCGTTTTCTTCCTTACCTGTTCTGATGTCAGTCCTCTTTCAAAATCTGCGTAGCTCATAATATTTCCGAATAGCGGCCAACCGCAATTTTCGAATTGCCGTAAGCCAAGATGAATGTTGGATGTTTTAAAAACTCATGAATCTCATGCAAACTAGTGCATAAGGTGCAGCAGCAGTTAAGTAACTGCTGCTGCTGCACCTCTGCACCAATGCACCGCGCAAACTGCAATGAACTGCAAATTGCATTCATTGCACCTCTGCACCTCCATTTGCTGCATTCTCAGTCGAGTCGATAGCGGGTTTATTGGCCTTCCATGTATTTCTCTCTGCCTTGATAACTTGTCCGCTTCCGACGAGTTCTCGCTTTTTATTTAGGAAAGTCCGTTCACTCATGCCGTACAGCTGATGTAGCCTAATTTGCCATTCCTTGGTTGTCATGGCATCATTGCCCAAGGCATCAAGCACCTGTTCTTGGGAATATTTTGTTGTCCTGTTGCCGGGGCGTTTGAGATCACATGGGTCGGCATTATCGTCTCTTACCATCAAGGGATATTCCCAGCGGAGGCAAAATGGATCTATGGGTTTGAAATTTCTGAGGCGTGCCTCAATCGTATACGTAAGTTCGTTTTCGTGCATGGTCATAACCACAACGGAGTCGGGGTCACGAGCAAATACACCAGACCCAGAAATACGGTCCATGGGGTCCTTTCCCGCCTGATTCCCTTTGGAAAAGTGAGCTCCAAATACCACTGCCGCGCCAGACTGCACCGCAAGCTTCTCGATCTCATTAAGCATCGAGTTAATATCCCCGGCGCTATTCTCGTCGCGGCCCCCCATTCCTTTATAAATAGGATCTACAATGATCAAGTCATACGAGCGTTCTTTGGTCTTCTCAATAATGCGTGGCATTAACGCCGACAAATCGGCGCAATATCCACGGAGTGTCCAAACATCAAGGTTATCGCTTACATTAAGGCAAACGCTTTTGGCGTTGGAAACCGCATCCAGTCTTTGACGGAAAAATGCCTCTTGAATCTCGAAGTTGACATAAAGCACCTTGCCCATGGTTGTCTCCATACCCCACCAGTTGATGCCGTGTGCGACACTGATTGCAAGGTCGGTTAAACAGTAGGTCTTGTAGCTTTTGGAACCACCACCAAGAACCATCTTTGACCCTTTATGTAGCAAACCGGCAATAACTTCCTGAGGGGCTGCGTAGAGGGTCTGACATAAATCTCGAACGGACTTAATAGGTGGAAGAGGGTGTGGTTCTCCAGCCCCACGAGATGATCCATTGATGTTGGGCAGGTTGATTGGCCTTACTGCGCGGGTAATGACCTGTGCAGCATTTTCACTGCCCACAGCGCGGCATACATCCGATACATCCTTCATTATGCCACCTCCCTTGGGTTAAAGGTTAGGAGTCGGGTGGCATACGGATGCAAGAGTTCTGCCACCTTGCCGGTGGCTGCTTCTCCAGCTGGATCATTGTCCAAGCAAAGGGTTACGGTCTTGCCTCGAAAAAGAGGAGCCCACGCATCCTGAAATGAGCTCGCACCTGGCATGCAAATTACAGCTACACCGGGGGTGTTTTCAAATCCAGCATCGATCATGCTAATCGCATCGGTTTCGCCTTCGGTGAGATACACAGAGCTCGCTGTTTCCAATTTATTGATGCGCCATAACGACTGATGCCCGAATCCCCAAAAGAAATCCTTCTTTGGCCAATTTCGAAATTTGATCCCGGTTGAATAGATGAATGCCAAAGCACCATCCCAGCCAAGACACCCTTCCTGAGCCAATTTTAAGATCGTTGACGTTTTCCAGCTACGAGGGTCGGCAACACGATGTTGTAACCGCTCGTCATCCATTAGGCGGATTGCGGCATCAGCCATAACCGTTCTTTGGGATTCGGAAGGAACATAGACCTCACCGGGCAAGGAAGGCTTCTGACTGGAAACTATTCTGTTAACCGCAGTGCCATGCTCGTAAAATTGCGTCAATATTTTAAGGGCAGCGTTGAAATCAACCTGATCTCGTTCCATTACGTAATCCAAGATGCTGCCTTTCCATCCACAACCGTAGCATTTGCCGTAGTTGTCGTTCGGGCAAATATAAAAGCTAGCTGTCCGTTCATCGTGAAACGGACATAGACATTTATGGCCCTTGCCGCTTTTCTTAAATCTATGCCCATCCGATTCTAGAAGACCTCGAAAAGAGATCTTCTCCTTTAGAATTGCGCTTGGTGCGGTCCAAAAGTAGCAGGCAACGGAAATATCGTTCGTTTCGATGCTTTCGTTACCGTCCTCTTTCGCTAAATTCGCATTTTTATTTTCATCGGCATCATGTTCTGCGTCGACATCTGCCGGTTTTTTCGGTATTATATTCATATAGTTCGATACTAGTTTCTGCCCGCCAATGATTAACTCCGTTGGCGGGCTCTTTTCTTTGTTTTTGCTTCGTGTTCATGCCATCAGTGATAGACCGTTCACGTAAAAAAATGTTGCTCATACGACTTCAAGTTTTGCCTCCAGTTTGACTTTTGTGCCATTGACCAAAGCGAGCGTCACTTCATTGCCGGTGAGTTTAGCACAGCGCACCTGTTCCGGCATTATTCCGGCTCCTCTCAGTACCTTGGCCCATGCATTCAACACCTCGGCGGGATAGTGGCGCGATTCAAAGAGCACCTTCTCGGAGCACTGGTTAATGGCTTCAAAGATGAAGTCCTCAAACTGAGTGCCATGAAGTCCCAATGCCAGTCCGATACGTCGCGCCTGAAGCTCACCAATCCTACGCTTTCCACTTTGCAGACCAGCAATTAACGAGCATGGGACATCGGCGCGTTCGGCCAATTGGATATTGGTCAATCCGGCACCCACCCTCAAGCTAGTTAATTTAACTGCAAAGCAAACTGTCATACGAATAAGACTAGTATATTGCGTATGTACAAATAACGCAAGCTAATAAGTGCGCAAAAGTTGACCCTATGATGAAAATTTCACCACAGGGTCGCTAAAATACGGCCATGTCGATAAGCCCCTAGGTCCATGGCCGATGAGAAGAGTGAACTGGCAAACAGGAGAAGAGCAAAGGCAAGAGGTCAAATATGATTCATCATGGGCGAACTGAGGTTTATGAGCTAGGGCCGGTCCTGCGATTTTGTTGCCGTGGGTATGAGTCCGTGTCGAGACGCCAAAAAGGGAATAAAAATGGGGTACCCGGTCAAGTAGTACCAGGTACCCCAACTAGAATAGAGGTTGGGGTCTTTACCCCTTATGGCCCCTTTTTTGCCTAACCTTCGGCCTCGACCTTAGTGTCCGGGTTGTTATTAACCGGAGACTCCAACTTCATCTTCTCGCCGGGGTAAAAGGTTAAGGTGTTACCTTTAAATTGACCTTTACCCTCAACAATCAACTTTTCACCCTCAACCTCTTTTTCACCGAGGGTGCCTTTCCCGACCACATAGGAGCCGGTACCGATTTCATTCCGCGCCTGCTGGAGGATGACAGGATCAGGGAGCACCTGCTTGACGAGCGCCAAGCTGATGCCGTCCGAACCAGCATCTCTCACAAGCCGTTCCAGTGTATGCCGATAGGAGCCGACGACGTCCTTATCATCGAGCTCTTTCAGGTTGGTGAGCAACTGTACGCGGTTGTCAGTGATTTCAACGAACTGCTCTTTACGGGCGGCTTCCTTCGCCTTGAGGAAGGTTTCTTTTGCGGTGGGCATGTTTTTAGTCAATACAGCCACTTGGTTCACCGGCTGCGGGAGAGAGGGCCTTGGATGGCGTCAAGGTTTTCCTGATCGACTCATCGGGCTCTCTATCAGTTAATACGGCGCCACGATCTGAATTGGACGAACGTCTTTTACCCAACCGCCGCCGCCAACCTTTTGCCGCGAGCTTTCCTCGCCTCCGCCTGGGTTATAACAGTCTGGATCTCCCCCGTGCCATCGTAGGTAGGCGTGATTGACCAATACCGCTCCGCCTCCTTTTTGGAAACAAGCGCGCGGTAGGTATTCCAAAGAAGAGCGGGGTTCTGATGCCCGAGAAGCAGCGAGGTCTTGGCAGGGTCTTCCCACATGGCGACGTGATAGCTGCAAAAGCTGATGCGTGCGGAGTTCTGCTTGCATCCGGCCTTTGAAACCTTCCGCAAGTAGCGCATCCGCCCCTCGTAGTTGGCGGGAGTTACTCGCCCCGTGCCACGGAGTTCTTCAAGCCATGCAACGGCATTGGCCGGAATCGGATTAACGCGCCGCCGATTGGCTTTGGTGTTGTCCAGCACAACCACCGGCTTCTCTTCGTCGAGTTTGATCTTCTCCCACGTTAGGCGGTCCACCTCGTCCACCCGCACCCCACAGAAGAGAACCAGCACCAGCGAGGCGCACTCCGGCTTGTAGTCGTTTTTATAGGCGTACTGGAGCAGTTGGATGACTTGATCAACAGAGAGCACCTTTTCGCCCGAGTTACTGGCGGGTTTCTTGGGACGCTGGATGCTCTCCATCGGGTTCATGGTTGCGTATCCCTTGGAGATCGCAAAATTGAACAGCACGTTTAGGTGGCGAATGTGGGTAGCCCGGGTGGTGGTCCCCCACTCCTTGTGCTTGTAGATGTACTTTTCGCAGGCATCGGCTGTGACATCCGTGACCAAGCAGTTTTTGAACTGGACGCGGAAGGGGATAAAGAAGCTCTGCTTGGCCGTTGTGATGTATTTGGAGGAAAGCCCAGCCTTCTTCTTGGTCTCCTCAAAGAGGTCCATGATCTGCTGAATGGTGGCATCAGCCTTTGCTGGGCGGGCGTGCTTCAGATAAAAGTCAACAGCATCGGTAATCGAGGCGCGGTATTCCTTCAAGCGAGCCAGAGCGGCAAGAACCTCGTGGCGGGTAACCTCATCCAGGTCAACCAAAAGGTTCGGGTTCTTCTGAACCTCCAGCTTTTGGCATTTCTTGCTGAAAGTCTCTGCTTTCTCCCGGGAATCAAAGGATTTGAACTTCCTTTTACCGTTCACCAACCCGAGATCGACACGGTAGCCGACATTGCCGCTGGCATGCCGTTTTTCGTAAACCGCGAACGATTTTTTCGCGCTCATGAGAATATGTGTCTCATGGCGTGCCTTACTCGTCAAGAAGGAGAGGAACAGGTCTTCTGTAAGTTCCTCAGCGAGAAGAACTGCGCCCGTCAGGAGTCGAACCTGAAACCTTCTGATTCGTAGTCAGATGCTCTATCCAATTGAGCTACGAGCGCGTTTGCCTTTCGGCCATGGTGGCCGTGGAAGGGAGTGAGACAATGCTATTTCAGCCTGCCGGTTTCAAGAATTTTTTTATAAAAATCTGCGCCTACTGATCAATTTGCTCGTTTCCCTCCCCTCCCCGCTACCCGTTCACTCTGAATTATGCCTGGGGCCGGGTTCATTCCATGCGTGTCTGGCTACGAGGATTGCCCGGTGGGAATCAAGCGGGGCGTTCACTCGGGCAGATACGCGCCTTCTTCCTGAAGCCGGTGGCGCAGTTGCGCGGTGCTGATGGCCCGCACGTCGCCGTGGTGGGATTGCGCGGCGTGGGCTGCGGCGATGCCAGCCGCCTCTCCCATGGCGAGGCAGACGGGCATGACCCGCACGCTGCCTTGCACGACGCGCTCGCAGGAGATCGAGCGCCCGGCAACCAGTACGTTTTGGAGCCCCTTGGGGAGCAGGCAGCGGTAGGGGATGCCGTGGGATTCGCCCGCTTTGTAGCGGACGGTCTGGTCCAAGCCCTCACTGCGCTCCGCGACATTCTTGCTCGATTCTTCGGCGTTGTGGTGGATGTCGATGAAGTAACAGTTGCGGGCGATCTCGTCGGGGAAGCTGCGGCGGTTCACGTAGTCGTCAAGGGTAAGGGTGTAGTCCCCTTCGATGCGGCGGCTTTCGCGGATGCCGACGAGCGAGGCGGTGTTGCAGAGGAAGGAGGTGCCGAAGGCTTCCGGGCAATATTCCGCCAGGGCGTCGCGGATTTGCTTGGCGAGCTTGCGGCCCTGGACCAATGCCCGGCTGACGCTTTCCGGGTCGGTGCTATCCACGCCCCAGAGGTGGCCTGCGTTGAAGCCGACGGTTCCCGGCCCCACCAGGTTATTGCACATGTGGGCATCGCGTATGAGTGGGTATTTTCCAGATTCGACGATGCGGTAGATCGGGCTTTCCGGGTTGTTTCCGTGGAGGCGGCCGCCGTTGCCGTAGATATTGCGGTAGGCGTATTCGTCGACGTTGGTAAGGAGGAAGCAATGTGTGGCGGGCATCAGATCGCCCTGAGAATCCCCTTTCTGGAACGGAACGCCAGCCCAGGCCGCCAGGTCGGCGTCGCCGGTGCCGTCGATGTAGACGCTGGCGCGCAGGGCGGAGAGGCCGTTTTTGTTGCTGACGATAAGCGCCTGGACGCGGCCCTGGTCATCCCGGTCGACGCCCGACAGGACGGTGTGAAACAAGAGGTGAGCCCCCGAGGCGGTGACCATTTCGTCGTACACGCGCTTGAGCTGTTCGGCGTCGATAGGCACCCAGTCCACGTCTTGCGGCTGCACATGGGGTAGCCCGGCTTTGCTGGCTTCAAAGACCTTGAGCGCGAGGCCCCGGTAGATGATTTTTTCTTTGTCGGAGAAGGGGCACCAGGCGGGCACCAGCGAGCCGGTGCCGCAGCCGCCCAGCACGCCGCTAGACTCTACGAGCAAGGTTTTAGCCCCCTCCCTAGCCGAGGCGATTGCTGCGGCGCAGCCCGCGGGGCCGCCGCCGACGATGATGACATCCCATGGATCGGAGAGCGGAATGCTGCGGGAGAGAGTATAGGTATTCGTACAGGTGTTCATGGGTGCGAGAAGAGGACTCGATGCTGCCTCGGGAGCGGGGACTCCTCCATCATTAGTGTTGCTGCAATTTCGCCAAAAAGTTATAGATTTTGCGCATGCCTCTCCCACCCCCAGACGCGGAGTCTCCCGTCGTTTCCATTGCGGATTGGCTGTACGTGCGCACTGGGTTGGTCTGGGCCTCGCAGCGGGAGGTGGAGCCGGAGTATCTGGATGCCCCGTACCAGGCCAGGCATGGTATCCGCGCCTGGTGGATGCGCAAAGGGGGGCTGACGGTGACTTCGCGCGGGGCGTCGGTGGAGGCGGGCGAAGGGGCGTGGGTATTTCCGGGGTCGGCGGACGGCTGGCAGCGGTTCCAGCCCGGCTCGGTGGTGCTCTCCCTGGCCTTTTTTGCCGAGTGGCCGTCTGGACAGCCGCTTTTTGCGGATCGCGGCATTCTCTTACTGCCCGCCTCGGGGCAGCAGCGGCGCTTGGAGCGTGCGGCTACGGCGCTGGTGAGGAGTGTGGAGCGCGTGGTGGGCCACAAGGGGTTCTATCTATTGGCCGAGGGCAAGGCGACTGTGGAGCGTTATTTCGCCATCCGCAGGGCCTTTGAGGACTGGCTCTCTGCCTACGTGGCGATGATGCGAGTGGAGGGGTTCCAGCCTTCGAGCGGGACTGAGGCGGACCCGCGCACGATCCGCGCGGCGCGGCTCCTGGATGACCAGCCGTTGCACTCCGCGTTATCCGAGAGCGCGCTGGCGCACGCCGTGGGATTGAGCGTCAGCCAGCTCAACCGCCTTTTTTTGCGTGATTGGGGGATCTCGCCCCGGCGCTACCGGGAGCAGCGGCAAATGGAAAAAGCCGCCGCGCTTTTGCAACTGCATCGGCACTCTGTCAAGGAAGTGGCGAGCCTGCTCGGGTTTCGTTCATTGTCGCACTTTTCGGCATGGTTCCGGCGGCTCAAAGGGGAGTCGCCCCGGACATTCCAAAAGACGCATCCGGCATAGCCATGCCGCAGGAGGCTCCGCAAATGGCATCTCCTGAACTTCAACGAGCGATGTTGAAGTGGTGGAGGTTAGGGGCCCAACCAACCTTCTCAAGTCATTTGGAAGCAACAACTTATTTATTCTACGCAGTTCGTGTTTTGTTACAGGTTTTTGTAGCAAGTCTGTTCGTCTCGTCAATGAATCCATCCCTTCATGTAATTGGGAAGAGAGGCGCAGTCCTAGAGACTAATGGCGTACGGCTTGATTTGGAGTCCCTCCCCAGAACGAAAGAGAGAGCCAAAAACCAAATAAGAATACGCCTCGCCATTTAGCGACCGAAAAAACATGGCATCGTGACCACTCACGCCAAGATAACCACCGTAGGCCGCCGGAAAATGGTTAAGGCTTGCCGACATCTTAACCTGTTCCGTACCCGCAACAGGTGTTCCAAAAGGTGTAAAGCCGGAAAAAAACACCACCGTCTTCATCTCGTTGCACTCTTCGATTCGGAGCGGCATGGAAAATGGGTGCCGTGTCTCAAACCATTCCGGCTCTTGCGTGGTTCGTAAGCACGCAATGGCGTCGCCTATGGAACAACGCAACTTACCTACTGCTCGCAGGCTAGACACAATTTCCCTGACCATGTTCTCGGGCCGTAGAATCACTTTTTTTGTAACTCCTTCTTTGGCTCTCGAAGAGGCCTCTTGAGACACACCTAAAAAGGCTTTCAATGCGAGGTTCCAACGGGACGAGCGACTGCTTTCCATATTCATCATCGTCTCAACAACATCTTCTCCCCGAAGTTGAGAATAGAGCGAAGCGATGCCCGGAGAATCGAGATAAATGAAGCGTTTGAGGTTCATTACTAAAATCGGGTGTTCTTCTTGCTATATGCAGGAATATAGCGTGCGCCTTCTACAGTGAAGAGGGGGGCCGGACACTTTTTCGATGGGACTTGTAGCAGGGTTTTGGTGCATACGGCGAATTACCCCTGATTTTCAATAACTTGCTACAAAGTGGTGGAGGTTAGGGGATTCGAACCCCTGACCTTCTCATTGCGAACGAGACGCTCTACCAACTGAGCTAAACCCCCACTTTTCTTCAAATTTCACGCGGCTTTCCCCGCGAGAAAGGTCCAAGAGCCTCATCGAAAACGATGGCTTCGGCAAGAAAAAAGCGCAGAAAAACGGGTTTCCCAGCAAGGCTACGAAGCGGAAGAGGTTGCAGGCGCTTCAAAAGGCGGAAGATCGGCGTCCCGGTGGCCGCTGTAAAAACGGCCTGGGCGGAGACGCTCGGGCCCGTAAGCACCGCCTGGCCTCGCCCTTTACTACATTCCGGCTAGAAACAGCCCCCCAGTTCGTTCAGAGGAAAAGCCGCCGGGCATAGCAGCTTATCCCGCACCTGTTGGATTTGTTCCCCGCTTTACGCGTGTTATCGGCTCAAAAACGAATAAGGGCTCATACAACACGGTAGCTTAGGTGATTGAAGCGGCCAATCCATCAAACTCATTACCAAACCAAGACGATACTCATGAAGTGCATCCCTTTGTTTCTCTCTTTCGCAATTGTCGGTTCGCTAGCCTCACCCCTCTATGCGCAGCTGGGCGCGGCTGAGTCGTTTGGCGTGCTGGGGGGCTCCACGGTGACCAATACCGGGTTCACCACCGTGAGTGGCAATGTCGGGGTCAGCCCGGGCAGTGCTATTACGGGCTTTCCTCCAGGCACGGTGATCAACGGGGCGATTCATTCAGCCGACGCTCTGGCGGCTCAGGCGCAGATCGATACCCTCACCGCCTATAATAATTTCGCCGCCATGCAAATGACGGAAAACCTGACGGGGCAAAACCTGGGCGGGCTTACGCTCACCCCCGGGGTTTATTTTTTCGCCTCGTCGGCGGACCTGACGGGGACGCTTTTCCTGAACACGCTGGGCAATCCCAATGCGGCCTTTGTTTTTCAGATCGGATCCACGCTCACGACCGCGAACGTGTCGTCCATTATTATCCTGGGCGGTATCCTGGATTCAAATATTTACTGGCAGATCGGAACCTCGGCCAGCCTTGGCAGCGGCTCGGCCTTCGTGGGAACGATTCTTGCGCAACAGAGTATTACTTTGGCCACGGGCGCTTCCATCACCAACGGGAGAGCGCTGGCTATTAACGGAGCCGTCACGCTGGATACCAATAACATCACGAGCCCGGCGGCTGGGTCTTTTTGGAAAGGATCTGTTAATAATCTTTGGTCCAGCACCAACTGGTCCACCGACACCACCGGCGCTGATAACGTGAACCTGCCGCCCACGGGGGCCAATGTCGTTTTCTCAGTGACCGGCACCACGCCAGCCAATCAAAATACCGTCCTCGACTATGACGCGAACATCGCCAGCTTGACGGTGAATGACAGCAATCCGGTCAGTATTTCCGGAAACCACACGCTCACGATCTCGGGGACGACCTCCCCCAGGGGCATCACGATCAACCCCGGCGCGGGTTTTACGAACATTGCCACCAACGTGGTCCTGTCCGGGTCGTCGCAGACGATCACGGTGAATAATGCCGCCGGTCTTTTGATCAGCGGAGCCATCGGGGGAAGCATCGGGTTGACAAAATCAGGCACCAGCAAGCTGACGCTCACCGCGACCGAGGCCTACACGGGCCCCACGCTCATTACCAGCGGCACGCTGCAAGTGGGCGACGGCGCGACGGCCGGGAGCTCCATCGCTTCCTCCAGCGGGGTCACCGTGCAGGGAGCGACGGGTAACCCTACGCTCGCCATCAATCTCGCTAACGGGGAGGCCTTCACTAGCAACGTGGTCGATAACGGCCTTGTCACCACCATCGCGTCGGGTACGAATATCGTTTCCGGCGTGATCAGCGGTACGGGGGCCCTCGTGCAAAGTGGCGCGGGCGTTACGATCCTGACCGGCGCAAATACTTACACGGGCGCTACCGAGGTCACCAACGGCACCTTGCAGGTGAACGGCTCCATTGCCAGCAATGTTCTCGTTACCGCCGGGATGCTCAACGGCACCGGAACGGTTTATGCAAACGTCACGGCGGCGGGCGGCGAGGTCCGGGCAGGTAACGCCATCAACCCAGGGGGGACGCTCACGGTCTCGGGCAATTACGCGCAGGGAGGTAACGCGGTCTATGTCTCCACTCTCGTCGGCCCCAATGCCAGCAATCTTCTCTCCGTCGGCGGGCAGGTGCAGCTCGGCGGTACGTTGATTGTCAGTTATGCCAATGGATTCCAGGCGATCCGCGGGCAGAGCTTTACCATCATTACTTCAGGGGCGGGCGTGATCGGCCAATTCTCCAATTTCATTGATTTGCAACCCACGGGCACGCTGCTGACTCTGCAACCGATCTACTTAGCCAACTCCGTCCTGCTGGAGTTTGTGCAGGGATCATTCCAGGATCTGCCGGGCCTTACGCCGAACCAAGCCGCCGTGGCCAGTGCGCTCGACCGGCTGGCCAGCGACCGCCCCAACTCTCGCTTGATCGCGGCGCTCGATAACGAACAGCTTTCCCGGCTTCCCGGGATCTATAATGCGATCAGCCCGGTGGATTTCGCGGCAATCTTCGACGTGGGGTTTGCAACGGCCCAGCTGGAGGCGGGCAATATCGAACGGCGGTTGGAGTCGATTCGCGACAACGTACCGAGTGATACTCATGGCGCTTATGACCTGGGGGCAAAAGACGGCAAGCACTTCATCGACAAGAACGGCCATGACCTCGCCGACGAGACGTGCGACCGCCGCTGGGGCTTCTACGCCGCCGGAATGGGCGAATGGATGGACGTTGACAATACGTGGAACGCCACCGGCTCGGATATGACAACCGGCGGTGGCAACGTCGGCGTGGATTACCGGCTGAGCGATCACCTGGTCATTGGCCTTACCGCCGGTTATGCCAACACGACCACGGACGGCTTCGGCGTCGGCCGGATCAACATTGATAGCGCCAACGCCAATGCCTATGCCTCGTTGTTTGGCAACGGCTTCTTCCTAAATGGCATGGTGGGAGGCAGCTATAGCTCCTACGATACCACGCGGGAGTCCTACGGCGGCCATGCCTATGGAACCACGGAGGGAACCGGGTACACGGGCTTGATCGGAACGGGGTATGAATACCGCGCGTGCGGATGGACGGTGGGGCCCATCGCATCGGCTCAATATACGTCGATTGATCTCAATTCGTTTACGGAGCACGGTTCGCTGGCCGCTCTGCATATTAACGATCAAGGCGAGAGCTCGCTTCAGTCCCGGGTCGGAGCCCGGGCTTCGTATGCGTGGCGGTTATGCAATATCGCCGTCACGCCGGAAGTGCGGGCCCAGTGGCAGCACCAGTTCCAAAGCACTGCGCACGGCATCGGCTCTAATTTCGCGGAGGACCCGGCGGCTGGGTTTACCGTCTGGGGGCCGGAGATCGGGCGCGACAGTCTGCTTCTCGACGTTGGCACCTCGGTGCGGCTGGGCGAGCGGACCACGCTCTTCGCCTACTATACGCTGAACGCTTTTGCTAAAAACTACAGCTCCCAAGCCGTTAACGCTGGCGTGCGGATCGCCTTTTAAGTTCGCGCTCTATTGCGCCCGGCTGAGCCGCTTCCAGGAGAAGCCGTAGACGGCCACGAAGGCGAAGCAGATCATCGGGACGATGAAGCTGTGCGCGATCCCCGAGTGATCCGCGATGGAGCCCATCAGCTTCGGCAAGACCGCCCCGCCCATGATGGCCATGACGATGAAGGAGGAGGCCGTCTTGGCCCGCTCCCCGAGGCCAAAGATGCCCAGGGCGAAGATGGTCGGGAACATGATGGACATGCAGAAGTAGCTCACAAAGACGGCCGCGACGGAGAGCCAGCCCATTTTGCAGAAGACCACGGCGGTGGCCACGACGTTGAGGAGCCCATAGAGCCCCAGAACGGTGTGGGGACGGAAGATCTTGACCAGGGCCGCGCCGGAGAACCGCCCCAGAAGGAAGCAGATGAAGGCGACGGAGGCCAGGTTGGCGGCTCCTTTGTCGCTGATGGCCAGCACGCCAGCTTTGCTCGTTTCAATCCAGCCACCGAGCCAGTTGTGCAGCAGGCCGGAGTGGGCGGCGAAGGTGTCCATGGCGGTCTTCCAGTTCTCGGGAATGACGGGGACCTCGCTGGTCATGTAGTTGATGAAAAAGGCGAAGATACCTGCCTGTGCGGCGACGTAGAGGAACTGGGCGGCGACGGCCAGAACGAAGTGGGGGCGCGTCCAGATGGAGCGGGTGGAGGCTCCGGCGTCGGGGCCGTTGGATTCGTCGAGGTGGTAGTCGTCCTCGGGCTTGATGTCGGGGACGTTGGCAAAGTAGAAGACGACGGCCAGGACGAGGACGACCAAGGCCACGGCGACGTAGGGGATCCAGATGGTCTGGCTGCCGGTGCTATTCCCGGCGGCGTCTTTGGAGTAGAAAAATAGACTCCCGGCAATGGGGCCGAAGATCCAGCCGATGCCGTTGCAGGACTGGGCCAGGTTAATGCGCGCCGCGGCGAACTGGGGCGCGCCGAGGACGGTGGAGTAAGGGTTGGCGATGGTCTCCAGGAAGGTGAGGCCCGCGGCGATGGCGCAGACGCCAACGAGGAAGGACCAGAAGGCGGCGATTTGCGTGGCGGCGATAAACCAGAACCCGCCCGCGGCGACCATGACGAGGCCCATGATGATGCCGCCTTTATACCCGAGCCGCGTGGCCAGCCAACCTGCCGGGAGGGCCATGAGGAAGTAGCCCAGGTAATGAGCCCACTGGACGTTGGCGGACTGCGCCAGCGTGAGGTGCAGCTCCTGCTGGAAGTGCTTGTCCATCACGTCGATCATGCCGTTGCAGAACCCCCAGAGGAGGAAGAGCGAGGTGACGAGGATGAAGGTAAAGAGGTGGTTTCTACCGTCTGCGGTTCTGAAAAATCCGGCAGCAGCCGGTGCCTGGGTAGCCTGCGGGTGGGTTGAACGGGGGGTGTCCATGGCCGCAACACTAAGATATGCTTGGTGCCAGTCAATTAACTTCAAAAATGGAGTCACTTGACAGTCATTTCCCCACCCGCCGGGTGCCGACCTCCCCCACCCAAAAAAAGCCGCCGCCTTTTAGTGATCGCAGCCGCACGGCTCCGCCCCGGCGAGGCCGCTGGGGCCTTGGTCGCGGAGTTTGGTGATACGGATGAGCCAGTCGGGGCCTTCCTGGAGGTACTCCCAGGTGAAGCCGCCGGGAAAGAGACCCTCGAATTTCCCCCGCAACGGCTGCGGGTCGTGGCTGTTGCACAGAACAAATGAGCCGCCTTCGGCCAGGGCGTCGTAACGAGCAAAGATGAGCGGGTGCTTATCGGCGCAGGGCGTTTCGCGAACGTCCAGGATGCTGGCGGCGGGGATGGAAGATGGGATACTCATAGGGATGATTTGAAATGATTTAGTAACTTTACGCGGCGGGTTTGAGGATGGCCTTGAGGTCACCTTCAGCGGTGCCAATGGGCATGAGGTTGTATTTTTCGCTCAAGAGGGCGAGGACATTCGGTGTGACAAAGGCGGGCAGGGTCGGCCCGAGGCGGATGTTGCGGATGCCAAGATGCAGCAACGTCAGGAGGATCGCCACTGCTTTCTGCTCGTACCAGGAGAGGACCAGCGAGAGGGGCAGTTCGTTGACGCCGCACCCGAAGGCGTTGGCGAGAGCCACGGCGATCTGGATGGCGGAGTAGGCGTCGTTGCATTGGCCGATGTCGAGCAGGCGCGGGATGCCGCCGATTGAGCCGAATTCGAGTTTGTTGAAGCGGTATTTGCCGCAAGCGAGCGTGAGGATGACGCAGTCCTCGGGGACGGACTGGGCGAACTCGGTGTAGTAATCGCGCCCGGAGCGCGCGCCGTCGCAGCCGCCGACGAGGAAGAAGTGCCGGATGGCGCCTGCTTTCACCCCGGCGATGACTTGGTCGGCCACGCTTAAGACGGCGTTGCGGCCGAAGCCGGTGAGGATGGTTTTATCCGTGCCGTCCTGGGCAAACCCGGGGGCGGCAAGCGCGGCTTCGATGACGGGCGAAAAGTCGCGGTGGGTGACGTGCCGCACGCCGGGCCAGCCGACGCGGCCCGTGGTGAAGATGCGCTCCGCGTAGCCGGGCTGCGGGGCCTGGATGCAGTTGGTGGTCATCAAAATCGCGCCAGGGAATTGGGCGAATTCAGCTTTCTGGTCCTGCCATGCGCCGCCGTAGTTGCCGACGAGGTGCGGGTATTTTTTCAGCGCCGGGTAGGCGTGGGCGGGGAGCATTTCGCCATGGGTGTAGATGTTGATCCCCTTGCCTGCGGTCTGGATGAGGAGGGACTCCAGGTCGTGAAGGTCGTGGCCGGAGACGAGGATGGCCTTGCCCTGGAGCGGCTCGATGCGGACGGGGGTGGGAACGGGGTGGCCGTAGGTGCCGGTGTTGGCTCCGTCGAGGAGTTCCATGACTTTGAGGTTCATTTCGCCACAGCGCAGGCTGGCCCCGAGGAGGCCCTCGACGGTGAGGTCGCCCTCGGCCAGATACGCCAGCGACTCGGCAAAGTAGGCGTGGATTTCCTCCGACTCGCGCCCGAGCACAAGGGCGTGGTCGGCGTAGGCGGCCATGCCTTTGAGGCCGTAGAGGAGCAGCTCCTGGAGTCCGCTGATATCCGGGCCGAACTGGTCGCGCCGGTGGAGGATGGAGACCTGCGCGCCCTGCCGGATGAGGCCGGGTAGGTCCTCCGCGAGCGTCCAGAGCGCGGGGCCCTTGGGCTCGTCGGGAACCTGCCCGGCCTCGCGCGCGGCGGTCTCGTAAAGGGCCCGGGCCTGTTCCTTGACCCCGGCGGCGCGCTGGAGGGCCAGGCCGAGCGCCTCGGCGTCGAAGTTGACATTGGTAACGCTCAAAAAGAGGGCCTCGATGAAAAAGCGCTCAATCGCTGGGTCGGAGGCTCCTAGGCGCCGGGCACGCACGGTGTACTGGGCAATGCCCTTGGCGGCGTGAATGAGCAGGTCCTGGAGGCTGGCGACGTCGCCGTCCTTGCCACAGACGCCGAAGCGGGTGCAGCCGGTTGCGTTGGCGGTTTGTTCACATTGAAAGCAAAACATGGGTGCGATGGGTAGGGTAAGGTGTTGGGTTGGAGTGAAATCTCCCGCCACGCTAGCGGCTCCGCCTGGGCCGCGCCTTGACGCACATCAAGGTTTCAGCGGTTTTTCTCCGCGCGGGGCGGCGGGTGTGGTAGAAACCGGCGATGCCTCCGACCGATCCAGCCGACCTCCAGCTCAGCGGCCGCGCCAATGCGCTCCGCGCCTGCCAGCTCTTTAGCGGACTGCCGCGCGAGGCGGTGCTGAGCATTGCCGCATTCGTGCTGCCCCGGCTGCTGGAAAAAGGGGAGACGCTCTTTCGCGAACAAGAACGCTGCGAGGGCTTTTACGTGGTGCAAAGCGGCTCGATCAACGTCCACCGGGTCAATACGCTGGGCAAGGAGCAGGTGATTTCGGTATTCCACGCCGGGCAGTCGTTCGCCGAAGCCGCGCTGGTGGGCGAAGGCACCTACCCCGCCGACGCCCGGGCCATCGAGCCCTCCACGGTGCTGCTGGTGCCGCGGGCGGATTTCCTGGAGCTGATCCGCCGCCAGCCAGAGCTGGGGCTGCGGATGCTCGCCTCGATGAGCCAGCATTTGCGCGGCTTGGTGGGGCTGCTCGACGATCTGAAGCTCAAGGATGTGGAAAGCCGCCTCGCCCACTGGCTCTTGAAGCGCTGCCCCCGGCCGCCGGGCGCGGAGCCGGTGGAGATTGAGCTGGGCCGCACGAAACGCGTGCTGGCAGCTGAGCTGGGAACGGCCAGCGAAACGCTCTCGCGCACGCTGGCGAAGTTCCGCGAGCGCGGGCTCGTGGAGGTCGGCGGGAAGACCGTGACCGTGCTCAGCCCGGCCCGGCTGGATGAGCTGCTGCGCCGCAACCTGGGCGAACGGGAATAGGATTGGCCGCAAATAGGCGCAAAAGGCGCAAAATTAAAAGCACTGCGCCGATTTTGCGGAAGGCTTTGGGCGCGCCCTTATAATGAGCTATACCACGCTGGCGAGGATCTTCTCCAGGTTGCGCACGGAATCGAAGCATTCTAGGGCGGTTTCGCGCGCCCGCTTGGAAAGGCGCTCCCAGTCCTGGATGACCCGGCGCACGGCCTCCTCTGCCTCGGCTAGGTTGGAGACGATGAGCACGCCGGAATCCTCCGGCAGGTAGCGCGAGGCGGTGGTGTCCTCGGTGATCTCGGGGCGGCCCGTGGCGAGGTAGGCAGCGGCGCGGTCGCTGAACCAGCCGGTTTTCCAGAGGGCGTCGGCCTGTTTGACGGGGGTGAATTCGCCCAGCGAACTGGCGATGTACTGCCGGTACTCCACGGGCCCGGAGGCCACCTGGTGCGGGTGGGCGAGCCGCCAGCCGAAGCTCCGGATGCGGTCGCGCTCGGGGTCGTCGTCGTTCAGGTTCACGGCCAGCTCCATCTCGGCCTCGGGCACGCAGCTGGGGAGCGTCATGTACTGCTCGAAGGCCGCCTGCTTGGAGAGCTCGGGGTAGGTGCCGTTAACCTCCATGTATTTGCCCCAGTACCACTGGGTAACGGTGGTGAAACGGGCGCGCTCGGGGCGGGGCTGCGGGACGAAAAGGCGGGTATCGACCAGCGGGTAAAAGGTGTGGCGCGGCATGACGGCCGGAGCGGCGGTGCAGTCGGGCGCGTTGAGGTTGAGCCCGATGGTCCAGAAAACGTCGTGGTAGGATTGCCCCATCTCAAGGCGGGCCATCCAGTAGGAGATTTCGCCGGGATCGAGGTCGCAGAGCACGCGGCGCTCGAAGCGGCCCAGGAAGGGCTGGTGGATGGAGTAGCTCAGATTTAAGAGCACATTGGCGCGGGCCAGGCGGGCTTCGAGGTCGGCCCGGGTGATGCCGTGGACATCCATGTCGGCGAGGTCTTGCGTCTCGCCCGGGCAGCGGTGGTACAGCAGGCAGTAGTTGGAGCCCAGGCCGTGCTGCTCCATGCGTTCGTGGAATACGCGGATGTGTTCGGCGTCGCTTGCCGGGTCATCCGTAGCGGGCAGGAGCTCCAGCCAGATCGCGTCGAGGCCCATCCGCTGGAGACCGAGTACCCATTGCAACGGAACGGAAAAGTTCCCTCCCCCGAGCCGGTATTTGGCGGCAAAACCGCACCCGACAAACACTGTGGCCCCGCGAAGCTTCTCTGAAATGGACATAGGAAGGCCCATGCTGCCGCACCCGCCGGGGAATGTCCAAAAAAAAGCCCGTGGAAGAATGGCACTTCCACGGGCTTCGGGTTTAACAAACCAGGAAACTTACAAACTACGCCGGGATCAGGTCGTCCACGTTGTCGCTTTCGGCAACGACGTCGGCGAAGAGCCAGCTGGAGAGGTAACGCTCCGTGGACGAGGGCACGATGGCGACGATGCGCTTGCCTTTGTTCTCAGGGCGCTTGGCCAGTTCGAGCGCCGCCCAGATGGCCGCGCCGGAGGAGATGCCGACAGGGATGCCGTCGAGTTGGTTAACTTCCTTGGAGATCGGGCCAGAGTTCTCTTCGAGCACCGGGATGATCTCGTCAATGATCTTGGTGTTGAGCACGCTGGGGACGAACCCGGCGCCGATGCCCTGGAGCTTGTGCGGGGCGGGCTGGCCACCGGCAAGCACCGGAGAGCGGGCCGGTTCCACGGCCACGGCCTTGAAGCTCGGGCGGCGGGACTTGATGACCTCGGCAATGCCGGTGAGCGTGCCGCCCGTGCCGATGCCCGCGACGATGAAGTCAACGTTGCCGTCGGTGTCGCGCCAGATTTCCTCGGCCGTCGTGCGGCGGTGGGCCTCCGGGTTGGCCGGGTTGGCGAACTGCTGGAGAATGATGCTGTTGGGGATCTTGGCGTGGAGTTCCTCGGCCTTGGCGATGGCCCCCTTCATGCCCTTGGCTCCTTCGGTCAGCACCAGGCGGGCGCCGAGGATTTTCAGGAGCTTGCGGCGCTCGAGCGACATCGTCTCGGGCATGGTAAGGATGAGGTGCAGGCCACGGGCCGCGGCGATGAACGCGAGCGCGATGCCCGTGTTACCGCTGGTCGGTTCGATAAGGACCGTGTCCTTTTTGATAAGGCCATCGCGGGTGGCGGCATCAACCATCGCCACGCCAATGCGGTCTTTCACGCTGGAGAGGGGGTTGAAAAATTCGAGTTTGAGAAGGACTTCGGCCTGTGCCCCGTGTTTTTGCGCGGTGCGGTTGAGCCGGACAAGCGGCGTGTTGCCGATGGTTTCGCTGATGTCGTTAAAAATACGGGACATGGTTGTTCGGGTGTTTAGGTTTGCAAATCGTCCGTGCGGACTCACGTTGAAAATAGCACTAAACTACAGCATGTCAATCGGGTTTAGGTAGAAAAGTTTCTAGTTTATCTTGATTTTCTCGATGTAGATTAGGATCATATCTATTCCATGAAACTTTCCCTTCGAGGTGACTATGCCCTTCGGGCTCTAATGGTGCTTGCCGAGCACTACGGCCGGGGGATCGTCCGTATCCAGACGATCTCGGAGCGGCAGAACATCCCGAAGCGGTTTCTCGAACAGATCCTCAACGATGTGAAGTCGGGCGGATTCGTGGAGAGCCGAAGGGGAATCGCCGGGGGCTATCAACTCGCGCGCCCGCCGGAGCAAATTACGCTCTCGGATCTCATCCGGTACGTGGAGGGGTCGCTGGTGGCGCTGCCGCCCGACGCTGATTCCGCGGGGCCTTTCACCGGCGGGACCGACGAGGTGCAGCTGGCCATCCGCAGTGTGTTGCAGGAAGTTCGCGAGGCGATTTTGAATGTTTTGGGCGGCGTCACCCTGGCCGATCTGGTGGAGCGCTCCCACAAGCTACGGGAGGCCACTGCGGCGCCCGACTATTCGATCTAGAGTATGAGTAACCAAGAGGATCATCAGAGCCCAAGCTGGAACATGAACGGGGACCGAATGCGTATGCAGGTCCGCCGAATGTCCATGCTGCGGGCCTGATTGCCTCTTTTTGCCTTATCCGAGTCATGCCATTATTATGTCCTGGCACCGGCTCCACATCACCTTACTCATTTCAAATCTATTTTTTCACCCATGAAGGCTCAAAGACACTCCTGTAGTCCCCCGGGCGCAACGCCGCTCCGGGTGCTCCCAGTGTCAGCCTTCGCCTAAATTTTATGACACACGACACCGACGCAGGCTTTGGAACCCAGGCCGTCCACTCAGGACGGGGCTATACGGGAAACACCGGAGCCGTCATGCCGCCGGTCTATCTGACCTCGACGTTCGAACAAGGCAACGCCGATGGTTTTGATTACACCCGCTCGGGAAATCCAAATTTCCGTCTATTGCAGGAGTCGATCGCAGCGCTGGAGGGGTCGCAATTCGCCACCTGCTTCGCCAGCGGCGTATCGGCGATTACCGCTGTCATCTCGACGCTAAAAAGCGGCGACCTCGTGCTCGCCGAGGAGAATCTCTACGGCTGCACCTACCGCCTTTTTGAACGCGTGTTTAACAAATTCGGCGTGCAAGCCCGCTACGTCGATCTGACCCGCGAGGAGAACTGGGAGCAGATCCGCCAGGCCCGCCCGGCGCTCGTCTGGCTGGAGAGCCCGACGAACCCGCTCTTGAAAATCATCGACATCGCGGGGATCGCCAAAGTAGCGGCGGAAGCAGGTGCGGCCACGGTGGTCGATAACACCTTCGCCTCGCCCTACCTGCAACGCCCGCTGGAGCTGGGCGCGACCTTGAGCCTCGCCTCCAGCACGAAATACATTAACGGCCACAGCGACGCCCTCGGCGGCGTGGTGGCTACTAATGACCCGGTATGGCACAAGCGCATGGACTTCGCGCAAAAGGCCCTGGGCCTCCAGCCCTCGCCCTTCGACGCCTGGCTCATCACACGCGGCAAGCGGACCCTCGCGCTGCGCATGGAGCGCCACTGCGCCAACGCCCTGGAGCTAGCCCGTTTCCTGGAAGGCCACGCGGGCATCCGCTCAGTGCGCTATCCGTATTTGCCGAGTCATCCCCAGTATGAGCTGGCTCGCAGACAAATGAGCGGCGGCTCGGGCATCGTGATCGCCGAACTCGATGCCCCGACGGACAAGACCCTGGAGTTTTGCCGCAAGCTGCGCCTCTTTACGCTGGCCGAGAGCCTCGGAGGCGTGGAAAGCCTCGTCTGCCACCCGGCGACAATGACCCACGCGGGCGTCCCGCCGAGCGTGCGCCGCGCCGTGGGGATTTCCGACGGCCTGATCCGCTTTTCGGTGGGCGTCGAGGACGCCGCCGACCTGCGCCGCGACATCGAGCAAGCGTTGACGGAGGTACTCCGATGAACGACTCCGATTTGCTGGCCCACCCGCTCTGGGAACCGTCCGACCTGGGCCGCCCGCTCCCGGCCTCCACGCACGCCGTCTCCGTTTCGCTCCCGCGCTGGGAGGATGTGATCGGGTATGAGGAGAAAAAGCCCGCCGTGGTCGCCCGGCTCCAGGCAGGCTATCCGCGCTTCGTCGTCCACACGCTGGTCGCCGCCGTGGCGCGCCGCTTCAGCGAACAGCTGGAGTGCCTCCCCTTCCCTTCCGCGAAAACGGCCGGAATGGCGCTCGCCTTTGTGCGTCAAACCACCGGCGAACCGGCTCGGCTGCTAGGCCCGGGCGAGGCAAGGCAGATCCACGCCGTGGAGACCACCCCCACCGGCTACGCCGCGCTGCGCACCTTCTGGCAGCACACCGGCCTCATCGTCTCCACCCGCCGCGCCGAGGCATTCCTGGCCGGGAATGCGCCCGAAGTCGTGGAGACGGATATGCACCGTTCCTTGAAAGCGCAGCTCGCTGGGTTCTACGACTGCGATCCGAGCGACGTATTTCTTTGCCCCTCGGGCATGGCGGCCCAGTTCGCCGCGCTGCAAGCGACCATCGAGCGCTCGCCGGGGCGGAAAACCGTGCAGCTCGGCTTCCCGTATGTCGACACGCTCAAGCAGCAGCAGAAGTTCGGCCTCGGGGCGACGCTTTTTGCGCGGCTCGACAACCTGGAGGAAAAGCTCCGCGACCTGCTCACCCGCGAACGCCTCGCCGGGTGTTTCTGCGAGATCCCGGGCAACCCAACCCTGGGCAGCGCCGACGTGCGCGCCATCGGCCCCGTGCTGAGGGAACACCGCATCCCGCTGGTCGTCGACGACACCGTCGCAACGCCCTTCAACATCGACCTGAGCCGCGACGCCGACGTGGTCGTCACCAGCCTCACCAAGTACATCGCCGGAACGGGCGACGTGATGGGCGGGGCGGCGATCTGCAATCCGCGCTCTCCGTATTATTCGGTATTAAAGCCACTCATCGCCGCGCACGCCGAGCCGCTGCTTTGGGAAAGCGACGCGGCAATCATCGACGCCCAAGCCCACGGCGCGCCCGAGCGGATGAAGATCCACAACGCCAACGGCCTCTACCTGGCCGAGCGACTGCGCGGTCACCCGGCGGTCGAGCGCGTCTGGTACCCCAAGTGGGAGTTCAAGGAAGCCTACGAGGCCTTGCGCCGACCCGAGGGCGGCTGGGGCTCGCTGATTACCTTTCTGCCGAAAAACCCCGAGGTCAACAGCCCGAAAATCTACGACGCGCTGGCGTACTGCAAGGGCCCGAGCCTGGGAACGGTCTTCACGCTGGCCTGCCCGTTTACGATCATGGCCCACTACACCGAGCTGGACTGGGTGGAATCGTGCGGCGTGCCGAGCCACCTGATCCGGATCTCCGCCGGTCTGGAGGATTCGGAAGACCTCTGGAAGCGGCTGGAAGCAGCGCTGAATGTAGTTTAAGCAACGATTAACCCGCCTTGCCTCGCGGCGCGGATGCGGTAATATACGCACTCCATGAGCACCGCATCCCAAGAGACCATCGCCAACCTTAACGCCGCCTTCCAGGGCGAATCCAACGCTTCCCACAAATACGCCGCCTACGCCAAGAAAGCCGACGCAGAGGGCTACGCCTACGAAGCCCGCCTTTTCCGGGCCGCCTCCCGCGCGGAGACGATCCACGCCAACAACCACCGCAAGACGATCCTCGCCCTCGGCGGCGTGGTCGATCAGCTGATCCTCGCTGACGTGACGCCCGGTGCCACGGCCGAGAACATCAAGGATGCGATCAAGGGCGAAACCCACGAATTCAAGGAAATGTACCCCGAGTTCATCGCCGTCGCGGAAAAGGACGGCTGCAAAGAAGCCCTCCGGACGATGACCTGGGCGATGAAGGTCGAAGTGCAGCACGCCGCGCTCTACCAAGCCGCCCTCGACAACCTCGGCAAGAACGCCGACAAGCCTTTCTACGTCTGTGCCGTCTGTGGCGAGACCGTCACCGAGCTTCCGGAGAAATGCTCTGTCTGCAACGCCGCCGCGAAGGTGTTCGAGACCATCGCGTAAGCCCCAAGGGCGCTTTTTTTAAAGGGCACCTCTGGAAACCGGCTCTGGAAAAGGGGCCGGTTTCTTTGTGCCCGCGTGGTTCTATTGTTAGCACAACACCGAGCATTTCCATGGGCGACTTTGTGCTAAACTACCCGCTGATTTCAGTCTGTCTCCCCATGAAAAAAATCATTTTCCTTAGGGCGTTTGCAGCCACCTCCTCGCTGCTTTCCGCCGCGCTCGCCTTCGCCGCCGATCCCCTCCTCTCCCTCACACCGGACCATGACACCGGCATTTACAAACCCGGCGAACCGGTCACCTGGACCGTGGACATCAAATCCGGCGACCGCGCCGGGCTCACCGCGCTGCCCTACCGGGTGAGCAAAGACGGGGGCAAAGCGGAGGCTGCCAGCGGCACGATCGACCTCTCGGCAGGCCCGGCAAAGATCACCGCTTCGCGCGAGGACCCCGGCGCGCTGCGGGCGGAAATCAAGTTGCCTGATCCAGCGAAATCGCTCCCCATCGGCGTGGGGGGCGCGGTCGTCTCCCCGGAAAAGATCGGCCCGGTGTGCCCCGCGCCCGCTGATTTCGACGCCTTCTGGAAAACGAAGCTCGATGAACTCGCGAAAGTCGCCTCAAACCCGCAGGTTGAAAAAATCGGCACCGAAGGCCTGCGCAACGCCGAGGGCGTCGATCTCTACCGCGTCACTCTGGATAATATTCGCGGCACCCATGCGCGCGGCCTCCTGGCCCGGCCCGCGCAGGGCGAAAAGTTCCCCGCGCTGCTGGTTGTCAATTTCGCCGGAGTCTACCCGCTGGACAAAAACATGATCACCAGCGAGGCAAAGGAGGGCTGGCTGGCGCTCAACATCAACGCGCACGACTTGCCGCCCGATGAAAGCGAGGCCTTCTACAAGGACCAGAAGGAAAACGCGCTGAAAAATTACATCTACTTCGGCAACGACGACCGCGACCAATCCTACTTCGTGCGCATGTTCCTCGGGTGTGTGCGCGGCGCGGAATACCTCGCCTCCCGGCCCGACTGGAATGGGAAGGTACTGGTCGTTACCGGGGTCTCGCAGGGCGGCTTGCAATCGTTCGCAACCGCCGCGCTCTACCCCAAGATCACGGCAGTCGTTACGGGCGTTCCCGCCGGGGCCGACGTGTACGGAGCCACGGCGAATCCCCCGCACGCGGTCGCCTGGCCCTACTGGCTTAACAACTGGGGCCCCCGGGACCGCGACCCCGAGAAGGTCAAGCAAACCGCCGGGTATTTCGACACGATTTACTTCGCCGCCCGCATCCGCTGCCCGGCCCTGGTCGGCGTGGGGCTCCTCGATAACGCGGCGTGCCCCTGGGGCGTCATCGCGGCGTACAACGCCATCCCGCAGCCAAAGGAGCTGATCGTCATGCCCCTGGCCGATCACCACGGCTCCGGCGGCAGCCAGAACGCCTATTTCCAGGAAGCGCTCAAGTGGAAACAGGCGCTGCTCAAAGGCCAGCCGCTGCCGATCCCGCCGCCGAAGTTCTAAGCCGCCGCCCGCTTCAGCACCCGCCCGAGGCGTTCCAAGGTCGCTTCGATCACCTCGGGCGTGGTCGAGCGCCCCAGCGAAAACCGCAAACTCGCCCGGGCTACCTCCACCGGCACCCCCATAGCCAGGAGCACGTGCGAAGGCTGCGGCGAGCCCGCCATGCAGGCCGAGCCGCTGGAGACGCAGACGCCCTCCAGATCGCAATTAATCAGCAGCGTCTCGCCATCAAGGCCGGGAAAGGAGACGTTGAGCGTGTTGGAGAGCTGCCGTTCCGGGGCGTCCCAACTTCCGTTGCGCACCGCCGCCGGGAACAACGCCACGAGGCCCTCCCAAAGCCGGTCCCGCAACGGCGCAAGGCGCGCGTTTTCCGCCTCCCGCTCGCGGACCGCCAATTCCGCCGCCGCGACCATCCCCACAATGCCCGCCACGTTCTCCGTACCGGGCCGCCGCTCGTTCTCCTGCGCGCCGCCAAAGGCCACGGCCTCGATGGACACGCCGCTGCGCAGCCAGAGCGCACCGACGCCCTTGGGGCCGTAAAATTTATGCGCGGCCAGGCTCAGGGCGTCCGGGGCATCCGGGCCGTCCACCCGCACGGGCAGCTTGGCAAAGCCCTGCACCAGGTCGGTGTGAAACGGCACCCCCGCCTCCCGGCAGATCGCCGCGAACCGCTCCACCGGCTGGACCGTCCCTGTCTCGTTATTGGCCGCCATGAGCGAAACCGCCGCCGTCTCCGGCGCAAGGGCCAGGGCCGCCCGCAGCGCCTCCGGGTCGATCCGCCCGCCGCCGTCCACCGGCAGCCGCGTCACACGAAACCCCTCGTGGCGCTCCAGAAAATCGGCGGCATGCAGCACGGCATGGTGCTCCACTTGCGAAATAACGATCTGCCGCGCCGCCCCCCGGGCCACGCGCCGCCGGGCCAGGCCGATCAAGGCAAGGTTATCCGCCTCCGAGCCGCCGCCAGTGAAAATAATTTCGTTGGACCGTGCGCCGAGCAGCCGCGCCAGCGTATCGCGCACATCGTCCAGCACCGCCCGAGCATCGCGCCCCGCCGCGTGGACGCTGGAGGGGTTGCCAAAGCAGGCCCCCTCCCCTCCGGAGAGGAGCGGCAGCATGGCTTCGAGCGCCGCCGGGGCAAGCGGCGTCGTGGCATTGTGGTCGAGGTAAAGACGGTTCATCGAGCGGCCTCCAACATAACGCCAATCCCCCCCGGGGGAAACGCGAAACGTTCCGGACTGGACGACGGCCTCCTCTATCGTATGTTGGATGACCTTTTATGCAGCAGCAGCCCACACCCATCCGCGTTGTTATTGGCATGAGCGGCGGCGTCGATTCCTCGGTCGCCGCCTACCTGCTTAAAGAACAGGGCTACGATGTCGTCGGAATGACGATGAAAGTGTGGCTCAACGACTGCATCTCCCAGGCCGAGGACGCCTGTTGCGGCCCCTCGGCCATTTCCGACGCCCGAGCCGTGGCCCACAAGATCGGCATCCCACATTACGTCATCGACGAATCGCTCGATTTCGAGAAAACCGTGATCGACTACTTCGCCGACGAATACCGGGCCGGGCGCACGCCGAACCCGTGCGTCATCTGCAACGAAAAGGTGAAATTCGGCGCGCTCTGGACCAAAGCCGCCGCGCTCGGGGCCAGCTTCATCGCCACCGGCCACTACGCCCGCGTCGAGCACCTGGAAAACGGCCGCTCCGTGCTGAGCAAGGGGACCGACACGCACAAGGACCAGAGCTATTTCCTCTTCAGCCTCACCCAGGAGCAGCTCGGGCGCACCCTCTTCCCGCTCGGCGATATGTCGAAACCGGAAATTCGCGAGATCGCCCGCCGCATCGGCCTGAAAGTGGCCGAAAAAGCCGACAGCCAGGAAATCTGCTTCGTCCCCGGCAACGACTACAAGGCCTTCCTGCGCCAACGCGCCGGAGAGGGCCAAGCGCGTTTCCACAAAGGCGGCATCTATGACACCACGGGGCGCCGCCTGGCCGATCACGACGGCATTGAGCTCTTCACCATCGGCCAGCGCAAGGGGCTTCCGGGGGGATCCAAGGAACCGCGTTACGTCATCGATATCGACCCGGCTTCCCGCCGCGTCATCGTCGGGGCCGCCGCCGACCTGCTCACGGAGCGCTTCGAGATCGCCCGCTGCCGCTGGCACCAGAGCGAAGCGCCCACCGAACCGTTTGAAGCCGTGGTAAAAATCCGCTACGGCCACCCCGGCACCCCGGCGACCGTCACGCCACAGGGCCCGGACCGCGCCGAAATTTGCCTGCACACCCCACAGCGCGCCGTGACGCCCGGCCAGGCCGCCGTTTGCTACGATGGGGAGCGCGTCCTCGGCGGCGGCTGGATCGCCCGCCACGAGGGGGCGTAAAGGGCGGGAAAAGAGTCTTCAGGGCTCCGTTTGGAAAAACGTAATCTGGTAATCCAAAAGATCCTCGGAATCATCGTCCTGGAATACGACTTCGAAGCGTTTGGATGGAAACTGCCACGCAAGCTTTACCTGGTAGATTTCTTTAAGAACTCCCCCAAGATAAACTACGCGCTCCCGCGTGAGATCCTCGCAGCCATATCGCTGGATATCGGCAATATGCAGATGGTTCATCACCGCCTCAACGGGGCGCCGCTCTCCATGGTTTTGGCTTTCAAACCCACGAAGCGAATCCAATGAAAAGCCTTTCCTCAAGACGTAGCCCTCAAACTCAACAAACTGCGGCCAAAAAACTACGCTGTATCCAACGGCCAGCTGAAAATTGCCTGTGCATCCAACCCATGCCTCAATACCAATCCCCTTCCCGTCATTCCACTCCCGCATTTCGGGAATCAGGTCGTTGAAATCCATAAGGCACCATTCTTGTGCGACAAAGAAACGCGAGCACAGCTAAAATCTTATTCTTTTTCCGCAGGCTCATCCGGCCCGCCAGCGCGCAGCCCCCAGCGGCCCAGGCGGTCCTCGGCTTTCTGCCTGAGCTTCGCCTGCTTGTCGGCAGGGAGGCGCTTTTCGATCCGTGCGAGCGCGTCGCGAACGAGCATCCTCGATTCCACGGAATTCCGCCGACGCAGTTGCCGGGCCTGTTTCACGCTCACGGCCAGCTCCTCGTGCACGGCTTGGCGCTCGGCGGCGTCGAGGTCGAGCGAGCGGGAAAGGTTCGCCTCCACCCGCGCGGCCAGGCGGTCGAGACGCCCCCGGTCGGCGAACGGATGTAACATCGCGTAACGGACCTGCGAGCGGACGTAATAGAGCGTCGCGCCAACGCCGATACCGGCCCCGAGCCCAAAGACAACCACGAGCAGGAGTAGAGCCTTCCAGCGGATCTTCAAGGCGGGAGAGAGGGGCGTGTCGCCGGGTGGGTTCGGGTTCATCACGGGAGCAGGGAGTAAAGGATGTCCATAGCTACGCCAAGGCCCGCGACGGCGTCGAGCCCATTCCATAGCGCCAGGGCCGCCGCCACGCCGCCAAACGCCAGCGCCGCCCGGACGGCTCGGACCTGCCCCATCGCAGCCAACTCCTCCCAGAGGCTCCGTTCCCGGGCGCGGGGGAGCCGCTGCTGAACCTCCAGCGCATTACGGACCAAGTGGCGCACATCGAGGTCCCCGGGCGGGCGGGCAAGGCGGGCTTGCGCCGTCAGGCGGGCCCACGATTTCGTCGGATTATTCAAGGGTGTATCCATGGCGTTTAAGCAGGGTTTTGAGGCGATGCCGGGCGCGGAAGGCCCGGATTTTGGCATTGGCGAGGCTCCAGCCGAAATGCCCGGCCACCTCGGCCAACGGCATTTCGTTGAGGTAAAGCAAGGTCATCAGAGCCCGGTCGTCTGGCGGCAACTGCGCGAGAATGGCCTGGACCTCCCCGGCCTCGCACGGCGCGGAGGCGGATTCGGCAGCGGCCATCCCCTCAAACGGGTCGCCATCGCGCGCCTCCACCAACTGCGAAAACGGGGACCGGCGGCGGGCGCGGCAATAGTCCAGCCCCACGCGCACGGCGATCCGCTTGAGCCAGTGGAGGAAAGGCTTCTCCGCCCGCCAACCCGCGAGCGCCCGCCACGCGCGCAAGAAGGTCTCCTGCACCAGGTCCTCCAGGTCAGACCGGTTCGGGGCAAAGCGGTAAAGGAGCGCGCTCATGGCGGATTGATGCCGGGCGACCAGCGTATCGAAGGCCTCCAGATCCCCCGCCTGCGCGCGCCGCACCCAGGGCAGATCATCGTCGGCGGCAAGGGGCGGCGGTTCAGGCGGCAACGGCATGGGCAAAAGGGAGACCTATGTGGCAAGGCGATCACGAATTCGAGCCGAAGGCAGCCGCCGCGCGGGCCCGGTGCCGGGGCTCGGCCCGGAAGGCGTCCAGGCTCTTAATCTGCTCGGGCGTCAGGAGCGGGCGGATTTCACTCGCGATCCGCGCGTGAAGCAGCGCCCGGTCGCGGGCGGCGTCGCCCACCCGGGCGGCCGCGCTGGCAACAGCGGCGGAATCAGCCCCCTTGGTGGCCTCGGTCAGCGCGAGGTGAGCCGCCTCCGTCTTTTCCCGAACGGTGCGAAGCTCCGCGCGGTGGGCTTTAAAGATTGCGCGCACTTTTTCCTTTTGCTCCGGGGAAAGCGGCGTGTCGCCAAAGATTTTCTCCAGCCGATGGCCCGCCCCAGCCTGGGAGGCGTCCTTCGCGCTCGCCAAGGGAACGGCGGCGATCATCGCGACCGCGCAGACTAGAACCGGGGTAATGGTGGCAAAAACAGTTTTCATAGAAATGCTTATTTTTTTCGAAAAGCGGACCTGCCGCTTCACGAGAAAGAACGCCATCCCCCCTCCTCTGGTTACAAAAAACTCACGGCTTTTGAGCCGCCGCCACCGGAACAGGCGCGAAAGCCGAAGCGACCGGCCGCCCCCAGAAACTCTCCGGCGGATCGATCCCGAGCAGCCAAAGCGCGGTGGCCGCCGTGTCGTAGATCACCACCGGGGCCGCGATCTCGAATCCCGGCTTCACCTCCTTGCCCCAGGCCACCCAGGGGATCTCCACATCCTCCTTGGCGGGCGAGCCGTGGGAGCCGTAGATTTTCCCCGTTGGCTGGCCGTCCTTCACCTCGGGAACGTCGTGCCCGCCATGGTCAGCCGTTAGAATAAAAACGCTCGAGGCCTCAATCCCCGCCGCCTTGACCGCCTCGCGGATCGTCTTCAAGGCCGCGTCACACTCGGCAAACGCCTTCATTTTCTCCGGCGAATTCATGCCAAACTTATGCCCGGCCACGTCGGGATCGCCAAAATGGATGAAGCAAAGATTCGGCTTACTCTTGAGCACCTCGGCGGCACAGGCATCGGCCACCCCCTGGGCCACGGGCGGCTCCGGCACGACAAACGTATCCACGCTGCCCGGCCGCACCAGCGTCTTGAATTTCTCCTTCGTGGCAAAAAGGGCCGTGGTAAACCCGTGCTCCTTGGCAATACTGAAGACCGTCGGCACACCCACCGGCCCCTTGTCCGGCTGGTAATCGTTCCAAAGCACCTGGTGCTTCTGGATACCGACCCCGGTGAGCATGGACGTATGGGAGGGCAGCGTGATGCTCGGGACGATCGTGTAGGCCTGCCATGTATGGCTTCCCTCGGCGGCCATGGCCTTAAAAACAGGCATCTCGGCTTTTTGGATCCCGGCGGGCGCCCCCTGATCAAAGCTGATGATGAAAACGTGATCGGCGCGTTTCAGAGCGCCAAAGGCGGCGGCAGCGCAGAGAAGGAAGACCTGGAGGAAAAGGAAGATCGATTTCATGGGGATAAGAAAGCAGCAACGAGGCTCCAACTTGGCCATTTTTGCCTATGAAATCCAGTTTTTGCGGAGTTTTTCGAAAAAAGTGATTTGTGGCATTGACAAATTGGCCGTCAAACGACATCTTGCCCACCCCCAAACGGAAAGGCATCCCTAGCTCAATCGGTAGAGCACGTGACTCTTAATCACTAGGTTCTGGGTTCGAGTCCCAGGGGGTGCACCATAACCCGCTCATCTCGAGCGGGTTTCGATAGAAGGCATCCCTCAAATATACACCTTCGCATGCTGGGCTCGCGGGTCTGTGAATCCGCAGGTCTCCCCCAAGCAAGAATAGTTCCTCCCTACTGTCAGGATATCAGGAAGCTGTAAGGATTTTTGGAGAAAAGTGCCGGGGAGGGGACTCGAACCCCTAAGGATTGCTCCACCAGATCCTAAGTCTGGCGCGTCTGCCAATTTCGCCACCCCGGCGTGAGCGGACGCCGCCATTCAAAGCAGTTTGCACCGCGCTTCGCAAGCGAATATAGGGACTTTGGCAACGGGGCAAAAAGTTCTACCTCCAGGTCTGCCTCCCGGGTGCCTGCTTGGCAATCAGGTGCATTTTGTACGCCGGTTGCGAAAACTGCTCCCAACCGCGTGTGGTAAGAGGGCTTCTGTGCACCCTTTCGAGTGCCATTGAAGGAAAAAGCTCGGTGCCAAACTAGCGCTCTCATTCATTGCACGCCGTCTTAGGCTGGATTTTTTGGCGACCGAACCGATGGAAGCAAAGCGGAGGGAGTTGGGAAGCCGATTGAAAAGATTGAGCCCGAGTGAGCAGAGAAATTCAGGAATTCGACCACAAAAGGGGTGGTCCCAAGCGAAAATCTCCACCCTTTAGTGATTTTATTGACACTAGGGTATAAAGTGGGTTTATTCCTTCGGGAGATATATGAATTTTGACTTAGATGTTCAGCGACCGAAGGTTATCTGGAAGCAGGTTGCGGAACAGATCCGGAAAAAGATCACTAAAAATGACTGGCCTCCGGGGACCAAATTGCCGTCTACCGCCGAGTTGGCCGCTCAGTCGGGAGCAGATGTCAAAACGATTCACCATGCCCTCACGGAATTGGTTCGGGAGGGATTGATTACCCGCACGCGCAAGGTCGGCACCTATGTGTCGGAGCGCAAGCCGACGTTGTCTAAGATCGGCATTTATCATTCTTCCAATATTCACTTGGATCCTCGTGCGCACTATTTGCAGGCGCTGCATGATAAGCTTCAGAAGCAAGCCGCCGCGCAGGGGATTGCGACACGGATCTGGGTGGACCATCGCCCCCCCCATTTGCAAACTTCCTGTCTGCCTGAAATGGAAAAGGCGGCAAAAGATCGGGAGATTGAGGGAATCATCAGTACTCTCGCCGACCCAATGCATTTAGCGTGGCTGCGGAAGTTTCCTGTGCCTGTGGCTTTTTTGGGTGCCCGTACCCCGACCAGTGTTGCATGGGATTATGCCAGCCTCATGGAGACTGCTCTTGGGAGCATTCGTAAAGGAGGAGCCCGCAGCGTAGGGCTCATTGTCTCCATGAAACCGAATGCGACGGTGTTTTTTGACAGCTTCTATGGGCAATGTGAAGCGCTGGGCTTAAAAACCGCGCCGAACTGGATCATTAATCCGGCGATTGACGATGACGGATTTGGCGAGTCTTGTTTTGAAAGCTTTGGTTACGAGGGGTTTAACAAGCTTTGGGCTGGAAAAAAGAAGCCCGAAGGACTGTTTGTCTATCCTGACAGCCTCGCGCGAGGGGTAATCATGGCTATGATGGCTCACCAAGTGCGCGTCCCGGAAGACTTGCGTGTTGTTTTGCACAAAAATGACGAGGTGAAGCTCTTTTGCCCCCTTCACGTTACGTATGCCGTATCGAGCGTCAAAGAAGTGGCCAATGCGCTGTTAAAACAGGTATCGATGGTCTATCAAGGCAAAGAGACCAAGTATGAGGAGCTGAAGTTTAAAATCGCTCCCGAAAAGGGGTCGGAAGGTTAGAGCCTGGCAGGTGAGTGTTGGCGGGGAATCCGATCCAGGGTTCCCGGAATTGCCACAACAGGCAGATTACCCAAAGCAATCGTTCTTCGTGTCATAGCTGCAGGGAGCTTCATTCCGGCTGCTCTGGATTGCTTTAAACCGATCACGCCAGAAAAACGTGCGTGCAGGAAAAGATAACTTTGGCTTGCCTTCGGGTTAATATTGGCATTATTCCATAAAAGAAACTACAGCGAGCTATTTTCGTGAGCCGCAATGGAACCGGATTGGCCCGCAGTGTAGTTGAGAACTCTCTTTTTTCTTCAATGCACCGTCCTATTCCCTCACCGCTTGATGCCCTACCCTTTAGCCGGTTTGGGTCCTACCACGCATTTTCGATCCTCGCGCATGGCGCATCATCCACGGGAGAAAGCCAAGAGGGATTGTGGCTCCGCTGTGTGCACGGCGATGCCGAGCCGTGTGTGATGCGTTTGTCGGTCCTCAAGGATGGAGAGCCTGTGCCTTGTTCCTATGAAACGCGGCCCGCTGAGCTGCGGATGATCACGGGGGCCGGGATCGTGCGGATTTGCATTTCGGAGCCGGACGAAATGCTGATTCGCATGGAGGGCGTCGGGCTGCGGCTGGAGGTTCAAACGGGCCGATTTAACTGTGCCATCGTTGAGCCAGCGGGGTCTTGGATTTTTAACGTTTATAGCGCAAGACGCCTTTACCGAATCGTTCCGTTGCGCGGCAGGCTTGAGGTGGATGCGGCCTGGGGCATCGAAAATTGCCCTCGGATGCATGCGGATATCTTGCCGGGCGCGGATGGAATCGGCGAACTGGCCCTTGAAGATTTCGTCTCGGAATGCCCGGCGAGATCCCATGGCGCGAAGTTTGAGGATGCTGTGGCAAAGGTCTATGCGGAGTTTGCTGCTTTCGCGGCTCCGTACATGAAGGTATCGGCGGAGTTTTGCGAGGCGGCACGGCTTGCTGCCTACATCAACTGGTCGGCCTGCGTGGGCGCATCAGGTTTTTTGAAGCGCCCGGCTATGTTCATGAGCAAGAACTGGATGACGCACGTGTGGAGCTGGGACCATGCGTTTAATGCCTATGGGCTCAGTTTCGCGCATCCGGATTTGGCTTGGGACACTTTCATGCTCTTGTTTGATTTTCAGACGGAGCGAGGCCAATTGCCGGACTTGATTGATGATACCACCGTTTGCTTTGGCTTTGTAAAACCGCCCGTGCATGGCTGGATCCTGCAACGCATGATGCAGGCGAACCCGGAAATGATCCAGGGAGATCGCTTGGAGCAAGTTTACGAAAAGCTCTCGCTTCATTCCCGGTGGTGGCTGGAAATGCGCGGCGGTGCGGAAGGCCTCCCAAGGTATTATCACGGGAACGACTCCGGATGGGATAACGCAACGGTGTTCGATATTGGATTCCCTATTGAAAGTGCGGATCTCGCGGCCTTTTTGTATCTCCAACTCAAGACAGTGGCGGCGTGTGCTACAAGGCTGGGGCGGACGGCGGAGGCGGCACGGTGGACCACCCAGGCTGAAGCGCTGATGTCGCGTTTGCTCGAACGTCTTTGGGACGGGAGGAAATTTCTCGCCCGCCGCGCAACGGACGGAAGTGTGGCGGAACGTTCCGATAGCCTCTTTGGCTGTTTGCCTGTCGTGCTCGGGGAGCACTTGCCGGAGACGCTGCGGCCGATCGTTGTGGCGGAGGTTCGACGCCATCTTACCCAGTGGGGACCTGCCACGGAGAATCCGGCCTCCCCGCTTTATCAATCGGATGGATATTGGCGCGGCCCCATTTGGGGCCCTTCCACGCTTATCATTGTGGATGGCCTCGCGCGGCTGGGAGAACACGATCTTGCGCGCGATATCGCCACGCGCTTTTGCCGACTCTGCGCCAAAAGTGGATTTGCCGAAAACTACGATGCGATAACGGGTGAGCCGCTCCGAGATAAGGCGTTTACCTGGACCGCAAGCACCTTCATGGTCCTCGCGCATCACTATCACCAAAGTTAAGGACGCGCTGAATCTATAGAAGGGATGCCGCCTGTCCTTGGCGGGGATCTCAATGTAGCCCCACAGCTAGAGCAATTTACAAAATTCCTGGCGGTAAATCGATCCGTCAGGAAATCCTAATGGGGAAATAACCTATATGGGAATAATAACAATTTTGCTTGCGCGTTTCTTCAATATTGGCATTATTCCACCAACCACCAGGAAAAGGCGTCTCAAAGAATGCCTTTTCCGACGTAAAAAGCTCTTCACCCCCTTGAAAGCCCATGAAATCTGAAGTCATCGCCACCCCTGTTTCGAAATCAGTATTTCCGACCATCCCTGTCCGTACGAGCCGGCCTCTGCTGCGGATCCTCTCTGCATTGGCCGTCATGGCTGAACCTTCTCTGCACGCCGCGTCTACAATAACGTGGAATAGTTCGGCTGATGGAAACGACTGGAGTAATTCCGCCTCATGGACGGGGTTAAATACGCCTCCTCTTGCCGCGGACACGGCCCTTTTCAAGACGTCTGTGGGAACGACGGGTGCCATTGGACTGGCGGGTAATGCAACAATCGCCAATCTCTCTTTCGATACCAATGCAGGATCGGCCAATAGCACGCTGACCATCGGCTCCGTGACTGGTGGCACATTGACGCTGGGAAATGGAGGCACGATTCAAATCCTGTCCACCTTGGCTGGAACAGGAAAGACGTTGAGCATCAATGCTCCTCTTCTGTTTGCTGGAAACGGGACAAGCGCAGGCAGCGCCACGATCAGCAATAATAATGCGTCTGCCACCAATGTCCTGAACTTTGGCGGTTCGATCGCCAACGGCAATTCCAATCCTAGCGGAGGGTATGTTGCATTAACGTTGAGCGGCTCCAACGCCGGTCTGAATACCATCAGCGGGGTCATATCCAATGGGGCCGCTGGCGGCATGGTTCTGATCAAAGCGGGCGTGGGAAAGTGGTGTTTGACTGGCTCAAACAACTACACGGGAGGAACGACGATCAACGCGGGCTCATTGGTCATTTCTGGGACTGCCGGTGGTGTCGCCAGCAGTAGTTCGGTGACGGTCAATACCACAGGGACGCTCACTCTGGATAGCTCCACCGGCATCAATACGAGCAACCGCGCCAGGGCCGTGACGTTCGGTGCCACCGCGATGAGCGCAGGGGCTTCGGTGTTGACTGCGATTGGTAACGGCTCCGCCAACTCGACCGAAAAGATCTCTGGTGCGTTAACTTTTTCCGCGGGTCTGGGAGTGGTATCGCTCACGCCTGGCACGGGATATAACGAAACCATCGCGGCAGGCAGTCTGGTTCGTAATGCAACGATGGCTCCCGGTGTGGCTCTCTTCCGCGGCACTTCTCTTGGAAAATACGCGCTGAACTCGAACGCGGCCAATAGCACCAATGTGACCTTCACGACGGCTCCGACTTTGGTGGGAGGCGGCGGGGCTGCGGGGACGCCTACGGTCGGAATTATCCCATGGGTGGTAATCGATAATACCTCAGCGACGGGCATGGGCTCGAGCTTGGCAACTTATGACACGACCTATGGGCTGCGGGCGCTGAATGACAATGAATATGTCACCACCGTTGCCTCGGGTGATACCAGCAATTCCAACCTAAAGCTGAATGCGGGCAGCAACCTCACGTTGTCGGGCGGCAGTGCGCCCACGGTGGTCAACTCGGTGACGTTGAACGGGGGAAATGCCGTGGGGTCGGGCACTCTTGCCGTTTCGAGCGGAGCGATCTTCGCGGCGGCGTCGGGAACGCTGGGAACCGCTGTGACGCTGGGAATGGAGGGCAACTTCAACGCGGCGTCAGGAGCGACCCTCAATGTCAACAACCTCCTCCTGACGGGCAGCAGCGCCGGCCTGAATCTCGGGAGCACCGGAGCGGGTACGGTGAATGTGACCATTGCAAGCTCGGGGACTTTGGGACACCTCTCCACGACCACGAACAACAACGCGAATGTTAATTTGACGTTGAAGGATGGAGTCTCAGTGACGGTGGGTAGTGATGGGGTGGGTTCCTCTTATAACGGCACGATCAGTGGATCGGGCGGTTTGGTCAAAACAGGCGCGGGAATTCTCTATCTAAGCAGTGGAGCGGGTTCCTCCGGGGCTTATTACGCCGGCAATCGGTACTCCGGCAATATCGATATCAACCAAGGATCGGTGTTTGTGAACTCCGGCATTGGGAATACACCGAGTACCTATACCGCATGGATTACCACCGGCACGCTTTCGATCGCAAGCGCCGGGTCGCTCAGCTTGCAAGTCGGCCAGTTTGGCGCGGGCGGGCTTTCAGGGAGCGGCTCGATATCCATTTTCAATCGTGCTTTCGGCCTCAACTATAACGGGTCTGCGGTGGATGTTTTCAAGGGATCCATCACGACCAATAGAAGTGTGGGGTATTTCCTCAAGTTCGGAACGGGTACGGTGAGTTTGCAGGGCGATATCTCCGGGATAACGGGGCAGATTTTGAACTCGTGGGGAACGCTGCAAACGCCTGCGGTGAGCGGCACGGGCACCTTGTCTGTTTATGGAGGGACGGCGAAAATTACCGGCACAACGGGCGTGGTCACTGGCCTGGGATATTCCAACGGGGGGGCCAGCTTCGGGAATACGCTCTCGGGAGGCACGCTCTGGATCGCTCCAGACACCGTAAGCGCCCAGACGGATGTTACGGTGAGTGGCTTGACTTCAGCAGGGGTTGCCGGGGCTTCCGCCATGGATTTCAGAACAGAAGGCGGCCGGATTCTTTTGGATAAAGGGGGCAACCGGAGTGTGACCTACACCATCGGGGGGGCCACCGCGGGAACGCTGGGGACGATTTCGGGAGCTGGCGGTCTCATTATTGCTGCCGCGCATGGTTTGACGGAACTCGGCGTTACGGAAAAGTTCAGCACGCTGACCTCGATGAAACCGACGCTGGTGAACGGCATTGTGAGCCCCAGGATCCTTGGCCAGGATGCTAGCGCGGGCTCCTCGCTTAAAGGCGATTTCTTGACTTACGTCGGCACGGGAGTCGCGGGTGATGTTGGCTTCAAGGCATTTGACTATAGCAGCGCCACCGGCGATACCAATTTCCTCGCCCCCACGATCGGCAAGGTGGAGAAGGTGACACAGGACACGGCTTTGACGGGTTCCACCGCAGTGTTTGCTCTACGGAACGATGGAAAGACGATCGACCTCGGCACTAGCAATACGCTAACCGTCGGAGACAGCTCCACCGTGGCGTCCGCCGGGCTGATCATGAACGGAGGTGTGATCAAGGGCGGCACTTTGGAACTATCCAGTTTTGCCTTGGGTGCGGCCAACATTTACACAAGTGCGGATAATGCCACCATCTCAAGCGCGCTGAAATTATCGGGAGGAGCCAATCGCGTCTTTGTGGAGGGGCCTGGCGTTTTGACCTATTCAGGGGCGCTGTTTTCAAACTCGGTAATCGTTAATTACGGATCCACTTTTGAATCGACGTCTTCCTCATTCAGTGGGGCATTGACGCTCGCTGGCGGTGTTTACCAAAGCAATGGAAGCTTCACCCGTGCCTTGGGGAGCAGCGGTGTCACCTTTGTGGGCAGCGTTTCCTCGGCGGGCGGCGGCTTTGCGGCCCGCGGCGGGGCCTTGAACGTGAACCTGGGCGGTTCGAGCACTCCCGCAACACTCGTTTGGAATAACGGTGAGACGAGAAATGGGAATCAAACCAGTGCAAGTTTCCTTCAAGATAACCAATCGTTCATCTTCGGTTCGTCCACGGCGGACAGTGAGGTGAACATGATGAATCCGCTGGACCTGGGCGGCAATACGGCCAACTTCTCGCGGGTCATCTATGTGTATGATAACCCGAATTCATCCACTGATCAGGTACGGTTTACGGGCGGTATCTCCAGTATTTCGGATAACAACGGCATCGCCAAGGACGGGGCTGGTCGGCTTATTTTGGACGGTAACAACACGTACAAAGGAGCGACGTATGTCGCCGCCGGTAGTTTGATTGTGAGCGGCAGCCTTTCGGCAACTTCGCTTGTGGAAGTTCACAAAGGAGCGACTCTCGGAGGCACAGGGGTCATTAACTCTGCCGCAGCTCTTCGCGTTGAAGAGGGAGGCAAGGTGTCTCCTGGTTCCGTCGATGCTTTAGGGCAGCATACGACCGGCGCGTTGACGGTGGGAAGCGTTTCTCTGGATGCGGGTGCCGTCGTTGCCCTGACGCTCACTGGAGCCACGGCGGGCAGCTACGATCAATTGGTGGCTGCCGGGAGCGTGAACCTGGGCAGCGGGGCTGAATTGGATTTGACCTTAACGCTGATCCCTGGCGGCGGAAAGATGCTCTTTGATCTGATTGAAACGACCGGGATTGATAATATCACGGGAACCTTCAGCTCGATTTTTGTGAATGGGATTCAGCTCAGCCTGGGCTCTGATAACACCTTCAACTTCACCTACGGCTCGAACGAGTATGCCGGTCGGCTATCCTACTATGGCACTGAAACCGCGCTCACTGGAGGCAACGATTTCGTCTTGGAGATCGCCGCGGTTCCTGAAGCCAGGACATCGTACATGGTTCTCGTCGGGGCGGCCGCGCTGGCTTTCTATGCCCGCCGCCGCAGAGCCTCTGAGGCGACAGTTGAGTGAAGGCCCTTCGGATCACTTTGTTTCCTCCAATTGATTTATGACTCATTCTGTTGATTTTCTTCCGGCAGCAAAAAGCGGCACAAATGGGTTACCGCCTTTTCTCACGGCAGCCGCGCCCTTCCCATGGTCTGCGGAAGCAATGCGGCCCCGGCGTGACTGGATTTTCAGCGAAGTGCGCCGGTGTTTTCGCCCATTTGTCGATGACAATGGACGATGGCTGAGCCCGCCTGCGCCCAATCGCGATCCGGATCCTCGCGTGTTGGTGCAAGTAGCCGTTCCCTATTGGTTTGGCTCCGAGCAGGACAAGGCGCTCGCCGCAAATCTTCTCCTATCAGAGTCGGTGACCGATGCCGCAACCCGTGCAAAGCGCTGTGCTTTCACGCCGGAGTATATCGTAACCTTATTGAAAATTGCCGGAGATTTGGTGCCTCGGGATTTGCGAAACCTTCTCGTCGAACGGGTGGGAACGAATCTCGATTATTATATCTGCCGCGATCTGCGCCATCACGGTTTCAATGACAACCATGTCACTCTGGCAACCGCCACGCTGATCCTTGGCGGCGAAGAGGCGGGCAATCGGAACGCCGTGGAAGAAGGCCGGGCCAATCTCCTGAATTTTCGAGACACCCTCATGCGCCGAGGGTTTATGCACGAAACCAATGACTGCTACATTCCCCACTCAATTTACCCATTGGCAGCCCTAGGCGAATGGTCGAATGACGAGGAAATCCGGGAACTTGCGCGAAATTGCGAAGCCCGGCTGTGGGCCGATTGGATTGGCCATTGGCACATTAACCTGGCTCGCAAACCGGGTCCGAGCGCTCGGGATTATACCGGGGGCCGGCTCAATCCTTTATCTACCAATACCGCCCTTTGGTCTATTTTTGGAGATGCGTTTGGGCAACCTGTGTTTCCGCCTTCAGACAGCTTTTCCGAATGTCTTCCTGCGGCTCGCTCCATCGACTTTGAGGGAACCATCAACGACTATGCATGGAATCTTGGGTTCATCCCCTGGATAGCTTCCCATCATTATCATATTCCACAGGAGGTTGCGGAGTTGATGTATGAGCGTGCCTATCCGCATGTGATTTGCGGAACGCATGAGGTCGGCCATTTTTCGGAGATGATTCATCGCCCAGCCTTGCAGAAAAGCGACATTTCAGAAGAGGCTATGCCGTTCTCTGCCCGGGAGATTTTTACTTATCAATATCAGGAAGCCGATTGGGCCATGGGAACGGCCAGTCAGCGAATGATCGGTATCTGCCCCAACAACAACTGGGGAATCTACTATCGCAAGAACGCTCCGCTGGCTCGCACCGCAGATCAAGGACTGGTGTTTTGCTCTTTTACCATCAACGAAAAGGACTGCACCCAGGATCGCGACTTTGCCATGGACCCGCTGGACCCGGAAGCCGTGAACCACGAAGCGGCGACGCTTTGGTTCGATAACGGAAGGTACGCCGGCATCCAGCATGAGCGCACGTCGATCCTTTTGTATCGGCCCCGGACGCATGAACAACATGAGGTTCATGCTTTGTCCACCACGCTCCTGTTCCCGCTATGTTTTGGAAACCAGGTGGAGCGGGTGGAACTCGGGGACCATGCGATTGATGACTTTTCGGGGCAGTCTGATCAACTCTGCGATGTGTTTGTTCAAGACGGCCCTCTCTATATCGGTATCCGGCCGCTGATGCCCGTCGATTTGCCCGCCGATATTCGGGTTAAGGCGCGGCGCGAGGGACCATGGGGCGTCATTGATTTTTATAGCTATCGCGGTCCGGCATTGGATCTGGCAGAAGTGGATTTATGCCGGATCGGCGGCGGGTTCCTGTGTGAAGTCGCAACGCGCGAGGACTTTGCCACGCTGGACGACTTCAAGGCATGGTTTCGAGCTGGGAATGTGGTGGACGAACAAGATTGGTTTATGCGGCATGTCCGCTACCACCGCGAAGGGCTCGATTTGGGGCTCCGCTGGGATGTTTGGGCGGACAATTTGATGTATCGCAGCCTGAATGGACGCGAATATCCCACGCCGAAATTCAAATGCTCAGGGCTCGATCCACGGCATCTTCCCTGGCTGCTTGATGATGTTTCCGGCCTGGATCATTTTAGCTGGTTGCAACGGCAGTCCAAGCGGAAGCGAGTGAACTGGCCCGATACGCCGCTTACTCTGCGTCCCGCAGCCCGGCTTTTAAACTCTTGATTATTGGCATTGTTCCATAACTGGAGGTAAGGGAATGTTCTTGCCCTGCAGTTCAAATCTTATCATTGTTTTAGTGAACAGGAGCCCCAGATGTCGTCATCTCTCCCCAAAACTGTGACAGCTCGTTCATCGGATCGCGTGGCTCTTTTCAATAGGGCACTCTTAAGCGGTCGCTGGGGTGCGTTTTCATTGGTGGAGGTAGTTGTGGCGCTTGGGGTTTGTGTTTTCACTGTGCTTCCCGTTGTGGGTTTGCTGCCGATGGCGCTCAACTCGGCCAAGGAAGCGACAGAAATAACGCAGACCGCCAAGATTATTCAACGCGTCGCCAATGAACTCCTACAAACGCCGTTTGCTCAATTGTCCACGCAATTAGGAGAGCGGCGGTTTAACTACGATGGGGTGGAGGTTAAGACTGCTGGGGATGCCTATTTTACAGTGGTGACGAATTTGGATGATCTCTCGATTCCGGGGGCGAATGCTCCATCATCCCATATTTACCGCGTTGCCATTAATATAGGTGTGCGTGGAGGACGGGGCCCTAAAAGTGTGGCCATCACGATCGCCGATACCGGGTATTAGCATCCTTTATTGGGAAGCAACAATGTCGTATTTGGTCGTTACCATTAAGGCAAATTTCCACCTTCGGGCCGGTAGTAGACATGTACGCCGCTAAACCCCACATCCTTTGCCAGGCCTTTACGTTGATTGAGGTGTTGGTGGCGACCTCGATCTTGAGCTTATTGATGATGTTGTTGCTAAAAACAACCAGCCTGACTTCCCGCGCGTGGACGGATTCGACCGAAAAGATGAAGGCGTTCTCCGATGCCCGCGCCGCATATTCTCAGCTCACGAGTAATCTCAGCCAAGCGATCCTAAACACGTATTGGGACTACGATCGGGTTGATGCCCCAACGTATTATAAGCGCCAATCCGAACTCCAGTTTCTGAGCTTGCCGATGGCCAGCCTTTCAACTGGAACTTACGCTGCCGCCAGCTATCCCACGCATGCTCTATTTTTCCAAGCACCGACGGGGATGGTTTACGATAAATCTGGCTTTGGGAATCTCCCGAATCTGCTGAATGCCTATGGCTATTTTGTGGAATATGGGGATGAAGCTTCTGAACGGCCTAGTTTTTTGGACGAAATTCCAAATAAAGTGGCGAAACGGTATCGCTTCAGACTCAAGGAATGGAAAGTCCCATCGGAGAAATTTGCGTTGTATCAAGCGATTTCCGGGGCCGAGTATTTGGGCGATGCCAGTATGGGATGGATTAACCTCACGAAACCGAAGCCCCATACATTGGCGGAAAATGTCATCGCCTTGATTGTGTCGCCCAGAAAGCAGAGCGATACGAATTTCGGCCTATCGGAAGCTCTTACGGGAGCCGGATTTGTCTACAATTCCCGCAATGACGTCACCTCCTCCGGTTCCCTGGAACAAAAGCAGAAACACCAGTTGCCTCCCGAAGTAGATTTGATCATGGTGGCCATTGATGAGCGTTCGGCAGAACGGCTCTGCACAAGCGATACGCCGCCCGCGCTGGTAGATCCAGCGTTGTTTCAAGACCCGGCGCAACTGTCGGATGACTTGAGCCGCTTGCAGGTGGCTCTTGATGAAAGACGGATTCGATATGTGGTGCTTCGCTCAACAGTAATGTTACGAACGGGGCGCTGGAGTGAAAGCAATTAAGATGCACACGATCCACTTCAAACAGCCCCTCCAGTGGGTGGTTCAACTCCGTGCGCGCCACACAGGACCCCATCGCACCGATGGGTTTTCGCTATTGGAATTGATTGTGGTGGTGGGGATCATGTTCATGGTGGCGGGACTATCGCTTCCGGCGATCGGGAGTGCCAAGCGTGCCATGGATTTGCGGTCCGGGGTTTCGCGGGTGCTGGATGAGCTGACCATCGCGCACCAAACCGCTTGCACCCGTAATCTGCCCGTCGAGGTGCGGTTTTATTGCGATGACACGGCGGGTTCGTCGGCACCTGATTCTGTGGCGCTTTTTGCGATCCAGTCGGATGGCTCAGCACGTGCGGTTCAGAAACGTTCGCTGCTTCCGGAGACGGTAAAAATCAGTCGGAGCACAAAATTCTCTTCATTGTTTCCCCTGTGCGGTACCGCAGTCGCCAAGCCCGGGGACACCATCAAATCGCAATCTTTCCGGTTTCTACCTAATGGAACAACGAACCTCACCGGTTCGGATTCGCCGACACTAACCTTGTTCCTGCGGGCTGACGAAAAAGGAGAAGCTTTGCCCGCAAATTTCGCAACGATTCGGCTGGATCTCCAGACCGGTCGAATCCAAACCTTCCGCCCCTAATGACTCACTTTATTAAACAACAAGCATGGCTCCTGAAGGGGCAGGGAAAGCGGCATGGTGGGTTTGCGCTTGTTCTCGTATTGTCATCACTAGTTTTCATAACGCTACTCGTCGTTGCGTTCCTCATGAGTATGAAGACGGAGGTCTCCGTATCAAAGTCAAGCTACGATGCGGATGGCGGGCGATTGCTGGCCCAGACTTGTATTAACCTCGCTATTTCACAAGTTAAGGCGGCGACGATGGAAGCGGCGGAAAACTCTTACGCATGGGCTTCGCAGCCCGGGATGATTCGCCTTTATGATAATACCGGCAGTCCGCATGGTTATCGCAAACTTTACAGCGCGGACAAGATGGTCGGAACGGGCGCTTTTAATTCATCGCAGTCGAACTCGGATGACCCGGTTTCGTCGACCTGGTCCAATGATCCGTGTATATGGACCGATCTCAATGCACCGGTCTCAACGACACTACCAGATGGCACCCTCCAATCGGTATTCCCGATCGTCAATCCTTCCGCCATTGACACCAATCCAATGGAGGGGCAGGTGTCTCCAGTATCGGCTATCGACCAGTTTACAGTATCCGGTGCGCCGGTGGATCATGGGCCTAACACCGTTCCAATGCCCGTCAAATGGCTGTATGTGCTGCAAGATGGGAAAATGCAAACCGCCACGGGGAATGGAACCCACGCAGTGGTGAGTGGTGCGACGGCGGCCAACCCGATCGTTGGCCGGATTGCGTTTTGGGCCGATGACGATTCGTGCAAAGTGAATATTAATACGGCTTCAGACGGCACGTTTTGGGATACACCGCGCTTCAATACCAACGCCGAACAAAAATTCGCGGGTTATCAACCGGCTCGAGGGGAATACCAGCGCTATCCGGGCCATCCTGCGATGGTGTGCCTGAAGAGTCTGTTTCCAAACCTCACCTCGCAGCAGATTTTTAGTCTTGTGCCGCGCCTTTCCTATGGGGGCTCCATGGGCGCAACCGTTGGGGTTAAGGATATCACGGCGGCGTTGGTTCCTGATAAGGATCGTCTCTATTCTTCCGTGGACGAGATCCTTTTCTCTCAGCAACTCTCGAGTTCCAGTGATCGGGTGGCTAACATTGGACTTTCGAAAGACCAAATCCAGAACGCCTCATTTTTCTTAACGGCGGCCAGCCGCGCTCCCGAGTTGAACCTTTATGGCAAACCGCGCGTGTGCATCTGGCCCGAATATGAAACGGCCGACAAAAACTACCGCACGGCCATCGACCGTCTCATCGCATTCTGCTCAACCGTTGGATCCGGACCCTCGGCTCGCCCATTCTATTTCACACGAAGAAGTTCGATGCTTGTGGGGGACGATATATCCCTGCCTCGAAATACGGCGCTTCTCGATTACCTGGACACCTTGACTGGAATGGCGATTCCTGGATTCGGAGGCTCCTTTTCCGCAAAATATACCCAGGGAGAAACGCGTCAGATTCTCACGGAAATTTTTGACTATATTCGTTGCACTAACCTCTTTGATACCACCACTCCGTCCGTCGGCACAGGGGCCAATATGCGTTTCCCTTATGCCTATGCGCTCAGCCCGAATTTAGCGAGTACGCCGGGATCTCGGAATCATATCTCTGGCGGGAACCTCTCCGTCGCCGTTCCTGCCTACAAAGGGGACTGGGGAACCGGTGGGTTCGGTGGGCATTTCATGCAAGTTGCGGAGGCTTCCATATGGTTTGTCGGTTTAGGCAAAGGGAAAGATTACTCTGTAACACCGCCCGCCAATGCGATCCCGATTTTTACCGAACAAATCGGGACCCGCTTGGGAATGGACACAGCCGCCGATCCCACAAACAATACACCGCCGTCCGGCAAAACTGCCGTACAAGCCTACCTGCTGCTCAGCTTTTTGACCCCCGGGCAGGGGGTCACCTCCTGGTGCCCGGGCACATGGGTGGAGATCAGTGGACTCGAACAATTTGGGATCAAACTTAACCCTTCCGATAGCGCCTTTACCCCGCTCGGTTTTCCCTCGGCAGCCAAAGCCTACATGAACCTCAATTGGATGGGGTCCCATATGGGAGGAATCGGTGGGCTTCTGAGCTATCTTGATATTCGTGGCATGTTGCGCACGGGGAATAGCGGCAAAGTTTTGGGCCAGGCGGACCCGGCGAACCAATTTCCGTTTTATAGCAATATCCTCGCGGTTGATAATAAAACCCTGGTTGCACCTTGCACGGTGCCTACCATGCAGTTTCAGGGCGGCGAGATTACGGTGAAGCTCTATGCGGATTCCTTAACGAATCCAGGCAAAGCTCCTGGAAATCTTTCTCAAACTCTAAAGATCTCATTCCCCGATGCCGTAAACATGAGCACGGGCGGTGTAATGTCCGTACAAAGCTTTCCGGTGCCGAATCTCGGAGTGGTACGCCGTCTGGGCACCCCCGGTGCTCAGGTGCCAGCCAATCCACCCAATTTGACCGGTTCGGAAGATCGATTTGATTTGGATAAAGGCGCCGAGAATGGGCTCCTGGACCCAGCCGATACGATCAAAAGCGTGGTGATCAATTCCGGCGACCTGCGTTTACTATTTCGTCCCAATTCTTCCAACACGCTTTTTAGACCACATCCCAATTACCTCGACCCTGGCACCAGGATGGCTCACGGGCATAGCTTTGGGTACGCCTGCGGATTTGCTGCCGCCGGAACCCGGTCGGGATTGATTGAAGGCGCTGTTTATGACCCGGCCAAACAGCCCTACATTTCTGCCGGAAATACGCTTGGCGCAAGGACGTCCAATGGAGCACTCGGCGACTGGGATAATGGCACCTCGTTGATCAATGATGGTCCTTATGTGAATGCTCCCGACGAAGGTGCAACTGGCATTGATCCCGGTTCCGGCAACTACACGATACCGTATTTTTCGAACTCCGTTGGCGACGTGGGGCCGACCTATTTTTCGCCCAACCGCCAAGTGCCCTCTGCGGGAATGTTTGGCTCGCTTTCGACCGGAGTTCGTCGCGGATTGCCATGGCAGACCCTGCTGTTCCGGCCCGGGCCCTCCAATCATCCAGGACGCGGTTTGCCGGCTGGTGGCCCTCCGTTCACGATGCCTCCTGATCATTTGATGTTGGATCTATTTTGGATGCCTGTCGTGGAGCCTTATGCCTTAAGCGAACCCTTCTCGACGGCGGGCAAGATCAACCTGAACCAGCAAATCGTGCCATTTACTTATATCAACCGCACGGCCGGATTGCGGGCAGCGCTGGCTGCGGAGAATGTTGCCATCCAGCCAAAGCTCAATGCCGGCACCTACAAGAGGAATATCGGCTCCACGTTGACCTACACCTCGAGGCTTCCGTTAAATTTGAGCGATGCCGATGGCACGCTGCGCCAAGTCGTGAAACGCTTCAATCAGGACGGCGAGATTTTTCGATCCGCTTCAGAAATCTGCGACATTTACTTCGTCCCTCAAGGTAAGCATTGGGGCTCTGATGAGGTAGCGCAGAATGAATGGTATGGGGACGATTTTGCCCTCGTGGGCGACAACACTCGCGAACGACCCTATGCGAATGTTTACCCTCGCTTAACGACAAAATCCAACACCTTCACGGTTCATTACCGGGCCGAAGTTCTCCGTTCCCCGAAAGCCAAGGTGGCGATTGAACCAACAGTCTTTGATACCGCAAAAGGCGGCGAGGTCATCGCATCCTTCCGTGGTTCCACGACGTTTGAGCGTTATCTCGATCCCAATGATCCCAGAGTGAGCGCAAAGGATCCGGCGGCTAATGATACGCCGTCACTGGAAAGTATTTACCGGTATCACGTTCTGAGCACTAAGGAATTTAGTCCGTAAAGCTCGCCAATCTCTCGTTGGCAAAATACTGGGTGCCATTCGCCCGGGGTATTCTCTTTGGGGTTCTAGGAATTCCCGAGGGACTCCTGATTTATGCCTATGTCTATTAAAAAAATACCGATCGGAATTGTTGGCCTTAATTATGGCCGATGGATTATAGAGGCGTTACTTGATGCCAAGGGAGCCGGGCAGTTTTTTGAAATTGCCGCCGTTTGTGATTTGGATCCCTCCCGTGCACAGGAAATGTCGAAAAAGGCTGATGCGCCAATCGCTACGCTGGACGAGTTGCTTGCCAATCCCGCCATCCCTGCGCTTGGCCTTTTCACCGGCCCAGCCGGTCGCGCACAGCTTATTCGCAAGATCATGGCTGCGGGGAAGGACATCATGACGACCAAACCCTTTGAGCTGGACGCATGCGAGGCGACGAAAGTCTTTGAAGAAGCAAAGGCTCAGGGACGTGTGTTGCATCTCAATTCCCCCGCACCGCTTCTGCCACCGGATTTGGCGCAGATTCAGCAATGGCGGGATCAATATTCACTCGGACGAGCTATTGGTTGCCGGGCCGAGACGTATTCGCCTTATCAAGAACAAGCCGATGGAAGTTGGTACGACGATCCGGAACGCTGCCCCGTCGCTCCAGTTTTTCGTATCGGAATTTACCTCATCAATGATTTGGTGCACTTGTTTGGGAAACCTGAAGCCGTTCAGGTTCTCTCCTCGCGCATTCGCACCGGCAGGCCCACGGCGGATAATGCCCAAGTGGGCATTCTGTTTTCCAACGGGACACTTGCCAATGTTTTCGCGTCACTATGCATCGACGACGGGCAGCGATGGTCGGATTCGATGACGCTAAATTTCGAGCATGGCACCATCTACCGAAACGTGGGGCCGTTGGTGTTTGGAGGAGGTCCGGAGGGAACGACCACGCTTCGGTTGCTAACGAGGCGGGATAATCATCCCTATTCCGAGCAGGTGCGTTTCGAAAATCGGAGCGGTCACTATCAATGGGAGGCGTTCTATCGGGCAATCCATGGAGAGAAGCTTGAACCTCCAGTTGGTGAATTGGCGACTGCATTGCGGGTGATTGCCGCCATCGCAAGGGCTGAAAAATCAGGCACAAGAGAGGACCTGTAGTCGGAACACCTGCAACTCTTGAGGGACACGCAGAAACCCGCATCCCTTCGATGGATTCAGCATTTCTTTAGCGCTCCTTAAAATATAAAAGCCCGGCGGTTATTGGCCGCCGGGTTTTCTATTCTCTTGATCAATCCCTTTTGCGTAATGCTTTACTTGGCAAGAGGGCTACCATTAGCGATCTCTGGATAATTGAGCTGAATATCCAGGGCTCCCAACCGACGTAGCTCATCCAGCATGCTGGCAGCCGTCGCTGGGGAAAAGCTGTCTTTGAGTTCCGTGTCCCCATTCGCCTTGCCTTTTTGTTGGTTGGCGATCAGGGATACTTTCGTATTCTCGTCGTGGCGGATTTCAGGCGCGGTGTTATAGAACATGGTCGAGACGAGAAGTAGCTCAAGAGGCCTCGTTCCCTTTTGGGAGAAGACGGTCGGGTTGGGCGTTCCATAAAACTGGTTGTGCCCGAGCAGGATCATTCCGCCATAGTTGTCGATGGTAATGGGGCCTTCTTTGGTGCCCAGCTTGCTCCCCTGGATTACAATGCGCCCTTCCGGGTCTCCGTCATTGCCTTGAAATACAAACCCGTCGTCGGCTTGTTCTATATAAAAATCACTTATAGTGATGCTTTGATTATCTCGGACGTAGAGCACATGCTTGTTAATGGTTCCTAGCCGTACTTGGAAACCGAGAAACCCATCGCGCCGTTTGTCTTTGCCTTCGACAGTGACCGCACCCTCGTAGGACGAGTCAGCCAAAACCGTTGCCCGAGCTGAATCTGTGAACCGGATGTTGCCTTGAAGACTGCGGAGATGCACCGTGGATTGAGGTGACAAACCGGTGAACCGAAGCCCTCCTTCATCAGGCTTCTTGTAGTACTTGCCATAGACAGCAACGTTGTCATAAGTCATGTACGTTGCTTTTGGAGAACCGATCTGGTGAATGTCGATTTTGTTCTTCTGTTCACCAGTATCGTGCCCTCCGACACTGATATCTTGCAACGTGATGTGGTCCGGGTCGGTGATCTCCATCATGGTTGCGTCCGGGGAACCTTTCCACTTCAGCTGCGTCCACAACCCGCTGCCTGCCACAATGTAGTTTCCTCCGGTCACCTTGAGGGTGTCGCTCAATAGATACGCTCCGGAGGGCAGATAGGCCATGGCGCCTTCCCCAAGCTGGCGCGCTGCGTCGATGGCTTGCTGAACGGATTTGGTGTCATCCGTAACGCCATCGCCTTTGGCGCCAAAGTCGACCTTTGCATCAAAGATCTTTTGGGGGACTTTTTGCATCTCTTTCAGGAAATGCTGGGATGCGGATGTGATAACGCCCTTCCTTTGTCCCGCAGGCAATGCCACGATGTGTGTGGAGTTGTTGGCCTGCAGCAATTCGGGTGCTCCTTTAATGGTATTATTAGATAGGATTAACCGTTGATCGCCATTTGCAAGCTTGATGGGCGCACTGCTCTGAACGGGATTTGAAAAGGAGCAATCGAGGATGGTCACTGGCCCCCCCCTCAACTGCACTGCGCCGTCACTGGATTTCCACCCCGCGACATGGCAATCCTGAATGGTAAGCGCCGCCACCGCACTGGCAAGGTCGATGAAGCGGTTGGAATTGGTGGATGTACAGCGGCGAACGGAACTGGAGTGTTCGCTGGCAAGGGAAAGGTCCGATTCGGTGCTCTCTTCAAAATGGCAATTCCGTGCAAAGGTGTTGCCGTGGATATCCTGGATGCCTATCGCACAGCGACGGAATTCACATCCATCAAATGTATTATCGTAGTCATTGAATTCTACGAAAGCCACACCTCTTCGACTGTTTTCAAACAAGCAGTTGGTGTATTGGATTTCCGCTGATTCCATGCGCTTCTCCGTAGATGGAATGCTTTTGTCCCGATAACCGATTCGGATTCCCGCGTCCGTAAAATTCCGAAAAGCCTCGTGATGGTGCTGCAATTCTGTCTCAAACGTCTTTGATGCATGATCAATCCCGACCGCTGCCACATTGTTGCCATCCCAGGTGATTCCCATATAGCGTGACGACACAGCGCCGCCATGCGCCCAGAACATCCGGGATTCCGGCTCTCCATCCCAGCGGATGATTGTGGAACGACCATGGCCGATGATGGCCATCCCGTGAGGACGCTTTTGGTCGAAATCGAGCGTCTTTGTAATGCGGTAGGTGCCTGGCGGAAGGTAAAGCGTCGAGCCAGATCCAATGCGATTGAGGCCGGCCTGCAAGGCAGCGGTGTCATCCGCGACGCCGTCTCCAACTGCGGCGGGAGTCACATCGGTTTTGACATTGATCCAATCGGAACGCTGGGTCCATTGCAGATCCGGGATCATGGGTGCCGCATACAGCGGCGCCGGAAGCCCTACGACGATCGCCAGGGCGGAAAAAAGCGAGATGATAAGGGTTCGTTTCATAAAGGTAATCAATAGAATCTTTAGGCGGTTTTCCGGTATGTGTTGCTTGGTTGCTCCCTCACCGCCATACGCGCTGAGAGAGTGTTGAGGAATTGGAGGCGATGACGTTCGCTGGCCTGATTAGGGCAACCAGACGAGACTCATCTGGGGAACTGTGCCTTGATAAGGAACATTCCATTTTGGCTCGGATTTTTCGGGAACCCAGCGCAAGACGTTGTTGCCCTCGCGATGAACCAAGTGGCTGATATCAATTTCATGCATCCATTTGGGCGCGGCAACGTAATGATTATTGATAAACAGGCTGCCGAGGAGAACCGGTGATTTGAGGTACAGCTTTCGTCCTGGCCACTGAGCGGGCAATACAAAGCTCGTTTCCAAATACATGCAGTCCACTTTTTGGCCTATATTTGCCGGAGTCAGTACATTTAAGTCGGATGCCTGGGTCCATTCTGTGAGGGCTGTGGTCTGCGCCGGTGGTGCCGTCATTTGCAAAAAGAAACTGCCCGTGACACCTGCGGGACGGGCTTTGGACTGATTCTGGTCCGTCGGGCGGCCATCGACTTCGAGGCCAATGACCAGGACCTGGTTCTTGGTTTGTTCTGGCGTGAGTTCGATGACAAAGGAATTGTCTGCTTCGAGTTTCAGCGGTTGCTTAATCGCTGCCAGTTGACCATTAATCCAAAGATAGCCCTTTGGGCCAATTCCCCACGAGACATTTTCCGCGTTGAAATGCAAGGCAACCGTCTGCCCGGCCCAGTTCGCCGGAAGGATCACTTTTTTACGAAACTGAGCGATCGTTTCCTCCTCCAGGCCCATCGCGGCAAAGGAACCGAGCTTCACCGGCTTCCATTCCGAAGAGAGTTGGGTATCGGGATTAGCCCACGATGTGTCGCGTTTACCCGTTGCGCATAACCAGTTGTCAATGAGCGGAAAAACATCCTTGGCTGGCTCGACGGTAACGTGGCGCTGATCTTCCTTATCGATTTTGGCCAGCTTTCCCCATTGGCGGGTTTGGACTTTAATCCAGTCTAGGGGCGCATTTTCGATATCCGTGCGAGGTGAAGCGTAAACGCGGCATTGCATCGCTTCCATTTCCACCTTGGGAATGGTTATGCCTCCATCCTCCTGCCGCACGGGATGCTCGGGGTGTTGCAGGGCCGAGATTTCCCAAAGACGGGTGATCGGGGCGACACGCCGAAGCTTGACGTCCGTAGAGGCTGGCGCGGCTTTTGAGTTCATTTGGGCCACCGAATAGACGTCGTACAATCCATTTTTGCTGCGCCATTGTTCAGCCCACAATTCACCCGCATTCGTTTCGCGTGGAACGCCCAGCGTGGTCAGGAGTTCATCCAGGTACGGCACCGTGCCCGCTTCATCGAAGCGGCCTCCTTCATCTTTGGCATGACGCCAGAATGTCGAGCCGAGAGTGATGACCTTTCCTTTCCCGATTGTCCTGCACGCAATGGCAATATTGTGAGGCGCTTCCTCAGACTTCCATTCGGCGACGACCTGGATTTCCGGGGTCAATGCCTCCATGGCAATCGGGGTGCCCGTCCGGTCCTGCTTTTTCCAGTCGAGAGAGACTCCCATTCCATCCACTTCCCGACCCCGTAGAGCAGGCCAAACGTTTTGCTGCGTGTTAAACCGGATTGTCTTTCCCGCACTCTCCGGAACAGGCCCCGTGACCTTCAGGCCCGTGAGTCGGGAAATGGGCCACGCATAGGCTTTTTCTGGCGTATGCATTCCGGTGTTGTGAAAAGCGATAAAGATCCCGCCTTGGCGCACGTAGTTTTCCAGGGCGGTCACTTCCTCGTCGGCAAGAACCGTGGTGGCACAATCGATGAGAATTTTGTACTGATTGATGTGGCCATTTTTCACGTCGCCAAGCTCTGCATAAGTAAATGGCCTGCCTGAGCTTGGGAGCGCTCCACGACCGAGATCCCATTGAAAGATATCGCTCATCCCCAGTCGCAGTTCGCGCCCCGAGCGTAAGATCCCAATGGACGGCGGCAGATAATCCAGCTTGCCAATACAACGGAGGAGCTCCCTGTTTTGCGCGATCCATGGCCCCTTTTTGGGATCGTTGCTATATCTTGCGATATGGCCAACGTTATCAACCATATCCACACCGGTCATTAAATACCGAGTCATACAAGCCTGCAGGCTGGATGCATGGTCGGGCACGCTGCCTTGCTCGGCGCTATTGGGAAGGCCGCGGGTGCGGGCATAACGCGAATAGTTGAACGGCGCAAACCAGGAACCGGCGCTTCCCGTATCGTGCGGATAGGCTCCATACCGGGCGCACAGGTCCATCACCAGATCCATGTAATTGTGCGGGGCCATGATTTTCATCGGACGATTGGGATCGCCGGACCGGATAGCGATCATCCGGTTTTCCAACTCGCGCATAACCAACCATTCTTCGAATTTTATGGAATCGTAATAGCGGCGATTGACAATCTCCGATGCGCCGGGATAGCTCCATTTGCCTCTGGCTCCGATGAAGACGTAAGACGCGATGGGGGCTCCCTTGGTATTTACAGCAATCAGGTTTTCCCCAGGCTGGATGGCCTCGTCAGCATCGAAGCAAAGATCCCAATCTGGAACTGCGGGATTAATGAGCGTGAGCAGCTTGAGTTGCTTCCCGTTGATCCATATTTCGGGTATCGGGGCGTTTGGCGTGCATGCCATATGCAGGAATTTTGGACCGGTGCTGTTTGCGCTCGTTGTGAATTTCCGACGCAACCAATAGTCACAGGAGTCCTCTTTGCGACTGCTCCCGTAGAACATGATCCCCAGATCTTGGCTATCCACCGGCTTCCATCGTTCGGATGGCGTTCCGTCATCAAACCATCTCTCGGTGACGGCTTGTTTCTGGCGGTCCGCACGGCCTTCCCAGGTGCCTTTTAGGTCCGTAACAGACGGATCCCATCCGGCCAATTCTTTGAGAGAGGGAATCTGCAAATCCGCCCACGAAGAATAGGCGGCGGCGTCACCCTGATACCGAAGGCCCGCGCCTTTGAGGTCGAGCTTCAGGATGTTGCGAACGTATTGCCGCCATAATTCTTGAATCTCCGGCGTACCAGCCACCGCAGCAAGACCCAGGATGTCGAAAGGTCCTGAGGGCATCTCCTGCATGACATGGTGGCCCATCAAATAGGATTCAGATTTAAACTGTTCGCTTACTCTTCGACGAAAATCCAAGGTATAGGCATCCGTCGCAGCGGTGGGTTGGAATGAGGAAGACATGGCCGACCTCTCATAATAAAACGGAAAAGCGGCGATGTGCCCTTCCGCTGAAGTCAGGTGCGGCAATGGCGCATAGTTCCAAAGGCTTTCGGAGCGAATCGGCTCAGCCATTGCCGCCATCATTTTGTAGGGAATGCGGTATTTGCGCGCCATGGCAGCATACCAATCCATCACCGATGTATCCACGACGCCAGGAGCGATCAGCCGCCGCTCCGAATTGCCGATCGGGGTGCAAAATCCAAATTGCTGGTTGGCGCACCATTCGAAGTCACTGGGGTAATCCGTGGGCCGCATGCCGAATCCGGAGAACCAGAATGTGAGCGATGAGTTATCAAAACAGTCCAGCCATTTGGGATAGCTGTCCCGCTCTACCGGATGCCAAGCAGCGGCCTGCGCACGTTTGCAGAGCCCGGTCAGGTCTTCTTTGCTGTGGGCAAAAAGAATATGAAATTTTTGACCTTCGACCCCAAGCACCCACCAGCCCGTTCCCTCCAAGGAAAGGACGGTAGCCGGGCTAGGCTGATCTCTGACCTGCTTTATCTCTCCGAACCCAAGGGTGTCCGCCAGATACTTCGACGCACAGGTCATCGCCTTCCGCGCATCTCTTGCCTCCATGGTGACCCATGCGGACCGGTTCCGTTCATGACCATAGAAGCGTGGGGTGATCTTTAGGAGGCCGATCTCGCGCAATTCCACGATTTGCATCGGTTCCTCTGCCGTGGGCGGATTGGAGATTCCGGGAATAACTGTAGCGAGCAGCAGAGCGGCCACAATGAGCCACCGAAAGCTATGCATCGTCTTCGTCCGCATGATCTTCATGCCTGTATCCACGGCACACGTCAAAGATATGGTGAAGACGGGGCTGCTTGCAACGTCCATCGGAGTGGAGCAGTTGGTTTTCCTTGAGGTTTTCCACCATCGCGGTTGACGAAAATGCCACAGGGGATCTGCGACACGTTTCGACGTTCCGTTGAGATCGAGGGGAAATGTTCGAAGCGTAAACATGAACAGATTGATGGACGAAATGACGGGAGAAACGGGGGATATTCAGCGCGCCGGTTGGGTCTGTAGTGCAAGCAGTTGAGTGCCTCAAGTTGCCAGCCGGATCAGCTTTTTGTTTCTTTAACACCACTAGGGGAATAATGACAAGAAATAACTTGTGCAATGCGTCAATAAATCCAAAGATCCCTCCATCGATTGAGTTCTCTCCCTCTCGTATGAGCCAAGCTCCAGAAATAAAAAATGCCCGTCCATCTTCGGCTAGCACTGTTTCCACAGCGGCCGAGCCCGATTCGCCCTCGGCGATTAAGGCAGACGATTCACTTAAGGTCGGCACGTTACAGTACACCAAAGCGGGCCTCTTCATGCTGTTCTTTTGGCTCTTCTGGAACGATGCCTGTTTTATGCTAATGGAGCAGGTTGCTCCGAATCTGACGCCATTGATCCTCAAATCCTGCGGAGCCAGCAATAAAGAAATTGCCCTCTATCTTTCGACTTTAGTGGGGATTGGAACCATATGGATCAATCCCGTAATCAGCACCTATTCGGATCGCTTTCGCCACCCCCTCGGGCGTCGGCGGCCCTTTCTGCTGGTTGCCACCCCGTTTTGCGCTCTTTTTTTAGCAGGCATTCCCTTCATGCCCGATTTTTTTCACTATCTGGCAAAGATACCTATTCTAACGGCCTTTGCAGGAGCGGGGCATGTGAATGGGGTGATCCTGTTTGTCGGACTTTGCTATTTTGTGTACGCCGTTTTCAATAGCGTTCTCCAAGCGCTCTTCTCCTATTATTTTTGGGATGTGGTTCCCGTCGCGATGCTGGGCCGCTTCACTGCGTTGACCAAAGTGGTCTCAACGGTGGTGAACTTTGTGTGGAACTACTATTTCTTCGGGCTTGCGGAGACCCACATGAAGTCTATTTTCGTGGGCTGCGCGCTCTGCTTTGCTACGGTGTACCTAGTGACTCTCTGGAAAGTTAAGGAAGGCAGTTATCCCGCTCCCCAGCCTCGCAAAAAAGGCAACATCTTTGCTCCTATTCGACTCTACTTTATCGAGTGTTTCAGTAGCTCCTATTTTCTCTGGTTTTTCGGAGCCAATGCTTTGTTTCAAATTGGGAATTTGAGCAATATGTACCAGATCTTTTACTTTCAACACGATTTGGGGCTTAGCTTGGACACCGTCGGCAAAATGAGGTCGTGGCCCGCACTGCTCGTGGTTCCTCTCGCGTATCCCCTGGGAAAACTGATCGACTATCTAAACCCGATCCGAATGATCGCGCCGGTCCTGCTGATCTGGGGTATTTCCAACATCGTTTCGTTTTTTTTTCTAAAAGACCAACTCTCGCTGCTGTTGTGCATCGCTTTTACAACACTCATCAGTTTCCCTTTCGGAATCTGCCTTTCTGCGATAACCGTCGAAGTTTTTCCGCGCGAAAAGTTAGGGCAGTTTTGCTCGGCCAATCAAATCACCTCCAGCGTGACCTGTTTCTTTTTTTCCATGGCCGTTGGAACTTTTTTCGATTTGATCAAGAACTACCGATACGTGTTCCTGTGGTCCGCAGTATTCGAGATCATTGCCGCTCTGTTTTTCCTCAAGATCTATTTTCATTGGCGGAAACAAGAGCGGCACTGAAACGCGAGCCGACTCATCTCATAATGACACTAGTGAGCCCCGTTGAAGAGGACCGTGATATCGACAGGAACCGAAATGCGGTGATTGTCGGTCGAAACCAATGAGACATGATTCTTGCAGGGAACGATGCTGCGAACTTTCCGAAATCCCGCCGGGATTTCGGCCACAGCCATGATGTAGTTGACGGCAAATGGGCAATTCGGGCGCAACGGTACGGACGTTGCAAAGCCCTGTTGGCTGATCGGATTGGAGCGGACCGATTCCGCCGCCCCATAATGGAAATAGGCCGTGACATCTTCCACCCCGAGCACGCGTTCATGTCTGCCATTCCACGGCGTATAATAGCGGCCTCCATTGGACATCCACAATACCGTTGAACGCAGCACCCGGGGATCTTTCAGGGCGAACCAGACGTAGCGTTGTTGTGGAAACGTGACCGCCGTCCATGCGAAATCTGGATGCGCGTCGTGGACAAGCATAACCAGATCGTCAAAGCCTTTGCCGGTGGGCTGGCGGCTGATATCCACGGTGTTTTCGTAGAGGGATGGAACCTGGTCCAATCGCGAAAACACGGCCCCTGGTTTCAATCGGCTGTAGCCGCCCTGCGCCGGATTTTCAAAAGGCGTCGGCAACACTTGAGCATATCGAATGTTACTAGCGCTTACAATGGCGGATTCCGCTTTCACTGGCATTTTAAGCAGGGCGTGGTGGCCCAGCGGAAACCGTCCGCTCATGCCGGAAATGACATCGCGGCAGTAAAGAACGGTCTGGTCGTTGCGAACCTGAATGAACTTATCCACACGGCCCGGTTGAACTTTCGACGAGAGAGACAAATGCAAGGTAGCACGGTTCTCGTCGGTTTGAAGCGACTCGAAGTGCCACGGCCCGTTCGCGGTTTCTCCGTGTGGTGGAAAACTTTTCCCACGATACGGCTTTTCATTTCCCCCGAATGGAAGACAGAAGAAGTCGCCTCGCAGTGACTGAAGCAGCGGAACCCCCGTGGCATCCGGGCATTCTTCAGCCCAGGGAGCCACGGCGTACGGCTCCACCACCTTGTGCGGAAGTTGAAACCGCACAGGGGCCATGTGCCCACCTTGCCGGGTAACAAAGACCTCGACGCGATTGCTCGTGACTTTCCAGGAATTCTGTCCCAGGCAAACGGTGGGCTCCATTGTAGTTAGGCCTCGACGTTCAGTTCGGGATTCTCGGGACCAAAGTGTTTCAACATGACCAAGGGATCGGTGGGCGACGGATTGGTAATGACGACCCCCTCCCTCGCCGCTTTCTCGCTAACGAAAAATTCATCCGATGTCAGTTGGCCATATCGAATCAGCGTTGGGGTATCGACCTGCCACGCACCCAGCGAACCATGCCCCTGGACAAGGATGATCCCGTAGGCGGCCTGGTCTGTGATGGTCACCGTCTGACCGGGAAGCACGGTGAGTTCCTTGGCGCTAATAGCGTGAGAACGGTAACAGACCCACTTCTCCACGTAGCCTTTCATCTCCTCTAGCGGCTTGACGAGCCTGGGAAGCATGAAGTGGTGGGCAGCAAAATCGGGATCGACGTTGGCCTCCCAGTCAATAACTTCAACAAGATAATCAAAGTCGCCTTTGCGTTCCGGAGGCGTATCCTTCCAGAGCAGTTCTTCCTGAATCAGTTGATTCCCCACGAGCGACTGGTACATCGCATAGACATCCGAATTACGCTGCGGCTCGTAAGTGCAAAGGCTGCCAGGAGCATGGAGAATACCGGGAGGCACATCCCAGCCGGTTCCAGGTTCCAGCCGGTAAGCTTTGGAAAGATTCGTGAGCTTGTTGTCGCCCTTAGTGAAGTTGACCAGAGCCTCCCGCACCTGTGCTTTGGTGGTTCCCGGCTCCAGCCCGAAAAATGTATACGGAAAATCGCCGCCATGATTGTTCATCTGAGGCGAAAAATAGTACGCCTCAGGTTTACCATGCTGGCCGACGAGTTTGGCGTGTTGATCCCGATGATGCACATGGTGAGGCAACGCCCCCATGTTATCGTAGAACTTCGAGAACATGGGCCAGGAGTGGTGCTCATTCCAGATTCTTTCGCCTACAAGAGCCCCTTTCAGCTCCTCAACCGCGTCTCGAAGCAGAATTGTTTTGGTCCGGCCCTGGTCTTCAAACACGATGAAACTCATGCCCTCATTCGGCGCCGTGAGCGGGCCGTTATCCGCAGGGGTAGTGGAGGAGAGCCAGCGTTCATCAATGCCGCCGCGGGCGCTGCCGAGAGCATAATAGTCATCGGGATGCAGCTTGATGCGACGTCCCGGAACGCAATAAAAACGAGGAACCCATGTCGGGGCAAGGTGCACAATGCCTTTGCCTTGTTCCAATGCTAGTTCTGCAAGTGTTTTGGTATTCATAGGGAGGATAGTTGTTTGGAGTGATCTAAAGAGTGGCGTATTCCAGTTCGTATTGGCTGAAGATGCGAAAATCGTGAAAGGCGAACTCAACCGTTCCGGTGTGGTTCACTTGCCACTGAACGGGCGTCCCTTCCGGCAACATGCGCACCGCCACGGGGCGGCGTCCGCCGGTTAAGCGAATTCGGATTTTTCCATCGCTGGGCAGCACCTCCTCCCGGTCGTTGAGCGAGACAAGGCTAATGTTGATGCGATTTTCCAAAGACTTCTCAAAGACAGTGATCTCGACAAAGCGAGCCGCATCGGCCTCCACCTGTTGAGTGCCGTCCAGAAGGCGGCGCACCAGATGGCCGAAGAGAACCCTGTTGATTTCATGAGTCTCGGCCTCGATAGCTCCAGCGGCATAGCAGGCGTACCCTTCCCCGTAGCGGTTCCAGGTAATGCCAGGCATCGTGCCGGTCGGCCCGGGAGGCGTGCTGTGAATGCTCGCAAAAGATGGATTGAATACCGTGCCTTCGTGTTTGGGATACCATGGCAAGGTCATGGTGGCCAGCGGCTTGGCAGAATTTGCCCGAATGGAAAGATAGCCTCCTTCGTGCGAAAGATGTTCCTGGGGGTTGGCTAGTGCAGCCAAACAAGGATCGCAGGGGGAAATAAAGGCGAGATCGTAATGCATAGCCGCCTGTTTGGAAACGCCAAGAACGTCAGCCAACCCAAAGTCGGGCCGCTCGATTCCCGTGATATCCACAAGGCTGGAATAGCCGCTGGCATAGATAGCGCCACCTTGGAGGACATACTCACGTAGCGCCGCGATCTCCTCGTCTGTCATCACGAGAACATTAGGTAAGATGATCACCTTGTAATCGCTCAAGCGATCAAGATTTCGCTTTGTTACTACCGCATAGGGAATGTGAGCCTCTTGCAATGATTGAGCCGCTCCCTTCACTGCATCCAAGTGGGGAACGGAAAAGAGGGCCGCCATATTATCGGCCTGCCGCGTATAGACACTCACATCATGCCCGTTTTCGCGAAAGTCGAACCGCGACTCAGAACTCATGTAAATAGCCACGTCGGCCACCAGATCGCCGCCGAGCGTCTTTTCATACCGGGCCATCCTGGAGAAAATATCGGCGATGCGCTGGTAGACTCCTTGGTTGAGCGTACCCACGGGATCAATGCCGTCGATAAACATAAAGGCGCTGGCGTGTGCCGGAGCCAGGGACGCCTGCGTTTCGAGCCGCACGACGCTTTTCATGGTCACGTGATCACGCAAATCCATGCAGCGCGAGGTGTGGAACTCAAATGGTTTGCGAACGCTAATGCTTTCGAAGAGTTTGCAAACAAGGCTTTGCTGAATAGCCGGCCCGTAAAAGTCGCCGCTTGTATAGTCGCAATGATCCGTCAGCGAAAACGGCATTCCGAAACGCCAGTCATGCAATACGGGGCTCATCTGATGCGTCACCGTCATCGAAGGGCGCGTGCGGCGCACCGCGTCTGTTAGAAGCGCCGCCATTTCACTCATCCAGCGCTCGCGGGCATGCTGGAACGCCATCCACGTGGGGTTATTCCAATCAATCGTCGTGGGGAGATCCTTGCCTTCCTCTTCTTTGAATCGCTTACGGCAATGAGGGCAGTAGCAAATGTACGGCCAGAAAAGCATATCGAAGAAAATGCCGTCAAACGGGTATTCGCGGCAGATTTCCTCCGTTTGGGCCACGGCGAAATTACGGTAAGGTGAATTGGGGCAACAAACCCCGTAACGGCTCGCATCATAAATCGTCTCGCCGCCCTTGGGCTGAATGCGCCAGTCTGGATTTTCCAAAAAAAGCGCGTTGTTATATATGGCGCTATAATAAGCCACCACCGCAACGCCATTTTGATGGCAATGATTTAGCACCTCCCCGACAAAGCCCCCTTTTCTGAGCGCGGCATGAATCGGCCCTACCTTTGACGGATACAGCGCGAGGCCCACGTGCGAATTGCAATAGAGCATCGTACTAGTGATCTTTCCGCTCTGGATCGTCCGCGCATAGTCATCGGAATTAAGCTGGCTCAAAAAGCGTTCATCCCAGTCCGGAATGTGCATGTCGACCAGCAGACGGCGAAAGCATCGCTGATACCAAGAATTAATAGGGAGAGCTGCCATTGTGGTATGAAAATGAGAATGGGAGAGTGTTGTGATCATAAAATCCCTCCTTCAAAATGAACCCGCAATAGGACAAAAATGCTTTTAATGTAACAAAACTGATCAGTGACAAAGAGACCTCCGGTGTGGTAAGTCATAGCTAATGCCAACGTTGAAATGGCTTGAACGCATCTCCCCGAGGCTCAACACACTATGGCGAGGCGAATGGCGAACCGGGTTTGTGGAACCCGCCCGCTACCTCTACGACCACGAACTCGTTTGGGTGTCCAAGGGGACGTGTCGAGTGCAGTTTGAAGAATGCACAGAAGACCTCAGCGAAGGAATGTTCATCATCATTCCGCCGGCAAAACTCCATGTGAGCATGCCGATCAGCCGTAAAGTTTTCCGCTCGTGCATCCATTTCGATTGGGTCACGGAAAAGACCATGCCCGCTCATCCGTTTTGTTCCTATCACCCCAAACGGCCGAAACTAAACTTAATTGTCCCCACACCAAAGTATGTTCCTCAATCCTGCTTTAAAGGACGGGTTCCAATGGACGGTGCCACTCCGGCCATGCTGGAGACACTCTTCTTGCAATGGCAGACTGGTGACGATTTTCAGCAGGCAAGATGCCGAGGAATATTCCTGGAACTGTTAATCCACCTGCTTTGGAAAAAAACTCAAAAAACAAAGACCGGCGACCACGGCGCCCAGTGGGCCTATGCAGCCAAAGACTTATTGGATCGCCAAACTGAAAATACCGGGAGCATTCAGCAATTACTGACGAGTTTGGGAGGCAGCTACTCACACATTTGCCGACTCTTTCACCAGCATTTTAATCTGACTCCGGGAGAATACCTTACTGCCCGAAAATTAGAACGAGCCAAAGAACTGCTTCGCGATCCGCGGCTATCCATTGCCGAAGTGGCCTACAAAGCGGGATTTCTCGATGCGGGCTATTTTGCCAGAAAATTCCGGCAACAGAACGGAATCAGTCCCAAACAGTTTCGCCAATAGATGCTTGTAAGGTGCGATTTTTGACAAAGGCGGACCAAAGTGCTCCCTGTTGCCGCAAAGATGGTGAACAATGTAGTAGCCCAGCAAGAATCTCGGTCCGCTCCCCCATTCTTGATGATCGTTCAATGATCTTGTTGCCTTCGCAAGCCAATACGGGGGCTCGGCCAATGCGGCGTTTTGGGATAAGGCAAATAGCGTCCCCCTCCCCCGTCCGCCCTATCTCACGGACGGACGACGGCCAGGACGTAGTTCGGCGTCCCAAAGAGGCTCTGCGCCAGCTCGCGCACGTCCTCCAAGCTCACGGCTTCGATCCGCTCGGCCAGGTGGGTGAATTCGTCAAAGCCTAGGCCGTAGAGTTCGTCGAGCGCGCATTCGTGCGCCAGGGAGTCGTTGCTCTGGCTACGCAGCGCTTCCTGGCCGAGCAGTTTGGCTTTGGCCCGGGATAGTTCTTCCGCGCTCAAGCCGTCGGTGGCCAGGGAGCGGATTTCGTCCAGGAACTCGGTTTTGACCAGCTCGACTTTCGCGGGATCGGTGCCGAGGTAAAAGACAAACGGGCCGGGAACGAGTCCCGTGGCCTGGCTTGCCCCGACAAAGTAGGCGAGGCCGAGCTTCTCGCGAATCCGGTTGAAAAACCGCGAGCCCAAGTCGCTGCACGCTTCCTCGATCAGTTCTAGGGCATGGCGGCGCGGGTCAAACAAGTCCAGCCCACGGAACCCGGCCATGACGATGGCTTGTTCTTTCGGTTTGAACTCCTCGACGGCTTGCACGCCGGACAGCGCGGGCGGTTGCAGCGGGGCTTTCAGGGCCAGTTCCCCTTCCGGGAGCCCGGCGAAATAGCGTTCTGCCAGCGCGAGGACTTCCCCGGCTTTGACGGCGCCGAAGACGGCCAGGACGCCGTTGCGCGCGACGGCGTATTGGCGGTGAAAGGCAAGCAGTTGGCTGCGCTCCAGGGAGGCGACGGTTTCGGGCGATCCGCCGGAGCGCATTCCGTAGGGGTGGCCCGGGTAGAGGGTGCGCCGCATCAGATTGCGGGCTACGACGGTCGGCTCTTCGTCCTCGGCCTTGAGCGAGGCGGCCTGGGCTTCTTTTTCCCGGGCGATTTCCTTCTCGGGGAAGGTGGGATGGAGCAGGACGTCGGCCAGCAGACCGAGCCCGGCTTCCAGGTCGGGCTGCATGATTTTGACGGAGACGCAGAAGGAGTTGTTCCCGGCCTCCGCGCCGATGCCGCCGCCAAGGGACTCGATCTCCTCGGCGATTTCGTCGGCCGAACGGGTTTCGGTGCCTTTCGGCAGGACGTGGGAATAAAGGCGCGAGATGCCGTTGCGCTCGGGCGTTTCGGCCAGGAGACCCGCTTTGAAGCAGGCGACGGCGGAGACGATCGGCAGCCGTGGGTCTTCGCGAACGAGCAGGCGCAAGCCGTTGGAGAGCTCGAATTTCTGCACGGTCGGGACGGGCGCCGGGGCGGCTTGCCGAGCCTCTTTTCGGAGCGCGGCGGGGGGCTCCAGGGAGGTAAGGGTAAGGTTGGCTTCGGTAAAATAGGTCCGCGCCACGCGCACGAGGTCGTTCGGGGTAACGCGCTGGATGGCGGCAAGGTAGTCGCGGGTGAAGTCGCAGCTGCGGGTGAGTTGCCAGTTCGAGCCGAGGTCGGCGGCGCGGCCGCGCGTGGTAACGAGGTTGTTGATCTGCCCGGAGAGGGCCTGGCGGGCGGCCTTGGCCAGTTCGCCCGATCCGGCGCCGTCTTCTTTGAAGCGTTCGATGACAGCCAGGATCTCCTGGATCGCGGCGTCGCGGCGGTCGGGGTCCATCATGGCCTCGACGCCGAAGAGCCCCGGCTGGCCGGGCGTGTAGCACCAGGCTTGGAGGCCGTGGACGAGGCTCAGCTCCTCGCGCACGCGGCGGTGGAGGCGGCTGGAGCGGCCGTCGCCCAGGATGAGGGAAAGGAGGTCGAGCGCGGGAACGTCGGGGTGGGTCAGTTCGGGGATGTGCCAGGCGATTTCGAGCCGCGAGAGCTCCGTGGGGAACTCGGCGTGTTCTTCGCGGCGACCCAGCTGCGGCGGCTCCTGCGGGATGTAGACGGGCGGCAACGGCTGGCGCGGATAGGCCTCGAAAAGCGCCGCGAGCTGGTCGCGAACGGTCTGGGCATCGACATCGCCGGTGATGACGAAGAAAAGGTTATTGGGGACGTAGCGGGCTTTGTAATACCGCAGCACATCTTCGCGCGTGAGCCGGTTGTAGATGTCGAGGTGGCCAATGACCGGGTGCCGGTAGGGGTGGCGGCGGTAGGCGGTGGCGAAGAGGTTCTTGGAGCTGACGCGGTCGGGGTCGTCCTGGCTCATGGCGAATTCGCGCCGGATCACTTCCTGCTCTTTGACGTACTCGGCCTCGGGCAGGGTGGAGTTCATCATCGCATCGGCGAGGATGTCGATGGCGGTGGGGACGCCCCGGCTCGGGATGTCGATCCAGTAGACGGTGCGGTCGAAGGAGGTGTAGGCGTTGATGTAGCCGCCAGCGTTCTGCACGCTCTGGGCGATCTCGCCGGGGCCGCGCGTGGCGGTTCCCTTAAAGAGCATGTGCTCCAGGATGTGGGAGAGGCCCGCGCCGAGCCATTCGCCCTCATGGATGGAGCCGGTTTCGCACCAAGCCTGGACGCTGGCGACGGGGGTCGAGTGATCTTCTTCGACCAGGATGACCAGCCCGTTGGGGAGGGTCCATTGGCGAACGGTGGAAACGGGAAACTCTAGCATGCGGGGGGGGAGGTGGAGCGGGACGCGGTCCCCGGGTCAGGATTGCTGAACGGTTTCCTTGGGCGGTGTGGTCCGGTTTTCCGGCAAGAAGGGGACGACGAAGGCCTCGCGGAAGTCGTACCCGTTGCGGAAGTCGTCGATGGTGTCGCTGTCGGTTTTGCCGAAAATGCCGACGCGGATCAGGTTGAAGACCATTTCGCCAAAATCGTCGCAGCGGTGGATACCCCAGGCCTCGAAGACGGTCAGTACCATGGGGCCGTATTCCTTAAGCGCGTGCTGCCGGATGCCTTCCAGGAGTTCCTGCCCGGTGACGTGGCGGGAAAGCTCGGTTTTCTGCTTTTTGCGGGATTTCATCGTGAAATCGAGGGCATCCTGCAAAAAGAGATAAGCTTCCTTGTCATAGCGCGGATCAGCCGCGATGGCCTGCTCAAGCGCTTCTATAAAACCAGTTTTCTGCATAAATTTGGACCGCCGCCGGATGCTCCGCCCGCCGCCGGTGGCGATAAAGCCATACCATGCTCCCGACCATGGTCAAAAGCAACAGGAAGGCCACCAGCTTTTTCTCGCTCGGCGTTAGGATCATCAGATCGGCAAAAACGGGGATTCTAGAGGGGGAAAACAGCGGCGTCAATGACGGCGCGGGGGCGGTTCTGGGAAAGAATTCATCAGGAACTCAGGAAAAACACAGAGCTTCTTTTTCTGCGTTGCTGATTTTTTACCGGCGCGGCAGCTCCAGGCAGCGCCAGCGGAGTACGGTTACGGGGGTCTGAAACCAGGCGCTTTTGTCCTTCCCCATCCGTAGCCGGACGACTTTCCATTTGCTCGGCTCGGGGTCGGCCTCCATCCAAACGTGGCCGCCCACGTAGGCCATTACATGGGCTCCGTCGCGCGTGACGGCGAAATCCCCCATGTGGAGGTTTTTGTCCTTGAGGGCGTCGAGCGTCGGGGCTTCGCAAACTTTGCGGATGGTCTTGACGTTGCCGCTCGCCATCTCGCTGGCGGAGAGATCTCGCCACCAGAGGGCCACGGAGAGCCGGAGGAGGTGCGGGTTGAGCGTCGCGAGCCCCTGCCAGGCCAGGCCTTCGACGGCTCCCCGGCGAATGAGCCCGGAGCAGTCCACGCCGAGCCAATTCTCGCCGCCCCAGACGTAGCGCACTCCTTCGTACCGGGCCACCGAGCGGGCGACTTCCTCGCGAAGCTCGAAGCGGTTGTAATCCTCGCGCCCCGGGAGAAAGAAAAACGCAGCGCAGAGCGCACCCACGGCCAACACGCTCCAGCGCAGCCAGCGAACGCGCCACCAGAGGGCGAGCGTCCCGGCGTAGAGCAGGCCGATCAAGGCGACGCTCCCGGCGCGGGTCACGGAAAGGCTGACGGGGACGAGGATGGCCGCCGCCAGCCAGAACCAACCGGCCACCCATAGGAGAATGGCCGTTCTACGGGTGAACCAGGCAGCCCGTGTGGCGCGTTTCAAGGCGCGGGAGGGGTTAGCCCTCGAAGGTCTTGGCGACCAGCGTGGCGTTGTGCCCGCCGAAGCCGAAGGAGTTGTTCACAGCCACGCGCACTTTGTGCTCGCGGGCGACCTTCGGGACGTAGTCGAGATCGCACTCGGGGTCGGCCTCGTCGAGGTTGATGGTCGGCGGCACGATGCCCTGAGTGAGAGCCAGGATGCAGGCGGCCATTTCCACGGAACCGGCGGCGCCCAGAAGGTGGCCGGTCATGGATTTGGTGGAGGAGACCATGAGGCCGTTCTTGGCGTGGTTGCCAAAGACGGCTTTGATCGCCTTGGTTTCGCAAATATCGCCCATGCCCGTGGAGGTGCCGTGCGCGTTGACGTAGTCGACTTCCTCGGGGGTGATGCCGCTCTTTTCGAGGGCCATGCGCATACACCGGGCCGCGCCCTCGCCTTCGGGGAGCGGAGAGGTCATGTGGTAGGCGTCGGCGCTCAGGCCGTAACCGGCGAGTTCGCAGTAAATGCGGGCGCCGCGCTTCTTGGCGTGTTCGAGCTCCTCGATGACGAGGATGCCTGAGCCTTCGCCCATGACGAAGCCGTCGCGGTCTTTGTCGAACGGACGGGAGGCGCGCTGGGGCTCGTCGTTACGGGTGGAGAGGGCTTTCATGGCAGAGAAGCCCGCCATCCCGATCGGGACGACCGTGGCTTCCGCACCGCCGCAAACGAAAATATCGGCTTCCCCGTGCTGGATCATGCGCCAGGCTTCGCCCACGGCGTGGCAGGCAGTGGCACAGGCCGAGGTGGTGGAGAAGTTGGGGCCCGCGAGGCCGAATTCCATGGAGACCAGGCCGCTGGCCATGTTGCTGATCATCATGGGGATCATGAAGGGGCTAATCCGCTTCGGGCCCTTGTTCATCAAGATGGTGTGCTGGTCGCAGAGAGTCTGGAGGCCGCCGATACCGCTACCGACGATGGTGCCGAAGCGGGTGAGATCCACTTTGCCAAGGTCGATGCCGCTGTCAGCAATCGCCATCTTGGCCGCGGCCATGGCGAACTGGGAGAAGCGGTCGGTGCGGCGCGCGTCCTTCGGGTTGTTGAAGAACGGCGTGGCATTGAAGTCCTTCACTTCGCCCGCGATTTTGGTATCGAAGTCAGTTGTGTCGAACGCGCTGATAAGGTCGATGCCGCTGCGTCCGTTCTTCAGGGAATCCCAGAAGGACGCGAGATCTTTGCCAATCGGGGTAAGAACTCCGATTCCGGTAATGACGACTTTGCGATCAGTGGACATAAAAAGGTCCGTTATCCTTGACGGGGTTTGGCCAAGATGCAACCGGAAAATTTCATCCCCTCTGGAAGCCCTTGAGGCAATTCAAGGGGCGCCCCCGGGGAAAATCCTAGCAAAATTCCTTTAAAAACAGGCATCCGGCTCCTAGGATCAGGCCAATTGGAACGCTTGTTTAACACCAACAACGGATTTTTTCATGGATTTATTGATTCCCCGCGCCGCCCTGGCCTTTTTTGCCGCCGCGATGCTCGCCGCCTGCGACCGCACCCCCGCTCCCCAATCGCCCCAGGCTGAACCCACCCCGCAAACGCGGCCCGAACCCACCTCGACGGCCCAAAATGAACCGGCATGGATCGTCCAGTCGATCCTCCATGACATCGCTGAAATGGCCGTTTTCGCCAAGGCCCACACCCCCCTGGCGGCCAACGCCCTGGAGCTGCAAAGCCTCCCGGCGGACGCGGGTGGGTATCACTACGTGGCACGCGTGCATCTCCCGGGCATCGCGGAGGCAGCCAGCGTGCCGGTGGATATTACGGGGTCCATCTGGGACCCGGTAGCCTATCAACCCGCCGCCCGAGCGCTGCTGGATCAGCTGGGCCTGGCCGGGAACGCTGACGGGATCACAGTTCACGAAAGCGCGGTACGCACCCTCGTGGCACCGCTGCCCTCCAACATCCAGCGGGAAAACCAGCGCGTTTCGGCCATGCTGAGCGCCCACCCGCTTTCTCCGGAAGCCCACGAACAGGCGGCGCTCGTCGTGGGGGTGCTGGGGCTGCGGGAAAACTCCGGCGCATTATGGAACCCCGAGGGCTTCTGCAACCGCACCACGGCCCATCTCGCCCTGGCCCGGGCGCTGCGCGGAGCCGAGGCGCTCTCCGAGGCCGGGGAAATCGCCCAGTTGCTCACCAGCCTGGAAGCAGATACCAAAGTGGATAGCGAGGAGCGCATCGCCCGGCTGCGCGAGCGCAATAACCCGGAGCTCGCCCCGTGGATCAACGCCGCGCTGATGCGCAACCGGAGGGATTGGCGGGTGCTGGAAAAGCGGGGCAGTGCAAGCTTGCTAGAGCGTATCGAGTATTTCCGCGCCAAGTGCGAGGCCGTCTCCCCGGATATCGCCGGAGAGGAGCTTTGGAAAACTTCCCCCGAGCAGGTCTCGGACTGGTGTAACATCCTGCTCCAGTTTGACTTCAGCGTCAGCTCCGGCCACCGGTACACCGCCCCGTCCCTCAAACTGCTGCTGACCGAGACGGAAGCGGTTTTCCCGGAGAGCAAGACGATGCAGCTCAACGCCGATAACCTCGCCAAAGTGCTCAACAAAGACCCCGGCGGCCCGGTGCAGAAGGATGAAAAAGGGGAATGGAAGCTTGTCCCCATCGATGACGGCGCGTGGGCCCAGTTCTTCCAGCGCCACCTCGTCCACACCGCCGCACGGACCGACTTTTTCCTGCGCGAATCCAAGATGCAGCCGGACGAGGCGGTAAAGTACGAGGTTTCCATAAGCCATCTTTTCTCAAGGCTGACCCTTTCCCCCTTGTTGCATGTTTTTTGGAGCACGAAGCACCACCCCGACCGAACGGGCGATGCCCAGGCCAAGTTACTCATTCACCAGCACCCGGAGTGGATTGCCGAAACGCTGTGGGCCAAGATTCCCGGGGCGCTCGCCGCCCAAGCGGAATGGTTTTCCCCCGGGCTGCCCCTGGGAACGGCCTACCGCTTCAGCGTTCGCCGCGAAATTGTGCCAGCCTTACAGCGCCTCGATACCAGCGATTTAAAGAGAATTTACGAAATTGCCCCGTGGCAATTTCCCGTAGCGCAAGCCTATCTGAAAGCGCTCTATGGCAAAACAGCAACACCAGAGCAGGCCCGCTCCATTCTGGGGCCGTTCCTGGATTTCCATCTCCGCGCGATGGAGATGTACACCCATTATTGTAAAGAGAATGTGCCGGAATGCGCGGGCATCTTTGAGCGCATGGCCCAGTTCGATCCGGATCAATACCTCACCCTGTCGGAGTATTACCGCCTCCACGCTATGGAGAAAAAGGCCGTGGAAGCTTTCCAGGCCGGGATCGACCACAAAGCCAACATCGTCTGGATCTCCGCGGAGAGCGGCTGGCTGGTGGATTACTATTTCGAACACGGCCAGAAGGAGCGCGCGCTCCAGGTTGCCAAGCTCGCCACCGAGGTCCCCTCCTATCGCGGTCTGAGCACGATGGGCAAGCTCCAGGAGCGGATGGGCAACCCCAGCGAGGCCGAACCGTATTTCCAGAGGATTGACGAATGCTACGAAGACAAGCTGCCGCTGCTGTCGTTTTACATGCGGCATGCGGACAGCAACCCGGGTTACGCAGCCAAGTTCAAAACAAACCTCGCCTCCATTTTCCCGGATGGCATCGAATCCGTCGGTTTGGAAAACTTCACCTCCGCGCCCCAAAAAGGCGTGCTCATCACCGAGGAGAACCCGCGCCTGCTTCAATGCGGACTGGAGCAGGGGGACATCATCGTCGCTCTCGATGGCAGGCGCGTGCAGACGCTTCCGCAGTACAAATTCGTCAATACGCTATCCGATTCCCCAAAAATGAAGCTGATCGTTTTCCGCAAGGGATCCTATACACTGGTCAAAAGCAAGGTTTCCGACCGGGAATTCGGCACGGATTTCCGCAACTGGCCCTGAGCTTTCGCTTGAGAATTCCCCTGGAACCTCCATTCCCCCGTGACAACCGGCCCGTTTTGAGGCTCACTGTTGGGCTCCTATTTTCATGAGCCCGGAGAGCCGTTTTACCCGATGTTTCGTAGAGCGCCCGCGCCTGACCCTCGCGGCGGTCACCGTTTTTGTACTGGTCTGCACCGCCATCATCGTCCTGCGGGGGCGGGCCGATTCCGATGTGTTGAACCTGCTGCCGCAGCGGTTCGATTCCGTCAAAGCCCTCAAGGTCTACGACCGCGAATTCAGCCAGGCCCGAGAGATCACCTTCGGCCTCTATGATGAAAAGGGGGAGGCCGACCTGGACGGCTTCGCGGAGTACTTCGGCGATGCCCTGCGCAAGGAGCCCTGGGTGCTGCGCGTGCTCGACCGCTCGCCGATGGACCTCCCCGGGGCCTCGCGCGAAATCCAGACCCTGGCCGTGCCGCTCCTCTTCGACCAGGAAGCGCCCGCCTTTGCCGAAACACTCAAGGCCCTTTCGCCCGAGGCCATCACGCGCCGCTTCGCCCTCAAGCGGGCGGAGATCGAAGCCGGTTCGCCCAAGGCCGAGTTGGAGCTGAACTTGGACCCGCTTGGGGTCGTGGCCCCGGCGCTCAAGCCCTTCTCCGCCTCGCTCGATAACTCCCGCCCGCTGGCCTCGGCCGACGGCACGCTGCGGGTCGTCGTCGCCATGACCCGCCAGGGGAGCCTGGATGCCGAGAGCTGCCGGACGCTGATGGACCAGGTGGAGGCCTTTAACCAAAAAGCGCGCGCGGCGTGGACCGGCGGCGCGGCTCCGCAAATCCTCGTCACCGGGCGCACGGCCTACGTCGGCGAGCTTTACACGGGGATGAAGTACGATGTGTTTGCCACGATCCTCGGCTCCGTGGCGCTGGTTTCGGGGGTGTTTTACGCCGGGTTCCGCCGGGTGCGCCCCCTGGGGGCCATCCTGCTGGTGCTCCTGCTTTGCTGCCTCGGAGCGGTGGCCGCCGGGGTGCTGATTTTCACCAAGCTCAACGTCGTGACGATGGGCCTTTGCTCGATCCTGATCGGCCTGGGGGTCGATTTCGGGATGCTCCTCTATGGCACCTACCAGGCCAACCGCCGCTGCGGCCTGGATCACGTGGAGTCCTCGCTCGACTCTTCCGGAAAGATCGGGCGCGGCATCCTCTACGGGGCCTCGACCACCGCCGCCGCGTTTCTCTCGCTGCTGTTGAGCGAATCGATGGGCTTCGCACAGCTCGGGGTGCTGATCGGCATCGGCATCCTGATCGCGGCGGTATTCATGATCGGGTTTTTCTTCGTGTTCGTGGGCCGAGAGCACCAGCCCGGGGGCGAGGATTTCCTCCTCACCGCCACGCAGGGCTATATCAACCGCCTTTTCACCTCGGCCCGGACGGTGACGCTTTCCGCGCTGGCCTTCCTGGTGGCGCTGAGCGTTTTCGCCGCGCTCCCGGTAAAGCCCATCCGCTTCGACGCCAACCCGCAATCCCTGGAGCCCCCGGGCAGCCGGGCGGGTCTTGCGCTGCGCACCATCAAAGAGAAGCTCACCCAGGGCAAGGCCGAGCCCGTGCTGGCCATCGTGCGGGGACGCGACGCCGCCGATTTCCACAACCAATGGGCCGCCGCGCAAAGCCACTGGCAGACCGCCAAGGATCAGGGGCTCATCGCCGGGTTCTCCACGCCAGCCGCGTTTGCGTTTTCCCCCGCGCGCTTGGCGGATAACTACGCCCAGCTCGCCGCCTTCGACCCGGCTCCCAGCCGTGCAGCGCTGCAAAAGGCGCTGGAGGAGAACGGCTTCGACCTGGAAGCCCTCCAGGGAGCCTCGGCCTTGCTCGAAGCCTTTGCGAAAATCCGCTCAGGCGACGGCTCGCCGCTCGACTGGCGCGCCACGCTCCCGGAATCGAGCCCCTGGCGCTTCGTGCTCGACCGCTTCCTGGGCCAGACGCCGACCGTCGGCGCGGCCTACATCACGCCGAATAAAACCATCGGCAACGCCGCCGAGCAGCAAGCCATCCACGCCGTGCTCGACACGCCCGAAGCCCGCCCGTGGCTCACCGGGTGGAGCTACGTCATGGGCGACCTCGTGCCGTGGGCGAAGACCAAGCTCGTCGTCCTGAGCGTGGCCATGGTGGCCTTCAATGTCGTCCTGCTCGTCTTCATGTACCGCCGCCTGGCCCCGCTGGCAGTCCTCATGGTCAGCCTCGGCCTGAGCATGGGGGCCATGATCGCCGGAATGAAGCTCGCCGGGCTTTCCCTGAACCTCTTCAACGTGCTCGCCTTCCCGCTGGTGCTCGGGGTGGGGGTCGATTACGGGATCTACGTCGTGGTGGCCGTGCGCCAGAAAGCCCGCCATGCGCTGGCCGCCATCATCAAGCCGGTGCTCTTGAGCGGCCTGACCACCATCGCCGGGTTCGGCTCGCTGGCCTGGGCGAACCATCCCGCTCTCTCCAGCCTGGGGCTCGTCTGCGCCCTGGGGGTGGCCTGTTCCCTTTTTTCCACCCTTTTCTTTGTTCTTCCCGCCTACCTCTGGAAAGGCTACCGATAGTGCTTTCATGAAACAATTCCTCTGTCTCGTCCTCGCCGCCCTGGCCCTGGGGTTGCCCGTTCGCGCCGCAGCTCCCCTCACCCCTCCCGAACGCGCCGCGCTCCTCGGCCGCCTTCAGGCCCTCCACGAAAAATACCCCTCCTTCCAGGCGAATTTCTCCGAAGAGCGCAACTCGCGCCTGCTGAAAAAGCCACTCTCCAGCTCGGGCCACATCGCCTTCCAGATCCCCAATAAATTCCGCCGCGAGCTGACCGGCTCCAACCCGAGCCTGACCATCAGCAACGGCCGGGAGCTCTGGCTCTATTACCCGAACTTCAAGGAAGCCGAGCAGTACACGCTGGGCAAAAAAGCAATCTTCGACGACGCCCTGGCCGCGCTCACCGCCGGGCTCAATTTCTCCCGCGTGGAGGAGTTTTACCAGCTGGAGATCACCCCTGCCGAGGACGGCGGCTACAGCATCCTGCTCACGCCCAAGCGGGGCAACTTAAAGCGCATCGTGGCCCAGCTCACGGTGGTCCTGGGGAAGGACCTCGACGTGCGCCGCACAGAATTGACGCTCCCCAAGGGCGACCTCGTCGTGACCAACTACACCGCCACCAAGCGCGACCCGCTCCCCGCCTCGACCTTCGAATTTGCGCCGCCGGAAGGCGCAAACGTCACCCGGCCTCTCGGGAAATAGCCCTCCTTTAGTCTATGCCATCCCCCCACAGTTTCATTACGGGAACCCTCTTTGCAGCCCTGACAGCGGCGGCTTTCGCGGCAGCGCCAGAGCCCGGCTCCTCAACCCTCGGAAAAATGAATATCGACAACGGCCAGATCACCTTTTGCGAACGGGAAACCAACCCGACCCTCACCGCCTCGGACGGCAAAACCTTGGAGCACCTTCCGCCGCGCACGGTCGTCAAGATGGTCCTCACCCCGGCGAACGGTTCGAAGATCAACGTCGAGCTCTGGCTGCCAGACGCCGGGCAATGGAATGGCCGCTTCCTGGGCCTGGGCAATGGCGGTGCGGCGGGCCACATCAACCCGTTCTTCGGCGGCTCCATCGTCAAAGGTTTCGCCGTGGCGACGACCGACATGGGCACCGCGCCCGCCCCCGATTCCGGTAACGGGAACCCGGAGGTGTGGAAGGATTTCGGCTTCCGCGCCACGCACTTGATGACGCTCGCCGCCAAGCAGGCCATCCAGGCATTTTACGGCAGAGCGCCAGATTACTCCTATTTTTCAGGCGGCTCCACCGGCGGCCAGCAGGGGGTACAGGAGGCCCAGCGCTACCCGGAGGATTACGACGGCATCGCCGCCGACGTCCCCGCGCTCTCCCGCACACCGCTCCACGCCTATTTCCTGTGGAACCACCAGATCCTCACCCGCTGCCCCTTCTCGGAGAGCCAGGAAAAGGCCGTCATCGCGGCGGGCAACGAGGTCCTGGCCAGCCGGGAGCCCAAGGCCATCGCCGGGCTTTTCATTTCCGATCCCCGGTGCACAACCCGCGAAACCGAGGCCGCCATCGCGCTGGCCAGGCAAAAGGACCCGACGCTAACCGACGCCCACGCCGAAGCGCTCCGGAAGCTCTTCGAGGGCCCCCGGCACGCCGTCACGGGCAAGCGCATTTTCAACGGCATCCCCCTGGGCAGCACGTTCGACCCGGCACGCGGGAATCTCTACCTTTTCCACTGGGTCTTCGGCGCGAAAAAGGACCTCATGACGATCAACTTCGGCGAGGATATCGACACCTACACCGCCCAGCTCGGGCCTTACCTCAACGCGGAGAACCCCGACTTGAGCGCCTTTGAAAAACGCGGCGGCAAGCTCATCCTGCAAGCGGGCGCGGCGGATTCGTGCGTCCCCTACCATGCGATCCTCGACTACTACGAGCGGGTCGCCGAGCACTTCGGGAGCCTGGAGAAAACGCAGGCGTTCTGCCGCCTCTACCTCGTTCCCGGGATGGCCCACGGCGGGGACGGCCCAGGGGTCAATCAGCACCCCGAGCTGCTCTCCCGCGTGATCTCCTGGCGAGAGAAAGACACCGCGCCTGAGCGGATGAGCGGGCGGCGCGTGGTGGACGGGAAAGTCGTCCTGGAACTGCCCCTCTTCCCCTACCCGGCCCAGCCCGGAGTGGAAACCGCCGAGGCCCAGCCGATCCCGGGCCCTCGCGGCGGCGTGGAGCGGATTGACGCAGCATTCCGGCCCGCGGCGGCGCAGTAATAGGATAAGAGTTGGCCGCAGGAATTAAAAAAGGCAGTAGGCTCACGCAAAGCCGCAAAGGCGCAAAAAAAGACAAAGGCAAGCCGTTCCCATCTTTGCGCCTATGCGGCTTTGCGTGAGAATAAAAAATTCCAACGCCTTCACGGCTCCCGCACCCGCCGGGCCACGAAGCAGTGGGTAAACCAGCCCGCCGGGCCCTCGGTGATGAGCCAGCGCTGGCGCTCGGGCCAAAGCTCGGAGAGCTCCGTCCCCTCGAACCCGCCCTGGACGCTCAGCGGGGCGTCGTGCCGGGTCACGGGGTTGCAGCCGGTAAGCCACAAGGCCTGGGCCACGGCCAACGCCGCCGGGTTCCGGCGCGGCTCGCACGCGATGAAGCACTCCGTGCGGGGCGCGATTTTCCGGAACATCGTCCGCAAGTCCGAATCCGAAAAATGGTGCAAAAAGAGGTTGGAAATCGTCAGGTCAGCCCGCTCCGCCATGCGGTGGTTGAGCCACATCCAGACGTCCATGGCCACCAGCGTCACCGTCCAGTTAAGCGAGACGAGTTCGCGCCGGGTCGCCTCGGAGAGGAGGTAGTGCAGGTCGATGAGCTCGGCGTCCGCCCTCACGCCCCGGTCCGCCCAGAGCCGGGCCAGTTGCAGCATTAGCCAGCCGTCGCCCGCACCCAGGTCGCAGAGGCGCAGCGGTCGCAGGCGTGCGGCGGCCATGTCGAAGTGGCTGGCGTAGGCCCGGTTGATGATCCCGGGGTGACGCAAAATCCGGTTGATGCGCCGCAAATCCACCCTCGCCCGAGCCGCCTGCGGATTGGAAGCCGGGAGATGGTCGAGCAATTCAGATCTGACAACGCGGCGCATACCCCCCCGTTTTGTTTTCGGGCCGGGGGCGGCCGGTGCGTGTGAATGCCGGGAACGGCGGGCTGGCAGCCTTGAGCTTTTCTAGCGCACCCGCACTTTGACGACGACCTTCACCACCGGCTCCGGCGCGTCCACGAAACAGCCCGGCTTGTGGCCGTCCTGCGGCAGGTAGATGCCGAATGACCCGGCAGGGATGACTGTCGAAACTGCGTTTTTCACGCAATCCGCATATTTTTCAACGTCCTTCGCGTCGTTGTAGGGTACCGAGACTGCGGATTGCAGCTCCGTCACCGGCGCGTAGAGGATCTTTTCGCGGCCCGAGACGATGTACTGGATATCGGCGTAAACCCGGTGGGCTTCCCAAGCCTTCTGGGCCTCCGGCGCGGTCGTGTAGCGCTGTACGGCGGCGTAGACTTGGGTACCGTCGATCTCGTATTTGCCATCGGGCGTGGAGGGATCAAAGTTGCGGAGGTATGCAAAGCCCTTGGCGAAAAGCGGGCTTAAGGTGGCGTAATCGGCGGCGTTGGCGAGGGAATCAATAATCATGGCTATCTTTCACGGAAAGTGATCCGTGCCTTGGAGAGGTCATAGGGCGAGAGCTCGACGGTCACTTTGTCGCCGGGGACAATGCGGATGAAGTTTTTGCGCATCTTGCCTGAAATGTGCGCCAGCACCTCGGCACCGTTGGGGAGTTTGACACGAAACATCGTTCCGGGCAAAACATCGACGACCGTGCCTTCGGTTTGGATACCCTCTTCTTTTGGCATGGAGCCGGATGATGCCCCGGGGCGCGCCAGAGTTCAACACTGAAAACAGGCCCGTCACGCGCACGCCCCACTCAAGGCATGTCTTTATGTCTCCGCGTCTCCCCGTCTCCGCGTCTGTTCTTCCCCCGCCCCCACACCTCCCAGGCGCGGGCCCGCCAGAAGAGGCTGGTGAAGTGAGGGTCGATGCGCACGACCAGGAAGTAGGCCGCCTTTTCGATGAGCCGGGTGAGCAGGCCGCGCGAGCTTTTCCACGTTTCCGGGTCGATCTTACGCGAGTGGCCCAGATCCCCCAGGAAGAGGTTCCGCGCCCCGGCGGCAAAGGCGGGATCGGCCACGCGAATCATGAGCTCGTGGTTGATGTTGAGGCTGCGGGCGTCGAGATTGGCGCTCCCGGCATAGACCACGCCGTCGATGACAACCAGCTTGGCGTGGAGGATCTGCGGCTGGTACTCGTAAATCTCCACCCCGGCCTTCATCAGCCGGGCGTAAAGGCTGCGGCTGGCCAGCCGGGCGGCCTCCACATCGCTGTGCCCGGCCAGGATCAGCCGCACGCGCCCCCCGCGCCGGGCCACCCGCATCAGCGCCCGCCGCAAGCGCAAGGTGGGGACAAAGTAGGCGCAGATAATGACCACGTCGCGGGCCTGGGCCAGGTCGTCCAAAAGCGAGCGCTTGAAGGCCCGGTGCCCGCGGCCCGGCTCGCTTAAAAGGAGCGTCCAGACCCCGGCGGAAACCGACCTCTCCGGGCCCAGGTGGAGGCGGCGCAGCTGGCGCAGGCGGCGGCGGAAGGTCGGCTCATCGGCCCGGGCGTACATTTCGGTGAAGCTGCTCTCCAGGGCGGCGGCGAGCGGCCCATCGAGGTGCACCCCGAGGTCGCGCCAGCCTTTGGTAACACCGTCGCCGTCGTATTCCTTACCGATGTTGAAGCCGCCGATGATCGCCCGTTGCCCATCGGCCACGAGCAGCTTCCGGTGGTTGCGCCGCCCGTAGCGCTGCGCTGCGCGGAAAGGATTAAACCAGCGCACTTCGCCTCCGAGCCGGATGAGCGGCCGCCAGAAATGGGCGGGCAGCGAGAGCGAGCCAAAGGCATCGAGCAAAATCTGCACCCGCACCCCCCGCTGCCGGGCGGCGATGAGCGCATCGCGGAAACGTTCCGCCAGCGCCCCGGGCGAGAAAATATACATCTCCAAAGCCACCGTCCGGGCTGCCCCGGCAATGAGCGCCAGCATCGCCTCCAGGCCCTGCGCGCCCGTGGGCAACCAGCGGAAAGCCGTGGCTTCCGGTTCGACACTCTGGCTCTTGGGGTTCAATTTCAACATTGCATCAAAGGCATTGTGGCCTTTCACTTAACCCACGCCGTTTTGACGGCACGGATTATATATGAAAAGGCCAGCCTCTCCCATCAAATCGGCGCTCGAAGAAGTGGACGCCTTGCGCCGTCTTTTCAAGACCACCCTAGACCGCTACGCCGCCGCGGTCGAGACGGATTTGGAGCAACTCGAAGCCCGCCTCGGTGCCGCCGGGGAGGCCCAGACCCGCGACCTGCGCGACATCACGGGCCTGCTGCGGATGCTCGACGTCAACCCCCAGAAGGGCCGCCGCCGGGATCTGAAAAAAATCGAGAAAACGCTCGAAGACGCCCTCGACATCGCCCAGCGCTGGGAGAACCAACCATGAAAGCCCTCGCCTTCAACGGGAGCCCCCGGAAGAACTGGAACACCGCCACGCTGCTCAATAAAGCGCTCGAAGGGGCGGCCTCGCAGGGCGCTGAGACGGAGATCATCCACCTTTACGACTACACCTACAAAGGCTGCGCGAGCTGCTTCCAGTGCAAACGCGACGGCGGCCGCAGCTACGGCCAATGCGGCCTGAAAGACGAGCTGACGCCGGTGCTGGAAAAAGTAAAAAACGCCGACGTGCTTCTCATCGGCTCCCCGATCTACCTGGGGTCCATCAACGGCGAAACGCACTCGTTTTTTGAGCGCCTGATCTTTCCCTACTACGTCTACGACAAGGAGCGCCCCACCCTTTTCCCCAAGACCATCTCCACCGCCTTCATTTACACGATGGGGGTCGACGAGGAGCGGATGAAGCTGATGGATTACGGGCAGATTTTCGGCATCAACCAGATGTTCCTGGAGCGGGTGTTTGGGAAATCGGAATTCATCACGGCCAACGACATGACCCAGTTCGACGACTACGCGAAATACGTGGCCCCGATGTTCGACGTTTCGGCCAAGGCCCACCGGCGCGAAACGGTCTTTCCCCGGGACTGCGAACGGGCCTTCGAGCTTGGGGCGCGTCTGGCCCAGAGCTGAAAAAAGTTAGCCGCAAAAAGGCGCAAAAAGCGCAAAATAAAAGACACGGGACTGCCGAGCCCTGGGAGAAAGGCTTCACCGTGGTTCTGTTTTTGAGCCCCCTTGCGCCTTTTTGCGGCTATTTTTTCACGCCTCGATGACCACTTCCGCGCCGCGCTCCACCAACTCGTAGAGCCGCGCCACGTCGGCATTGCGCATCCGCACGCAGCCATGGCTTTGCGGCTCGCCGATCGACTCCTCGTGGTTGGTCCCGTGGATGTAAACGTAGCGCTCTTTGGTGTTGGCGTTGTGCGGTTCCTGGCCCGAGAGCCAGAGAATGCGCGTGGTGATGCGGTCGCGCGGGTCCTCCGGCGATTCAAAGGCGGCGACCTCGCCCGTCGGTTGGCGGCTTTCGAAAACCGTCCCCAGCGCCGCGCCGTCGCCGAACTTTTCATCCACCACGAAACGCCCCAGAGGCGTACGGTTGCTGCCCGGCTCGGAACCAAGGCCAAAACGGGAGGTCGAAACCGGAAAACGAGCCAGGATGACCTCGCCGCCATCGGCTAATTCAGCGACCTCCAACTGTTGATTGGCCACATCAACCCGGATTTTGCGTGGGAAAGATTGCATCTTGGGTGAGTTGTAAGATAGCATGGGGGACTTTTCAGTTAAAGTCCAACACACCAAACATGAACCGTAACTACACCGTCGCGATCGTCGGCGCCACTGGCGCTGTCGGCGTGGAAATGATCAAAGTCCTCGAACGCCGCCAATTTCCCGTTGGGAAGCTGGTCCTCTTAGCCTCTGCCCGTTCCGCGGGCAAAACGCTTCCGTTCAATGGGACTACCGTGACGGTGGAGGAGCTGACGGAAGACTCGTTCAAGGGGGTGGATATCGCCCTCTTCAGCGCGGGCGCGGGGATTTCCCGCAAGTTCGCTCCCTTCGCCGTAAAGGCAGGTGCGGTAGTGGTGGATAACTCCTCCGAATTCCGCATGAACCCGGATGTGCCCCTCGTCGTGCCCGAGATCAACGGCGACGACGTCAAGCTGCACAAAGGCATCCTGGCCAACCCAAACTGCACCACGGCCATTACGCTGATGGCCCTCTACCCGCTGCACAAGGCCTTCGGCGTCAAGCGCGTGATCGCCTCCAGCTACCAAGCCGTCTCCGGCACGGGCGCCCAGGCCCTCGCCGAGCTGAAGGCCCAGGTGGAAGCCATCGTCACCGGCCGCCCGGTGGAAAAGAACGTTTACCCGCACCAGATCGCCTTCAATGTGCTGCCGCACGTGGACGTGTTCCTCGATTCCGGCTACACGAAGGAGGAGATGAAGATGCAGAACGAGGCCCGGCGCATCATGCACCTGCCCGCGTTCACTGCGTCGGTCACCTGCGTGCGCGTGCCGGTCTTCCGGGCGCACTCCATCTCGGTCAACGCCGAGTTCGAGCGGCCCGTCTCCGTGGAAGAGGCCCGTAAGGTCCTCACGGGGGTCCCGGGGCTCAAGCTCGTGGACGACCCGGCCAAGAACGAGTACCCGCTGCCGCTCAACTGCGCCGAGACGGACGACTGCCAGGTGGGCCGCATCCGGCTCGACTGTGCCCTGGAGAACGGCCTCGCCTTCTGGGTCGCGGGCGACCAGCTCCTCAAGGGGGCGGCGCTCAACGCGGTGCAGATCGCCGAAAAGCTCATCTGCTAAAGATTTAGCCGCAAAAAGGCGCAAAAAGCGCAAAGGATTTTCGGCCTGGGTTGCCTATGGGTGATCCAGGCCGTTTTTTCTTCGGCTTGACACAAGAGCCCCATCCGGGAAACCATGAGGGCAGTTCTTTGAAAGCCGTGGGCCGTCTCTTGCGTTTTGACGCGGGAGGCAACGGTCCTCTGGTCCAGAAGTCTTGATTAACGCGAAAAAGTGCCCCGAAAGGGGAGAATAGGGAAATGGGTGAAATGCCCATGCGGTAGCGCCGCTGTAACGGGTGACGAAAGCTTCACGCCTTCTAAAAAAGGAGGCGAATCCACTGTCCAAGCGAAAGCTTAACGGAAAGGAGAAGCAAAGTAGGACGATCCCGGAGCCAGAAGACCTGCTTTTTCGTGCTCATCAGGCCGCTTCAGGGGAAGGTTTTTTCATCAACAAAAAAATGAATCAGCCCTCTCCCGTGCGCGGCTTCTGTCTCGCCGTAGACAGGATGAGGGAAAAGGAAGCATTTCCCGGCAGGTTCACTGTTGGACGTTTTGCCTCTGCGCCCTCTTCGGGGCGTGGGGGTTTTTTTAGGCCTTTTTCACGCCACCCGGAGGGTTCCCTCAGCACGCAAGGAAAACCTAAAAACAACCAACAACATGACCCGCAAAACCGCCCGTAAAACGGTCCTCTCCACGTCGCTTCTGCCGTGGCTGGCCGCCGTATGCCTCGCCTCCCCGGCGCTGGCCCAGACCGCAGCTCCCGCCGCATCCGGCACCGCCGCCACCTCCGGCACCAGCCGCTCCACGCTGCTCGACGAAGTCGTCGTCACCGCCACGCGCACCGACGAAACCGCGGCGCACGTCACCAGCCCTTACACCAAGATCACCGGCGAGGAAATTCAGACCTCGCAGATCACCACCGCCGTGCAAGCCGTCGCGCTTTCGCCCGGCGTCGATGCCTACTCCAGCGGCGTTCCCGGCGGCATGTCCTCGGTCTCCATCTGGGGCAGTCGCCCCGTGGATACGCTGCTCCTGGTAGACGGCGTCAAGGCCTCCACCGCAATGCTGGACCATGGCGGCTCCCCCTTCCTTGACCTCTCCTCCAGCGTCAATCTCGACGACATCGAAATCCTTCGCGGTGCGGGCAGCGCGCTCTACGGTTCGGAGGCTATCGGCGGCGTCGTCTCCCTCCAGACCCGGCGCGGCAGCGGCACCCCCACAAGCATGGTTTACTTCGAAGGAGGCAGCCACGACTCCTTCCGCGAAGGCATCACCAGCGCGGGCAGCCTCGGCCGCCTCGATTACTCCTTCAACTATGGCCACGAAGACTCGCAGAACGAGCGGGTCAACAACGACCTGCACGTTGACCACGCCTCCGCGCGGCTCGATTACACCGTTTCCGACAAGCTGACCATCGGCGCTACCGTGCGCACCCAGTCCGGCGAATACCACGAACCGGGCGACATCTACACCAACGACCCGACCGCCCGAGTCGAGGTCAACACCACGGTGGTTTCGAGCTACATCGACTTGAAGGCGACCGACTTCTGGGAATCCAAACTGACCCTCGGCACCTACCAGGAGCGTTACGTTTACGATGACCCTCTCTGGGCGTACCGGAACTCCTACGAATCCGCCCTCTACAGCCTCGATTGGCAAAACACCTTCCAAATCACCGACGCCAACAAACTAGTCGCGGGGTTCACAGCGAATGACGAGACCGGGCACGAGGAGGCTTACTCTGCCTCCTACGAGTCCGAAACCCGGGAGGCCGTTTACCTCCAGGACCAGTGGGAGATCGTCAAAAATCTGACGCTCACCGCCGGTGGCCGCTACGACCACTTTGAACTGGCTGGCGACGCCTGGACCTACCGGAGCGGCCTAGCCTACTTCTTCGAGCCGACCCACACCAAGCTGCGCGCCAGCTACGGCACCTCGTTCAAGGAACCGGGCTTCTACAACATCCTTACCAACCGAACCATGAATGTCGCCAGTCTCGCCCCCGAGCGCTCGCGCAACTGGAACGTCGGGGCGGATCAGTACCTTTTCCATGACTACCTGACCCTCGGGGCGACCTTCTTCCACACCAACACGCACAACGTCATCGATGCCGTCTACCCGACCAGCTACACCTGGTATTACATCAACCACAATTCGCGCGAAACCCAAGGTGTCGAGGTTTCCGCCAAGGTCAAGCTAGCCGAAGGATGGAACGCCATGGCGGCCTACACCTACACCGATAGCACACAAACCTCTGACGCCGGCATCACGCGCAGCCCGCGCATTCCGCGCCACATGATCACACTGGATACGAACTACACGTTCGCGCTGCCGAAGGGAAAACTAACCCTCGGCGGCGGCGCGCAGATCTACGCCGACCGGCAGGACAGCGACTGGAACTTCGCCTCGCCAACCTACAGCAAAGTCGTCCATGCGCCCGACTACACCGTTCTTCGGGCCTACGCCAAATACCAGTTCAACGATCACCTCGCCTTCACGGCGCGCGTTGAAAACCTGGCCAACCAGGATTACCAGCCGGTGCTCGGCTACCCGGCCCTCGGGCGCACCTACTACGGAGGCCTGCAAGTGACCTTCTAGCCGGTTCTTCATGGAAGGCGGTTTTGGGGTGGAGCCCAAGCCGTCCTTTTAAAAACGCCTCGTTCCCGGATTTAACCGGCTGGGAACGAGGCTTTACAAACGGCTCTTTTCACAAAACTATTACAGGTTCCCATGAATTTACCGCGCCGCTCTTTCCACCCGCCCTTGCTGGCGGTCGTGGCGGCGCTTGGGCTCGTTTTCGCGTTTGGCTCGCTCGGAGCCGATGAAGCAGCCTCCCAATCAGCCGCACAGAAACCGCTGAAATTCGCCTCCCTCTGCGTCCAGGGCGATCAGTTGCTGCTGGAGCTCGTTCCCCGTGAGCAAATCGTGGCCTTGAGCCACCTCGCCACCGATCCGGACATCTCCGTCCACGCCGAACAGGCCCGGGGCATCCCGCTCACCAGCGGCGGAGCTGAAGAGCTTGCCATGCTGCGCCCCGACGTCGTCCTCATGGCCGCCTACAGCATGAAAGCGGCGGCCCTTGCTCTTAAAGAACGCGGCGTGCGCGTCATCGAGCTGGGCATTCCCAATGATTTTGACGAACTGCGCGCCCTCATCCGCCAGACCGGCGCAGACCTCGGCGCGCAAGCCCGTGCGGAGGCGCTCATCGCCCAGATGGACGCCCGGCTGGAGCGCCTCCTGGCCCGGCGGCCCCCGCCCGAGAAGCGCCCGGCGGCGATGTTCTATTTCCAGGACGGCTTCACCCCCGGGGCCAAGACCTTCTCCAACGCGCTGCTCGAAGCGGCGGGCTTTCGCAACCTCGGGAGCCGCTTTAGCCCCGGCGTGGGCGCCTCGGCCCCGCTCGAAGCCGTCCTCATGGCCCGGCCCCAGCTCCTGATCCTCACCCGCTACCGCGAGGCCCGGCCCGCGCAGACGCAGAACTTCCCCGTGCAACTCCTCTTTACCAAGCTGGGCGCCCAGGTCACCTCCGTCTCGTTTGTCCACCTCGCCTCGCCCGACCCGGCCAACCTTGAATTGGCCGAGAAGCTCCAGCAATATTTACCGCAATGAACCGATCCCGCCTGGGGCTGACGACCGTATTGGGCCTGCTCCTTCTCATCTCCTCCTTTTACTCGCTCTGCGTAGGCAACGCGGCGATCCCCCCGCGCCAGCTCTGGGAAGCGGCGCTCGGCCAGGGCGATCCGCTCATCCGCATGGTGCTCTGGGAAATCCGCCTACCGCGCCTGCTCCTGGCGCTGCTGGTGGGCGGCAGCCTGGGCCTGGCCGGGGCGACGATGCAGGGGCTCTTGCGCAATCCGCTCGTCGAGCCGGGCCTGCTCGGCGTTTCGGCAGGAGCGGGCCTCGGGGCCGTAGCCGCGTTTTATTGCGGGCTCGGCGGGGTGATCTCCTACGCCATGCCGCTCGGGGGAATCGTCGGGGCGTTCGCCGCCGTGCTGCTGGTCTGCACGCTGGCGGGGCGTAATGGCTCGATCCAGAACCTGATCCTCGCGGGCGTGGCCGTCACCTCCGTCTGCGGGGCCTTTACCTCGCTGGTGCTTAATTTCTCCCCAAACCCCTACGCGGGCATGGAGATCGTATTCTGGCTCCTTGGGTCGCTGGCCAACCGCAGCCTGACCCACGTGGGCCTGGCCTTTCCGCTCATCGTCGTCGGCTCCGCCATGATGCTCGGCTGCGGCAACGCCCTGCGGGCCCTGAGCCTTGGCGAGGACACCGCCCGCAGCCTCGGCTTCCGCACCGAGCGGGTGCGCCTGCGCGTCATCGCAGGGGCCTCGCTGGCGGTGGGCGCGGCAGTTTCGGTCACTGGCTGCATCGGCTTCGTGGGCCTGATGGTGCCGCACTTGCTGCGTCAGTTTGTCAAAGGCGACCCCGGGCACCTACTCCCCGTGAGCACGCTCGGCGGGGCGCTCCTGCTCCTCTGGGCCGACCTGATCGTGCGCCTCGTGCCCACGGGTCAGGAGCTTAAAGTGGGCGTGGTAACGGCGCTCGTCGGCGCACCCGTTTTCATCTTGCTCTTGATCCGCACCCGTCGCAGCCTTTTCTAAAATGCTCCAAGCCCAACAACTCAACGTCTCGCTCGCCCACCGGCGCATCGTCCACGAGGCCACGCTTACCCTGGGCCGGGGCGAAGTCGTCGGCCTGATTGGCGCGAATGGTTCGGGCAAATCGACGCTGCTGCGCGCGCTGGCGGGGCTGATCCCGCTGGAGTCGGGCCGCCTGCTCCTCTCCGGCAAGCCCCTCGACGCCCACACTCCGCGCCAGATAGCCCAGACCATGGCCTACCTGCCCCAGGCGGCGGAATGCCAGTGGCCGCTGACCGCCGACCGCGTCGTGGCCCTGGGGCGGCTCCCCTTCCGGGGCGGCTCTCGGGAGCTGGACCGCGCGCAGATCTCCAAAGCCCTCGACGCCGTGGACGCCCTCCATTTGCGCGACCGCGTGGTCACCGAGCTCTCCGGCGGCGAACGGGCGCGCGTCATGCTGGCCCGGGCCCTGGCGGGCGACCCCGCGCTGCTCTTGATCGACGAACCGGCCGCCGGGCTCGATCCCTACCACCAGCTCCAGCTCATGGAGATGCTCCGGCAGCTCGCCTCCGAAAGCCGGGGCGTGCTGGTCGTGCTGCACGATCTCGGTATGGCCGCGCGTTTCTGCGGCCGGGTGCTCGTGATGCACGAGGGGGAGATCATCGCCGCGGGCACGCCGGATGACGTGCTAACAGACTCCCTGCTGGCTCAGGCGCACGGCATCACCGCATTCCGCTCCCGCTGCCGCCAGTCGCCGGTGCTCGTCCCGTGGGGGCGGATTGGGACACCCCAGGCGCAGCCCGTTCCACCAGTTGCTGCCGCTCCGCGATAGCCGCTGCGAGGTCGGCCCAGGTCGCCCAGCCCCGGGGGTTGGGGTCCGCCCGCAAATCGCTATCAAAAGCCCATAGCACCCCCATCAGGTCGTAGCGCCGGATCTGCTCGAACACCAGGCGCAGCGTCTTGAGGTCATTCTGGCCGGTGTTTTCGCCCCAGACCCTTGGGTGGAGCGGGTTCTGGCGCGCCAGGCTGGCCTGCCAGTGAACGGGGCTCCAGCGAAGGGGATCGGAGACCGTGTCGTCCCCTAGTTCGCGATTTTGCAGCGTTCCGTCAATCCAGGTGCAATAAACGATGGCGCGCGAGTCGGTAATGCCGCCGATCATGCGCGCCCAGTCATAGCCTTGCTGGATCTCGCCATTGTGCTCCGGCGGCGTTGCGCCCCCGAGGTCGCCCGCGATGGCCGCCGGGAGCTCCCCGGGGCGAATCCCCCACGACCCATAAAGCAGGCAGACCTCGCCAGAAAAGTCCCGGCGCACAGTGGCAATCTGCCAGTCCTGATACGCATTCAATGCGTTGAGATACCACTCGGCGAACCGGGCGGCGGATTGGTGATTTTCAGACGGCGTCCCCGGCACCCAGCCCGGCACGGGGCACGGCGGGATCGCCTCCGGCAGCCCGGGCGCTTTGCCCTGGGCCAGGTCGTCAAAGGCCCAATAGCAATTGCCATGGCTGCCCTGGCGGGGCCGAGGGTAGTTGAGCTCCCCAAACTTCCCCCCTCCGAGCCGCACAAAATCCCAGTCCGAGCCAAGCTGCCGGAAAAGCTCGTGAAAATAGACGGCGATCCGCGCGCGCACTTGAGCGTTAAACACCACATTCGGCAGCCGTTCCCCGGGGCCGCCCCCGGCAAACTCCTCCCCATACTGGTTCCGGTACCGCCCCTGGGGCAGCGCCGCCACCCATACCGGGGCGTATTGGATGCCGGGGTCCAGCTGGAGCCGGTACCCCGCCCGCCTGAAAGCGCTTTTCTGGGCCGCGAGCTGCGCAATATAGCCCGCGTCAAACTCCCCCGCGCGCGGTTCAAAACGATCCCACGCCACCGCCAGCACCGCGACATTCAGCCCCATCGCACGCCCCTCCGCCGCATGCTCCGGCCGGAGCTGCAAGACGCCAAAAAGCCCCTCCTCGGCCGACCAAGCAGGCCAAGCACCTCCCGCAAGGGCCAAAACCAGGCCAAATAAAACCAGCTTCATGAATCCGCCCATGCTTCACCGGAGGCCGCCCCTTTGCAAGCCCGCTCCCTCTGTAAAACTAGACTTGAGAGTTGCAGCAGGGTTTATTCCGCGTCACAATCAGGAAAACTCCGTATCCACTTCCGATCCATGGCCAAGAACTTTAAAGAACTCACCGAACAGGAAATATTGGCCCTCGCCATTTCCCTTGAGGAAACCGATGGCCGCATCTACGCCGACTTCGCCCAGGGCCTTAAGGAAACCTACCCCGCCACGGCCAAAACCTTCGAGCTAATGGCCGCCGAAGAGAGCGGCCACCGCCGGACGCTCACCGAGGAATACCGCCGCCGCTTCGGCGACCACATCCCGCTCATCCGCCGCGAGGACGTCCGCGGGTTCGTCAGCCGCAAACCCGTCTGGCTCTCCCGCCCGCTGGGCATCGCCACCGTGCGCAAACAGGCGGAAATCATGGAAATGGAAACCTACCGTTTCTATGAAAGCGCCGCCAAGAACGTGACCGACGCCGGAACGCGCAAAATGCTCATCGACCTCGCCGAGGCCGAGCGCCGCCACGAAGCCAGCGCCGCGCGCATCCAGAAGGAACAGCTCACCGAAGACGTCAAAGCAGAAGAAGAGCGCGCGGGCCACCGCCTCTTCGTCCTCCAGATCATCCAGCCCGGCCTGGCGGGCCTCATGGACGGGTCCGTCTCCACCTTGGCCCCGCTGTTCGCCGCCGCCTTTGCCACCAAGAACCCGCACGATGCCTTCATCGTCGGCCTCGCCGCCAGCGTCGGCGCGGGCATCTCGATGGGCTTCGCCGAGGCACTCTCCGACGACGGCTCGCTGACCGGGCGCGGCAAACCCTTCCTGCGCGGCCTCGTCTGCGGCCTCATGACCACCCTAGGCGGCATCGGCCACACCCTGCCGTACTTGATCCCGAACTTCCAGCTCGCCACCACCGTGGCCATGGCCGTCGTCGTCGCCGAGCTCTTCGCCATCAGCTACATCCGCAACCGCTACATGGACACCCCCTTCCTCCAGGCCGCCTTCCAGGTGGTCATCGGCGGGCTCCTGGTGTTCCTATCAGGCATCCTGATCGGCGTCGCCTAAGGCGCGCTCCGGGAAAAAGTTGCTTTTTTGCCAGACCGATCCGGCGTAGAATCCCCGGATCGGTCAAACCGTTTTCAGCGCAGGCCCGCATCGCACTGCTCTGCATACGTCCCTGCTGCGATTTAGGAGATATCTCAGCATGAAAATATTTGGCAAAGAGGAAACGGATCCCCGGGAGCTCACCCTCGGGATATTGGAAAAACTGTTTGGAGTCACCCCGCTCCGGCAAGTCAGCATCCGGCTCTGGGACGGGAGCCCCTGGCCCCCAAACGCTTCGGGAAACACCGCCGCCGCCGCCACCGTGGTGCTCCAACACCCCGGCGCCCTGCGCGAAATGTTCCTGGCCAACTCCGAGGCAGCCCTGGGCGAAGCGTACCTCAGGAACGACTTCGACATCGAAGGCGACATCGAGGCGGCCTTTGAACTCGCCGAAATCGTCCGCGCCCAGACGCAAGGCTGGTCCAAAAAACTAGCCATCGCCGGTCAGCTCTGGCAGCTCCCCGCCCGCCAGCCAGGCGCGAAGGACCCGCGCCGCGCGGACCTCCAGGACGCCGAACACACCCTGGAGCGCGACCGGCATGCCGTCCAGTTCCACTACGACCTCTCCAACGACTTCTACGGCCTCTGGCTCGACGCCGCCCGCGTCTACTCCTGCGCCTACTTCCAGCGCCCCGGCGACGACCTCGACCTCGCCCAGCGCCACAAACTCGACACCATCTGCCGCAAACTCGGCCTCAAACCCGGCGACCGCCTCATGGACATCGGCTGCGGCTGGGGCGGCCTCATCCTACACGCCGCGCGCCACTACGGAGTCCGCGCCACGGGCATCACGCTTAGCGAATGCCAGGCCGAGTACGCCCGCGAGCAAATCCGCGCCCAGGGCCTCGATGACCAGGTGGAAGTGCGCCTCCAGGATTACCGCCAAGCCCCCGAGCGGGGCGAATTCGACGCCGTCGTCAGCGTCGGCATGGTAGAGCACGTCGGCCGCAAAAACCTCCCCCTCTACTTCCAGAGCGCCCACCGCCTCCTCAAGCCCGGCGGCCTCTTCCTCAACCACGGCATCGGCACCGGAGCCGTCCCCGGCGAACAGCACAGCGACTCCTTCATCGAACGCTACGTCTTTCCCGACGGCGACCTCTTCCCGCTTACCGAAATGAACCGTTCCGCGGAACCGGCGGGCTTCGAAATCCGCGACGTCGAGAACCTCCGCGAACACTACACCCTGACCCTGCGCCACTGGGTGCGGCGGCTGGAGGCCCACCACGCCGAGGCGCTCCGCTACATCAGCGAACCGGTCTACCGCACCTGGCGAGTCTACATGGCCGGGTCAGCCTACCGCTTCGCCAGCGGCGAACTGGCCATCTACCAGACCCTGCTCGCCAAGCTCCAGGCCGATGGGGCCCAGGCACGCGTCCCGCTGGACCGCGCCACCTGGTACCCGCGCCCCCGCGACAATTCCCGCAACAACACGCGGGGCTAGAGCATCAGCGCCCCCACTGACCCGTCACCACCACCGGCGTCCCCACGCTCACCCAGTTATAGAACGCCTGGGCCTCCCCATTGAGCGGCACCCGGATGCAGCCATGGGAGGCCGGGTAACTGGGCACCGAAGAGAAGCCGTGAATGAAGTAATTCCCGGCAAACTGAACGCTGTAGGGCATCGGCGCATTGTTGTAGAGCTTCGAGTAGTGCATCGCCGACTTCGATTGCACCCGGAAGCGACCATCCGGCGTCTCGCGGCCTCGGCGGCCCGTACTCACCCGGCTGGACATCACCACCTGATTCCCCTCCATCGCCCGGAGCGTCTGAGTCGACTTATCCACCACCACCACCTTTGGCTCCCGGCGTTCAAAGAGACCGGAAAAAGAAGAGCGGCCAAAAGCCACCCCGCCATAAAGCGCCACACCAACGGCAAGCAAACGAATCAAACCACGCATAAACAAGGTCCTCCATGGGGGAAGAAGTTTCTACCCAAGTCTACGCAAGCGGGGGGCAAAATGTGCGCATCCCGGCATGGAGGGACAACTTTTTGAACAAAACCATTGCAACTTGCGGGCAGGTCCGGCACATTTTCACTCCATTTCCGACGCCAACGCCTCGGAATACGGCGGGATAGCCAAGTGGTAAGGCAGAGGTCTGCAAAACCTCTATTCACGGGTTCGATTCCCGTTCCCGCCTTATCTTATTCTCTCTGAGGATCTGTTGCAGCCGTTTCTGACTCCAAAAACGGAAATGCCCCGAGTGATTGCACGGGGCTCGTCCTTCGGACTCCCCCCTTAAAGACAGAGGAGCCGATTTGCTCTGCTGTTTTCGCGCCTATGCGGCGGAAACTGGTGGGAGCTGTGCGCTGCTACGCTGTTCCGAGGTGCGCATCTCGGGCATGGCCGCGGGCTTCGGCGTTTCTTTGGGATATGCTACGCGGCTGTGTAACATGCTCAGTAAGGTGGACTTGAAGCTGCCGACGATGGTCTTTAGTTCGCGCAGGTTCAGGTCGCAGTCGCCGAGCTGGCCGTCGCGGATGCGCTGCTCCATGATGTCGCGAATCATTTGCTCTATCTTCTGCGGGGTTACTTTCTCCAGGCTGCGCGAGGCGCTCTCGACGGAGTCGGCCAGCGAGATGATGGCGCATTCTTTCGATTGCGGCAGCGGGCCGGAGTAGCGGAAGCTCTCTTCGCGCACTTCGGGGATGTCGTCCTCGCGGATGTTCATGATCTTGCCGCCCGCCCGCGCGTCTTCTTGCTGCTGGAGAGCCCGCTTGTAGAAGTACCATACGAGCGTGGTGCCGTGGTGCTGGGCGATGGTGTCGATGATTTCCTTCTTGAGGTTATGCTTGAGGCCGAGGTCGACGCCCTCTTTGACGTGCGCCAGGATGATGAGCGCGCTCATGGTCGGGGTGAGCTCGTTGTGCGGGTTGCTCTCGGAGGTGGTGTTTTCGGAAAAATAATCCGGCTTCACGAGTTTGCCGATGTCGTGAAAGTAGGCGCAGACGCGGGCTCGGGTCGGGTTGACGCCAATGGCTTCGGCGGCGGCTTCGGCCAGGGCGGCGACAACGAGGCTGTGGTGGTAGGTGCCGGGGGCCTCGATGGTCATCCGCTTGAGGAGCGGGTGGTTGAGGTCGGCGGCTTCGAGCCACGAGATGTCGGTGGTGATGCCAAAGGCGTTTTCCAGGATCGGCAGGGTGCCGCTCACCAAGATGGAGGTCAGGAGGCCGCAGCCGACGACGACCAGGCTTTCGTAGACGAGCATGAGCTTGTCGGTGTTGCCCCAAAGCTCAGGAAGAATGGGCCCAATGAGCCCGTAGACCAGAGCCAGGGCCCATGTGACCACGCCGACGCCGAGGCCCGCCCGGATGAGGCGGCTGCGCTTGCGGACTTCCCGGGTGATAAAGACGGCGACAAAGCCGCTGATCAGGCTGATGACGGTGAAGATGGCGGGGGTCAGGCTCTTGGGGGCGAGGCCGTTGACGAGGATGCCGCCCCACAAGCTGACAAAGAGGGTGGCGAAGATGCCAATGTTGCGCCCGAGCAGGACCGCGAGGACCAGCGGGGCGAAGGCAAAGGGGATCAGGAGGGGCCCAAAGTAGACATCGGGCACGCCGCTGCGGGTCAGCGTAAGGAGCGTTTTGATGATGGTCAGGTGGGCGAAGAAGATGCCGAAGATGAGGACGAGCCGACTATTGCGACCGAAAATGCGCGGATGGCTCATCCAGAGGTTCCCGAGCGCGGTGAGGGTCAGGAGGAGGCTGGTCAGGAATTTCTCCATGCCCTGGGGCTGGTTGCCGGTCAAAAAGATGACGGCGAGGCCGCCTGCAAAGGCGACGAATATCAGGAATTTGGGCAGGAAGCCCTCTTCCAGGAGTTGCACGATTTCGTTGGTCGAGCGGCGGCGCCGTTTTTTGGGGGTCGCGAGCCCTTTCTTGACGAGCCGCTGGCGTTCAAAAAACTTGATCATCGTGGTTTCCTTGGGCAGGTGGGGTGAAGAAGGTTTTAGGCTCGGACGTCGCCGTTGCGGTGGCGTTTATAGGCCCGAACGATTTGTTTGACCAGCTCGTGGCGCACGACGTCGCGTTCGCCGAACGTGCAAAACGAGATGCCCTCGACGTCCTTGAGGGCTTGCAACGCTTCGATGAGCCCCGAGCGTTTGTTGCCGGGGAGGTCGATCTGCGTGGTGTCGCCGGTGATGACACACTTGGAATCCACTCCGAGCCGGGTCAGGAACATGAGCATCTGCTCGGTGGTGGTATTCTGCGCTTCGTCCAGAATGATGAATGCGTGGTTGAGGGTGCGCCCCCGCATGAAGGCCAGCGGCGCGATCTCGATGATGCCTCGCTCGATGTAGCGTTCCCGCTCTTCGTCCTCCAGCATGTCCTGAAGGGCGTCGTAGAGGGGGCGCAGGTAGGGGGCGATTTTTTCCTTCAGGTCGCCAGGTAGGAAGCCGAGGGCTTCGCCTGCTTCGACGGCGGGACGCGTTAAGATGATCCGGTTGACCTGCTCTTTTTTCAGGGCCACGAGCGCCATGGCCATGGCGAGGTAGGTTTTGCCGGTACCGGCGGGGCCGATGCCGAAAACCAGGTCGCTGCGGGAAATTTCCTGCACGTATTTGCGCTGGGTGCCGGTCTTGGGGGTGATGTGGGGGCGGCGGCTGGAGGTGATGAGCTTGGTGTCGGCCAGTTCGCCCAGTTTGCCGCCGGGTTCCGGTTCGGTGACGCCGCGCAGGGCGTAGCCAAATTCGTGACGCCGGATGGGCATGCCTTTCTGGCGGGCTGCTTCGAGCTGTTCGAAGACTTGCCGGGCCCGGTCGATATTTTCGGCCGGTCCTTCGATACGCACCCAGCCTTCCCGCGTGGTGAGGCGGACGGAGAGCTCTTCCTCCAGGTTTTTAAGCAACTTTAAATCTCCGGCGTATAAAGCCTGGAGTGCTCGGGCATTTTCAAACTGCAGCGTCTGACTTTCTGGCATTGAAATCGGTACAGAACCGTTTCTAAAGCTTACAAGATTGGCGTCGCGTGTCAAACTCTGCCGCAGGGGGTACCCCGGTGCACATTTCCTCCTCGGGGCCAGGCACTTGCGCCTCTAGCGCCTTTTCCAAAACATCGTTTTGAGCGGATGTTCGTCCAGGAGGTTGGCCTCGATGCCCCCCAGGCGCGAGCTGTCGTAGAACTGGATGCCGATGTAGTAGTAGAGCGGGCAGATGGGGGCGTCGCGGCTGATCAGGATGCGCTCGGCCTGGGAGAAAAGCTCCAGGCGCCGGACGGCATCGGGCTCGCGGGCGGCGGCGGCGATGAGGCCGTCGTAATCGGCGTTGCTCCAGCCGGTGCGGTTGTTGCCGTCGCCGGTGACGAAGCAGCCAAGGAAGGTGTTGGGGTCGTTGTAGTCGCCCACCCAGGAGGCCCGGCAGAGGTCGTAGTCGAGGCTGGCCATGGAGCGGAGGTAGACTTTCCACTCCTGGCGCTGGAGGTCGATCTCGATGCCCAGTTCGCGCCGGACCATGGCCTGGATCTCGATGGCGAGGCCTTCGTTAAGCTCTCCCTCGCTGTAGAGGTAGCTGACCCTCGGGAAGCCGCGCCCCCCGGGGTAGCCTGCCTCGGCGAGGAGGCGGCGGGCTTGCGCCGGGTCGCGCTTGAGCCCGGCGGGGGGCTGGTAACCGGCGGTGCCGGGCGGGGTGAGGCTGTAGGCCGGGGGCTCGCCCGCGCGGGTGATTTTTTCGGTGAGGAGGGGTTTGTCGACGACGAGGGCGAAGGCGCGGCGCACCCGGGCGTCGTTGAAGGGGGGGCGGGTGCAGTTGAAGCGCAGGAAGTAGTTGCCTAAGAACGGGGCGGAGTGGAAGTCGGGGCGCTTTTTCAGCTCGTCGAGGAGCTGGTTGGGCACGAGGCCTTTGTCCATGACGAGGTCGGCCTGGCCGGAGGCGTAGACGTTAAAGGCGGTGTTGGCTTTGCTGATGGGCAGCACGTCGACGCGCTCCATGGCGACGTGGGCGCGGTCCCAGTAGAAGGGGTTGCGATGGAGGCGGATGCGGTCGTTGACGCGCCAGGCCTCCAGAGTGTAGGCGCCGTTGCAGACGAGTTTGCCGGGCTTGGTCCAGTCATCCGGGTAGCGCTCGACGCTCGGGAGGTGGACGGGGCGCAGGGTGGCAAAGGCGCAGAGGTCGAGGAAGTAGGGGGTGGGGTTTTCGAGGGTGACTTCCAGGGTGACGGGATCGACGACGCGCACGCCGACTTGGGCGAAATCCTTTAATTTCCCGTCGTTAAAGGCCTTGCCGTTGCGCAGGGTGTAGAGCTGCGAGGCGTATTCGGAGCCGGTCTCGGGGGCCAGGGCCCGGCGCCAGGAGCGGAGGAAGTCCTCGGCGGTGACGGGGTCGCCGTTGCTCCAGCGGGCGTCTTTGCGGAGGTGGAAGGTGTAGACCTTGCGGTCCGGGGAGATTTCCCAGCTTTCGGCCACGCCGGGGACTGGTTTTCCGGCGGCGTCAAAGGTGGTGAGGCCTTCGAAAAGGGCGTTGACGACGCGCTCCTCGGGCTGGCCGGTGATGAGGGCGGGGTCGAGGGTCTCCGGTTCCGCGCCGTTGATGAAAACCAGGTCGGCGCGGCGCGGCGCGACATCGCACCCCGCGAGGAGTACACTGAGCAGAACAACGGCTATTCCAGGGATCGCTTTCAACGTCACCCCGGGTATTCGCACGATTTGGGCGGCTTTTCGAGCGCTATTTCGCGGGCGAGGCGGAAGCCGCCGGGCTGGCCGTGGCGGACGGAGTCGCGCTGGCGGAGGCCGAGGGAGCCGCTGAGGCTTCCGGAGCCGGGGTGGCCGAAACCGCCGGTTTGGCGGCCAGCCGAGCCTGGATGGAGCTCGTCGAGTTGGCCTGTTTGGTCACGAGGATGGAAAGCAGCAGCGTGAGGACCATCAGGAGGGCCCCCAGGATGCGGGTCGCCTTCACTAGGACGTTCGTGGTGTCCGCGCCGAAAAGGTTCTCTGTCATGCCGCCGCCGAACGTGGCCCCTAGACCTTCGTTCTTGGGCCGTTGCATCAACGTCAAGAGGATGAGCAAAAAGCAGACGATGACGTCGATCGTCAGAATGATGTAAATGGAAACCTGAAGCATGAGGGCCCGGAATATGGCGAAGGAGCGGCGGTTTGTAAAGTCTCTTCAAGGGGAAGGAAAACATCCGGTGAACAAATAACGCCAAGGCCCCCCCCGGGTTGGCTTTTGGGAAAAGTAAGTTATAGTATGCGGTCGTGAACCAAACCAGCTCTCAAATTGACCGCGTTTACTCCCGTGCTGAGGAAATTGCCCATTACGCAAGTCACGGCGTCGGCTTTCTCGCGGTTCTGGCGGGCGCGCCTTTTCTGGTGATCGAAGCGCTGCACCGGGGCGGGACGGCGGGGATCGTGGGGGTCTGCGTTTTTGCCTTCACCGCCGCGCTGCTCTACCTGGCCTCGACGATTTACCACGCCATGCCCGAGGGCAGCCGGGCGAAGGAAATCTGCGAGGTGACCGACCATGCGGCGATTTTTCTCTTAATTGCAGGCACTTACACACCCTTTACGCTGGGGGTGCTGCGCGGGGCGATGGGCTGGACGCTCTTCGGGATTGTCTGGGCGCTCGCGCTCGCGGGGGTGATCTTGAAATCGATCCACGGGGTGCGCTATCCCAAGCTTTCCCTGGCCATCTACATCGGTATGGGGTGGCTGGTCTTAATCGCCATTAAGCCGCTGGTGACCAATATGGCCGCGCCGGGCCTGGCCTGGATGGCAGGCGGGGGCATCGCCTACACGGTGGGGTGCTACTTTTATGCCCACCGGCAGCTGCGCTTTGGGCATTTCGTCTGGCACCTCTTTGTGATGACCGGGACGGCCTGCCACTATTTCGCGATTCTCTGGTACGCGATGTAGCGCGCTCCGCCTATTTCCAGGAGATGTGGATTTCGTAGGTGTCCACGCCGACGGGCTCATCGACGACCTTGATGCTCAAGGTTTGCTTGTTTTGCGCCGTGGGGAGATCCACTAAGGCAAGAGCGCTGCGGCCCGAGGCTTTTTTTACCTGCACCGAGCCGTTTTCGAAGCCTTCCAAGGGCACGCTGAACTGGTAGTGGCTGCTTTTCTGGCCCTGCCAATCCGGCTTCCACCGGGAACCGTTGATGGAGATGTCCACCGGCTTTTCAAACGACTGATGTTCGATCCAAAGGGCGCCGTTTTGAATCTTGATGATATCAGAATCAAATTTTCCCCGGATCGAGATGCGATGCAGCGCCTTGGCGCTATCAGATACGCCCCAGGAGGAACTCGGAGCCGCGGGATCGGCCGAAACGAAAGACCCGGCCAGGAGGAGAAAAAAGAGGATTCTTTTCATGGGAAGGAATAGCTTGCTTGCTCGCGCCGTAGTAAGCCAGCGGCGCGGTGTTTAGGCAAGCCGGGAATCCGCATCTTTCCCCTGGGCCGTCGGGCTCTTTGCCCTCGTTCCCAAACTCTATTTGGGAACGCCAATGCTCCGGCAACTCTATTGCCGACATTGTAAGGCCGCAATGGAGTTGCGGGCCCAAGTGCGTGCCCAAATGGAGTTTGGGCACGAGGAAAAGCGGGTGCTTAGGAAATCCGCACGCGGACTTTATGCCCCCGGCTTTGGAGCCGGACGCGGCCCCGGTCGAGGAGATCGGCCACGGTGGCGATGGTCTCGCCTTGGTTGCGGCTGTACCGGCCCACGAGCGCGATGAGCTCACCCAGATTGTGGACCGCGGGTTGGATTTTGTTAGGGACCTTTTTCATGGCTGGTTTGGTTTTCAGTTTTCCATCTCTAGCACGAGCCGTGCCATCGCAGGCTTCAGTGGATTGGACACCGATGCCGCCCACTCCGTTCACGTTTTTAGTGAATCATTTCAATACACAGTGTCGGATTTTAGACACCATACCAGGCAGACCGGCTAACTATCCTTTTTTAAACACTAGCGCGCCGCCCGAGACGTCCACTTTGATGACGTCGCCGTCTTTGAAATGGCCGTCGAGCAGCTCCAGGCTGAGCGGGTCGAGTAACGAGCGCTGGATGGCCCGCTTCAGTGGACGCGCGCCGTAGACCGGGTCGTAGCCCTCCTGGGCCAGCAGAGTCTCGGCTTTTTTGCTGACTTCCAGCTTGATGTTGCGCTCTTCGAGCCGGGCGGCGACACGCTGGATCTGGATGCCGACGATCTGGCTCAGTTCTGCGTCGCTAAGGCGGTCGAACATGACGATTTCGTCCACGCGGTTCAGGAACTCGGGCCGGAAGTGGGCCCGCAGGGCTTCCATGACGGCGGCTTCGCGCTGTTCGGCGTTGCCGTCCTCCAGCAGGGCCTGGCTGCCGATGTTGGAGGTCATGATGATGACGGTGTTCTTGAAATCGACGGTGCGCCCCTGGCCGTCGGTGATGCGGCCGTCGTCGAGCACCTGGAGGAGCACGTTGAAGACGTCGCCGTGCGCCTTTTCGATTTCGTCAAAGAGGACGACGGAGTAGGGCTTGCGCCGGACGGCTTCGGAGAGCTGGCCGCCCTCCTCGTAACCAACGTAGCCGGGAGGCGCTCCGATCAGGCGGGCCACGGTGTGCTTCTCCATGTACTCGCTCATGTCGATGCGGATGAGGTTGTTCTCGTCGTCGAAAAGGAACTCTGCCAGGGCCCGGGCGAGCTCGGTTTTGCCGACGCCGGTGGGGCCGAGGAAAATGAAGGAGCCGATGGGCCGGTTGGGGTCGGAGAGGCCGCTGCGGGCGCGGCGGACGGCGTTAGAGACGGCGGCGATGGCTTTTTTCTGGCCGATGACGCGCGCTCCCAGGCGTTTTTCCATGTGGACGAGCTTCTCGCGCTCGCCTTCCTGGAGGCGGGAGACGGGGATGCCCGTCCAGCTCGAAACGACCTCGGCAATGTCCTCCTCGGTGACTTCCTCTTTCAACATCTGGCGGCCCCCCTCCTGCATTTTGCCCAGCTTGGCATCGCGCTCCTGGATGCGGCGGGTGACTTCCGGGATGCGGCCGTATTGGATTTCGCTGGCTTTGGAGAGGTCGCCCCGGCGCTGGGCCTGCTCCTGCTCGGTGCGCAGGCGGTCGAGCTCCGCTTGCAGCTTGCTCGATTCGTCGATCTCGGATTTCTCGCTCTGCCACTGGGCCTTCATGCGGCTGCTTTGCTCGCGGAGGTCGGCCAGCTCTTTCTCGATCTTGGAGAGGCGCTCGCGGCTCGCGTCGTCTTTTTCTTTTTTAAGGGCCTGGCGCTCCATTTCGAGCTGCATGATTTGCCGCTCGATCTGGTCAATCTCGGTCGGCATGGAGTCGAGCTCGATTTTGAGGCGCGAGGCGGCTTCGTCCACGAGGTCGACAGCCTTGTCGGGCAGGAAGCGGTCGCTGATGTAGCGGTGCGAAAGGACGGCGGCGGCGACGAGGGCGGCGTCCTGGATGCGCACTTTGTGGTGAACTTCGTAGCGCTCTTTGAGGCCACGCAAAATGGCGATGGTGTCCTCCACGCTCGGCTCGCCGACCTGCACGGGCTGGAAGCGCCGTTCAAGGGCGGCGTCTTTCTCGATGTATTTGCGGTACTCGTCCAAGGTCGTCGCGCCGATGGTCCGCAGTTCGCCGCGCGCGAGCTGGGGCTTGAGCATGTTGGAGGCGTCGACGGCTCCCTCGGAGGCCCCCGCGCCGACGATGGTGTGGAGTTCGTCGATGAAAAGGATGACTTCGCCCTGGGAGTCGGTGACTTCCTTCAAGAACGCTTTGAGGCGGTCCTCGAATTCGCCCCGGTACTTAGCCCCGGCCAGCATGGACCCGATGTCCATGGCGATGATGCGCTTGTTTTTGAGCGATTCGGGGACGTCGCCCGAGACGATCCGGCGGGCGAGGCCCTCGACGATGGCCGTTTTGCCGACGCCGGGCTCGCCGATAAGAACCGGGTTGTTCTTGGTGCGCCGGGAGAGGACCTGCATGACGCGGCGGATCTCGTTATCGCGGCCGATGACGGGGTCGATCTTGCCCCGGCGGGCGGCTTCGGTGAGGTCGCGGCCGTATTTTTCCAGGGACTGGTACTTGGCCTCCGGGTTCTGGTCGGTAACGCGCTGGGAGCCGCGCACCTGCTGGAGCGCCTGCATGAGCTTGTCCTTGGTGACCCCGGCTTCCTTGAGGAAACGGCCTGCGGTCGTTTTGCCCTCCAGGGCGGCGAGGAGAAAGTGTTCGGCGCTGAGGAATTCGTCCTTCATGCGCGCCATTTCCTTCTCGGCGGCTTCGATGGTGGCGCGGAGCTCGTTGCCGATGAAGACCTGGACACCCCCTTGCACGCGGGGGCGGCGGGCGATCTCGGCTTTCAGCTTTTCAACCAGCGGAGCCGTGCCGACGCCGAGTTTATCGAGCAGCGGGCGGGTGACGCCCTCGGGTTGTTCAATGAGCGATAGGAGCACCTGCTCGGGGTCGAGTTCGGCAATTCCGAGCGACGCCGCCGACTCCTGGGCCGAGGCGAGAGCTTCCTGCATTTTGGCCGTCAGTTTGTCCAATCTCATAAATATAAGGTTCGATGAAAGGTTCGTTCTACGGGCCTGATTTTATCAGGAATTTCGTAAAAAAGCAAATCGGAGCCCATTCCCGGCTCAGCAGCCTCCCTCCACCTTCCCCTTCAACTGCCCGCAACCGGCGGCGATGTCGATGCCCCGGCGCTGGCGCAGCGTGGCGGGGAAGCCGGCCTGCTGCAATGCTACCTTGAAGGCCTGGGCGGCGGCGTGCCCCGGCACTTCTCCTTCGTAGCCCGCCACGGGGTTGAGCGGGATCAAGTTGACGTGGGCGTTGATCCCGGCGAGCGCCTGGGCCAGCTCGCGGGCCTCCTCGGGCGTGTCGTTCACCCCGGCGATCAGGGTCCATTCGACGAAAATCCGCCGCCCGGTCAGCTCGCCGTAGGTGCGGCAGGCGGCCAGCAGTTCGGCCACGGGCCAGCGGCGGGTGGCCGGGATGAGCGCCCGGCGTTCCTCCTCGCGCACGGAGTGGAGGCTGACGGCCAGGGAATAGGGCCAGTTTTCCCGCGCCATGCGCAGGATGCCCGGGACAACGCCGACGGTGCTCAGCGTGATATGCCCGGGGCCGAGGTTGACGCCCGCGCGGCTGCTCACGATCTCCAGGGCGGCGAGCACGGCGTCGGCATTCTGGAGCGGCTCGCCCATGCCCATCAGGACCAAGTTGCGCAAGCCCGGTTCGCCCCCGGCCCGCAGCGCCCGCTGGCAATGGAGCACCTGGGCGACGATCTCGCCGGGGCGCAGGTGCCGCCGGAAGCCGCCCCGCCCGGTGGCGCAAAAGGTGCACCCCATGGCACACCCCGCCTGGGTGCTGACGCACGCGGTGGAGCGGCCCGGGTAGCCCATGATGACGGTTTCCACGGTTTCGCCGTCGCCCAGGCGCAGGAGGAATTTGCGCGTCTGGCCGTCGGTGCTTTTCAGGTCGGCCACGGGCTCCGGGAGGTCGAAGCCCCAGCGCTTTCCCTCGCCTACGGTTTCCGCGATCCAGCGCCGGAGCGGCGGGAGGAATTCGGGCCGGTCCAGATCGAGCCGCGCCGCCGCCTCGCGGTGAAGCACGCGCCAGAGCGCCTTGGCGTGAACCGGACGCACGTCCGCCGCCTCCAGTTCCCGTTCGAGGGCGGGAAGCGTTAGGTCGTGGAGAGTCGCGGGCGGCAAAATCATTCCAAATTAATAACAGAAACCTCAGAAACGGGTATAATAAGCTCCGTGAAAAAAGCGCTCTCGCCCATCCCCGCGCCGCTCTTCGACCTCCGGAAAACGCTCCATTCCGGCCAGGTCTTTCATTGGACCGAGGAGGAGGAGGGCGGTTTCCGGGGGCTCATCGGCGAGACGCCCACGCGCGTCCGGCAGGAGGGCGGGCGGCTCTGGGTGACGCCCGGCACCGAGGCGCTCGTGGCCCGCTACTTTGCGCTCGATCACGATCTGGCCGCAATCTATGCCAGCTTTCCCGGCGACCCGGCGATGCAAGCCGCCCTCGGGGCTTGCCACGGCCTCCGGATCATCCGCCAGCCGCTCTGGGAGTGCCTGGCGACCTTCATCACCTCGGCCATGAAGCAGGTGGCCCATATCCGGCAGATGTCGCTGGCGCTGCGCGAACGCTTCGGAAGCCCCGTTCCCGGCTGGAGCCCGCTCTACACCTACCCGACGCCCCGGCAGCTCGCCCGAGCCACGGAGGCGGAGCTGCGCGCCTGTGGCCTCGGTTTCCGCGCGGCGAATCTGCTGGCCACGGCGCGCCAAATTGCCTCGGGAAAGGTGGACCTCGCCGCGCTCTGCGCCCTGGAGGACGACGCGGCCCTGGCGGCGCTCTGCGGGCTGCCCGGAGTGGGGCCGAAAATCGCCAACTGCGCGCTGCTTTTCGGCTACGAGCGGCTGGCCTCCTTCCCCATCGACGTCTGGATTCACCGCGTGCTGCTGCGGCACTACTTCCAGCGCAAACGCCGCCCCACCCCGGCCCAGTTGCGCGACTTCGCCGCCCGCGCCTTCGGCCCCTACGGCGGCTACGCGCAGCAGTACCTCTTTCACCACGCCCGGACGGAAAAGAAACAAGAGCGGAAGTAGGCGGCCCCTTTTTGCTTTGACCGGCCGGAGGGAGCTGGCTACTAGTGGCCTCCAACATGGAAGTTACCTCTCGTGAACGGGAAGTTCACAACCGCTCGCGGCGTTCCCTCGTCGCCCAAATCGGCCTGCTGGCGCTGTTCGCCGCCGGGCTCATCCTAAGCCTGCGCACAACCTTCGCGGTGTATCGGCTCGACTCGGATCTCTCGCAGTCGGCCATGCTCTGGTTCGGCGTGCAAAAGGAAGGCTGGGCGTTTATCACCCAGTGGCGCTATACCGCTGACGACTGGCTTTTTTCCTGGAATCTGCTGCACTTCGCCCTCTTCCGGCTGCTCGGCCCCGATCCGCGCTGCGTCCTTTTTTCCGGCTGGCTGGTCTTTGTGGGCAATGCTCTGGCCGCCGGGGGCCTCGCCCATGCCCTGGGGGCCCGGAGAGCGGCGCTCATCCTCCCCGGACTGCTGCTCTTCGCCGGGTCCTACGCTCACCGGGCCGGGCTTTTGTCTTACCCGATGTCACATAGTATTACAAATCTTTTCGGGCTTCTGATGGTACTCTGGGCGATCGGATGGGTGCGCCGTCGCCGGGCCTCCGCGCTGGCGGCGCTGACGCTCTGCGGCCTCCTCGGGGGGATCTCCGACCCATGGCTGCTGGCTCCCTATGTCTTCCCGCTAGCCCTGGGGGCGCTGGCGGCCGGGGTCTTCGGCGCACGCGAAAACCGCCGTGCGTATGGGGCGCTCTTCCTGGCAATGGCTGCGGTGACAGCCGCCGTGAAAACGCGCGCCTTTGGCCTGCTCGATTTCCTGCCGGTGTTCGACTTTCGCCTGGGTGACTGGGACGGCATCCGCGCCAATGCCGACGCCTTTTGGCAATGCCTCGGGGGGCTATTTGACGGCCCGTTCCCGGTGAACCCGGCGGCCGCCGCCGTCGCATTGGCCGCCCTCGGGCTGCTCGGCTCGGGCGCGGCCTGGATTCTATGGAAAGAGCGCGCCGGGGGCTCTCCGGCCTGGCTCATCCCCGTTTCGCTCGGGGGGATCTCGGCGGCGCTGGTGCTTTCGCGGGTTTCCGCCGGGGAAACCAGCGGCCGCTTCCTGGTGAGCTGGCTCTACCTCGCGCCGGTCTTCGTTGCCGTGGCGCTGGAGGGTGGCTGGCGGCGGGTCCCCGTGGGGCTGCGCGCCTTTGCAGTGGCCTGTGCGCTGGCCTTTGCCGCCGCAGGGGTCGCCTCCACCGCCCCGTATTGGCGCGTGGGCAACGCCAACGACGGCAACGCCGGACGCGTGGCGCTGGAAAAGTTCCTGGAGGCCAACGGCCTGAACTACGGCTACGGCCCCTACTGGGGGTGCTTGTCGAACGCCGTTACCTGGGCCACCGGGGAGCGCATCGTCATCCGGCCAGTGAATTTCTCTCCCGAAACAGGCGGCATGATCACCGCACGGCGTTTGCAATCCAACGCCTTTTGGTACCGCTCCAGCGACGTCCCGGCGGGACAGAAAACCTTCTTCGTCCTGCTCCGAGCCGACGGCGAACAATGCGCGGACATCCCCCTCTGCATCCGGGGGCTTACCCGGCAGTTCGGCCCCCCGGCGCAGACCCTCCACCACGAGGACGCCACCGTGCTGGTCTGGGATCACCCGCTCATCGACGTCCCTCGCCCCATCGAGCCGGGCCAGCCGATGCGTTTTACCAAAACCGAGCCCCCCATGCCGTGGCGGGGCTGGGATGACCCCGGGGATCGCGGCACCTGGGCCATCGGCTCCGTGGCCGAGCTGAGGCTCCAGACCCGGAACCTCCCCGCCGGGGCACCGAGCCCGCTTAAGCTCACCTTTGAAGCCCGGTGCAGGCAACCCGTGGCCCTTCTCTTCATCAACGGCCGCGATTTCGGCACCCTCCGTTTTTCAGGGAACCAGCCCGAAACCTTTACCGTTGGCATTCCCTCGGAGCTTGCGCCGGACGGGAATGGACAGATCGTGGTGCAGTTCCGCAGGCCGCCCATGCGCCATCCTACGAGCAAGCCGTGGCTTTGCCTGAGCGCCGTGCGGCTCGATCCCGGGGAGTAATACGAATAAAATTTCTCACGCAAAGACGCAAAGGCGCAAAAAAGGCAGGTGCGTCTCTTCTTTGCGTCTTTGCGTCTTTGCGTGAGCCTTAATGCCCTTAAATCGTATAACGCCTTTAGCTCAGCTGGTCGCCGTACTCCGGGAAATGCAGCCGGGCGCAGTCGGGGCAGATGCTGTGGCTAAAATCCGCCTCCGTGTGCTCGCTGACGTAGGTCTCGATGCTCTGCCATTCGTTCTTATCGTTCCGGATCTTCTTGCAGTGCGAGCAGATCGGGAGCAGGCCCGAGAGGGTCTTCACGCTGGCGAGCGCCGCTTCCAGCTCCTGGTTTTTCTTTTTCAGGCTTTTCTGGAGCCGGATCAGGCTAATGTGGGTCTGCACGCGCGAGAGCAGCTCCCGCGATCGGAAGGGCTTCGTCACGAAGTCGGCCGCCCCGAGGTCGAACCCGAGCACGATGTCGTCGGTCTCGGTCTTGGCGGTCAGGAAGATGACGGGGATTTCGGCATAGGCAGGGTCGCCCTTGAGCCTGCGACAGACTTCGTAGCCGTCCATCTCGGGCATCATGATGTCGAGCAGGATCAGGTCGGGCTTCACCTTCGGCAGCATGTCGAAGACCACCTGGCCGCGATGGGCCACGGCCACGCGGTACTGGGCATCCATCAAAATGGTCCCCAGCACCTGGACGTTCTTGGCATTGTCGTCAACGATCAGGACGGTGGCGGGATTTTGGGAAAACGGGTTCTTGCTCATGGCGTGGAAATACGGTTCAGGAATATCGGGAATTGCTCCAGGGTCTCCTCGATCCCGGCGGTGTCGAAAAGCATCGCCTGGTTGCGCAGCGTATCGCCCCAGGCGGAGAGGCCCGCTGCTTTGTGGGCATTGGCGAGCGCGATGACCTTCTCAGCGAAATCCAGCACCTGGTTGATGATCAGCGTCTCCCGCAGCTCGCTCCAAAGCGGCTCCAGCTCCTCTTTGAGCCGCTGGTATAACCCCGCGGGATCAAAGATTTCCTGCTCGGTGGGGGCGCAGAACGGCTCCTCTCGCTGGGGCACCCCGTCGGGTTGGTTGACGGTATGCGGGAGGTACTTCGCCAGCGTGTTGAGCAGATCCCGGCGGGCGATCGGCTTGCGCAAAAAGCCGTTGCAGATGAGGGCGATTTTCTCCTCCTCGGACTTCATCGTCGAGGCCGTGACCGCCACGATCGGGATCGGCTCCGTGGCCGGGTCGTCCTTGAGGAGGCGGCTCGCCTCGATGCCGTCGAGTTCGGGCATTTTGATGTCCATCAGGATCAGTGCCGGTTTTTCCGCGCGGGCCAGTTCGACGGCTTTGCGGCCATTGGAGGCTTCGAGAATTTCGAGCGGGAACTCCTCCAGGTAGCCCCGGATGAGCTCGCGGTTGAGGTCGATGTCCTCAGCCAGAAGGATCGTGGCCGGTTCAAAGGAGATTTCCGCATTGCCCTGGAGCGCCTCAGATGGTTCCGCCGTGGCGGCTTCCTCAACGTCCTTGAGGGTGATCCGGAACACGGACCCGCTCCCCACGGTGCTCTCGACGGTGATCTTCCCGCCCATCAGCTCAACAAGCCGCTTGCTGATCGCCAAGCCCAGGCCGGTGCCGCCGTACTTGGCATGGCTCTGGCCCGCCTGCTGCTCAAATGCGCCGAAGATCGTCTCAAACTGCGAGGCCGGGATGCCAACACCGCTATCGTGCACCTCAAAAATGAGACTCCCCAAGTCGCTCCCCTGCCCCGTCCGGGCCACGCAGCGGATGGAGCCCCGTTCGGTGAACTTGATGGCGTTGCCGATCAAATTGAGGAGCACCTGCCGCAGCCGCGCTTCGTCGAGCACCACGGCATTGGGGAAAGCGGCGTCGATCTCTGTAATATAGGCGAGCCCCTTTTCCTCCACCTTGCCGGAAAAGATCAGTTCCAGCTCTTTTAGAAGCGTCCTCGGGTTAATGGCGGAATACTCCAGGCGCAGCTTTCCTGCCTCCACTTTGCTCAGATCGAGGATGTCGTTGATGAGGCCCAGGAGCGACTTGCCGCTGGAGTAAATGGCGTGGATGTACTGGCGCAGCCGCGGGTCCTGGACCTTGGCGGAGAGGATTTCCGAGAAGCCCAGAATGGCGTTCATCGGCGTGCGGATCTCGTGCGACATGTTGGCCAGGAATTCGCTCTTAGCCTGGTTGGCCTGGCGCGCCTCGCTCTCGGCCCGCTGGCGGTCCTTAACCTCCTGGCTCAGCTCGGCGGTTCGCTCACAAACACGCCGTTCGAGTTCCTCGCCCCGCTGTTCGAGTTCGCGGGTATTGCTCTCGATGGTATCGAGCATGGCGTTGAAGGTCCCGGTAAGGCTGCCAATCTCATCGTTGCGAAGCGCCGTATTGCGCACAGTATAATCCCCGGCGGCCACGCGGCTGGCGGAGGCGGCCAACGCGCCCAGCGGTGTCAGGATGGTCCGGTTAATCAGCAGCGTGATGGCCCCCACCAGCACGGCAAGGGCCAGCAGGGCGACGGCGGGCAGGCCCGCGAACTCACTCATCCCGATCGCCTGCGAAAGATCAATCATCGAGACGAGATACCAGTCGATGGCGGGCAGATAGGCCACGGAGACCAGCCGCCGCTGGCCGTCAATCAAGAGGGGTAGCGTGGCGGTCGCCTCCGGGGTGGCCTTGAGCGTTTCCAGCGCCTTGCGCAGCTCGGCACGGTCCCGCTCGGCGGGCATCAGGCGGAAAATGGTGCTCCGCTCCTCGGCCTTTTTGGTCACCGTATTCTGGTCGATCAGCGCGGTATTGGCATGGGCCTGGATGGCCCCGGACGGGTCGAGCAGAATCGGCGTGACGGCCTTATTCTGCGTATGGATAAGCCGTTCAATAAACGCATCGAGCCGCATCCCCGTGCCCGCGAGAGCCACGCGCTCCTTGCCGTCGCGAACCACCGTGTTGATCCAGACCTTGACCTGGTGATCGACGTTGTCGCGGTCCACATTGAGCCGGAAGCTGTCGGCATTTTCGAGCGTCGAGTAGAACCAGCCGTCCTTGGGGACATCGCGGCTGACCTGGTACTCGGGATTCTGGGACGTCAGGCCCGTGGCGAGGTTGTAGCTATAGTAATGCCCGGAATCGCGCAGCCCGATGAAAAACGCCTGGGCCTGGAACTGGCGCGCAAAGGCATCCATCTCCTGGAACGCGGCGGCTTTGAGCGCCGGGTTGCCCTCATCGCGCACCCAGTTCCGCACCGCGGGCAGGCTGGCCAGCGTCTGGCAAAGCGCCACCTCGCGCTCCAGCGGCGCCAGGATGCGCCCCTTCTCGCGCAACGTGTACTGAACGGCGAAATCGGCCCCGATGCGGCGAGTCACCCAGCGCAGCGTGAGGTAAAACGAGAGCCCCGCCAGAAGGCTGATAGCCAACGTCAGAGAGACCGTCCAGCGGAGGAAGCGGGCGCGGATGCCCTGGCGAAAAAAACCGTCGAGTTTCATGAAACGTGTGGATTGCGGGCAAAGCGCCGGGAGGGAGGGGAAGGGGGCAGATAAGAAGCGTCTGCCCAGAGCCGGTCATCTGTCGGTGCGCCCGTAGAGAAGTGAAGCGCATTTCATGCCAACGGTCAACGGTCCCAGGGTAAGGGAAATTAAGTACGCGCGTGAGCAAAAACCCTTATAGACCGCTTTAAGAAGCTCCACAAACCGAATGGTTTATGGAGCGGGGTGATGAGACTCGAACTCACAATTCAAATATGCTCCCTGACGACATTGGTAAGTCGTTGATATTCAGCATATACGACATCTTGTGAAATCGGCGTTATTAGGCCTTTTTGATTTTGGGAGTAAAAGAATCCCATGGCCAGCGTCTATCGACACTCCCAAGGGAAGCCCCCTACTGGATTACCGTTTTTCACGGATGAAAACGGTAAACAGCGTCACCGCAGCACTAAGACTACGAACAAGACAAAAGCCATTTCCTGTGCCGAACGCTGGCAGCGGGGCGCCGATAAAGTCCAATACCTCGACGAGCTGCTGGATGGGAAAACGCCGGTCCCAGACAAACCCGTTTTTCCCAAGTTGAGCAAAACCTGCATTCGCGGTGATACGGGGCTGAAACGTTCCTTGGGGTGGTCAAGCAGGCTGGCATCAAACAAAAAAACAGTGATCCGGGCAACCAAGGGCGGCAAAGGCCGGAATTTCAATCCCCTCACCTTCCATTCTCTTCGTCATACTTTTGTCTCACTGATGGCAAATCGCGGGGTCAGCCAAGAGCTTCGGGAAAAGATCCTGGGACCTACCAGTAACGTTCATGAACGCTACACTCACATTGAGATCAAGACGTTGAAGCTCGCAAGCAACTACAGTAAGCCCGCGCCGCATTTCCGTGGAGCCGAACTTTGGGCTTGCGGCAGGTTAAGCGAGATCTGCCATTTGCCTTTGATTGAGCGGGTCTTGAGGCCGGGGAGCAGGACCTCGGCGGTCATTCCTTTAGGAAGGGCGATGCCGGTTTCCACATATTTCCCGGTCTTTTTCCAATAGGTCTCTATGGTTCCCAGGGGTGTGGGTATGCAAACTTCCGCATGCTGTGCCGAGAATACCGGCGACCACTGAACGGTTTTCCAAGAGGGTGAAGTTTGCCGGATGCCCCCGAGAGTCTGCATCAGGTGGTAGAGAGGATGCGCGGACCATGCGTGCGAGAAGCTTTCTTCGCCGCGCACGGGGGCGAAGTTCTCCCACGTCGTGCCATGTTTTGCCATTTCGCTCCAATGCCGGCGAATATAGGCTACGACTTCCGCACCGTACCCCCGCTCTGCCAGGGCTTGAAAGACATAGGTGATCCAGTAGGCGGAGGGGTGGATTGCCGGAACGGTTTCTTCACGAATGAATGGGAGCAGGCTCTTTTGAAGCAACGTCTGTGCATTGATGCCGGGAAGTTGCGCGAGGAGGGCGAGCGTCTGGGTGTGGATTGAGCACTCCGGCAGTTTCTCCATCGAAGCGCTCAGGCCGTCGGACAGCAATCCCCCGGGCATGAGAAGGGCGGAGATGTCCCGTCCCAACTGCGTGTGCCACTTGCGCATTCGTATGGCCTGCGCCTCGTCTCCGGAAAGCCGATGGAGGATTTCCAGCTTTTGCAACGTCTCAAACAACCACAGACTCAGTAATGTTGGGTAATTTTCCTTACATAGTCCGGTCCAATCGAGAAATAGCCAATAGCGGCGGTCGTGCCCGGCCAAACCGCACTCAGGGTGGATCTGTTTTTCGAAGTAGGAGAGTGCGGCGGCGACTTGATGCCGATGACTTTGGAACATTTCCAGCGAGCCGGTTTGCCAATAGTGATCCCACAGCGTGAGAATCCAGATCAATGTAAAATCGGGAAGGATGCATCCGTGGCCACATGTTGGCGCGTGTCCGTAGGTGAGGCCGTTGGGCAGCGTTTGTGAAGCGATGCTGCGGATGCCGCGTTTGAAGAGACGGTCGTCGCCGCTCAGGAAAAAGGTGTTCCACCCTTGCACCCGCGCATCGCCCCACCACTGCGCTTGTTCGCGCCACGGGGTGTCCACATAGGCATCGAGGGAGCAGCATTGTTGGGTCCAGGCGCAGGTCTCCCAAATTTTATTCAGGACTCGGTCTGAGCAGTGGAATTTCCCCTTGCGCTCCATGGGGTAGCCTTTCCATTGGAGTCCGGCGTTGAGCGTCAGCGGCTGTTTTGCACCACGGACTGTGACGACCATATACCGGAAACCGTAGGGATGATAAAAGAGGTGCTCGCTAGTTCCTTCGCGGCAGATCATCCTTCCGCCAAAGGCGATGTGGCTGTAGGAGTTGGCCAGGAAGTCCGGACGGAGATCGTGCTGAATGGTTTCGGCAAAAAGGGTATCCACGATTTCCCCGTCGCTCGTCCCGGCCAATGAAAGAAACGGGCAGCCAAAAACGGTTTTTCCAAAGTCGATAAGGTAGCTCGAAAATTGGCCCGGTTTGGCGGGCGGCACGGCGATGCGCTTGGCGCTTTCTTTGTGAGCTGAAAAGCAAAACCCTTCTTTCAATCGAAGTTGAGTGACATCGTTTACGGCTTCGAATCCCGACGCGTTAGTCCCCTTCTGGAAGCCGATAACGCGCGCATTTTCCCAAAAGCGTTCGTTCATCTGCGGCAGGCCGCGCTCTTCCAGCGTGGTCCATGGCATGACGTTCCACACGGGGCGGCAGGCCGGGGATTTCCAGGTTCCCTCGGGTTCGCCGGGCAGATACCACGCCGGATCTTCCTCCCGTAAATCAATATGCTCCTGGGGAAAGCCAAGCTGGGCGCTCGCGGGAATGGCATCCTTTCGAATGCCGCTTTGGCGGCGCGTTTGCCAGGTTTCATCGGTGAGCACCAGGTGCTCTTTGATTTCCAGAGCTGCAAGTAAACCGGCCTCTCCCTGGAAAAGGTATTGGAAATTGCTGGTGCCCGGATTATAGGCACGAATGGCTATGAGATTTCGGCCCTTTTTCAAATAATCCGAGACCTCCACGGCGTCGTAAGGCCAGTGGGACTGAAAGCCCCGGGCGGGGCCACTAGTGACGTATTTGCCGTTGATGTATAGGCGATAGGACTGGTCTGCGGTGATGTAAAACCACGTTTTCGCAGTGGGTTTCGAGGGGAGGGAGAATGTTTTCCGGAAAAGGGCGAAACAGTGGTAGAGATTCCACCAATCGCTTTCGGGCCAGATCCATTTTGCCTGTTTGAGGGCTTCGGGAATCTTGGCGCTAATATCTTCGGAGAGCGTGTTTTTGAGCATGAGAGCGGAATCGACCCGCTCTCGCCAGGGGAAAGCCAGACTACGGAACGGGATCAAATTCTGACCCTAAAGCTGGAACGTTCCATTAAATTTGTCAATTTTAAAAGGAATTACCCTTTCGTCTTCCGGGACTGCCGGGCTTTGGGGCGGGGCCGGTGCTTTCTCTGATGACCAGCTTTGCGGATAACTCGATACGCCGCGGTTTGCGGTCGGTTCCTTCAATAGCCTCCAATACTAGTGAGGTGAGCGCTTCAGCATAGTCACAGCCCTCAAGGCTAATGGTCGTCAGCGATGGGCAGAGAAACGACGAGAGCTCCACGTCGTCAACGCCCACCACCGAAAGTTCCCCTGGGACGGCGATGCCGAGATCTTTGGCAGCTCGCAGAACCCCGGTGGCCAGGATGTCGTTGAGCGCGAAAATGGCGGTGGGCCGCTCGCTGCCGCCGAGAAGCGATTGGGCGGCGCTATAGCCATCGCGCATCCGGACGCCGCAGTGGACGATCCAGTCTTCCCTCGTTGAGAGGCCGTGGTCCGCCAGTTCTTTGCAGAAGATTTCGAACCGGGATCCGATGCCTTGGTAAGGAGGCGCTCCCCATATAAATGCAATCTTGCGATGCCCCAGCGCAACCAAGTGCTCCATCATTTCGTGCGTGGCTTTCGCATTGTTGATCGTTGCACTTTTGAAGGGAATCGAATAGGGCGGCGGACCGGCTACAATGCACGAGATGCCGCGTTTCTCAATGGACTTCAAAAGGCTTTCCACGGGCTTGTATTCCATGGCGGAAACGATCATGCCGTCCACGTGGTGATCAATGAGTTGCTCGATGGCTTTGCGTTCCAGTTCGCGGTCGGAATTGCTGCTGGAAATGATGAGATCAAAGCCGCGTTTGCGGAGCAGGATTTCCACGTTTTGTACGAGTTCGCAATAGAACGGATTGAGGTGGTCCTGAATGACCATGCCGACCGTTTGGGAGCGGCTGGTGCGCAGGCCGCGAGCAAAACGGTTCTGGCGATAGCCGAGCTGCCGGACGACCTCCATGACTTCCTCCTGGGTGGATAGCGGGATTTCCGGGCTTCCGCGCAATACCAGCGAAACGGTGCTTTTGGAGTAGCCGCACTGCTTGGCTACATCGATGATGGTCGGTTGACGAACGGTTTTCACAATGAAAATCAGTGGATGGAAAAAGGCAAAAATCAGAGTTGGGGTGAAACGCAGGCTTTCATCGCGACCGAAAAAAAGGGATATTCTTGTTGACGCTGGAACGTTCCAACCATAGATTAAAACGCATCGCCACTATGAATTCCCCAGTTCAGGCAAAGTTAAGTTTTCTTCCGGCGGTGTCAATCCGCAAAATAGGCCAGCGAGACCTCCGCGCTGGGTTTTCGCTAATCGAGCTGATGGCGGCCATTGCGTTGATTGTGGTGCTGGCGGCAATGGGGGCGCCTTCGATGTTGAACCCGCGCAGCGGCGTGGCGGTGATGGACCGGTCGGTGTCGAATCTGTCGCTACTGCTGGAACAGGCCCGGACTTACGCCATGGCCAACAATACCTATGTGTGGGTCGGCTTTTCCACGGACACCGTTAAAAACACGGTGACGGTGGCGGCCATGGCGGGGGTAAGCGGCGCCTCCTCGGATATCAACGCGGCCGCTTCGCTGCGAGCCATCAGCAAACCGCAGGTGTTTGAAAATGTGGAGCTTTGCTCGATTAATGCGACGGCGCTTTCCCGGGAAACGGCGGTGGATCTTATTGGGGCGACGGGCTCGGGGACAACCTTCCGACGCAACGCAGCCAATGGAACGGTGAGCTTTGGAAATTTAATCCAGTTTGGCCCCGCGGGAGATGTCCGAATTCCAGGAGGTTCGGTTTCGCGATGGCTTGAGCTCGGTTTGCAACCCCTGCACGGGACAAAGGCGGACACCGCCAATATCGCGGCAGTGCAAGTGGGTGGTTTGACTGGACAAGTGCGGGTGTATCGTCCTTAACAGGCTGTGAAAAGTTATAGCGCCATGAGCTTCCATCCATCCCCCCAAGCCTCGGGATTCTCCATTGTCGAGGTGGTGTTGGCACTGGGCATTGCCGCCTTTGCATTGGTGTCGGTGGTGGGGCTATTGCCATTGGGGCTGGGCATGGCGGGCGAAACGGGAGATGAAAGCGGAGCCGTGAACTTGACCAGCGCAGTGGTCTCGGACCGGCTGGTGACATCCTCCACGGCGGCGTCCTCTATCTATAACCTGCCCGCGATGCCGTCATTAGCTACGGCGACACTTTCGGGAACCTTCGGAGCCAAAGAGAACGGCGAGTATACCGCCGCCGATTTGACGAATGCCCGCTACCGCGTGATTTATTCGCTAACACCTCCGGCCTCCGGTCACAGCGGCCCGTGGACGGCCTGGTTTAAAATTACCTGGCCGGCACTGGCACCGAAAAATGCTTCATCCTTCGAAACGGTGGTGACGTTCCCTCAGCCATGAGGCATTCTCTATCGTGCCAATCCGGACCGTGGACAGCCGGAAAACATCGGGCATTTTCGCTATTGGAAATGATGGTGGCCTGCGCGGTCCTGGTGGTGTTGGTGGCACTGGTCAGTCAAATCATCACCGTGACCAGCCGGTCGATCAATGCAAGTACGCGCAAGCTCGGGAGTATTGCCGAGATGCGGACGGTATTGGACCGCATTGGAGTGGATCTCTCGGCCCGCTTGCGCCGCACCGATGTGCCGTCGGCTTTCTCCAAGGCCAGCACGAACGACAGCCTGGCGTTTTTCAGCGAGGTGGATAGCTATGACGGCACCCGGAGGATCTCGCTCGTAAGCTACCGGATCAACGCCTCGACCTACCAGTTGGAACGGGCCGTGGTAGCGACGAACTGGGCTGGGACATCAGCCTTGAATTTTTCGTCTACCTCCACGCTGCCGACGGTTTCCGACACTGATTACGACGTCCTGGGGCCCGGTATTTTGCGGCTGGAAATCTGTTTCTTGAAAACCGATGGAAAGACCAGCAATTCCGCAAGCGCAGATTTGAGCGACGTCGCAGGGTTTATCGTAGCGGTGGCGGCGTTGGACGCATCAAACCGAAAAACCTTGAGCCCGGCGCAACTGAAACAACTTGCCGAAGCGTTGCCCGATCCCAACGAAGGCAGCCAGCCCATATCGCAATGGCAAACGGAGGTCAAAAAACAGGATTTTGCCCCGGGAATTCCCCTGCAGGCCGCGCGAGCGGTTCGCTTTTTTCAACGCACGTTTCAGGTCAGGTAAAAGGGGGCGCTTCTGAAAGCTGGATTTCCAAAACCAGGTTGAGTACATTCGTTGGCTGAAAGAACCTTCCAGAATGGAGAAACAGCCAACCATCATCGACGTTGCCAGAGAATGCGGATTTTCCAAAAGCACGGTTTCTCTTGTTTTACAGGGCAGCCCCGAAATTCCGCCCGAAACCGCCGCCGCGGTGCATGAGGCCATCAAAAAGATCGGCTACCGCAGGAACCGCTTCGCACGCGGTTTGCGGACACGCCGTTCCCGGACGGTGGGAATGCTGATTCAGGATCACCTCAATCCATTCTATGGGGAAATTGTCCATCACGTGGAGCGGCATCTTCGTGAAAAGGGATTCGACCTTTTTGTAACCAGCAGCAATACTGATTTGAAGCTGGAAAAACTCGCGCTGGAACGAATGTTCGATCAGCAGGTCGATGGGTTGATCGTTTCGGCGATGGATTACCAAAAGATTTCCAAGCTGCTCCATTCCTATGAGGAAATCGGAATCCACTGCGTGGTGGCCGGACCGCCGGAACGGAGCATTCCCTTTGACTGCGCCACGGTCGATATGGCCGACGCAACCCACGCCGCCATGGAGCATCTCTTCAAGCTTGGCCACCGCAAAATCGCATTCCTGTGGGGCGCGCCCGCATTCCAGGAAATCGGTGCCCGCTTCGATACATTCCAAGCCATGATGCGTTCACAAGGGTTTTCCATACCGAAAGGCTGGATCGTCCATTGCGGCTTCCGAATGCAGGATGGATACACCGCCGCACGGGCTCTATTGCAGGAGAAAAGCCGGCCAACAGCCATCTTTGCTTTGAATGACCTGCTCGCGGTGGGCACCGTGGCCGCAGCCACCGACCTGGGTCTGCGCGTCCCCCGGGACCTGTCGGTAACCGGGGTGGACAATGTGGAAATCGCGTCCTACACCCGGCCCGCGCTTTCGACGATTAGCCAGCCCATTGCCGGTTATGCCCATGCACTGTCCGACCTCGTGCTTGAGGGGATCGAAAAAAAGCGTGCAGCAAGACGGATCAGCTTAACTGCAGAGTTTATCGTCCGCGCCAGCACCGGCCCCGCAAAATAGTCTTGTATAGGTCACCTCTGGAAACCGGGGGTGCCCTATATTCTCCAAAGGCCAAAAAAAAGTTGCATTTATGGGAACGTTCCAGTAATTTCTATTCATCTTCCCCCTCTTTGCCTTCCCCTCTATGAATCCTTATACCCACAGCGCTTTTGTCCGCCGATCAAGCCAAGCGTTTTTTGCATTCCTGTTTTCAGCGTTCCTTTGCGCATCGAGCCATGGCGAGATGTTTCCTGAGATAGAGCAATTCTTTATTCAGCCGGACCAAGAAGCCGAAATTCACGTTCCAGCCAATTATCAGCCCGGTGGGGCTTATGTGCTGACCGATTACCAAGGCAAAGAGGTCGCGAAAGGGCAGGCCGAAGCGCGGTTGGGCGAATGGTTCGTGCCCGTGAAGCTGAAGGCAGGCTATTACGATCTCGATTTTCCAGACGCGAAGCGGCATTTCGGCCTATTAGCTATCTCGAAATACGAAGGCAAGCCGGATCCTTTCTTTGGAATGGACGCCGCTCTTTCATGGCTTGCTCCCGTACCGCAACGGGAACCGCTGATTCGCATTCTAAAACGAAGCGGAATCGCCATGGTGCGGGAACGTATGGCCTGGCCCAAGCTAAAGCAGGAAGATGAAACATGGGACTGGGAAAAGGATCGTGCGTTTGGAGAAACCCGCCGCCTTTACGCAAAGTACGATCTGCCGCTCCTGGAATTGGCCCATGAATCTCCGGCGGCATATTTGTGGAACGGCGTAGGAAAAGGCCCCGCGCCGGATGATGTGGTGCGTTCGGTTCAGGACTGGAAAGTTATCTCACAAAAATGGGCCTCCACATGGGGAGCCATCGAAGCCTGGAATGAACCGGATTTGCAAAATGCCCCCGCCGATCAATATGCCTACTGGGCATGGACAATGCGCTACGCGCTTCGCAATTCCGGGGTGCAAACACCGCTCGGCGGAGGCGTCTTCGCCTATATGGCGCAGCTATATCTCGATCTCGCCGCAAAGAACGGCCTCCTCGAAGCATCAGACTTCATCTCTTTCCATTACTACGGCGAACCGCAGGATTTGCCGCGGCATATATCGGTATTCCGCCACTGGTTAAAAGCAAACAACCGCGAGGCCATGCCGCTCTGGCTGACGGAGTCCGGCGCCTACTGGAGCGGGCCAAAGCAAAGCCGTCCGAAGCTGAAGCAAATTCAGACCTCCGCCATGAAAATCGCCGGCAATGCCATTCAGGCCAAGGCCTGCGGCATAGAGCGCGTCTTTCCCTTTGTCTATGTCGACTACACCGAACGCGAATTGAACAACTTCGGCATGATGGACTCACTAGAAACGCCGACCCGCAGCATGGCAGCCTATGCCGCCACGGTCAGCCTTCTCTCAAACAAAACCTATATCGGCGACATCACCGGTGCCGACGGGAAAATTTGCGCGCAAGTTTTCGCACCCAAAAAGGGAGATGCGGTCCTGGTCTTTCTGGGAACAAATGTTGACCCGAGCGCGACGGTGCCCTTGCCGTTTGTGCCCAGGGCGGTCTACGGAGCCGACGGACGCTCATTGAAACCGGATGCCGCCGTGCCGGTACCAGACGGTCTTGGATTTGCCACAGCACAGATCGATACCGTGCGCCCGCTGATTAGCACCGACTCCATTACCTTTAAACTCGCCAAAATCAGCCATAAGGAAGCGCCGCGCGCGGCAAAGCCAAGCCCGATCGTCTTGAAGCCGCAGATGAAAAACGCTGCGGTTTCGCCCGACACACGTGGCTACCGTGTAGAGAGCGCTCCGGGCAAGCTAAGCGTCCCCGTGCTGGCGGCCAATCTCGACTCAGTGGAACACAACGTAAAGCTCGAATATCGCAAGGAAGGGGACCGTTCCCCGGGCGGTCTGCTGGGCACGGTTTCCGCCAAAATCCCCGCCAATGGCAGCCTGGAATTGCAAGCTGAAGTCGATTTCTCACGTTTCCCTGCCGGTGAGGAAACCCGGTTGCTGGAGGTCGTCCCGTCATCCCCCGATGTGAGCGGCAAAATCCCGCCTTCGGTGATGCGCTTCATGTTTGTCCAGGGTTTGGATGACTACCTCAAAAAATATAGCTATCAGTTTGCGCTGCCGTTGGGCGAAGAGCATCGCTGGAGGAAAAACGCCACGCCAAACGCTACCCTGCATTTCGAACACTCTCCCGAAGCACAATGGGGGTTCAGCGCCCAATTCGCGGGCGGCGACCGCTGGGCCTACCCCCAGTTCACCATCCCGCAGGAAGCAAAGCTGGAACGGGTCACCGGCGTGTTGATCCGAGCCCGCATGATGAAGCAGGGAACTCCAAGAGTCATCACCTGGAACAGCCAGGAAAAGCAGTCGACCTTCAACTATCAGCTATTCCCCGCCGACGGAAAGTGGCACGTGGCCTATGCACCGCTGGACAGCTTTGTCGTAGTGCCCTCAGGGGAAATGGCTGTGGATGCGGCTTCACTGGGGCGGCAAGTGAAAAAGATCTCCATTGGCTTTAATAGCCGGGAAAATCAAAACCAACTGGAAGTATCGGACTTTTACCTCATCGGAAACTAACCTATGAAAACTCGTATCATCCCCTGCGCCTTTGGCCTTGCCTTAGCCCTTTCCCTCAATGCCCTCGGTGGCCCCGCGTTTTCGGACAACTTTAATTCCCCGGATTCAGCGGACATCAATACCCAGCGCGACCTGCGCCAGAGCGGCTCCGAGAGCCCCGTACCTTACCGCATCGTCACGCTGATGGTTCCGAGCGGAATTCAAGACGACCAGATCAAGATCGAAAAGAATGTGCTTTCGCTTACCAATGCCGGTGGGAAAAAGGCGCCCGTTTCGGTTTGCCCGGACCGCAATTTTGACAATCTTGGGAAACGCTACCGCGTAGCAGTAACTGCCCACCCTCTGACTTCTTGGGCTGGAATCCAATTAACGCCGGTCCAGAAAGGCGACTGGCCCGATACTTCCTCCGGACTCTCGCTGATCATCTCGCCAAACGGCGCTTGGAACTTATGGAATAATACCGATAAGCCCAAGCAATTGATCGGATCTGGGAAAGCCGCGGGAGCAGAGCAATACCGAGTGGAGTTCGATGTAGACGAGACCGCGGGGCGGTTCGTAACCGTTACGATCAACGGGACCAAAGTCGTCGATCGAAAAGCATTTTCGTACGATTCAGCAAAGCGTTTTGTGATGCTTCAGTCCGTAGGCCAAACTGAATTTGACGATCTTCTAGTCGAGCCAGTGGATTAAGCAAAACTTCATCCGTTTGGCGCACGCCGGTTCTTTGCCAAGATCGTCCTTTCGATGAAAAATACAACGCTCATCTCCGCGATAGCCGCCTTCCTGCCGCTGCCGCTCTGCCGGGCCGACGTTACGCTTCCCGCGATCATCTCCAACCACATGGTCTTAAAAAGGGATGCCAAGGTTCCCATCTGGGGCAAGGCTGCTTCCGGAGAGGAAGTTTCCGTACAATTGGGCGAACAGACCGTCCGGGCGATTGCGGGGATGGATGGAAAATGGAAAGCGACGCTCAACCTGGCCCAGTCGCCTCAGGGTCCTTTTGAGATGACCGTCACCGGCAAAAACCAAATTCGAATTGCCGATGTCGTGGTCGGCGAGGTGTGGATTGCCTCCGGCCAATCGAACATGGAATGGATCCTGGTCAACACCCTCGGAGGGGATAGGGAAATTGCCAATTCCGCGAACCCTCTCTTGCGACAATTCTATGTTAAAAAGTCGACGTCCATCACGCCATTGGAGGATTGCGAAGGCCGCTGGATAACGGCATCACCTGAAACCTCCCGCAACTTCACTGCCGTCGGTTATTACTTTGGCAAGACCTTGCAAACAGAGCTCAAGGTGCCCGTCGGTCTCATTCTCTCCTGCTGGGGCGGCACCCATTCCGAAGCCTGGACCAGCGAAGCCGCAATGGATTCGGTGCCAGACCTCAAAGATGCCAAAGAGAAGGTTTTCGCGCAAATTAGAAGCTATCCCTCCATGCACAAGAAATGGGTGGATGCCTTTGGCGTTTGGTTAAAAGAGACAAGACGCGAAGATCACCCCTTCATGCCCGGCGACTTTGCCACCTCGGAAACAGGCGCCCAGGATTGGCAAAAAGTGAAAATCCCGGGGAACATCACCGGAGCGAATTTCACCGGAGACGGGGCCGTCTGGCTTCGCACGGAAATAGAACGCTCTCAACCCAGCATCGGTCCGCTGGGGTTAGATCTCGGGAGCATCGAAGGATTCGAGAGCGTCTATTGGAACGGAGAACTCCTCGCATCGCTGGATTACTATACTTATCCAGGCAGTGGGTTCATCCACAAATACGGAGTGCCGGTTACGAAAGTGAAAATGGGCAAAAACATCCTCGCCATCCGGGTCTTTGCTCCCGGAGGCGCGGCCCGGTTTCCCAGCGTCGTCAAGGTCGACGAAAAACCGGTCACCGGTGAATGGCTTGCCAAACAAGAATTCGCTTTACCATCTCTCGATTCCACACAACTCAGTGCCATACCCCAGCCACCGCCAGCCCCGCCCCAACCCCATCGCATCGCGTCACATCTCTTCAACGGAATGATCGCCCCGATCATTCCCTACGCCATAAGCGGTGTGATTTGGTACCAGGGCGAATCCAATGCCGGACGCGCCTGGCAATACCGCACGGCCTTCCCGCTGATGATTACCGACTGGCGCAACCACTGGGGACAGGGCAATTTCCCCTTTTATTTTTGCCAACTTGCCAATCACCAGCCTAAAAAACCGGCTCCCGGCCAAAGCGCGTGGGCAGAACTTCGCGAGGCTCAATCCCAGGCGCTCAAACTGCCCCGCACAGGCGAAGCGGTTCTCATTGATCTGGGAGATTCCGACGACATCCACCCCCGAAACAAAGAGGCCGTCGGTAAGCGCCTTGCCGCGATTGCCCTCGCCAACGATTACGGGAAAAAAGTTCCTTGCTCCGGTCCTGTCTTTGACGCCTACAAAATTGAGGGAAGCAAAATCCGCATCACTTTCAAAAATGCTGATGGAGGGCTGGCCGCGCCACCCGTTCCCGCCACCTACATGGTCACAAGCAAGGATAACAAAACGGCGCCAAATGTGCGGAATAGCCCCGCGAGCGACCTGGAGGGTTTCGCCATTTTCGGCACCGATGAGAAATGGAGCTGGGCTGATGCGAAAATCGACGGCGACAGCGTCATCGTGTGGTCCGACACCATCCCCTCGCCCACCGCCGTACGCTACGGATGGGCCGATAATCCCACCCTCAATCTTTACAGCAGCGCGGGCCTTCCGGCGTCGCCCTTCCGCACCGACAACTTTCCTGCCGTTACCCGCGACGAAAAATACAAATAGCCATTTCTCAAAACCGTAGGATCGCTGGCCGAATTTCCGCCGGGCGACAAAAACACCAACCTTCCGCATATGACTCCCCGCCTCCTTCCTTTCACATTTGCTATTGCCTGCTCACTTTCGCTTGGCGCCTTCGGCGAACCCGCGTTCTTCGACAATTTCAATGTCCCGGATACCGCCGATTTCAATAGCCAGCCAGCTCAGCGCCAAAGCGGAGCGACGGGGTCGGCGTCCTACCGCATGACAACGGTTGTCGCGCCAGGCGGAACGGCCTCAGACCGGTTTAGGATTGAAAATAATGCGCTGGCCATAACCAACGCGGGCTCCAATAAAGGCCCCGCTTCGCTTTGCCTGGACCGGAACTTTGACAATCTGGGGCGGCACTATCATGCGGCCGTTACAGTCCGCCCGCTTAGCAACTGGGCCGCCGTTCAGTGGGCTCCTTTCCAGCGTGGTGAATGGCCGGATTCCGCCGCCGGGCTTTCGATCATTATTCAACCAAACGGAACATGGACGGCATGGAACAACGTCAATCAACCCAAGCAAATCATCGGAAGCGGGAAGGTATCCGCTTCCGAAAAATACCGCATGGTTTTCGACGTCAATGAGACCAGCGGTAGAAGCTTGACGCTCTCGATCAACGGGGTTCCGGTCATTGACGGAAAACCGTTCTCATACGAAGCCAAAACACATTATGTCCTCCTGCAAACCAATGGGCAGGCGGAGTTTGATGATCTCGTGGTCGGGCCAGAAGAGACCTCTCCCGCGGCGACAGCATGGATGGAAGCGGAGGACTTCACGGCAACGAATTTTCCCAACGCCATTTGCGTCAGCAGCGGCAGCAATGGAGTTTCAGGGGCCATGCTGATGCGCCTGGAAATAAAGCGCGATGCCCAGTTCGTAGCGAAGCCTCCCTATTTCGCCGACTACAAATTGCGCGTGCCTCGCGCGGGAAAATACAACCTTTGGATCGCCGCGTCGTCACAAACGGGAGACGGTACCAGCCCCTTTTGTTATTCCATCGACGGAGGGGCCCCGGTATCGCTGAAGGGCATCGCTTCGATGGGCAGCGGGTATGGCAATCCGCCGTTCAATGTATTCGGCTGGATCCCCGCAGGGCCCCTGACGTTGGATAGCAAAGATCATACGCTGCGGCTTCTCGTCAAGGCCCCCCGAGCCAAAGATGGTCGATATGTCGCTTATTTGGATGCAATTTTGCTGACGGATGATTTAACGGCCATCCCCACGGGCAATCATCCCACCGGCTCTCCTCAGCCAACTTGGGCGGAGTTGATGAAACAAATGACGCCGGAAGAATACCGAAAGAAACTGGACCGCGCATTTTACGAAAAAGTGATCGCGTCAACCTACGAAGAAGTGGGGCCTCGGGCTGCCGAAGAAGTGTTGAGGAAAATCAAAACCCGGCCGCTACCGACCGCCGACTCCCACTTTCCTGAAATCACCGAATTCGGACTGCATGGGATGGAGCGCCCTTTTGTTGTTGTAGCGCGGGGTGCGGAAAAGGAAAAATACGAATTTGCCTACAATTTGCTGGCCCGGGCCGGGGTAGACAGTTTCCGCACAGCCGAATCGTGCTGGCACCGGCTCGCTCCCTCCGGAGATCCTGCCAAGCTTGATTTTGCCGACTTGGATTATCAAATAGCCTCTGCGCTAAAGTATGGCCAAACCCATCTCCTCACGGTGGGCTATCCCCCGTCGAAATACACCGTGGGCAACCATATTGTGTCCGCCGTCAAACCGGAATTCAAACCACAATATGAAGCCTATCTTCGCGAGTTGATTGAACGCTATAAAGGCAAGGGGGTGCATTATGTGGAACTTGGCAACGAAGTGGATGCGCCCGACACTTGGTGGCGCAAAAGCACGCCCGAAATGTATGTCGACGAAATGCAGATTTTGAGAAAAGTTGTCGACGAAGCGGCCCCGGAAATAAAGACCGTGGCATTTGCCGCAACTTATTCCCGCGACGATGAAAAGGGAGGCCCGACCGGGGGACGGCGCTTTGTGGACAAGTGCATGGAACTTGGAATCGATCAATATACGGACGCGTATTCGATTCACCATACCTCGCATCTTGCCTCGAAGGACTTTCCCGCTTTCATGCGCCGGGAAATGGCTAAGGTCAACAGCACCAAGCCGCTGCTGGACTCCGAGCAATGGGGCGAGGGCCCCTACCCGTATGACAACATCAAAGCCTTTGCCCGTTGTTTCTTTCTCTATGATATGAGACGGGTCGATTTCTTTATCGCGAAAGATTTTTGCGAGAATGGGTACACCAAGGCGTGGGGCCTGTTCGACATTGATTGGAATCCAAAGCTACGGCTGCTTTCCTATGTGTTTTCCGTGGACGCCATGAAGGGACGAAAGCTCGTCGGCCTTTGTGAACCCGCGCAAAATGTCGAAGCTTATGTGCTGGAGGATATTCGGCCCAATGCGGCGAAGGAAAAGCGCTATTCCATTGTTTTATGGAACCACCGCCGGGAAGTGGAAAATCTGCAAGCAAACGCGGCCATTGAGCCGGTGACCGTCACCGGTTTCAAGAAAGTCACCGCAGCAAACGACTGGCGCCTGAACGCCATCGCATACGAACAGAGCAAGCCTGGATTTAAGGTTGGAGATGCTCCGATTGCCGTCTTTTCAAGCGAACTTCCGGATTGGAAACTCCAGGGCCGATCGGATTTCTTAAAAGATGTTGCGGCGGGGAAAACCGAGGCGCCATAGGCACGCCCGGTCTCCCGATTGAGCAGAATGGATAGGTTGCGGCAGCCTAATTATATTTCGCCTCGTGATGGGAGAGGTCCCGGGCCGCGTTAAAATCCTTGAGCGCTTTTTGAACGGGAATGGGAAGCTCAAGGAGCCGTGCCGGCGGTTCCTGGAATAGATAGTTTTGGAGAATACCTCCGGCGCAATAAGCAACCGGCATCCCGGTCGTGCGATCGATCCACGCTTGCCGCACTCCCGAGGGTTCCGCGTAGTAATAGCAAACCGCGGCACCAAATTTTTGCACCCCGGCATAGCACGATCGGACAATCCAGAGAAGTTCGGGAAAATCGGACGCCGCATAGTTGGGAACCATTTGCTTCACGTTCTCATCCCGGCTATCGGCCACAAGAATGGAGCTCCCGCTGCCAGTCAATAGAACGATTCCAGAGCAAAACCAACGCTCGGAGGTTTGTCCCGAACCGGAGAAAACGAGTTCGTGACGAATGGTGGCTGTTTTTATGACATCAATTTCCCTCGCTGCGATCTCTCCGCTTTCAGCCTCTGGCGAAGCCGATTTGCATCGGGAAACCGTGATCTTCCACGACGCCATGCCCGGCGCGTTTCTGACATAAGGCGGGGCGGGTTCCGGCGTTTGCTGGGCTTCTGCATGAAACGTTGCACTCCATACCATGAGAAGGCAGGGGAATACGGGAAGCTTACTCATAAACGGGTTCGAGATACTTGGCGATGACTTTGCCGGTATAGCGGTCGATGGCAACATGCAACCAGTACCGCTTTTCTCCGGCGACATTGAATTGATCAATCGAGGCCGCGTTGGATGGATAGCGGCCGCTTTGTGCAATCATGTCGATGAGGAGATTCCATGTGCGGGTGTTGCCGACATCAGCCAAAGCTCGGATGGCCGCTTCCCTGCGGCGCTTGATAATGGAATCCTGCGAAGTAGCGGGAATCGCCGCAGTGTCGCCGATCCATTTTGTAACAAGCTCTGCGCGGTTAAGCAAAGGGCCTTTCAGCGTGTTGCTGGAACTAGTCAACGCGACCAACGTTCCCGCGAGTGTGTCCGCATCAGTGTCGGCAACGGTGTCGTTCGTTTCCTCGGTTTTGATTACGCCCTTGATTACGGCTTTGAGAACGGCGCGTTGTTGCGTATTGAGGTTCAGCCTCCCCGCGATCGGCACCGGATCGGTGGAGACTGCGGTGTTCGCAGGGCGCGGGGATTCGTTGAGGCAAAATAGATCGAGCAATGCGGCATCGCCGCTATTGGCGGTGCAAAAGTCGATGTGTTTCCACGGTTGATCGCGAAAAGCGTAACCCATCTCTGCCACGGATCGAAAAGGCCGGTTGAGGATGATTGGCAGCGAACTCGTGTCTTTGGAAAGGGGGTAGCCGCCGGAACTGGTGGCTCCATTAGTATAGGCCCCGTCTGCCAGGCGAATAACTCCGTCCGGATCGGCATATTTGAGAACGCCTTTGTTGTCGCTAAGGCACCCCATGTAGGGATTCCCGTCCGATGCGGAATTGTACCAGCCATCGGAACTGCCGGAATATAAGCCGCCTCCGCTTTGTGGAATGGATTTGCCATTACCGGCATTAGGCCGGATGGTCTGCGTCATCGTTTCACCGCTGCCGAGGAAGGTTTCGAATACCCCGAAGCGGTCGGTGCGGGGGTCAGGCCGTAATTCAAAAACACTGTTGAGATAGGAGTTCCTGGGGTCTCTGGTCACACCGCCCGCGTGCAAGTTCTTGATTTCACAATAGGGGTACCACGCCCCAGCTTTTTGGTACAGCAGTTGGTGGGTAACAGATGTCGGTATAGCGTACATCCGATAGGAACCGGAGGGGACGGGGTTGGAGATCGTTATGGTATTGACGCGGATGCCGATGTGATTGTTGTAAACCGATTCGCCGCCGCTGGCATTGGAACTGTCCAGATACGTCGGAGAGGTGAATGACGAGCTGTCGTTAAAGGTAATGGTTCCGGAGGTTTGGAGATCCCGGGGTGCGGAACTGACGGTCGTTGTCGTTGAGGTGGTGGCAACGATCTGGAGGGCAGCGGAGGCCGTTCCGCTACTGCAAAAGGCAAACTGGGTAGGCTTTGTTCCACCAGTTCCGATGGACTGGTTATGCGGATTCCACACCTGCGGTTGATACCACAGGCCATAGGTGGTGGTGGAACCGCTGGTAGAAATGGTGTAGGAGGTTTCCCATACCCGTTCGATATAGGGCAGATTTTCAATACCATAGAAATTGGTGCCATTAAAGCGGATCCACGTGGGGTAGGAATCGGTATCGTATTGGTCGATGAGATTGGCGCCGATTTGAATGATTTGATAATACGCGCTCGTATCCAGCGGGGATTTGGAGCCTGAACTGCTCCCACGCGAAATGGAGGTTCTGGCCCCCTGCCCCAGCGATCCGAGCTTGATACCCGCTTGCAGCAATTCGAAGAAATCCGGTTCGCGCCCCGAAGCGGCGATCTGCGCAAGCGTCATAATTTGACTGGCTCCGGAGCGGTAAATCCAAGGCTGGGTTGCGGAGGACCGCTCCAAGCCGAAATATTTATAGATATCCGTGCTCGTTCCAGTTGCCGTAGCACTGTCGGTAATCAACGCAAGGCGGCTTAATGGGAAACGGTATTTTAGGAACGGCTCCCCAATATTCGCGGTCGTACCATCACTATCCCGGGTGAACGTCTTGGTAATCCGCGTGTTGATCAGGTTCGGATTAATATTGGCATCTTGGCCATAAGCGGGATAGCCCGACTGAACTGTAGATGAGTAAACCGGGATGAAGGTCGGCGCGTTGAGCTCCCGGGTAAAAGTTCCCAAATATGGCAAGGCATCCGTCGACATCTGGCCAGGGTTCTTCTTTGTGTAGGTAATGAGATCCTGGCGGCTGACAAAGAGCTGATCTCCACTGGCCACCAATGCGAATCCAGTGGTATCGGAAAGCACATAATTGGCATAATTGCCCACGCTGCCTTGGTTGCGCCAGTTCACAAGGGCGGAGGCCCCCGCAGCGCTCATGCCCGTGAGGTTCTCCAATCCAACTTGCGGCAACACGCCCCGGCGGGACGTAAAATCGCTGCTGGAACCGGCGGGATAACCCGCCACGTTCACGTCCAACAGCCCCCCTTCGTCGTAAATCATGTAGGCGAAGCGCCCCACCGCAAATTTGTTATTGGAAACGTCCTTATTCGAAAGTTCAGTCATGACCGGAAGGCTCCCGCTGACGACACCTCCGCGCGTCACCACGATCCAATCGGGCGAGACGAAACCGCTCGGCGCGGTCGATCCGGAAAGCAGGTAGGGTGCATTCCATCGATCCGCGGCAATAAAGCGGCCATTGGCTGAGGCGCTTCCCGTGCTGCTTCCTTCAAAGGCCCGTAATGGAGCCGATGGCAAAGCACCAAAAGACGAGCCCTTCCAAAACGCTTCGCCGCTGGCGCTGCGTTTGACGACGTTGGCGAACCCGTCATCCGCAACGCGGCAGGGCGTCGCCGTGAAATTACTGTTGGGCAGGTAAATGACCACCGAATTGGTGGAGGATGCCGTAGAGCCCGCGATGATCTCGTCCTTGAGATCGCCCACAATCGTATCGAGCCCGGTCTGCGCCACACATTCGGCACTGTATTGACCAGCACTTGAAAACGAAACGCTGCGGCTGAGCGTGCTTTGCGAGATATAGGCAACCACGAGTGCCGAAACGAGTATGAGCGCGGAAAGGATAATGACCAGGGCCGACCCCCGATGGTCGTGACCCATTGGTTCCGAGGCAAAATTTGGGGGCTTCATGGCAAAGGAATTTTAGTTTTAAAATGCTCCTTCATCAACATCTTCCAGGTACGGTTTCAGCAGCGCTACCGGAGGTTTCTTTTGAAGCAATCATCGGCGGTTTATAAGCATCATCGCCCCCGAGGTGCTTCCAGCTTTTGAATAGTTTAAGAAAGCAAAACAACGTAGGAATTTTAAATAAAAGAAGCCACACGGGAATGTAAAAGTAAGACTGTTCTTTGCCGACCCAATGCCCCACCAAGTCGAGGAAACCGCCCGCCAATCCCCCGCCAATCACATTGCCCATGGAGCGCCAAATCGCGTTGGTCGAGCAGAATTGACCATACCGCTCCCGAGGGAAAAGGCGCATCAAAAGAGGTGGGTCCGACATGGCCCACATGGCCTGGTACGGCGCGGAAAGCCCGAGGCTGATGGCCAATGCCACCCAAAACGCCACCTGCCCCGAGGGATGCCAAAAAATCCAGATCATTGTTATCGGAAGCGCCAGAAACAGATCAAAGCAGAGGCCCCCGATGACCACCCGGAATGGATGGTATCGATCGGCCAGCCAGCCGGTTCCCAAAACAAGAACGGCGGTCAGCAGATTATTGCAACCGTTGATGTAACCGATTTTCTCCAAATCGAGACCGATCGCGAGATTAAAGAACAGGCCGAAGGTTCCAATTCCCGTCGCCAAGGCATATAAGAACGACGCGATCCATTGATACCAGTAATGCCGTATCGTCAGGCACTCCTTTGCATACGTTTTCATCGCTGAGAACGGCCCCGTTTCACCGTCAACATACGGGGGCGGCGGCGGGTACTCCCCCTCGCGAATATTGCGGCACATCAGCCCAAATCCAACGAAATAAAGCACAGCGGCTCCCACGAGAATTTCCGTTGTATGCGTGTTGGCAAAACGGAATATGCAAAAATTATAGAGCGTCGTCGAGAGCATGGAAATCATGCGAAACCACGACATAAAACGCGCTAGCAGGTGGTCCGGCACAACGTCGTTAAATAGATACCAAAAGATCGAGGTGACAAAGGTATTGAAAAAGGTGAACATCACCATCAGCCCCCCGATGGTCCAGATCGCTAATGTGTTGGGCGAAAGGCGGTTCACCCCCGGCAAATGTGCGTGAAGCCAGTACCCAATCCGGTCACCAAAACCCAGACAGATCAAGCAACATACCAGAAACGGAAGAGTATAAAGAATGAACGGAATTCGCCGCCCGAGGGGGCTGCGATAGCGGTCGCTCTTGAAACTGATGATCGGGTTTAGGATAGAGTAAACAACCGCGGGAATCGTCCCGAGAATCAGTCCGATTTCCATGTTCGACGCGCCAAGGGAACGAAATTTCAACGGCATGATGCTGGGCGTCACCGTCTCCATCAGCATGTAGCAAAAGTCCCCCCACAGCAGCCAGAAAAAGAGGATAAAAAGGTGTCTGCTTGTATAGGTAAGCGTTCCGCAATGGTAAACTTTAGGCTGACGGGAAACGGACGCGGAGGAAGGGATCGGCATAAGTGAACGAGGGGAAAGAAAGGGGGATGCACGAGCGTGCAAACCCAATATCTTATGGAACGTTCCAGTTGTCAATATTCAAATCCGTTCAACCTTACCTGCACCAAATCGCGAAAAGAACCCATTGACAAATTGGAACGTTCCAGTTACAGAAAAAGGAAATTCGGAAAACCCCATGAATACCCCTACCCCAAAAAAACACATTCTTCCCCTTGTGGCGTTGTCTGCATCTTGGTCTTTGCTGCTCTCCGCCGGTCTTCAAGCGCAAACGGCGCAAACATGGAATAATGCGGCAGCCAGCGGATCGTGGACCTTGGCGGATGCAAACTGGAATAGCTCGGTATGGACCAACAACAACAACGCAGTATTCGGATCGACGACCGGAATTACGGTGACGTCCTCGACCGACATCGTGGTCAATGACATCACTTTTTCGACAACCGGTTACACCGTTGCGGGCGCACTGAAGCTGGCCAACGACCTAGCGAGCACGATCACCGTCAATACGGATGCAGCAACGATCAGCGCAAACATTTCCAATAATAGTTTGGGAGCCAGCTCCCTGACCAAGAGCGGCACAGGCATGCTCGTACTTTCCGGTTCCAATAGCTACAGCGGAACCACAACGTTCTCTCAAGGCATACTTGCTGTCAACAGCGCCTACGCATTGGGAGCCGGGACCTTGGTGATCTCAAACGGAACCTTGAACAACACTTCGGGGAGTGCCGTAACCCTAGCCACCAACAACGCCCAGAAATGGACTGGCAGCTTTTCCTACTCGGGAACCGGAACGCTCAATTTGGGAACCGGCGCGGTGTCCATCGCCACGGGAGGCGGGGCAAATACCTCCGTCACCATCACAACAACCAATGGGAACCTGGTGATCGGGGGCGTCATCAGCGGGACGAATACCTACGGCATCAGCAAAACTGGTAACGGCACGCTGACATTGACAGGTCTGAACACCTACGGATTTGCCACGATTGTCACGGGGGGCACCTTGGTGGTGAACACTCTCGCCAACGGCGGCGTGGCCAGCAGCATTGGTAGTTCAAGCGGTGCAAGCTGGGCTCTTCAGTTGAAAAACGGAGCTGCCTTGGTTTACACGGGAACGGGATCCACCACCGACCGCAGCCTTCATATTGATACGGCAGGCATCATTGACAATGAAGGCACCGGCGCCTTGGTTTTCTCCAATGCTTCGGGAGTCATTGACAACAATGGTGACACATCCGGAACCGCAAATAAAACGCTGACTTTTACCGGAACCAATGCCGCAGCCAACACAGTAGCCCTCAAAATTGGAGATCCCACTACTGGCAAAACGACGAGCATCGTCAAGAACGGAACTGGTTTCTGGGCTTTCACGAATAGCAACAACAGCTATACCGGAACCACAACGATTAACGCCGGCGTGCTGAGCACCCAGTCGATAGCCAACGGTGGCGTCAATAGCGGCATCGGCGCGTCAACTTCCGCAGCATCAAACCTCGTCCTTGCGGGCGGCACCCTGCAATATACCGGTGCAGCCGTTTCCACCGACCGCCTGTTTACCGTGACGACCAACGGCGGCGGCATCGACGGCTCCGGCAGCGGCATCTCCTTCACCAACACCGGGGCCTTGGTGATGTCTGGCACCGGGACCCGCACCTTGACACTCACAGGCACCTCCACCGCCAACAGCCTGGCGGCACAGATTCAGGACAACGGAGGGGCTACATCGCTGGTTAAAAATGGATCAGGAACATGGACCCTTTCCGGGGCCAACAATTTCTCCGGCGGCGTCACCGTCAACGTCGGGCAGTTGACCATCGGTAACGCCTACGCACTGGGAACCGGCACCCTGACCATCAACGGAGGCGCTCTGGCAACCGCATCGGGAACCTCCATTACATTAGCCACCAATAACGCCCAAATTTGGGCTGGTGATTTTTACTACGGTGGAGGGACGTTGGATCTCGGAACCGGCGGAATTACGCTTACCGCCAACCGTTACTTGAACGTCATCAGCGGCAACCTTGTGATCGACGGCATCATCGGCGCGGCGAGTGCCTATAACCTCACCAAAACCGGTGCTGGCACACTGATCCTCACCGGCAGCAACACGTTCACGGGAGCATTAGTCATCACGGGAGGCACCGTGGCGGTCAATTCACTCAATAACGGAGGAGTGGCCAGCAGTACCGGCATGGCAGCAACCGATGGCTGGGCCTTGCAGCTAAAAACTGCTTCTCTTGTCTATACAGGCACTGGGTCCACAACCAACCGGCAAATGTACATCGACACCGCCGGCACCATCGACAACGAAGGCACCGGAGCTTTGATATTTTCAAACACCGGCGGCACCATTGGAAACAATATCAGCGGTTCCGGAACGGCTAATCGAACCATCACCCTCACCGGCACCAACACCGCGAATAACACCATCGGGTTGCAGATCGCCGATCCGGCCGCCGCCAAAACGACAACCATCGTCAAAAGCGGCATCGGATATTGGTTACTGTCCGGCGCTAACACCTATAGCGGAACAACCAGCGTTCAAAATGGCACGCTGGGCTTCCAAACCGTCGCCAGCGGGACCGCGGCTCAATCCCTAGGCTCCGGCAACACGGTAACGCTCGGCGTTGCGGCAACCAGCTCCGGAACCCTGCAATACAACGGCGTAGCAGGCACGCTCGACAAAAACATCTACGCCCTGGGCACCGGCCTCAACACCATCAGAAACAGCGGCAGCGGTTTGCTGACATTAGCGGGATCGCTCATCAAAGACGGGACCATCCTGGTGTTGGACGGCGGCTCCAAAGGCATCACCGTCACGGGAACAATCAGCGGTTCCAGTGCGAACTCCGATCTCTATATCACCGGCGGAACCACAACCCTCGCGGCCACTAATACCTACAGCGGCCCCACCTGGGTTTACGGCGGCGGCATTTTGGTCAACGGAAACGCCAACGGCGCACTGCCAACGGACACCGTGCTGACCTTGGGCGGAGCGGACAACAGCACCGGCACCTTCAACCTCAATGGGAACAGCCAGACGATTGCGGGCCTCTCCAGCACTGGCACCGGAGCCAACATCGTAACCAACAACGGAACCAACACGGCGGCTTTGACGGTAACCAACGGCGGAACATTCTCCGGCACCATCAAGGATGGGTCAAGCGCCACAAGCCTCGTGGTTTCGGGCGGGAACCTCATCTTGAGCGGCAGCAACTATTACACCGGCGCCACGTCCGTCACCGGCGGCACCCTCGGCGTCAACGGATCACTCGGCAATAGCGCCGTGAACATCTCCAGCGCTGCGGTATTGAATGGCAACGGCACTGTCAACGGCACCGTGGTGAACAGTGGAACAATCTCCGGCAGCCTTATCTTTAGAAACAACGTCACCATCAATGCCGGGGCAACGGCTTCCGCCAGCGCCTTTAATGGAAACATCGTGAACAACGGCACCATCACCAGTGCCGTAACAGTGCAGCAAGGCAAGGTCTTGAGCGGCAGCGGCGCAGTATCCGCCAATGTCACCGTAAACAGCGCCACCATCAACGGCAGCGGCTTGAATCTCGGCGCAACCACCCTCACCGGCGCGAGCCAACTCAGCGGCATCAATAATGCAAGCACCGTCACGGTCCAGAACGGTTCGACCTCCTTGACGGGCACAACCACGGCAACCTCGCTGACCGTTTCCGCCGGAGCCGTGTTAAGCAACAGCGGTGTCGTCAATGCCGAAACTCATGTCTCGGGCTTGTTGCAAGGCGCGGGCATCATCAACGGAAACATCTCTTTGAGCGGCACCTTGGCACCGGGCAGCGGCATCGGAGGCACCACGATCAACGGCAATCTCACCATGGATTCCAGCGCCAAACTGGTGATGGAAGTATCGGGATCGACCGCAGGTTCGTTCGACACAATCAAAGTCAGCGGCAATGTGATTCTGGCAGGCGCACTTGATCTTACCAGCTTGAGCGGTCTGACCGTGGGCAGTTCCATAACGCTCATTGATAACATCGGGACCTCAAGCATCACCCAGGGTTATTTCGCCTCCATCCTTACAAGCGGCTCGACTTACACCATCACCGATTCCGGCAGTTCATATATCTTTTCCCTCAACGGCACGGAATACGTGTTAAACTATGCATCCAACGCAGACGGCGACGGGATCTACAATGATGTGACCCTGAGCGCTATTCCCGAGCCCAGCACGTGGGCCATGATTCTTGGAGGAATGAGCCTGTTGCTGGGGATGCAGCGCCGGAGGTCATCGGCTCAGCCAATAAAATAACGCCCCGACCATGCGAAAAGCCTTCTTAATGCATCTTAACGCGAACGCATTGGAAGAATATCAGCGCCGCCATTCCCCGATTTGGAGGGAGTTGGAGAATGTCTTGAAAGAGCACGGCGCTTCAAACTATTCCATTTACGTCGACCGCTTGCGTCACCAGCTTTTTGGCTATGTTGAGATCGAAAACGAAGCCCGCTGGGATGCCATTGCGCAAACGGAGATCTGCCAACGATGGTGGCGCTACATGGCCGACCTGATGGCAACAAACCCCAACAGCAGCCCAGTATCAGATTCGCTGGCCGAAGTGTTTCATCTCGATTAACCATACCGTAGTCTATTCCGCATTTGAAATGCCTCTAAATCTTCTCTCTTCCACGCTGGACAATGTCACCATCAAAGCGATTTTGTCCCGCCATCCACGCACGCCCTTGCTCCCTCCCTTGGGGGATAAGCGGTGGGAAAATGTGAAAAAAAAACCGGCGGCAGCCCGCTGGATTGAAACCCTCCGATCCAAGGCAGGAGAGGAATGCCACACACCTCTCCCCGAGTTGACAGATGCTCTTTATGCCGACTTTGCCCTGACCGGAAGGCGCCTGCCGTTCGAGTCCGTGTATTTTGAAAGAAGGAGACGCCTGGCGCGCGCTGCGATCTCATTGTTATTCTGCGAGCAAGAGGACAGCGCCAAAGACCGCCTCGTCAGCTCAGTAATTTCCAAACTGACTTCCATCCTTGACGAAGCCTCTTGGGCATTGCCGGCCCATGTAAGTGCAGACGCCACGGGAAAGGACTCTCACCAAATCGATCTCTTTTGCGCGGAGACGGCAAACCTGATGGCAGAAATGCTCGATCTCGTTGGCGCCCTTCTGCCCGTTTCTTTAACAGAACGCATTCACAACAGGCTCTCATCTATTTTTAGAGACTATTTAGACAAGCCCTATCCGTGGAAGAAGACCACAGACAACTGGAATGCGGTTTGTCATCAGGGCGTCATCGGCGCCGCGTTATCTCAACTGGACGATGTTGAATTACTCACGCAGATGCTGATGGCTTGCCGGGAATTCCTGCCCTCATTTCTCAGCGGCTATGGCCCCGATGGCGGCAGCACGGAAGGCCCGGGTTATTGGGAATATGGTTTTGGCTGGTTTGCCACGCTCAATCAACAGCTTGAAATCCGCACGGGCGGCGAGCTTTCGCTATTTGAAGATAACAGCCATGTGCTCGAAATTGCGCGCTTCGGACCGCGCGTGCTTTTATCCGGCAGCAATATCGTCAACTTCGCCGACACCAACAGAACCGGAGGACTCGATCCATGGCTGCTGGCCTATTTGGGAAATCGCCTGGATGAGCCGGATTGCACAACCTCCGCTCTTCAGGAATACCGCCGTGTTGCTGCTGCTGGGATTAAGCTGGACCAAGAACGTGCAGATCTCTTTCACTTCATCCGCCTGTTCCTTTGCTGTCCGGACAATCTGGCCAGCGAGGTTCCCCCCAAAAAAGATCATTTTTTTCCGGACCTTGGCGTCATCGTCGCGCACGGAGCAGACGCAAGTGGGCATTGCTGGGATTTCGCAGCCAAAGCAGGACATAATGGGGAGCACCATAACCACAACGACTGCGGAAACTTCATCCTCAACATTGATGGGATTCAGCTCATCACCGAAATCGGAGCCCCGGAGTACGTGGCCGATTTCTTTTCACCAAAACGCTACGAATTTCTGGCGGCGCGCACTTTGGGCCATTCACTCCCGATCATCAACGGATGCGAACAAGCCGACGGTGCCGAGCGCGCATCTAAAGTAATCGCGCACACGCTCAGCGGGGACGCGGCGTCTCTAGTCATCGATGTCACCGCCTGTTATCCCCAAGAAGCCGGATGCAAAAAGCACGTCCGCACGTTTCACTTTGAAAAGAAGCAAGGCCGCTTGATCGTGGAAGACCAGTTCAAGCTAAAGCGCGCAGATTCATTGGAAAGCGGCATTATCAGCATCCACCCCATCACCTTGCAAGGGAATCGGGCCATCATCAAAGCAGACCACCTCACACTCGGACTCGATGCCCTGCCTGGCACCCATTTCGCCCGCGTTGACGCCCATTCCTACCGGGACCATGATGGCTCTCCCGCGCAAATCCATCGTCTGGTGCTGATCCCCGATGCGCTCGCCTCGCAAACCCGTCTGGGACTATCCATCGCGTTGAGCACACCAAAGAAGGCGGCCTTTTTCGGAAACCAAGAGGAAAAAATAACCCTCGTTTATGGACATGGCCGTCGGCAAAAAATCGAAGCCCTAACTTCGTGTTTTCCCGAAATCGTCACCCGTGAAAATTTTGCTCAGCATGCGCCTCATTTGCGCGATATCGAAGTCATCTTTGGCACCTGGGGCATGCCATGCCTGACCGATGAAATGCTGGATCACATGCCAAAGCTCCGAGCCGTATTTTATGCCGCTGGAACCGTTCGACCGCTCATTGGAACAACACTTGATCGAGGCATCCAGGTGTTCAGTGCATGGCAAGCCAATGCCATTCCCGTGGCGGAATTCACCGTCGCGCAAATATTGCTCTCCAATAAAGGCTATTTTCGAAATGTTGAGGAACACCGAAGACACCCGAGTGAAGACGCGTTTACGGGCGTTGGCAATTTCGGCGCAACGGTTGCGCTTCTCGGGGCTGGACAGATCGGGCGGAACGTCATCAGGTTGCTCCGCCTCTTCAATATTCAAACCGTTGTTTTTGACCCATTTTTGACGGCCGAATCGGCGAAAGAACTCGGCGTGGAGAAGGTATCGCTGGAGGAGGCTTTCCAAAAAGGGAATGTCGTCTCCAATCACCTGGCCAACCTTCCGGCCACCGTTCACATGATCCAGGGCTGCCACTTTCGGTCCATGCCGCCCAATGCAACCTTCATCAACACAGGGCGGGGTTTGACCGTGGCGGAAAATGAGATGATCGACGTTCTAAAAACGCGCCCTGACCTCACCGCTTTGTTGGACGTTGTGACGGATGAAGAAAATCACGAAGCCAACGCGCCGCTATTTGCCTTGCCCAACGTACGGATCAGCAATCATATCGCGGGATCGCAAGGGGACGAAGTAGTACGGATGGCCGACTATATGATCGAAGAATTCCTGCGCTGGGAACAAGGAGAGCCGCTTCGTTATGCCGTCACCAAAGAAAGGCTAAAAAACATGGCGTAACAGGCAGGTCGTAACGGACCTCCTACGCGATATCCGGCGGAACAATGGCTCCGTGCTTTCGAAGGAGATCCCGGACGGCATCAATCGCAACCTCCCGCACTTCTTTCCCGCACAACGCCGCCAGCGCCGCAACCGCGCCCGCCGCCTGCCCCATCGCCATTGCCGAAGCCTGGACGCGATAAGCCGATTGAGCTTCCCCGTCACCGGATGCCGAACGCCCGGCCACGACCAGATTCCTGCTGCCCTTGGGCAATAACGCGCCCAATGGAATCGTTGGAATCGTACCTTCGCGAAGCGGCCGGGTATCGATCCCGATTCCTCGAGCACCATGAACATCAATCGGGTAAAAGCTGTAACATAGAGCATCAGGCCAGAGACGCCCACTGACATAGTCACCATGGGTAATATAGGCTTCCCCCTCAATTGAAACCGTTTCTCGAATGCCACATTCCGTCGCAAATCCATCAATCGTCAATTGATCCAAACCCGGCTGCTTTCGAAGAAATCGGTAAATTCGCAGCATCGCCTCCCTCGCACGAATTTCAGCAACGCTTTTGCCCTCGCTGGTTTCGCCGTCAATGTCAGGCACGTGCATCGCGTTGTCTCCCTTGGAAAGCAAAAAGGACCGAACAGGAGTATTGGCGGATTGAAAATCGGACCGCATCATCTCCCCTTTGGCCACCGCCGCAGCAAAGGCATTCTCCAAGGAATGGATATCCAGCCCGGCAATATCATACCCCGATACCCTCATCATCAGCGTACCCGGCTGCCGTGACGAATTTCTGCGCAGCGGGCAACCGGCTTGCCGCACCGCGTTGGCATCGCCGGTACAATCAATCAACACGCGGGTGCTGCACGGGCGCAACCCTTGCTTTGTGCATAAAATCACATTCCATCCTTTATTAGGCTCCGGCTTCACCTCCGCGACCAGCGTATGGAACAGCAATTCGGCTCCCGACTGGATCACTTTTTGATCCGCAAGGGCGGCATATGCAGCGCGGTTCACCCGAATTTGAAGCCGGGCGTGAGATCCCTGCCGATACGTTGAAAAATCAGGCAGGCGATCCCCCGTTTCGTTGACTGCGGCCAGCACCAATTCCCAACCAATCCCAGCGATAACCTGCCGTCCCCAGGCATGGAACAACCCGGGAAAATTGACCTCGTTCAGCGTAGTGGCTCCGCCCAAAATTCCGCTTTTCTCCACGAGGAGTGTTCGCGCTCCGGCTCTCGCGGACTGGATTGCGGCGACAATCCCCGCCGGTCCGCCCCCCACAACCATCACATCGTAGATGTTTGCGCCAATGGGGTTTGGACGGCTAACTGCGGTGGAAACTCCTGGGGTCAACATCGTTAAAGCCATGGCGGATAATGAACATACCCCGAGGAACCCTCTGCGGGTTACTATTTCAACTTTTGGATGATCGTCGGATGACATACAGGGCGGATGTTTCTCTGCTCCAGAGTAGTCTCTGTCGCGATATCCGTTCAAACGAAATGGCTTAGACATCTGGCGTTTCTGCTTATATAAACAGCCGATGCATCCTACCAATCCGCTCCTGGATAACGGCCTGAAATATCGGGACTGGGCGGATTTGCGCTATTCCCTTTTATGGGCCTACGAGGGAAAAATTCTTCCGCAAGCCCATATAGGTACCTACACCAGTGCCGAGGCATCATGCTGGCTGATCCGCAAAGGCCAGGTCCGGCTCACAACCAACGAGGCCACCGTTACCGCAAAGAAAAGCCAGTGGGTTTTTGTTGCCATCCCCCAACGGCACCAACATTTCAGCGCCGATGCCGAAATTCTTTCGCTACATTTCCGGCTCAGTTGGCCCACCGGTCTCCCAGTTCTCAATCAACCCACAAACGTTGTGTTTGATTCCGCGGAATTTCCTCAGCTCGAGAGGATCGGCACCGCCATCACGCGCAAAGTCAGACACGCATTTCCAGAGGCATCCTACCCGTTTCTGCCCGAACAAAAATGCAGCCTGAAAGGCTATCTTTCCATCCAAAACCTTCTCCCCTCCTGGTTGATGGCGTACATTGAAACCCAAGCGGCATTAGGAAACCCCGTCCGGCGGCCCGGCGAAATCGATGAGCGAATCCTGCAAGGAATCGGGGAACTGGACCGCCTTCCGCTCGACCACCGTTATTCCGAAGCGGATTTAATTCAAAAAGCGGGGCTCGGGCGCTCTCAATTCAACGCGCTATTCCATACCGCAATGGGAATGAGCCCGCGCGCCTACTTCGAATGCCGCCGCCAACAAGCGGCGGGCAACTTGATCGCTTACTCCTCGCTCAGTATTAAAGAAATCGCAGCTCGGCTCGGCTTCCGCCATGCCTCTCATTTCACCGTCTGGTTCCGGCGCCATCATCACTGCGGCCCATCCGGCTACCGGGCAAGGATCAGTAAACACGTCACCAGGATTCGGCCTGCTCTTTCAAGTCACCAGGGACGGTGACGTTGGAAATGGCTTTGTTCGCCATAGTTTTTAGAATACTCAAGGAAAGCTCTATTTCCGGGTATCTCTAGCGTTCCAGAGAAACTCGGAGGAAGGCGCAATGGCGCTTCCTAATTTTGATACGGCATTGCCCTAGAACTGACCTCCTCCCCATTCTTTGGTGGAGACCCGACTTTTGCCCCGCTTTCATGCTACCCCGTTGACTACCCCCCAACAGAGTAAATGGATACAAATAGTCACGCAGAGAGCATCTCATGATGCATTATGTCTAAGATCCACAAACCGAATGGTTTATGGAGCGGGTGATGAGACTCGAACTCACGACGTCTTCCTTGGCAAGGAAGTGCTCTACCACTGAGCTACACCCGCGTTCTGCTTGCTCTCCCCGGGGGGAGGCAGGGACGGAAATTAGGGGCAATGGGCCGGTGTTTCAAGCGATTTTTTACAAAAAATGTTTCCGCCTCTGTAAATTCGCTCTCCGCGCCCTCTTTTTGTGCAACATTTGCTGCACATCCAAACCAAGACTTGCCTTTTTCCACCGCTAAGGTGACATGGGCGGATGCATCAATTTCTGGTCCTCTGGTTCGGCTGGGTTCATCAATGGGGCTGCCTTGGAGTCATTCTCCTCATGGCAATGGAAAGCTCGATTTTCCCCGTGCCCAGCGAAGTCGTCATTCCTCCCGCCGCGTTTCTTGTCGCCGAGGGGTCAATGACGCTCTGGGGCGGCAATTCGCCCGCTGTCGGCTTCTGGGGCATCATTCTTGCGGGGACCATTGGCTCCTACCTCGGAAGCGCCATCACCTACTGGGTAGCCCGGGGGCTGGGCCGCACCGTCATCGTGCGCTGGGGGAAATATTTCTTCATCAGCGAAAAGAAACTCGTCCTGGCCGAACACTGGATGCACCGCTACGAGGCGGGCGGTATTTTCTTTGCCCGGTTGCTGCCGGTCATCCGCCATTTGATCTCCATTCCCGCGGGCATCGTCCGGATGCGCTTCGGGATATTCAGCCTCATGACCGTTATCGGCTCCTTTGTCTGGTGCGTGGTGCTCGCCTGGCTCGGCCAGGAAGCCCAGCACGTGCAGCCCGGCCTCATCAACGATCCCGAGGGCCTCGTGCAATTCATCAAAAGCCAGTCGCACTGGATCGTAGGCGGCATCGCGGTACTGGCCGCGCTTTATTTCCTGGTGCTCAAGCTGACCTCCAAGGCCGAAAAAGCAAGCTGCTGCGGGGAAGCCGCCGAATAGCCCTTTAGCAGGCTGTTAAGCGATTCCTTGACCCCGGAGCCGGGAGCGCTCAAAATTAACATTCCTTAACTTTATTACTTTTTAGAGACAATGGCCGAAGCACACGAACGTAAATCCCTGGAACAACGACATCAGGCAACCGACACCGAGCGGCTGCGGCATTCCGCGGCGCACGTTCTGGCCACGGCCATCCTGCGCCTCTGGCCCAACGCCCAGTTCGCCGCGGGCCCCGCCGTTGAGAACGGGTTCTATTACGACATCGACCTCGACCACCGCATCACGCCCGAGGACTTCCCGGCCATCGAGGCCGAAATGAAAAAGGAGATCAAGGCCAACCACACTTTCGAGCGCAAGGGAGTCACCCGCGACGAAGCCCTCAAGCTCGCGCAGGCGGGCCGCCTCGGCGCACTTTCCGAGCGCGATAAGCCCTCCATTTTCAAGATCGGCAACCTGGAAGAGATCCCCGAGGGGGAGGAAATCAGCCTCTACCAGAATGGCGACTTCATCGACCTCTGCGCCGGGCCGCACGTCATGCGCACCGGCAACATCGGCGCCTACAAGCTCACCCACGTCGCCAGCGCCTACTACAAGGGCGACGAAAAGAACCCGCAATTACAGCGCATCTACGGCACCGCGTTTAAGAACAAGACCGAGATGGAGGCCTACTTCACGATGCTGGAGGAGGCCAAGAAGCGCGACCACCGCAAGCTCGGCAAAGAGCTGGAGCTTTTCTGCTTTGACGAAGACGTGGGCCCCGGCCTGCCCCTCTGGATGCCCAACGGCACCGTGCTGATCGAAGAACTCGAAAAGCTCGCCAAGGAAACCGAGTTCGCCGCCGGTTACGTCCGCGTGCGCACCCCTCACCTGGCCCGCGAGAACATGTACCTCACCAGCGGCCACCTGCCGTATTACGCCGAGAGCATGTTCCCGCCGATGATCTTGGAGGAAGAAGGCGGCAAGGTTGAGAAGTACTACCTCAAGGCGATGAACTGCCCTCATCACCACAAGATTTTCGCCTCGGTACCGCGCAGCTACCGCGACCTGCCGTTGCGCCTCGCGGAATACGGCACCTGCTACCGCTACGAACAGTCGGGCGAACTCTTCGGCCTCATGCGCGTCCGCGCCATGCAGATGAACGACGCCCACATGTATCTCACTGAGGATCAGTTCGAAGCCGAGTTCAACGCCGTCAACGAGATGTATTTGAAGTATTTCAAAATCTTCGGATTTGAAAAATACCTCATGCGCTTCTCCACGCACGATCCGGCCAAGCTCGGCCAGAAGTTCGTCAACGAGCCCGAGCTTTGGAAAAAGACCGAGGACATGGTACGCAACGTCCTGATTAAGAGCGGCATCAACTACGTCGAAGTCCCCAACGAGGCCGCCTTCTACGGGCCGAAGATCGACGTCCAGGTCTGGAGCGCCATCGGGCGCGAATTCACCATCGCCACCAACCAGGTCGACTTTGCCGTGCCGAAGCGCTTCGGGCTAGTCTACAAAGACAAGGACAACACCGAGAAGACCCCGCTTTGCATCCACCGCGCCCCGCTGGGCACGCACGAACGCTTCATCGGCTTCCTGATCGAGCACTACGCGGGGAACTTCCCCTTCTGGCTCGCCCCCGAGCAAGTGCGCATCCTCCCCATCGGCGACGAAGAACCGCTGATCGACTACGCCAACAGCATCCGCGCCGAACTGCGCGCCGCAGGCATCCGCGCCGAAGTGGACGCCTCCAGCAACAACATCAAGGGCAAGGTACTCCAAGCCGAACAGATGAAGGTGCACACCATGCTGGTCGTCGGCAACCGCGACCTCGAAGCAGGGAACGTCAGCGTACGTCTCCACGGCAAGGGGAACGTGGGAGCCAAACCGCGCGCCGAAGTCATTGCGGATTTGATCCAGTCCGCCCGCGAACGGCGGCCCTAACGCCCCAGTTCCTTAACCCAAGGAAAATGAAACTCGTCATCGCCACGACCGGAGCCAGCGGGGCGATCTACCTCCAGCGCCTCCTGCGCGCCATCGACCCGGCTGCGCACGAGGTGCATCTCATCTTCAGCGCCCCGGCGCGGCAGGTCATCGCCGAGGAAATCGGCACGCTGGAGGTCCCTGCCGGGGTCCACCAGCACGACGACCGGGATATGAACGTCCCCTTCGTCAGCGGATCAGCCCGGTTCGACGCCATGGTCATCGTCCCCTGCTCCATGGGAACAATGGGCCGGATCGCCGCCGGGACGAGCGATTCCGTCATCCTCCGGGCCGCCGACGTTTTCCTCAAAGAGCGCCGCAAGCTAATCCTCGTGCCGCGCGAAACGCCCTGGAACCTCATCCACGTGCGCAACGCCGCCACCCTGATAGAAGCCGGAGCCGTCCTCCTCCCGGCCAACCCGAGCTTCTACAGCAAGCCCCAGACCGTCGAAGCCGTGGCCGATACCGTGGTTTCGCGCCTCTTGGACCAGCTCGGCATCGAAAACCCCGGTGCCTACCGCTGGGGAGAATCGGCGAAGTAAACGCAACTGATTCACACCTTTGCTTGCCTTTTGGGCAGAGTTCTGAGTTACTGGTAAGTCCGGTTGATCCGGGTTTACAAACTTGGGGCATCCTGTGAATTCTTTTAATCCTTTTTCTTCAACTATGACCACATCTCTTCTAGACGAAGCCATCAAAGTGATTCCGAACCAACAGGTTCTGATCAACGTTGTCTCGAAGCGGGTGCGTCAACTCACCCAGGGACATCGTCCGATGGTGGAGGTCGGCGCTCGCCTTGATTACGCCGATATCGCGCTGCGCGAAGTCATCGAAGGCAAAATCAGCTTCGAACTGGCTACCGAGGAAGAAGAGCAGCAGCAGATGCATCAGTAGGAAAGCCCTGCCGAGGCAGCACACCTCCTTTTTTTTAGGAGAGCGATGGGACGGGCCGGGGGGTATATTTAACGCATGTCGGACGAAATTTCAGTCAACCGCCGGGCGCTTCACGATTACCATATCCTCGAACGCTACGAGGCGGGCGTCCAGCTCAAGGGCACCGAGGTCAAATCGATCCGAGGCGGCTACGCAAACTTGAACCAGGCATTTGCCCGGGTCGAGAAGGGCCAGGTATTTTTATATGACTCGGACATCCAGCCTTACGTCCGGGCCAGCTTCGAGCAGCACGTAGCCAAGCGGCCCCGGCGGCTCCTGCTCCACAAGGTCGAGATCGCCAAGCTCCACGAAGCCACGCTGATCGCCGGGCACACCCTCGTGGCGCTGCGAATGTACTGGAAGAACGGCCGGGTGAAGGTGGAAATCGGCGTGGGCAAGGGAAAAGAAGCCCGAGACAAGCGAGAAGACCTCAAAAACCGGGCCGTAAAGCGCGAAATGGACCGCGAAAAAGCGACTTTCAACCGCAAACATGCGTAAATACAGTGTAAATTCATTGTAGCGTGTTTGCGTAAAAAAGCTTGGTTCCCGACGGGCGCGGGGCATAGTCTGGGGCTATCCCCTTCCCTCCCCCCCGATGAACGCTCGTTGGATTCTCCCCCCCCCACTATCGACTGAAGAATCGGACCTGGGAGCCACGCTTGCGCAGGAATACGGATGCCCCCGAGCCATCGCGGACATCCTCGCCCGGCGCAGCCTGAGCCACCCCGGCGGTGCGTCCGATTTCCTCTCCCCCCGGCTCAAACGCCTCACCGACCCCTTCCTGCTGCCGGAAATGCAGGCCGCCGTGGACCGCACCCTGGCCGCCATCGACTCCGGCGAGTCGATCGCCCTTTATGGCGACTACGACGTGGACGGCGTGACCTCGCTCGCCATCCTGGCCCGCGTCCTGCGAGCCTACGGTGCCCAGCCCAACACCTTTCTCCCCTCCCGCATGGAGGAGGGCTACGGGATGACCGACGACGCCGTGGCCCGGTGCGTGGCAGCCTTCCAGCCCCGGCTGCTCATCTCGGTCGATTGCGGCACCTCCGCTCCGAAGCAAATCGCCGACCTCCTGGCGCAGGGGACCGACGTAGTGGTCATCGATCACCATGAATGCCAGGCGGAACTGCCCCGCTGCACGGCCCTGGTGAACCCGAAACGCACCCCCGGGGGCGATTTCCATTACCTGTGCAGCGCCGGGTTGGTGTTTAAATTTTGCCATGCGCTGCTTAAGTCGCGCCCGCTGCCTGATTTTGACCTCCGGGAATCGCTCGACCTCGTGGCGCTCGGCACCGTAGCCGACATCGTGCCGCTGACGGGCGAGAACCGCGTGCTCGTCCACAAGGGCCTGGAAGCAATGGCCAAGACGCGCTGGCCGGGCCTGCGAGCCCTGATGGAAGTCGCCGGGGCCACCGAACCATTCACCCCCGCCGATGTCGGCTTCAAGCTCGGCCCCCGGCTCAACGCCTCCGGGCGGCTTGGCGCAGCGGCGGCTTCGCTGGAGCTGCTGTTAACCGACGATCCCGGCCGGGCCCGGGCGCTCGCCCAGGAGCTCGACGTCCAGAACCGCGACCGCCAGCAGGTGGAAAAAACGACCCTGGACCAGGCCCATGAACAGTTGAGTTTCGACCCAGCCCGCGACGCCGCCATCGTGGTCGGTGCGGAGGGGTGGCACCCGGGCGTCGTCGGCATCGTCGCCTCGCGCATCTGCCGCAAGCACCACCGGCCGACGTTCGTCATCGGCTTTGATGAAAACGGGAACGGCAAAGGCAGCGGGCGCAGCATCGCCGGGTTCTCCCTGGTCGAGGCGCTGGAAAGCTGCTGCGGCCTGCTGGAGAAGTTCGGCGGTCACGAAATGGCCGCGGGCCTCTCGCTCCGGCACGATCAGTTCGAAGCCTTCCGGAACGCCTTCCAGACCTTCGCCCGCGAGCGCCTGACGGAAACGGATCTCCTGCCCCAGGTACGGCTCGATGCCGAAGTGGCCCTCGGCGATATCGACCTTGCTTTCCTGGCAATTCACGAGCGGCTACAGCCCTTCGGAGCCGCCAATCCCCAGCCGCTTTTCCTGGCCCGGGGGGTACAGCCCGTGGGCGCGCCGGTCATCCTGAAACAGAAGCACCTCCGCCTGATGCTCGGCCAGAATGGGACGAGCCGGGAGGCGATCTTCTTTGGCGGTGCCGAAGATGCGCTCCCCCGCCCGCCATGGGACGTGGCCTTCCGGATCGAGCGCAACGAATGGCGCGGCCGGGTCAGCGTACAGATCCAAATCCAGCGCCTGCGCCCGGCGGTTGCGTGAACCTAAAAGCGGCGATGGAGATAGCCGCAAAAAGGCGCAAAAAGCGCAAAATAAAGGCGATGCAGCGATTTTGTAGAGAGCGTTAGACTCACCCATGGGGTGAACTTCCAAACAGACATTTTGTGGCTCGTAATGCTCTGTTTTTGCGCCTCTTGCGCCTTTTTGCGGCTAAGCCTATTCCCGTCCTCCTACTCCAACTCCGCCATCGCGCCGCCTTCCAGCTCCCCCGCGGTGTCCTTCAGATTGACGCCGCTCAGCCCCAGCTTGACCGATTCGGTCAGCAGGAATAGGAGCTTTTTCGCGGCATCAGCCGGGGATATTCCGCCGGGGCGGATGTTGGAAATGCAGTTGCGGTCGGCGTCCGTGCGGCCCACTTTGGGGCCAAAGGTCAGGTAGGCGCCGAGGCTGTCTGCAGAGCCGAGGCCGGGCCGTTCCCCCAGGAGCATGAGGCTCATTTTCGCCCGCAGAATCTCGCCCGCCTCGTCCTGAAGCGCCACGCGCCCGTGCCGGGCCACCAGGATCGGGGCGACCTTCCAGCCGCTCTCGTTGAGCAGCGGAAGCAGCGCGGCGAGCACCGGCTCGACCTGGCTGTTGGCCGCCAGCGTCGAGAGGCCGTCGGAGACGAGGATCAGCAGATCGGACGGGCCCGTTTTCGCAGCCAGCTCCACCAGTGCGGAGCGGGAGTGGAAGGAGAGCTTGCGGCCAAGGTCGGGCCGTTGCAGGTACTCCGCGCGGTCGCTGGCGGCGCTCTCGATGGTCTCCACCGGGAGGCCGAGCGCGGCAATTTTCTCGGCCAGCGCGTCGGGGTCAAAGGGCGTCAAGACGGCGTCGCGAGCGCGGGCATGGGCCAGCTGAAAGTCGAGCCGTTCCCGGACCGGCAGGCTGCCCCCGCTGCGCCCCAGCGCGATGCGGGCGGTGGTGAAGCGGCGCAGTTCAGTCCAGGGATCGAAGGTGGTAATTTCGTTCGGCATGGCGAGAATCATGAGGCGAGCGCGTCGAGTTGCGGAGCCAGCAAAGCATGGCGCGCGGTCACCGGCTCCAGGCGGCGACCATCGCGCATGAGTTTCATCTTCCCGAGCCACGCATCGAACTCCGGCGCGGGCTTGAGCCGCAGCGCCTGGCGCAGGTAGTGGCTGTCGTGGAAGCTCGTGGATTGGTAATTGAGCATGATGTCGTCCGCGCCCGGGACGCCCATGATGTAGTTGACGCCCGCGACGCCCAGAAGCGTAAGGAGCGTATCCATGTCGTCCTGGTCGGCCTCGCAGTGGTTGGTGTAGCAGACATCGCACCCCATCGGCAGGCCGAGGAGCTTGCCGCAGAAGTGGTCCTCCAGACCGGCGCGGATGATCTGCTTGCCGTCGTAGAGGTATTCAGGCCCGATGAAGCCGACGACCGTATTGACGAGCAGGGGCGAGAATTCGCGCGCAACGGCGTAGGCCCGAGCTTCCAGCGTCTGCTGATCGACGCCGTGATGCGCCCCGGCCGAAAGGCACGAGCCCTGGCCGGTTTCAAAGTACATGACGTTATCGCCCACGGTGCCCCGTTTGAGTGAAAGCGCCATCTCGCGAGCCTCCCCGAGGAGCGCGAGGTTGATGCCAAAGCTTTTATTCGCCGCTTCGGTTCCGGCGATGGATTGAAAAACGAGATCGAGCGGCGCGCCCGCTTCCATACAGCGCATGGAGGTGGTGACGTGGGCCAGGACGCACGATTGCGTCGGGATTTCGTAGTCGCGGATCAGCTGATCCAGGAGCCGCAGGAGCACGGTGGTCGCCGCGGGGCTGTCGGTCGCCGGGTTGATGCCGATGACCGCGTCGCCGCAGCCGTACATGAGGCCGTCGATGGTCGAGGCCGCGATGCCGCGCGGGTTATCGGTAGGGTGGTTGGGCTGGAGCCGCACGGCCAGCGTGCCGGGCAGCCCCAGGGTGTTGCGGAATTTGGTAACAACGCGAATCTTGCTCGCCACGAGGATTAAATCCTGGTTGCCCATCAGCTTGCTGACGGCGGCGGCCATTTCCGGTGTGATCCCGGGGGCCAGCGCCGATAGCGTCAGGGTATCAGTCTCGTAGCGCAGCAGGTAATCGCGAAATTCGCCCACGCTCAGGCCGCTCACCGGAGCGAAGGCGGCCTTGTCGTGGGTATCCAGGATGAGGCGCGTGACCTCATCCTGTTCGTAGGGAATCACCGGCTCCTCAAGGAAACGGGTGAGCGGCACTTCGGCCAGGCAGAGTTGCGCGGCAACCCGTTCCTGAGCGTTCTCAGCGGCCACCCCGGCGAGTTGATCGCCGGAGCGCAGCGGGCTGGCCTTGGCCAGGAGTGTTTTAAGATCGCGGAACTCGTAGTGAGTCCCCCCGAGTGCCAGATGGTAAGCCATGGTGCTCTAGCTCCTAGGCTTCTTCTCCGACGAGTTCGCCCTGCGCCTCAGCAGCTTCCTGGGCGAGCGTGGGCGGGCCTTTGAACACCCGCTTGACTCCGAGGAACCAAGCCACGACGAGGATTACGGCGAGCCCGGCGGTCACCGGCAGCGCGGCGTCGTTCGGCGGCTGGATGCCTGCGTAGATCAGAGCGACCACGCCGATGACGGAGATGACGCCGATGACGCGGTAGAGCACGGGACCCAAATCAAAGGGGCCCATTTTCTTCCAGCTCTTGCCGTAGACAAAGATGCCCGCGGCGGTCGGCATGACGTAGGAGATGTAGAGGAAGATGACGCAAGCGGTGGTCAGCGTGGTGTAAGCGGGAGCGTAGATGGTGGAGGCAAGCGCCAGGATCGCAGTGGTCCAGACGGCCGCGACGGGCACGCTGTGGGCCTTGGAAACCGTCTTGAGGAAGGACGGCATACCGCCGTCACGGGCAAAGGCGTAGGTCATGCGCGAGGTGGAGGTCACGCAGGCGAGGCCGCAGAGGAGGTTGGCCACCACGATGCCGAGCTCCAGCGGGAGCTTGAGCCAGGCCGGGATCACCTGATCCATGAGCCAGAAGAAAACGTTGCCGCCTTGCTTGGCGCCTTCCGCGATGCTCGGGAGGGCGATGACGAACCCGGCAACCATGATGAAGCCGAAGATGCCCGAAAGATAAACGGACCGGAGAATGCCCTTCGGCACGTTGGTCGCGGCGTTGACGGTTTCTTCGGAAGTATGGGCCGAAGCGTCAAACCCGGTGATGGTGTAGATCGGCCACAGCATGGCCAGGAGGATCAGGAAAGAGCCGTTGCCGCTGGAGGGCCAGACGTTGCCGCCAGCTTCACCGCTGAAATTGGTGAACTGGAAGAGGCGGGAAAAATCGTGCGTGGGCGCAAAGGCCAACATCGCGAGCATCAGGATGATGGAGACGGCGAAAATGAGGTAGCCGCTGAAGTCGGTCAGCTTGGTGGTAAGGCCCACCGCCTTGTGGTTCAGGAAGGCCTGAACGAAGAGGATGATCGATACGCCCGCGAACTGATGGACCAAAGTAAGCTTCGTGGGATCGACGCCGAAGAGCGGCAGGACGATATTGGCGAAAAGGGTGTACGCTCCGACGTCGACGGACGCCGTAACGAAGATGAGGCCCAGGAGGTTAAACCATGCGGCCCCCCAGCCCCAGCCTTTGCCGCCGAGAATGGAGCTCCAGTGGTAGAGGCCGCCCGCCGTGGGGTAGGCCGAGGCCACCTGCGCCATGCCCAGGGCCACGAGGAGGGCGAAGATAACGCCCACCGGCCAGACGATGCCGGCCGCTGCACCGCCAACGGCGCTCAACCCCAACTGAAAGGAGGTGATGCCGCCAGCAAGGATACAGATGATAGAGAAGGAGATGGCGAAGTTGGAAAACCCGGTCATTCGCCGTTTGAGTTCCTGGGAGTACCCCATTTTCTCCAACTGCTTAATGTCCGAGGATATGTCGATGTCGGTTGGTTCTGTTTTCATTTGAGCGGATGTTGTCGCACCCGCCCCCATCAGCATACGCAATGCCAGATAAAATTATCAGGCACATAAGATGTTACAAAAAGGTCACTTACACTTGACGATTGTCCTACCAAACCGTTTTTCGCCTAGATGCTGATTTGTGCAAAAAACGCCAAATCACCAAAATTCGCCCACCGATTGGTGATTTTTAATAAGGGAAACCCCGATACCGATCAGGCATTGCGGGGCATGGATGGGCTTCTCGCGCTTACCCCAGCTTCACGCCGGGAGCCAGCGGGTGGCCGGAGAGGAAATCGCGCACGGCCATGCGCCGTTTGCCTTCCATCTGGATCTCGCGCAGGAGGAGGGCCCCCTCGCCTGTGCCGACGAGGATGCCGCGTTTGTCGGCCCGCAGGACGATGCCCGGCTCGCCGCTCGATTTGCGGCACCGGATGACGGAGAAAACTTTGAGCTGCCGGGAGGGCCCGCCCGCGGCGTCGGGGATGCGCGTGGAGGAGGCGGGCCAGGGGTTGAGCGCCCGGACCTGCCGCTCGATAACGGCGCTCGGTGCCCGCCAGTCGATGAGGCCCGTTTCGCGCGAAAGCTTGGCGGCGTAGGTGGCCCGAGCGGTCTCCTGGGGGATGCGCGGGGCAGTCCCGGCCTCGATGAGTGGGAGGGCCTCGGCCAGGACGGCGGGCGAAAGGGCGGCCAGCCGGTCGTGGAGCGAGCCGCCGGTTTCGCGGCGGCGGATGGGCAGCTTGTGGGCCAGCAGCATGTCGCCGGTGTCGAGCCCCTCGTCCATCCACATGATGGTGGTGCCGGTTTCGCGGTCTCCGGCCAGGATGGCAGCCTGGATGGGTGCGGCCCCCCGGTGGGCGGGCAGGAGGGAGGCGTGGAGGTTCAGGCAGCCGAGGCGGGGAAGGTCGAGGATGGCTTTGGAAAGAATCTGCCCGTAGGCCATGACGACGATGAGATCAGGAGCGAAGGCGGCCAGCTCGGCGACGCTCGCGGCGTCCCGAATGCGCCGGGGCTGGAGGACGGGGATGCCGTGTTCCAACGCGAGCGCCTTGGTGGGCGGCGGGGTGAGGATCTGCTTGCGTCCGACCGGCTTATCCGGCTGAGCCACAACGGCGGCTACTTCGTGTTCCCGAATAAGCCACGCGAGGGCGGGTAGGCCGATATCGCCGGTTCCAATATAGACGACGCGCATGAATTCCCTTTTCCCCCGCTTTTTTTAGCCGAGGCTGTTGATGGTCGCGATGATCTCGCCCAGCACCTGCACGGGCGTCTGGGTGGCGTCGATGGTCTTGATGATCTGCTCGCCGCACTGCTCTGCGTAGTACTTAAGAACGGGCTGCGAGAGGGCGTCGTAGATGTTCAGGCGCTCGCGGATGACTTCTTCGTTGGCGTCATCGAGGCGGTTGTCTTTCAACGCCCGGCGCTGGAGGCGCTTGACGAGGGCCTCGCGATCGGGGCAGCAAAGGTGGAAGATTTTCCGCACATCGATCATTTCCTCCATGATCTGGGCCTGGTTGACGTTGCGCGGGATGCCGTCGAGCACCAGGGCGTCGACCTCGGGCCGGAAGTGGTGCGACCGCACGCAGTCGGCGATCCGGACTTTCCAGAGCTTGATGGTCAATTCGTCGGGCACGAGCTCGCCACGGCCGGAAAAGTAAAGAAACGACTGGCCCAATTCCGTCCGGGTATCCAGGGAGCGAAACACGTCACCGCACGCACAGTGGAAAAACTGGGGGAGCGTTCCCAAAGTAACGCCTTGGGTTCCCTTGCCGCTGCCGGGAGGGCCGAAAATGAGGTAAGTTTTGTATCGTGCCATGATTGGATGGGGTGCCTCGCGGTAACGCAAAAGTGCGATTTTGCGAGCAATTAAACCCTACAACTCAAAAGCCAAGCGCGGCAATGCTTTTCCGTCATTCCCCCCACGGGAGGTTCAATCCATCCCGTGGGATCCCCCTTCTCATGCGGCAAACGTTCTACCGCTTGGCCGCTTTTTCAACCGAGGCGATGTAGGGGCGCGGACCGCCCGGCTGGTAGCCGAGTTTGCCGGCCACGGAGCCGTCGCTATTGAGTACCAGTACCGTCGGGAAGGACCTTACGCCGTAGCGGGAGGCCAGTTTTTCGTTCTGCGCGCTCACCGAGGCGGGTAAGCGGTGGCCGCGGGGAAAGTCGACCTTCAAGAGCACGAGGTTCTTGTCGGCGAAGGTCTTGAACTCGGAGGTGGAGAAGACCTCCCTATCGAGTTTCATACACCAGCTGCACCAGTCGGACCCGGTGAAGTCGGCCAAGACCGATTTGTTCTGCGCTTTGGCGGTTTTAAGCGCCTGGCTGTAATCGTTCAGCCATGGCGCGGCGGAAACAAAGACGCTCATCGCCAGCAGGGCGCCCATGGATAAAAGTAGACGTTTCATGGGGTACGCTCGTCCAATTCCCGCAAAAAACCACCCCGCCCGATGCAAAAAAAACACCCCCGTGGGTACTCCCACGAGGGTGTTGGAATTGGCTAAAATATCAGCAAGGCTGAGTCTACAGCGTGCGGCAGAATTCCTCAAACCGGTCGAGGCCCTTCTTGAGGAGGTCCATGCTGGTCGCGTAGCTAAAGCGGATGGTGCGGTCGTCGCCAAAGGCGATGCCGGGGACCACGGCCACGTTGGCTTTGCTCAGCAGGCGGTCGGCGAAATTCTGCGAGGTCAGGGAGAGCCGGGAGATGTTCGCCAGGATGTAGAAGGCGCCCTGCGGCTTGACGACCGAGAGGCCCTTGATGCCCGAGAGGCGGCCGTACATGTAGTCGCGGCGCATCTGGAATTCCTCGCGCATGTCGATCACCGGCTGCTGGTCGCCCTTGAGCGCGGCGATGCCGCCCTGCTGGGCAAACGAGCACGGGTTCGAGGTGCTGTGGCTCTGGAGGGAGTCGATGGCGCGGGCCACGGACTCAGGCGCTCCGAGGTAGCCCAAGCGCCAGCCGGTCATCGCGTAGGCTTTGGAGAAGCCGTTGACGGTGATGGTGAGGTCGTAGGCTTCCGGGGAAAGGGAGGCGATGGAGACGTGCTTGACGTCGTCGTAGGTGAGCTTCTCGTAGATTTCGTCGGCCAGGATCAAGATGCCTTCCTCGTCGGCTACGTTGACGATGGCTTCGAGTTCCTCGCGGGTGTAGACGGCGCCGGTCGGGTTGCCCGGGGTGTTGATGATCACCATCTTGGTGCGCGGGGTCATCGCTTCCTCGAACTGCTCGGCGGTCATCTTCCAGCCGTTCTCTTCGGTGGTCTGGACGAATACGGGCTCGCCACCGGCCAGGCGGACCATTTCCGGGTAGCTGACCCAGTAGGGAGCCGGGATGATGACTTCATCGCCGGGCTCGACCGTGGCGAGGATGGCGTTGAAGCAGGAGTGCTTGGCGCCGTTGGAGACGATCACCTGGTGCGGCTTGTAGTCGATGCCGTTGTCCTTGAGGAATTTTTCGCTGATTGCCTCGCGCAGTTTCGGCATCCCCGAGCTGGGGGTGTATTTCGTAAACCCGCTGTCGAGGGCGGCCATGGCCGCGGCCTTGATGTGCTCGGGTGTGTCGAAGTCCGGCTCCCCGGCCCCGAAGCTGCAGATGTCAATGCCGTCGGCTTTGAGCGCCTTGGCCTTGCTGTCAATGGCCAGGGTGAGCGACGGGGTGAGAATGGTGGCGCGTGAGGCGAGATCCATAAGCTGATTTGGTTGGAATTGGAGTTTAGAGACTTCCGTAGAAGCTTTCGACGAAACTCTTAAAGTTATTTTCGCCGATGTTGATGATGCCCATTTCCCGCCGCGCATTGTCGGGGGAATCGGAGGCGTGGGCGGCGTTGACCATGATGGTCTGGCCAAATTCGCGGCGAATCGATCCGGGAGGCGCTTTGGAGGGGTCGGTCGGCCCGAGGACTTCGCGGATCTTGCGAACGGCGTCTACGCCTTCGTAGACGAGGGCGATGGTCTTTTCAGAGCCGGGTTCGGCCCGTTTTTCCTCCGGACACTCGCTGGGGCGACAGCCGGACATGAACTTGACGATTTCCTCCCAGTTGGCCTGGCCGTTAACGGGGCCGAGGATGTCGCCGAGCTGCTTCTGGACGTCGTCGTTGAGCATGATGCCCAGCTCCTGCTCGATGGCGAGCCGGGCGATAGGGCCGGTGCGTTCGCGGAAGATTTTCCTCAGGACGTCGAGGACGGGGCCGTAGAATTCGCAGGCCTGGGCGACGCTCATGAAGTGGACCTTGGTGCCGATGATGGTGAGGCCCGTGCGGGAGAAGACGTCGATAACGGCGCCGGGGCGGAAGTTGGGGAAGCGGAAGTTATCCGGCTTGATGAGGACCAAGGTGCGCTGGACTTCGCCGCTCTCAGCGGAAAGCGCGGTCCCTTCCAGGATGCCGCCGTCGCTATCGGAGAGGCGGGCCCAGAGCTTGAGGTTGCGCTCGGCGGCCACGGCGTCGGGAGGACAGAGGACGGCGGGCTCGAAGTAGACGACTTTTCCGGCGGCGTCGGTGATGTAGTCGCCGTAGGTATCGCGGATGGTTTCACCGGCGGGGGCTCCCGTGGTGATGGAGCCGACGGCGGCGCGAAGCTTGGCTACGGCGTTTTCGCCGCGGAAGAGGAGGAGCAGTACGCGGGGCTTGGCATCGGCCTCGTTCGGCAGGAAATGATGCAGGACGTAGTCGCGGATAAGCTCCTGGGCGGCGTGGTGACGGGGTTCGGCGTCGGTGACGAGGGTTGAAGCATAGGTTTCAACAAGCTCGTTGCTCGGGCTGTACATCCGCGCACGGATGAGATCGAGCCCGGTTCGGGAGATGAGACGCGAGATGATGCCCCCGGTCCGCGACTTGCGGATCGAGTACGGCGTCACCAAAACGTAGGACAGTTCTTCGGCCATAAAGATGAAAATTGCCTGCGCCGAGCGGCCGAAAAGCGGCTTTTCAGGGCGTTTTCCGGGCCAAACCAGCGTAGGCAGAGTGGTTTTTTTTCGGTAATTTCGAAAGGAAAAGCTAACGGGGCGGTAAGGCGGGCGTCAACGTCTTTTTCGGTTGGCGGCAAAACTCTCCTCCGCAGGGGGGCGGCCCCCTCGCTTTCTAGGACAAGTTTAACAGGCTCAGGAGGATTCGTCCCCAAAAACCTCTCCTGCAACGCCGAGGCCCGGGTTACTGGGCCACCCGGTAGTAGTTATCCGGATTGTAGAGGTAGTAGCAATCCAGGGGGCCGGGCTTGGGCAACAGGATGAAGTGCTTGCCGTTGCCGTCGACATCCTCCTTGGCAAGGGGGAAGCGGGTGGGTGGCCGGGGGGTGGCGTTGAGGTCGGGGTTTTTGACGAGCGATTCCTCGCGGATGGTCTCGGCGACGTCGTCGACCCACTTGAGCTTCCGAGCGTTGTCGCCGAATTCCCGCCAGTCGCCGGTGATGCGGTTTTTGTACATCTCTTTGATGAACTCTTCCAGGCTGATGCCCATCTTTTTGGCCACGGGGGAGGCGAGGCGGCGCCACCATTCCTCGATTTCCTTCATGCTCTCCTTCTGTTCGGTAACGTTGCCGAAGATGCCGGACATCATCTGGTGGTGGAGGATGATGGCGTTGGGGTAGGCGTAGGAGTGCCGGGCGAGCGTGGTGATGCCCGCGGCCATGCTCGCGGCGAAGGACTTGACGACGACGTAGACCGGGGCGGGGCTCCCCTCCATGGCTTTGAGGATTTTATACCCGGCCATGACGGAGCCGCCCGGGGAGCGGTCGATGACGATGAAAATGGGGTATTCCTGGCTCTGGTTGTTAAAGTAGTCGATCCGCTCGGCAACGTAGTCGGCGGTGTCCATGAGGATGATATCGTTCAAGGCGATGCGGCGGTCGCTGATGGTGAGCACGCCGTTTTTGAACGGTTCCTTGGTGTAGGCGATGTCGCGGTCGACGCGGTTTTTCCACTGGTCGCGCTTCTCTCGCAGGTCGATCTCGGAGTTGAGCTTGGCGACTTGCATCTCGAACTCGGAGCGGGCGAGCATGAGTTCCTTGGTCTTGAGCTGGACCTCCAGGTCGCGGGCCTGGATTTCGCGGGTCTTGTTGGCGGCCTCGGCGGCGGCGACGTCGGCTTGGAGGCGGGTTTTCTCCAGTTTGCCGCGCAGTTCGGCCAGTTCGGCGTCGGTTTTGTTCTTCCGCTCGGCTTCTTCGCGGGCGAGGCGCTTCTGGATCAAGTCGGTTTGCTTGGCAAGCTTGTCGATCTGGGCCTGGGTGGCGGCTAGTTCGCCCTGTAGTTTGGCCTGGGCGACGCCGTTTTCGAGTTCCAGGCGCTGTTTTTCGGCGGTGAGGGCGGCGAGGGATTTTTTGAGCTCCTGCTCGGCGATGCCATTTTCGAGGGTCAGCTTTTCCTGCTTGGTTTTAAGCTCTGCGAACGGGCCCGGCGTGGCGGAGGGGGCGGCCGAGGGGCTCGCAGCGGGGGTGGGCGATGGGGACGACGGGGTCTGAGCCCCAAGCGGGCTCCCGAGGAGTAGGAAGCAGCACAAGCCTGCCGTGGCGAGGTACGGTTTCATAGAGGGTTTTGGGCGTTTTTAGCGCGCATGAAGGCGAAGTGCAACGGCCAACCGCGTCCCGGGAGCGCTTATTTCGCTCCCTTTTTCCGCCCGAGCAGGCTGACCCATTTGCCTTTGTGGATGGCTTGCTCGAAGGTGAATCCGCGTTTGCCAAAGGCGGCGAGGACTTCTTTTTCCTGGATGACGAGGATACCCGAGAGGATGAGCGCTCCGCCGGGCCGGACGGCGGCGGTGATGGCGTCGGCGGCTTGGATGAGGACCTGGCTAAAGAGGTTGGCGGCCACGACGGCCCACTGGCGCTTGGGGGCCCAGGCGAGGACGTCCCGCTTGAGCATGGCGACGGACCCGGCTTGGTTGAGCTCGATATTCTCCTTGGCGGTGCGGACGGCGTGGGGGTCGAAGTCGCACCCCTCGACTTTGCGCGCGCCGAGCTTGGCGGCGGCGATGGCCAGGATGCCGCTGCCGCTGCCAAGGTCGAGGAAGTCCCAGGGGCCGGTCGGTTCGGCGGAAAGGTCGCACAGGAGCCTAAGGCAGGAGGCGGTGGTGGCGTGGTCGCCGGTGCCGAAGGCCATGGCGGCGGGGATGATGACGACGGGGCGGGAGTCGGTGAGCTGCCGTGCGGTTTTCTCGGAATCAACGACCCAGAGGCGGTTGCGGATGGCAAGCGGCTTGCGGGCGGGCGGTTCGCTGATCGGCTTGTCTTTGATTTCGCGAAGCTGGCCGCCAAACTGCCGAACAAGCCCTTCGCCTTCTTTCTTGGTCAGGCCGTAGGCTTCGATGCGCAGGGATTTGTGGTTGGCCAGGCGGACGACGGCCAGCCGCGTGGGGCCGACGATTTGCAGGCGTTCGAGCCAGGCATCCTCCCACTTGGCAGAGGTCAGTTTTCTCCAGGTAAGCATATTGGGGTTAAGAAAAGGTCAGGGGGCGGCTAGCTTCTTAGGCCGCCCATTCGCAGGGCCTGGCGCGAGGGGGCCAGCCAGCGGGTGCCTTCGATTTTCCACTTCTGCGCCTCGCTAACCAGGGAGTAGACGCAGGGGGTAACGGTGCCGTCGCGGCCGATAAAAAAGACTTCCACCACGGCCCGGCGGCCCCGGCGCTGCCAGGGGCCAAACTCGACCCGCACGGCCTGGCCCATGCGGGCGCTCTCGTTGCGCACCTGGTCGGCAAAGCGCTCCGGCGGGCATTTCTCCCGCACCGTGGCCGAGGTCTGCCGGTAGGCGGAGGGGTAATCGCCGCTGCGGCAGGCTTCCATCTGGCCGCGGACGGCTTCGAAGAGATCGGCCGGTTTGAGCTGATCCTCTCCCGGGCCTCCAAAGCGGCCCAGGGCCGCCACGGCGCATATGGCGAAAAAGAAGAGGACGAGCGTGATTTTGCCGCGCGGGAACATGAAGGAGGGGGGATTATTCCAGCTTTTCGCGCCGTCTGCGAGCGGATTTTAGCGCGGGCCTGGGGTCAGTGGCTGCTGCCGCTGGTTTTCTTGCGGGCGGCCTCGATTTCCTGGACCGTGAGGTAGCCGTACTGCTTGAGGATGGCTTGGCCGCGCTCGCCGGTCATGAAGTCGATGATGACCTTCACGGCACCGGTGGGCCGGTCGTTGGTGACGAAGCCAAGGGGCCGGAAGAGCGGATAGGTTTTGTTGAAAATGTTCTCGTAGGTCGGGTCGATGACTTTGTTCGCGTCGTTCTTGAGGGAGACGGCGTAGACGTTCTGGTTATCGACAAAGGCTGGGGGCAGGAGCGAGACGGCTCCCGGGGTAAATTCGAGCATGTTGCGCGTTTCCTGCATCGACTTGACGCGGCCGCCTTTCCAGACCGGCGCTTTGCGAATCTCCCCGTAGAGCCACTGGACGAGCATTTCCCAGTTGCCGCGCCCTTCTTCCTGGACGAAGAGGCGGATCTTGGTATCCGGCCCGCCGAGCTGCTTCCAGGAGGTGATGTCCCCTTCGTAAATGCCGCGCATTTGCCCGGCGCTCAGCGAGTGGACGCCGGCGTTCCAGACGTCCTGCGATACGGTGAGCAGCAGCACCTGGATGCCGAGGGGCGTTTCGACGAGCTGCATTTCCGGGTTGTTGGCCCGGTCCACGGGGGTCAGTTCGCGGCTGGAAAGCGCCATGTTAACGCTGCGCTCGGAGAGGGCATCCAGGCCGTTGCTCGTCCCGCCCGCCGAGCGCAAAACCAGCTCGATATTCCGCTCGGAGCGGAACACCGGGACGGCGTCCGAGAGCGGCAGGGCGACGGCGATGGAGCCGCAGGCGCGCACGATGTCCTGGCCGGGCTGGGCCAGTTGCGCCCGGGCAAGCTGCGCCTGCACGCCGCACCAGAGCATCAAGCCCAGCGTCAGGTTGCGGGCGAGAGCGGCGATTTGGCAAATCGAAGGCATGGGTTAAAGGATGAGCGATCTCCAGGGAAAGTGCAAGAGCCCGGGTTACTTTGGGCGCGGCGATTTCTTGCCCAGTTCGCGGATGCACTGGAGGACGGCGGGCTTGCGCAGCGGGATGGGCAGGATGGCGTCGATGCCCCAGGGGGCGGAGTCGATCGCCCCTTCGTGGGATAAAAGCACCAGCCGCACGGAGGCGAGCGAGGGCTCGGAGCGGATTTTCGAGGCGAGCGGCAGGGCGTCCTCCTCGGGAACGTTGAGGAAGACGAGCTCGAAGGGTAAGCCGCCGGGAGCACGCAGCATCCGGAGGGTTTCCTCGGCATCGGCCGCGCCGCAAACGGGGAAGCCGAAGTAGTGCAGCTGGTTCTCGATGAGGCGGCGAACGCTCTCCCGGCCATCGACGATGAGCACGCGCTGCGCCTCGGGCTCGGGAGTGTCCGCGAGCTCGGGCTGCGCGACCCCGTTCTTCTGTTTCAGGAACGCCATGGTGAAGCGGAAAATGGAGCCTTTCCCCGGCGCGCTCTCCAGGCCGATGTGGCCGCCCATCAGCTCGACGAGTTCGCGGCAGATGGCCAGGCCCAGCCCGGCGCCCCGACCGTCGTGCGGCGGCAGTTCGCCCCCCTTGCTAAAGGGCAGGAAGATGCGGGTCTGCGCCTCGACGGGGATGCCGCATCCGGTGTCCTGCACCTCGAAGCAGAGGATGGCTTGAAGCTCCGTCTCGCTGAGCTGGGTGACGCGCAGGGCGACGGCTCCCTGGGTGGTAAACTCCAGGCCGTTGACGACGAGGTTGGCCAGCACCTGGCGCAGGCGCTCCGGGTCGCCCTTGAGGCATGTTGGGGTCCTGGGGGGGATCATGGCCGCCAGGTAAAGGCCCTTGGCGGCGGCCGCCCCCTCCATCGCGCCCAGGAGTTCCTCGAATAGGTCAGCCAGGTCGAAGTTAACCGCTTCCAGCTTTACCTTGTGGGCCTCCATGCGGGAGAAGTCCCGGACATCGCCCACGAGGCGTTCGAGGTTCTCGGCGGTGTGCCGGATCGACTTGATCCCGCGGCGCTCTTCGACCTCAGTGGCGGTCCCTTGCAGGAGGCGCTCGGCCTTTTGCACGATGCTCTGGATGGGCGTGTTGAGCGCCTTGGTGAGGGAGGAAAGGAAATCGCTCTTGGCCTGGGTGGCCTTGCCGAGCTGTTCGTTGGCAGCGACGAGGGCGGTGTTGCTGGCCACCAGGGCCTGCTGGCTGCGCCGCAGCGCCTCAAAGGCTTCGTTGCGCTGGATGCGGTGCCAGGCCGAGGTGGAGTGATACCGGATGCGGGCGAGCAGCTCGAGGCGGTCAGGCAGCTTGACCATGTAATCGTTGGCCCCCGCGCTAAAGAGGGCGCTCTTGGTCTCGGGCTCCTCCTTGGTGGAGAGGACCACGATGGGCGTGTACATGGTTTCCGGGTTGGCCCGGAACTTCCGCAGCAGCGTCAGGCCGTCCACGCCGGGCATGACGAGGTCGAGCAGAATGACGGTCGGCTTAAGATCGCGGGCTACGGAAAGCGCCTCGATGGGGTTGGAGCAGTAATGCAGGTCGATACCCGGTTCGTCGGCCACGGCGCGCTGGAGGGCGGCGGCGACCAAGGCCTGGTCGTCCACCAGTAGCACGAGCGCGGGGCAATCGTCGGGCTGAGCCGCCCAGTAGTCAGATTTCGTTTCGGCTGTCATTCCATTCTTGCATGACTTTGGCATAGCAGTCGGGGCACAGGCTGTGGCTGAAGGTCACATCGGTGTGCTCGGAGAGGTAGCTGTCGATCTGGTGCCAGTAGTTTTTGTCGTCGCGAATCTTCTTGCACGAACAACAGATCGGCAGGAGTCCACGCAGTTCCTTGACCTCGGCGAAGGCTTTTTTCAGCTCGTCGTTCATCAACGAAAGTTCGGTATTTTTACGCACCAGCTCCTGCTGGCTTTTGCGCAGGGCCTTGTAGGCGTCCTCGCGCTGGAGCAGATTGAGGTAGGCGCGCGAATGGTAGCGGATACGCGCCCGCAACTCGATCACATCGGGTAGCTTGACCAGATAATCGTTCGCCCCCCGCGCAAAGGCGTCGCTCTTGGTCTGCGCCTCCTCCTCGGCGGAAAGGACGACGATGGGGGTCTCGGCCGTGGCCGGGTTTTCGCGAAAGCGCCTCAGGAGGGTGAGGCCGTCGATCTGCGGCATGACGAGATCGAGCAAGATCACGGTCGGCTTGATCTGGTTGGCCAGCGCGAGGGCTTCCCTGGGGTCCGGGCAGTAGTGCAGATCAATGTCTTCCTGACCCGCCAGGGCGCGCGCCACGGCGTCGCCGACAAAGGTTTGGTCGTCCACCAGCAGCACCAGGGCGTAGTAGGACTCCGGCAATTCGTGATCAGGTTTGGGCTTCATAGGGAATGGGTTGCGGGCTTGGACGCCGCCGAGCAGCGTTTGCAGAGGGCGGCGGAAATATCGGAAAGCGGGAGGACTTCGATCGCGGCCCCTTCCTCGAAGGCCGCCTTGGGCATTCCGTAAACGGCGCACGTCTCGCGGTTCTGGGCGATGGTGTGGAAGCCCGCGTTGCGCAGGCGCTTGAGCCCCTTGGCCCCGTCGCGCCCCATGCCCGTCAAAATCACGCCAATGACCGGCCCGCGCCAGCGGCAGGCCACGCTTTCGAAGAAAACATCCACCGAGGGGAGGTAAAACGCGTCCTTCGGCTCGCAGCAGTAGCCGAGCCGCCGGGAACCGGTCAGGACCAGATGCTCGCTGCGACCCGCCAGCAGGACTTCGCCGGGGGTCGGGACATCGCCCTCCACGGCCACGCGCACTTTGAGCGCGGTCTGGCCCTTGAGCCAGGAGGCGAGCGAGGCGGCGAACTGCTCGTCGACATGCTGAACGATGACGATGGGCGACGGGAACTGCGGCGGCAGTTTGCCGAGCACCTCGGCCAGGGCGGAAGGCCCCCCGGCGGACGCGCCGATGACGACCAGCGGCGGCTGGGTCTCCCGTTTACCCGAAGGCGGCTCGGGCGGGGCACACGGCTTGCGGCGCTCCTTGAGGCCGAGGAGCCCCTGCATCGAGTCGAGCTTCTGGAGCAGCGGTTCGCTTACCTTTTCGAGATTCCCCTCGCCCGGCGACGGCGTATCCACGGCATCCAGGGCACCCACGCCCATGGCTTCAAAAACCATGCGGGCGTTTTCGTTGACGCTACAGGTGACGACCAGAATGGCACACGGGCAGCGGGTCATGATTTCCCGGGTGGCCTGCACGCCGTTCATCCTGGGCATGATCAGATCCATCAGGATCAGGTCGGGCGTATCGGTGAGGCACTCGGCCACCGCCTCCACGCCATCATGGGCAACCCACGCGATCTCGTACTCCCCACGCGACAGGACAGCCCGGCGGAGAGCTTCCGCGGCGATTGGCACGTCGTTGACGATGGCGATGCGCATGGTAAAAAATGATATTTTAGAGCATTATCCCGAATCCCTTACAGCGGCATTTTTCTACGGTTCCCCGATTAAGTCGAGGATTCCGTTAAGCAAGGTTTCGTCGTGGAAGCTCCCTTTGGTCAGGTAGTAATCGGCCCCGGCCTCCAGGCCCCGGTTGCGGTCCTCGGGGCGGTCTTTGTAGGATACGATCATCACCGGGAGGGTCTTGAGCCGGGCGTCGCTCTTGATGAGCCGGACGAGCTCGATGCCGTCCAGGCGCGGCATATCGATGTCGGTAATGACGAGGTCGAAGCCCTGGGTGCGCACGGCGTTCCAGCCGTCCATGCCGTCGATGGAGACCTCCACGTCGTACCCGGCGTTGCCGACGAGCTTGCGCTCCAGTTCGCGCACGGTGAGCGAATCGTCCACGACGAGCACCCGCTTGCGGCGGCGGCCGGTCGGCGCGGCCCCGCCCACCTGCATTTGCTCCAGGCGGCCTTCGGAAACCAGCAGCTCGATGGAGCGCATGACGTCGTCGACGTCCAGGATCAGCGCAGCGGATCCGTCGGGCATGAGCGCGCCCGCGGTGATGTCTTTGATTTTGCCCAGGCGCTCGTCGAGCCGCTGCACGACCAGCTCGCGTTCGCCCAAAAAGCGATCAACGACGAGGCCGTAGCGCAGGGAACGGTCGCCCAGGATAACGACGGAGATTTCCTCCCCGGCGGCCGGGCGCGGTTTGCCAAAAATCTGCGCGGCAGAGACGAGCCCCACGCGCTGCCCATCGAAGGGGACGTGCTCGCGACCCTCCAGAACCTCGATCCGCTCCCGGGGCACCTGGAGCGTCCGGGCCAGGCGGGCCAGGGCGATGGCGTACGGTTCGCCCGCGATCTCCACGAGCAGAAAGCGCATCACCGAGAGGGTCAGCGGCAACTGGAGCTGGAAGCGCGTCCCCCCACCCTCGCTGTTGTGAAGCCGGATGCTGCCGCCGACTTCCTTGACCATGTTCTGCACGACATCGAGCCCCACGCCGCGCCCGGAAATGTCGGTGACTTCATCGCGCAGCGAGAAGCCGGGCAGGAAGAGGAAATCGAGCAGTTCCTCGTCGCTCATGCTGGCGGCGACGTCGGCCGTGGTGTGCCTGCGGGCCACCACCTGGCGGCGGACTTCGTCCATGGCGATGCCCGCGCCGTCGTCCTCAATGGAAATGGAAAGGAGCCCGGCCACGTGGTGGGCCTGGAGGCGGATGTGGCCCTTGCGGTGCTTGCCAGCCAGCACGCGCAAGGCGGGCCGCTCGATACCGTGGTCGACGGCGTTGCGAAGCAGGTGGCCCAGGGGTGCCTCGAGGCGCTCTAGAACGTCGCGGTCGATCTGGGTGGCCTCGCCCTCGATCTCCAGGTCCACTTCTTTGCTGAGCTGCCGGGCCAAGTCGCGCACCATCCGGCGGAAGCCCTGCACGCCGTCGGCGAACGGGCGCATCCGGCTGGAAAGTACTTCGCGGTAGAGCCGGTGCGAAAGGCTGGCCGAGCGGCGGGTGTAGAGTTCGAGTTCGCCGTGGCGGTCGCCCAGGGCCCGCACGCACGCGGCGGCCTGCTGCTGCACCGAGCCGAACCGCGCGAGAATTTCCTCGTTCTGCCCCACGAGCGCCTCGCGCAGGCCCTCCAGGGTCTCGGAGAGTTTCGATTGCTGGCGCTTGAGCCGCAGGAGCGACTCGGCGTAGGGCGAGAGCCAGCGCGACTCCACCAGGGCCTCCCCGGCGAGCCCCAGCAACCGGTTCAGGTTGGCCGCGCCGACACGCAGCACGCGCTCGTCGGCCTTCGCTGCGGCCGGTGCGGCGGGGGCCGGGGGCGGGGGCGTTCCGGCAACGGGCTTCTCTTCTTTGCGAGCTGGTTTCGCTTTGCGCTTGGGTGGCGCGGCGGGGGCGGGAATGAGGACAGGGGCTGCGGGCTCCGGCAAAACGGGGGCGGGCGCAGGCTCTTGCGCGACCACCGGCTCGGCGGCGGCGATTGCGTTGATCTGCAAGACGGCCTGCTCGACTTCGCCCGCGTTTTCTTTGCTCCAGGAGGTAAATTTCTTCTCGGGCGTCTGGGCGATGCGGGTCAGGAGATCGACGCTTTTGAGCAGCACGTCCACGGCCTCCTCGCCAAGGCGCGTCCTGCCGTTTTGCGCGGCTACGAAGCAGTCCTCCATGGCGTGGGCCACCTTCACGGCGGCAGCCAGGCCGACGATCCGCGCCGCGCCCTTAAGGGAATGCGCCGCCCGCATGAGCTCCTCCAGGCGCGCGGGATCGGCCGGGTCGTGCTCAAGGGCCAGCAAATCCCGGGTCAACACCGCCGTCTGGTTTTCGGCCTCCTGGTGGAAAAGGTCGATCAGCGAAAAATTGCCAAAGTTATCGGAGCTCATCGAAAATTACGTTTACCTTGTGGAAAGGGAAAAAAGGGAGATCACGCAAGCTGGCGGCCCAACGTATAAAACAGGAGCGAGTCATCCAGGACGCCCACGGAATGGCCCTCCCACTCCAGGAGCCCCTGCGTGTAGGAATAGGTGGACTGCGAGACGGTGGAGGGGATCGGCTTCAAGTCATTGGGGTGGTAGCGCACGCCCGCGTGGACCTCGTCGACGGCAAAGACAACGCGTTCGCCCTCGCGGCCCACGACCAGCAGCCGCTCGTAGGCGTTGCGGCCCTTGGCGGCCTTGGCAGGCCCACCCCCCTCGGGGGCCTTGGAGTCCTCGACGCCCAGCAGATGCGCCAGCGAGATGCAGGTGACCAGCTCGCCCCGGATGACCGTGAGCCCGCGCACCAGCGCGCCGGAGCGGTGGGGCAGCGAATGGATGGGCCGCAGTTGCGCCACCTCCAGGAAACAGGCCGTCGGCAGCGCCAGCCACTCGGTGCCGACGCGGAAGATCACGATAGAACGCGTCCCGGCGAGCTTGGGAATGCGCGCGCGGGCGACCCGCTCGGTCCAGGATTCGCGGTAGCCCTCCGGTGCGCGGCGGTCCAGCAGCCGGGCGGCGGCGCCGTGGAATACCTCGCAGTTGAGGCAGCGAATGTGGGTGGGCAACTCCTTGCAGCTCTTGTCGCCAAACACGCCGATGCGGTTCCAGCAATCGTCCACGACCAGGCGATCGGGCTCTGCAACGGGCTCTGGGTTAGGATGGGACGGGTTCATCAAAAGAATTCCAAGGGAGTGGGTGACTGCGGCGGCGCTTTACGGGCCCGCACCCGGAGGGCGCGCTCCTCAAGCAGCCGGGCGGCCTTGATCATGCCCCTCTGCTTTTCAAGCAAGGCGAGCTGAACCAAAGCTTCCTCGTGATCGGGCTCAATATAAAGCGTTTTCCGGTAGTACTCCTCGGCCTGCGCTTCATTACCCGCCCCTTCCTCGATCAATGCGAGCAAATAATAGGCACGTGCCGAGGGGCCCCCTGCCTCCAGCGCGGCGAGGCTGGCGGCGCGGGCTTTCTCAAACTGCCCCTGGTCGGCCAGTTGTTGCGCCTGGAGGAGCGGTTCCGGTTTCGGGGCCGCCGCCGGGGCCGCCTTTTTAGGCGCGAGCAGCGCGGGCTTGGGCGGGACGGCCACGGTCACCTGCGCGGCGAATGTCCTGCGGAGCTGCGGCGGGACGAGGGTGGACTTCGGGCGTTTTTCTTTTTTGACCTTGGTGGCCTTCCGAAAGGCAAAGGCCATCGGCATGGGCACCGGTTCGAAACCGAAGTCCCGCGCCAGGCTGCCCTCGGCATGGCCTAGGAAAACCACCCCGTCCGGAGCAAGAAGGTGGTTGATCTGGGTCAGCACGCGGCGGCGCGATTCCCCGTCGAGGTAAATCAGGAGGTTGCGGCAGAAAATGACTTGGATCTCCCCTCCCTTGCGCTTGAGGTTGGGCTCGATGATGTTTGCCTGGCGGAAATGAACCTGCCGGATGATCTCCGGGCTCAGCCGCCAGGAGCCCTGGGCCTCTTTTTCGAAATATTTCTCGCGAAAATCGAGAGGCTGGCTGCGGAACGAGTTGCGCCCATAGAGCGCCAGCCGCGCCTTTTCCAGGGCCACGTCGCTGATGTCGAAGGCCTCCACGGAAAAGCGCTCGGCGGCCACGCCATTTTCCAGAAGCGTCATGGCGATGGAATAAGGTTCCTCGCCGCTGGCGCACGGAGCGCTTAAAATGCGCATCGCGCCAAACGAATGCGCGTCGAACCATTCGCGGGCCCATTGCGCCAGCAGTTCGTAGGACTCGTGGTCGCGGAAAAACCAGGTCTCCGGCACGACCACTTCCTCCACCAGCGCCTGAAATTCTTTGGGGGAGGTGGAGACCAAGCGCAGGTAATCCTCCTCGCTGGCCAAGCCCCGCTTGCGGCAGCGCGCCTGGACGGCCATCCCCAGCATGGAGACGCCGACGGAACGGATATTGAGCCCGATGCCCCTTAAGAGGAGCGTTTCGATCTGGCGGATGGCTTCGCTGCGAACCATGGCCATTTACAGCGCTTCGGCCGCCTCCTTCCAGAGCACGGCCCGGATTTCCGGGGTCAGGAGGCGCGCCGTCTCGATGAGCTGGATAAGCCCCCGGCGATCGCTCACCACAGGCCCCAGGTAGGGCGCATCATCGCTCCTCACTCCCGGTTCCTGGAAGTCGCGGCGATGAAAGCGGGCCGTCTCGGTAGCCCGCTCGGCCAGGAGGCCCAGGAGGCGCTCCGGGCTGGCGGGATCGCTCACCACCAGGAGGCGCGTGCTAAGGTTATCCTCTCGCGTGGGCCGCCCGAGGGCCATGGCGCAAAGATCGACGACGGGCACGGCCTGGCCATGGTAATTAAACACCCCGGCGATGCCTTGGGCGGCCTGGGGAATCCGCTTGAGCTGGACCGCCGGTTCCACCGAGACGATCCTCGGAGCGGGCAAGGCGTAACGGTCGGCACCGATCTCGAAAAGGAGGTAGAGCATGGCGATGCGGCCCGGGCAACCGGCCCCAGGGCGTTTAGGAATCCTTGGATTTAAGCTGGGAGGCGGCGGCTTGCAAGCCGTGGGCGGCTTTCATGAGCTGCTCGATGGCCTCGCTGTTCTGGCGCAGCGCCTGGGCGGATTGCTGCGCGGTGTCGCCGAGCTGCGCCAGGGCGTCGCTGATCTGCCCGGCGGCGGTGGACTGCATCTGCATCCCCTCGTTGACGGACTCGAAGCGCGGCGTAAGCGTCTGCACCTGTTGGATGATCTGCACCAGCTGTACCGTGACGCCACAAACCTCGTCGTTGCCGCGCCGAACCTCTTCGGCGAATTTGTCCATGCCCATGACCCCGGCGGATACGGCCGACTGCATTTCTTTGACCATCTGCTCGATGTCGTAGGTGGCCACGGCCGTTTGGTCGGCCAGGCGGCGGATCTCGGTGGCGACGACGGCGAAGCCCTGCCCGTACTCACCCGCTTTTTCGGCCTCGATGGCGGCGTTGAGCGAGAGGAGGTTGGTCTGGTCGGCCACTTTGTTAATGGTGGTGACCATGGAGTTGATGTTGGCGGTCTTTTCGTTGAGGATCGCGAGCTTGCCAGAGATGCTGGCCGTGGCTCCCATGATTTGCTTCATGGTCGCCTCCAGGCGCGAGAGCCCGGCCTGGCCGCCGCTGGCCAGTTCCGCAGCCTGCTCGGATACCGAGGCGACGTCGCTCATGGTCCTGCCCAAATCCTTCGTGGTGGCGGAGATTTCCTTCGCCGTCGAGCCGATCTCCACCGAGGTGGAGGCAACTTCGTTGGCGCTGGCCTGCTGCTCTTTCAGCGTGGCGGCCATTTCGGTGGCGCTGCTGTTGACCTGGATGAGGGACATCATGAGGTTCCTGAGGGTCGCGCCGAGCATCCGGATGACCATCCAGGCGGCCCCAACGCCCAGCAAAAAGCTCAAGGCGCTGCCGCCAAAGACGACCCACTTGGTTTCGTTCACCGCCTTGGGAATTTCAGCAAGGTTCTTTTTCGCGTCAACGTGGTCGGCCTCCTGCAGCCGGTCGAGCTCGTCGATGTACGCCTTGAGCGCGGGAGAGACTTTATCCTGATAAAAGCCGAGAATCTCTTTGGAGCGCCCCTGCTCATCCATGCGTACCATTTCGTTGCGCGCCGCGAGGTAAGCCTCCCGCCGTTCGATGGCTTTGCTGAATGTATTCTCCTCCGTGGTTCCCCTGGCGACCAGCGCCCGCCGTTGCTCGACGAGGGCGGAGTTTTCCTTGGAGCTTTCGTCCATCAACGCCTTAAAGCGCGCCTTCACGGCGGGGTCGCTGGCGTAAACGTAGCCCAGGACTTCGTTGTCATTCTCCAGCGTGTGGAGGAGGATCTGCCCGGTGATATAGAGGCTGGGAACATGGTCGCGGTCCACTTCCGTCGCCTGTTCCTGGATCTTCCCCAGCCGGAAAAAGGTGAAAAGGCAGATGATCGCCGAGACCAGGATTACGAACGCAAACCCGAAGCTTACAACTTTTTGGGCTGTCCAGTGTTTCATAGATGGAAATGAGCAGGTGACACCACCGAGGCCGTCAGATTGGGGGGCTCCGGAGTTTTCTGATCCTTAGGCGAGCTTCCCGCCGATGTCACGCGCTGATTTCGAGGCTACGCACAAATACGCTCTATGCCCGCCGGGCCGCTTGAGGGCCAGCGAGTTACAAAAACCCCACCCTATCCGCAAAAAAAAGGGGGATGGCTCCCCCATCGGAACCATCCCCACATAAGCCCGTCGCGAATTCTGTTATTGGATCTTCGCCCGGGTATCCTTAAGCGCCTTCGCGGAGGATTGCAGGCCTTGCAATTCCTTCGGCCAGAGGTCGACTTCGACGTGGCTGACCACGCCGCCCCGGCCCAGGACCGTTGGCACGCTCAGGCAGACGTCGCGGATGCCGTAGGCTCCGTTGACTTTGCTCGATACCGGGAGGATCCGGCGGCCGTCGAGGGCGATGGTGTCGATGACTTCGCGAATAGCCACGCCGACGGCGTAGCCCGCGCCTCCCTTACGGGAAATCACTTCGGCGCCGCTCTTCTGCGTGCGCTCGAAAATCTTGTTGGCAAACTGCGGGGTAACGCCCGGGAACTTCAAGAGCGGCAGGCCGTCGACCGTGGCCGAGGACCAGATGGGCACCATGGAGTCGCCATGTTCGCCGAGGATCAGGGCGCGCACCTGGGAGGGGGCGAGCTTGAGCTCCGCGGCGATAAGCGAGCAGAACCGGGCGGTGTCGAGCGCGGTGCCGAGGCCGATGACCTGGCTGACCGGCAGCCCGAGCTGTTCAACGGCGAGTTCGGTAAGGATGTCGACCGGGTTGGAGACGACCAGCACGATGGCGCTCTGCTTGAGGCCGCCCTGCTTAACGCTGGCGAGGATCGAGTTAAAGAGCGAGACGTTCCGGTTGATCAGGTCGAGCCGGGATTCGTCGGGCTTGCGGCGCAGACCGGCGGTGATGCAGATCAAGTCCGCATTGGCGCAGTCGGCGTAGGTGCCCGCGTAGATGTCCTGGTCGGCGCTAAAGGCCGCGCCATGGAGGAGGTCGAGGGCCTCGCCTTCCGCCGCCGCCTGGTTGGCGTCGAGCATGACGATTTCCTTGACCACACCCGATTGCTGAAGAGCAAAGGCGGCGCAGGAACCGACGCGTCCGCCGCCACCGATAATCACGACTTTCATGGGAGGTTTATTTAGAGAGGGATTTGACGATTTCTTCGGTCACTTTCTGGATAAGCGCCTCGAGTTCGGCCGGGGCCGGTTGCTCGTTGGACTGCTTGTTCCACGGGGTGACGGGCGAGGAGCAGCCGTGCTGGCCGCAAACTTCCGCCCACGGGTCGATCTCGGCGAGCTGCGCGGGCTTGAGGTCGTAGCGGTCGTCGGGCAGGCCGATGCCTTTCTTGAGCTTCAAGAGTTCGCTCATTCCCTCGCCGGGGATGCAGGCTCCGCCAGGCAGCGACTGGGCGAGGATGATCGTCCGGCAGTAGGCGTCGGTAATCTCCATCTTGAAGTAAGCGTCCTCGACGCTCTTGCCCCAGGTGATGACGCCGTGGTTGCCCATGATGATGGACTGGTGCTGCGGGGCGCGCTGGAAGATGACGTCGGCCATTTCCGGGCTGCCGGGGGTCATGTACGGTGCGTAAGCGATGGTGCCGACGAAGACTTCCAGCTCGGGGATGAGGCGCGGAGGAGGCGTGAGGCCCTTGATGGCGAACGCTCCGGCGTTGCACGGGTGAGCGTGGCAGACGGACTTGGCCTCGGGCGTGGCCTTGTAGATGGCCGCGTGGCTCATGAATTCGCTGGTGCGCTTCCATGTTCCGGCGAGTTGCTTGCCGTTGCCGTCGACCATGCAGAGCATGTCGGGGGTCATGAAGCCTTTGCTGACGCCGGTGGGCGTGCAGATGTAGCGATCCGCGCCAAGGCGGGCGGAGATGTTGCCGCCGTTGCCATCGCAGTATTCGCGCATCCAGATACGGCGGCCCATTTCGCAGATTTCTTTGCGGATTTTGTCGGCTTCGGGCGAGTTCCAAAGTTGGTCGTCGTCGGGGGTTCCGGCAGCAGCGACCGGGGCGGGAGCGGAGACTGTGGGAGCGGCGGCGGGGGCTCCGGCCACGGCGGGAGCGGCTGCGCCTTCGTCAAAAACAAGCTTGACCCCGGCTTCGGTAAAAATGTCTTTCGCGCCCGGCGTCAGCCGGATGTCGCGGTTAAACCGGAATTCTTTGGCCCCGGTGGCTACGAACGCCTGAGCTTCTTTTTGGGCGAATAGTTTCATGGATTTTCAGTGTAGGAGATTTGGTCGATCAGCGCAGCGCAGTACGCATCGATGGGAGTGGGTTTGGAAAAGGGGCAGGTGGCTTCGGCGCCTTCGCTAATGGCGATGTGCATCCCGACGCCCGCGCCGAGTTGGTCGAAGACGACGATAGAGGGATCGAACGAGTCCTTTCCCTCAAAGGTGGCCTGGTTCCACGGGAGCGTGAGGAGCAGGCGCTCGCCCACGTACTTCGGGTTTTTGACAGAGAGCGTGACGCGGCCGACGACGGTTCCCATTCTCATGGCTGGGCCTCCTTTGCGTTGGGGGCGGGGTCGAGAATGGCGCAGACGGACCAGCGCGCGGGGCTGGAGGGGTCGTGCAACAGCGTGCGGGCTTCGCTGCCGTCGCTGGTCATGAGCACCCGGGCCCCGAGGCCCGCGCCGAGCGGATCGACGACGATCTGCGGCGCGCCGCCCCCCTCCGGAACCGCAATCAGGAGCGTCTGGCCCGTGAAGCTCGGATGCTTCACGGTCGCCGTAGCGTTCCCGTGGATGATGGCGGTTTTCATTTTGGAGAGAGAGAGGAGGGCTTGCGAGCGCTTTTGCCTAGAACATGTTGAGGTTGTTGACCATCACGCAGCGCCGCGAACGGGTGAACGTCATCGGGGTGGTGATGCCCTCGCCGGTCGGCGTGGCGATGGAGAAGCTCAGGAAGCCTTCGCCGCCCAGGCCCAGGCCGCAGGTGCACGGGCCGTTCTTGACGAAGAGGGTCGTGTTCACTTCCTGCGCCATTTTGGTGAGGTTGGCGATGTCCTTGGAGTGCATGATCGCCGTGTGGCGGTAGTTATGCTCGGTGCGGATGGCGGCGTCGATGCCCGCGTCCACGTTGGCGACGCGAACGATGGGCAAAAACGGCATCATCTGCTCTTCCTGGACGAATAGGTGGGCCTCGTCGGTCTCGCCGAAGAGGAGCTGCGTGCAGGCAGGCACTTCGAGGCCGATGGCCTTGGCGAGCACCGCTGCGTCTTTGCCGATGAAATCTTTGTTAACGACTTGGTGCGCACAGCCGCCCGCTTTGGCGGGGATGGTGGTGAAGGCGACCGCCGTAAGGGCTTCGATCTGCGCGGGCTTGAGCTGCCAGGCTCCGGCTTTGCGCAGGGCTTCGATGAATTTGTCGGCGACGGACTCGACGACGAACACCTGTTTCTCGCCGCAGCAGAGGAGGTTGTTGTCGAAGGAGGCGCCCGCGATGATCGACTTGGCGGCGTTGTTGAGGTCGGCGGTTTCGTCAACGACCACCGGCGGATTGCCGGGACCGGCGCAGATGGCGCGCTTGCCGCTGGCCATGGCGGCCTTGACGACGGCGGGGCCGCCGGTGACGCACAGGAGCCGCACCAGCGGATGCTTGGTCATGATGTCGAAGCTTTCCAGCGTCGGCTTGATGACGGTGGTGAGCAGATCGGAGATGCCGATGGCCTTGAAGATGGCTTCGTTATAGGCCCGGATGGCCACGGCGGCGCACTTGGCGGCGTTCGGGTGGGTGTTGTAGACCACTGCGTTGCCCGCTGCGATCATGTTGATCGCGTTGCCCGTGAGGGTCGGCACGCTGTGGGTAGAGGGGGTGATGGCCCCGATGACGCCCCACGGCGCACAGTCGATGATGGTGAGGCCATCGCCGCCGCTGTAAGCCTGGTGCTCCAGGAATTCCACGCCGGGAACCAGCGGGCCGCAGCTTTGCAGCTTGGCGATCTTGTGTTCGAGCCGACCGATCTTCGTTTCGTTAAACTCGATGGTGCCCCATTCCTCGGCCTTTTCAACGCACAGACGGCGGATTTCGTCGATGGCTTTTTTCCGCCCGGCGACGCTCAATTTGTGAAGCTGCAGGTAGGAACGCTGGGCGGCTTCGATGGCATCCTCCATCTTTTCGTAGACGCCATACTGGGTGGCACTGGGTGCGCTCACCTTGGGAGCGGCTCCGTTCTGCGTCTGCAGGCGCAGGAGTACTTCGCTCACCAGTTTCGAAACGAGTTGTTCGTCAATCATTGTCTAAAATAGGGAGAAAAAAGCGGCGGCTTGGGGAAGCAAGCCCCGCCTTATTGGGCTCGATAGAGAATATTTTTGCCAAGATCGACGGTATCGACGATCCCGACCACCACCGCGTCCACGGGAGAATTCTTGTCATCGGCAGCCAGACGGGCTGAGCTGCCCTGAACGACAAGCACGACCTCACCCTCGCCCGCGCCGAGCGTATCCACGGCTACGAGCGTGCTCGAGCCGGGACGAAATTCCCGCGCCGCCGGAGAATCGACCACGAGGGGCCGGACGACGAGGAATTTGCTCCCCGTCATCTTTTCATTCTTCTTGGTGGCAACCAGGCTGCCTTCTACGCGGGCTAGGATCATTATTTAGCCTTGGGAAGGATCGCCACGAGGTCGCTGTGAGGACGGGCGATGACGTTGGCGCTGACGATTTCGCCGAGGGACTGGGCGGCGGCTTTGCCGGATTCGACGGCAGCCTTGACGGCGGCGACGTCGCCGGTGACGGCCACGGTCACGAGGGCGTTGCCGACCTGGACCATGGGGCCGACGAGTTCAACGTTGGCGGATTTGAGCATCGCGTCCGTCGCTTCGACGAGGGCGGTCAATCCGCGGGTTTCAATCATTCCGACTGCTTGTTGTGCCATAATACTGGGTAATGTAGGTTGAGCGTTTTGAGCGTTAAGCTTGGGTTTTGGAGAGTTTTTGCCAGGCGTTGCGGGCGATGATGATTTCTTCATTGGTGGGGATGACCCGCACTTCGATCTTCGAGCCGGGCGTGGAGATGACGGCTTCCTTGCCGTGGAACGTGGCGCGGTTGGCCTCCAGGTCGAGTTCCAGGCCGCAGAAGCTCAGGTCGGCGCAGATTTTCTCGCGCAGCGGGGTTTCGTTTTCGCCGATGCCTGCGGTGAAGATCAGGCAGTCCGCGCCGTTCATTTCGACGAGGAAGGAGCCGATGTATTTGCGAACGCTGGCGGCCAGGACGTCGAGGGCGATGGCGGCGTTTTCGTTGCCCGCGTTGGCGGCGGCTACGATGTCGCGGATGTCGCCTGAATCCAAGCCGGAGAGCCCTTTCAGGCCCGATTCTTTGGTGAGGACTTTTTCGACCGCGTCAATGCCGAGGCCGAGGTCGCGGGCCAGGTAGATCAACGCGAAAACGTCGATGTCGCCGACCCGGTTGTTTTGCGGCAGGCCGCTTTGCGGGGTCATACCCCAGCTGGAATTGATGGCCACGCCGTCGCGAACGCAGGCGATCGACGAGCTGCCGCCGAGGTGGCAGGAGATAAACCGGCCGGTGGAGCCGCGCAGTTCCGCCGCGCGCTGGGTGACGTAGCGGTGGCTGGCGCCATGGAAGCCGTAGCGGCGAACGCCGTACTTTTCCTCCCATTCCAGCGGGATGGGGTAGCGGCGGTTGTGGGCCGGGAGATGGTCGTAGAAGGCCGTCTCAAAAGTGCCGACGCAAGGGAGCTCCGGGTGGCAGGCGTGGAAGCTCCGAACGGCGGCGATGTAGGGCGGGTTGTGCGCGGGAAGCAAGGTATTGACCTCTTCCATGGCGCGCAGCACCGTCTCATCGAGCACCTGGGTGCCCGAGATGCCGCGCGCCATCACCGGCTTGAAGCCGACCGCGGCGAGTTGCCCGAACCCGCCGAGGATTTTTTCCACAAACGCAATGGCCGCCGAATAATCCGGGAACGCTGCGGTGCCTTTCTGCTCCGGCTCGCTGCCCAGCCGGTATTTGAAGGTCGATTCCGTGCTGCCGATGCGGTCCATGCCGCCCACGGCGAGGACGCGCTCGGAGGGCATCTCGATTAAGCGAAACTTAAACGAGGTGCTTCCGATGTTGGCTACGAGAATCTGGTTGGCGCTCACGGGGATGTTAAGAAGGTTCGGCGGTAGGTGGTAACTATTTGCCCGCGGGAGCGGCTTTCCCGGCGATGAATTTGCCGAGCTTGTAGAGGTCGTCGTGCGGACGGGGGATGACGTGAACGGCGATCACTTCGCCGAGCGAGGCGGCCGCGAGGGCTCCGGCTTCGACGGCGGCCTTGACGGCGGCGACGTCGCCACGGAAGAAGACGCTGACGTGGCCCGAGCCGACTTTTTCCCAGCCGACGAGTTCAACATTGGCGGCCTTGAGCGCGGCGTCAGTTGCTTCGAACTGCGCGACGAGGCCTTTGGTTTCGATGGTTCCGAGTGCTTGTCCAGCCATAGTAAAATGAAGGGTTAAAAAACGTTTCGGTTTAGGCGGTGAAGAACCCGAGGAGTTCGGGCGCGGGGCGCGCGATGACGTGGGCGGCCACGAGGTTGCCCGCGCGGGTGGCGGCTTGTTTTCCGGCGTCCACGGCGGCTTTGACGCTGCCGACATCACCCTTCACGATGGTGGTGATGAGACCGCCGCCGATTTGGATGGATTTGACGAGTTCGACGTTCGCCGCTTTGACCATGGCGTCACTGGCTTCCACCAGGCCCACGTAGCCGCGAGTTTCAATTAGTCCGATTGCTTCGCTCATGTTGTTATTGCGTTTGGGTTGGAGTTAAAAAATCAGTTCTTAAAGAGTTCGACTTTGTCGGCCCGGTCGAGGTTACAGGCATTGGCTTCGTCGGTGTCGATGTGGACTTCGAGCTTGAAGCTCGGGTCAACGCGCACGAGCACGTCGTCGAAGCGGGTGGTGCAGTCCCTGGCGGTGACTTTCAGCGTGATTTTGTCCAGGTGCTTGACGCCGTAGAAGGCGGCATCGGCCGGGGACATGTGCGCGTGGCGCCAGGCGCGGATGACGCCGTTTTTCATTTCAATCATCCCCTTGGGGCCCATGATGTAGCAGCCGGGGGTGTCTTTGATGTCGCCGGAGGCGCGGACCGGGATGTCGATGCCCAGCGAAATGGAATCCGTCAGCGAAAGTTCAACCTGCGTGAGGTTGCGGCAGGGGCCAAGGATGCGGAGATTCGGGATGATGCGCTTGCGCGGCCCGATCAAGGTGACGGTCTGCTGCGAGGCGAACTGGCCCTCCTGGTAGAGCCACTTATGCACGGTGAGCTGGGCTCCTTTTCCAAAGAGAGTTTCGAGATTCTCCGGGGAAATGTGCATATGGCGGGCCGAGCTGTTCACCACGAGCACGGGAGCAGGACCCTTGGGGGCGCGGCTGCCGAGCTGGCTGGAGAGGGCCTCGCGCACAAGGGCTTCAATGGAAGCGCGACAGGGGGCTGAGGGAGATTCTGCTGTCATGTTCTAGCGGTTAAAGTTGCGGAGGGGGAAATGCGAACGCGTTATATGATTGAGTTCAGTCATATCAAAATCGCGTTTTTCGTCAACGCATTTTTCGAGTTTTTTGATCGGGCTCGCGCATTAATGGAGCGTTCGCGCGAAGGGAAAAGCCCGTAAGTCGGCCCTGATTAGTCTTTTAGGTTCAGGTTCCCGATGATGCGCAGGCCTTCCAAGGTCAATGACGGGTGGACCTGCTGGACTTCGGGCAGCCGTTCGGCGATCAGGTCGGCGTATCCCCCAGTGGCAATGACATGGAGCAGACGGCCGATCTTCATTTCGCGCCGGATCTCCTCCAGGATTTGCCGCACCAGGCCGCGATAGCCGTAGACAGCCCCGGCAAGCATGGCCTCGACGGTGGAGCGCCCGATGGCCCGCACGGGCTCGGTCAGGTCGATGCGCGGCAGGAGGGCGGTGCGCTGGTAGAGGTAGTCGGTCATCGACTCCAGCCCTGGGGCGATGACGCCACCAACATAGGTCGGCACACGCTTGGGCGCGGAGATGATGTCGAAGGTGACGGCGGTGCCGAAGTCGATCACAATGGCCGGAGCGCCGTAGAGTGCGGCAGCCCCCGCGGCGTTGGCCAGGCGGTCCGCGCCGATGCTGGCGGGCTTGGGGTAGTCCACGGCCACGCCGAGCTTGGTTTTATGACTGATCTTGATCAAGCGCGGTTTGATGAGCCGCCGCGTCCAGGCGAGCGCGCGGATTTCCTCAAAGAACTCGACGACGGCCGCCTCGGCATCGGGCACCACGCTGGAGAGCACGACGCCTTTGAGCACCTCGCGTTTGCCAAGCGCATGGCGCAGGGCGGCAGCGGTCAGCTTGGCGGTGGGGATGCGGGCCGGTTCACCGCTCAGGGCGTCGCGGGAGGAGACGGCCAGTTTGGTAAACGAGTTGCTGATGTCGATTAAGAGATAGTCGAACACAGAGGAGGGCATCGCTTGGGTATGCCTTGGGGGGCGGGGGGCGTCAATCTTATCCCTGCGGGGCCGAAGTCCGCGCCGCGCTCTCGATATGCCTTTTGAAGGCCGTCTCCAACGCGTCAGGTGAACTCCACCGGGAGCCAAAGGCCGTGCTTAGAGCCGAAGAAAACGGCATGCCTCGCGCCATTTCGGTCAGCAGCTTCACAAACGGCTCTCGCCCGCCCTCGCGGCGGAAAAAGGCGCACAATGCATGGGACTCTTGGTAAAAGGACGTCACCTCCGCTTCGGGCGGGTAAGCCGTCAACGTCGTCAGGCGGTCCAGCGGCAGCCAGGAGGCGGGCAGCGGAACCCGCAGGGGAGCCACGTAGCCCCGCGCACGGTAAAAGGTGGCGTAGCCCCGGTTGGAGACCTCTTCGGCGTACCCCTCGTTGATCCAGAGCGGCAGCCGCGTCCCCACATAGCGGAACACCAGCAGGTGGGCGATTTCGTGCCCCAGCGCGTTGCCCTTCCACTTGTATTCCGGGTAGCGCGGCACGAAGAGCGCCCCGTCGATGTGCACCGCCCCCGTCCACGGTTCGAGATAGGCGTTCTGCCGAAACTGGCTCCAATCCTCCTGATTCTCGAACAGATAAACATGGACCTTCCCCTTGCCTGTCGCCGTGCCCACGCTCTGTTCGTCCACCCCCAGGTCCGAAAGGATGAAGCGGAAATAGAACTCCGCCTCTACCGAAACCGGAGCGGCGATAAACGTATTAAAAAAATGCAGCACGAAATGGGGCGTCTCGTAATGCCGCCATTCACCGGGCCGGATCTCCAACGCGCGGCGGCCGTCAACGGTGATGTTCTTATCCGAGAGCTGCTCGAATGGCACGGGGGCAAACTCCTCGGCCCGGGCGCCGCACCCGGCCAAAGCCAGCACCACTCCCAGCATGGCCGCGATGGCCCTCCGGGAGATCACCGGGAGACGCCCTCCTGGTAGCAGAGCAGAAAGACGATGATGCTACCGACGTAGCACGCCAGGCCGATGACCAGCAGGCAAATCGAAAGGGCAAAAAAGCGCGTCTTGCGATTGCGGTTGCGAACGATCCCTTCCAGCGTATCGGCGTCCGTGGCTCCCTTGAATTGCGTGGTCCAGCGAACCGAAAGCGTCTGGATGAGCGTAAAGGCGGTCGAGAGCAGCACGATGAAAATCCCCCCGGCCAGCATCCAGCGGGCGAGCGCATTGGTCGCGGCGATCTTCGGGCCCGAGAAGCCGGTGATCGTCAGCACCAAGGTGGAAAGGCTCAGCAGAAGCTGGGAACGCCCCTGGAGGACGTTGAACTGATTGGCCAGCACGTTCAGCGCCCCGGCCATGCCGGTCGGCCCGGGATGGTAGGAGAGGAGCGCCTCGACTTCTTCGCGTTCACTCAAGAGGTTGGACATCGCGGGCCAGTTTCGCCTCGTCCCGATTTTCCGGCAAGCGAAATACCCCGCGGGGACCGCCGCCGCTTCAATCTTTCTTGTTCCCAAACTCCATTTGGGAACACACTTGAACCCGCAACTCCATTGCGGCAATCTCCGAGGCTTATGCGTTCGAGGTATCGCATCCAGGAATTGGACCACGCCCACTTTGTAACCGGCACCGTTGTTGAATGGCTGCCCATTTTCACCTCATCCGCCTGCTGCGATCTACTCGTTCAGTCGTTCGAATTCTGCCGTGACCAAAAGCGCCTTCAAATTCACGGTTGGGTCATCCTGGACAGCCACTTTCACGCAATCTTGTCCGGGCCACGCCTTGCGGAGACTCTTCGGGATCTCAAACGGTTCACCTCGCGAAGCCTGATCGACAAAATCCGCGACGAAGGACGGGACTGGCTCCTGAACCAACTGGCCTTCTACCGGGCCAAATATAAAGACCACAGCGTCCATCAAGTCTGGCAGGAGGGAGCCCACCCAGAGGCTATTCTCTCCGATGAGATGATGCTCCAGAAACTGGAATATCTCCATAACAACCCCGTGAAACGAGGCATGGTCTCGGCTCCGGAGTCCTGGCGGTATTCCTCGGCCCACGAGTGGGCTACCGGGGCGGTTCCCGTGATGCGTTGCGATCCGTGGAGATAAAAAGTGGCAATGGAGTTGCCACGGCAAGGGGGTGCCCAAATGGAGTTTGGGCACGAGAAGAAAGCTTCCTCGTAAAACAAACCTCCCGCTTGAACCGCCGCCCGCGATCATGTAACACTTTCGGGCTCTCGCAAACCACTTCATGGACCCTATCTCTTCCGCACCGACCTCCCCGATCCCTCCCCGGCATCTCGAAACCATCACCCGCGAGCTCTCCCTGCAACCGCGCCAGGTCATGGCCACTGCGCTGCTCCTTAAAGAGGGCGCAACGGTTCCCTTCATCGCCCGCTACCGCAAGGAACTCACCGGCACGCTCGACGAAGTGGCCATCGCGGCCATTCGCGACCGCATGGAGAAGCTCTCGGAACTCGACTCCCGGCGCGAGGCGATCCTGAAATCCCTCGACGAGCGCAAGCTCCTCACCACCGAGCTGAAAGCCTCCATCGACAAGGCCGAGACCATCACCGCCCTGGAGGATATCTACCTCCCCTTCCGCCCGAAGAAGCGCACGCGCGGCACCATCGCCAAGGAGCAGGGCCTGGAACCGCTGGCCGATCTCCTCTTCGCCCAGGAAGCCGCCACCGATCCCCGCGCCGCCGCCGAGCCCTTCCTGGAAAAAGCCAAGACCGCCGAACCGCCGCTCGCCACCGTGGACGCCGTCCTGGCCGGAGCCCGCGACATCCTGGCCGAGCGCATCAACGACGACAAGGACGCCCGCGCCAAGCTCCGCGCCGTCTACCAGAGCGAATCGACACTTTACTCCAAGGTCTTCCCCGGCAAGGAGACCGAGGGGGCGAAGTTCAAAGACTACTTTGACTGGAACGAACCGGCCCAGAAGGCCCCCTCGCACCGCATCCTGGCCATCCGACGCGGCGAGAAGGAGGGGTTCCTGATGATGCGCATTTACCCGCCGGAACCCTCGGCGGTCGGCACGCTGGAGCCGCTTTTTGTCAAAGCGCGCAACCCGGCGGGCGACCAGGTGCGCCTGGCCGTTCAGGAGAGCTACAAGCGCCTGCTCGGGCCCGCGATGGAGACGGAAATCCGCATGGAACTCAAGCGCGCCGCCGACGAAGAGGCGATCCGCGTTTTCGCCGATAACCTGCGCGAACTGCTGCTCGCCTCGCCGCTCGGCCAAAAAAGCGTACTCGCCATCGACCCCGGCTTCCGCACCGGCTGCAAGGTGGTCGTCCTCGACGCCCAGGGCAAGCTGCTCCACCACGACGTGGTTTTCCCCGAGCAGGGGGCGCGCGCGGCGGCGGACGCAGGCGAGAAGCTGCTCGCTTTCATCAAGCATTTCAAACTCGAAGCGGTGGCCATCGGCAACGGCACGGCGGGCCGCGAAACGGAAGGCTTCCTGCGCAAGCTCGGCCTGCCGCCCTCCATCCCCATTTTGATGGTCAACGAAAGCGGCGCTTCCATCTACTCCGCCAGCGATGTGGCCCGCGAGGAATTCCCCGACCAGGACATCACCGTGCGCGGCGCGGTCTCCATTGGCCGCCGCCTCATGGACCCGCTGGCGGAATTGGTCAAAATCGATCCAAAGTCCATCGGCGTCGGTCAATATCAGCACGATGTCGATCAAACCGCGCTCAAGAAAAGCCTCGATGACGTGGTGGAAAGCAGCGTGAACAAGGTGGGCGTGGAACTCAACACAGCCTCCAAGCAACTGCTGGCCTACGTCTCCGGCATCGGGCCTTCGACGGCGGAGGCCATCGTCGCCTTCCGCAACGCCAACGGGGCCTTCAAATCCCGCCAGGAGCTGCTCAAGGTGCCCCGCCTGGGGCCCAAGGCGTTCGAGCAAGCGGCGGGCTTCCTCCGCATTCGCAATGCCGAGAATCCGCTCGACGAAAGCGCGGTGCACCCGGAGAGCTACCCCATCGTGGATGCCATGGCGCGCGACCTCGGCTGCTCGGTGCGCGACCTGATCAAGAACGAGCTTTTCCGCAAAAAAATCGCGCTCAAGAACTACGTGACGGACAAAGTCGGTCTGCCGACCTTGAACGACATCCTGGGCGAACTGGCCAAGCCGGGCCGCGACCCGCGCCAGAAGTTCGAGGCATTTTCGTTCACCGAAGGCGTGGAGAAAATCACCGACCTCAAGCCGGGCATGAAGCTGCCGGGCATCGTCACCAACGTGGCGGCGTTCGGGGCTTTCGTGGACGTCGGCGTGCACCAGGATGGGCTCGTCCACGTCAGCCAGCTTTCGGATAACTTTGTAAAAGACCCAGCGGATGTGGTGAAAGTGCAGCAGCGCGTCACCGTGACGGTGGTGGAGGTGGATCTCGAACGCAAGCGCATCGCCCTTTCCATGAAGAGCAAGCCCGACCTCACAGGCGGACGCTCCTCCGGGGGCAACGGCGGCTCCGGCGGACAGCGCGGCAACGGCGGCGGACAGCGCCCCGGTTCGCGGCCTCCGCAGGGACGCAACTCCGGCGGTGGCGGCGGCGGATTCGACTGGTTTAGCGCGGCGGTCTCGAAGGGCACAAAGCACTAGGCATTTTCATCCCACTCGCGGCATGACCTGCCTCCGATCCCTGTTCTGAACGGACAGAGGAGGAGAGGCTATGCAACAGAACGTATTTCTCGCAAGTGCGCTGGGGGCCGGGCTTTGGCTTGGGCTCGTGGCGGCGGGGCAGGCCCAGGGGCTGCAACTCAAGCCGGGCTGGAATTACGCCATCGCCTTTCCCGACAACGGAAATGGTAACGGTGGCGGCGGTCCCTCGGGCAATGGCAACGGCGCATCCGCCCAGAATCCGAACACTCCCGCAACCAAAGGCGTGGCGCTCTATAAGGTGCTCGGCGCGGCGGATCAGAACTGGTACCGCGTGCGGCCCATCGCGCGCAGCCCGCAAGGGGCCCTCATGCCGGTCCCGGGAAGCGCGGAGCTGTGGGTGAACCTCAGCTACGCGATGTGGGTGCAGGAAGTGATGCGGTAAGCGGGCGGCGGCCTGCGGATTAGCTTATCCGCCCAGGTATTCCCGGAAGCGCCACACAAGCCAGATACACAGGAGCGCCCCGGCGGCGCTGCCGAAGAGCGCCGTCCAGATGCCCACGTAATCCCCTGCCCACCAGCCGACACCTCCGCCCACATTCAGGGCGATAAAGACGTGAAACCTAGGCATGGGGGGCGCGATTTAGGGGGATGCGGCGCGAAAAGCCGATCAGTACTCCCGCTCCAGCAGGTAAGCGCCGATGGCCCGGAGCGTGTCCGCCGTTTTGCCCAGCGGCTTGAGCGCGGAGAGCGAGGCGTCCGTGAGGCGGCGGGCTTCCTTGCGGGATTTTTCCAGGCCGAGGAGCGCCGGGTAGGTGGTTTTCTGCGCGGCAACGTCCTTGCCCGCGCTTTTGCCGAGCTTCTCGCTCGTCTGGGTGACGTCCAGGATGTCGTCGATCACCTGGAAGGCTAGGCCCAAGTTTTTGCCAAACCCGGTGAGGGCCTCCAGCTTCTTGGGCGTGGCATTGGCGCTCATGCCGCCGAGGCGGATGGAGGCCGTGAGCAGCGCGGCGGTCTTGGCTTCGTGGATAAATTTCAGGTCGCGCAGCGTGGCTTTCTTCCCCTCGCCTTCGAGGTCGGCCACCTGGCCCGCGATGAGCTGGCGGCTCCCGGCGGCCTCGGCCAGTTCGCGCACGAGGGCGGCGGTGGGGTAGCGCGCGGAGCCCGCCGAGGCGGTCAGCACTTCAAAGGCCTGCGTCAAGAGCGCGTCGCCCGCCAGCACGGCGATCCCCTCGCCGTACACCTTGTGGCTCGTCGGGCGGCCCCGGCGGAAATCGTCGTTGTCCATGCAGGGGAGGTCGTCGTGGATCAGCGAATAGGTGTGCAGACACTCCACGGCGCACGCCGCGGGCAGGGCCGCCTCCAGTTCGCCGCCGCAGGCTTCAGCCGCCGCGAGGCAGAGCACGGGCCGCAGCCGCTTGCCCCCAGCAAAGAGGGAGTAGCGCATGGCCTTGTGAATCGTGGCCGGTTTGACGTTGGCTTTGGGGAGAAACCGGTCAAGCGCCCGGTCCACAACGGCGCTCCGCCCGGCGAGGTATTCCTTCAATTCGATCATGGGGCTTCATTTGAAAGAACCCCGGGCCGCTTGGCAACAAGGAACTCCGGGGTCACTTCAACTTCCGGCGTTTTTTCCGCACGGGAAGCTCCCTCCGCCCCCGGTAACAGGGGGCTTTGCAAATCATTTCGATGCCGCCGGCCTCCAGCCGCCGGAACTCCAGCCCGGCTCCGATCACCCGGCTGCGGTGGTGCATCACGGGGAATTCCCCCCGGGCCCACTCCTCCAGGTTTACGTGCGCGGGAAACGCCTCGCCATCATCCCGAACGCAAAGCGCCACGCCCTCGGGCAGCGCGGCGATGCGGATCAGCAGCCGCCGGACCCCGACGCGCCGCACGGCACTGTGGACGGCCTCCTGGACGATGCGGAAAAGGTACATGGCCGTCCGCGCGGGGACTTCCAGCCGGTCGGGAGGAGCTTGCACGGCGCAGGAAACCTTGCGCTGAAGCCCGACGAGCTCGGCCAGGTCGCGCAAGGCCTCGACGAGCCCCGCGCCCTGCTCCAGATGGGCAACGGAAAGGCTTTTCTCCAGGGTCCGAACTTCGCTGACGACCTCTTTGACCAGGCGCGTAATCTGCTTGGCAAACCGGGCCTGTTCCAGCCCCGCCTTGGCCAGTTCTTCGTAAAGGACGTTGCCTAGGAGCGAGATGCCTACGAGGTGCTGGCAGAAATTCTCCCGCAGCTCGTGGCCCAGGCGCTCTTTTTCGTGGTCGCTGGTGTCAATGATTTCCCGCTCCTCGTCGCGGGCGCGGGTCAGCTCGCGCACGATGCCAAAGACGGCATCGCCGGAACGTTTGCCTCCCTGGCAGAGGCCCTTGGTCACGCTGAAAAAGCGCACGCCTTGGGGCGAGGGCAGGACGAATTCGAACTTCCGGGGCTCGCCGTCCGTCAGGATGTCCTCGTTTTGCTCCAGCACGGCGGCGGCCAGTTCGGGCAGTTCCAGGAGCGCTGCAGGGGCCCCGTCAAGGTCCTCACCGGCCTTGCCCGCGAGCGCAGCGAATGCGGGGTTGGCGAGCTTGAATTTTCCCCTCCTGCCACACACAAAGACCGGATCCGGAATGCCTCTCAATACGGAAAGGTTTTGATTCCGCCGTTTCGGTTTCTCCGCTCTAGTGTGCTGCTCCTCCATGGGCAAATATCGCTCAAAGCCTGGAACCCGAAAGACCGCGAACGTAGGGGAATCCCCCAAATTTCACGGCCCCTTCCGGTGCCGTCGCTTTCACGAACGCCGGAGGGTTCCTCTCAGGCTATTGAGGCGCGGTTGCCGCGGAAATGCCGCCCGGGTAGTCCGGCGAGAGGGTCGTTCCCTCCTGCGGGTGGGGCGGCGGCTCCGTGCGGGGCTTCTCGACGACGCCCGGAGGCGGCGGCGGGTTCTTCATTTCACCGTATTGGATAATGTCGCGGATCTGTTCGCCGCCAAGGGTTTCGAATTCCAGAAGCGCCTTGGCGATGGCGTCGAGTTTATCGCGGTGGGAGGAGAGCAGGTCGCGGGCGCGCTCGTAAGCGCTGTCGCAGAGGTGGCGCACTTCGCGGTCGATCTCCTGGGCGGTGGACTCGGAGTAGTCGCGGCCTTTGCCGATGTCCCGGCCGAGGAAGACGTGCTCCTCGTGGCCGCCGTACTCGACCATGCCCATGCGCTCGCTCATGCCCCATTCGCAGACCATCTTGCGGGCGATGTTGGTGGCGTGCTTGATGTCGTTGCTGGCGCCGTTGGTGACGTCACCGAAGACGAGCTCCTCCGCCACGCGGCCACCCATGATGACTACCAGGCGGTCGAGCAGTTCTTTTTTGCGGTTGGTGTACTGGTCGGCCTCGGGCAGGTACATGGTAAGGCCGAGGGCCGGGCCGCGCGGGATGATGGTGACTTTGTGGAGCGGGTCCATGTTGTCGACCAGCTCGCAGAGCAGCGCATGGCCCGCTTCGTGGAAGGCGGTGTTTTCCTTCTCCTTGGCACTCATGGCGAGGCTGCGGCGTTCGCGGCCCCAGCGCACTTTGTCGCGCGCTTCTTCCAGTTCGCTGAGTGTGATCGCTTTGAGCCCCCGGCGGGCGGCCATCAGCGCCGCTTCGTTGATGACGTTGGCCAGTTCCGCACCAGAGTAGCCGGGCGTGCCGCGGGCGACGACTCCGAGATCAACGCCGTCGGCGATTTTAACCCGCTTGGCGTGGACCTTGAGGATCTGCTCGCGACCTTTGACGTCGGGGAGGTTGACGGTGATCTGCCGGTCGAAACGGCCCGGGCGCAGCAGCGCGGGGTCGAGCACGTCGGGCCGGTTGGTGGCGGCGATGATGATGACGCCCTCCTGGGTGTCGAAGCCGTCCATTTCGACGAGCAAGGCGTTCAAGGTCTGCTCGCGCTCGTCGTGACCGCCGCCCAGGCCGGTGCCACGATGGCGGCCCACGGCGTCGATTTCGTCGATGAAGATGATGCAGGGGGCGTTTTTCTTGCCCTGCTCGAACATGTCGCGCACGCGGCTGGCGCCGACGCCGACGAACATTTCGACGAAGTCTGAACCGGAGATCGAGAAGAAGGGGACGTCGGCCTCGCCTGCAATGGCGCGCGCCAGCAGCGTTTTACCGGTGCCGGGAGGGCCCACCAGCAGGACGCCCTTGGGAATGCGGCCGCCGAGTTTCTGGAATTTCTTCGGGTCTTTGAGGAATTCGACGAGTTCCTCGACTTCGTCCTTGGCTTCCTCGACCCCGGCGACGTCTTTAAAGGTGATGCGGTTCTTGTCGCGCGAAAGCATCCGGGCCTTGCTCTTGCCGAAGCTCATGGCCCCCTTGCCCGCCATGCGGATCTGCTGGCGGAAGAGGAAGTAGAGCACGACCATGATGAGGAGCACGGGCAGGAAGGCCGCCACGGGCGAGCTCATGAAGCTGTTGCCGCCCTTGATGTCGACTTTGTAGCCGGCGTCGTTGAGGTCCTGCATCAGGTTGGACTGGAACTTGGCGGAAATTTCGGTGCGGAACTGGGACACGCCCTTGTGCTTGGCCGGGTCGGCATACTCGCCGATGAGCCACTGGGTGGGCTTGTCGCCTTCGTCCAGGATCTGGAGCGCGGTCGATTTCTTGACCTGGTTCTCGGTCTTGAGGGCCTCGAACTTGTCCCAGGTGATGGTATCGGGCGCGCCGCCGGGGGTCCGCCCGAGGACGACGAAGCCGACCATGGCGATGGCCGCAATGATGAGGAGCAAGCCCTTCCAGTTGAAACTGGGTTCGGAGTTATTGCCGTTGGGGTCGCGCGGAGGCCGCTCTTTAGGATTTCTTGAGTCAAACTGAGCCATATAGGTCCCACCGTGTCGGAACGCCATTGCCCCGCAAGGTGCGTGGGGCAAACTTAGGCGAACTCCCGCAATGGTCAAGAACCGCTTAAGGGGAGATTGTAGAAGGAGGCGTTTAGCGAACGAGGTTAAAGCGCACGGGCACCTCCACCTGAGAGGATACGGGGACCCCGGCGGCGGTGGCCGGGTCGAAGGTCCAGCGCCGGACGCCTTTGACTGCCGCTTCGTCCAGCAGGGGGTAGCCGCAGGAGCGCGCAAGGGTGACTTCGCCGGGCTTTCCGTCCGGTAGGACCTGGATTTTGACGAATGGGACGCCTTCCTGTCGCTCCCGGCGGGCCTGGGGCGGGTATTCGGGCAGGGGATGGCTGCGGTAGCGCGGCTGGCCGCCACCGCCAGCACCCGTGGCGGCGCTGCCCGCTCCGGAGAGGCCGCTGCCGCTTCCCGTGCCTGCGCCGGGTTTCGTGGACACCGCCGAAGCCGGGTTGCCGTGATGGACCGGGGCCTTGGGCCGGGCGGCGGGCTGCGGCTTGTGAAGGGGCTCGGGCTGGATCTGCGGGGCGGGCTTGGCTTCGGAAACGGGGGGCACGGAAGGCTCGGGTTCGGGAGCCGGGGTGGGATCGGCTACTGGGGACGGTTCCGGTTGAGGCTGTTCGGGCGGGGGCGTTGCGCTTTCGGGGCTTCCCCAGGCCTCGGGAGCCCCCTCTTCTTCGCCGATCAGCGCCACATCCGTCGTTCCCGTGTCCCCTATCGGGTGCAGCACTGGGCCGCTCGCCTGAAAGCCGAAAAGCAGCAGCGCGTGGCACCCCGCCGCTCCCAGGAAGCTCAGTGTCAGCACGCGTTTCATCAGGGTTTGGGGGCCGGGGCTGAGGGGGCTTGGGGAGTCTGAGGCGCGGGCTGGGTCTGGATGGCTACTTTGGCGATGCCCGCTTTGCGCACGGCGTCGAGGACGGCAATGGCGGCCCCGAATTCGCTCTTTACGTCACCGTGGATCACCACGCGCGGATCGGCCCGCTGGGCTTTGAGCGTCGCCAGCCGCGCGTCCAGTTCCCCGAGGGGCAGCGGCGTTTTGTCGAAGTAAATCTGGCCGTCGGCCTGGATCGAGATGGCGCTGGCTTCCTCCTCCTGGGCCTGGGGCGCTGCGGTGGAGGCCGTGGGCAGGTTGAGCGAGATGCCCTGGTTCTTGATCATCGAGAGCGACACCATGACGAAGGTCGCCAGGAGGAAAAAAACGATGTCAATCAGGGGGATGATCTCGATACGCGCCCGGCGCTTGCTGCGAGGGGAAGGGATGGTCGTCATGGCTTCGAATCCACCCCGGAGCGCAGAAGGAGAAGCTCGAGCTTGGCGGCGGAGGTCTCGATCTCCGCCCGGGCCCGCTCCAGTTGGGTGTTAAGGAAGTTGAAGGGGAGCAGTGAGACCATGGCGATCAAGAGGCCAAACGCGGTGGCGATGAGGGCCTCGGCGATGCCGCCGGTGATGGCGGTGGGCGCGCCGAGTTCCGCCGCTCCCAGGAGCCCAAAGGCGTGGATCATCCCCGTGACCGTGCCAAAAAGGCCCAAGAGCGGGGCCAGGGTGACGATGGTATCGAGGATGGAGATGCCCCGGTTGAAGCGCTGCAATTCCTGATTGGCCGATTGTAGGAGCGCGTTGCTGAAGGAGACCTCGCTGTGCTCCAGGGCGTAGGTAAGGACGCGGGCGACGTAATCCCGGGAGCGTTTGCCGATGGCGCGGGCTTCTTCGGGGTGCCCCTGCTGGACCTGGGCGAAGATCCCGGCGACGGCCTCGGGATCGCGCCGGAGCGCCTCGCGCACGGTGAAGAAGAGCCGTTCGAAAACGACGGTGAGCGCGAGGAGCGAGGTGACGAGGAGCGGCCACATCACCGGGCCTCCCTTGAGAAAAATCTGGATCATGAGCGGAAAGGAATCGCCGAATAAATAGCCATGAGGGCAGATGCGAGGCAAGTTTTGATGGTTGTCGACGCCGGGAGCAGCGTCAATATCTGTAAAGATCTTGACGTTGCGAGAGGTAACGACAGACGCAAAAATCGCCCGCAGATGGCCCTTGGATATTTAATCGCCGGTTCCAAATGGATGGGTATTTTTCGGCCCGCCCCAGGGGGTTGGCGAGGATTTTTTTGGTCCTAGGCGCATATTTCCATTGCCTTCCGGCTTCTGGGCGACTAGTTTTTTCGCTCCCGTTCCACCGGGGAAATTTTTAACCTTTTCCATTCCATGTCACAACATCGCAGTCTCAAAGGTGCCAGCACCATCACGGTGAAACGCAACGTTCTCAAGCGCTTCGAACGCGTTGAACTCCTCAAGAAACGCGGCGTCTGGAAAGACGATCAACGCGTGATCGGCCTCCCGAAAACCAAGCCCGAGGAATAAGCCCCAGGCTTCCTGTTCATTTTTCAAAGAAGGCTCTCCTGCAAGGGAGGGCCTTTTTTGTGTGCGCGGAAGCAGCGGTTCTTTTCAAAACAAACGCCCCCAATCCCAATACCCCGCGGTGCGGGGCCCTGCGCGCCAGGAAAAAGGGAGAATTCTATTCTCACGCAAAGGCGCAAAGAGGGGAAACTCTTGTCTTTGCCTTTTTTGCGGCTTTGCGTGAGGCCTCTGTTTTATTATAGGACCCCTATTTTCGGCTTGGGAGCACAGCGAACGAGGAGCGGCGATCTCGCGCCAGCTCTATGCGAACCAGCCGTCGGACTCGCGCGGCATGACCGGCGCGGCGCTGATGATTTTGCGCAGGGCGGTTTCTTTGAAGATCCGCAGGGCGTCGGCGGTGACGGTTCGCAAATCGCGGCTCGCGTCAACCCGGACCGATGGGCGGTCGCCTTTCTCGTGGAGCTGGGTGAAGATGGCGCGGGTTTTTTCCAGCGAGTCGCGCTCTTCGAAGCCGTTGGGGATGTCGCCACGGCCATGAATGCGCGCCAGGCTTTCGCTCACGTCGATGTCCATGAACAAAATCAGGTCGGGCACGGGGGCGATAGCTTCGTTGGAGGCGATGATCTTTGCGACATCGGCTCCACGAGCCCCCTGGTAGGCGGCGTTGCTCCAGTAGTAGCGGTCGAGGATAACGATCTGGTTCTCCTTGAGCGCCGGGCCGACGCTCCGCTCGACGTGCTCTTTGCGGTCCAGGCGGAAGAGTTCCAGTTCCTCTTTCATGGAAAGCCGCCCGGTCTCCATGGACTGGCGCAGTTTGTAACCGGGGCCGAGGTTGGTCGGTTCGCGGGAAAAGACGCAGCCCAAGCCCCGTTCGCCACACCATTGGGCCAGCGTGGCGGCGACGGTCGATTTCCCCGTCCCGTCGATGCCTTCGATGGCCACCAGTAATCCGCCAGGGATGGGTGTTTTCATAAGCATCTCACCACAGAGAATACGGAGGAGACGTCGAACGGAAGCTGAAAAATAGTGCCCCCGGTCTTTTCCTCCGTGTCCTCTTTGTAAAATCTCTATTTCACCAGCCAGGCAAGGATTGCCTTTTGCGCGTGGAGGCGGTTTTCGGCTTCGGTGAAGATGGTCTCCGCGTGGGCTTCCAGGACTTCGTCGGTAATCTCCTTGCCGCGGTAGGCGGGCAGGCAGTGCATGGCGAGCGCGCCGGGGGCGGCTTTTTTGAGGAGCTCGGTGTTGATCTGGTAGCCCGCGAGCTGCGCAAGGCGGTACTCGGTCTCTTTCTCCATGCCCATGCTAACCCAGACGTCGGTGTAGAGGACGTCGGCTCCGTCGGCTGCGGCGGCGATGTCGTCGGTGACGGTGATGTTGGGGCCCGCTTTGGCGAGGATTTCCTTGGAGGGCTGGAAGGGCACGGGGGCGGCGATGCGCAGCTTGAAATTAAGCTTGGAGGCGGCCCAGATCCACGAGACGGGGACGTTGCACGCGCCGTCGCCGATGAAGGTGACGGTTTTGCCTTCGTAGGTGCCGAGCTTTTCCTGGATGGTGAAGAGGTCGGCCAGGATCTGGCACGGGTGCTCGGCGTCGGTGAGGGCGTTGATGGTGGGGATGTTGCCGTAGGCGGCAAAGTCCTCGACGTCCTGCTGGGCAAAGGTGCGGATGACCGCGCCGTGGATCATGCGGCCCATGACGCGGGCGGTGTCTTTGATCGGCTCGCCGCGCCCGAGCTGGATGTCGTGGGCGGAGAGGAAGAGGGCGTCGCCGCCGAGTTCGCGGATGCCGACTTCGAAGCTGACGCGGGTACGCGTGGAGGATTTGCTGAATATGAGCCCCCAACACTGGCCCTTGAGGGGCAGCTCGGCGTGGTGGCCGCGCTCGGCTTTGATTTTTTGGGTCATCGCCAAAATTTCAACCATGTCGCTCGCGGGGAGCGCTTCGAGGGAAAGCAGGTGCTTCATAAAGCTAAGGAGAGGTGAATTTTTACGAATTGAGGGCCGCGCCGAGGATCTGGACGGCTTGGTCGATCTCGGCCTTGGTGACGTTAAGCGGCGGCAGCCAGCGGATGCTCTGCACGCCGGAGGGGACGCACAGGAGGCCACCCGCGTGCAGGCGGGAGATGAGGGCGAGGCTCGCGGCCCGGTCGTCGCCGATGCGCTGGGAAAAGTCGGGCACAAGTTGGAAGGCGATCATGAGGCCCACGCCGCGCACGTCTTTGATGAGCGGGCTCTTGAGGCCGAGGATGGCTTCCTTGGCGTAGTTGCCCAGCTCGCGGGCGTTGGCCAGCAGGTTCTCTTCTTCGACGATGGAGAGGACTTCGTTGGCAACGGTGCAGCCCATGGGGGTGCCGCCGAAGGTGGTGCCGTGCGATCCGGCTCCGAGGAGGTCGGCGAGGCTGCTTTCTTTGCCGTCTTTGAGGGTGATTTTGCGGTCGCGAATCCAGAAGGCCCCCATCGGGTAGCCGTCGGCGATGCCTTTGGCCCAGCTGATGGCGTCGGGGACGACTTCGCCCTGGGTGAGGGTCTGCCAGGCACACCAGTCGCCGGTGCGCCCGAGGCCGCACTGGATTTCGTCGAACATGAGGAGCAGGCCGTGGTCGTCGCAAATCTTGCGAACGGCCTTGAGGAAGGAGAGCGTGGCGGGCAGGACGCCGATTTCGCCCTGGATGGGCTCCATCAAAACGGCGATGGTGTCGGGGCCGATGGCGCGCGAAAGCTCCGGCGCGTCGTTGAAGGGGACGTGGCGGAAGCCGGGCGTGATCGGGTCAAAGCCCTTGCGCACTTTCTCCTGGCCGGTGGCGGCGATGCCCGCCAGCGTGCGGCCGTGGAAGGAGCCGTCGAAGGTGAGGACTTCGAACCGGTTGGGCGAGTATTCCAGCTCCTCCCCGGCGGCGTGGCGCGAGTGGGGGGAGCGGGCTTCGTTGCCGAACTTGCGGGCGAGTTTGTAGAGGCCTTCGTTGGCTTCCGCGCCGGAGTTGCAGAAAAAGACTTTGCCGGGGTGGCCGACGTAGCGGTTCAAGCGCGCGGCTAGCTCGCCCTGCGGGCGGGTGTAGTAGAGGTTGGAGGTATGGATGAGCGTGCGGGCCTGGCGGGCGATGGTGTCGGCCACGCGCGGGTGGCAATGCCCGACGGAGCAGACGGCGATGCCGGCTCCGAAATCGAGGTATTCCTTGCCCGCTTCGTCCCAGATGCGCGTGCCTTCGCCGCGCTCCAAAGCGAGCGGGAACCGGGCATACGACGGAACGACGTTCGCTTCAAACAACTCTTGTGTGCTTTCCATTATTTTCTCCTGAAAAAAATCTGCCGGGCTTAAAAAAACGGGCTCTTAGGCGACGATTTCCGTGCCGACGCCCGTGTTGGTGAACACTTCCAGCAAAAGCGAATGCTGGATGCGGCCATCGATGAAATGGACTTTCTTGACGCCCTGCTCGATGGCGCTCATGGCGGAGACGACCTTGGGGATCATGCCGCCCGCGATGATGCCTTCGTCGATGAGGCTGTGGACGTCCTTGATCGAGAGGGTGGAGATGAGCGAATCGGCTTCTTTGGGGTCGCGCATGATGCCGGGGACGTCGCTCAGGTAGATCATCTTGGCGGCCCCCAGGGCGGCGGCCGCGGCTCCGGCGGCGGTGTCGGCGTTGATGTTGTAGATGGCCCCCTCGGCGTCGCGCCCGATGGGCGAGATGACCGGGACAACTTCGTTCTCGACGGCCCGCTGGATGGCCGGGAGGTCCACGCCGGTGACTTCGCCGACGTACCCGAGATCGACGGGCTTGCCCTCTTCGTCGTCCTGGAGCGGGAGCTTGGTGACTTCAAAGACGTTTTTGCCAGGAATGCCGACGGCTTTGCCGCCAAATTCGTTGATGGTCTCGACGATCTTGGGGTTGAGCGTACCGCTTAAGACTTCCTCGACGATGGCGATGGCTTCTTTGCTGGTCTGGCGCAGGCCGTTGACAAACCGGGCCTTGATGCCCGCCTCGCGCATCCGGGAGGTGATGGCTTTGCCGCCACCGTGGATGAGGACGGGGTTGATGCCCACGGCCTCCAGGAACACGACGTCGCGCAGGAGGCGCTCGACGGTGTGCTCATCTTCCATGGCGCTGCCGCCATATTTGATGACGAAAAGCTGGCCACGGTACTTCTGGATGAACGGGAGGGCTTCGATGAGCGCTTCCGTCCGGGCTAGGTAAGAAACATTGGGCATCTTGCTATAAATTGGAGTTCGCGAAAAGCGGCGATTGGAATGCCCAAAGGCCGTTTTCGCAATCCAAAAATCATTCCCCCATGTTGAACTCGACGTAGGCCGTGGTGAGGTCGGTGGTAAACACGGTGTAATCGGCCTCGCCGACGTGCAGATCGACGGTGATTGTAAAACGCTTGTTTGCCACGACTTCCTTCAATTTCGAAAACGGCGTGCTGGCGGCCATGCCGTTCTGCACGGCGATGAGGCCGTCGTAGTAAATATCGACGGTTTCTTCGCGAATTTTCGCGCCGGAGTACCCGATGGCGTCCATGACGCGGCCCCAGTTGGGGTCGCCGCCGAACCAGCAGCACTTGGTCAGGGTGGAGTTGGCGACGGCTTCGGCGGCTTTGCGGGCGTCCTGGCGGCTCTTGCCCCCACGCACCTGTACGGTGACGAATTTGCTGACCCCCTCGCCGTCCTCGACGATCATGCGCGCCAGGGCGCAGCAGACGTGGTTCAGGGCGTTCTGGAAGAGGTCGAAATCGGCGGTGCCGTCGGAGAGCGGTTCGTTGCCTGCGGTGCCGTTGGCCAGGACGAGCACGGTGTCGTTGGTGCTCATGTCGCCGTCGACGGTGATGCGGTTAAAGGACTGCTCAACGGCGTCGGAGATGGCCTGTTGGAGAAGCTTTTTGCTAATGGCGGCGTCGGTGGTGACGAAGGAAAGCATGGTGGCCATGTTCGGGTCGATCATGCCCGCGCCTTTGGCGATGCCGCCGATGCGCACGGTTTTATCCCCGAGCTGGAATTCGACGGCGATTTCCTTGACCTTGGTGTCGCTGGTCATGATGGCCTGGGCGGCGGCGAGGCTGCCGTCGGCGCTCAGGACCTGCGGGGCCTTGGCGATGGCGGCTTCCATGGTCTCGATGGGCAGCGGCACGCCGATGCGGCCGGTGGAGCAGACGAGAACCTGGCGTTCCTTGAGCTTGAGGGCCCGGGCCAGGGCTTTGGCCATGCGCTTGGCGTGCTCGATGCCGATGACGCCGGTGCAGGCGTTGGCGTTGCCGCTGTTGGCGACGATGGCGCGCGTTTCGGCACCGCGCACGTGGGCCTGGGAGACGCGCACGGGGGCGGCTTTGACTTTGTTGGTCGTAAAGGTGCCGCCGGAGACGGCGGGGGCCTCGGAAACGACGAACGCGATATCCGGTTTGCTGGTGTTGGTGGCTTTGATTCCAGCAAAAATACTGCCTGCTGCGAAGGAACGGGGCGCGGTGACGCCGCCGGAAATTTCAGTAAAACGATCTCCTGACATAATCTAAATCAATGGGCGAATGCGAACTGCGTTCTTCTGTTTCTTCTATAGCAACCCTTCGGTTTCGGGCCAGCCGCAGAGAAGGTTGAAGCTCTGGACGGCCTGGCCGGAGGCCCCTTTGACGAGGTTGTCTTCGGCACTCATGAGCACCACCCGGCCCGTACGCGGATCGTGCCGCCAGGCGATGTCGATGAAGTTGGTGAATACGACGTTCTTGATGTCCGCGCCGCCGGTGGGGCCCTGGAGCCGGACGAAGGGTTCGCTCTGGTAGGCGGCTTTGAGCGCTGCGGTAACGGCCTCAATGCCAACGCCGGGCTTAAGGCTGGCGTAGGTGGTCGAGACGATGCCGCGGTTTACGGGGATCAAGTGCGGGGTGAAGCTGATGACGACCGGGGTTCCGGCGGCGTTGGAAAGCTCCTGCTCGATCTCGGAAAGGTGCCGGTGCTTGGGCACGCCGTAGGCGCGGGCGCTTTCGTTGCACTCGCAGTAGAGGTAATCGAGCGCCACTTTTTTTCCCGCGCCGCTGACGCCGCTCATACTGGAGACGGTGATGGAGGCGGGGTCCAGGAGACCGGCTTTCAAGAGCGGGATGAGCGGCAGGAGGATGCTGGTGGGGTAGCATCCGGCGGAGGCGATCAAATTCGAGGCGCGGATCTGGTCGCGGTAGATCTCGGGCAGGCCGTAGACGCTCTGTGGCAGGAGGTCAGGCGCGGGGTGCGGGGTGCCGTAGAATTCTTCGAAGACGGCGGCGCTCTTCAAACGGAAGTCGGCGCTCAGGTCGATGACTTTGAGGCCGCCTTCGATGAGGGGCTTGGCGTATTCGTGCGCGAGGCCGTGGGGCAGGGCGAGGAAGGCCACTTTCGCGCCGGACGCGACGACGGCAGCGGCGTCTGAGGCGGTGAATTTGACGTCGGCGAACCGCTGGTGCTGGAAGCGAGGGTAGACCTCGCCGATGGATTTCCCGGCGAGTTGACGCGAGGTGACGCACACGAGGTCAACCCCCGGGTGCCCCATCAGAATGCGGATCAACTCCTGGCCGGAATATCCCGACGCTCCAACTACGGCTACTTTGACTAAATTCATGAGGAAAGGGGTCGAGGATACGCCTCCCCTGCCCCCTTTGAAAATAGGAAAATGCGCCAGGGGTCCGTGGCGGGGGAATCAGAGGCTAGGATGCCGGGGAAATGGAGGAAAATGCCCCCTCCCCTATTCTTGCCCTCCCTTGTCAGTTCAACTTTTTGTTCTTTCTGATAATGGCAACGAAGGCAAGAAATAGGCCGAAACCTAACAATATCAGAGAACCAACTATCGCCTCGGGCCCCTCCAGCGGAGGTCCACCGTGCCGGAGTTGCTCGATTCTGCCACTATGCAGTCCTGCATATCCCAAAGATATCAGGATGCATCCGAACAAGAATTGCCCTATCCGATCACCGGTTTTCACTAGGTTCAAATATTCCTCGGTCGCATTGGAAATCCAAAAAGTGGTTTCGTCAAACACGATTCAAACCGCGCGGCAATGGGGTTAGACGTCTTGTCTCTCTTGCCTGTCAAAAATTGTTACCTGAACCCTACTTCGCCGAAACGTTGACTTTGTGTGGTCACTATCGGGCTTTTCTGCTTCTCTGTGATCCACTCCAAAGCAAGATATGCCACACACCGACTGCGGCCTTTTTCTCCTCGTCCTGCTCTTGCCGTCGTTGTTTCGCATCAAGAAGTGGAAAGCGATGTGGCAGGAATACCGCAGCAAACGGCGGCAGAGGCAGGAACCAATCCAAGAGGTTGCGGCGGCCAGCACGCAGCAACTCCGGGATGCTCAGGACAAGGACATCTCCATCCCCGTGCCTCCTAGCACCCCCGTGCCTCCTCGGTACGAATCTCAAGATTCGTAACGCCCTTGTCTGGGAATCTCTGAGGGTAATGTCCGCTTTAGCACAAATCCATATACGTAAAGTGCTAGCGGACAATGAAAAACAGATATATCGAGCATGCGCACATTTCCGAGAGGAAATTTAGGGCGATTTTGCATCATTTCGCTCACGACATTTGCGTAATCAAAGCGTCGGCCTTGCTGGGGATTCGCCGCCAGAGCGTGAGCCGCATCTACGGCCTTTTGCGCCAGCGTTTGCTGGTTCTGAGCATCGAGGAATTCAGACCCTTTGCCGGTGAAGTCGAAATCGACGAGAGTTATTTTGCCCCGAGGCGCGCTCAAGGCAGATTCGGGCGCGGCACGGCAAAGGTCCCCGTTTTGGGGCTCCACAAGCGAGGAGATCGGGTCTATGTCAGCATCGTCAAAAACTGCTCCATGCGAGAATTGATGCCGGTTGTAGAGGGGCGAGTCCTTTCTCAAAGCGACGTCTACACCGACACATGGAGCGCTTATGCTGGCTTGGTCAAGAGCGGTTATGTGAATGCCAATAATGAAATCATTGGCCCTTTCTGCCTCTCAACGATCGATGCCTTTTATGCGGAGGGAATCATCTCCCTCTATACGCAGGTCATCCGCGAATTTGGGAAGGATTTCCAGCCCTACCACGACATCTTCACCGACTCGACTCTGCGGATGCCGTGAACGGTTGATGCTGGTTTTCCTCGCCCCTCGTTACGAATTTCCAGATCTGGAAACGAGGTCCTTTAATTTCAGCCTACGCTACCTCCGGCAGCCGCAGAATGAACGTTGAGCCCGCGCCCAGGCGGCTCTCGGCCCGGACGGTGCCGTTGTGGCTGTGGATGATGTGCTTGACGATGGAGAGCCCCAGGCCGGTGCCGCCGAGCGCACGGCTGCGGGCTTTGTCGGCGCGGTAAAAGCGCTCGAAGATGTGTGGCAGATCGGCCGAGGGAATGCCGCTGCCGGTATCGGCGACGCGGATTTCCAGCTCAACGCCGCCGTCGGACATCAAGGCGCGCTCGGCCTGGATGGTGACGTGCCCGCCGGTGGGCGTGTATTTGAGCGCGTTTTCGAGCAGGTTATTGAACACCTGTTCGAGCTGGAAGCCGTCGCCACAAATGCCGGGAAGCTGCTCGCCCACTTCGAGGCCGAAATGAATCCCGGCGGCCTGGAATTTGAGCGTCCAATCCCGCTTGACGCTTTCGAGGAACGCGGCAGGCGCGATCGGCTCGACTTTCTGCTCGTGCTCGTGGGATTCCAGTCGGGCGAGCGTGAGCAGGTCCTCCACCAGGAGGTTGAGGCGCTTGGAGTGTTTGAAAAGGACGTCGAGGGCGGCGGCGATCTCTTCCTTGGGCTGGTCGGGGTAATCGCGCAGCATCTCGACGTAGCCCTGGAAGATGGAAAGCGGGGTGCGCAGTTCGTGGGAGACGTTGGCCACGAAGTCCTGGCGCACTTGTTCGAGCTGCTGGATGCGCGTCATGTCGTGGAAGGTGGCCGCGACGCCGAGAATGGCCCCGCCGCTGTCGCGCACGGGCGCGGCGTTGATGGCGAGGCGGCGCGATGGGGCGGCAAGGTCGATCTCCCGCGATTGCGGTTCGCCCCGGGCGATGGCCTCGCGCAGCACGGCGTCGATCTCGGCGTTGCGCAGCGTGTGGAGCGCGCCGCGGTTGACGGGCGCGGTTTTCAGGTTGAAAAGCTCCAGCAACGAGCGGTTGGCCAGCCGGATGACGCGGTCGACGTCCACGACCATGACGCCTTCGCTCATGCTGGAGAGGATCGCCTGGAGATTGAAGCCCTCGCGCGAAATCTGGCTTTCAAGCCGTTCACGCTGGAGGGCCAGCTTTTCCAGGCCGAGGGCGATCTGCTGCCACTCGCGCTCATCGTGCTGGATGAAGGAGGGGGGGCGGTGGCCGTCGGCGATGGCGCCGATCATGTCGCGGATCTGCCGCCAGTGGCGCCGCGTGCGGTGGCGATGTTTGAGGTAAAAGACGGCGATCGCAAGGAAACCGACAGCGAGGAGGAAATTAAGCATCTCTCGGGAGGAACAAACGCTGGATCCTAGTCTGAGAACCGGTAGCCGAATCCCCGGACGGTCTCCAGGTAGTCAGCGGCTTCCCCGAGCTTTTCGCGCAGGCGGCGCACGTGGGTATCGACGGTGCGGGTGTCGATGACGCTTTCGTAGCCCCAGACGTCGTTGAGGAGCACTTCGCGGGATTGCACCCGGCCCCGGCGTTCCATCAGGAGGGTGAGCAGTTTGAGTTCCGTGGCGGTGAATTCGACCGGCTTGCCGCCGACGGTGACGTGGAAACGCTCCCGGTCGAGGACGATGGGGCCCAGCGTCAGCACCGCGGTCACGGTGGGCTCCGGTTTCGAGGCGCGCCGCAGGACGTTCTTGACCCGCAAGACGAGTTCGCGCGGACTGAACGGTTTGGTCAGGTAATCGTCCGCGCCCAGCTCCAGCCCGACGATGCGATCCACTTCTTCGGCCTTGGCGGTGAGCATGACAATCGGGATCGCGGCGGTGGCAGGGTCTCCCTTTAACATGCGGCAGACCTCCAGGCCGGAGAGGCCGGGCAGCATCAGGTCGAGGACGATGAGATCGGCTCCCTTTTCGCGCATTTCGGCCAGAGCGCCGGGGCCATCCTCGGCGGTAAGGACTTCCCACCCGGCGGCGCGGAAGTTTGCCGCCACGAGGTGCAGGACATCGGGCTCGTCATCGGCGACAAGGATCTTGGGTTTCATAAAGGCGGAATGGGGAAAATCCTACCGCCCCCGGGGGCATTTAGGAAGCGCGGAAATTGGTTGAATTACAGGCTTTTTTGCATTTCCGGCCCGGAAACGAAGTTGGAGACATCTGCAATTCGCAGACAACCCACCCCTCTGGTCCAGTAGTCGGCCCTGAAACTAAAGCCGCAAACGGGAGTTTACCTTTGGGCGAGCTTCGATTTGAGCGGCATCCGGCGTGCGCAATCCGGTGGCGCTCGTCCAAATGAATTCGTGCCCCTCCGGGCAGCGATACCAGTGGATCATTTTTTGAATTTCCTTTGGATTCTGTGACGGCGGCGCTTCCGCCATTTCCGGTTTTGAAACGTAAATCAGCGGAAAGGACATCCTCCAATGAAGCACCTTTGCGCATAGGGGGCACGGTTCGTTGATCAACTCCTTGTTTTCCTTCCAATAGGCCAGGTAGAAGGCGACTTGCTGCGGGATGTTCAGGTCCTGGCGGTGCAACCGCCGCCAGATGCACGTTCCCAGAATGGCACCCCTGTCCTCGGGATGCCAGATCCCTATTTTTTTGAATGCAGGGTCCAGCTTTGGGTTATTCCACAACTCCCTGGAACGAAGATCGTTCAGGGTATAGTAGCCGCTATCGAACATCATCATTTCGTCCTCGCCTTTCATCGCGCAAATTTGCTTCCGATCCTCGGGACGAAGCCTCGCAATGAGATGATCAACCGTTCTCTCGATAAGGCGCAGAGGAGGAGTGGAGCTGGCTTCCTCCCGTTTTTTAGAATTGCTTCCCAGCGCCACTCCCAAAAGCAGAACAGAAAACGTAGCGATGAAGGTTGCGATTCTCATACCAGGCGGGTGCGCACAAATTGTAGTTTCGCCTTCTAAATTGTAGTTTCGCCTTCTGCGAATATCCACAACAAAAGGCGCAAAGGAATGGCTTCCTTTGCGCCTTGAAGTGAGATTTCCCAAATGCCTACGGCTTCATTTCCGAGCCGCTGGCCACGTCGACGATCACGAATTGCTCGTGGTGCATCGCCGGGTCGGCGCGGAAGGAGAGGCGGCAGGCGTAGCGGCGCTCGATTTCGACGAGGAGCTCCTCGTCGTCGCTCCGCAGGCGGGCCAGGAGGTGCGGGCTCACGGTGACCTTGAATTCGTGAAGGTCGCTGTGTTTGCGCAGTACCTGGTGCAGGGAGCGCTGGAGCTCGACGCTCATGGTCATGGAGCTCTTGACCGTGCCGCGTCCGTGGCAGTACGGGCAGTTCTCGTAGATGGAGCCGCTGAGGCTCTCGGCCGCGCGCTGGCGGGTCATTTCCATGAGGCCCAGGTTGGAGAGCGGCAGGACGTGGGTTTTGGCCTTGTCGCGCCGGAGCCGGTCTTTCATCCGGTTAAAGACGGCCTGCTGGTCTTTGCGGCTCTTCATGTCGATGAAGTCGCCGATGACCAGGCCGCCGATGTTGCGCAGCCGGAGCTGGCGGGCGATTTCGTCGGCCGCTTCGAGGTTGGTCTGGAGGATGGTCTTTTCGACGTCCTTGGCCCCTTTGTTACGGCCGGTGTTGACGTCGATGGCGATGAGGGCCTCGGTTTCGTCAATGACGATGTAGCCGCCGCACGGCAGCCACACCTGGCGGTGGAAGGCGTCGTCGATCTGCTTCTGGATGCCGAATTTGTCGAAGATCGGCGTCGGCTCGGTGTAGAGCTGGACGCGGTTCTTGGAGCGGCGGGAGATCTGCCCGACCAGGTCGCCCATGCGCTGGACGGCTTCTTCGCTGTCGCAGACGACTTCGTCGATTTCGTCGGTGAGGAAGTCGCGCACGGTGCGCTCGATCAAGTCCGGCTCCTGGAAGACGCAGTTGGGCGCGCCCTTGGATTTGACGCCTTCCTCGATCTTGGCCCACTGGTCGACCAGCAAGCTTAAGTCGCGGATGAAGTAGCGCTCGCGCTGGCCCTCGCCGACGGTCCGGACGATGACGCCCATGTTTTCGGGGATTTCGAGCTTCTTGAGGATCTTACGCAGGCGCTCGCGCTCCTTGGGGTCTTCGATCTTACGGGAGATGCCGCACTGGTCGCTAAAGGGCATGAGTACCAAGTAGCGGCCCGCGAGCGAGATGTTGGTGGTGATGCGGGGGCCTTTGTTGGAGATGGGGCCCTTGGTCACTTGCACGAGCACTTCGCTGCCGACGGGGTAGATCTTGGGGATGTCCGCGGAGGTGATCTTTTTCTGTTGCTTGCGGCCGCTCTTGCGTTCGACCTCTTCGATGCCGCTATCCAGGGCGGCGGGAATGGCGTCCCAGAAGTGGAGGAAGGCGTTTTTTTCGAAGCCGATATCGACGAACATGGCCTTGAGGCCGTGCTCGATGTTTTTCACGCGGCCTTTGAAGATGCTGCCCACGATATTGCGTTCGGTGGTTCGCTCGATGGAGTATTCTTCGAGTTGCCCGTTTTCGAGCAGGGCCACGCGGCGTTCCAGCCGTTCGCAATTGATAATGAGTTTGTTTCCGGTCTCACGCCGGAGACCGAGCATCTTCTTGATTTTTTCGATCATGAATCTGGTTATTTGGAGAAGGTTTTTTACTGACACGGAGGTTTATGGCCCGCCTGGGAGGCTGCGGGTCGTTGGGTTGGGGAGTCGTCAGCGAAATCGATGGCAATCCCTGAGGTTGTTTTAATGGCTGAAGAGTCTCTGGAAGAGGTTTCTACGGGGTTGTTCCGCGTCGGTCGACTGCTCCTGGGGAGCTTGCCGGGTGCGGCGGAGGGTGGTTTTCGGGGTTTGACTCGGACGCTCCGAGCCTGAAGGCGTGGGGCTGGCTTTGCGGACGGGTTTTTTGGGAACCCGGCCCTGGTCATCCGCATCGGACTTGATGTCGGGGCTGGCCGCGCTGTGGGACATTTGAACGTTCTGCGCCGGGGCGTCGTGGTCGTTGTCGTCCTCGTCGTCAGACGATGCCGCGACGATGCCAACGGAGCCGCTGTAGGACGAGAGCGAGTTGATCATTTCAAAAGGATGCGAGTTATGCGCTGGGGCGAGCGGCTGGAGATTGACGGTGAGCTTGCCGGAGTCGACGGCGAGGATCTGCTCTAAAATATGCGCGGCGATGGGGGCCGAGACGCTGCCGCCGTGTTCGCCGCCCTGGACCATGACGACGACGACATACTTGGGATGATCGTAGGGGGCGAAGCAGCAGAACCAGGCGATGTGCTCTTTCTGGCCGCGGTCGGTGGCCTGTGCGGTGCCGGTCTTGCCCGCGACGACGGTTCCTTTGACCTGGCCGGAGCGGCCGGTGCCGCCGCCGCCGGGGCCGCCCGTTTCGTTGACGACGTTCCAGAGGCCTTTGCGAACGGTTTCGACGTGCTCGGGCAGGATGCCTTCGGTTCTGAAGTCTTCGCGGACTTTCGGCTCGTCAGGCACGGCGACTTTGCCTTCGTCGTTGAGGGCTGGTTTGCCGTCGGTTTCGAGGACTTTCTTGACGAGGCGCGGCTCGTAGGCGACGCCGCCGTTGGCCACGGCCGCGTAGGCGACGGCCATTTGCAGGGGGCTCGCCAGCACGTAGCCCTGGCCGATGGAGGTGTTGGCGGTCTGGGCCTGGGTCCATTTTTCGCCGGTGTTGCGCCCGGCCATCCATCTCGGCCCGGGCATGCAGCCTTCTTTTTCGTCGGAGAGGCCCAGCTCGTAGCGCCGCCCCATGCCGAGGATGCCGCCGACGCGCTCCAGCGTGTCGCCGCCCGCCGCGTTGCCGTATTGGTAGAAGAAGGAGTTGCACGAGACCTTGATGGCGTCGGGCAGCCGCAGGGTGCCATGCGAGCCGCCTTTTTCGGCGATCCAGCAGTGGAAGGAGCGGCCGCCGTATTCCACGGAGCCGGAGCAGTTGAAGGTTTTGTTGGCGAGGCCTTTGCTAAGGCCCGCGAGGGAGGTCACGATCTTGAAGGTGGACCCGGGAGGGAAGCCGGAGACGGCCCGGTTGACCAAGGGCACGGCGCGGTCTTTGAGGAGGCCGTCCCAGTCCTTGGTGGAGACTTTGGGGATGAAGACGTTCGGGTCGAAGGAGGGGACGGAGCAGATGGCCAGGATGTCGCCGTTGTTGGGGTCGAGGACGACGGCGGCGGCGCGGCCGAGGGTCGGGTGGCGCAGGGCCTGCTCGACGATGTACTGGATGCGGGCGTCGATGGTGAGGTAGACGTTCGCGCCGGGCTTGGGCTGGTCGGTGCGAACCTCGCTCTCCATGCGGCCCTTGGCGTCTTTCTGGATGACGCGCACGCCGGGCTTGCCGCGCAAATACTGGTCCATGGAGAGCTCGATCTGCGACTTGCCCTCCACGTCGGGCTGGTAGTAGGTGAAGTTGCGAACGTCGGGGAGCTGGTCGATCTGCCGGGGCATGCCGACGTAGCCGAGGATGTGCGCGGCAAAAGCGCCATAGAGGTACTGGCGCACGGGCTTCTGGCTGATGTCGACGCCGGGCAGGCCGACGTCGTGTTCGGAGAACTTGGCGATGGTGTCGAAATTGGCATCCTCGATGTACGGAAACGGCACCAGGGTGTCGTGGGCGTAGTGGTTTTTGAGGTGCTTGGAGTTGTAATCGTGCGCAAGGTCGAGCTCCTGGAGGCGCGGGATGACGCCTGCGTTGACGATTTTCAGGATGTCGGGCGTGGGGATGTCCTTGGGCATATCCCGCTGGGTGCGCCGTTCGAGCATGGTGGGGATGGAGCCGTTGCGGCGGCGGTACCCGGCGACCATGTCCTGGAGATAAAAGTCGACGTTGTAGCTGGCGCGGTTCTGGACGAGCGGCACGCCGTTGCGGTCGCGGATTTCGCCGCGCACGGAGGGGATGCGGACGGTGACCTGCGATTTGCCGCCGATCTTGCTGGCGTAGTAATCGCCCCGCATGACCTGCAAGGTCCAGAGCCGGGCGACGATGGTGCCGAGGGCCGCGAACATCAGCACGGCCAGGAAGAAGAGCCGCCAGTCGGAACGGGAAATACGGGCCATAGCTAGTCCTCCTCCTCTTCTTGGGCGTCGGGCACGGAGTTGTAGCCAACCAAGGCGGCCAGCGACTTCAAAAAGATAAAGACGATCGGCGCGAGGACCAAGGCCACAAGGCCGGGGCCGCCGATGCGCCACCAGATCTCGCGGTTAAACTCAAAGGGGACGTTGTAGAGCGCCGCCCGCCGCACGGAGATCATGAGGAACTCGGCCAGGACCATGGCGGAGGTGCAGACGCCACTCATCAAGCAGTGGACCTCCCAGCGTCCGGCCTGGAAGAGGGGCCGAAAGCCGCTCATGAGCGAACCGAGGACGGCGAAGAGGACGATCGACCAGCCGAGGGCGATCTCGACCACCTCGGCGTTGCCGGTGCCGAGGCCAAAGGCGTTCAGCGGGCCCGTGCCGACCTCGATGATCTGGACGGTGAGCGCGTCCCACATGAAGCCGCAGGCGAAGGCCAGGGCCAGCATGCCCGGGAAGGGCAAGGCCAGCGCGCCGTAGAAGAATACCAGCGGCAGGAGGATCACTCGCGCCCCCGCCATGAACGAAAGCGGCGGGATGAAATGCTGGAGGATCAGCGCTCCAAACGCCGAGGCCAAAAGGATCAGGAAAAAGCGGATCATTTCTTGCCTAGAACGACAAACACGTCTTCCAGTGTTGTCAGGTCCACGGCAGGCTGAAGGGTAGCGAAGCCGTCGAGTTCACGCACGCGGAACTCTTTGATGGCGCCAATAAAGATTCCGGCGGGGTAGACGCCGCCGACGCCCGAGCTGTACACCTTCTGGTCGGGTTTCAAATTGGCTGTTTTGGATAGGAAGCGCATACAGAGCACCGGCTGGCTGGTGCCCGATCCGCGTTCCCCACTTATAATTCCTTGCTCGCGGGTCCCCTCGATGGAGGAGGCGACGCGACAGTTTTCATCGGAAATCAGGAGCACCGTGGCGGCGTGCTCGGCGACGGAGGTGGTCTTGCCCACCAGGCCGCTTTCGGTCAATACCGGCATGTCGCTCTCCAGGCCGTCGGCGGTGCCACGGTCGATTTTGATCGTGTTCCACCAGGAGGAGGCGTCGCGGGCGATGACCCGCGCCGGGACGAGCTGGAAGGCCGCCCGCTCGCGGTACTGGAGGGCCATCCGCAAGCGGTTGTTCTCGGTCTCCAGGTCGCGCAAGGTTTGGTTGACCGCCTTGAGCTCTTTGTTGCTGACCGCCAGTTGCTGGTTCTCCAGCTCCAGTTCCTGGAGCGTTTTGAGACCTTGGCGAACGGCGCTGATTTTCCGATCGAGATTCGACCCCGTTGTTAGAAACGGGGAGATGATCCCGAGGAAGGATGTTTGGGCGCGCTGGGTGCCGGACGGGCCGAGGGCGAAGAGACCGCCCACGGCCAGAACGAACAGGATCAGCGCAAATATGGAAAACCGCCTCATGGTTTGAAAAAGTGGGAGTCCCTAATCGAAGTATCGAAAAAGGGGGTGCTTCCGCTCTTTTTTAAGCGCGGTAAGTGCGGTCGGCGGTCGCCACCTGACGCAGGAATTTAATTTCCTGGAGGGCGCGGCCGGTTCCTTCCGCCACGGCGCTGAGGGGATCCTCGGCGACGTGAACAGGCAGACCGGTTTCTTCCGAAAGCAATTTATCCAAGCCCCGCAGCAGCGCGCCGCCACCGGCGAGCACGATGCCCCGGTCCACCAGGTCGGCGGAAAGCTCGGGAGGACAGCGCTCCAGGGTCACCCGGACGCTTTCCACGATGGTCGAGACCGGCTCCAGCAAGGCTTCGCGCACTTCCTGGGAGGTGATGGTCAGGGTCTTGGGCAGGCCTGCGACGAGGTCGCGCCCTTTGACTTCCATGGTGGTCTCTTTTTCGATCGGGTAGGCCGAGCCGATTTTAATTTTGATCTCCTCGGCGGTGCGCTCCCCAATCATGAGGTTATACGCCCGCTTCATGTATTGCATGATGGCTTCGTCGAGTTCGTCGCCCGCGACGCGCACGCTGCGGCTAAAGACGATGCCAGCGAGCGAAATCAAGGCCACCTCGGTGGTGCCGCCGCCGATGTCGACGATCATGTTGCCCGCGGCTTCCTGGACGGGAAGGCCGCAGCCGATGGCCGCTGCCATCGGTTCTTCGATAAGATGGACCTCGCGAGCGCCCGCGCGCTGTGCGGACTCCTTGACGGCGCGTTTCTCCACCTCGGTGATGCCCGAGGGGACTGCGATGACGACGCGCGGATGCGGCCGGAAGAGCATCCGCCGCCCGTGGGCCTTGCGGATGAAGTGCCGGAGCATGGCCTCGGTCACTTCAAAGTCGGCGATAACGCCGTCCTTGAGGGGCCGCACCGCCACGATGTTGGCCGGGGTGCGCCCCAGCATTCGTTTGGCCTCGTCGCCGACGGAAAGCACTTTATTGGTGCCCGACTGTACGGCCACCACCGACGGCTCGCGTAGAACGATGCCGTGGTCGCGAACGTAAACGAGGGTGTTTGCCGTACCGAGGTCGATCCCGATGTCATTCGAGAATAACCCAAAAAGCCCGCTGATCATGAAAAAATCCTCTGTAAATGTGGTTGTGAAAAAATGGTTTGGATAGAGGGAAATCGCCGTCAAAAGTCGCCCGCAAGCACATGGCACTTTTCCCGTCTGCTCTTAAGCTATTGTGTTTCTAGGGAAAGGAGACTGCCAGCGTCAAGGCAAACCCGGAATCGAAGAGCGCATTCGCATTCCGCACGGGGGAGACACCCAGCACAGTGTTACCGGTCTGTTAAACGAAAGTTGAATCATATGTGGGAGCATACATTCCATTGCTGGGCGTGTTTGCAAACAAAAATAACTCATCCTCACGCATTTATCATCTCCTACTTGAGGGAGGCTCGACGCAGGGGGGCCGCTACCCGTAAAGTGCGGCCCGAACGGAAGTCCTTCCCATGCACCAACTCAATTTACTGACCACGATTGCCTTTGGCCTGAGCGCGGCCTGGGTCTTTGGCCTCATCGCGGCGAAGCTGCGGCTTTCGCCCATTGTCGGCTACCTGGTGGCGGGAATTGCGATCGGGCCCCATACGCCCGGTTTCGTGGGAGACTCGAAGCTGGCCGGGGAGTTGGCAGAAATCGGCGTGATTCTGCTGATGTTCGGCGTGGGCCTGCATTTTCACTTGAAAGACCTGCTCTCGGTGCGGGCGATCGCGATCCCGGGGGCCCTGGGGCAGAGCTTGATGGCGACGCTCTGTAGTCTGGCCCTGGCGCTGGCGGCAGGCTGGACGTGGCAGAACGGACTGGTGCTGGGCATCGCGACCTCGGTGGCGAGCACGGTGGTGCTGCTGCGGGTGCTGATGGACCGGGGGCTGGTGGATACGCCCCAGGGGCACGTGGCGGTGGGCTGGCTGATCGTGGAGGACTTGATTACGGTGCTGGTCCTGGTGCTGCTGCCCTCAATGGCGGCCAAGGGGGACAGCTGGACGGATGTGCTGGCGACGGCGGGAATCGCGCTCCTCAAGCTGGCGGCGCTGGGAGGGATTTTTGCCGTGGCGGGGATCCGGCTGATTCCGGCGCTGATGGTCCGGGTGGCGGCGTTCCGCTCCCGGGAGCTTTTTACGCTGACGGTGCTGGTTTTCTCGATTTCGGTGGCGACGGTCTCGTACCTGGTTTTCGGGGCGTCGATGGCGCTCGGGGCGTTCCTGGCGGGGATGGTGGTGGGGCAGACGAAGGTGAGCGAGCAGGCGGCGGCCGATGCGCTGCCGTTGCGGGATGCCTTCGCGGTGCTGTTTTTCGTTTCGGTGGGGATGCTCTTTGATTTTCGCACGATCCTCGACGCCCCGTGGCTGACGCTGGGGGTGTTTATTGTGATCCTGGTCGTCAAGCCGGTGGCGGCGCTGGTGATTGTGATCGCCCGGGGGTACTCGCTGGCAACGGCGCTAACGGTGGCGGGCGGGCTGGCGCAGATCGGCGAGTTTTCCTTCATTCTGGCGGAGACCGGCAAGGGCCTGGGGCTGATCTCGCAGACCGGGGCCGATGTGCTGGTGGCGGCGGCGATCGGGTCGATCAGCCTGAATCCGTGGATCTTCAACCGCCTCCAGGAGCTGGAGCCGCGCTTGGGGCGGCTCCCGGCGCTGCAACGCTGGCTGGAAGGGGCCCAGGAACGCCGGGGGAACGCGTTCAACCTCCGGCAGGCAGCGGAGGAGGAGGAGTCGCGGCAGAAACGCAAGCCCTACCAGGCGATTGTGATCGGCCAGGGGCCGGTGGGCCGCCATGTGGCGGAGGCGCTTAAGAAGGCGGGCATCCGGTTTGTGGTTGTGGAGACCAATATCGAGACGGTGCTGGAGCTGCACGAAGAGGGCACCCGCGCGCTCTTTGGCGATGGGTCGCACCCGGAGATTCTGACGGCGGCGGGGGTTGAAAAGGCGCTCTACCTGGTGGTGACGCTGCCCACGACCGAGGCGGTGCTGGCCACGGTGCATACGGCGCGGCGGCTTAACCCGGGGCTGCGGATTTTCGCCCGGGCCCGCTACGTGGATGAAGGGGATCTCTACGCGCAGGCGGGCGTGGAGGAGATCCGCTTCGAGGAAACCGAGGTGGCCGACGCTCTGACCCAGGCGCTGCTGAACGAAATCCAAGCCCGGCCGCCTCTTTAGGCTAAACGGCTTGGCCGGATGAGCCTTTCTTTCCGCGAAAATTAGGCTATTTTGGCCGCCTGCCGTATGGGAATGATCCATAAAACTTTTCGCGCTCTATCTCCAGACAGGCACCAAGAACCGTTCTCGTTACGAATCTCCAGATGCGTAACGAGGAGCAAGGGAGGAGCCTGATAGCCTAAAATGCTCACCTTCGTTTTACGCCGGTTTGTTTCGATGGGGTTGGTGCTTTTTTGCGCCGTCTCGATCACGTTTTTTCTCATGCGCGGGGCTCCGGGTGGGCCGTTTGACCGCGAGCGGGAGCTGCTCCCTTCGGTAAAGGCGGCGCTGGAAACCAAGTTCCACTACGACGGCACGGCCTGGCAGCAATACACGGCCTACCTCGGGCGGCTGGTGCACGGCGACCTCGGCCCCTCGACCCGCTACCGCAACCGGACGGTAAATGAACTCCTCGCGCAGACGCTCCCGGTCTCGGCGACGCTCGGAGGGGTGGCTTTCGCGCTGGCGACGGTGGGGGGCGTTACGCTCGGCGGCTGGGCGGCGACGCGGCGCGGCACGGCGGCGGAAACCGGCGCGATGCTGGCCTCGCTATTGGCGATCTCGATCCCGACCTTCGTGACGGGCCCGCTCTTGATCCTGGTTTTCGCGCTCTGGCTGGGTTGGCTGCCGGTGGGCGGCTGGGGCGGCCTGGAGTACTTGATCTTACCAGCTATTACGCTGGCGGGGCCTTACGTGGCCTACATCGCGCGGCTCACGCGCACGAGCATGCTGGAGGTGCTGGGGCAGGATTTCGTCCGGACGGCGCGAGCTAAGGGCCTGGCGGAATGGCGCGTGGTCTCCAAGCACGTGGCGCGCGTGGCGCTCCTGCCTGTGGTCTCGTTCCTGGGACCGCTGGCGGCGAATTTGCTCACCGGCTCGATCGTGGTCGAAACGATTTTCAACATTCCCGGCGCGGGCGGCTTTTTTGTCAACTCGATCCAGAACCGCGACGGCTTCCTGCTGGAAGGGGTCGTGATCGTCTACTGCGCGCTGCTCGTCTTCCTCAACCTCCTGGCCGATCTCGCCTACCCGTGGCTCGACCGCCGCATCAAACTGAAATGAGAACGCACTCTCCATGGCAAAAGCTCCTGGCCCGCGGCGGCGCGGTGCGCGTTTCGTTGATCGTCCTGGTGATTGTGACGCTGGCGGCGGTTTTCGGGCCCGCGCTGATGCCCGAGTCGGCCCGCGAGGTGAGTGCCGCACAGTTCGCCCCGCCCTCGTGGGAGCACCCGTTCGGGACCGATCTGCACGGGCAGGACCTGCTTTTCCGCGTGCTCTCCGGGGCGCGGGTGTCGCTGACGGTCGGGATCGCCGGGGCGCTGATCGCATTTTTCATCGGGACGGCCTACGGCCTCGTCTCGGGCTACGCCGGGGGCCGCACGGACGGGGTGATGATGCGCATTGTCGAGATTCTCTACGCGGTGCCGCGCCTGATCATTTTGCTGATCGCCGTGAATGCGTTCGATTCGCGCATCAAGACGGGGCTCGCGGAGTTCGGCGCGCCCGCGCTGGTGGCTTATTCGCGCATTGTGATCTTGATCCTCTCGCTGGGGTTGATCGAATGGCTCACCATGGCGCGGATCGTCCGGGGGCAGGTGCTGGCGCTCAAGGCACAGACGTTCGTGCTGGCCGCCCGCAGCCTGGGGCAGAGCCACTGGAAGATCCTAACGCGCCACCTGCTGCCGAACTTGGTGGGGGTGGTGATTGTCTACCTGACCTTGACGGTTCCGGCGGTGATCCTGGACGAGTCGTTCCTAAGCTTCCTGGGCCTGGGCATCCAGGCGCCGCAGGCGAGCTGGGGCTCGCTGCTGGCTGATGGCGCCCAGGCGATCAACCCGATTAAGAGCTACTGGTGGCTGCTGGTCTTCCCGGCAGCGACGATGAGCGCGACGCTGCTGGCCTTGAACTTCCTGGGCGATGCCCTGCGCGACGTGCTCGACCCGCGCGGGGAACGCTAACAAATCCTCCTCCCCTTTTCCCATGACTTGCCTTTGCATCTACGCCGGTTCCAGCTTTGGAGCCTCTCCGGATTATGTGGAAACCGCCATGGCGCTGGGGACCGCCTGCGCCCGGCGGGGGCTGGGGATTGTCTACGGTGGCGGCGGCGTGGGCCTGATGGGCGCGGTGGCCGACGCGGCGCTGGCGGCGGGCGGCGAGGTGACGGGCGTGATTCCCCGCGCAATGGTGGAGCGGGGCTGGCATCACGCGGGGCTCTCGAAGCTGATCGTGGTGGAGTCGATGCACGAGCGCAAGCAGACCATGGCCCACCTTGGCGACGCCTTCGTGGCGCTGCCGGGCGGGATCGGCACGCTGGAGGAGGTTTGCGAGGCGTTCACATGGCTGCAACTGGGGCTGCATGCCAAGCCAGTAGGCGTGCTCAACCTCGGCGGCTTTTACGACAATCTCCTGCGCCTACTGGATCACATGACCACCGAGGCCTTCCTCTCCAGCACGCACCGCGACATGCTGACGGTCGGCTGCGAACCGGAGGCGCTTCTGGAACAGATGCTCGCCGCCCGGCCCGCTCTGGTTTCCAAGGCTCCCGAGTTTAAAAACACCAAAGGCGCAAAGAAGTAACCCTCTTTGCGCCTTTGCGTAAAACGATCCGGCTGATTTACAGAGCGGCCAGGATGGCGTCGCCCATTTCGGCGGTGCCGACTTTCTTGGTCCCCTCGGAGTAGATGTCGCCGGTCCGGTAGCCTTGGTCGATGACTTTGCGCACGGCTTCGTCGATGGCGTCGGCGGCGGCTGCCTCGCCCAGCGAGTAGCGCAGCAGCATGGCCGAGGAAAGGATCTGCGCGATCGGGTTGGCGATCCCCTTGCCCGCGATGTCGGGGGCGCTGCCGCCGCTCGGTTCGAAGAGGCCGAACTGGCCGTAGGCGGTCTGCTTGATGCCCAGGCTGGCGCTCGGGAGCATGCCCAGGGAGCCCGCGATCATGGCCATTTCGTCGGTAAGGATGTCGCCAAAGAGGTTCTCGGCCAGCACGACGTCGAAGCCGCGCGGGTTGCGGATCAACTGCATGGCGGCGTTGTCGACGTAAAGGTGGTTTAGGGTGACTTCCGGGTATTCCTTGGCGACCTCGTTGACGGTCGCGCGCCAGAGGACGCCGTTTTCCAGGACGTTGGCTTTGTCGACGGAGGTGAGCTGCTTGCGGCGGCCCATGGCGGCCTTGAAGGCGACGTGCGCGATCCGCACGATCTCGCTCTTGTGGTAGACCATGGTGTCGACGGCCATCGGTTCGCCGTTTTCTTCCTTGTGGAACTTGGGCTGGCCGAAGTAGAGGCCGCCGGTGAGTTCGCGCACGCAGAGGACGTTGAAGCCGCCCCGCACGAGCTCTTCTTTAACGGGTGAGGCGTGGGTGAGCGCCGGGAAACAGAGGGCCGGGCGCAGGTTGGCGTAGAGGCCGAAGTGCTTGCGCAGCGGGAGCAGCGCGCCGCGTTCGGGCTGTTCGTTGGGCGGGAGTTTCTCCCACTTCGGGCCGCCGACGGAGCCAAACAAAATGGCGTCGGAGGCTTCGCACGTCTCGATGGTGGAGGCGGGGAGGGCTTTGCCTTCGTGGTCGATGGCCGCGCCGCCGACGTAACGCTCGGTGGTCGCGATCTCGAACCCGAATTTCTTGCCAACGCTTTCCAGCACGCGGAGCGCCTGGACCATCACTTCCGGCCCGATCCCGTCGCCGGGGAGGACCGCTACTTTGTACTGCTTCATGTGTCCCCTACTGCATACACTACTCTTCGCGTTGGGGCACCGTAATTTTGAATTCCGGGTCGCTGTTCTTCTGCGCGACGGTCTGCGGAACGGTTTTTGAGGTCGTCTTGGCCTTCGGTTTCGCGGTCGGCTCGGGGGCGGCTTCGCTGGAAACCGACTTGGAGGCGGGGCGAACTTTGACGGGGGCCGGGGCGGTACCAGGCTTGGGATAATCGGCGGCCGCCGGGCGGTTGGAGGTGGGCACCAGGCGAACGCTGCCACGGGCGTTGTTGCGCCAGCCATTCGGGTCGGCGTATTCCTCGCCGGTGTTCTTTAGGCCGGAGACCTGGTCTTCCAGCCCCGTGCCGTAGCCCTGCTTGATAATCGTCGGGGTAATAAAGACGAGCAGGTTGCGCTTGGTCCGGGCGTTGAGGCGTTCCTGGAAGGCGTAGCCGAGCACGGGGATGTCGCCCAGCACGGGCACTTTGCTGCGGGCCTTGGTGCCCTCGTCCTGGAGCAGACCGCCGATGGCCAGGGTATCACCGCTGCGGATGACGACGTTGGAATCGAGCGTGCGCGTGTCGATGATGGGGCTCGTAACGGTCGTGCTCGAGATGGTAAAGGTGGCATCGGAGACTTTGTTGCTGATCTCCGGCTTCACCTGCATGGAAATGAAGTCGTCCTTATTGATGGTGGGGGTCACTTCGAGCGTGTTGCCAAAGGTTTTGTCCTCAAAGCTATCAAACTCTGTGGAGGCGGTCTGCTCGTTGTATTTCAGCTTGGGAACGGGCTGGTTGCGGGTAATCTTGATGGTCGCCTTGCGGGCGCTGGAGGTCACCACGCGGGGGTTGGCCAGGAACTCGGCGTCGGAATCTTCGTTGAGCAACCGCATGGTCAGGCTCATCTCCGGCACACTCAGGATGGCTATCTGGCTACCGAGTTGGCTGAAAATGTTACTTCCTTGCCCACTGAAAACAAAGCTATTGTTCGTTCCTGAAACACTGACACCCGGGAGACTCGACAGCACTGGCACACCATCTTTGACGGTGTAACTCGCCAGCGTGCTGCCGCCGTAGCGGATCGTCTTCCCACTTGAGGAACTGCCAAACACCCCACCCCAGTTGATGCCGTAGGACTGTTTCGGGTTGGCGTTGACCTCGACCATGCGCGCCTCGATCATGACCTGCCGGGTGGGACGGTCGATGGTTTCAAAGAAGAGTTGCAGGTTGACTAGGTTGGAGCGGTAGTCGCGGAAAAAGACGGTGTTGGTACGCTCGTCAACCTGTGGGGCGATCTTGCTCTGGATTTGCGTCGCAATGAGGTCCTTGACTTCCGAGACCTTGGCGTAGCTGAAGGTGTAGCAGCCGGATTCGGTCGGCTCCTTGGCTTTTTCGGCGGCCGTTTTGAGGAAATAGACGTTGTTGCTCTGGGTCAGGTCGAGCCCCTTGGCTTCGGCGATGACCCGGATGGCTTCCATGGGGGTCACGTTTTCAACCCGCATGTTAATCGTTCCGGCAATCGCGTCGCTCACGACGACGCTGATCCCCGCCTGGCGGGCGAGGAGCCGCAGCACCATGGAAATATCTTCGTTCTGGAAGTCGCGGATGGTGCGGGCCGTCGGGTTGGCGATGCTCTCAGGCGCGGCGGCGGGAGCGACGGCAACCACGGGCGCCACAGAGGCGGCGGGGGCCACGGCGGGAACGCTGGGGGTGGTCGCTGAGGGTGGCTGCGCGGCGGGTTCCTCGGCGGGTGGGATTCCGGGGATCGGCGAGACCTCGGCGGTAGCAACAGGAGGGGCAACGGGGGCAGGGGTTGGATTCTGGGCCTGGACCGCGGTTGATACCGAGATGACCGAGCAGAGGAGTGCCAGTTTCCGCATAATTCGTGTTTTTAGGTTGTTGAGGGTTAGGTGGCTCTAAAGCTCCCTAAGGGGCAGGGAGTGTTTTTCCACCTAAGGGAAAAGACTAGCAAAAAGTGAACCAAAAGGTCGAGCGGCTCGATCTTTTTATCTGCTATGCCAATAATTTGCAGAGATTTACTCCGATTCCCTCACTGCCGAGATAAAGTCCCGCATTCTAGCGGGGTCTTTTTTGCAAAACTGAGACTCCACCCCGCTGGCCACGTCAACCGCGAAGGGCCGGACGACCCGGACGGCCTCGCCGACGTTCTCCGGGGTAAGCCCGCCCGAAAGGATGACGCGAATCTCCGGATGATCCCGGACAAAGGCGGCGGCAAGCTCCAGGTCGATGAGCTTGCCGGTGCCGCCGTAGGCCCCGGGGACGAAGGCGTCGAGCAGGATCGAGTGCGTGGCGTACTCCCGCGCCCGCGTGAGCGCCTCCCGGTCCCGCGCGGCCAGCGCTTTGATGAACCCGGGGAAGCGGGCACAAAACGAGGGCGATTCGTCGCCGTGGAACTGGATGCGGTCAATGGACGGCAGGGCTACGATCTCGGCGGCCTCGGGCTTCGCCGGGTTGACGACGACGGCTACGCGGGTGACGAACGCAGGCAGGCCGAGCATCCAGGGCGTGGCGGCCTTGAGGTCAAGGTAGCGCTTGGAGCCGGGGAAGCCGTTGAAGCCAAGGGCATCGGCTCCGGCTTCGATGGCTGCCTCGGCATCGGCGGGGTTGGTGATGCCGCAAATTTTGACGCGAACTCTGGGGTAACAAGGGCGGGGGGGATTATCGGGGGTCGGATTCATGGTCGATGACGCGGCCTTCAACGCGCTTCATTTCGCCAGGCCGGGGGGCGGATTCGTCGAAGCGCCGGGGGGTATGGACCTCGAAGCGCACGGCTCGGGGTCCGTTGAAAAAACCGTTCACCATCCACGAGGCGATGCTCACCACGATCGCCCCCAGGAAGGCGGAGCCGAACCCGGCCACGTGAAACCCGTCAACCCAGCCGCTGCCGACGAAGTGGAGCAGCACGGCATTGATCACCGGCACGAAGAGGCCCAGAGTCAGCACGACCAAGGGCAGCGCAAAGAAAAGGAGCACGGGCCGGATGACGGCGTTAAGGATCCCGAGCAAAAGCCCCGCCCAGATCAGCGCCCCGGTGCTGTCCGCGCTGATCCCCGGCACGAAGGCCGCAGCGACCAGGACGGCGAACGTCGTGGAGGCCCATCGGAAAAGGAAGGGTTTCATAATCCACCACCATAACCGCGGAAAGCGCTTCTGAAAAGCCAAAGACGGAGCCCGCTCTGCCCCGCCTCCGTGTCCCCGCGTCTCCCCGTCTCGTCTTTAGGCCCGGCTGATTGCAAGGCGAATAATCCGCGCCTGTTCCTTGAGGTCGTCGAGCTTCTTGAGGGTTTTCTCCTGCCGCTCGATCAAGGCGGCGTTAGCGGCCTTGAGGGCGGCGAGGCGTTCCTCTGCCGTGACGGGGGCCGGGGTGATGACCTCCTGTGAGCAAAGCAGCCCCGAAGAGCCGATCCAGGCGGCGCCGATGGCCAGAGCCACGGCCCATGAGCAAAGAGAGCGATTCATGGCGTTATTTCCTCCCTCCTGCGCGGCCCGCGTAGATGCGCACCTGCCGGAGCGTTTCGGTCAGCTCGTCGATCTGCTCGTCGATCTTGGCCTGGTTGGCCGTGAGCTGTTTGTTTTGTTCCGAGAGCTGGTCGATAAGAGCCAGCACCTGAGGGGATGCCTGGGGAGCGGCCTCAATCGCGACCACGGGGCGCACGGCGGCGTTTTGCCCCGAAATGGGTCCCGAGAGCGCGAGCAACCCCACCGCACCGGCCAGGAGGTAAAAGGAGTGCGTTTTCATGCGAGACCCTGTGTATGCATATTCCGTGCGAAACTCGACCGCAATCGGCGAAAAGAGTTGCCGCCCCCCTAAAATGTGCCCCGGAAATGCAAATTTTCAGGGTGTGGCGCGATTTCTGCTTGCCCATCCCGGCTTCCAGCCTACCTTCCCGTCATGGCCGGTATGCAACAAGTCCAAAACCTCTCCATGCAGCAAATGCTGGCGCCTCAGCTCCAGCAGAGCCTGCAGATATTGCAGGCTCCCATCCTGGAGCTGCGCAATCTAATCCAGGAGGAGATGGCCATCAACCCCGTGCTGGAGGAGGAACGGACCGAACCGACCCTGGAGGACCGCCAGAGCGAACGCGACGAATTCCAGGAGGAGTTCGAGCACCTGGCCAAGCTCGACGAGGAATGGCGCGATTACATGTCGCAAAACAGCTCCTACTCAGGCCGCTCCCAGGAGGACGAGGAACGCCGCCAGTTCTTTTTCGATTCCATCGCCACCAACGAGACCCTCCAGCAGCACTTGATGGAGCAGCTGCAGACCAGCGACCTCTCGCCCGAACAACGCAAGGTGGCCGAGCTGATCATCGGCAACATCGACGACCTCGGGTTTCTGACGGTCGCCGTGGAGGACATGAGCCAGAACTCGGGCGTGGCCTTGACGGAACTGCGCGAAGTGCTCGAAGTCATCCAGACCTTTCACCCCGTGGGCGTCGGCACCCGGGACCTCCGCGAGTGCCTGCTCGTGCAGCTCCGGCGGCTTGGCAAAGGCGACGGCATGGAGTACCGGATCGTCGACAAACACCTCGAAGACCTGGGCAAGCACCGGTTCCCCGAGATCGCCCGGCGGCTCAACACCACGCCGGAGCAGGTGCAAAAGTGCGCCGATTTCATCGCCACGCTTGACCCGAAGCCGGGCCAGCTTTTCACACCGGATATGACCAACTACGTCCTCCCGGACGTAACGGTGGAAAAGATCAGCGGCGACTGGCAGATCAGCCTCAACGGCGAACAGATCCCGCATTTACGCATCTCCAACACTTACAAAGACCTGATGTCGCGCGATGGCAACGCCAACGACGTGCGCGACTACATCCGGGAGAAAATCCGCAGCGGCAAGTTCCTGATTAAGAGCATCCACCAGCGCCAGCAGACGATCTCGAACATCGCCAGCGAGATCCTGGAGCGGCAGAGGGAATTTTTCGAAAAAGGCCCGACGGCGCTTAAACCCCTGACGATGGTGCAAGTGGCCGACGTCGTGGGCGTGCATGAAACCACGGTCAGCCGCGCCATCTCGGGCAAATACATGGCCACGCCGTGGGGCGTTTTTGAGCTGAAATATTTCTTCACCCCGGGCTACCAGACCACCGGAGGCGAAACCCTCAGTAATACCAGCGTGAAGAACGCGATCACGGAACTGGTCAAGGGCGAGGACACGCGCCACCCGCTTTCCGACAAGGAAATCGTGGACATCCTCACCGAGCGGGGCATCCCCATCGCGCGGCGCACCGTGGCCAAATACCGCGCCGAAGCGGGAATCCTCCCCAGCAACATGCGCAAGAGTTATTAGGTCATCAGGAACTTGAGGAAAGGATGAGGCTGGGAGGTCTCATGAAAGGGATCATTGAACACAATGCCGCCGAGATTCAGCGCCTCAAAGAGGCCATTGATAACGCCGTCATCCATCGTTCGGAAAGCAAGGAAGCCTTTGATAACTGGGTAAAAGCCTGCGACGAATTTCATCATCGCTTTGACGCTCTGGCGTTTCCCGGAGGATTGAGCCATGCCTTGGAATCTCTGGGTGCAGGCGATACAGCCAAGGCCGAAATAGCGATTCTCTACCTGGAATTGCACCCGTATTTTTTCCGATCGCAGTACATTGGCACCATGCTAATGAGGCGACTCAAAAAGCTACCGCTGCAAGGTGAACTGAAAGATCGCTTCGATGCCGTGCTCAACGCAACACGGGAACGAAAACTTAGGAGCAAACAGCAACGGCTTTCTTAGCCGAAAATAGGTGCCTTATAAAAAAAGGCAGAGGGCTCACGCAAAGCCGCAAAGCCGCAAAGGGGGGAAACTCTTGTCTTTATCTTTTTTGCGCCTTTGCGCCTTTGCGTGAGAATAGAATTTTCCCTTTTCCACGCCGCGTGGCGCCCCGTCTGCGAGGCATGGGAATCTGTCTAAAAAGACTTTTTTAGCTGGAGGGTAGGCGCGAAAGTGAACGAATTAGAACCCCTACTTCAGCTCCGCCAACCCCTTGAGGTCCATCTTCTGGAGCCACTCGCGGGCGTCCTTGGGCTCCATGTTGGTCAGGTCAACCTGCACAAAAAAGCGGTTGCCCACGATGACGGCGAGCGAGACGGCCTTCGGCAGCATGCTAACGTGCTCGAAGCCCGGCATATCGCCAATCTGCACCTGTTTGTCGGTACCCTCGACCGAGGAGGCCGATTTCCACTGGCTGGTGATGGCCTTCAAGTAACCATTGTGGCCGCCCGCATCGATGATCGTTACCGTAGCCACCTTGGCGTCTTCATCCTCGCCCTTTTGGTAGGTCTGCGTCGCGGTGCTGAGGTTAAAGACCTCGATATCGGTCACCGAGCCGCTGGGCTTCTCGGAGCTCCACCCCTCGGGAGTCTTGGGCAAAAAAGTAATCAGCTTTTCAAACGCCACCACGGGCGGCGCAGGGGGCTTCGGCGTGGGCGTGGCCTCCGCTGGAGTCGGCGTGGCCGTCGTCACCGGGTCCAGGCTGATCTTCAGTTTACCAGGAGCATCCGCCTGGATAACGGCAGCGCTCGCCGCGAAGAGCGCGGCAGCCAGCCATAGACACGGGGTTTTCATGCTTCCTATGTAGCGGCGGGAGCCGGGGAAAGTCAAACGGCAAACCGAAAGCCGCTCCGGCGATTTTTCGCAAACTCGCCGGAGCGGAATTCAAACGCGTTCAAGCGCCCTTGGGCGAGCTTAGGCGCGGGCCTTCTTGATCGCCTCGACAAAGGCTGCGGCGGTCTCGGTGAGCTTCTTCCAGTCTTTGTTTTTGAGGACTTCCTTGCTCACGAGGCTCGAACCGGCACCCACGGCAACGCATCCGGCCTTGATGAAGGCATCAATGGTCTGGAGGTTGACGCCGCCGGTGGGGATGATCTGGAGCTGCGGCAGCGGGGCGAGCAGGTTCTTGATGTATTGCGGCCCGAGCTGGTCGGCTGGGAAAATTTTGACGAAATCCGCGCCGTTCTCCTGGGCGGTAACGGCTTCGGTGGGGGTGTAAGCGCCGCAGACGACCGGCTTGCCGTAGCGGTTGCCGACTTGGATGATCTCCGGGCGGGTGATGGGGGAGACGACGAACTCGGCCCCGGCAAGGATGGAAGCGCGGGCGGTTTCAGCGTCCAGCACGGTTCCAACACCGACGAGCACCTTATCGCCGAAGCGGGCGGAGACGTCGTGGATCACCTGAAGAGCGTTGGGGGTGGTCATCGTCACTTCCAGCCCGATGACGCCGCCTTCAAAAAGGGCCTGGGAAACGTCGAGGAGTTGTTCGGAGGAATTGGCGCGAATGACGGCAATAATGCCGGGGTTGACGATACGATCGATAATGGCAGCTTTGCTCATAGTTACCAGCCATGATGCAAAAGGGGGCGGGCCTCGGGAAGATTTTTTATTTTTTCCCTGAGTGGAACTGGAATGACGGGTGGGTTTTAAGAAAAATGGTATTTTGCGCTTGCCAATTAGGGCCTCCCGTTGAAGACTCATCGCCCCTTCGCGGAAGTCTCCGTGGAGAATGTAAATCGGGCCGTAGCACAGCTTGGTAGTGCGCTTGAATGGGGTTCAAGAGGTCGCTGGTTCGAATCCAGTCGGCCCGATTTTCTTAAAGTTGCTCACAGCGAGTAATTTATACGTCTGCACAATCTCGTACGGGCAAAGGCAGTGGCCACTGCCCGAATACCGCCCAATAAAACCAGCGGGTTACGCCCCTCTCCGAAATCGGATCAGGCCCACTGCTGGGCCGGTCCTGCGGTAATATCGGCTTTTTTCTCAAACAGCCTCATTCTCCACAAAATCTGCCCCCCGCCAGACCATATCCCAGATGCGGGCGGCTAAAAAACGGGCGTTTTAGGGCATTTTAGGAATGCCGGGCAGATTAGTGGATTCCGGCGAGCTTCCCACTCCTTTTGACATAGGCCAGCACCTTTTGTTCGTCTCCGGCAGCGGCCCAGACTTCGCGAAGGAAATCAGCAGGATGGAGGTCATACTGACGTAAAAACGTCCGATCGCCACCGCAGCAATACATCAGGTCAAAGGGGAGTTCGCCACGCAATCTGCCTTCGGCCTTTTGGATAATGCGGGGAAGCCACGGAATCCCGTCCAGTTCTGCGGTTTTAGCGGGAAAATCGGTCATGGTCAGACGGCGCGCCGAGGGAACCCCTTTTTGCATGACCAGGAAGTAATCCCGCCTTGCGGAAAGGATCAGGAGCGCAGTTTCCCAGTCCAAGGAATCGGCGTCTTCAGCGAAATCGTACAATTCCATCGATGAAGCTCCGATTTCCTTCAAAATTTCCACTTCTTCGGGATCGAAGAGGGTTTGTGGATCGCGATGCCCTGCCTGATAACGAGAGAGTGCCTTATCGTACAGCGGCTTTACCTGGCTTGTCCAAGCGTAGGATTTCATACCCAAAGTATACACCCCCATGTGCCCATTTGTCAGAGGTATTGTTGCACAATCGGTTCGTTGATTTTGGCCCAGACTCCAGTTCTAGGAAGGTCAAGTTTTGTGGTCGCTCCCATTGATGAGGGGCGATTCCAGGGGGCATTTCTAGAATTGTAATCGGCAAAATGTACCGTGAAATTCTCACCTTTTACCAGAAACCCTGGCACAGAAGCTCATGGCGCAGCTTTTCGACGCGGATGGGTCGAAGAGAGCTGATCCTTGTTTTTCGGAGGGGGGCTCAACGACGGGATGGAAGCGCTACTTCGTGTGGACGCGGTACCAGCAGACGTAGAGCGAGGGCAGGAAGATGAGCGTCAGTACGGTGGCCACGGCGAGGCCGCCCATGATGGCGGTGGCCATTGGGCCCCAGAAGACCGTCGGCGCGATGGGCACCATGCCGAGGATGGCTGCCACGGCCGTCAGCATGATGGGCCGGAAGCGGAGTGTGGCCGCCTCGACGACGGCGTCCCAGTCGGCAAGGCCGCGATCGCGTTCGACCTCAATCTGGTGAACCAGGATGACGGAATTGCGCACGATCATCCCGATGAGCGCGATGATCCCCAGCAGCGCCACGAACCCGAGCGGCTGGCGCGTGAGCAGCAGTGCAAATACCACGCCGATCAAACCCAGCGGCGCGGCGCTTAAAACGAGCGCGAGGTGTTTGAAATTCTGGAGCTGCACCATCAGCACCGCGGTCATGAGCAGCAGCATCAGCGGCATGATGACGGCCACGGATTTTTGCGATTTGTCGCTCTCCTCCTGGCTGCCGCCGACGCTGATTTTATACCCGGCGGGCAGTTCCCGCTGGAGGCCGCTGATTTTCTTCTCCAAGGCGAGGACGACGTTGGCGGGCAGCGCGCCCTCCTTGACGTTGGCCTGGACGGTAAGCGTGGGGGTGCGGTCGCGCCGCCATACGAGCGGGAAATCCTGCGCGTATTCCACACTAGCCACGACGCCCAGCGGTACGGACGAGCCGTTCGACAACGGGACGCCGAGGTTCTGCAAGCTCTCCAGCGAAAGGCGCTCCTCCTGCTTCGCCCGCAGCACGACGTCGACGAGGTAAATGCTATCGCGAATCTGCGTGGCGGTCGCGCCAGAATAGGCGGCCTGGATCGTCTGCGCGATGGAGGCCGAGTTGAGCCCGAGCTGGCGCGCTTCCTCCTGCTTCACTTTGATGCGCAATTTGCGGGCCGGTTCGCCCCAGTCAAAGTTGATCTTATCGAGGTCGTGGCTCGTGGCCATGATCTCCGCGACCTTTTGCGAAATCTGCCGCACCTTGGCGGGGTCGGCGCCGCTCACGCGGTACTGCACGGGCCAGCCCACGGGGGGCCCAAGCTCCAGCGCGAAGAGGCCGACGACGACTTCGGGAAAATTGTCTTCGAGGGTTTTCTGGAGCCGCCGATGCACACGCTCCCGCGCCTCGGCGCTCTTGGCGACAACGACGAACTGGCTGAAAAAGTCGTTCTGGAGCTGTTCGTCAAGCGGCAGATAAAAGCGGATCGCGCCCCGACCGATGTAGGAACTCCAGCGCTCGACGTCGGGGTCGGCCTTGAGCACGGCGTCGAGTTTTTTGGAAACGGCGTCGGTGGCGGTAATGGAGGCGCCTTGCACGAGGCTCAGGTTGACCAGCAGCTCGGGGCGGTCCGACGACGGGAAAAACTGATTGGGCACCAGCGGCAATGCCACTAGCGCCAGCACGAAAATGCCCACGGTGGCTAGCACGGTCACCTTGGCATGGCGCATGGTATAGAGCAGCAAGGCGTGGAAGGCCGTTGCCACGCGGCCCTTGGGTTTCTCCGCATGGCCGGGTTTCGTTTTGAGGACGGCAACGCCGATCAGGGGCGCGAAGATCACCGCGACGAACCACGAAATCAAGAGCGCCAGCGCCACCACGGCAAAGAGTGAAAAGGTGTATTCGCCCGCCTGGCTTTTGGCAAACCCGATGGGCACGAAGCCGATGATGGTTACCAGCGTGCCGGTGAGCATCGGGAAGGCGGTGGAGGTGTAGGCAAAGGTGGCCGAGCGCACGGCGTCCCAGCCTTCCTCCAGCTTGGTGACCATGCTTTCGACGGTAATCATGGCGTCGTCCACCAGCAAGCCCAGGGAGATGATCAGCGCACCCAGGGAGACGCGCTGGAGGTCGATCCCCCAGAGCTGCATCCCGACGAAAACCACGGCGAGCACGAGCGGAATGGAAAAGGCGACGACGGCCCCGGCTCTCATCCCGAGGCTCAGAAAACTGATGCCGAGCACGATGGCGACGGCCTCGATCAACGCTTCCATGAAGTCGTTGACGGCTTCGTGGACTACCTTGGGCTGGTTGGCCACGAGGTGGGGCTCGATGCCGATGGGCAGGTCGCGGCGCAGTTCGTCCATCTGCTTTTGGATGTTCGTTTCCAGCGCCAGGATGTCGCCACCTGTGCGCATCGAGACGGCCAGGCCGACGGCGTCTTTGCCGTTGAAACGGAACAGCGGCTGGGGCGGATCGGCGTAGCCGTGGGTGACGGTGGCGATATCACCGAGTCGTATCTTTTTATGGCCGACGTAGAAAGTGACGTTTCGCAGGTCCTCCTCGGTGCCGAATTTGCCCGTGGTCTCGACCAGCACTTTTTCTTTGCCGGTGTCGATGGTGCCCGAGGGAGTGATGGCGTTCTGGTATTGCAGCGCGGCGACCAGCGCGGAGCGGTCCACGCCGAGCTTGGCCAGCTGAGGCGAGGAGAACTCGACGTACATGCGCTCGTCCTGCACGCCGAGGGTCTCAATCTTGGCCACGTCGGGTACGTGCAGCAGGGTGTCGCGCACGGATTCGACGTAGTCCTTCAGCTCACGGTGGGTGAAGCCGTCGGCGGTAAAGGCGTAGATGATACCGTAGGTGTCGCCAAATTCGTCGTCGAAATAAGGCCCGTAGGTGCCCTCGGGGAATTCGCTTTTGATGTCGCCGATTTTCTTGCGCACCTGGTACCAGATGTCTGGCACGGCGGCCTTGTCGGCGCTGCCGAGCAGATTGACGAACACCGTCGTGCGGCCCGCGGTGGTGTAGCTCTTAATATAGTCGAGCGAGGGCGTTTCCTGGAGCTTCTTTTCGATGCGGTCGGTAAGCTGGTGGAGCGTCTCGTCAATGGTCGCGCCGGGCAGGTAGGCCTGCACGACCATGGTCTTGATGGTAAAGGCAGGGTCTTCATTGCGACCGAGGTGGAAGTACGCGTACACACCGGCCAGCGCCACCAGGATCATGAAAAAGACCACCAACTGGCGATGCCCGATGGCCCACTCTGAAAGGTTCGCTTTGCTCATGGCTGGGGGGGGACTATTGCAGCTTGACCTTCTGGTTCTCGTGAAGCGCCTGGGCTCCGGCGGTCACGACGATGTCGCCCGGGCGCAGACCGTCGCCGATGACGGCAGCGTCGGTGGTGTAGGACTCGATCCGCACGGGGATGAGCTGCACGGTCTGCGATTTTGGCTCGACCCGCCACACCGCCGGCTGACCGCCAGAGGTGGTCAGCGAGGCGGCGTGGACCCGGATCGAAGTCTTATCGGATAATCTCATATGCCCCAGGACGGTCGCGCCGAGGAGCATCTGCGCGGGGTAGCGCTCCATGGCGGCCTTGACCTGGTAGGTGCGCGTGGCGGAGTCCGACTGCGGGGCGATCTCGTAGACCACGCCCTCGGCCCGCACGCGGGAATCAGAGTTCAGGCACACCTCGATCTTCCTACCGGGCATGATGCCGTTGCGAATGAGCGCCTCGGGGGCGTCGAAGAGGGCGTCCATGGGCTGGTTCGCGGCGATTTTAACGATGGTCTGCCCGGCGGCGACGACGTCACCCGGCTCGGCGCTTTTCTCCGTTACCACGCCATCGCTCTCGGCTTTGATCGTGGTGAAATCGAGCTGTTCCCGGGCGGAGTGCAGCTTGGCCTCGGCCGACTGGACCTGGGCCAGGGCACCGCGCATCTGCCGCAGGGCGTCGTCGTAGTTGCTTTGCGAAACGGCCTGGGTTTTGAGCAGCGCGGCGAAGCGCTTTTCCGTCAGTTGCGTCTGCTCCAGCAGCGCCCGGGCAGAGGCGAGGTCGGCTTCCGCGGTGGTAAGCGTGTCCCGCTCGATGGTGGGGTCGAGCCGCGCGATCGGCTGCCCGGCTTTCACTACGCTGCCCACCGTCACCAGGCGCTCGATCATTTTCCCGCTGATGCGGAAGGAGGCGCTGAAATATTGGTGCGCCCCGAGCTGGCCGGTCATCGTGACCGGATCTTCGTTGGGCCGTTCCTCGATCACGGCGGTTCGAACGGGCCGGGCGTCGGTGATCGGCGCGGGCTTCTTGCAGCCCGTCCACGCGATGGCAAGCGCCGGGAGGAGGAGAAATGTGGGAGAGATTTTCATACGAAGTACACGTCAGTTTTTGGATTTCCGCGTCGGGCTCGCGCTCTTGAGCAGCGCACCAAGGAAGACCATGATCAGCTTGTCGGCCGTTCCACCGGGGGAGACTTTTCCCTCGATGACGAAACCGCTCCACAAGGCGGAGAGCCCCACGGCCATTTGTATGGGAGGGATCTGGGGTTGCAGGTTCTGGCCTTTGAAAAGCATCTCCACCACATTCGCCACCATCGAGTGCCACTGCACTTTATTTTGGTCGTAGCGTTTTTTGAATCCGGGGTTGTGGCTGCCATAGACCTCGAACTCCAGCAACAAGCTCGAATGAATTTCGTTCTTTTGCAGCTCCTTGAGCCATCGGGCGATTTCATTGAGCACCGATTCCCGGTCGAGCGAGACCGACGCCGATGCCAGGGATTTCAAATGCTCTAATTCCCGCCGAGTCTGCACTTCGACGACTTCCAACAGGAGTTCGTCCTTGTCGGCGAAGTTGGAATAAAACGCGCCGAGGGTAAACCCCGCGCTGTCGCAGATGCGCCGGATCGACGCTTCGTAGATACCGGAGCGAAGAATTTCCGCCTCCGCCGCCTCGATCAATTTCTGACGAGTCAGCTGCTGGCTTTCTTCGCGGGAGAGTCTTGGCATGCCTTTAAGATTTCACACAATATCCAAATGTCAAGTGATATCCCATATCGAAAATCGAACCCTAGCCCGCCGCAAGAAAAACGAACTTTGCGCGCAGGCTCAGAATCCTCGAAATCCCCTCCGCCTGGTAGCGCAACCCGCGCCCCATTTTCCCCCAATGCACATATTCGTAACTCTAATGGATTCCTTCATTGCCATAACAGCTTTTACTGTATAAGGAAGTAAGCGTCAGTACGCTTCACTCTCATAAGAATATGACAATCAGCACACAATCCCACCTGGGCCGGTTTCGGCGCTCAGCCATCCTTTCCACTTTGATTTTCGCTCCGTTTCTTTTCTCGGCACAGGCGATTGCGGGCACGGCCACTTTCTCAGGCAATATTCTGAGCTTCACCGCGACGGACTCCAAGGTTTACGGCGTCTCCGGGACGGGAGCCTCTTCGATAACGCTGGACAACTACACCATCAACGGCAACGGCGTGTGGCTCCAGCCCGATACGAATACGACGGGGACTTTCAACCAGACGATCACGCTGACGGGCTCGACCGTGATCAGCTCGACTTACAGCGGCGCTTTCTTGCAGTCCAACAATGCCAATAACAATGTCTCGCTCTACGCGGGAGCTGACGTTCGCATCACAACGACCGGCGGCTTCGGCGGCATCTGGCTGCGGAGCGACAACGGTGGCAATGTGTACGCCGATTCCGCCGCCACGATCTCCGTCAGCGGCTCGGGCAATGAAGGCGTCACCGCGGTGACCAACCTCGGCAGCGCCACGGTCATCAACAGCGGCACCGTTTCATCGGCCAACTACCGTGGCCTCTACGCCGACGGCAACTACCTTGCCTATTACAATCCTCTTCCCACGCTGGGGACCCCGGTAACGGTTAGCATCACCAATTCCGGCTACGTTACGGCCCTGCTCGAAGGCGCTCGCGCCATCAACTACTACGGCCTGGCGACCGTCTCCAACTCGGGCTACGTTTTTTCCACTCAGAAATACGCGCTCATCGCCTGGTCCAACTTGGGCGACGCCTCCGTCACGAACTCCGGCACCGCCATTTCCACCAACCGCAGCGCGATCGAGGTCGGCACGGAAATCGGCAACGCCACCGTTACCAACAGCGGGTTCGCCACGAGCAGCAAGACCGACGCGTCGATCAACAGCGGCATGGGCTGGGACGGCATCCAGGCCTACGCTGACGTTTCCGGCAGCATCACCATCACCAACACCGCCACGGGGCAGATCAGCGCGGTAAACGGCGCGGGCATCCATGCCATGACGCCCGAGGGCAACGTGATCATCCTCAACTACGGCACCATCAGCGGGCTCTACGGCATCGAGGCCTACAGCGGCGGCGGCTCGCTCTCATTCGTCTCCACCACCGCCACCGATCTCACCGTGGACGGGACCACGAACAAAACCACCACGACCGGTACCATCGGCATCGGCAACACCGGGACCATCTCCACCACTGGCCTCGCCGTCTACGCCGACGCCACCTCGAACCTCATCGTCAACACCGGCCTCATCACCACCACCGGCACCCTCGGCGTCCTGACCGGCAACGGCAACACACTGATCTACAACTCCGGCACCCTTTCGGCCACGGGCTCCAACGCGGTGGCCATCGCCCTGGGCTCCGGCAGCAACCGGCTGATTTTGACAGAAAGCTCCCGTATTACCGGGTACGTCATCAACGGCGGAACCAACGGGACCCTCGAACTAACCGGCACAGGCTCCGGCGCGTTTGACCTCAACTCCACGGGCGCCTCGGCCCAGTACCAGGGCTTTGGCACACTGGAGAAAACCGACACCGGCACGTGGACCTTGAGCGGCGGCAGCTTCGGCGGCAACGTAACCGTCAGCGGCGGCTCCGTCGTCCTGGCCAGCGCGGCCTCCCTCTCCGGCGCGCTGACGGACAATGCTCTGCTCAACCTGCAAACCAACGTCCTCACCGTCGCGGGCAGCGTCAGCGGCACCGGCACCCTCGCACTGACCATCGGCAGCAGCGACCACGGCTACCTGGTTAACTCCGCCGCTTCCAGCGACCTGAGCAAAATCACCCTCTCGATCAACTCCGGCAGCGAGGTCAAGCCCAACCAGACCCTCGTGCTGGTAAAGAACTACACCGGCACCGTTCCCGTCGGCGAAACCGTCGTTTCCGGCTACCGCCTCTACCGCGTCGTGGAGGCTGGCGGCAGCGGCCTCGACAGCCAGGACCAGAGCTACAGCGCCGGGTCGCTCCTCCTCACGAGCATCCCACTGAGCGCCACACGGGGCTACACTCCGGTACCCACCAACAACGCCTCCCTCTCGGTGCAGAACTACACCGGCTCCGACGCCGCCCTGGGCAACCTGAGCCTGGCCGTCCAGTCGCTCACCACAGCCTCGGCCATCAACAAAGCGGGCGCACAGCTACGGCCCGAGGCCAACGGCGGCACCCAGGCCGCGGCGCTCACATCCGTCTCGCAAGCGCTGCAAACCATCACCCTGCGCAATGACTTCATCCGAGCCAACGGCGGCCTCCCGCCCGTGGCCGAGGGCAAAACGCACGGGCTCGACCTCTGGGGGCAGACGTTCTACACCAACGCGGCCCAGGGGGAGGTCAGCGGCGTGGACGGCTTTATCGCCAACACCGCCGGGCTCGCCATCGGCGCCGACACCCAGGCCACCGACTCCACCCGCGTCGGCGCATCGTTCGCCTATGCCTCCACCAACGTCAACGACCGGGGCACCCGCGCGGGCAGCGGCCAGGACGTCGATTCCTACATCGGCAGCCTCTACGCCACCTACGACGGCAACCCGTGGTACATCGACGGCGCAGTCGTGGGCGGTGTGCATCAGTATGATAGCACGCGCTATGTAAATATCGGCAACGTGCGCGAAACGGCCCGGGGCAGCTTCAGCGCGGAGCAAGTCGGCTTCAAGCTCCTCGGAGGCTACCCGATCGACTTCCAACGCTTCACGCTCACCCCGATCGCCTCGCTCGCCTACAACCAGCTCAACCAAGACTCCTACAAGGAACACGGCGCGCCGGGAGCCGATCTCCGCGTGGAGAGCCAGACGCTCAATTCGCTGCGCTCCGGCCTCGGGGCAAAAATCGCCACCACGGTTGCGACACCCAACGGCTGGCTGATGCAGCCCGACCTGCACGCCTTCTGGTTCCATGAGTTTGGCAACACCGCCTACGACCTCACCTCGCAGTTCGTAGCGGCGGGCGGCGGCAGCTTCACAACGCCCGGCATCAAGCTCGGCGAAAACGGCCTCGGCCTCGGCACCGCGCTCAGCGTCATCGCCACCCAGGGCGTAAGCGTCACGCTGAAGTACGATGCGGAAATCCAGCAAAACTACACGAGCCACAACGTGGTCTTCGAAGCCCGCTTCAAGTTCTAGCGCGGCCTGCAATTAACCCCGAAAGCGTCATGGGCCCCAAAACCCGTGGCGCTTTTTTTATTGCGCTCAGGGCAGTCCCACGGGCGGCTCGATCTGGATCAATTTACGGCTCCTCAGCAGAAGATCGAGGGTATCGGCCGGGAGTTTCCCTGCGCGAATGCGTTCCTGGACGTTAAATTCATCCACGGCGAGCGGCTTCCCCGCCCGGTAGCAGACCAGCGGTTCGGCGCGCACATTGCCCGAGGCCGCGCGCGCCCGGGCGATGGCCGCCTCCATCTCGCGCTCGCTCTTGGCGATGCCCTCGCGGAAGGAGGGGTCAAACGCCAACCGGGAAATCTTCAGGTTCGGCGTCATCCACCATCCCACCCAGAGGAACAGCACTGCGGCGCTCCTCACCAGCGCGAGTTCCATCCCCTCGCCCGGGAACACCTGGAAGAGGCGGCTTAACGCCAGGCCAACGATCACCGAAAGCGCGATCAGCCAGTCAAACTCGGCATTCACATCCACACCCGCGCCGAGTTTCTGGACGAAGAACACCGCCAGCGCGATGCCCGCCCAGAGGTGGCAAATCCCCCGCTCCCGCCCCCCGAACCGGCCGAACGCCACCCATGCCAGAAGGCCCGCCACCACCCAACGCAGATGCGCGAGCGCGCAAAGCGCTTTGATCCAATTGTAGCTGCGGGGTGTCATGAAAAAATTGAAAATAAACGCCTCGCCGTACAAGCCATAGCAGACGACAAAGCCGATCAACATGGCTCCCCCCGCCCAGATCGCGCACTTCCAGAAGTGCCCGAACCGGTGGAGCAACAGCCAGGCCATCGCCGCCGCGGGCATGGCAATAATGTTGTGCTTGAAAAACCCGGCCGCGACCATCGCCAGGACATACCCCGTCCCATCCCCTCCCCGCCATGCCGTGCGTAGAAAACCGGCAAACGCCAGCGCCATCAACGCCTGGGCCAGCAGTTGCGGATCATCCATGCCGACGTAATCGGTGAAATAACGGCACAGAGTCCCGGCAAACCAGACCGCCCCGATCAGCGCCCCTGCGCGGTTGCCGCCCAGAGCCAGGACCATTCGCGCCACAGCAAAAGCGATCCCCGCCACGGCCAAGAGCGAAAACCAGCGCCCGGCCAGCACATTGTCGCCCAGGAGCCTCCCTGCGAGCCCCACCGTGTAGAAGGACAGCGGCGGGTAATTGTTGGTAATCAGCTGATCCGGAGGCGGATAAAGCGGAGCGCTGCCCAGCGCGGCATCGGCCAGATAGGCGTTCCAGCCTTCGTTGGGATCGATCGCCGCCTTCAGCCCGGAGCGATAAATGGGCCACGCGGCCAGCACGAGAGCCGACAAAATCAGCCAAGCCAGGGCCATGCGCGGAATGAGGCCACTGCGCCGCACGTCGAGAACCATAAACAAAGAACCGTCCCTTTTCCGCCGTGAGAGAGGCGGAGCGGGAACATTTTTCCCCCTCGTTTTTGGGCGGAACCGGGGGTTGGCCCAGCTCCGCCGTAAACGTAAAGTGTAGAACTATTCCCCACCGAGGTAACGCTCAATATGGCGGTCGAGTTCGCCAAGGCCGCCAGCGCAGGTGGCTCCGGATACGCGCTCCACCAGTTCGTCCGTCCAGGCTTCTTCCTCAACCTGCTCGGTGATGTACCATTGGAGGAAAAGCTGCGCGGGAAGGTCGCCCTCGGAAACCGCCGTCTGGTAGGCCGCGTGGATCTTCTCCGTCGTGCCCCCCTCGATGGTCTGGGTGTACTTGGCCACCTCGATGAGGCTGTTGAAATCGATCTTGGCCGCCGGAATCGCGCCGACTTCGGGGAGTTCCCCGCGGTCGATCAAGTGCTCGGCGATCTTCGCAGCGTGCAGGCTCTCCTCGCCGGACTGCTTCTTAAACCATCCGGCAAAACCGTTGAGGTTCTGCTTTTCACTCCAGAGAGCGAGGGCCAGGTAGTAGTTCACGTTGCTCAGTTCGCTGATGTACTGGGCTTTCAACGCGGCGAGAGTAGCGGGTTTAATGGCGATCTTCGGCATATGCGTACAGAATTATAAAGAAGGTTATTGGTCGGTCCTGATCAAAGGTGCATCGTTGCCGGACCCCGTGGTTTGAGACGAATTTGAGGAAATTCACCGAGATCCCTGCCTTGTTGCTGAGCCTAGATAGTCGATTTACGGGCGCAAAGTAAAGACCCATCGGACACCCGGCACGCGAATTCCTTCTTTTCTCTTGAAGAAAAAAAGCTAATGTTGCCCGCTCTCGTCATGGCCATTCGATTCCTCAACACCTACACCCGCGCACTGGAAGAGTTCCAGCCCCTGGATGCAGCCGGCAAACAGGTAAAAATCTACACCTGCGGCCCCACGGTCTATAACTACGCCCATATCGGCAACTTCCGCGCCTACCTCTTCGAAGACCTGCTCCAGCGTCACCTCGAAGCCCGTGGCTACGAGGTCAACCGCGTGATGAACCTCACCGACGTGGACGACAAGACCATCCGCGGGTGCCGGGCGGCTGGAATTCCCCTCACCCAGTTTACCCAGAAGTTCAAAGACGCCTTCTTCGAGGACCTTAAAGCCCTGCGGATCAAGCCCGCCACGACCTATCCCTCCGCCACCGACCCGGTCTACATCGCCCGGATGATCGCCATGATCACCCAGCTGATCGACAACGGCTACGCCTACCAGGCCGAGGACAAATCGATCTACTTCCGCCTCAATAAATTCGCCGATTACGGCAAACTGGCCCACCTCAACCTGGAGGAACTCCGCCCCACCGGCCGCATCGCCAACGACGAGTACGAAAAAGAGAGCGTTGGCGACTTCGCCCTCTGGAAAGCCTGGGACGAAGCCGACGGCGACGTCAAATGGCCCAGCCCCTGGGGCCAAGGCCGCCCCGGCTGGCACATCGAGTGCAGCGCCATGTCCACCGCCCTTCTCGGCGATGAGATCGACATCCACTGCGGCGGCGTCGACAACATTTTCCCGCACCACGAAGCAGAAATCGCCCAGGCCGAATGCTGCACGGGCCATAAATTCGTGCGCACCTGGCTCCACTGCGCCCACCTGATGGTCGAGGGGCAGAAAATGTCCAAGAGCGCGGGCAACTTCTTCACCCTGCGCGACCTGCTCGACAAAGGCTGGACCGGCCGCGAAATCCGCTACGTCCTCTTCAGCGTCAACTACCGCCTGCCGCTCAACTTCACCTTCGAGAGCCTGGCCGCCGCCCGCAGCGCCCTGGGGCGCATCGACGCGTGGGTCGAGCGCCTCGCCAAAGAATCCGCCGGAGCCCCGCAAGCCTCCGCCCACCCGCTGGGCGAGGCCGCCAGCCGCTTCGCCGAAGCGCTCGACGACGACCTCAACATTTCCGGCGCCCTCGGCGTCCTCTTCGAGACCATCCGCGAGACCAACCGCACCTTCGACAAAGGCGAGCTGACCCCGGCGGACGCCAAGGCGATCCTGGCCGCGTGGGAGAAAATCAACACCGTCCTTCAGTTCCAGAAAGACGAAGCCGCCGCCGTCCCCCAGGACGTCCAGGCGCTCGTCGACGCCCGCGCCGCCGCCCGCGCCGCAAAGAACTGGGCCCTTTCCGACGAACTACGCGCCAAGATCGACGCCGCCGGTTGGTTCGTCAAAGACTCCAAAGATGGGCAAACCGTGACCCGCAAATAGCACTTTTTTTGTAACGCATGACCTTCACCCCCGCCGAATACCTGGACCTGACGCGCACCGATCACCGGCCGCTTTTCGATAACATTGCCAACGTTTGGGACGCCCTGAGGCAAATCCCCACCTACCTGCAATTCCGCCTCAAGCCCGGCATCCACGGGCGCCTGATCGGCAAGCCGTTTGTCAGCACGGCCGTCTACATCGGGCCCGGCACCGTCATCGAGCAGGGAGCCATGATCAAAGGCCCGGCCTGGATCGGGGCCAACTGCGAGATCCGCAACGGCGCTTACATCCGCGAAAACGTCATCGTCGGCAACGGCTGCGTACTGGGCAACTCGTGTGAATTCAAGAACTCCATCCTCTTCGACGACGTCCAGGTACCCCACTTCAACTACGTCGGCGACTCCATCCTCGGCCACCATGCCCACCTCGGCGCGGGCGTCATCCTCTCCAACGTCAAGCTCGACCACGGCGAAGTCACCGTCACCACCCCCGAGGGCCTCGTCATCTCCACCGGCCTGCGGAAATTCGGGGCCATCCTGGGCGACCGCGCCGAAATCGGCTGCAACTCCGTCCTGAGCCCCGGCTCCATCATCGGGCGCGACACCGTCCTCTACCCCGGCAGCCAGTGGCGGGGGTGCGCTCCCGCCGAAAGCATCGTCAAAGCGCGGCAATCTTTTGAAATCGTCTCCCGGCGAGGCTAAGCTTTACCCCGTCCGAGTCAAACCACTTGAGTTTTTAAGCCGCCTCTGAAAAGTTAAACCCCTCTTTCCATCAACCACGCTATGCCCACCGACCCAGCAGAGACCGTCCATTTGAGCCCCTTGGAGATTTGGTTCATGTACAAGACCAAAATTCTCCTCTACGGCGGCATTATCCTCGCCCTCATCTTCGTCATCGTGGGCGCGCAGATCCGCTCCTACACCCGCCTGGCCAACTCCGAGGCCCTCTACGCCAAGGCCGAAACCGTGGCCGACTTCCGGGCCATCGCCGAAAACTACGCCGGAACCCCCGCCGGGGGCAACGCCTCGCTGCGCCTGGGCGAAAAACTCCGCGCCGAGGGCAAATACGACGAATCCATCGCCGCGCTGCGCCAGTTTGTCGAAAAATACCCCAAGCACCCCCTCGCCGCGGGCGGCTGGACCAGCCTGGGCGTAACCTATGAGAAACAGGGCAACATCGACCAAGCCCTCGCCGCCTATGCCGACGGCATTACCAAGTACCCCGACGCCTACACCACCCCGCTGGCCATGATGGCCCAGGCCCGGCTCAACCTGGAGAAAGGCAACAAAGACGAAGCCCGCCGGATCTACACCGACGTCACCGCCCGCTTCGGCCAGACCCTCTACGCCCAGGAAGCCATGCGCGCCCTGCACTTCATCCAGAAGTAACCACCGGCCCCCTCTCTTTCCTCAAAGGCGCAAAGGGAAACCTCTCTTTGCGCCTTTTTCGTCGATTTCCATCTTGCCAATCGTCGGCCGGGATGGTGGGTTTAAGGACTTTATGAGTCAGCCCGCCCCGCAATCCGCAAAACCGTCCGACAGGATGGAGAAAATCGTGTCGCTGTGCAAACGCCGCGGCTTCATCTTTCAATCCAGCGAAATCTACGGCGGCATCAACGGCTTCTGGGACTACGGTCCACTCGGAGCCGACCTCAAGCGCAACGTAAAGGACCTCTGGTGGAAGAGCATGACCAAGCTGCGCGACGACGTCGTCGGCCTGGACGCCAGCATCATCATGCACCCGGCCATCTGGAAAGCCTCCGGCCACTGCGACACCTTCGCCGACCCGATGGTCGACTGCCTGCTGACCAAAAAGCGCTTCCGGGCCGACCAGATCGAGCCCCAGAGCGGCATCGTCTTCTTCTATTCCGGCGCAAAGGACGAAACGAGCGGCAAAGTATGTAACGAGCCCTTCTCCGTCCTCCTGGCCGCTGGCAAACCGGCCGAAAGCGCCCGCAAAGTCGCCACCCAGTTCTACGCCCAGCGCGGCCTGGAAAACCCCGCCCTCCAGGGCGAGCAGACCGAGAAAGTCGAGAACTCCGTCAAATACAACCCCGAGAACGGCGCGCAGCTCACCGAACCGCGCATGTTCAACCTGATGTTCAAGAGCCACGCGGGCCCCGTGGAGAGCGAGGAAAACGCCGTCTACCTCCGCCCGGAAACCGCCCAGGCCATCTTCGTCCAGTTCAAGAACGTGCTCGAAACCTCGCGCCAGAAGGTCCCCTTCGGCATCGCGCAGATCGGCAAAGCGTTCCGCAACGAAATCAACCCGCGCAACTACACCTTCCGCTCCCGCGAGTTCGAGCAAATGGAGCTGGAATTCTTCATCAAGCCCGACGAAGTCGTCGAGAAACAGTGCGGCACAGTCGCCTCCCTGCCCGCCGAGGGCGAGCCGACCGACCCGCCCCAGGCCAACTGGGGCTGGGAAGTATGGCACAAATACTGGGTGGAAGCCCGGATGCGCTGGTATGAGTCGATCGGCCTGGGCCGCGACACCCTGGAGCAATACTGGCAGAAGAAAGACGAGCTCGCCCACTACGCGCGGGCCTGCGTCGATATTCTCTACAAATTCCCCTTCGGCACCCAGGAACTCGAAGGCATCGCCGCCCGTGGCAACTTCGACCTGACCCAGCACCACACGCACTCCGGCAAGTCGATGGAATACTTCGACCAGGAAGCCAACGCCAAGTACATCCCGCACGTCATCGAGCCCTCCGCCGGGGTCGACCGCCTGCTGCTGGCGCTCATCTGCAACGCCTACGACGAAGAGGAAGTTACCGACGAAAAGGGCAAGACAGAAGTGCGCACGGTCATGCGCTTCCACCCGCGCGTCGCCCCGATCAAAGTCGGCGTCTTCCCGCTGCTGCGCAACAAACCGGCGCTAGTGGAGAAAGCGCTGGAAGTGCGCGACCTGCTGCGCCCGCACATGAACGTCTTCTACGACGACGGCGGGGCCATTGGCCGCCGCTACCGCCGTCAGGACGAAGCCGGGACACCCTTTGGCGTCACGATCGACTTCGACACCATCGGCGAGAACGGCTCCGCGCTGGAAGGCACCGTCACGCTGCGTCACCGCGACTCGATGAAGCAAGAGCGCGTGAAGATCAGCGACCTGCTCTCGCTTTTGCTCCCACAGGTTCAATAACGACCAGGGGCCAAACCCATTCAGTAACCCTCGTTTCCGAGTTTCGGGAACGAGGGTTCTTTTTTTGCCAGGCATGTCACGATTTCATGGCTCGCCGGTTTCACCTTGTCCCCCTCGCCCACTGGCATCTATCCTGCTCATGAAAAATCATATGGAAAAAGATTCAGTGACGGCACAGGGAACGCAGCAAACCCCAAGCATCAGAAAAGCCTGGTGGCTGGCTCTCCTTTTCAGCCTCGCGATTCCAGTTTGCGTCCTGGTCTTTTTCCTCGTGGCACCGCATTGGCTGAACGCGAAAATCCGGCAGGAAATCGCCCACGATCTTCGGGAAGCCCGGGATCTCACCCCCCAGGCGCAAGCGCGGCAAATCGCCCTCTTTTCCAAGCTCGATTTCAACCGGATTTGCCTGGAAAAGCCACAACAGTACACGGGGCTCGAAGAAATGTTCGAGCGCTCCGGCACCGCTGGAAATTTCCGGCGGTTGCGCTGGGGGCTCTATGGTTCCGGCGCGCTGCTGGTCGCCCTGGTGGCCTCGCTCGGCAGCGTCCTTTGGCTCAACCGCCGTGCCCGGCAAAACCCCGGCCGCCTGATTTCCTCGTTCCGCCTCGGCTGGCGTCTCAGCATGGGAACGGCCCTTTTGGAACTTCTCCTATTGGTGCCCCTCCTGAGCTACGCGCTCTTTGAATTCTCCGTTTTGCTAATGGAGCAGTTCTTTGTAAAGCTGCTCATTATCCTCATTTCCGCCGGGGGCTATGCCCTCTGGTTCAGCATCAAAATCCTCCTCAAACACGTACCCCTGGAGTTCGAGGAAACGCTCGCCCGCGAAGTCACTCCCGCCGAAGCCCCCGCGCTTTGGGCCGCCGTTCGCGAGGCCGCGCAGCGCCTGCAAACCGCACCGCCGGACCACATCATCATCGGCATGCAGCTCAACTTTTACGTGACGGAAATGAACGTCAAGCTTGCCAGCGGCGAAATGCGCGGGCGCACGCTCTTCCTCTCGCATCCGCTCATCAAATACCTTTCCGAAACCGAAACGCTCTCGGTCGTGGGGCACGAACTCGGCCACTTCATCGGCGAGGACACCCGCATCGGACGGGAATTTCACCCCATGAAGTTCAAAGCGAACGCCACCATGGCCACGCTGCACGGCGCGGGCTGGACGGGCTGGACAAGCCTGCAACTGCTGCGTTTCTTTACGATCTGCTTTGCCGAAACGGAACAAGCGGCTTCGCGGCGGCGCGAGTTTCTGGCCGATCAGCACTCCGCGGCATTAACCTCCGCGGAGACCGTCGCGCGAGCCCTCATCCGGGTGGATGTATTCTCGGCCGCTTTCGAAATAGCGCTGGAGGAGGCCGTTCGCAACCAGGGATGCTCGCCGCTGGAAGCGCCGCTGCGGGCCGTGGTGGCAAACCGGCTGATTCCCGAGAAGGCCTTCTGGAAAAATCTCTTCCAGGCCCGGCAAGCCCACCCGCTGGATTCCCATCCCTCCCTGCAAGCCCGCCTGGATGCCTTGAACCAAAAAGTCTCCGCTGAACAGGCCAAGTCCATCGCCTTGATCGACGAGCCAAGCGCATTCGAGCAGTGGCTCGGGCAAGCGGATGGGCTTTTCGCCGAAGTCAGCAACAGCGCGCAGGCCGCCGTCCGTCAAATGCAGCATCAAACGGAAGTCGTAAAGGCCGACGCGCGCACGGAATCCGGCAGAACCCTGCTCGAAGCCCATTTTCCCGAAACGCGCTGGAATGCAAAATATCCGATTGAAGCCGTCGTCTGGCTGGTCCTCGGCGGTCTGGCGCTGGCAGGGGCTTTCGGGGATTTAGTCATCGAATGGCATTTCAACCCCTTCATCTACATCGCCGGGCCCCTGGGAGCTGTTTTTCTTCTTAAAGGGGCCAGCGTTTGGAAGCATCACAAAAACGCCGCTTTGATTCTCGACAGCCAGGGGCTCCGGTACACCGCCTGGGTACGAGCCCTCGCTTTTGAGGACGTAGAATCCATCTCCGCCGTAAGAGCAGCCCAGGGACTGATCATGGTGTTAGGGCTCAAAAAAGCGCAGCAGCCCATCTGGAAATACTCGCTGCCGATCCCGCGCAAAACCGTCACCTTTCGTCTTTCGCGCTTGGAGGGCGACTCCCTGGCGATCATTCAAACCGTTGCGTCTTATCTGACGCGCCAACTCGCCCCCAAAAACGTGCGGCGGTAATCGGCAGCTTCACAACAGCCCTCGTCTCCAAACTCCGCACCGCCACAGATATTACCAAGTATAGTGCGCGGTGTAGCTGAGCTTCTTCTCCTCGTCGGGCTTGACCTGTACGCGGAACTCGATTACCTGCGCCGCCGTTTTAGTGAACGGCTCCGACGGCTTCACGATCTCCCACGTGGTCCAGCGGAAGAGGTGCTCGATCACCTTGATTTCCACCGGCTCTTTCTTGTGGTTGCGCAGCGTGATCTCAACCGTTTCATCCACAAAATGCTCGCGGTCGTTGCGCACAAAATTGGTGCGGCGGCGCTCACCCGTCAGGTCAAACGCGTTGCCAGTAAAGATGCGCAGCGTTTCGTCCTTGGGCGTGTGGTCGATCTCGTTCTCGCCCGTGAACTCCGGCGTGCCGTCGGCGTCCTGTTTGTAAAAGCGCACGCGGCCTTTCGGCAACGGCAGGCCGAGGTGATTGGCTTCCGAGTTTTTAATCTCACGCATCACGGCCACCTTGGTGTCGGATTGGGTGCCGAGGCCCTCGTTGTTGCGGCGATTTTCCATCGGCATGACGGCCAAGCCGTAAAGCGCCAGCCCATCGTAAATGTAGACCTTTTTGGCCTGCACGCCCGGCGCGCGAATGAACTCGACTTGCTTGGTCTCGCGGTCGCGCAGCGTGACGCGATTTTCGAGCGTGTAGAGGTGATATTCGTCGAAGGCTTTTCCCGTAACCGCCGGAGACTCCGCCGACGCGCCCATCACTTCGGCTTTCCCGAGTATCAAGGGTGCTCGATCGCGACGCTGAATTTTACTGACATCCCCAGCCATCAGCCGAACGCGCGTATCATTGAAGGTCTTGCCGCTCTGGTTCTCGAACGTTACCCACCCAGTAATATCCACGATGTCGCCCTTTTCCGCTCCGAGAATATTGTAATCCGCCTTCCACGTCAGCCCGCCGGTGATGTACGCCAGCTCGGCGTCGAGCTTGGCAGCCTGCGGGACGTTGATTGCCCAGGCGAGCGTTGGCTTGAGCACGGTGTCGTCAGCCAGCGCGGGGAATACCGGCTCGCCCGGCAGGCTGAATTGCAGCTTGCCGTCCACTTCGATGATCGGCTGGCCCGCCGCGCCGCCCTGGCCCTGGTAGCCGCTGCGGATGACCTTCCCCTGCACGGTTTTCTTTTGGCCATTCCCGGTGTCGGATTGAAATTCGATGGTCTTACCCTCGTTGAGCGAAAGGAGCATCCCCTGCGAAACGGGGTCGTTGCGGTAGCTTTGCTCCAGGATTTGCAGCGGCACTTTTCCGGAGGGATCGCGCAGGATTACCGAATCGGTTTCCACCTGCGCCGTGGTATCCGCGAACTGGGCATGGTTGAGCCCGGCCTTGAGATCGAGCGGCACGGTGTCGCGCACCACGGCAAAGTTCTGGTTATAAATCGTGAGCGAAAGCGCCGGTTCCGCGACGGCACCGTTCGCCGCAGCCAACGCCATGGCGCAGACAAGGGAGAGCTTTTTCATGGGGGAGAGTCCTTACTTGTATAGTCCCGAATTTATTCCGGCCCATTCCCCATGGCGAAAAACGGATTGTGCGCCCGTTCCTCGGCCACGGTCGTCAGCGGGCCGTGCCCCGGACAAATGACCGTCTTTGCGGGCAGTGTCAAGAGATTCTCCCGGTTGGTGCGCAGCGCATCGGCGTAGGAAACCATCGCGCCGCCCATGGACCCGGCAAAAAGTGCATCGCCCACCACCACCACCGGCCGATCCAAACCGTAAACCGCGTAGCTCGTACCGCCGCGCGTATGGCCGCAGGTTAAGAGCGTCTCGATACGCAGCGGCCCGCATTCGAACCCCCGCCCGTCCTCGAACCCTCGCGCGCCATGCATCGGCTCCCGGTCCGAGACCCACGCCGTGGCCCCCGTGGAGCGCGTCAAGTTTTCCACATCGCCCACATGATCCCCGTGGGTGTGAGTCAAAAACACGCCAAAGAGCGACAGCGACCGCGCGCGCAGAAACTCAAGGATCGGCGTGGCATCCGCGCCGGTATCGAACGCCGCCGCCTTGCCGCTCGTCTGGTCATATACCACATAGGCATTCACGCGCATCCCGCCGTAGCGCGTGGTAAAAGCCTCCAGCCCGGGAACGGAGATCGGCGCGGGCCGGTACTCCGGTAGCGCCGCCAACACCCCCGCGTCGAGATGCAACACCGGGGCGACCATGCGGAGAATCCCGGCATCGAAAACCTCGGCTTTAATATCGGCCAACTGTTCGCGCGAAATTCCGGCGCGTGTCGCCAGTTCGGAATCCGACAGCCCCAACCCGCGTTGTGCCTTCGACACGACATCGGCAAAATTGTCTTCCATCGGTTGTTGCATGGGTGCCTCCGTTAGTATCTCTTCGAATCCGCTAGTGAGCGTGGCCGCAGGCGCAGCCGCCACCGCAGCAACCGCCACGCGGCGCGGGCTCCCCGCAAGGGGCCATAACCGTGGCCGTTTTAACGATCATTCCATAGCCGCCTGATATAACCCGGCGCACCGGTTTCCCCGTTTCCGGATGAAGCGTCAGCGCATTATCTTTCATGCTCTGTTTGATTTCAAACCGCTCGCGCGGCTCATCAACCGTTTCATAAATGTAAGTAGGCATACGCCTATTATTGAACAACAAACCGCCCCAATCAAGCCTCGCAAACAGGCTTCACGCAAACTAGCTTTCCTAAACATTTAAACAAAAACACAACGTTTATTTTCATCATTTGAAAAAAATAAACTTGCTAGCTATCAACTAGTTTGCAAAATCATAACCAATATGAAGTCTAAGAACACCCGTATTGCACGCCTTAAGGAAGTAATCGCCCTTGAGGAGAAACGTGCCGCATTGCAAAGCCATATTGCCACTATCAATCAACGGCTTTCGACAATTCAAAATGAACTATACGGGGCCGCTGCCCGCCGGGCCGCTGTAAAGGAAGAACGCAAAGCCTTGCAGAAATTGCCTAAGCGCGGACGCAAAGGCCGCGGCGAACTCGCCGGCGATATCCTCGAAGTGCTCCAGGCCTCTGGCCGCGCGGGCGTCAGCGTCAAGGAGCTGGCAGAACGCATCGGCGTCAAAACGGCCAATATTCATTCCTGGTTCAGCGCTAATATTAAAAAGATTAACGCCCTAAAGAAAGTTGGCGAAGCTCGCTATGCGCTTTTAGGCAATGTGGAAACCGCCCCCAAGGCTGCCGTGAAAGCCAAGGGAAAACAAAAGACAGCAGCCAAAGCAGCCAAGCCCGTCAAAGCGGTTAAGACCCGCAAACGCAAAGTCGCTCGCGGCGCGCTCAAAGACCAAATCCTTAAGGAATTGACGCAAGCAGGCGCGGAAGGAATCTCCATTAAAGATCTCGCCGATAAAATTAACGCCAACTACAAGAACCTCTATGTTTGGTTCGTGACCACCGGAAAGAAGATTTCCGGAATCAAGAAAGTCGGCCCGGCTCAGTACAAGCTGGAAGCCGCCGCTTAAGCACTTGAGCGCTTAAGTATTAAGATTTAGTTAAGCTATCAAAAAGCTATCCAAGCCTTGCCGCGATTTCGATCCGGCAAGGCTTCTTTTTTACCCAATATAGGGTTCCGGCAGCGTGAAGGCGTTGCGGATCAACGTCACCTCTGCCTCGGCTGCGACCATGCGCACTTCCACGATGTCGAAGCGGTAATAAATGTCCGGGTGGTGCAGCAGGCGCAGCCACTCCAGAGCGCCGCGTGCGATGAGGCGCTCCTTTTCCCGCGTCACCGCTTCAGCCGGAGAGCCAAAGGCCTCGGAGGTGCGCGTCTTGACCTCCGCAAACACCAGCGTATCGCCCTCGCGGCAAACCAGGTCCACCTCCCCGCCATGCGGCGCGCGGAAGTTGCGATAGAGGATCTTGTAGCCCGCGCGCTTCAAGTAACGCTCGGCAATCCGCTCCCCCTCGCGGCCCAGCCGGTGGCGCGGGTCAGAAGAGGTCGAGCTGCGCTTGCTTGACCGGAAGAAAAGTGCGGCGATGGATTGGACAAGGCCCATGGGCTTTAAGCATAGCAAGATGATCCTCAGTTCCATAGCCTTTGTGTTGGGCAAAATGGTACTCGGGGTAACACGCGTCCATCTCCAGCATGATATGGTCCCGCGTGACCTTGGCGATGATGCTCGCCGCGGCGATGGAAAAGCTCAGCGCATCACCTTTGACCAGCGCCGTCTGCGGGACGGGAAACGGGCGCACCGGCAGGCCGTCGATCAACGCGTGCTGCGGGACCACGGAAAGCGCGGTCACGGCGCGGCGCATCCCCTGGTGGGTGGCGCGCAGAATGTTGATTTTGTCGATCTCCTCGTGATCGACCACCGAAACCGCCCAGGCGATGACGGCCCCGGGGGCGGTCAACTCGGCAAAAAGCTCCTCGCGAACGGCGGGGCTGAGCTTTTTGGAGTCGGTAAGGACCTTGTGCTTAAAGCCCTCGGGTAAAACGACAGCGGCCGCGACCACTGGACCAGCCAGCGGACCGCGGCCTGCTTCGTCAATGCCAGCGATGATCTCGATGCCTTCTTTACGAAGGAGGCGCTCATGGCGTAGAGAGCACCGCATGGCGATTGGAAAGGGAGTAATCCCCTAAAAACCTACAAATTACCTACAAGAACCGGCTAGTTCACCGACTTCTCGCGGACGGCCATGGCTTGCTTGCCCTTGCGGTCGCGGAGGTAGTTGAGCTTGGCGCGGCGAGCGATACCAGCTTTCTCGACCTCGATCTTGGCGATACGGGGCGAGTGAACCGGGAAAACGCGCTCGACACCTTCGCCGTAGGAAATGCGGCGGACGGTGAAGGAGGCGTTGAGATCGAATCCCTTGCGGGCGATAACGATGCCGGTGAAAACCTGGATGCGTTCCTTGTCGCCTTCAACGACGCGGGTGTGAACGCGGACGCTGTCGCCGACCTTGAAGGAGGTTACTTCGGGTTTCAGTTGTTCTTTCTCAATGGTCTGGATGATGTTGCTCATGGTCGTGGCGTCTCTAACGTAAAAAATTCGGAAAAGAGCCGGGTTATTTACCGCATTCTGGGGGTTTGGCAAACATAAATCGCTCCCCAGGGCGAAAATTCATGCTAAATACGGGGGATGGAACCTTTTCCCGACTCCGAACCGATCATCGACCTCCACAGCGACGCCTACTTCATGGGCGAGGCGCTGCGGCAGGCGCACCGTGCGGCGGCGGCGGACGAGGTGCCCATCGGGGCCGTGGTAACGCACCAGGGGAGGGTCATCGCGCGGGCATTCAACCAAGTGGAGAGCCTCAACGATGCGACGGCGCATGCGGAGATGCTGGCCATCACCCAGGCCGAGAGCGTGATGGGCAACTGGCGGCTCAACGAATGCGAGCTCTACGTGACCAAGGAGCCATGCCCGATGTGCGCGGGGGCGATCGTACACGTACGGTTCTCGCGGATCATTTTCGGCTGCCCGGACCCCAAAGGCGGCGGCGCGGGTGGGCATTTTAATATCGTCCAGAGCCCGAATTTGAACCACCGGTGCGAAATCACCCAAGGCGTGCGGCTGGAAGAGTGCCGGGATTTGCTGAAGGGGTTCTTCGCGGCGAAACGGCGGGGCATTACGCCTTGCATCGAATGATCTCCCAACACTCGAAGAGAACCGCCGTTCCATCGGCCAAAATCACCTCGACTTTTTTCGGATTAGCTCCGTAGCAGTCCGATAGCCGAACGTAACCGGAAGGGCCGAGGAGCATCACTGCCAGCGAATCTCCGAAAGAGAGTTTTCGCGGTAGCTCAAGCGGGCGAAACCACTCTTTGCCGCCAACTTCAACGGCTGGGTGGAACTCATCATTGATCGTTAACCCGGCGATCACCGCTTCCCCACCCACATTGGTAATTCGCAGCTCTGAAAAAATGCCGTAGTCGTTGTGGTGAACGGCAAATGGCTTCTGGGGATTCTGAGGGATGGTGCAGGTATTCTTCCGTGGTTTCATAGTGGCAACCGAAAATAGGGTGCGGCCCTTCCGCGCCGTACTCGCGAGGGCCCTCAGAAGGCCTTGAAGGATACGACACATCGGAGCCGCACCGATCTTTCGGTGCGACTATGCATGTGCGGCCTTCTTAAATTTCTGAGGTTTTCGCGGTCCGCCCCTGCTTTCGCAGTTAAAATGTAAGGCGACAGGGTCGCAGAGGGGCAAAACAGGGTCAATCTTTTTCCCTCTCGTGAGCTCCTCCTCCCAACCCCCTCTGTCTTTCCCTCCGCGCTCTCTGTGTCCTCTGACTCGAAAATAGGTGTCCTATAAAAAAGGCAGAGGACTCACGCAAAGACGCAAAGGCGCAAAGAGTCCTGCCTTTCTTTGCGCCTTTGCGCCTTTGCGTGAGTATCAATATTCCCCCTCTTTTTTCATGCCGCGTGGCCCCCCCCTGCGGGGCATGGGAATTTGTGGTGAAATCTTCCCCGACCCCCACTTTGGGTGATTTTGTGCTAATAAAATCCCCGCTGGTGCTAGCACGGTTTCGTCCAAGGTCGTAAGCTAATGGCATCATGAAACCCGTTTCCCTCATTACCGGTTCCTCTCGCGGCATTGGCCGGGGAATCGCCCTGGAACTCGCCAAAGCTGGCTCCCACGATATCGTGGTCAATTACGCGGGCAATGAGGCGGCGGCCCAGGAATGCCAGCAGCTCTGTTTGGAGGCCGCGAAGGGGCAGATCCGGGTGGAAATCGCCCAGGGGGATATTTCCAAGACCGAGGACCGCGCGGCGCTCGTCGATTTCGTGAGCTCCAATTTCGGGCGGCTCGATGTGCTCGTCAATAACGCGGGCGTTGCCCCGAAGGTGCGCGAGGACTTGCTTGAAGCCTCCGAGGAAAGCTTTGACCGGCTGGTTTCCATTAATTTAAAGGGCCCATACTTCCTCACCCAGCTAGCGTCCAAGCTCATGCGCGAATCGGCCCCGCTGGAGGGCGCGCTGAAGTCCGTCGTGACGGTTTCCAGCATGTCGAGCTTCGTGGCTTCGGTGAACCGGGGCGACTACTGTATTACGAAAGCCGGGCTCTCGATGATGACCAAGCTTTACGCCGCGCGCCTGGCCGAGTTCGGCATTAACGTCTACGAAATCCAGCCCGGCATCATCGCCACGGACATGACCGGGACGGTGAAGGAAAAATACGACCGGCTTTTCGCAGAAGGCATTACGCCGATCAACCGCTGGGGGCTGCCCGCCGACATCGGCAAGGCGGTCGTCGCCATCGCCAGCGGCCTCTTCCCCTACTCCACGGGGCAGGTGTTCAAGGTCGACGGCGGCTTCCACATTCAGCGGCTCTAGGCACCTCCAGGTTTTTTCTCCCCCCAAAAAAAATAATATCCCATGATCGAAATTAAGAACCAGCTCCGGCCCGCCGATCTCTGCGGCAAGATCCAGACCCTCTGGGAAGCCTCGGCTCCCAAGATCCTCTCCATCGATAAGGACGACGTGCCGGGAGCCGCCACGCCGGTCTTCACGGTGAAGGGCAAGTACACCGCACGCGGCTGGACGGAGTGGACGCAAGGGTTCGTCTACGGCTCGGCGCTCTATCAGTTCGACGCCACGGGGGACGAGGCGTTCCTGGAGCTCGGGCGCGAAAAAACGCTGACCAGGATGGCCCACCACATCACCCACACGGGCGTCCACGATCACGGGTTCAACAACGTCAGCACCTACGGCAACCTGCTCAGGCTCGTCAACGAGGGGAAAATCGCCGCCGAGGGACGCGAAAAGCAGCTCTACGAATTGGCGCTCAAGTGCAGCGGGGCGGTGCAGGCCTCGCGCTGGAGCAAAATCGCCAACGGCGAGGGCTACATTTACTCCTTCAACGGCCCGCAATCCCTCTTTGCAGACACCATCCGTTCACTCCGTGCGCTGGCGGTCTCCCACAAACTCGGCCACGTGCTGATGGGCGAACGCGATGCGAAAATCTCGCTTCTCGAACGCCTCATCTTCCACGCCCGGACCACGGCCGCATACGCCGTGTTCTACGGCGAGGGGCGCGATGCCTACGATGTGCGGGGCCGCACGGCGCACGAGAGCATTTTCAATATGAATGACGGCAATTTCCGTTGCCCGAATTCGCAGCAGGGCTACTCGCCCTTTACCACCTGGACGCGCGGGCTTTCCTGGATTCTCCTGGGCTACCCCGAGCAGCTGGAATTCCTGGCCACGCTCTCCGACGCCGAGCTGGAGCCCTTCGGAGGCCGCGCCAAGATCGAGGCCGAGTTCCTGCGCCCCGCGCTCGCCACCGCCGATTTCTACCTCGACGAAACGCCCACCGACGGCATCCCGTACTGGGACACCGGCGCGCCGCTGCTTTATAAACTGGGCAACTACCTCGACCGCCCGGCCGAGCCGTACAACGACTACGAGCCCGTGGACAGCACCGCCGCCGCGATCAGCGCGCAAGGCCTCCTGCGCCTGGGCCATTACCTCACCGCGAAGGGCGACGCCCGGGGCGAACGCTACTGGCAGGCGGGGCTCACCACCGCCGAGACGCTCTTTGGCGAACCCTACCTCAGCCGCGACCCGAACCACCAAGGCCTGCTCCTCCACTCCGTCTATCACCGCCCGAACGGCTGGGACTACATCCCCGACGGCCAGAAAGTGCCCAACGGCGAGTCGAGCATGTGGGGCGATTACCACCTGCGCGAACTGGCCCTCTACATTCAGCGCGCCGCCAGCAACGAACCTTACCTGACCTTCTTCGCCTAAGCCTCCCCCACCTCCTCTCCTTCTATGAAAATCACCCGCATTCCCCTCCTCCGCACGGTCGAGCAATTCCGCCAATACGTCGCGGAACTGGGCATCGACCTCCAGATCGAAGACAGCATCGCCGTGGGAAGTGACTCCCCGCTGGCGAAGCCGATTCCCTGGAACGGCCGCACCATCGGCAATAGCTGGACGATCCACCCGATGGAAGGCTGGGACGGCACGACGACCGGCGGCATCACCGAGCCGATGGTCCGCCGCTGGGAACGTTTCGGCGAAAGCGGCGCAAAGCTCATCTGGGGTGGCGAGGCCATGGCCGTGAAGCCCGAGGGCCGCGCCAATCCGAACCAGATCATCATCAACGAGGAAAATAAAGCGGGCATCGCCAAGCTGCGCGAAGCGGCTGTGGAGGCCCATCAGAAAGGCTTTGGCAACACCGACGACCTCATCATCGGCTTCCAGCTCACCCACTCCGGCCGCTTCTGCCGCCCGAACGATAAGAAGAAGCTCGAAAGCCGCGTGGCCTACCGCCACCCGATCCTCGACAAAAAATTCAACGTCACCAGCGACGCGCAGATCATGACGGACGACGAGGTGGAGCGCCTCGTGGAGGATTACGCCCGCGCGGCCAAGATCGCCTGGGAAGTCGGCGCGGATTTCGTGGATGTAAAGCATTGCCACGGCTACCTGCTCCACGAATTCCTCTCCGCCCACACACGCCCCGGCAAATACGGCGGCTCGTTCGAGAACCGCACCCGCCCGTTGCGCGAGATCGTCGCCGCCATCCGCGCGGTGGCTCCGAAGCTCGGCATCGGCGTGCGCCTGAGCGCGTTTGACGTGGTCCCCTACAAGCCGAACCCCGAGGCGGCCGAACCCGGCAAGCTCGGCCCCGGCATTCCCGAGGATTTCTCTCACTGTCTGCCGTACCGCTACGCGTTTGGGGTCAATCAGGAGAACCCGCTGGAATACGATCTCACCGAACCGCTCCAGTTCCTGGATCTACTGCGCCAGTTGGACATCCGGCTCGTCAATCTCTCGGCGGCCAGCCCGTACTACAATCCGCACATCGGGCGTCCGGCGGGCTACCCGCCCTCGGACGGCTACCAGCTTCTGGAAGACCCGCTCGTCGGCGTGGCCCGTCAGCTCAATGTCGTTAAGGAGCTGAAGGCGAAGTTCCCGGACCTGATCCTGGTCGGCACCGGCTACAGCTATTTGCAGGAATACATGCCACATGTGGCTCAGTACTACCTGCGCCACGGGTATGTGGACAGCGTGGGCATTGGCCGAGCGGTGCTCTCTTATCCGCGCATGTTGGCTGACGCGGTGGAAGGCAAGCCGTGCGAAACGCGCATGGTCTGCCGCACGTTCAGCGACTGCACGACGGCTCCGCGCAACGGCCTGCCAAGCGGCTGCTACCCGCTGGATCAATTTTACAAGTGCTCGAAGGAAGCCCCTTCGCTCAAGGAGATTAAGAAGCGGTAAGGCCGACAATTCTTTTAGCCAATCCATTTAGAGCCAATTCAGTCAGTTGGACCGGGGGAAGAGGCGGGGGATATGCCTCTTCTCCCGGTTTCCCCAGCCTGAGGCTGGACCCATTACGCGCTACCGCGCGATAGCGTCGGCTTACGCCCGCCGCCTCGACCCGTGCGCGCTTTCCATTTCTGCGGCTTTCATTAGCCTCCTGGTTACGAATCTCCAGATTCGTAACGCCCTTGTCTGGGAATCTCTGATTCCATCACCTCACGCAACGAATCAAAGATTCGCAGACAGAAGACGTTCCCAATCGGGAGATTGGGAACGAGGAAAATGGATCAAACGGCACGTTTGCACGTTTGGATTGCCTCGCTCTCCCGATGAGGCTACCTTCACCTACCCTTCTATGCATCCGATCCTGGCCAAAAAACAGCTCAGCCCCAACGTCACCCGCCTCGACGTACAGGCAACGCGCATCGCCGAAATCAAGAAACCGGGGCAGTTCGTCATTGTCCGGGCCGCCGAGGGAGCCGAACGCATCCCCCTCACCATCGCCGACGCCGATCCGCAGGCAGGCACGATTTCGTTGGTCATCCAGGCCGTCGGCAAATCAACCAAGGAGCTGGTGGCCCTGGAAGTCGGCGAAGCAATTCGCGACGTTTCCGGCCCGCTGGGCCACCCGACCGAGCTGATCGAAAAGGGCAAAGCGCTCTGTATCGGCGGCGGCGTTGGCACAGCCGTCGTTCACCCCATCGCCAAGGCTCTGGCCGCGCACGGCGTGCAGGTCGTCAGCGTCATCGGCGGCCGCTCCAAGGAGTGGGTCATTTTCGAAGAAGAACTCCAAAAGTGCGGCGAAGTCATCGTCTGCACCGACGACGGCAGCCATGGGCGCAAGGGTTTCGTGACCGACGCGGCCAAGGAAGTGCTGGAAAAAGGCGGCGTGGATATCGTCTACGCCGTGGGCCCGGTGCCGATGATGCGCGCCGTCGCCAACCTCACGCGCCCCTTCGGCGTGCACACCATCGTTTCGCTCAACCCAGTGATGGTCGACGGCACGGGGATGTGCGGCGGCTGCCGCGTGGACGTGGGCGGGGAAACGAAATTTGCCTGCGTGGACGGCCCCGAGTTCGACGGCCACCTCGTCGATTTCGAGCTGCTGTGGGACCGCCTCGGCACCTACCGCGAATTCGAACAACGCGCCGCCAGCGCCTGCGCCGATGGCGACTGCCGCATCCGAAAGTAAACCTCCAACCCCCAAATTTTCTCCCTCTATGGCCACCCAACTTTCTCCCAAAGAACGGATGCAAATTTCCCGGCAAACCATGCCGGAACAGGACGCCACCGTTCGCAGCGGCAACTTTAAAGAGGTCAACCTCGGCTTCAGCGAACAGCTCGCGCTGCTCGAAGCCCAGCGCTGTCTCCAGTGTAAACAGGCCAAGTGCATCCAGGGCTGCCCGGTCATGACCGATATTCCGAAATTCGTGGGCCTCGTGGCTCAAGGGGATTTCGCGGGCGCGGCCAAGAGCCTCCTGGGCGACAACGCGCTCCCCTGCATCTCGGGCCGTGTCTGCCCGCAGGAGGAACAGTGCGAAGGCTCGTGCATCCGGGGGCTTAAAGGCCAGCCGGTGGCCATCGGCTACCTGGAACGCTTCGTCGCCGACTGGGCCCGCAACTGCGGAGCCGTCGCCGCCGATGAAGCCCCTGCTCCAACCGGCAAGAAAGTCGCCATCGTGGGCGCGGGTCCCGCAGGCCTGACCGCCGCCGGAGAGCTGGCCAAGAAAGGCCACGACGTCACCCTTTACGAAGCCCTCCACAAACCGGGCGGCGTGCTCGTTTACGGCATCCCGGAATTCCGCCTGCCGAAAGCCATCGTCGCGGCAGAAGTCGAGCGCCTCACCCAGGCGGGCGTCAAAATCGAGTGCAACGTCGTCATCGGGCGCACCTACACCATCCCCGAGCTTCAAGAGCAGTTCGACGCCATCTTCATCGCCAACGGCGCGGGCCTTCCGCAGTTCATGAACGTCCCCGGCGAGAACTTCAAAGGCGTCTACGCGGCCAACGAGTACCTTACCCGCGTGAACCTCATGGAAGCCTACCGCAAAGAAGAGGGCTCCACGCCCGTCTTGATCGGCAAGAAAGTGGCCGTCGTCGGTGGCGGCAATGTCGCCATGGACGCCGTGCGCACCGCCAAGCGCCTCGGTGCCGAGCAAGCCATGATCGTCTACCGCCGCACGAAGGAAGAAATGCCCGCGCGCGTCGAGGAAGTCCACCACGCCGCCGCCGAAGGGGTTGATTTTCAGCTCCTCGTGGCCCCGCTGGAGGTCATCGGCGACGAAAAACGCTGGGTCACCGGCCTCAAGTGCAACCGGATGGAGCTCGGCGAGCCCGACGCCTCCGGCCGCCGCCGTCCGCAGGTCGTCCCCGGCTCGGAATTCGTACTCGAATGCGACACCGTAGTCGTGGCCATCGGCACCAAGGCCAACCCGCTGCTCACCGCGACCTGCCCCGAGCTGAAGCTCAACAAATGGGGCAACATCGAGATCGACGAGAACGGCATGACGAGCCTACCGGGCGTCTTCGCAGGCGGCGACATCGTGCGCGGCGCGGCCACCGTCATCCTCGCCATGGGCGACGGCAAGCGGGCCGCGGCAGCCATCAACGGGTATTTGAATCAGTAGAGCAGGGGGCAATCCCTTGCTCTTTCCAGCCCCCCGCATTACGGTGGGGCTCAAATGCGCGCGCTTCTTATAGCCGTCGAATCCCTCGGTGTCGGGCGTCTTCTAGACCACCCCTGCCCGAACACCCTCGCGCAGCTGCTCCACGACGTCCCCGAACTGGAGCTGCCCAACCTTTACGCCCTCGGCCTGGGCGAAATCTTGAAAGGCCGCGTCTTCGACCCGCCCGCGCGCAAGTGCATCGCCAGCTACGGCCGCATGATCCAGCGTTCCGCCGGAGCCGATGCCCTGAGCGGCCTTTGGGAACTGGCTGGCGTGACCCTCCCCGTCCCCTTCGGCGATCCCCGCGCGCTGCCGCCCGACGCCGTGGCCGTGCTCTCCCGCGAATGCCGCGCGGAATTCCTCTACTCCCCGGACGAAACCGTGCCCGAGGCGCTTTTCGCACAGCAGCGCGAAACCGGCCACCCCATTCTGAGCCCCGGCCCGGCCTCCACCCTGCGCGTCTGGGCCGATCCGGCCGCCTTTTCCGCCACCCAGCTCTCCTACCTTTGCCGCGCCGTGCGCCGCGTGGCCAACTGGTGGCACATCGCCCGGGTCGAAGGCCGCTACCCGTCCGAACCCCCAGAGAGCCCCACCCTCGTCCTGCCCTCCGTACCGCCGCAAACCCTGCTCAACGCCGTCGCCGACCGGGGCCTGGCCGTCGAAGCCGTCGGCCCGATCAACGACGCCTTTGCCCGCAGCGGCATCACCCGCGCCTTCCCGGCGGCCACCACCGCCGAGTGCCTCAAAACCGTTGAACGCCTCTGGCGCATCCCGCAAAACGGCCTCCTTTTTGCCCAGCTCACCCCCTTCGCCGCGCCGACCCCGCCCGAGCGCGCGGCAGAGCTGGAGGAGATCGACGGCTGGGTCCAGGGCTTCCTGGAGGAAGTCGACACCGACAGCCTCCTCATCCTCGTGGGCACCAACCGCGCCGACGCCCTCGCCCCCACCGCCCCGCGCGAAGAAGTCCCCGTGCTCCTGCGCTACGGCGGCCGCACCCTCCCGCTCGGCGTGCGCGAGACCTTCCGCGACGTCGCCGCCACCCTTGCCGCCTTTTTTGGCATCCCGGACCCCTCCTCCAAAGGCACCAGCGGCTCACCGCTCATCACCTTTCAGCGCCCCAAAGGTTTTGGCGGCCCCTGGGGCAGCTAACCCCCTCGTAACGGGCCCCAAGAGCAGGCGCGCGCCCAAAAAAAGCCCCAAAAAAACCGCCCGCCTTTCCCTCCGTACTCTCTGTGCGCCCCGCCGCCTCTGGGGCATTCCCCAGGTAATCCTCTGGTCTTTTCTCGCATTTTCCCCCAGGCCGGGGTATGAATGAGGGTTCCGATGAAGACGCAGTTCAACACCATTGAAGAAGTGCTGGCCGATGTACGCGCTGGCAAAATGGTCATCATCACCGATGACCCGGGGCGTGAAAACGAGGGAGACCTCATCATGGCCGCCGAAAAGGTGACCGCCCCCGACATCAACTTCATGATCACCCACGCCCGTGGGCTCGTCTGCGCCCCCATCACCCACGAACGCGCCCAGCAGCTCGGCCTCCAGCGCATGGTGTTGGAAAACCGCGAAAGCCAGAAAACCGCCTTCACCGTCTCCGTCGACGCCGCCCACGGCGTCACCACCGGCATCAGCGCCGCCGACCGCGCCGCCACCGTCCACGTCCTGGTCGATCCCAACGCCACACCGGACGACCTCGTCCAGCCCGGCCACATCTTCCCCCTCCAGGCCAAGCCCGGCGGCGTTCTCCAGCGCTCAGGCCACACCGAGGCCACCGTCGACCTCGCCCGCCTCGCCGGGCTCCAGCCCGCCGGAGTCTGCTGCGAAATCATCAACGACGACGGCACCATGGCCCGCCAGGACGACCTCCAGAAATTCGCCCAAAAGCACGGCCTCAAAATCGCCACCGTCGAGGACCTCATCTCCTACCGCCGCCGCAACGAGCGCCTCATCGAAAAAGAGCAAGTCATCAACCTCCCCACCGAGTACGGCGACTTTCAGCTCCACATGTACCGCTCCCTCGTCGACAACGCCCACCACCTCGCACTCGTCAAAGGCGACATCGACCCAACCGCCGACACCCTCGTGCGCATCCACAGCGAATGCCTCACCGGCGATGTCTTTGGCTCCAAGCGGTGCGACTGCGGCCCACAGCTCCAGACCGCCATGAAGCAGATCGAGGCCGAAGGCGCAGGCGTCGTCATCTACATGCGCCAGGAAGGCCGGGGCATCGGCTTGCCCGCCAAAATCCACGCCTACAAACTCCAGGAACAGGGCTTCGACACCGTCGAGGCCAACGAAAAACTCGGCTTCCCGGGCGAACTTCGCGAATACGGCATCGGCGCGCAAATCCTCGCCGACCTGGGCGTACACAAGATGCGCCTCCTGACCAACAACCCGAAAAAAGTCATCGGCCTGGAAGCCTACGGCCTGAAAATCGTGAAAATCGTGCCGATCCGCATCCCGGCCAACCCGCACAACGCCCGCTACCTGGAAACCAAGCGCCTCCGCATGGGGCACCTGCTCTAATTCCAGCCCTCCTTGCTATTTAGCGGGCGATTGCCTACAGTCGCCCCTACCTTTCTATGTCCAACCTCGCTCCACAACGCCCTCGCCACACCTTTGCCGCCCGGCGCGCTTTTGCCATCGTCGCCAGCCAATACAACCCGGATTACGTGCGGGGCCTCGTCGATTCCACCCGCAAAGAGCTCGAGGCACTCGCGCCGAAATGCACCATCACCCAGTACGAAGTCCCCGGAGCGTTTGAAATCCCCGTCGTCGTCCAGGAAGTCGCCGCCAAGGGAGACCTCGACGGCATCATCGCCCTCGGCGTCATCATTCGCGGCCAGACAGCCCACGCCGACCTCATCGGCAACGCCATCACCCAGTCCCTACAAACCATCGCCCTGCGCTTCCGCGTGCCGGTAATCCACGAAGTCCTCTTAGTCGACAACGAGGCCCAAGCCCGCTCCCGCACCCTGGGCGAATCCCACAACCGCGGCGTCGAAGCCGCCCGCGCCGCCCTCCAGGTGGCCACCGTCATGGACGAAATCAAGATCAAGTAGTATGGGAGCGCGTCGAGAAGGCCGGGAAACCGCCGTCCAATTTTTGTATCAACGCGACCTCAACGCCGGAGTCAGCGCCGAAACGCTCCAGGAATTCTGGGACCTGCGCCCCGCCGTCAAAAAAGTGCGCGACTTCGGCCTGGCCATCGCCCAGGGCGTCATGGAGCACCAGGAGGAAATCGACGAGCGCATCCGCGCCGCCGCCGCCAACTACGACCTCCACCGCATCGCCGCCGTGGACCGGAACATCCTGCGCATCGCCGTCTACGAGATGCTCTACTGTCCAGACGTCCCGCCGGTGGTTTCCATCAACGAAGCCATCGAAATCGCCAAACGCTTCGGCTCCGACGAATCAGGCCGCTTCGTCAACGGCGTGCTGGACCGCATCCGGGGCGAACTCCCCCGCCCGGCCCGCGCGGCCAAGCCGGAATAGGAAAAAAACTCCTTCCACCATGGCCATCGGATTTTTTAAGACCCTCGTCCAGAAGTTCACCGGCAAACCCGTCGATTGGGACGAGCTGGAGGAGACCCTCATCCGGGCCGACCTGGGCGTGCCGATGTCCATGAAAATCCTCGCCGCCCTCCAGCTGCGGGAAAACGTCACAACCAACGACATCGTCGAAGTCACCCGGGCAGAGATCGCCAAAGTCCTTCCCTTCGATAACCCGCCGCTGCGCCCCCTCCCCTCCAAGCCGAAGGTCATCCTCATGGTCGGCGTCAACGGCACCGGCAAGACCACCACCACGGCCAAGCTCGCCTACTTCCTCAAGAGCCGCCGCCACAGCGTGCTCCTGGCCGCCGCCGACACCTTCCGCGCCGCCGCCATCGAGCAGCTCGGCGTCTGGTCCGAGCGCATCGGCGTCGGGATGATCAAAGGCCAGTACAACGCCGACCCGGCCGCCCTCTGTTACGACGCCTACAGCGCCGCCGACCGCCAGCAGATCGAGTTCCTCATCTGCGACACCGCGGGCCGCCTCCACACCAAGTCCAACCTCATGGCCGAGCTGACCAAGATCAAGACGACCCTCGCCAAGCACGACCCCGAGGCCCCGCACGAAGTCTGGATCGTCGTCGACGCCACCACCGGCAGCAACGCCCTCCAGCAGGCACGGGAATTCCATCAATCCATCGGCCTCACCGGCGTCATCGTCACCAAACTCGACGGCAGCGGCAAAGGCGGCGCCGTCATCGCCATCCAGAACGAACTAGGCCTCCCCACCCGCTTCATCGGCTCCGGCGAGAAGCTCGAAGCCCTGGAACCCTTTAACGGCCGGGAGTTCCTGGAACAGATGGTTTAGCGGATGGTATAAGACATGCTTACAAGCAGAGCCATTTATCTGATTGTAAAAAATGTCATTCTCTTCCACCCTTCATCAACGCAAACGACCCTTTTTTGCCGCGTTCAGACATCAACCCGCTAGTCCCATGGTTTCTTTCCTCAAAATCGCCATCGAAGCAGCCCGGGCCGCCGGCGTTCTCCTTAGAGACAACTTCGGCAAGGCCAAGGACGTCAACGAGTTTCACGCGCACGACATCAAGCTCGACCTCGACGTGCGCTCCCAGCAGCTCATCACCGGCATCCTTCTCGAAGCCTTTCCGGACCACGCCATCTACGGCGAAGAGGGCATCGCGGGCAACCAGGAGAGCCCCTACCAGTGGATCGTCGATCCCATCGACGGAACGGTGAACTATTTTTACGGAATTCCTCATTTTTGCATCTCCATCGCCCTGCGCCACGAGGGGAAAATGATCCTCGGCGTTATTCTGGACCCGATGCGCAACGAGCTTTGGCAGGTCTCCGAAGGCGGCCCCGCCCTCCTCAACGGCCAGCCCATCGAAGTCAGCAAGCGCGCCCAGCTCTCGGACGCCGTCCTCTCCGTCGGATTCGCCAAGAGCAAGGCCTCCATCAACACCGGCCTTCCGGTTTTCGAAAAAATGGTCGTTCGGGCCCGCAAATGCCGCCTCATGGGCAGCGCCGCGCTCGATCTGGCCTACGTCGCCTCGGGCCGCCTCGACGCCTACATCGAATCGAGCGTCAACCTCTGGGACATCGCCGCGGGCCAAATGCTCGTCGAAGCCGCGGGCGGCATCTGCACCACCGCCCCGCATGCCGACCATCCCGACAAACTTTCCATCAACGCCAACAACGGCGTGATCAACCTGGAAATCGACTAACCGTAAACTTGCGCGCAAATACGCAATAGCGCGCCACAACCACCACTCACTCAGCACGCCATGAACCTTGTCGGCATCGGATATGATATTCACGCGTTCGCCTCGCCCGAGGCGGGCCGCAAGCTGGTTTTGGGCGGTGTGGAAATGGACTATCCGGTAGGGCTCGATGGGCATTCAGACGCCGACGTGCTCTGCCACGCCATCGCCGACGCCGTGCTGGGCTCGATCGGAGAATCCGATATCGGCCATCATTTCCCGAACACCGACGAATCGATCCGGGGCATTTCGAGCCTGGAGATCGTCCGGCGCAGCGCAGAGCTGGTGAAGGCGCAGGGCGGGCGCATCGTCAATATCGACAGCTCTTTAATTTCCGAAGCGCCCAAGATCAGCCCCCACCTGGAGGCCATGCGCGCCAACGTCGCCGCCGCCCTGGGCATCCCGCCCCGCCGCGTCGGCATCAAAGCGACCACCAACGAGCGCCTCGGCTCGCTGGGCCGCAAGGAAGGCATCGCCGCCTTCGCCGTGGCCAGCGTGGATATGCCGGAGTAGGCTAGTAAGGGAAGGGAAACGAAGTTTCCCCGGGGTGCAGGGGGCGAAGCCTCCTGCCGGAGGGTTTGGGAGGCAGCGCCTCCCATCTCCCCCTTCTCAAGCAAGGCGGGCCTCAACCCACCTTCCCAAAGCGGCGCGCTCTGATTAACCCCGCGTTATCTTTGTCCCAGTGCCCGCCTTGCCTCCCCGAAAAGAGCGCAGCGATTTTTCGGGGACGGGACGCCCAAAGATAAGCGCCCAAGGCGCTTTGGCGGAGTCGCTCGCGCTCTCCATCGAGAGCAAGGCGGGGCGATGGAGACCGCTACACAAAAGTACGGTTTTTTTCCCCCGCCTTGCCGATAGTTTTGGCTTCCGGGGCTCTGCCCCGGCCCCCGTCAAGGGACATTGTCCCTTGCATCCCGTTTGGAAACTTCGTTTCCTTTTTTAATTCTAGCCTACTTCAGCCCTTCCGCCGCTTTGATCGCCGCTTCATAGACGACCCGCAGCGGCTGGCCCGCGCGTTCGCTTGCCTCGCGGCAGGACTCGTATTCCGGCGCGCGCTGGATGACTTCCCCGCCCCGCAGGCCCAGCTTCACGGTAATCTCACCAAAGGGCGTTTGCACTTTTTCGAAACGGCGGTCGAGCTTCCATCGATCCACGCGGTCCATGCGGAGGCCGAAGGCGGTGGTTTCCGAAAAAATCACGTCGGCCAGCTTCGGCAGCGTCTCCTCGGCGCAGAGCACGTTGAGTTGCAGACCGGGGCGGCCCTTTTTCATCTGGAGCGGCAGCAACGAGGCGTCGAGCGCTCCGGCGGCCAGGAGGCGATTGACAACGTTGCCCGCGATTTCCGGCGAAAGGTCGTCGAGATCGGTCTGAACGCGCAGGACGGTGTCCGTGAGGTAGGGGGCGCGGCCCGGTTCGTCCGTCTCGCCCAGGATGGCCCGCAGGACGTTGGGGCGGCTCTCCAGCTTGCGGGAACCGACGCCATATCCAATCTTACTCAAGCGCATCGAAGGCATGACACCAAAAGACGCACCGAACTCCGCTGCGATCGCCGCGCCGGTGGGGGTGATGAATTCGTAAGGTTCGTCCACCTGGCCCAGCGGGATGCCGGTTAGGATCTCCAGCGTAGCCGGGGCGGGCACGGGAAAACGCCCGTGGGCGCAATCGACCCAGCCATGCCCCTCGGTGAGCGGCGAGAAGCGGACTTGGTCCACGCCAAGCAGTTCGATGCCGACGCAGGCGCAGATGATATCGGCGATGGAATCGAGCGCGCCGACTTCGTGGAAAGCGACTTCCTCCGGGGTCTTGCCGTGGATTTTCCCCTCGGCCACGGCGATGCGGTGGAAGATCGAAAGCGCATGGACTTTGACAAAGGCGCTCAGGTCCGACGCCTCGATGAGCGCACGAATTTCCGCATGCGTGCGGCCATGAGCATGTTCGTGTTCCCCATGCTCGTGGGTGTGTTCATGACCGTGTTCATGCGAGTGGCCGTGCTCCTCATGAGCGTGCTCATGCTCGTGCTCATGATGGGCATGGCCGCAGGTGCAGCCCTCGTGCCCGTGTTCGTGGACATGCTCATGGGCTTTGTTGTGATCGTGGTCATGGCCATGCTCGTGCTCGTGATGATGATGATGGCCGTGGTCCTCGTCCTGGTCGGGCGTATGCGTCGCGCCTTCGTGAATGCCGAACTTGACGCCTTCAATCGCGTGGCGGGCCTGGCGCTCGAAGTGCATGTGGTAGTCGCCCAATTCGATCTTGGACAATTCCCACTCCAGCGCGGAAGGCTTCACCCCGAGGTCGCAGAGGGCCCCGACGGTCATGTCGCCGCTGATTCCCGAAAGGCAGTCGAAGTATAGGATACGCATACGTTTTAAAAAAAAGCTTACGCCGCCGCTTGCAGCTCTTTCACCAAAGCGGGCAGATCGATTTTCTCGTCGTAGAGCGCCTTGCCCATGATGACGCCATAGAGGCCCGTCATGCGGGAAAAGCGCAGGACATCTTCGGCGCACGAAACGCCGCCGCTCGCAATGAGCTGGCATTTCAGGCGGGAAAGGAGGTTCTCCATTTCGGCGAAATTCGGGCCGGTCAACATGCCGTCGGTGGCGATGTCGGTGTAGATGATCGTTCCGGCTCCGGCGGCCTCGACTTTGAGGGCGAGATCCACGGCGCGCACGCCCGAGCCTTCCGTCCAGCCCTTTACGGAGACTTCGCCGTTGCGGGCATCGATGCCGACGGCGATCCGCTCGCCGCCGAACTTGGCTGCCATGGCGGCGACGAAATCAACCGACTCCGCCGCGCGGGTGCCGATGACAACGCGGGAAACCCCGGCCTCGAAAGCGCGGGCGATGGCTTCCTCGCTGCGCATTCCGCCGCCCAGTTCGCAGGGAATCCCGGCATTGGCGGCGATGGCGCGGACGGATTCGAGGTTCTGCGAAACGCCGGAGAAGGCGGCATCGAGATCGACGATGTGCAGGTAGTCGCCCCCTTCCTGGGCCCATTTCCGCGCGAACGCGGCGGGATCGTTGGAGTAGACCGTCTTGTCAGACGCTTTTCCTTGGCGGAGGCGAACCACTTGGCCGCCCATCAGGTCAATGGCAGGGAGCAAAATCATAAAGGGCGGCCATCATAGCAGAGGCCGCCCCCGGGGAGAACTTCTCTTTTTCAAGAAGCCCCGCGCCTGCTGAACCTATTTCGTCTCGTCCTTCTCGTGAATGATGCTCACGGAACCGGCCTCGGTGAGGGTCTGGACGGAAAAGGCCGTGGAGGGGCGGTTCATGCCGGAGATTCGGTCCATGAGCTGCTTGGAGACCGGGTCCTGGCCTCCGGCGGTGGCCACTTGGATCGCCTGGACGGTTTTCTGGAAAACGGGGGCCAGGTAGCCAAAGCCCTCCCCGCTCTCGGGCATGCCCTTGCGCAGTTTGATGAACTCGGGGCTGGCGGCCAGGCCCGGCTTTTTCCCGGCTTTGACCTCCAGCATTTCGCTCAGCAATGCGGCGTTGCTGAAAAGGGCCACGGTCCCCGGCTTCCACGCGACAGCCGGGCGCAGCCAGGGGAAGGGCAGCGGGAGCTTGATGGTGTAGAGGGTCCAGCCCTCCACGTCGGATTTGGTCGCCATCGGGTTTTTGGAAAGCGTTTCCTCCAGCTTTTTGATGAGCAGGTCGTCCTGCACCTGGGCCCAGAAGGTCAGCGCCGGTTCAGGAATGATAATGGGCGTCTGGCCCGCCGGGATCATCGCCAGGTGCGCTTCGTCCAGGGTGAGGAGGGTGGAATAGTTCGGCCCGAGCGAGCCGAAGAGCGCGGCGAGGTCCAGCCCCGTGGCTTTCAGGAAGCCGCTGGCCGCGTCGTTGACGATCTCTTTGATCTCCGGGGTGTTGGCGGCTTGGCGGTTGATCTCCTCCCAGATAGGGAGCAGTTTTGTGTTGCCGCTGGTGGCAAGGGCGGAATTGGCCGGAAGGTAGGCGAGGAAGGGCAGGGCGTTGGGCTCGGCGCTACGGGTTCTCCAGATGAGGCCGTCTTTTTTGGCCGGGTCGTGGTAGAAAACCGCTTTTTCCTGGGAATAGCCCGGCTCCAGCGCAATGCAGCTGTAGCCAAACCCGGAGAGGTCTTTGATGCCGCACTGGCTGACGAACTGGGTGGCAAAGCGCCAGGCGGTCTCCGTGCGAGCTTTCCCCTCGGGTTCCATTTTGCTCGTGGCGGCTTGCATGACCACGGGCTCCATGGCTGTGAAGTACCCGCCGAGCCACTCGATCACCTGATCGGTGTTGAAATAACAATAGGCCGAGCCGCCGGGGTCGAGGTGCTTGGTGACGGCTTCGAAGGCGGTCGGGACCGCCGAGGTGACCCGGGACGCGGGAGCCAGAGTAGGCGGAGGCGGTGCGACGGGGGCGGGAGCAGGCTTTTTCTCGCATCCAGTAAGCGAGGCGGCAAGGCAGGCGGCGGCGAGGAGACGGAGTGGGGGGAAGGGCTTCATCCTGCGCCGGAGTATTGCGCTCCGCGCTCTGAATTCCAAGAGCAATCGAGGCGTATCTTGCAATACGACTTTCATAGTCAAACGCCACTAAACGGCCTCTCTATAAAAAATATCTCACGCAAAGGCGCAAAGGCGCAAAGAAGGCAGGTGCGTTTCTTCTTTGCGCCTTTGCGTGAGACTTAATGCCTTTTATCCGTGTAAATCGTATCATAACAAATAGGGACGGCGAATGAACGCCGCCCCTATTTGTGTCCTGGGATCACACGAGCCCTGGGTCCGTGAAATTTTGCCTCTTTTTACATACCCAATAGCAGCCGAGCCGGGTCCTCGATGGCCTCCTTGACTTTGATGAGGAAGGTGACGGCTTCTTTGCCGTCGACGACGCGGTGGTCGTAGCTCAGGGCCAGGTACATCATCGGGCGGATGGCGACCTGTCCATTGACGCCCACCGGGCGCTCCATCACTTTGTGGAGGCCGAGGATGCCGCTCTGGGGCGGGTTCAGGATCGGCGTGCTCATCATCGAGCCGTAGACGCCGCCGTTGGAAATGGTGAAGACGCCGCCTTGCAGGTCCTCGACGCGCAGTTTGCCCTCGCGGGCGCTCTGGGCATAGGCGATGATGTCGCGCTCCAGCTGCGCGAAGCTCTTTTTATCGGCGTCGCGGATGACCGGGACGACCAGGCCGCGCTCGGTGCCGACGGCGACGCCGATGTCGTAGTAGTGGTTGAGAATCTGGTCCTCGCCGTCGATGCGGCTGTTGATGGCGGGCACGGATTGCAGCGCGACGACGGCCGCTTTCAAGAAGAAGGACATGAAGCCGAGCTTGACGCCGTGTTCTTTGACGAACGCCTCCTGGTGCTTCTTGCGCAGCTCCATGACGGCGCTCATGTCGCACTCATTGAAGGTGGTCAGGATGGCGGCGGTCTGCTGCGCCATGACGAGCTGGGCGGCGATTTTGCGCCGCAGCGGGGACATTTTCTTGCGGGTGAAGCGCTCTTCTTTGGGCGCGACGACGACCGGGGCGGGCGCGGGGGCCGGGGCCTCGGCTTTCGGCTCGGGAGCGGGCGCGCCGGTGCCGGGTTCTTCGAGGGTGGCGACGACTTGGCCGATTTTCACTTCCTCGCCCTGGGGCACAAGTTGATGGAGCACGCCCGACTTCTCGGCGGTGATTTCGGTGGAGACTTTATCGGTCTCTAGCGTGAAAAGGATGTCGCCCGCCGCGACGGTCTCGCCTTCGTTTTTGTGCCAAACAGAGAGCACGCCGCTGACGATGGATTCGCCGACCGAGGGGATCTTGATTTCGAGACTCATATGGGGAATGAATTTTTAACCGCAAAAAGGCGCAAAAAACGCAAAAGGGATTTCATTTTCCTTTAAACGCCTCCTCGACGAGTTGCCGTTGTTCCATCCGGTGGAGGGCCAGTGCGCCGACTGCGGGGCTGGCGGCCTCGGCCCGGCCCGCGTAGCGCAGGTGGGCGTGGAGCACGGTGCCAAGACGCGGGTAGATGAAGCGCCAGGCGCCCATGTTCTGCGGCTCTTCCTGGCACCAGACGAGGTCGTCCACGTTGGCGAAGGGGGCGATGGCCTCTTTCACGGCGGCTTCGTTGAACGGGTAGAGCTGCTCAATGCGGATGATGGCGGTATCGGTATGCCCGGCTTTTTGGCGCTCGGCAATGAGGTCGTAGTAGACTTTGCCGGTGCAGAAAACGAGGCGGCGTACTTCCTCGGGGCTGCCCAGGAGGGGGCCGGGGAGGACTTCGTGGAAGCGGTCTTTGGTGAAGTCGCCAATGGCCGAGACACACGCTTCGGCACGCAGCAGGCTCTTGGGCGTAAAGACGATGAGCGGCTTGCGGAAGGGGCGCTTCATCTGGCGGCGCAGGAGGTGGAAGTACTGCGCGGGGGTGGTCGGGTCGACGACTTGCAGGTTATCCTCGGCGCAGAGCTGGAGGAAGCGCTCCATGCGGGCGCTGGAGTGCTCCGGGCCCTGGCCTTCGTAGCCGTGCGGGAGCAAGAGCGTGATGCCACTGGGCCGCTGCCACTTGGATTCCGCCGGGGCGATGAACTGGTCGATGATGACCTGCGCACCGTTGGCGAAGTCGCCGAATTGCGCCTCCCAGATGCAGAGCATGGTGGGGTAGTTGAGCGAGTAGCCGTAGTCGAAGCCGAGCACGGCGGCCTCGGACAGCAGCGAGTTATAGATGCAGAGCCGCGCCTGGCCTTCGCCGATGTGCTGGAGCGGGATGTAGGGCTCGTTGGTCTCGGCGTCAAAGAGGACGGCGTGGCGCTGGCTGAAAGTGCCGCGCTGGCTGTCCTGGCCGGAGAGACGCACGGGGACGCCCTCCAGAAGCAGGGACCCAAAGGCGAGCTGCTCGGCGAAGGCCCAGTCGTAGGGGCCACCCGCGGCGTGGGCTTTGGCACGGCGGTCGAGGACGAGGCGCTGGAGCTTCGGGATGACGTGGAAGGTGTCGGGAATGCGCGTGAGGGCCCCGACGATCTGGTCGAGCTGGCGCTTGGGGACGGCGGTATCGACCCGGTCGTGCGAGTAGGGCGGCTGGAAGACGGCGGTCGATTCGGCAAGGGGGTTGACGGGCTCGGCAGCGGCTTTGCGAACTTCCTCCAGGGTGGTTTCGAGCTTCTTCTTGTACTCGTCGTCGAGGGCCTCGGATTCCTCGGCGGTCAGGATGCCGTTCTCGATGAGGCGCTGGGAAAAAAGTTTGGTAACCGGGGGGTGTTTCTCAATGAGCGCGTAGAGATCGGGCTGGGTAAAGGTGGGCTCGTCGCCTTCGTTGTGGCCATAACGGCGATAGCAAAGCATGTCGATAACGACATCGCGGTGGAACTGCTGTCGGAAGGCAAAGGCCAGCTCGGTGACGTAGAGCACGGCCAGGGGATCGTCACCGTTGACGTGGAAGACGGGCGCTTCGATCATCTTCGCCACGTCGGAGGCGTAGACGGAGGAACGGGCGTCGGCGGGCAGCGTGGTGAAGCCGATCTGGTTATTAACGATGACGTGCACGGTGCCGCCGACTTTGTAGCCGGGCAGCTGCGAGAAGTTAAAGACCTCGGCCACGATCCCCTGCCCCGCGAAGGCGGCGTCGCCGTGGACAAGGACGGGGAGGACTTTGGTGCGGTGCTCGGTATCGCCCCGGACGCGCTGGCGGGCGCGGGTCATGCCGATGACGACGGGGTCGCCCGCTTCAAGGTGGCTCGGGTTGGAGGCGAGGCGGATCTCCACTTCGTGGCCGTCGCGCGTGGTGCGCACGGACTGGTAGCCGAGGTGGTACTTGACGTCGCCATCGCCCGCGACGGTGTCGGGTACGTAGTTTTCGCTGAATTCGCTGAAGATGACGCGGAGGGACTTCCGCACGAAGTTGGCCAACACGGTCAGGCGGCCCCGGTGGGCCATGCCCATGACGATCTCCTCGACGCCGTTGGCGGGGGAGGTCTCAAAGAGGGTCTGCAAAATGACCATGAGGGACTCCCCGCCCTGGAGCGAGAAGCGTTTCTGGCCCACGTAGCGGGTGTGCAGGAAGTGCTCGAAGCTCTCGGCCTCGCAAAGTTCGCGCAGGACGGCCTTCTGGATCTCGGCGGGGTAGGCCGTCTCCGGCTGGCGGCTCTCCAGGCGGTCGCGGATCCAGTTGCGCACGCGCGGGTTCTGGATGTGCATGAACTCCGCCCCCAGAGTGCTACAATAGATCGCCTCCAGGGTGCCGATCAAATCGCGCAAGCGCATCTGCTCGCCACCCCGGAAAAACTTGGAGGCCACGGTTAGATCGAGGTCCTTTTCGCTAAACCCAAGCTCCCGCAGCTTCAAGAGCGGCTGTTCGGGCCGGGAGCCGTGGATGGGGTCGAGATGTGCGATGGAGTGGCCCAGGGTCCGGTAGGCGTAAACGAGGCCGTCCACGCGGGTCTGGAGCGGCAACTCGGGCCGCATTCCGGCGGGAATGGCGGGGATATGCCCTCCCTCGGCGACCTCGGACGGCGCGGCTTGCAAATCTTCAGAGGGAGCGGCGGTTGGTGCAGCCTGTGCGCCCTGGAATTGAGGCGAGGCCCCGAGTTCGAAGCCCTCGAAGAAGGCTGACCAACTGGGATCGACGGAAGCTGGATCGTGCTTCCAGCGTTCATACGTTCCATCCAAAAGTGCTGCGTTAAAGGCGTTTACGAGCGAGGTCCTCATGGTGGCTTGGGCGACTCCGGGCTGAATATAAGCGCACCTACGCATGGATGCGAAGCGAAATATCACCTAATGGGCGTAAATCTTGACCCTGTCTCCTCTCCCCGCGCATAATCCGGAGGTCATGGCAAAGACATTGGCCCTTTGCGCCGCAGCGCTGATCCTGCTGATCTGGTTTGTTCCCGTTGGGAAATACCTCCCCGTGATCAACCGTTTTTCCACGGCAAGCTACCTGGCGGCGCACAGCCGGGCGCTCCTCATTGTCGATGGCAGCAAGGGGCGCGGAAGCTGCTTCCTCTGTGAGATGCATGGCACCACCGTGGCCATAACCAATGCTCATGTAGCCGCCGCCAACGATTCCTTTCAACTGCTCACCCTGGGCGGAGAAACGTTCCCGGTGAGATCCAGCGCCGTGGCCGTGGGACACGATATCGTTAAATTTGAAACCACGGACCTTAAATTCGCCGGACAGGGGTTTCGCTTGATGGAAAACGTGGAACAAAATGCCCACATCGGCGATTCCGTCGTCGTGTTCGGGAATGCCGAGGGTGCCCGGGTCGTCACCTCCATCAAGGGAAAAGTCGTGGGGATCGGCCCCAACCTGGTCGAAGTGGATGCTCCGTTTGTCCCGGGCAACAGCGGCAGCCCCATTGTGCATGAGAAAACGGGCCAGGTCATTGGCGTTGCCACGTATCTCCTCGTTCACGATGTCGATCGCAACGCCAAGGAGGGCATATCGGAGAAAGCCCGGCGGTTCGGCTACCGGCTCGATTCTGTGAGGGCTTGGGAACCGCTGAATTGGCCACGTTTCCACGCCCAGGCGGTGGCGCTGGAGCAAATCGAAAAGCTCAGCGAGGACTTCGTTACCCTCTTTAGATACAGCCACGGTAACCGCATTTACCAAGGCTATTTCCAAACCGCCGCCATGCGGCACGCGGTCCAGACCTCGCCCCGCGGCCCCGCCTTCGGCACCACCCTCGATGGGCAAAGCCGCAAGGCCGCGGCAAACCGTATTCTGGGGGAGCTTACCTACTTGAGCCGTTCGGACATCAACGCGTATAACTTTCCCGACACCTACGACTATTTCCGGCGCAAGCTCGACGAGCAGATTCGCCTGCGCCAGGCCATCTACACGGCATTGAGCGGGCAGTAACCGCCGTCCTGAATTTCGCTGCTTCCCGCGATTTTTGAGCAAACCGCCCGGTTTGGTGTCATAAATCCCGTAACAACCATGAACCGAAAGCACTTTCTGACGGTCCTCGCCTTGCTGGGCGCTTCCCTGGTCCCGGGGCAGGCCGAACCCGAACCCAACGCCGCCAATCCGGCTGCCGAACCGGCCGTCGCGGCGGTCGCCAAATCGCTTCCCGCCGTGGTCAATATCAACACGGAGCGGATCATCCGGCGCGCCGTGCGCGATCCGTACGAGGATTTCTTTAACCAGTACTTCGGCGGCCAGGCGGCCCCCCGGCGCGAAATCCAGCAAAAGGTCAAGAGCCTCGGCTCGGGGTTCATCGTGGACCCCTCGGGCTACATTATTACCAATGAGCACGTGGTGGAGCGGGCCGAGGATCTGAAGATCCAGGTCACGACGCCCGACGGCAAGACGTACAGTGCCCGTTATGTGACGGGCGACCCTTCGGTGGACTTGGCGCTCCTCAAGATCGAGAGCCAGACGCCCCTGCCCTACATCTCGCTCGGGGATGTCTCGCCGAATCTGCTGGGCGAAACGGTGCTCGTTGTCGGCAACCCGCTCGGCTACGGGCATTCGGTGGCCCGGGGCATCCTGAGCGCCACGAACCGCAATCTGAGCGTGGATCAGGTCCAGTATGAGGGGCTGCTCCAGACGGACGCGGCGATTAACCCCGGCAACAGCGGCGGCCCGCTGGTGGATCTTTCTGGCAAGCTCGTCGGCGTGGCCTCGGCCAAGCTGGCTTACACGCCTCAGGGCGTCCCGGCCCAAGGGATCGGCTTTGCCATTCCGGCCAAGAAGGTGGCGGAAAAGGTGGAGGAGTTTAAACGCGATGCGCAGAACCCGGCCCAGGCGAAAAAGAATCAGCTCGCCGATGTTTCCCGGCGCAGGCTCGGCATCTCGGTCCAGGCCATGACGGCTGATTTGAGCGATGCCCTCGGACTGCCCGACCAAGCCGGGGTGCTGATTTCCGACGTGGAGGCCCAGAGCCCGGCGGCCCGCGTAGGGCTGCGCCGGGGGTTGGTGCTTTACAAGGTGGGGCGCTTCCAGGTCAACAGCCCGGATGAGGTGCAGAACCTCCTATCCCGGGCGGGTAAAGGCGCGCCCGTGGACCTTTCGGTGGGCGTGCTGCAACAGATCGGCGGCGAAACGGTCCGGGAGATTCAGACCGTCAGCGTGACGGCCCGGTAGGAAACCGCCGGTTATTTCTTGGGAGTCGCCTTCGGGGCAGCCGCTGAGGGCGCGGCGGCTGGCGCGGGAGTCGCCTTGGGGGCTTCGGTGGCGGTGACCATCGTGGCGTTCTTGCCGTCAAAGGAAGGGGTCACGTTAACGCGCATCCCCGCCTTGACGTCGCTCTGGGGCACCCGCTGCCCTTGGAATACGTAGACCGTGTGGTCGTCGAGCTTGTACGTCTTGGCCACGACGCCGGTGTCGATAGTGATCTCGGAGCTCGAAATCGCCTTAATGGTGACGTGTTTGGGCGTCGGTTTAGGAGTCGCTTTGGAATCAGCCGCTTGCGCCATCGGCAGGCAAAGACACAGCGCCGCTAGGGTGTAGAGAGCAAATTTCATCGCGGCGCAACCTAGCAGGCAAGAGGGGAAAGTCAACGCGCCAGCCCGGCGCAATCATTGATACAGAAATTACACACCAACAAATTCCTTCGGACGCATGGCCAAGGTTTTATCCCCTCCCCTGCACAAGCAGGCCTCCACAAGTCCCTACGGGGGCAACAGGTTACAAGGCAGTATTATGCCTGCACTCGGGGTTACCTGGTAATCTGCGGCCTGCCGATGAAAACAAGGGAGCGTTTTTGGGATTACTGGCTTTTCGGCAGAAAGTAACCGCGCTGTTTGGCGGAGATCGGATCGCCGAGCTTCTCCAGGACGAGCAGCATATCCTCCCAGACTTTCCGCTTTTCGGCCATCGACTGGTTGCGCAGGAGGTAGGCGGGGTGGTAGGTGGCCATGAGCGGGATGTCGCGGAACTTGTGCCAGCGGCCCCGGACCTGCCGCATGACCGCCGGTTCGCCCAAGAGCCCCTCCATGGCCGTCGCGCCCAGGGCCACGAGGCACCGGGGGCGGATGATCTCGATCTGCTCAATCAAATACGGCAAACAGGTGGCCATTTCATCCGGACGCGGCTTGCGGTTGCCGGTTTCGCCCGGAGGCATGTCGGGGCGGCATTTGAGGACGTTGGCGATGTAAACGTCGCTGCGTTCGTAGCCCATGGCCTGGATGATCTTCGTCAGCAGCTGGCCCGCGCGCCCCACAAACGGTTCCCCTTCCCGGTCTTCGTCAGCCCCGGGAGCTTCGCCGACAAACATCAGCCGGGCCTCGGGGTTGCCGACGCCGAAAACGACGTGGGTACGGGTGCCCGCCAAATTGGGGCACTTGCCACACTCGGCAAACCGCTGGCGCAATGCCTCCAGCCGCTCGGCCTGGCTCTGGGAAGGCTCGGCCGCGGGCTCGGGCGCGGCCGGTTTCGCCGAAGCGTCGGCGCGGACCGGGATGGGCGCGGGCTGGGGTTCGGGCTGCGATCTGGAGGGGAGTTTGGCCTCAGGCGCGGGCGCGGGCGCTCCGGCGGCCTCGGGAGCCGACGCCAGCCGTTCCAGCGCGGCGCGATCGGCCCTCGGCAGCGGGCCGGAGGCGTTCGTGCGAATCGCGCTCAGGGCGTCGTATACCACGGAAACAGCTTGGTCAAACGAGTTCATCGGTCCTGCGAGCATAGGGCAAAAACAGCCCGGGACGCCATGGCAATTCTCGGAAAAAAAGCCCGTGCCAGTCATGCTTTGGCACGGGCTTTCCCCCAACCACTTTGGCCGCTAACGATTTGCCAAATAAAAAAAGGCTACTTTCTGATTTCCAGCTGGTTGGTGACTTTGCCTCGTCCGGCGGCCTTCTCCGCGATGGCGCCCACCATGGCTTTCTCCTGCTCGGAGTGGACCGGCCCGCGCAGCGTCACCTTGCCTTCAACGGAGATGATTTTGACGTTCTTCGCCGGGCCCGAGAGGGCGGCCTCTTTAAGCACCGCGCGGCGAATGATCCGGGTCAGCTCAAGGTCAACGGGGGAGTTGCCCTGCTGCTCAATGGTGAGCTCTTCCGGCGGGCGCATGGCGGAATCATCGGGCTTCGGAGCGGGGCTCCCCGTGGCCGACGCCGAGGGGGCCGGGGTCTGGGCAAAAACGCCGCCCGCGGCCATAAGCGCCAGGAGCAGCGTGCAAAAGGTGGATTTCATACGACGTGAAAAAAAACGCATGGCGCGCGGAGGCCGGACGCCGGACCCCGGCCGTTCATGGAATCCATCATGCCGCGCACCAGCGTCCACGGACCGCAGGAAGCGCGAAGTTCAGGGGTACACCAAACCGGGAGTCAGCTCTATGTTACGCTATTCCATTGTTTTCCTCGTTATCGCCATTGTCGCCGCGGTCCTCGGGTTCGGAGCGGTCGCGGGAACGGCGGCTTGGGCGGCCAAGGTCCTGTTCATCATTTTCCTGATCCTCTTCATCGTCTCCCTGATCACGGGGCGCACCCCCAGGGCGTAGCCGCAAACCAGGTATTATTTTACATTATTAAATATGATTTACCGCAAAGCCTCCGCCGTCTGGAACGGTGGTCTCCGCGACGGCTCCGGAACGATTTCCACGGAAAGCGGAGCCCTGCCCGGCGCGGCCTATTCCTTCGGCAAGCGCTTCGAAAACGACGCGGGGACCAACCCGGAGGAGTTGATCGCGGCGGCCCACGCAGCCTGCTTTTCCATGGCGCTTGCGGCGCAGTTGGAGAAGGCTGGCATGAAGCCGGAACGCATCCAAACCACGGCGGCCGTTGCGCTTGAAAAGGGCCCGGAGGGGTTTGTCATTCCGGCCGTCCACCTGGACGCTGCGGTGACGATCGCCGAACCGGACGAAGCGGCCTTCGAGCTGGCGGCAGAGCGAGCCAAGGCGACCTGCCCGGTCTCCCGGCTGCTCAACGCGGAGATCACGCTCAACGCCCGGCTGAACCCGGCGTAAGCCCGCGCACGCGCCCCCGCCGCCGCCCGCGAATCCCAAAGGTATATGGCTGCAATTCTACTTCTCGTCCTCATCGTGCTCCTGCTCATCGGGGCGCTGCCCCGGTGGCCGTATAGCTCGGGATGGGGCTACTACCCCAGCGGCGCCGCCGCGCTAGTGCTGGTGGTCGTCGTCCTCTTGCTTTTGCTGAAAATTCTCCACCTGTAAGGAGAAAGAAAAAAAACGTGGGCGGATGCCCGACGGAACGCCTGGATCCATGGATATCCAGGCGTTCCGTGTATCGGGCTCCCCTTCGCGCCCCCTGGCACCTAAGGCGTACGCGCGATTTGCACTTGTTTGACAATGTGCAACACTAGAATGCGGCCTCGGAAGAAGATTCCCGATTTTTTGTGAATATTCCGCCCTAGGCCGCGTCTAAGTTATCAGAATCCACCCACCTATTATGCTGCGTATTTTCAAATCGATTGCACTTGCCGTAACGGCGCTTGGCATCCTAAGCCTGCCCGCCATGGCTGACTGGCATCACGGCTATGGCGGCTATGGCCATGGTTATGGTCACGGCTATGGCCGCGGTCACTGGGGAGGCGGTCCCCGCTGGAGCGTCGGAATCGGCGTCGGCGTCCCGGTCTACCCCGGCTACTACGGGCCTTACTATGGCCCGGCCTACTACGATACACCCTATTATTACGACCGTCCCGTCGTGGTCGGCCGCGAGGTAGCGGGCGATGTCGTAGGCGACGCTCAGCGCGCCCTGGCCCGCCGCGGTTACTACTGCGGAGCCATCGACGGCTGCGCTGGCCCCGGCACCCGGGCCGCGATCCGCGCCTGGCAGGCCGATTGCCGCCTCCCGGTCACGGGTCAGCTCGACACCCCCACGCTGCGCTCGCTGGCCTTGATCTAGCTTGCCAACGACCGGGGAAGCGCCTATCCCACACGGGATGCGAGCAGATCTCGACCACGTGTTGAAGGCGGTTTCCCGGTCTTTTTACCTGACCATTCGAATGCTCCCGCCGGTTCTTCGCGAACCGGTGGGGCTCGCGTATTTACTGGCCCGCGCCAGCGATACCGTAGCCGACAGCGCCGCGAGCGCCGCCGCCCAACGCTTGGAGGCCCTCGCACACATGGCCTCGGCCCTGCGTAGCGGCCCCGGCCCCGCGCCCGATTTATCCGGCTTCATCCCCGGCCTGCCCGACGCCTCGGAGCGGGAACTCCTCGGCCGTTTTGCGGAAATCTGGCGGCTCTGGGAGCAGACCGAACCGGGCGACCGCGAGGAGATCACGCGCGTCCTGGAGGAGATCCTCCGGGGCCAGAGGCTCGATTTGCAGCGCTTCGGAGCCTGCGGCCAGGAAAGCGGCGTCACCGCGCTGGCCACGGAAGCAGAGCTCGATGACTACACCTACAGCGTGGCCGGGTGCGTAGGCGAATTCTGGACCCGCATCTGCCTGCGCCACCTGCCCCGTTACGCCCCGGGCACCTCGCCAGAGGAGCTCATCCGGCGCGCCATCGCCTTCGGCAAAGGCCTGCAACTGGTGAATATTTTGCGCGACGCCCCGGCCGATTTCGCCAACGGGCGCTGCTACCTACCGCTTACCGACCTTGAAGGCCATGCCCCCGGGGAGCTGCGCGCCGCCCCCGCCCTCGCCCGCGCGGCCTACGAACGCTGGACCGGCCGCGCCCGGGCCCACCTCGCCGAGGGGCTGCGCTACATCGAGGCCATCCGGCCCTGGCGAGTGCGCCTGGCCTGCTTTTTACCCTGGGCGCTGGGCGTCCGGACCCTGCGGCTGATGGAGCAATCCCGCCCGCTGGAAACCGCCCGGAGAGTCAAAGTTTCCCGCGCCGAAGTGCGCCGTCTGCTCCTCTCCGGAGCCGTGGCCGCGCTGGCCAACCCGCTGCTGCGAGCGGCCTCCAAAAGGCTCACCCGGCGCTAAGAAAAAGCCCCAACAAGCCTAAATCCCGCATGGGAAGGGGATTTCAATTCCTTCAAAGGCAAAATATTCCGCTTGCCGCCCAGGTAGTAGGGAGGTATTTTCCGCTTTGTATGGCGAACTTGACAAAGAGGGATTTAGTCGTTCGGATCAGTAACGAAACGGGTCTTGTGCAGACCCAAGTCTTTGATGTGGTCCAAAAAACCTTGGATTACATCACTGAATCTCTCGCCGACGGCAACGACGTCGAACTGCGAAATTTCGGAGTTTTCGAGATTCGCCTGACCAAGCCGCGCGTTGGCCGAAATCCGAACGAACCGGGCAGCCTCTACAAAATTCCCGCCCGGGCCGCTGTGAAATTTAAGATGGGCAAGATCATGCGCCAGAAAGTGGCACGCATGACGGCCGTCTTGAAGCGCAACGGAAGCTAGGACCGGCGGGTTTCCCCCACCGCGTTTGTTTTTTGTTTGAAAGCAGGGATCTCAACCTGCTTTCTTTTTTTGCCGTGATCCCAAGCCGCCTCCCGGCCTCCCGGCTACGGCTCGGGCGTAATGGGGATCTCCACGCTCAGCTTCGGATAGCCCGTAATGTAGGCCACGAGAATGTATCTGCGCCCGGCAACGAAATCGCGCGTGCCGATCACCGCCCGGTATTCGAGGTGTTCGCCCGGGTTGATGCCGACCGAGCACGGCTCGTTTTCAAACGCCTCATCCTCGCTCCAGACCACGAGCTGGCGGCCCGCGGCGTCGCGCGCGATGACCTCCATGCGCTGGGTCGTGGGGAACTCCAGGCGCACAAAGCGGCGGGAGCGGTTGGCGAGCTTCATGACGACCGTCAGGCGGCGGGTGTCGCCGAGCTTCAGCGGCGAGGGCGCGGTGAGAACCGTCAGGTCCAGACCGTTATAGCGGACTTTGTTGGGCGATTTGGGAACAGAAGCACACCCTCCCAGGGCCGCGGTAAGCGCAAGGCAAAGCGCCGCGAGCGCGAGGCGAGAGAGACGGCGAGCACGGAAATTAAACACAGCGGTCATTTTTAAACCCTGCAACACAGAGTTGCAAATCGGTTTCGCACAGCGCAAATTCCCCGCCATGCGTTTCATGCGTTTCCTCCTCCCCCTGCTGGCCCTTTGCCTGATCGCCGGCGCCAAGAAACCCAAGGTCACGGTCCGGTTCCACATCGAGGTCAACGAAGTCTCCGGCGCGCCCTTCATGATGACCTCGGTCGTGCCCGGATCGGATCGCAAAGTGACGCTTTCCAAATCCGCAGAGATTTCCGAGGACGACATCGTGGCCATCTACCCCTTCCCGGCCAATGACGAAACCTTCGGGTGCGCCTTCCGGCTCGACGCCCACGGACGCATCGCCCTCGATTCGCTTTCCAACGACGCCCGCGGCGCAATGCTCGTCGCCTTCGTCAACACACGGGCCGTCACGGCCATGCTCGTCGATAAACGGGTCTCCGACGGCATCATTACCATAAACCGGGGGCTGACCCGGGAAGAGGCGATCCTCCTCATCAAGACCTTCCCCGTCCTGGGCCAAAGCGCGCAGAAAAAGCCCAAAAAGGGCGTCTACGTCCCGCCCAAAGCCGCCACGCCCAGCGCCCTGCCCCAAGGAGGGGACTAGGGGCTTAAGCGTCCGGCAAAAACCAGCCCCGCCCCAAACCGCACGCATGAACGTCGAGGTCCCCCGATCCCACGCTCCGTCCACCTCCAGTATTTTCTCCTGGCCTGCGCCGGACCCTCGCGCCTGGATCGCGGCCCTGCTTTTCGCCGCAGCGGCCCTCGGGCTCTTTACCCGGCGCGCCACCTTTCCCTACTTTTACCACATCGACGAGCCGACCAAGGTGGCGCAGGTCCTCTCGGGCCAGCGCAATTTCCACCACCCGCTGCTGCTTCTAAAATCAGCTCGGGCCGCCCTCTGGGTCACCGGGGCCCCGCTCACCGGCCAGGCCGTGGTTGAAATGGGCCGCGCGGCCTCCGCCACCGGAGCCGCCCTCGCCGTCGGGGCGCTGGTGCTACTGGCCTGGCAACTGGGAGGCCCCATCGCCGGAGTTCTCGCCGGGGGCTTCCTCGTATTCAACCCGCTGCTGTTCGAGCTGGCCCACTATATGAAGGAGGATTGCGTACTCCTCGGGGGCTTCATGACGTGCTTCGCCGCCCTCAGCTGGTATGCCCGCTGCCCCTCGCTCGCCGCCGCCGCAGTGGCCGGGCTCGCCGCGGGCCTCGCCGCCTCAGGGAAATACATCGGCTTCTCCGCGCTGGCCCTCGGGCTCATCCCCATCCTGGCCCCGGCCCGCTCCTTCCGGGGAGCCTGGAAGGCGGCCCTGCTTTTCCTCGGCATCGCCCTGGCCGTCTTCGCCCTCATCAACCGCGACATTTTCCTCACCCCCAACGACGCCGCCGCCGGGCTCGGGTCAGAGTTCGACAAGATCCAGAGCGCCGCCGAGGAGAGCGGTTCCTTTTTCCAGCGCAAATACATCACCGGGCTCATCAGCTACATCCCCCCGCCGCTTTTCCTGGGAACCCTCCTCTGGTTCGCGCTGCGCTGGAGGAACCGCCGCGCCCAGAGCGCCTTTATCTGGGTCCTGAGCACCTTCCCCATCGTGCTCATCCTGGCCATGAGCTTCTGCCCGAAGGTCAAAGACCGCTACGTCCTGCCCGCCATGCTCATCCTGGGCGTCCTCGGAGCCGCAGGGCTCGCGGAAATGGCGCGAAGAAAATTCAGGCACGCCGCGCTCGCCGCCTGGGTCCTCGGCGTGGGGGCCGTCCTCTGGCCGCTGCCCGACCTATGGCTGCGCTACGCCGGATTCGGTTCCGACGACCGCCGGGAGCTGATCACCTGGATGCGCGGAAACCTGCCCGCCGACGCCACCGTGGCCGCCGACGCCCGTACCTGCCTCGGAAAAGCCCTGCAATCCGGCCAAGCGGCTTACTGGTTTCCGCAAACCGCCTGGGTCTCCGACAAATGCGCCGCCGACCTCGGCAGCCTGGAGGAATTGCGCTCCTGGGGCATCCACTACGCCGCCGTTTCCGACCAAAACTACCGCTATTTCCTCAACCCCGGGAAAAACAGGAAAGCCGATCCGGTCCGGCAAAAGCGGGAGCGCTTCTACCAAGAGCTATTTTCCACCGGCCGCCTCCTGTGGGAACGTCCCCGGGAGCCTCTCGCCTACATCCATCCCGGGCTGCGGCTCTACGAGTTTTAGAACTCCGGCGGGGCCAAGACTACCTAAGCCGGAAAAAGGCAGTAGTCTCACGCAAAGGCGCAAAGGCGCAAAGAAGGATATGGTCTGCCTTTGTCTTTTTTGCGGCTTTGCGCCTTTGCGTGAGTATATAAATAACGTCCCCCGTTCGCGACTGTGCTTATCTATTTCCTAGCGGCGATCAGCTTCTGGTTCAGCTCGTCCCAGACCTGGCAGGCTTTGAAGGCTGCTTCCGCATAAGCCGGGATTTCTTTGTAGTCTGCGGGCAGCCGATCTTCGATGAGATCATGCAGCTCCCCGGCCTTTTGCGATAAAACGTAACGCGCCTTCTTCACGGCGCTGTCCAGCTCTTTGATTTCTTCTTCGGTCATAATGCAAGTTCCTCTCTGGGTAATGACAAATTCCGGCCCGGTTGTCCAAAGATTAGTTTCCCTTTATTTTCCCATCCCAAGGCCCCGTTTTTAACATCCGCATATTGACTCCGAGCAAAAACGCGCCAAGACTATCCGGCAAACTTTTCCGCCCCTCGTTTCCCATGAAGTCAGCCTGTATCGCCCTCGTTTTCGCCACCTCAACCGTCCTGGCGCAGGTCGTTCCGCCGCCGCCCGTCGGCGCGCAAACCCCCGCCCCGGCCCCCCTTGGATCACCGAGCCCCGCGGCCGCGATCGAACCCGAAGTCCGCGTGGTCAAAGCCGTCCCCGTGGGCGAACGCGAACTGGCCACGCGCCTCCAGATCTTCCTCGATAACAAAGGCTTCGGCCCCGGGAAAATCGACGGCCGCCCGAAGGAATTCACCCTAAAAGCCCTGGCCCGCTACGAAAAGGCCAACAACCTCCCCGGCACCGGCGTCCTGGAGGAAGGCCTCGCCCTCCCGCTCGATTCCATCGACCCGATCTACACCCAGTACACCATCACCCCCGAGGACCAGAACCGCGTGGGCGACGTCCCGAGCGGCCCCGAGGCCCAGTCGAAGCTGAAAAAGCTCCCCTACCCCTCGCTCCTCAAATTCGTGGCCGAGCGCTACCACGCCGATCCGGATTTCCTCGCCCGCATCAACCCCGGCAAGAACCTCGAAACTCTCGCCGTGGGGGACACGATCTTCGTCCCAAACGTCCCCCCCTTTAAAATCGAGACCGTGCGGGAAGTCGGCAAACTGCCCCCCGTTCCGGAATTCAAGACCCGCGAACTCCGCATCAACACCAAGGAAAAGATGCTCGACCTGATAGACGCGAAGGGCGGCAGCGAGAAACTGCTGGCCTCCTTCCCCATCACCCCCGGCTCCGCCTCCCTACCCGCCCCCGTCGGCAAGTGGCGCATCCTCGGCATCGCCACGCTCCCCTGGTTCCGGCACGACGAAGGCGTCCTCATGCACGGCGTGCGCACCGACCACTTCTTTAACATCCCCTCCGGGCCCTCCAACCCCGTCGGCGTCCTCTGGTGCGGGCTTAACAAACCCGGCATCGGCGTCCACGGCACCAACTCGCCCTGGACCATCGGCCGCGCGGGCAGCCACGGCTGCATCCGCCTGGCCAACTGGGACGCCATCCGCCTCGCCAACATGATCACCGAGGGCATGACCGTCATCATCGACGACGGAAACGGCCTCCCCGCCCCCACGCCCGCCGCCTCCTCCGCGACCGCCTCGGTGAAAGTTTCTTCAAACAGCGCGTTGACAGAAGCACCCGGAGCGGCTACTAAGAACGTCCCGCAAATTCCAGGCCGGGAGACGACATATGCCAACCACTGAAGTTATTCTCACTGAAAAGATCGCGTCCTTGGGCGCCGAAGCCGACGTTGTTAAAGTCAAACGCGGCTATGCTCGCAATTTTCTCGTTCCTTCCGGCAAAGCCCTGGAAGTGACGCCCGTGACGCTGCGCCGCATCAACCAGCTTAAAGCCAAGCGCGCCGAGCGCGAAGCCGCCGAGCTCAACGAAGCGGAGGAGATCTCGCGCAAGATCAACAAACTCAAGCTCACCTTCACGCTCGAAACCGGCGAAACCGGCAAGGCGTTTGGTTCCGTGACCGCCAAGGACATCGTGGACCGCATCAAGAGCGAGCTGAGCATCGAGATCGACCGCCACAGCGTCGAACTGGAGCGCCCGCTCAAAGAAAGCGGAGCCCACGAAGTCGCCATCAAGCTGCACCACGACGTCGCCTCCAAGCTGACCGTCACCATCGAATCCGCCGCCGCCCAGGAGAAAGCCTCCGAGGAAGCCGCCGTCGAAGGTGAAGAAGCAGCCGGTGGCTTCAAAGCGAAGCCGAAGGCCAAGCACACGAAGTAACGCATGCCCGAAACGGCCGCCATCGAAAAAAAGGCGAAGCCGAAAAAGGCACAAAGCGACCGGTCGGACCTTCGGGATAAGGGGACTTATTCACCGGATGTCCACCGGATGTTACCACAGAGCCAGGACGCCGAACTCGGCCTCCTGGGCTCCATCCTGCTCGCACCCCGTGAAGTCATGGGGGAATGCGTGGAGAAAAAGATCTCGCCGGAACACTTTCACGTTCCGGCGCACTCGACCATCTTCACCGTTCTTCGCGAGCTTTACGACGCCAACAAGCCGATCGACTTCATTCTCCTCACGCAGCTCCTGCGCGACCGGGGATTATTGGACAAAGTCGGCGGCCCGGCCTTCGTAACGAGCCTCTTCACATTCGTCCCCACTGCCGCCAACGCCAGCTACTACCTTGAGATCCTCAAGGAAAAGCACACGCTGCGGCAGATCATCGTCACCTGCACCGACCTGGCCGCCCGCTCCTACGAGGAGCAGGAAAACGTCGACACGTTCCTCGACGACGTGGAGAAAAAGGTCTTTGAAATCAGCCAAAGCCGCCTCAACGACAAGAACTTCCAGATCAAGGACGCCGTCGTCTCCGCCCTGAATTCGATCGAGAAGCTCTACGACCGCAAGGGGGAAATCTCCGGCCTGCACACCGGCTTCGAGGACTTCGACCGGATGACCGACGGCCTCCACTCCTCGGAAATGATCGTCATCGCCGCCCGTCCCTCCATGGGCAAAACGGCCCTGGCCATGAACATCGCCGAAAACGTGGCGCTCAACGGAGGCCACGCCGTGGGCATCTTCTCTCTGGAAATGAGCAGCGACCAGCTCGTCCAACGTCTCCTCTGCTCGCGGGCCAAGGTGAACCTGGGCAAAGTGCGCGACGGCTTCATGGCCGAGCGCGACTTCCAGAACCTGACCCACGCAGCGGCCAAAATTTCCGAGAGCAAAATCCTCATCGACGACACCGCTGGCTTAAGCATCCTGGAGCTGCGCGCCAAGGCCCGCCGCATGAAGGCGCAGGACAACATCCAGCTCATCGTCATCGACTACCTTCAGCTGCTGAAATCAACCAGCAAGCGCGCCCAGGACAACCGCCAGTTGGAAATCGCGGAAATCTCCTCCGGCGTGAAGGCGCTGGCCAAGGAACTGGAGCTGCCGATCATCGTTCTCGCCCAGTTGAACCGAAATCCGGAACAGCGCACGGGCGACAGCAAGGGCCGCCCCCGCCTCTCTGACTTGCGTGAATCCGGCTCCATCGAACAGGACGCCGACTTGGTGGGCCTACTCGTTCGCGAGGAGTACTACGCCGAAAACGACGAGGAGCGGGAGGAAAAGAGCGGCAAGGCAACGCTCATTATCGCCAAGCAACGTAACGGCCCCGTAGGCGACGTTCCGCTGACGTTCCTGAAGGAATTCACCCGGTTCGAGAGCCGGGCCAAGGACGAAGGCGCGACGGAGGAAGGCTAACCCCTTTTTTCCCATGCTCCTGGCTTTCCTCATCACCCGATGGAAACCGCTCGCAGCGCTTCTCGTACTGATCGCCTTGGGGTGGTGCGCCTGGCTATGGCAACCAGAGCGCCAGGTGCAGCTGCACCAGCGCCACCTGCTCGAAGCGGCGCAAACGCGGAATTGGGGGAAATTCAAGCCCCTCCTGGCAGAGGACTTCCGCACCTCGGGCAACGACGACAAAGCGGCGACCGTGCGCATGACCGCCGAGGTGCTTCGCCAGTTTTTTACCCTGGAGATCACCGCCAGCGAAACCAAGCTCACCCTGGAGGGCCCGGAGGCGAAGCTCTCCACCCGGCTGCGCATCTCCGGCAACGGGATGCCCTTTGCCGAAGCGGTGCAGGAGGCGCTCAACCATTCCCGGGACCCGTTCGAATTCACCTGGCGCCGCCAGAGCTGGAAGCCGTGGGACTGGCGCTTGGTCTACGCCGGACACTCGCTCATTCCGCGCGTCTGGACCGGCGAATGGCCTCTGTAAGCCTTCGGAGGCACAACCCGGCGGCTTGCCACCCGCGAAACTTTGGGTAGATTGGATCCCGTGGCCACTTCGCTAAAACTCTATGTCAAAACGTGGTGCCCGTGGTGCGTGCGCGCCAAGGCATGGCTCGACGAACACGGGTACAAGTACGATGAAATCGACGTGGAAGCCGATTCCAAGGACTACGACGAAATGATTCGCCTCTCCGGGCAGCGCCTCACGCCCACCCTGGTCGTGGGGGAAAAAGTGCTTCCTGATTTCGGCACGGAGGAGTTAATAGCCTTCCTGACCAAGCACGACATCAAGCCCTAAAGGGCCCCCCCAAGCGGCGTTTTTCTGGCGTTTCCAGCCCGGAAATGCTCTAATGGCTCTCCCATGATCGCCCTTATCGACTACGGCAGCGGCAATATCCGCAGCGTCCACAAAGCCTTGCAGCACGAAGGCGCCGACGTGCAGCTTATCGGCACCCCCGAGGGCCTGGCTCATGCCGAGGCCGTGGTGCTGCCTGGGGTGGGGGCGTTCGCCGACTGCGTCAAGGGCATCCAGGTGCGCGGCCTCTGGGAACCGCTCCAGCAATGGCTCCAGTCTGGCCGTCCCTTCCTGGGGATCTGCGTCGGCTACCAGATGCTCTTCGAAGGCAGCGAGGAAGCGCCCAATGGCGAGGCCGGGTTCGGGTTTTTCAAGGGCCAGGTCAAGCGCTTTACCACGCCGGGGCTCAAGGTTCCGCAGATCGGCTGGAACAGCCTGGAGTTTCCCCAGCCGGATCACTGGCTCTGGCAGGGGCTCCCCGCCAACCCACACGTTTTCTTTGTCCACTCGTACTTCCCGGCACCCGCCGAGAACTCCGAGGTGGCCGCCACGTCCGAGTACGGCGAGGTGTTCGCCGCCGCAGCCACGCGGGGCAACGTCGCGGGCACGCAGTTCCACCCGGAAAAAAGCCAAAAGGTGGGCTTGCGCATCCTGCGTAACTTTGTGGAACGGGTTAACGCGCAGCGGGAGTAAAGCGCCGCTTACGAGCTGGCGCTGGTGTAACGCGAAAGCGCCACTCTCCAAACGCAGCGCGTGACGGTCAAGATGATCAGCGCCGCAGAAACCATCTGCGCCAGCCGCCACCCGATCGACCCCGAATCGGCATGAACGAGCACGCGCGCGGGCACGTTGGCCACGAGGATTACCGGGATGACCCACGAAAAAACGAATTTGATGACGGGGGCCTGGCGGAAAATCGAGTCGGGATAGCGGGCGATGTTGAAAATATTATAATAGCCGTAGACCAGCCCCTGGGCGCGCACAATCCAGAAGGAGAACGTGGTCAGGAGGAACATAATGGAGTAATGGATGGTGATCCCCACTCCGACGGCCGCCGTGTAAAGCGCCACCTGTCCCGCCGTGGGCCGCAGGCCGAGCTTGGCCAGCGCCAAGCCGATGATCGCCACGCTCACCCCGGCGTTGATCACGCTATCGAGGCCGAATTGCCGCGTGGAAATGGCGAACTGCGTGTCCATCGGCAGGAGCATCATAAAATCCATCCGACCCGTGCGCACCAGCTCGGGGATATTTACGATATTTAGGTAAAAAAACGCCTGGAACACCTGGCTGATGAGCTGGTGGGTGCCGATTAAGAGGATCACCTCCCATTTCGTCCAATCGCCGATCTGGTTCACGTACTGAAAAATCACCTCGATAAAGACGATCTGCCCCATAAACCAGAGCGCCTCGACGAGGATCCAGAGCAGGAAGTTCGTCTTGAAGTTCATCTCGCGAATGAGCGAGTTGCGAAACATGATCGCGTAGATTTCCAGATAGCGGCGCATGGGATAAGGAGGCTTAAGGCTGCCACCAATTTCCTGAAATCACAATCATCGTGAGCAGCCGGATCGTGTTGCCGTAGTAGCCTTCTTCGCCCGGGGGGCGGGCCGCGAGGTGCGCCCAGAGGGCATCGAGCCATTTTTGCCGCGCCGGGTCGGTCATCGCCGCCACTGCCAGCGGGCCGGTAAAGGCAGCGCTGGCATCTTCTTTGAGCGCCGTCCCGTCCAGGCGATAACCGGCGTTAAACCGCGCGGGATCGCCCTCGCAAACCCTCTCAGCCCAGGCATTGAACGGTGCCAGGAGCACCCGGGCGCGCTCGTCGCCGGTGAGGAGGTAATCCGTCCCCAGCCGCCAGGGAACCCGGCAGGCATTGTAGGCAAAAGCGCCGTCGGTCTCGCCTTCCAGAAAACCAGCGTGCGCAGGCCGGTAAGCCGCCCCCTCCCCCGCCACGAAGTCCGGGAATAGCCCCGTTTGCGGGCTGTACTGCCGTGTCAGATCGGCTAAAAGGCGATAGGTTGCGCCAGTCACTTGGGCCCAAAGAGGATCTTTGCTGGCGGCCTCGAACGCCTTCAGATGCGCGGGCATGAAATCCGAGGGCCGCGTGGCGCCCCATTGCTTGCTCTCCCGCTCGACCCAGCTCCCCAGCGCAAAGGTGCCATGGGTGGCGTCCGTCTCCGCAGCGCGGATCGCCCGGATCGTCGCAAGCGCCTCGGCCCGGTAATCGACCGCCCCCTGGCTCCCCCACTGGCGGTCAGCCATGAGGAGCGACAGGGCGATGTCGAGATCGCCGTCCGTCGCCGTCTCCCGGTCGTCATTCCGGCGCTCCACCAGCGCCTCGCCCCGGGCCGATTGCCGCCAGGCCATCAGCGCGGGGTACCCCTTCGCCGGGTGGGCTCGCAGAAAGGCAAAAAGGGCATCGAAATCGCGATGCGCCTCGGGGTCGGCTCCGGCCATGAGCACCGCTGCCAGCATCCCGTAGCCGTGCCCCTCCGAAACGGAGCGTGTCGCCTTCGGGCTGAAAGCGCCGTCGGCATTGCAGGCCACGTAGCGCTGAGCACCGCCCGCCGTCGATTGCAGATAGGCCGCCTTCCATTCGCGGTAGACCTCCAGCACCGTGCTATCGAGCATTTCCTGCCGCCGCGACGGCTTAAGCGTCCCCCGGGCGTAAACCGTGTGGACCGGGAATGGGTGCGATTCCCCAGCGGCAAACGCTAAGTTTCCTCCAATAGAATAAGCGCAAATAAAGATTAGCCCCCAACTCTTCGTATCTAGTAACATCACCCTGGGAAAAACCATCTTGGAAAATTTACGAATAGCCATCCGCCCCCAAACGGCGGGGTATGCCCCGGAGGGGAATAAAAATATACTGGAAAACTCTTCCTTGTTTCAGCATTCTTTAAAAGAATATTTTACAATATGACTCTTTTTGATCCACTCATCTCTTCCCTAAAAGGAAGGATTCCGCCACTTAAATTCGTGCGGATAATGGTCGCCGTATGCGGCGCGTGGATGGTGGTAACATACCCTCTTCTTCACTGGTTCTATAAAGAAAAACTCCCCCCAAGCTGGCAAATGCAAGGAGGCGACTTCGGACAGTATTACATCGGGGCTCTCGCGGCACACCATCACCTTTGGAACTCCCTGTATCCCACGCCAAACGACGACGTTTATAATGCAGCCCCCGTCTTCAAGCCGTTAATTGCCTCCAGGTTGTTCGACTCTTCACCCACAGCCAACCTCAATCGCAAAGGACATTGGAATTTTTATCCAGGAATCGCACTGCCCAGTAGTTCACAGGTAGCACCTGAAATTCTGGCGCTCAGTCCTAATTTGCAGGGTGAGTGCCATTATATCTATCCCCCTCCTCTCGCCATTCTGTTGTCTCCTTTGGCCTTTTTTAACTATCCCACAGCCACACGCATTTGGCTTTTGCTGATGAGCAGTTCGCTATTTGGGATCGGCTATTTTTCATCTCGCATCTGCCGTCTTCTTTTCCAGAGGCCAACCTACACCGAAGGAGTTGCAGCCCTTCTTCCCGCGATCCCCATGCTGCTCGGAAGCAAAATATCGACGACATTGGAGATCGGCAACATTTCTCCTTTCTTGGGCTTTTTGATTGCCCTTACCAGTTATGCTTGGCTGCGCAAGAGGGAGACTGTCATAGCGTTTAGCACCATTCCTCTAATTGTCTTCAAAGGCATTGGGCTGAGTTGGTGTCCGTTATTCTTGCTCAAACCCATTAAGTGGAAAACGCTTATCGTAATGGGCGTTTTGACAATCCTCCTTAATGGGGCCGTTCTTTATCAGGCGGGCACCGCTCCCTATCACACGTTTTTCACAGAAATATTACCCAAGGCCAACATCCCCTCGGGGATCAGCCTCCCTGCACTATTTTTTAACCTTTTCGGAGTCGATGCCGCGAAATTCTTTTCCCTGGTAAACTGGACTTTGATTGGGTGTATCTACTGGGGTTACTGGAAAAACAGCAGAATTGCCAATAGCCAGTCTTCCATTATCGTTGCAAGCATCGCGGGAATAATGGCCGTTTTCTGCCTATGCAATCGGGTCGTTTGGCCACATCACTATTTTACCTGCTATCTCATGTTGCCTTTTTTAGGGTGGATCCTTTGGGAGGGATCTCAGGCTTCGGGAAAATGGCAGAAGGCTATCTATGGGATGTTGCTGCTCAGCACGCTCTTCTGGATTGATGAGCTCGTGCTCGTCAAGGATTCCTGGTTGGTAGAGACCATGAGACATGCAGGAGTTTACTCGCAAAGGGTTGAATTCGTACGGCATGCCATCAGCGGGCTCGTGTCTACCTTACTGCCAGCGGTCGAGTTCGTGTTTTTCCTGAGCTTGTCATTCCGCCGGCTTTTCTTTTTACATTCGGAGCCTACCCCCCCACCGCCTGGTAGCGCCGAATGCCCCGCCGCCAGACCAACTGCGAAATACCGTAGGTAATCGCCACCCACCCCGCCTGGATCGCCAGCCCGCGCCAAAGCGCCGCCCCCTCCACCCGCTCCAGGAACACCTGGACGGGGAAAAACAGCTCGTACGGGAACGGCAGCCATTGCAGGATCGCCTGGAACCACCCGGGCATGATGTCGAGCGGGAAGGTCTGGCCGCTCAGGAAATACTCGAACGAGAATAGGATAAAAACAATGGTGCTGATCTCCAGAATCCAGAACGCCGCGAGCGCCAGAGTGTAGGAGATCAGGAACGAGATGCAGGCCGACATCGCCGCCGAGAGGAAGAAAATCGGCCACGTCGCCAAAGCCTTTGGCAGCACGATCACCTCCCGGAACCAGAAAAACGCCAGCCCCAGCGGCAACACCGTCACCAGCGTGTAAACCAGCCGGTAGGAAACAAACAGCGCGAAGCGGTACCCGAGGTAATTCAGCGGCTTGATCATAAAGGCGCTGATCTGCCCCTCCCGGATGTCGGCGGCGATCTGCCACTCGTCCTCGGTGGGCGTCACGAGGTTATCCACCAGGATCACCATGAGGAAATACCAGATCATGCCGTGGTAATCGTACGTGCCGACCGACTCCCCCGTCCCCGCGAAAATCGCCCGCCAGATCAGCACCGTCCCCGCCAGCGGCACCAGCCCAAAGAGCGAACGAAGAAGGAAGTTCCAGCGGTACACAAACGTGTTCTGGAGGCCGATGTTAAAGACTTTGCGGTATTTGAGGAGCATGGCAGCGGCGAAGAGAGACTCATATCGCGGAGCTGAGCATCGCCGGAAACCGCGCCCTGGGCAAGCCGGGGAATTGTCACGCGATTGTCACATTTGCGCCACAGGGCTGTCACAAGGGGGCCTCAGCTTGCCCCGGTCGCAGCCATCCGGCTTAGGCCCTGGAAGCAGCGGCTGAAAAATCACTAGAAACGACCTCATGACCCAAAAAAACCTCACTACGTGGGCCCTCGCCTGCGCGCTCTCCATCGGAAGCGCCGCAGCAACCATGGCCCAGGATAGCAGTGCCCTTATCGACGCGTTGGTTAAAAAGAAAGTCCTCTCCGCCCAGGAGGCCGAGGACGTTCGCGCCGACCTCATCAAGGAAAACACCCAGACCAACGCCGGAAAGATTCAGCTCTCCAACTCGATTACGAGCCTGAAGCTCTACGGCGACATCCGTCTGCGTTACCAGTACGACAGCACCCAGAACCAGATCGCCTCGGCCAGTAACGACGCCCACGACACCCAGCAGAGCCGTGAGCGCATCCGTCTGCGCCTTGGTGCCGACTTCACCCTCGCCGGTGGGTTCTTCGGCGGCGTCGGTCTCCAGACCGCCCAGGCTGCCGACAGCGGCAACCAGACCATCGACGACCCCAAGGATAACTCCGCGGGTTTCGGCAACTACAACATTTACATTAGCAAAGCCTACTTCGGCTGGGCCAACGATTACCTGACCGTCATCGGCGGCAAACAGCCCAACCCGTTCTACACCACCGACCTCGTGTGGGACGCCGATATCAACCCGGTAGGCGCGGTTGAGAAACTCGACATTCTCAAGGCCCTCGGCTCCAGCGATAGCCCCTTCGGCCTGAGCATCGTGGCTGGGCAGTTTGCCTTTGCCGACAACAAGGAAGCCGGCACCGCCGCCTGGACCAGCAAGTACGACTACAGCACGCACGACGCGGGCACCGACTCCTGGCTCTTCGCCACCCAGTTGATCGCCAGCGCCAAAGTCACAAAGAACGTGAAAGTCACCGTGGCCCCGGGCTACATGACCTACACGAACGGTAACGTGGGCGTGCTCAATAACCAGACCTCGTTTACCACCGGCACCGCCGTCGTCACGGGCACCTCGCTCTACACGGTCACAACCGGCACGGCGCTCTTCAGCTCCCAGCGCGATCTCTCGATCATCACCGCTCCGGGCGACGTTTCCTTCCAGCTCCTTGGCCTCAAGACCAAGTTCCTGTGGGACATCGCCTACAACACCGCGGGCAAGCAGCGCACGGAAGACATCTACGGCCTCAACGGCATCGGCACCTACAAGGGCCACCCGGTCTCCACCCACTCCGACCGCGACGACCTCGCTTGGTTGGCGGGCATCCAGGTGGGCGAAAACAAGAAGGCCGGCGACTGGTCCATCCTGGCCAACTACCGCCAGACGGGTCTCTCCTCGGTTGACCCCAACCTCAACGACTCCGACTTCGCTCTCGGCTACCTGAACATGCAGGGCGTCAAGGCGGGCATCAACTACAACCTCACCGACTACTGCGTGGCGGGCGTCACCTACTACGATGCGTGGAACCTCCGCCGCGATCTCTACGGCGGCCAGGCCACTGCAGGGCAGGCCATCGCCAACGTGAACAGCGTTCAAGTGGTCCAGGTCGACCTGAACATCAAGTTCTAGACGAATCTTCACGCATGCCGGTGCCAAGGGTGGCACCGGCAATTCCTTCTTTTAAAAGACAGATCAGCTCAGATTGTTCTAAAAAAACCAAAGTCATTATGAAAAACCTAATCGCCATTGCCGCCGCGTTCGCGGCCACCGCCACTCTCGCCAGCGCCGAGACGCTGGTCATCAAGGGTTCCGATACCCTCGGGGCCAAGCTCGTCCCGCAGCTCGCCGAAGCCTTCAAGGCGGAAAACCCCGGCACCACCTTTAACATCGCCGCCGAGGGCTCCTCCACCGGCTTCGCCGCCTTGATCGACCAGACGGCCAATATCGGCATGTCCAGCCGCCGCGCCAAGCCGACGGAAATCTCCGCCGCGCAGGCCAAGGGCCTCGATCTCCGCCCGACCATCGTGGCTTGGGACGGCATCGCGATCGTCATCAGCGCTAAGAACCCGGTCAAGAACCTCACCGCCAAGCAGGTCGAACAGATTTTCACCGGTGAAATCACCGACTGGTCCGCCGTGGGCGGCACCCCGGGCAAGATCTCCATCTACACCCGCAACACCGCGTCCGGCACCTACGCCGACTTCAAAGAGCTCGCCATGAGCAAGAAGGACTACGCTGGCAGCGCCCAGAAGATGGCCGGTAACGAGCAGATCGTTTCCGAAGTGGCCAAAAACCCGGCTGGCATCGGCTACGTCGGCCTCGCCTACACGCAGGCCCCGGGCGTCAAGGTCGCCGCGGTGGACGGCAAAGTGCCCAACCAGGCCGACGTGCGCAGCAAGAGCTATCCTTACTCCCGTCCCACGTTCTACTACACCAACGGCACGCCCGCCGGTACCGCCAAGGCGTTCGTTGATTTCACTCTGAGCGCCAAGGGCCAGAAGATTGCTGAACAGGTTGGTTTTGTTCCGGTTAAGTAATTAGAGGGTCCATAAAAAGCAACCCGCCGGTGTTGTGTCGGCGGGTTGCTTGCTTTCTAGAAAACTGTGCTTTCCACCCCGCCCCCGGTGGTGGATTCTCTCCCAAGGATGAAAAATCCCACCCGTTTTGACCGCAGACGGCTTCGCCTGGACCCATTTATCAGAGGGTTCTTTGGAGGCAACGCGATGATCGCCATCATCGTGCTCGGCCTTATTACGTTCTTCCTGTTCCGGGAGGGAGCCGAGTTTTTCCCGCAAAACCTCCAAAACCTCCGGCTCTACCGCAAGGCGGGCCTGGAGTACGTCGGCCTGATGCGCGAACAGACCGCCGCTCACGCGACTCTGAACCGGAGTTTGCAGGACCTGCGGGTGCGCCAGATCATGGCAATGCTCAAGGCGGGCAAAACCCAGGAGGAGGCCCAGGCCGCGCTGGCAGAGTTCGACACCTACGCCACGCAATTTGACGCCGCGGTGGGGGACTTGCGCAGCCTCGTCTCCGACCTTACCGACGAGGTAACGGCCATTAAGGAAAAGGCCAAGATCCACGACGACGCGCTCGAACAGCGCGAATTCCTCCTCAAAGAGGGCAAGAAGACCGAGGCCGACGCGGTCAAGACGGCAACGGTCGATTTCAAGGCCGAGCTGGCCCCCGTCCTCGCCACCTTCCCGGCCTACACCGCCGCCGTGGCCACGCTGAAGCAGAATCTCGAAGTCGTGCTGGAGAAGCCGCTCACGCTCCCGGTGCATGAGTACCAGCCGCGCTACAAACATTTCCAAAACGCCGTCCGCGCCTACCTGAAGACCTTCCCCGAGACCGAGGAGAAGCTGAAAAACTGGCGGGCCGATGCGCCGGTGCCCTGGTGGCGGAGCTTGACCTCGTTCCTCTTCGGCACGGAGTGGATCACCAATAGTTTCTGGCAGGATTGGTACGGGATTCTCCCGCTCCTGGCCGGTTCGTTGCTGGTCTCCATCATCGCGCTGCTCATCGCGGTGCCGCTGGGCGTCTGCGCGGCGGTTTACGTCAGCGAGCTTGCCCAGCCAGCCGAGGCTAAGTTCATCAAGCCGTACCTGGAATTCATCTCGGCCATTCCCTCGGTGGTGCTTGGGTTCTTCGGCATCGCGGTGCTGGGCGAACACATCCGGCAGCTGACCCAGTGGCACGCGCTTTCCTGGATCAGCGCCTTCCCCATCGCCGAACGCCTTAACGCCTTCACGGCCGGGGCGCTCCTGGCACTGATGGCCATTCCGACAATCTTTTCCCTCTCCGAAGACGCGCTCAACTCCATCCCGCGCCACTTTAAGGAAGCCAGCTACGCCCTCGGGGCCACGCGGCTCCAGACGATCTTGCGCGTGCTGGTGCCCGCCTCGCTCTCGGGCATCGTCTCGGCGGTGCTGCTCGGCTTTGGCCGCGTGATCGGCGAGACCATGGTGGTGCTCCTCTGCGCGGGCAACCGCATTGCGATCCCGGATTTCACCGAAGGCATCGGCACGGTGTTCCAGCCGGTCCACACGATGACGGGCATCGTGGCCCAGGAGCTGGGCGAGGTCGCCAACGGCACGCTCCACTACCGGGCGCTCTTCATGGTGGGCCTTTTCCTCTTCTTCCTGGCGCTCTTCATCAACTGGCTGGCCCAGACGGTAGTGCGCAAATACAAAATTTCAATCGGGTAACCCAGCATGCCTACCGATACGCTCACAAGCCCCGCGCCGGATCTCGAAAATCCGTTCCAATACCGCCGCGACGCCGCCCACTACGGCGAAAAAGCAACCCTGTGGCTGATCCGCACCGGGACTTACCTGGTATTACTCGCTGCCGCGTGCATTTTTTTGCAAATCGGCATCAAAGGTTCGGAGACGGTCTTCACGACCCACTGGCCTTTCGTCAACACGGCCTTCTTCACGGAAAAGCCCTCGACCTTGTACGTCTTTGAGTGGGAGGGCAAGAAGCACGAGCTGAGCGACAGCGAATTCCGCGCCTTCAAGGCCGAGCGGCACGTGGAGGACATCCCGGCGGAAAGCTACGCCCATTCGGCGGGCGGCATTCTGCCCTGCATCGTCGGCACGGTGCTGCTCGTGGCGGGTTCGATGACCATCGCGCTCATCCTCGGCGTGGCGAGCGCGATTTACCTGAGCGAATACGCCCGGCCTTCGTGGCGCATGCGGCTCATCCGCCTGGCCATCGTGAACCTGGCGGGCGTGCCCTCAATCGTCTTCGGCCTCTTCGGCGCGGCGCTTTTCGTGGTCTACTTCAAGTGGAACATTTCGCTCCTGGCGGGCTGGTTTACGCTGGCCTTGATGGTGCTGCCGGTGGTGATCACTTCGTCCGAGGAGGCGCTCAAGGCGGTGCCGCAGGGGTTCCGCGAAGCTTCGCTGGCCCTTGGGGCGACCAAGTGGCAAACGATCCGCACCAACGTCCTCCCCTACGCCGTCCCGGGCATCCTGACTTCCTCGATTCTCGGCATCGCCCGCGTGGCAGGCGAGACGGCCCCGATCCTGTTCACGGCGGCTTACGTGGTTCGCGATAAATACCCGTGGGAGGTGGACCGCTGGGTGGACTTCTTCTTCCAGCCCGTCCAGGCGCTCCCCTATCACATTTACGTTGTTAGTTCCAAAATTCCGCAAAACGCCTACACCGAGCGGATGCAATACGGCACGGCCTTCGTGTTCCTCGCGATCGTGCTCTTGATCTCGCTCGGCTCGGTGCTCCTGCGGATCCGCCTCCGCAACAAACTCAAATGGTAATGTCAACATCTCAACCGCTTTCGCAAGAAGAAGAGACCGCGCCCGCGCAGCCTGCGGCTCCCGCTTCGCCCAATGCCGTCGATGTGGAGAACCTCGACTTCTACTACGGCGACTACCACGCGCTGCACGGGGTCAATCTACAAATCCCCGCCCACAAGGTGACGGCCTTCATCGGGCCCTCGGGCTGCGGCAAAAGCACGCTGCTGCGCTGCTTCAACCGCATGAACGACCTGGTGCCCGAGTCGCACATCAAGCACGGCTCCATCAAGGTCCACGGCACGGATATCAACGGCCCAAACGTCGACCCCATCGAGCTGCGCAAGCGCGTCGGCATGGTCTTCCAGAAGTCCAATCCGTTCCCGAAGTCGATTTACGAAAACGTGGTCTACGGCCTGCGCATCCAGGGGCGCAATAAGCGCGCCGAGCTGGACGAGATCGTGGAGCGCTCGCTGCGGGCGGCCGCGCTTTGGGACGAGGTGAAGGACCGGCTGCACGAAAGCGGCGTGGGCCTCTCCGGCGGCCAGCAGCAGCGCCTCTGCATCGCCCGCGCGATCGCTGTGGAGCCCGAGATCATTCTGATGGACGAGCCGTGCTCCGCGCTCGACCCGATCGCCACTTCCAAGGTTGAGGAGCTTATTTTCGACCTGAAAAAGAGCTACACGATCATCATCGTAACCCATAATATGCAGCAGGCGGGCCGGTGCTCGGACCTGACGGCCTTCTTCTACCTCGGGCGGCTGATCGAGATCGACCGCACGGAGAAAATTTTCACAAACCCCACGCAAAAACAAACGGAAGACTATATTACGGGACGATTCGGTTGATCCACAGACCGCGCGCGCACCCACCCCGGTTTCCCTTTCCATCTCTTAGCCTCCATCCTTTTCACCCATGAGCCATCCTTTCGAACAACAGCTCGCCCGCATCCGCGAGACGCTCCTCCTGATGTCCACCCTCACCGACCGCAGCCTGACGCTGGCGGTGAGAGCCGTCGTGGAACGCGACAACCAACTCGCCGACCTCGTGGAAGCCTCCGACACCGAAATCGATCAACTCGAAGTGGCCGTGGACGACCTGGTGGTGACCTACATGGCGACCCACGGGCCCATCGCTCGGGACTCGCGCCTGATGCTGATCGCCTCAAAAATTTCCAGCAACCTGGAGCGCATCGCCGACCAGGCGACCAAGATCGCCCGCCGCGCCCGGGATCTCAACCAGGAGCCGCAGCTCACGGAGGTGGAGAATATTCCCGAAATGGCCTCGCTCATGAAGGAGATGCTCCATGACGCGATCACGTCGTTCGTGGAGGCCCGCTACGAGCTGGCCCAGACGGTGATCCCGCGCGACAAGGAGGTGGATGAGCTCAACCGCCGGATTTCCCGCAAGTTGATCAAGCTCATGATCGAGGCTCCGGAAAATGTGACGCGCGCCTTCAACTTGATCACGGTGGCCAAGGCCATCGAACGCGCCGCCGACCACGTGCAAAATATCGCCGAAGAGGTGTTCTACCTCTACAGCGGCCAGGACATCCGGCACGAAGGGAAGATTTCCCTCGGGTAAGGCAAATCGGGCGCTCGCGGGAGGATGATCGCGGAGCTGAGCGCCTCGCGCCCAAGACACCGGGCGCCTACGGCGTGACCGGGTCGATCAGCCGGGAGTGGAGGACCTCGTTGTCTGAGGCGGCCAGCCGGAAGATGCCCGGCTTGCCCTGAAAGCTGGCCAGGCAGGAGCCGTCCTCGGCGGTGGCCCCAAGGATGAGCCGATTGGTCTTCTGCAGGGTGGTGACGAATTCGATAATGAAGGAGGGGGTCAGCGGGCCGGGCTCGTCGGTCCATTGCACGGCGGTGATGTTGGAGATGGATTTGAGGAACCGCCGGGTGTTGTCGCGGTTGACGATGCCGAAGGTCCGTTCATTCGTGGCCCAGTTGCCGCCCGGGTCGGCCCGGATGTTGAGCGGTGCCTTGGCGAGGCCTTCGGAATAGGGGATGACGGTGATCGAGTAGATTTCTGTTGAGCGGATGCGCAAGACGGCCAGCTGACGCCAGGCCGACCAGCTCAGGCCGAGGTTGTCGAGCACGGAGGCGTCGATGGCCACGATGAAGGGCTCGCTCTCCACGCGGGCATAGACCAGGTTCCCCTCGGTTTTGCCAAAGGCGAGCGTCAGGAGCGGGTGTTCCCCGGCCTCGCTCTCCGCGGTGTTTTCAGACGAGTAGGAGGAGAAGGTGACCCGGACGCGCGGACGGTCGAGGCCGTATTTGCCAAGGTCGGAGGCGACGTCGGTGACGAACTGGACGACTTTCCGCGACTGTAGATCGGCGATCATTTGCATGATCTTGACCTTGTTGCCGGGAACGATGGAGGGGAGCGTTTCGTAGCCCTCGCTGCTCACGTTCCAGTCTTCTCTGGTGCGGATGATTTTGATGGGAGGCTTGCCTGCCGGGGTGATGGCGATGCGGTCGATGACGTCGCTGTCGAGCCGGATCAACTGCCGGTCGCGCAGGTCGTTGGGGAGCAGCTTGAGGATGTTCTCGGATTCCTTGGGCAAGAGGCAGATGCCGCCCCGGCTGGAGAAGCGGCCGTAGACGCCGCCGGTTTTCTCATCCCGAGCGCCGATCTCCAGGACGACGGGCTGCGACTGGCCAAGGAGCTGGAAGCTGACGCTGCCGCGCGGTTCGCTCAGGCCGTAGGTGTTGAGGTTGCCCCGGTTCTCGGGCAGGAAGGCGTTGATTCTGGTTCGCAGAACGCTGTTGAGGAAGTTGACGACGGTGGGGTTGTCGGCGCGGGTCCGGATCGGTTTGACGAAGGACCATTTGCCCGCGTCGCGGTTCAGGTCGATGTCGCCCGCGGGGGTCTTGACGGCGACTTTCTTTACCAAGGAGCTGTCGAAGTCGGCCAGGGTGGGGTCGCGGAATTCGTCCGGCTTGCGGGTCATGACGTTGCGCAGTTCGGAGCCGACGACCCAGACGGAGTTGGAACCCTCCAGGCGGGCGTAGAGCTTGCCTTCGACGGCGGTGTCCTTGCCGAGCAGCAGCTCGGCGGGCATGCGGCGGCCGATCAGCTTCAGGCTCACGGCCGGTTTGGCGAGGCCGAAGGCTTTGATCTGCTTTTTGTCGGCGTTGCGGCAGCCGTCGACGGGTTCCTTGGTCAGCGATTCGCACAGGGCGAGGATCTCGGCTATGGCGGCCGGGTTGGCCCGGTCTTTGGAGGGGGACTGGATGAACCACTTGGCCCCACGGCGGCGAAGTTCGACTCGGTCTTCGTTGCTGACGATGTCGATCCCCTCGACTTTGCTTTTATCGAAGACGAGCAGGTATTGGTCCCGGGCCGCGAAGCCGCTCGGGCGGTTGCGTTCGAAAAGGGCGATGGCGCCGATGAGAAGGCCGACCACGATTAGCAGGAGAAAGGTGGTTTTGGTATTCATTGCGGGAGTAGAAAGAAGGAGCGGGGTATGTTTCCGAAACGTCGCGGGTGGGGTGGGCTTAGCGCCGCCGCTTGAGCCAGACGATCAGGCCGAGGATGGCGGCGAAACCGGGGATGGCGGCCATGGTGGAGAGCGCGATGGTGCCGAGCTGCGATTCGGTGAGGTTGAGGGCCAGGTTGCGCACGGGCTTGGGCGTGATGCCGATCAACTCCTCGCGGTCGAGCAACCAGTTGAGGCTGCTTAGGATAAAGTCCATGTCGGACTCGGTGATCTGCTCGTTGGTCAGGAAGCCGGAGCTGCCGATGGCCACCAGGCGCGAGGAGGCGTCGACGTGGATGCGGATGTCGTCGGGGGTCCCTTTTTCGGCGGAGGCGGCGACGAGCGGGTTGATGTGGTCTTCCTTCGGGTCGAAGTAGACGGCCTCGGCGTTGTACTGCGTCTCGCCCCAATAGCCGTCCGCAGCTTTGATGAGGGGCTGCAGTTTGATGCCAACCGAGTCGGCCTGGTCTTTATTCAAGGCGATGGACTGGGCAAGGCCGCCGAAGAGCCGAGCGGAGGCGTTGGTGAGGCGTTTGGTGATGGGGGAGCCGGGGACGAAGTCGCCGGTGACTTCCTTGAGGATGCCTCGGAAGATGCCGCCCGCGAGCTTGACGGGATAGGTGCGCAGGATGCGGTCTTCGTTGATGGTGAGGCCCATTTCGGCCAGGAAGACGGCGAGGCGCGGGGTGGAGGAGCCGGGGTTGAGGGCGACGAAAATGCGGCCGTGTTTCTCGTTCCAGAAGGTTTTCAGGAGGCTGATCTCGGAGGGGTCGAAGTCGTACTTCGGCGCGATGATGTAGAGGGCCTTGGCGTTGTCGGGCACGGCGTCGATGCCCGCCAGGCTCAGCGGCTTGACTTTGACGTTCTGGCGCTCGATGAACTGCCGCAGGCCGTTGACGGCCGGGTCGGTGTCCAGCGCGGTTTCGCCGTGGCCGGAGACGCAGTAGATCAGGTTGACGTCCGGCTCGGTCAGTTCGATGAGCGCGCTGGTGATGACGGCCTCGCCCTTGAAGTTCCTGACGTGGGGCTTGTCGACTAAGTTCATCGCAGGCTCAAACTCGGCCATGGCGGCGGCGTTGACGAATTTGCTGCGCCCGTCGGTGTCGATGATGACGACGTTGTCGTTGTCGCGCAGTTTGTACTTGGTGGCGACTTCGCGGGCGCGGGTCATGGCCAGGAAGGGGTCGACGACTTCGACGTCGATCATTTTCTTGGAGGCGTAGCCGTACTCTTTGAGGAGGTTGATGGTGTCCTTGGCGACGGGCGAGGCTCCGGAGAAGAAGACGATGAAGCGGACCGGCTTTTTCAGGTTGCCGATGACTCGCTGCGTCTGGTTGGAGAGGGTGTATTTGCCGTCGCGGGAGAAGTCCCAGCGCTTGTAGTACTGAAAGCCCAGGTAGTTGGCGATGCCGAAGAGGACGAGCGCCAGCACGGCCTGGATGAGGACGTTGAGACCGATCCGAAGACGGGGAATATGGGAAGAATTCTTGGCCATGAAGAAGGAGGGCGTTTACGATTTCCAGCGGCGGTATTGGAAGACCCGTTGCGTGAGGAAGAGCATGAGCAGCGTGCCGGAGCCGTAGAAGACGAACCGGCGCGAATCAATGAGGCCTTTGGAAAATTCGCCCATGTGCTCCAGCACCGAGCCGTAGTTGACCGCGAGGCGGAAGGCGGCGGAGATGTTCGGGGTGAAGTAGGAGATGAGGCCCCCCAGGAAGAAGAAGGTGATGACGCAGAGGGAGATGACGGCGGCGACGATCTGGTTCTGAGTGAGCACGGAGGCGAAGCAGCCGACGGAGATAAAGAGCGCCCCGACCATGAGTAGCTCCAGGTAGCTGCCCCAGTAGGCCCCGAGCGAGGTGGCGGCGGCGGTGCGGGCTACTTCCTGGAAGATGACGAAGTAGAGCAGCGTGGGCAGCCAGAGGACGATGTAGAAGATGAGCGCGCCGCCGAATTTCGAGAGGACGACCTGCCAGTCGCCCACCGGGGCGGTCATGAGCGTCTCCATGGTGCCCATTTTAAACTCCTCGGCGAAGACGCGCATGGTGATGGGCGGGAAGATGAGGATGAAGCCGATCCAGAACGGGACGGAGTTGAAGAAGGCCTCGACGACGGTGACTTCCGTGGCTCCCCGCGAGAGGAACGCGACGCCGCTGTAGAAGCAGAGGCCGGTGAGGATGAGGAAGAAACAGAGGACGACGTAGGCGATGGGCGAGTAGAAGTAGCTCTTCACTTCGCGGGCCAGGAGGGTGAAAAATTTCGACATGGGCAGGATACGGGCTAAGGCAATTTTAGGCTTCTTCGTCGCCGAGGGTCATTTCCACAAAGACGTCCTCCAGGGTGGCGCGGCGGCAGGAGAGTTCGCGCACGGCCCATTTCCGGTCCCGGGCGGCTTCCCAGATGCTTTCGGCGGGGTCGGCCTTGGAGTCAATGCGCAGGGTGAGGAGGCTCCAGCCTTCTTCTTCAACGGCGGCGGAGACTTCCTTGACGCCCGGGAGCGTCCCGAGCAGGGCGACGGCTTCCTCGGCTGAGGCGGTCTTGATTTGCAGGCGGATCTCCCCGGCGGCGCGCATGGAGTGGATCAGGTTCTCCGGGGTGTCGGCGGCTTCGATCTGGCCCCGGTTGATGATGATGACCCGGGAGCAGGTCATCTCCACCTCGGGCAGGATGTGGGTGGAGAGGAGGATGGTGTGGTGCTTGGAGAGGGTGCGGATCAAGTCGCGAACCTGGCGGATCTGGTTCGGGTCGAGGCCGATGGTGGGCTCGTCTAAAATGAGGAGGTCCGGGGCGTGGAGCAGGGCGTCGGCGAGGCCCACGCGCTGCCGGTAGCCTTTGGAGAGGGTGCCGATGATGCGGCTCTCGACTTCGCGCAGGTGGCAAAGCTCTTTGACATCGCCGACGCGCTCGCGCTGGCGGGAGCCGGTGATCTCTTTGATCGAGGCCCGGTAGCGGAGGTACTCATCCACGCGCATGTCGGTGTAGAGGGGGACGTTCTCGGGCATGTAGCCGAGGTGGCGGCGGGCTTCCTTGGACTGGCTGAATACGTCGAACCCGGCGACGGATGCGGTGCCCGAGGTGGCGGGCATGTAGGTCGACAGCATCCGCATGGTGGTCGATTTCCCCGCGCCGTTGGGCCCGAGGAAGCCGACAATTTCGCCTTTTTCAACCTCGAAAGAGAGGTCGTTGACGGCGGTGAATCCCGCGTACCGTTTGGTGAGGTGCTCGACTTTGATCATGCGCAAGGAGAGGAAGTAGATCACTAGAGCATCTGAGGGAACAAATTTCCAGAAAAGAAGGCGGCGGATTCTCCCTCTCTCCACGCCCCCTGTCTCCGCGTCTCCGCGTATTGCCTTTTTTCCCCTCTGGCGGATAATCCTTCCCATGTTCCGCCCCATCCGTTTTGCCGCCGCTTTGTGGCTGGCCTCCTCCCTCTGTTCCCTAGCCGCTGACCCGATGAGCTTCCAGGAGCTTTCGCTGCGGCTGCGCTCGGGGGATTCGCCGCAGCTCCTGCTCCAGGAAACCGCCCGGCGCAAGCTGCTGGAGCCGCTCACGGCCGACCAGGAAAAGGCGCTCCGGGCGGCGGGCGCCGCGCCGGAGTGGATCACGGCGCTGCAAGCCCCAGAGCTGACCGCCGCACCGGATGCCGCAGCCGCCTTCCGGGCCCGCAAGAACCAGCAGAAGGAAGCCGCCGTCTCGGCCGCCCAGGCAACGCCGGTCCCCGGTCCAGCCAGCGCGGCTCTCCCCATGAGCCAGGCCCGCGATTCCGATATCATTCTGGTGGGCGACCGCGCCCCGGCCTTCAAGGCAAAGACGACCAAGGGAGAGACGGTGACGCTCGACGCACCGGCCCGCAAGCTGACGCTCCTGGCGATTGTGACCGCGCAAAGCCAGGCCTGCCAGGATGAGCTGAAAATCCTCCAGCAAGGCCTGCAAACCAAGCTCTCCGCGGCGGGAGGCTGCATCGTGGCGCTCGGCAGCGGGCAGACGGCGGAGGAAATGGCGGCGCTGGGCCGCGAGCTGGGCCTGACGTTTACGCTGGCGGAAGATCCCCGTAAGGAGATCACGGCGCTCTTCGCCAAGGATTTCGTACCGCGCTGCTATGTGATCGACCAGCGCGGCATCGTCAAATATTCCTCCGTGGGGGTCAATAAGCAGGACCTTCTCCGGATGCTCAACATTATCCAGAGCGATCTGCGGTAGCGCGTTTTTCTTGCGCTGCTTCGCCATTTGGTTTTTACCTATCGCACAGCTCCCATGCGTTTCTCCCTCCCCATCGCGAGCACTCTATTCTTCCGGCGAATCATTCTGGTTTGCCTGCTCGTCTTCTCGCCGGTATTGCTGCACGCCCAGGCGGTGTGGCAGGGCAGCCTCTCTCCCGATTATTTCGGGATCACCAGTGACCAAAGCACGGCCACGAATCTGGCCGATGTCACCGGCGCGACCACGTTCTACCAATACGGCATCACGGGCCAAAACACGACCTCGTGGGTGGTTGATGCCCAGCTGACCGGAACGAATCTCTTCCCGGCGGAGAATTTCACCAACGTTGCCTACACCTACGCCACTTCCGACGTCGTGACCGACCCCGGATTGCACGCCACGTTTTGCGCCGCCCTTCTGGGGGGCAACACCAAGTCCGGCTACTACCTCAATACCGGCCTGGCCTACGGCACGACCCTCGGATCCGCCGCGATCGCCACCGGGACGTATTCCGACGGCTCGTTCGATATTTCGACCCAAAGTTTATCGGCCTACACCTACGCGGCCAGCCATGGGAATGTCGTTTCAACCAGCATCGGGGATTCTTCGGACACCGCCGGGGTCGGCATTCTGAGCGGCTTGCTCGATTCCCTGGCCGTGACCAATTCCCATACCACCATCGTCGCCTCCGCGGGGAACTCCGGGCCCACGGGGCTGGTCGGCGGCCCGGCTTCGGGCTACAACACGATCTCAGTAGGCGCTCTGGACGGGGAGACGGGCTACACCACCGTCGCCTCGTTTTCCTCGGTGGGCCCCTTGCAGACCGCCTGGACCGACGGTACCAATACCTACTACTACGCCAACGGAGCCGCGACGCGCCCGGGCGTCGACTTGGTCGCGCCGGGGTCCGACATCGCAATTCCCACGACGATAACCACAGGGACCAATGGTTCCATTGAGAGCTTCAGCTACTACTCGGTGGAGGGGACGAGTTTCGCCGCGCCGCTGGTGGCAGCAGGTGCGTCGCTGCTCAACAGCACCGCCAAGACGCTGCCGGCGTTCACCAATTCCGATGCCTCCGTCCAGAGCGCCGCCACGCAAAGCCTGGTCACTAAAGCCGTGCTTATGAACTCAGCCACCAAGCTGCCGGGCTGGAACAACGGCCAGCACCTCGTCAACGGCGTCATCACCACGACTCAGGCGCTGGACTACACCATGGGGGCCGGGGCGATGAACCTCACCAAAGCCTTTACCCAATACACGACCAGCGCCTACGTCACGACTTCCACGTCGGTGGCCTATTCGGGGTTTAATTTACAGGTCGAAAATGTCGGCTGGGCCTACGGGACGTCGCTCCTGGGAGGGACCAATTCGTACACCTTTACCAATACGCTTACGGCGGGCGAGCAGCTCGCGGTGACGCTGGCATGGTTCCGCAACCGCACGTGGGACAGCACTGCGGAAAGCTACCTCGATCTCAAGCAAGCGGAGCTCGATCTCTATATCTATCTGCTCGTCGGCGAAGCCCGGCAACTGGTCGCGCAGAGCATCAGCCCCGTCAGCACCACGCAGGAGCTCTATTTCACGCTCCAGACGACGGGCAACTATCTCATCGAAATCGTCTATTCCGGGGATCTTTTCAACAACGGGGACACTTCCAATTCGCAAGACTACGGCATGGCCTGGGCGGTCGAGGAGGTGCCCGAGCCGGGAACTTGGTTCCTCCTGGCGGCGGGCATTGTGTTGATCCTCCGCGTTCGTCGGCAGCAGGCTGGGCCTCGTTCCCAATCTCCAGATTCGTAACGAGGTTTCAATACCCCGCTGCTTGCGGCGAGGATGGTTTACTTCTTTTCCTTAAGGTCGGTGTCGAAGACGGTCACTTTACCGTATTTCTCCAGCTGCGGGACGATCTCCTTCGCCTCGCCGACGACGATGATGACGAGGTTCTCCGGCGACAGGTATTGCTTGGCCAGTTCGGAGGCCCGCTCGGGCGTTAGGGCTTCGAGCTTGGCGGCGTAGTTTTTGTAGTAGTCCTTCGGCAGGCCGTAGAGGTCGATCTCCTGCTGGCGCTCGGCGGTGCGGGCGTCGTTCTCAACGCTCATCAGGAAGTTGCCGACCAGGAAGCTGCGCTGGAGGTTGAACTCCTCGGCGGGAATCGGCTCGGTGGTAATCCGCTTGAGTTCGCTGAGGATTTCGCCCACGGCGGCTCCGGTGACGGCGTTGCGCACTTGCGCGGTGGCGGAGAAGGCACCGGCCAGTTTGCGCGGGCCAAAGGCGGAGTAGGAGCCGTAGGTGTAGCCGTGCTTTTCGCGGAGGTTGGCAAAGAGCCGCCCCGACATGCCGCCGCCCAGGATCGAGTTGACAACGCCGAGTTCGGGCAGGTCCGGGTTATCGCGAGGCACGCCGCGCCCAGCGACGATGATGGCGCTCTGGACGGAGCCGGGGCGGTCCACAACGTAGAGGTTCACGCCCCGGATCTGCGGGAAGCCGGGCCGGATGCCGGGCAGGGCTTTCAGGTCATCCACTTCCGGTTCGCCCGCAAAGGTCTTTTTGACTTCTGCAAGGACGCTCTTCGGGTCCACATCGCCGACAATGGCCAGTGTGGCGTTGTCGAGCCGGTAGTGGTTCTTGTGGAAGCTGGCGATGTCCTCGCGCGTGATGGACTGCACCGATTCCTCGGTGGCCGAAGCGCCGTAGGGATGCTGGCCGTAGATGAGCTTGTCGCGCAGGCGGGCGGCGAGTTCCTCCGGATCGGATTTCTTCTGCTCCAGAGCGGAGATCATTTGCGTTTTCTCCTTGGCCACTTCCGCGGGGCGGAAGGCGGGGCGCAGGGCGGCGTCGCGCAGGAACTCAAGGATCTGCGCGGTGTCGCGGCTCAGGCCGCTGGCGGTGACGGTGATGGCATCGGGCCCCGAAGCACCTTCGACGCGGATGCCCAGGAAGTCGGTCTTTTTCGCAAACTCGGCGGCGGAATACTGGGCGGTGCCTTTGTTGAGAAGGGAGGCGGTCAGGTCGGAGAGGCCGGGCTTGGCCCCATCGGCGGCGTCACCGGATTTGAAGAGGAGCCGGAAGGTGGCGATCGGCTGCTTGTGGGTGGGCAGTACGATGACTTTCAGCCCGTTGGGGAGCGTCTCGGTGACGGCGTCCGGGAACTGGACGGTGGGCAGCGGCCCGGCGGCGGGCGGCTGGGTGCGGTCAACGGAATCGGCGGCGGGTTCGGCCTGTGCCACGCCCATGGTGGCGATGACGGTGGCTAGCAAAAGCGAAAGCGTTTTCATGGGTGGAAAATTATTTGGCGGCGGGTTTTTCATCGGCAGGGGCGGCAGGGGCAGCGGCCGGTTTCACCACGGGGTAGTGGAGGACGTTGACGCCCTCGGGAGTGAGGTATTTCTTAGCCGCGGCCTGGATGGCCTCGGGCGTAACGGCTTCGTAACGCTCCAACTGATGGTTGATGGCACCGGTATCGCCGAACATGACCCGGTAGTGAGCGAGGTTCTGCGCCCGGCTCTGCATGGTGGCGTAGGAGGAGGCCAGTTCGCGCAGTTTCAGGTTTTTGACTTTCTGCAATTCCTCGGGCGTGACGCCATGGTCGCGGATTTTGGCGACTTCTTCGTCAAGCGCGCGGTCAAGCTTCGCCAGGGGCGTCTGCGGGTTGCCGGTGACGAAGATGCCCAGGACGCCGCCTTTTTCGAGCAGGTAGGGGAAGACGTCCACGTCGGAGGCGAGCCCTTCGTCGCGCACGAGGCGTTCGTAGAGACGCGAGCTACGGCCGGTGCCGAGGATGTCGCCCAGGAGCTCAACGGCGGGGGCATCGGCAGCGGTTTCGGACGGGGCGCGCCAGGCGTGGACCACGGCGGGCAGCGGCGTGGTGGGCAGCGCGACGGTCTTCTCCGTCGGCGCGGTCTGCGGCTGAAGCTCGAACATGGGCCGCGGGATCTCTTTGCCGCGCGGGATGGGGCCGAAGTACTCGGCGATCTGCTTTTTGACGGCCTCTTTGTCAAAGTCCCCGGCCACGACGAGGGTGGCGTTGTTGGGGACGTAGTACTGGTGGTAGAAGTCCTGGAATTCCTTGAGCGTGGCTTGGTCGATGTATTGCGCGGAGCCGATGGGGACCCATTCGTAGGGGGTGCCCTTGAAGACCTGCGAGGAGAGGGTCTCGAACAGGGTGCCGTAGGGGGCGTTGTCGGTGCCGAGGCGACGCTCTTCCTTGACGACCTGGCGCTGGGTCTCGACGCCGATCTCCTCCACCTTGCCGTGCATCATCCGCTCGCTCTCGATCCAGAGGGCGAGGCCGAGCTGGTTGGAGGGGAGGTTGAAGTGGTAGTCGGTGCGGTCGAAGGAGGTGGAGGCGTTCAGGTTGCCCCCGGCGGAGGAGACGAGCTTGTCGATCTGCCCGCGCTTGATGTTGTCGCTCCCCTCGAACATGAGGTGCTCGAAGAAGTGGGCAAAGCCGGTGCGGTCGGCCCGTTCGTTCTTGCTGCCGACATGGTAGAGGAGGTAGGTGGCGACGACGGGCGCGGATTTGTTTTCGTGCAGAATGACGTGGAGGCCGTTGGGCAGCTCGTATTCCTCGAAGTCGATGACCGGCATTTTCACGGCTTTTTCCGGCTTGGCGGGCGCGGGTTTTTCCTTGGCGGGCGGGGTCTGGGCTTCAACCGAGGCCCCGAGCGCCATTGCGGCCAGAAGAGCGGCACAAAAAGAGATTTTCATACGGTAAAGTGAAAGCATCCTGCGGAGAGAAAAGGCTAAGCGTTGAAACGCGCCTGCGCAAGTCTCCCCGTGTAAGTGCATTTGGTGAAGATTAGGACCAGCAAACGGCTCCGGCGTTCAAATCCCGGCCGCCAGCCGAAACAAGGGTATGCCCAAGAAAGAAAGTCTGCCTCCGGGAATCCACGAGGTTTCCCGGGAGACGATCCCCGTCCAGGAGGAGTTCATCTCCCCGGAGGCCACGCCTTCGAAGGACGAAAACGACTGCCCGTGCGCCCGCTGCGGAAAGCCTCGGGAGGACTGGGACGGCCCCGGGCTGGAGAAGGATGACCGGTTCTACTGCTCGGAGGAGTGCGCGGAGGGGAGAGGGTAGCTATTTCCCTTCGGCCAGAACCGCCCGCGCCGCGTCGGCGTCCTTGTCGTCCACATCCACCTTCACGCCACCAAGATCCAGGGACGCTCCCCAGACCTGCGACATGGTTTCATCCCTCAAATAAGCCGGGATACCCGCCGCTTCGAGCCGCATTCTCAGCAAGTGCGCCTCCTCCGCTTTATTGAAGCTCGCGATGGTCGTCATACCTGGGGGCAAAGTAAGCCGCGAAGGGGGGCAAGTAAAGGCATTCTCTGCTTTGCTCGCGGCGGTTTTGCAGCGACATTAGAGGCCAGCCCGATGCCGCCGATCCGCCACCTTTACGTCCACATCCCCTTCTGCCTGAAGGTCTGCCCGTATTGCTCTTTCTATAAGGAGACGCTCGACCGGGAGAAGATGCGGCGCTTCCTCGACGCTCTGCTGGCCGAGCTGGACCAGGCCCTTTCCCGCGACGCCCTGCGCCCCCGCACGATTTTCTTCGGGGGCGGCACGCCGAGCGCCCTCTCCACCTCCCAGCTCGAAACGCTCCTTACCGGAATGCGCGAGCGGCTCGACCTCTCCGAGCTGGTGGAATGGACGCTGGAGATGAACCCGGCAACGGTTTCGCTGGAAAAAGCCCGGATGCTGCGGGCCCTGGGGGTCAACCGGATCAGCATGGGCGTGCAATCTTGGGAGCCGGAGCTGCTGAAAGTCCTGGGGCGCGTCCACACGGCGGCCCAGGCGGAGCGCTCTTACGAAATCTTGCGCGAGGCCGGGTTCGACAACGTAAACCTCGACCTGATGTTCGCCGTGCCGACCCAGACGCGCGCCCAGTGGGCCGCCACGCTGGAGAAAACCATCGCGCTGGGCCCGGAGCACCTCTCGGCCTATTGCCTGACCTACGAGGAGGACACGGCCTTTTACCGCCGCTTCCAATCCGGCGAATACGCCCAGGACAAGGACTGGGACGCCGATCTCTTTGAACTGACGCTCGACCGGCTCGCGGCGGGCGGTTACGAGCCCTACGAAATCTCCAACCACGCCCGGCCCGGCCGCGAGTGCCTCCACAACCTGGCCTACTGGGAGGGGGCGGATTACCTGGGCCTGGGGCCGAGCGCCTTTTCCACCCGCGGCATGGACCGCTGGGAAAACGTCGAGAGCGTCGCCGCCTACTGCGAGCGCGTCCTTTCCGGAAAACCGGCCGCCGAATTCCGAGAAACGCTCACCCCCGCGATCCGGCTTTCCGAGCGGGTGGCCTTCGGGCTGCGCACCAGCCGGGGCCTCGATGCCGCCCTGCTCGCGCCCTGGCAGCCGAAGGTGGACGAGTACCTGGAGGCGGGCTTTTTCGAGCCCCACGGGGAGAAAATTCGCCTCACCCGGAAAGGAAAACTCGTGGCCGACTCGCTCGCCGAAGCCTTCATGGGCGAACCGGAATAACCCCCTGCCCCTGGCGGAATCGGGGAATTTCCGTAGGAAGCACCCTGTTTTTCTACCACCACAGAACGTTGACATCTTCGGAGGAGCCCCCTACGTTGGTCGGGTTACATCCTTTTCCCCCGTGACAAACAACGAAGATTACATCATCGAACTGCTTCTCGACACCTGTCTGATCACCCGGGAGCAGGTGGAAGAAGCCCAATCGGCAACTGCATCCGGAGAAAGTGTTGTCGAAACGCTGATTTCCAAGGAACTCGTCTCCCGCACCGACGTCCTGCGCGCGCTGGCGGCCAACAACAGCATGGAGTTCGTTGACCTCTCGCACATGGTCATCACCCCCGATGTGCTGGAGATCGTCCCCGCCGACGTAGCCCGCCGCTACAAGGTCATCCCCATCGCCAACGTCGAGATGGGCCTCATGATGGCCACGAGCGACCCGCTCAACTTCGACACCTTTGACACCGTCACCCATTTGATCAACCGCGACGTGGAGTGGGTCTGCGCCGCGCCGGACCAGATCCAGGCCGCGATTCTTAAATACTACGGCCCCGAGGAGGCCCAGCAGGGCGATGTCCAGATCACCGACGCCGGAACCGCCGGAGCCGGGGCTTCCGATGAGGGCGACGCGCCCATCATCAAGCTCGTAACGATGCTCCTCCTGGACGCCTACAAAATGCGCGCCAGTGATATTCACCTGGAGCCGCTGGAGAAAGAATTCCGCGTCCGTTTCCGCGTCGACGGCGTGCTGCACGAGATGCCCAGCCCGCCCAAGAAGCTTCAGCAGGCCATCGTCAGCCGCCTCAAAATCATGAGCGGCACGATGAGCATCGCCGAAAAACGCGTTCCGCAGGACGGCCGCATCCAGGTCAAAATCGGCAAGAGCCAGCTCGATCTGCGCGTCTCGACCATCCCGACCAGCCACGGCGAGAGCGTCGTCATGCGTATTCTCGACAAAACGGGCCTCCAACTGGGGCTCCCGCAGTTGGGCTTCCTGAGCGATGACCAGGCGACCTTCGAACAGTTGATCGGCCTGCCCGACGGCATCATTCTCGTCACCGGCCCCACCGGGTCCGGTAAATCGACGACCCTTTACGCCTGCTTGAACCACATCAACCGGCCCGACCGGAAGATCATCACCGTCGAGGACCCGGTGGAATACCAGATGCCCGGCATCAACCAGGTGCAGGTCATGGCCGACATCGGCATGACCTTCCCCGCCGCCCTCCGGTCCATGCTCCGCCAGGCCCCGAACGTCATCATGATCGGTGAAATTCGAGACATGGAGACGGCCAGCATCGCCATCAACGCCTCCTTGACCGGTCACTTGGTCTTCTCGACCCTGCACACCAACGACGCCCCGAGCGCCGTCGCCCGCTTGGCCGATATCGGCATCCAGCGCTTCCTGATTTCCTCCGCCGTACGCGCCATCGTGGCCCAGCGCCTGGTGCGCAAGCTCTGCCCGAAGTGCAAAGTACCGCACGAGCTGACCGACGCCGAGCTGCGCGGCCTGCGCCTGGAGCGCTCCCAGCTCGACGGAGCCAGCGTCATGCGCGGCAAGGGCTGCGACGCCTGCCGCAACCTCGGCTACAAGGGCCGGGTGGGTATTTTCGAAATGTTTTTGATCGACGACGAAGTGCGCAACATGATCAACGATGGCGCCTCCACCGTGGAGCTGCGCAAGCGGGCACGCGAGCTCGGCATGCGCACCCTGCGCGAGGACGGCGTGCGCAAGGTTCTCGCGGGCGTCACCACCGCCGACGAAGTCATCTCGGCCACCATGTCTGACGCCAACTAAAACGTCATGTCCGCCACCCCCCTGGAAGACTTGTTGCGGCTGATGATCGACGAGGAGGCCTCGGACCTCCACGTCTCTGTCGGTATTCCGCCCGTGCTGCGCCTTGCAGGCAAGCTCACGCCGCTGAATCTCCCCTCTTTGACCCCCGAAGACACCGAAGCCTTCGCCAAGGCCGCGGCCCCCAGCCCACACTGGATCGAGCGCCTTAACTCCGATGGGAGCGCCGATTTCGCCGTCACCTTCCGCGACCAGCGCTTCCGCGTGAACCTTTACCGCGAGCGGGGCAACTGCGCGGCGGCCATCCGCTTGCTCCCCAGCCGCTTCTTGACGCTGGAGGAGATCGGCATCCCCAGCCTCGTGCGCGAGCTGCTCGACCTGCCGCGCGGCCTGATCCTCGTCACGGGGCCCACCGGCTCTGGCAAATCGACGACGCTGGCCAGCATGCTCAATATCATCAACGAGACGTCGTCCCGGCACATCCTCACGATCGAGGACCCCATCGAGTACATCCACCCGCACAAGTGCGGCGTCATCAACCAGCGCGAGGTGGGCGTGGACCTGCCGGACTTCGCCGACGGCCTGCGCCGGGGCCTGCGCCAGGACCCGGACGTGATGCTGGTGGGCGAAATGCGCGACCTCGAAACCATGGAGGCCGCCGTCACCGCCGCCGAGACCGGCCACCTCATTTTCTCCACGCTCCACACCACCGGAGCCACCCGCACAGTGGACCGCGTCGTGGGCGCGTTTCCGCCAGGGCAGCAGGAGCAACTGCGCATCCAGCTAGCCTCCACGCTGCGGGCAGTCATCTCGCAGGTGCTGGTGCCCCGGGCCGACGGCAAGGGGCGCGTGGCCGCTTTCGAGATCCTGATCAACACCCCTGCGGTCGCCTCGCTCATCCGCGAGAATAAAACCTACGGCCTCACCACGGTAGTCCAGACCAGCGCGGAGGAAGGCATGATCTCGCTGGAACAGTCGCTCGTGGACCTCCACTCCCGCGGCATCATCTCCTACCAGGAAGTGATGAATAAATCCCAGGACCGCGAACTGGCCGCCCAGCTCGCCGTCCGGAAACATCGCGAATCCCTTTCCCAAAAATCCTAGCAGCTATGAACGCAAATCAAGTCATCGAAATTCTCGTCGACGGGGGAATCATTGATCGCAGCCAGGTCGATGACATCACGGCAGAACTCCTCAGTTCGGGAAAAACCATCGTGGATGTGCTGACCGACATGGGCATCACGACCGAGGACCAGATTTACCAGGGCATCGCCTCCTATCTCGGCACGGAGTACGTGGACTTGAGTTCGTTCGAGCCGCCCGCAGAGATTCTCGCGCTGGTGCCCGCCAGCCTCGCCCGGATGCACGGCGCGCTGCCGATCGGCATGAACGGAGCCGCGTTGACGATCGCGCTGATCGACCCGCTCAACAGCCAGATCCAGGAAGACATTCGCTTTGCTCTGGGACGCGACATCTATGTGGTGGTGGCGCAGGTCGGCTACATCCAGAATCTCATTCAGAGCAGCTACGGCAGCGATTCGGCGAACCTGAACGATGTTCTGGCCGAGCTGGGGGGGGACGTGGAATTCGGCGGCGGCGAGCAGAATCTCGATGCTCGCGCGATGGAGGAGGAGGCGAATGCGACGCCGATCATCCGCTATGTCGATCTCATCCTGGCGCAGGCCATTGCCGACCGGGCGAGTGATATTCACTTTGAGCCGTTCGAGACGGAATTCAAGATCCGCTACCGCGTGGACGGCGCGCTTTACGAGATGGCTCCGCCTCCCATTCACTTGGCGCTGCCTGTGATTTCGCGCATCAAGGTGATGGCGAATATGAATATCGCGGAGCGCCGGTTGCCGCAGGACGGCCGCATTCAGTTGACGACGGGGGGCCGCCAGGTGGATCTCCGTGTCTCTTCGCTGCCGACGCAGTTCGGGGAGAGTGTGGTGTTGCGCGTTCTGGACCGTGCGACGGTGAATCTGAGCCTGAAGGCGCTCGGGATGCCGGAGTATATTTATAATTACATTCTGGAGACGATCGAGAAGCCGAACGGGATTTTCATTGTGACGGGCCCGACGGGTTCCGGCAAGACGACGACGCTTTACGCCTGCCTCAATCAGATCAATACGATGGATTCGAAGATCCTCACGGCGGAGGACCCGGTGGAGTATGATATTGAGGGGATTATGCAGGTGCCGATTCAGGACAGCATCGGGCTGACGTTCGGCCGAGCGCTGCGGGCATTTTTGCGTCAGGACCCGGACCGGATCATGGTGGGTGAAACGCGCGATGTGGAGACGGCGCAAATCTCGATCCAGGCTTCGCTGACGGGCCACTTGGTGTTTACGACGCTGCATACGAATGATGCGCCGGGCGCGGTGACGCGTTTGATTGATATGGGGGTGGAGCCGTTCATGATTTCGGCTTCGCTGGAGGCGGTGCTGGCGCAACGGTTGATCCGCCGCATTTGCCCGAAGTGCCGCACGCCGTATGAGCCGAATGAGGCGGTGCTTTCGCAGCTCGGCCTTTCGCCGCACGATATTGGCGACAAGAATTTCTACTACGGCAAGGGCTGTGAGGCCTGCAATCACACGGGGTATAAGGGCCGGAAGGGGATCTATGAGTTGCTGAATGTGACGGATCCGATTCGCGATTTGATCAATCAGCGTGCTCCGAGTGTGGTGCTGCGCCAGAAGGCGATTGAGCTGGGGATGCAGACGCTACGTGAGGATGGTCTCCGCAGTATTTACGACGGCGAGACAACGATCGAAGAGGTCCTCAAATATACCTAACCAGCGTGACGCTGGATCCATTCCGCGCTACCGCGCGATAGCGTCGGCTTACGCGCGCCGCCTCGGGCAGTTTGTCTTTGGTTTACCCGAGGACAACGGGGTTTTGCGCGGGAGGTATGGCCTCTCGTTACGAATCTCCAGATTCGTAACGCCCTTGTCTTGGAATCTCTGATTCCATAGCCATACGGAACGAATCAGAGATTCGCAGACAAAAGACGTTCCCAATCGGGAGATTGGGAACGAGGGTCAACTCAACGTGCCTCTCACGGTTCACGTTTCGCAAAGGGGATGACGTAGGGCCCTTCGGGGATGACAGCAACTTCCGTGGCGGAGGTTTCGCGCAAGACGGCGGCCACGGCCTCTGCCCAATCGCGGTGGCAGGTGGCTCCGGTGAGCGCCCGCTGTTCGTCGCTCAGGCTCGCGGAGTAGAGGTGGACACGGTGGTCGCGGATGGCCTCGATCAGTTTGACGGTCTGCCATTCGTCGACGTGGGCAAGGGAACGGCTTCGCGCTTCGGTGAGGAAGCCTTCGATGCCTTTGTTCGCGAGCACGGTCTGCGCCTCCTGGAATTCGGCGGACCCCAGCCCCTCGGAACACTCTGAGGCGATCAAAAGCGAGCCGCCTTTCTCCAAAATCCCCAATGCGCCCACAATGCCCTTGATGGTCTGGTAGTAGGTCTTGTCGAGTGGGTAGCCCGCGGTGCTCGTGATGACGCAGCGGTAGCGGACCGGGGCCGTTTGTTCGGCAAAGGCCCGCATGAAGCGCACGGCTTCTTCGTGGGAGGCGGTGATTTCGCCAAAGTTGACGAAGGCCAGCCGGCGTTCGGCATCCAGGCAGGTGTTGACGGCATGAACGGGGCCCAGCATCCGGACGATGGCCAACTGCTCGGAGTGGAGCGTGTTGCCCTCGAAGTTGCAGTTGCGCACCGCAGGGTTCTCCATGAATCGCGTGTTGTGAAAGGTGCCGATGGTGTCAGCGTGGGCGATGCCTGGCGAGATGACTTTCCGGCCACCAGAGTACCCGGCCATGAAATGCGGCTCCACGAGGCCCGTGGCGATTTTCAGATCGGCCTCGACGAACCGGCGGTCGAGCTTGACCGGGGTGCCGAAAGGCGTTGTCCCCAGGTCGGCGTGGGCTGCGTCGTCGTGGGCGTAGTGGTTTTCCACGCGCACGGTGTTGATTACCCACTCGTCGTTGACCAACTCGTGCAGCTCGGCGCCGAGGTTGGGCCGGTGCAGGCCCGTGGCGACCAGGACGCAAATGCGCGCGGCGTCGATGCCCGCGGCCAGCAGCGTCTCGATGATGGGACGCAGGATGAGCCCATTGGGCACGGGGCGCGTGATGTCGCAAATCAAGATGCAGGCTGATTTCGCCTTGGTGGCCAGCGCGGCCAGCGGCTCTCCGGAGGAGGGGTGTGCCAAGGCTTCGGCGACCGCCTGGCGCGGGTCGGGCAGCAGGGTCATGGCCGGTTTGGTGATGATCGCCGCCTTGCAATTCTGGGGCAGTTCCAGCGGCAGCGTGCCGTGGCCGTAGAGAATGGGAATGCTCATTTTTTTTGGAAAAAAACCAACGTTCTGGGTCAGCCATTAAGCCCCGGGGCGCTTGGTTCCCTGGAATATCGGCCCGCTGCTCTAGGGGCTCAAATTGAACTCGATATTAACCTCATAGCCGTCCGCGTCGCCGAGGCCCTTGGGGATCGGGTCGACCTGCATGACGCGCCGGGCGGCCGTCAATACCGACTCGTCAACGGTGTCGTTGCCGGAGGGTTTCGAAAGCGAGACGCTGGCGATATGGCCGTTGCGCTCGATCTTGATCTTGACCCGCGCGGCATAGCTCTGGCCGGTCTGGAGCACGGAGAGGGGCTGATCCCAGCGCGCATAGAAGCGGTCGTGCAGCATCAGGTTGTACCAGCCGAAGTTGGTCTCCTTATTGCCGCCGCCCTCGTGGCCGTCGCCTTTGCCGCCGCCGGTGCCGTTGCCGACGCCGCCGATCTTGCCATTGCCGTTGCCCCCGGCTCCATCGCCGCCACCGGTGCCGTCGGCGGTCTTGCCACCTTTTTTGCCGTTGGCGGTGGTTCCGCTGCCGGTGCCCGTGGCATCCAGGAATTTCGTTTTCGCTGCCGAGGTTTGCTCGCCTTCCGCCGCTTTCTTGCCGCTGTCAGCCGCGGCTTTTCCATTGGCGGCGGCGGCTTTTTCAGACGGTTTCGGGGAGGCCTTGGGGCTCGGCGTGGCGGAGGCGGAGGGTTTCGGCTTCGGGGTCTCCTTGGGTTTTGGGGTCTCCTTGGGCGTCGGTTTGGGGGTTGGCTTGGGTTTGGGAGTAGGGGTTGGAGTCGGTTTCGGCGTCGGCTTGGGCGTGGGGGTCGGGGTGGCCTTGGGCGTTGGCGTGGGTGTCGGTTTGGGGGTGGGCGTCGGGGTCGGCGTGGG
>DBMP01000003.1 GCA_002298145.1 Spartobacteria bacterium UBA695 | reverse complement strand
CACTAACAGAGTTGCTTTAACCGTTGGGTCTGGACATGCACCGCCGCCCCCCGGCCATATTAAATAGGCCCGGAAGCGGCAATAGTTCTCGGCTACTGCCAGCCGCACTGGTCGGGGTTACTAAGTCCCGGCTGGTTCTCACCAGCTAGAATGCGATATTTCCTCCACAGAAAGAAAAGTAAAGCGGAAAAAGTAATTGCCATTTATGCTACCCATGGAGAGCTGCGCTTGGAGTCTCCCCGGGGGCGCGGCTGGCGCTTGCTGTAAGGCATAATTTCCCGGCGGCATTTCCAACGTCAGCTTTGTCTCCCTGTGCTGCTGCACCTGCTGCTCCGGTATTTCGTACCATTACGCAAACTCGCCTCCCAAGACTTCTTCCATACGACCGAGATGTCAGGCCATTTGTAGAGGAGCAGCAGGGAGCCAAGGCGATGCAGTTCAAACCGCCCGCCGCAGGAGTTTGATTGGCTTGCATTCCTGAATGGGCAGAGTTTTTGGGCTTCGCCTTTGGGACGGTGCTTTTCCTTAGTAAAGACTACAAATCCAGACGAGTCGCTCGATAGCACGGATTTACGAAAGCGGTCGGAATTTGTAAGGTTTGTATTTTCGAACATTATACACTTTCCGCCGACGGGCCAAATCTCTGAGACGTATGTTTTCGGTATGGATATCGGAAAAAACAAAGCCGTGGCGAACCTTGCCCGGCGAGCAAACATAACCGTGTACACCGACGCAGAATGGGAATGGAACCTTATCGTGCAGGGATGGGATCAGGACTTAATCTGGGAGAGGTTCCATCGCGTTCTCTCCGGGGCTGGCCTTGAAAATGTCGAGGTCATCGACTCGGGGGCGAAATGGCGAGTCGAGGCGACGGACTCCGCCGGTAAGCCCGTCACGAAAGAGGTCTTGTGCTACATCAGGGGGATATTAGCGGGGTTGCTAGCGACTTATTCAGCGATTCCGTGGTCCTGGTCCCGCGAATCTGAAAAACGTCGGTAAAAGGTCGGCATCTGGCCATAGCGATACCCGGGGTTTTCGTCGAAGGGGACCTTCACGGCAACATTACCATCTATCGATAGCCGGACCTAAACCTATGAACTCACCCGAGTGTGCCCGTTAAAATTTCCGCAAAATGTTCTCAAAGGATGACCGATCTGGTCCCTCAATAGCCTGAAATAGAACGTTTCTATTATCGTTTCTGCTAATAGCATCCTCTTGTAGTGTCGCCTTTTTCCTGGCTTTCGTCCTCTTGGCCGATGAGTTGGAGTTATGATCGTGTAATAAATGCCGATGCGTCGATCCGCTGCCTTTTAGCAATCGACTTTTTGGCTGGGTACGCCATTCACAAATTTTTCGTTATTGGCTTTTGCCGATTTCGATTTACGAACAGCGGGCTTCGGGGCGTTCTCGTTACTTGGGGATTTCGGTTTCACAAGCTCCAACTGGCCTTTTAGGTGAGCGAGATGCAGTTCCGTTTCATGCCATTTGGCGATTGCATTATCCAGTTTTCCCCGGAGCTGCGGAACTTCCTCCTGATAGCGGTTCTGCGCATCAGCCAGCCGATTCTCTGCTTCTGTGAGTTTTAACACCATTTCATTATTGGTGGTCCGGACTTCGGCTAGTTTTGCATTCTCTTCGCGTACCTGAGATTCGAGACGCGCGCCCTGCTCTTCGAGATGACGGTTTCTCTCCTCGGCAGCCGTCAGTCGAGTTTTGAGCTGCTCACTTTCGGCAAGAATACCTGCCGCCTGGACCTCCATTCTGTGCGCCTTTGTATTCGCCTCCGAAACTTCGCTCCGCAACCGAGCGCCCTCGGAGGCAAAATGCTCGCGCAGCGAGTTCAACTGAGCAAGCGCTTCCGCGAGACGGCGGGCGTCGCTTTCGCTATTAGCGCGAGCCTGTGTAGCCTCCGCTTGGGCTTTCGCCAGTTGCGATTGCATATCATCTCGTTGCTCTTGGAATTTTTCAACCTGCGCCTCAGCACTCCGGATCTGTGCAACAAGGCGCTCATTTTCATCAAGCGTCGAGCCATAGTCTTCTTTCAACTCTCCGAGTTCCTTCGAGAGCCGGTCGGCCCCAGCTTGAACGCCCTTCTCCCAAAGGGCGCGAAAGGCTTGGACTGCCTCCGGAGAGTCTGTCGGAAGCGTCTCTTCCGCCTCGATTTCATTCTTGAACCGGTTAATCGTAGCATCCGAACCGCCCGTGATTGCGCGAATCCGCTTGACCGTCGGGTTTTCTCCTCCCGCGCGAATTTGTTTTATCGCGTTCTCGACATCTTGCCGGGTGACATCAGGCCGTGGTTTAGTATTCATGGCGCTATTACTCCGTTTTCCTCGTTGGGTAATTACGGTAATGCCATTACCGTAACGGCATTATCTTGTCCGTCAGATACGCCGGAAATCGGTGGGCGGTGCTACTGCGTGTCGGTTGCTCGGCACGGCTCGGCTTGGATATCAGCGATGCTGGGGTGTTGATATGCATGGTTTTTGGAGTTCAGAGAGCTAGTTCCCGATTCTTTGAGTGCAGGCAACCAACAATTTCACTTTTCGCACTTTGGGTTGCTCGCGAGGTTTTTCACCCAAGCTTGCCAGTCCTCGAAGGCTTCTCTGACGAGTTCCAAGATCCGGTCGCGGAGTTCAATGGGAGGGTAATCGCCAATTTCGTCGGCAATCTCGACAAGATCTCCACCCGGAATATTCCCCTCCTTAACGGCGATGGTTAACAAGCCGTGACGTTCAAGAATGACTTTGAGTTTTGCCACTGCTTGGCGAGCGGTTGCCTCGTCCGCGTCTTCGGGGAGGTAAAACGCCTGCCAGTCGGGTCTAAGCGATAATGTGACCTCGGCAAAGGCCACCTCACGGGTAAGAGCCGAGGCAACAGCCACGGCGGCCATCGCCCGTAGAATCTCCATGGCTTGTATCGAAATATCGCCCTCGATCCCCTTTAAGATTTTGTCGAAGAGGGCGCGCCCCATCAGCAAGCGGGTGTATCTGCTAAGCCGGAATATATCGTTGTCAGTCAGCTCCGAAAGAAACTCGGCAAACTGGCCAGGTTCGTCTGTTGCCACTTCCAGGCCACCGGCCTCGGATTCGAGCCAAAGCAGCGTGCCGCCGTCAGGCGTGGTCCCAAGGTACAGCGTGCGGTTTGTCTCGCTAGCCGGGAGAATACCATCGTCCTTGTCGTTGGTTGTATGGAGACGGCGGACGGAAGATTTAATGACGCCGTGAGATTTAGTGAGCTGCAATAGGGTGTTCTTTTTCACTATTTAGGATACACCCCCCAGATTCTGCCCATCGCAGATTTTTTTTGATTTTTGCGAGAATTGCCTTTTTGGCGGAAGGACTGAGCTCGGCGGAGTTAATAGGAACTTCTTGGAAATCAGGGAATTGCCACATCAGGACTGGGGTGTTCAATTTTCCTCCCGTAATTCGTTGGAGTTTGCGAAGCGACGCGGTATAACCCGGGAACTCTTCGCCTCACACCACCACGGTCGGTCTCGCCATGCAGCTTTCCACCTCAGCCCGTTCGCCTTCGCACACTTCCGGCTTCTTCGCCGCGACGCGCTGGACGATGGTGCTCTCCGCTGCCGGGCAGGGAAGCGGAACAGGTTTCCGGGCTTTGGGTGAGCTTTGCCAGTGTTATTGGCGGCCGCTTTATACTTATCTTCGGTGGCGGGGAATCGACGCGCAGGAAGCCGAGGATTTGACGCAGGAATTTTTTGCCCGGCTTTTGCAGGGAAACGGCCTGGCAACGGTTGACCCCGACAAGGGGAAGTTCCGGTCGTTCCTGCTCGCCTCGCTTAAGCACTTCCTGGCCAATGAATGCGACTGGGCGCGGGCGTTGAAGAGAGGAGGCGGAGTGCCGCCCATCCATCTTGATGCGTTGGATGCCGAGAAGCGCCGCCAGTTGGAGCCCTCTGACGATCTCTCACCCGACAAGGCGTTTGACCGGCAATGGGCGCTCACCGTGCTGGATCAAGCGCTTTCGCGACTACGTGCCGAGTTTTCCTCGGCGGGCAAGGAAGTGCTTTTCGAGGAGCTGAAAGGTTATTTAACCGGCGACGGGAAGGCTGATTCCCATGCGGCGGCAGCGGAGCGTTGCGGCTTGAGCGAGGGGGCGGTCAAAGTAGCCGTCCACCGTTTGCGCCGACGCTACCGCGAACTTCTGAGGGATGAAATCGCGCAGACGGTGAGCACCGCCGTGGAGGTCGATGAGGAAATTCGGAACCTTTTCGCCTCTTTCCGATGAAATTCTGTAACCTTTGGCGCGATTTGCTTTTTCAAGAGGTGAACCTATTCCCTCTATGAGTAATGAAGCCCAGTGTCCCGAATGTGGCGGAAAGCTTCCGGCAGAGACGCCGGAAGGGCTTTGCCCGGCCTGTTTGTTGCGGCGTGGTTTGGAAACGCAGGCGGCGGGGAGCGCCCCCGATCTCCCTTCGCCCACGCCGGAGGCGCTCGCCGCCTATTTTTCGCAGCTCGAAATAGCGGAACTCCTCGGGCGCGGCGGCATGGGGGCGGTTTACAAGGCCCGGCACAAGGGGCTGGACCGCTGGGTGGCTTTGAAGGTTCTCCCGGCCATGGCTCAGCGCGATCCGGCGTTTGCGGAACGGTTCACTCGGGAGGCCCGCGCGTTGGCGAAGCTCGACCACCCCAATATTGTCACGGTCCATGATTCCGGAGAAACCAACGGCCTCTTTTATTTCATCATGGAGTATGTGGACGGGGCAAATCTGCGCCAAGTGCTGGCTTCGGGCGGTGTCACGCCGGAGCAAGCGCTCGCTATTGTCCCGCAAATCTGCGATGCGCTCCAATACGCGCACAAGCAGGGTATCGTTCACCGCGATATCAAGCCGGAAAACATCCTCGTCGATAAGTCGGGCCACGTGAAGATCGCCGACTTCGGCATTGCCAAAATCGTAGGACGGGAAGCTCAAGATTTTACGCTCACAAGCATGGGCGACGTAGTGGGAACGCCTGCCTACATGGCTCCGGAACAAGTGGAACACCCGAGCGAAGTCGATCACCGGGCGGACATCTATTCGCTGGGCGTGGTCTTTTACCAGATGCTTACGGGCGAGCTGCCGTTGGGCCGGTTCGCGCCTCCCTCGCGCAAAGTCCACATCGACGTGCGCCTGGATGAGGTGGTGCTACGAGCTTTGGAGAAAGAACCCGACCGGCGCTACCAACAGGCCGGGGAGGTCAAGACCGAGGTGGAGACGATTGCGGGTACGCCCGGTTCTGCGGGAACGGAACGGCCAAAAGCCTACCCGTGGAATAGGCCAGTTAATTACCGAAGCAGAGCCACGCTCTTTGGCCTACCGCTGGTTCATATTACGCAAGGCACGGATCCGACCACTGGCCGGAAGCTCGTGGCGCGCGGTATTATCGCCATTGGGGATATCGCTCAGGGAGTGATCGCCATTGGCGGGTGCGCCATGGGGGGCATCGCACTGGGAGGGGCAGCTTTCGGCGTCATTTCCGTGGGTGGGCTGGCTTTGGGACTATGGGCCTTTGCTGGACTAGCTTTGGGACTGATCGGCGCATGGGGCGGACTGGCGCTGGCACCTATTGCCATGGGCGGGACAGCGATGGGGTACTTTGCAAAGGGAGGCCGGGCAATTGGAATGCATGTGTGGGATTCAATAACGAAGGACCCTGAGGCCGTGCGATTTTTTCAGGACTCGTGGTCGCAGAAATTCCTGGATTGGATGCCCATCACCAGCCCTATCTTTGGGTTTGTAATTTTTGCGATTGCCTGGGGATCGATTGAGTGGGCCAAGGCTCGCGAAAACCGTAGAACCGGGAAGAAAACGAGATGGTGGCTCGGGTTGCTCCAGTTTGCCAGCGCTCTGCTCATCTTGGCTCTCTTTGGAGTGAGTATCGCGATCTCTTGGACATCGGTTCATCAGCGACAACAACCTGCCCGATCCACAACATCGGTAAACCACGAGCACTCCCTCTCCTTTGGCCCCGCAATCGAACAAACAGTAGCCATGGAAAGCGCCATGGATTTAGATACCGGCAAACTCGCCACGCCTCCGAAATCGGTCTCGGGGGAGAACGACATTGGGAAGTTTGTCCTCGGACTGTATAAATGGTTGGAACAGCAGGGCATGGATGTTTATATCAGCAGCGGCCCCGACATCGGCGCGGTCGATATGAAGGTCGCCATCTTAAAAAACGACGCTTGGGAAACGATAACCGTCGAACAACTCTTCCAGGCGCTCGAATCGGCCAAAAAGGAAACCTTTCAACCGCTGAATCACGGCAAGGATTCACCAGTGACGTACGCCTTTCAGACGCGAGAAGGCGGTATAGGCATTCTTCAAATCCTCGGCTTCAACGCCAACGACGGCGCGAAGATCCGTTACAAAATAGTGCAGAATATGGCAAAGCCCCGGAACATCGAGGCCGTCCTGTCAACCGAGCAGTCCCCTATCGAACGTTTTCAGGCAACGCTCCAAGATGCGGTGGACCGGAAGGACAAGGCCGAGGTTCTCGCTTTAATTAACCAGGACGGCATCGATGCGGAAACGATGGCCGATTTGCAGAAATCTATCCTCCCGCTTTTTGACCGGGTATTCTCCTGGCCGCGGGTGAAGGTGAAATGTGAGCGGCGGAGTGATGTGCAACCGGAATCGTGGGAACGCAACGGCAAACAATATGCCCTGAATGGGAAATTGCTTATGAGCGCTTCTTTCCAAAACACCGATCCCGCGCACAACGGACAGGGCCCTGTGTTCCAGGCAGGGCTAACTCCCAAAGGCATGCGTATTTTGCTGCCGGTCGAAGCCAGCCAGCCCTCCGCGCAGTGGGCTCAAAACGTGTCAGGCTGGGGCTCGGAATTGCTGTCCGTTCACGGAGTAGCTGCGAATGCCGGACCGGACACAAAGGATTATCCGCTTACCAGCCCCAGCGGGCAGACCGAAACCGTCCATCTCGAAAAGCCTGTGCTGCTGGATTGGCTGAACGTCCGTTCGGTAAAGCCGGAACCGGATGGTAATGGCGTATATACCCTGAAAGTAACTTTGGACGAAGAAGGCACGCGGAAGTTCGCTGAAATCACTGCCCGGCGCCTCGAAAAGCAGATCGGGTTTGTCGTCGATGGCAGGCTCCTCTCCGCGCCCAGAGTTAAAGACCCCATCTTTGGTGGAAACTTTTCCGTGGGGAATCTGCCCGAACAAGAGGCCCGCGATCTTGCCGCAAAGCTTACCAAGGCTATTGGAACAGGCATGCCCGAACCCTCGGCAACACCAACCCCCAGCCCTTCCCCGGTTCCGGGTTCCTCTGCACCAAGCCAGGATATGAAAACCCGGGCTGTGGCGTTCGTCGACCTCCTCGCAAAGGGCGACTTTGCCAAGGCGCGGGCGGAGTTTGACACTACGATGAGCGGCGCGATGTCGGAGCAAATGCTCGGCACGGTTTGGGCTCAGTTGGGTTCGGGCGGTGGAAAGTATCTGGGACACGATGCTCCCAGGGAGGAAGCCTTTCAGGAATTCATCATCGTTTACGTTCCCTGCCGATGGGAACGGATGCAGGTGGATCTAAAAATCGTGTAAAACCGGGCAGGAAAAGTGAGCGGCCTTTGGGTCGTACCAGCCGGTTCATCCATGTTGGGGAGCTCGCCAACGCCACCAGCCAAGGAGCAAAAATAATATTTCATCATTTTTATTCGTATGGATGAATTGCCCCTTTACGTTTCCAAGCGAACAGCCAAGAGCCTTTGGCCGGAATACCGCATTTATAGCGACCGGGTGGAACTCCAATGCTGGACGGCTTTTCACACGCTCGTTATCCCTGCCGCCCAGATTGGGAAAATCGAAGTGCGTCCTTCCGCCTTGTTTAGCGTGAAAGGGATAACACTTTGGGGATTAAAGCTCGATTACTGCGACTTGTGCCGTCATGTCTTGCTGACGAAAAAATCAGGGTTCATGAAGGGTGTCGTATTCGCGCCGGACGACCCCGAAAAGTTCGTTTCCGTGTGCCATGCCATCATTCCCGATAATTATTGCTAGCTTCCTCAGGAACATTCGGACAGCTATAGCCGCCTGCAATAAAGGGCAGCGTGTGTAGCGGCACGTTAAGCTTCAAGCACGGCGGCTTCGAGCAGTCCGGAGGCAAACTCCACGTACCGGACGGTATTATTCACATTCACGTGGCCGAGAAGGCGTTGCATTTTGCAGAGGTCACCGCTAATCCGGGGATTCGTCCACATCCGGCTCGCGAAGGTTTTGCGCATCGAATGAGTGCCGAGCCGTTCGGTTGAGACGCCCATTCGCTCCGCCGCAGCCTGGATGACCTCCCAAGCGTGCGCGGCTGACATCGCTGTTGTCTTGCCCTGCGCAAAAAAGAGAGCTGTGCGAGCGTGAAACGGGTGGTCCAGTTTTTCCACGCGAATGTAACGTTCGAGGGCCTCTTTTGCCGTCCGATGAATGGGCATCGTCCGAGCCTCCCACTTTCCTTTCATACTTTCCCGCCGAACCGTCAGTGAATCGACGATGCGACCATCGCGGCAAATGTCTTGGACGCGAACGGAAAGCAGTTCTGAAACTCGGAACCCTGAGAAAACGCCCAGGGTGAAAAGCGCCCGGTCGCGCAGTGCGTGCCGCCCCGTCATACCTTCGAGCAGCTTGTTTACCTCCTCATCGGTAAGAGCTTTGCAGCCTTTGTAGTTCATACGAGAGATACGGTACGCCAACGCTCCCACGCAATGGCCCCTATTCCGTCGGATTCCTCGACATGGAAAATGGCGGGGCTCGCTTGCTTTCCGATCAGTTATGCACCGTGCCGTTGAGGAGGAGCAGAAAGCTTCGGTGTTCCATCCGCAGCGAACTCAAACTCCAACGTGCAGTAGAGCAACTTGCCAGGATGGGGATAGACTCGCTGCCCAACGTTGATGCACTTTGTCCGGCCAATTTCCTCGAGCCACCGTTCGGCCCGGAGCGGCGTGTTGTGGTCGTGCCCGCAAGCAAAGACCAAAGGCTGATGCCGCCGGATCGCGTCCGCCCATTCGGGAGCCGACAGCCACCCTTCGGACAATTCCAAGCACGGTGGTTCGTGCGCGATCCAGAGAGCACCTCCTGCGGGGCCTGCCGCGCGCAGGAGGCGGGTCAACCATACGTCCGGTTCGTAACTGTCCAGCGCACGTCCCTGCGCATACCATTCATCGTCGCCCATCCAGCACGGGAACCCCACGATTGCGAGCGGGCCGACAAAGACCGCGCTGCCGTGCAGAAAGTGCGCCGGTCGCCCCGCCGCGCGCCAAACTAGCTCGAAATCCTCGAAGTTGCTGTCTTCATGGTTTCCTCGACAAAAGACAATCTTGCACGGCAGGGCGGCAAGGACCATGGCGCACTCAGTAACTGTGAGCATTTCAGGGGTGTGCGCCTGAGGGGTAAATCCATCAAGAAAATCGCCAAGAACGGCGAGCACATCCGGCTTGTGCAATCGCACAGCAGCAGTGAGTTGCTCGTACAGGTGGCGGCGTTGGTGCAAGTCGGCAACGGTTAAGACGCGCATTACACAGTTACTGGTATTTCATGCTTACAAAAAATCGTTTCGGCAGGACGATCTCGAAAGCACAATGCGTGAACACAAGAGCCGGAATTCTCCGCCTTCTATTATTCACGTGAATTGGATATCGTGGTCACGCTGCGTTTTTTAGCCTGCGGTTCGGATTCCGGGACGAGCGGGCGTCAATCCTTCGCGGGCAAGGAGTGCTTTGTCGCGTTTGATGGACGGCCCTTCGGTGGTGAGCATGTCGCCTGCGATCAGCGCGCTGACACCCGCCTGCAGGAGCTGTGGCATTACCTTCTCGAAGAGGATACGCCCACCGGCGAGGCGGACCGTGGCTTCGGGATAAAGGATGACGAAGATGGCGACGCTGGTTAGGATTTCTTCCGACGGCAGTGGCGGCATGGATTCGAGCGGGGTGCCCTTAATGGGATACAGGACGTTGATGGGGATGGAATCGACCCCGAGTTCTCGCAACGCAATAGCCATTTCAATACGCTCGGCAAATCCTTCGCCCATCCCGATGATCCCGCCGGAGCAAAGGCTCATCCCCGCCGCGCGGGCGTGGCGCAGGGTTTCCATTTTCTCCTGAGGCGTGTGGGTGGTACAGAGCTTGGAAAAAAATGACGGGGCGGTTTCGAGATTGCAGTGGTAGCGGCTTACGCCGCTGGCGGCAAGTGCATCCAGTTCGGGGCGGGTTAATAGCCCCAACGAGGCGCAAAAACGCAAGCCGGGAGTTTTTTCCCGCATTTCCCGGTAGACGGCGCAGAGTCGCTCTACGTCCGCCCGACTCACTTTGCGTCCGCTGGTGACCAAGGCGAAGCGGTGTACCCCGTTTTGCTGCGCCTTTTTGGCAGCGGCTACCGCTTGTGGTGCCTCCACCAGCGGCGTTATTTCCACGCCGGTGCTGTAAAAACGCGACTGGGCGCACCAGCGGCAATCCTCGCTGCACCGTCCGCACCGTGCGTTGAGAATGGCGCACATCTCAATGTTTTTCCCATGGAAGGCGACGCGCAGCCGCCCCGCCAAGTTCCACAAAGCCTGGGGAGCGTTTCCTTCTAGCAAACGCAATGCTTCCTCCTGCGAAAGGCGCTGGCCATTGCAAACATCGTTGTGGAGTTTTTCCAGAAGCATGGAGTTTCCAGCCTAAAATCGAGATTCCCCATGGGCAAGACAAAGACGGGATTTGAACGGATGAGCCAGGGTGACGGTCGGATGAAAGAAGCGGATGAGAGCGTGGTACCTGTGAACCAGTAGACCGCTCCCCTCCAAAATGCAGCATAACACCATGATTCCCACACATTCCGATTCGCGTTCTGAAACCGACCGTGGCTCCCTGCTGATGGGCGATATCTTGTTTCCGCTTCGGCTGGTGGTGGGATGGACCTATTTCTCGGCTTTTTGGAGGAGGCTGGTTTTAGAGAACAAGCTCATATCGGATGCTCCGGGGTATATCGGCGAGAAGTTCAATCATTTCCTGCCCAATGCGATTGTCATCAAACCGATCATTGAGTTTTTTGTCTCCCAGCCCGTTCTGCTTTGGTGGCAGTTGGCGGTTTTCACGGCGGTGGAAGCCGTGGTGGGGTTGGCACTGATGGCTGGTTTTGTGACCCGTCTGGCGGGGATCGCTACAAGTCTGCTGGCCTTCGGGATTTTGCTTGGGGCGGGTTGGCTTGGGACAACGTGCCTCGATGAATGGCAGATCGGTGTTTTAGGCGTCACGGCGGGACTGGTTTGTGCCATGGCCGGAGGTGGTCGATATTCCGTGGACTATTTCCTGATCCGCCGTTTCCCTCGTCTCACAGACACCATCTGGGGCCAGATGTTATTTGGGGTGCCCCTTCGCAATGGGCGTTTGTTTTCACGTCTAGCGCTGGCGGTCGGGGTCGCGGTATTTGCTCTGACGCTAACGACCAATCAAGTATTTCACGGAGGCGTCTGGGGCCCTCTCCACAATAAGTCCGTCCGGCCCAAAGTGGAGGTCACGAATGCCCGAGTGGATTCCGGCGTGCTTCGATTCTCCCTGCAGCGCGTCGAAGGCGCGGACGTTTACGGTTCCTTTCTTGTTGGCGCAAGATTGCTCGACCGGGACGGGCGGGAGCAGGCGGCGTGGTCTGCCGAGGCTCTGGCAAAAACGGCAGGGTCGGACATTGGCAACCGGTATGTTGCAAAAATCAAACCCGGCCCGTACGGACTGATTCTGCCGCTGGGGGCACAGGCCACGGTATCGTTGCATCATGATTCGTTAGCGCACTTGGCAAATGGCTCCTACACTCTCGAATTACTGGATGTCAGCGGAGCAAAATGGTCGGCTCCCGTGCGAGGAGAGATCCGGTAGCAGGTGTCGGTATTGAAGCATGGAAGCCGCGACCTTTTCCCCGGCCCCGTTCTTGGACTGGCAAGATAAGGAATGCCGCGATAATTGAAATGCCTGCGGCCAAGCCAATCAACAGCGGCCAGAGGCGTCCATTTCCAGCAACTTTTGTCAGCCATGCCCAATTGATGACCAAGTGCAATACGATCAGCGCGATGAAAGCGTAGGCAATCCAAGTATGCAGGTCGCCCCATTCATGGCGAGTCCAGCCCAAAACGGTTAATCCCCGTCCGCCCCGGCTTCCCGGGATTAGCCGAAATGCCATCAGAAGCCCCGTGCCCGTCATCATGCAAAAGCTCAAATAGAGGAGAAGATTCAAGACGCGCCGAATCAGTGTTCTCATGATATCTTCCGAAACGTAGCGCTGGGCATAGCGGGATGCCGCGATTTTGAGTGAGGCAACCAACATGCGGGAACAAAGCGCTACATCGTCAATAGTCACCTCAGCCGCTTCCGGGCTTTCCAGCCGCGAGGCGAAGCTGAGGCTGGAGCAGTTTGGCCCCAACGCGGTCAAGGAAGAGAAGCCGCATCCGGTTAAGCGTTTGCTGCGGCGCTTTTGGGCGCCCGTGCCGTGGCTTTTGGAGGCGACCATCGTGCTCCAGCTTTTCCTCGGCGAACGGCTGGAAGCCTATGTGATTGGCGGGTTGTTGGTTTTCAATGCCGCGTTAAGTTCAGTGCAGGAAGGGCGCACCCAGAAAACGCTAGCGCTGTTGCGGCAAAAATTGCAGGTGGTAGCGCGGGTTCGGCGTGACGGCGCGTGGATGAGCATCCCCTCGGAAGAATTGGTTCCCGGCGATGTGATTCATCTGCGACAAGGCGGCATTGTGCCCGCTGATGTGCGGATCGATACCGGATCGCTGCTTGTAGATCAGTCAGCGTTGACGGGCGAATCCGCTGCCGTGGCAGTCGAACCCGGCAAATCCGCGTTTGCCGGTGGGTTGGTGCGTGGCGGCGAGGCGACGGGCGAAGTAATCTCCACAGGGGCGCGCACTTTTTTTGGAAAAACGTCGGAGCTGGTGCGCACGGCGCGATCCGCTAATCGGCAGGAACATGAAATCACAGCGGTGGTGGAAAATCTCTTTGTGGTGAACGCAGCGATGATTGTATGTGTAGCCGGATATGCCGCGTTCCGTGGAATGTCGCTCTCGTTCATCGTGCCGTTGCTGGTCACGATTCTGCTCGCGTCAATCCCTGTGGCGCTACCGGCAACCTTTACACTAACTGCCGCGCTGGGCGCAGCGCGGCTTACCGGGCGGGGCGTTCTCGTCACCCGGTTGAGCGCGCTGCACGACATCGCCTCAATGACGGTTCTATGCAGCGACAAGACCGGGACGCTCACGCGCAATGAAGTGACCGTCAAGACGCTCTGGACCATGCCGGATGGTTCACAAGACGACCTGTTATGTGCCGCGGCGTTTGCCAGCGATCCCGCCGGACAAGACCCAGTGGATGGCGCTGTGGTTGATGCCGCCACGCAGCATGGCTGGCAAGCCAATGAGGCGGAACGAACCGGATTCAAGCCGTTTGACCCTGCGACCAAGCGGGCCGAAGCGGATTATCGCCACGGAGAGGACTTGCACTGCTATACCAAAGGCGCACCCCCGGTCATCGCAAAAATGGCAGGCATTGAAGACGCCGTGTGGCTGCCGCACGCGCAAGAAATCGCGGCGAAAGGAGAGCGGGCGCTGGCCGTGGCCGAAGGCGTGGGCGGCAAGTGGTATTTCCTTGGGCTCATAGGCTTGGAAGATGCCGTTCGAGAAGACTCCAAGGCCGTTGTCAGCGCTATCCGGGATGCAGGGGTGCGCGTGGTGATGGTCACCGGAGATAACGTGCTGACGGCGATGAATGTCGCAGCCCAAGTCGGCATCCCGCCTCGGCTTTACCCGGCGGATCGGCTTGGCGGACACTTTCACGGCGAGGCGCTTGATGACGACATTTTTTCCGGCGTGTTTCCCGAGGACAAGTTCAAGCTGGTGCGCGCCTTTCAGCAACGGGGAAACGTCGTCGGAATGAGTGGCGATGGCGTCAACGACGCCCCGGCACTCCGCCAGGCGGAAGTGGGCGTGGCGGTGGCTAACGCGACCGACGTCGCGAAGGCCGCCGCCGCCATCGTCCTCACCCGGCCCGGGCTGGGCGACGTGGTGCCCGCGCTCCATGAAAGCCGAGGCGTGTTTCAGCGAATGATGACTTACACGCTGAACATGCTGACCAAAAAAATCGAGATCATGTTCCTGCTCGTCGGCGGCTTTTTCCTCACCGGCCACCGACCGCTGACACCGCTCATGATGGTGCTCATCATGTTTCTCAACGATTTCCTGACCATGGCCCTATCCACTGACAAGATGAGCATTTCGAGCCGTCCCAACCGCTGGAACACTCGCGCCATTGTTACCACCGCCTCGATCTTTGCCCTGGGCGTGTTCGTGTTTTCTTTCGGCGTGTTTGTGTTCGGAAATTACGTCCTGCGTTTGGATGCCCCGCATTTGCAGACGCTTCTATTTATCACCATCATTTTTAGCACGCAGGCCAACGTTTACCTGCTCCGGGAGCGCGGGCATTTCTGGGATTCAATCCCAAGCTTCCCGCTCGTGATCAGCTCGGTTTTGGGCGTTGCCGTGGCAGTGATGCTAGCCCGGACAGGGTGGATTATGCCGTCGCTTCCAACAGAGCTGTTGGCACGGGTGGCAATCGCAACCGTCATTTACAGCTTCGGATTGGATTGGCTGAAAACCTGGTTGTTTGGCCGACTTTACCTACGCTAGCAACAATTTCGATATTGCTGTTGCCTTATATCGCACGGCGCTTATATTTGCGGCGTGAAGCTTCTCGATATCTACAAGAGCCTGAGCGATGAAACCCGGGTTCGTATTCTGGGGCTGCTTTCGGTTTCGCCGCTTTGTGTCTGCCACATTCAAGCTGTTTTGCGCAAATCACAAGTCGTCGTTTCACAGCACCTCGGTTACCTGCGGGAGCGTGGACTGGTAACGGGGCGGCGATATCGGAGTTGGATGATTTATTCGCTGCCGTCCGGCCGTCCCGAGGCACTGGAGGCCAATCTCCAGTGTATTCAAAACGCCGGCAATACGGACCCTCAGTTCCGGAAAGACCGGGAACGGCTGGAAAAGTTGATGGGGGCAAAAAACGTGCAGGCATTGCTCGATGACGGCTACTGCCCGTGTCCCAAAGTTTCCTCCACCAAGTCCTCACGCCTCAAGGCAACCATTTCCTGACAGCATTTATGAAGAAACTACAAATCCTCGGCACCGGCTGTGCCAAATGCAAAAAGCTCGCCGAAGTCACCGAACACGCCGCCGAATCGCTCGGGTTGCCGTTCGAAATCGAGAAAGTGACGGAGATCCAGAAAATCATGGCGTTCGGCGTGATGACAACGCCTGCCCTCGTGGTAGACGGCGTGGTCAAGGTTAGCGGCAGAGTCCCGTCTGTGGACGAAGTTTGCGAATTGATCAAGTAGGCAAATTTTTCAACCAACACACTCTTATGAAAACAGGATCAAGGATGACGCTGGCTGTAATAACGTGTTGCGCATTGTGGTGGGGGACCGTGGCGTTTGCCGCCGAGCCTTCCGCTGGGAGCCCTGCGTCCACCGCCGTGAACACGCCCCAGCCAAGGCTGGTTGACTTGGGCGCGGGCCGCTGCATTCCATGCAAAATGATGGCCCCGGTGCTGGAGGGTCTGAAAAAGGAATACGCGGGCCGGATGCAGGTGGAGTTCATCGACGTTTGGCAAAACCCCGACGCTGGGAAGAAATATGGGATCAAGATGATCCCGACGCAGATTTTCTACGATGCCACCGGGAAGGAACTCTTCCGCCACGAAGGCTTCATCTCCAAGGAGGACATCCTCAAAAAATGGAAGCAGCTCGGAGTAACGTTCGCCGAGAAGAAGACCGCGCCATAACAGGTCCCAGGAAACCATGGAGACTCTCTTTATTTCACTGACTCACGCGGTGGAAGGCTCGGCGGTAATTGCCCTCGGGGCGGCCTTCGTGTGGGGTATTCTGAGTATTATCCTGAGCCCCTGTCACCTTTCCAGCATCCCCCTCATTGTAGGCTTCATCGGGGGACAAGGGAAGGTGTCCACCGCGCGGGCTTTCTGGACAGCGACGCTCTTTTCCACCGGCATCCTTGTGACCATCGCGGTGATCGGGGTGGTCACGTCGGCAGCGGGGCGCATGATGGGCGATGTTGGCCCATGGGGCAATTACCTTGTGGCTTGCGTGTTCTTCCTGGTCGGACTTTACCTCTTCGGCTGGCTTCCAACTCCGTGGACGGCTCCCGGTCAAGTTGGAATGCGCAGCAAAGGACTTGTCGCCGCGCTGATTCTCGGGCTCGTGTTCGGGATTGCCCTGGGGCCTTGCACCTTTGCTTACATGGCCCCGATTCTAGGCGTCACGTTCAAGCTCGCACAAACGAACGCCATTCAGGCAGCGGCCATGCTACTGGCCTATGGCATCGGGCATTGCTCGGTAATCGTGCTGGCTGGCACCTCGACGGAGTTGGTCCAGCGTTACCTCGATTGGAACGAAAAGTCCAAGGGCATCACGATTCTCAAATCCATCTGCGGGGTGCTGGTGATCGTGGGCGGAATTTACCTCATCTACGTGGCGCAACATTGAATCATCCAATGAACTCGACAAATTGGCCCTATTGGGCGCTGCGCCTGTCTGCCGTTTTCCTGGCCGTAGCCGCGCTGCTTTTGGGCGGATGCAATGCCAATCCCAAGCAGGAAGAGGCCGCTTGGTATTATCCGGATTGGATTGTCCAAGCGCCCTATGCCCCGGTGTTTCAAGTGCGGGACACCGAGAGCAGCCTCGGTCCCTACTCGCCGCAGACCAAGAGCATCACCATCAAAGACCTCGTGAAGATGCACGGGCATCCCTGCGATGGCCTCGTGACGGCAGCCTGCGCGTTGAGTCTCGGGATGCAGGAACTATATCCCGAGGGAGTGATCGACCGCACCGATACCGGCGGCATCTCGAACAACTCGCCGTGCTATGGCGACGTTGTGGCCTACCTTACCGGCGGACGCATCCGATTCGGCTCTCAGAAAATCGATCCGGCGATGGGCGCAGAATTTATCCTCTGCCGGTTCTCCACAGGGAAGGCGGTGAAGGTCGCATTGAAGCCCGGCGTGTTCCCCGCCGACGTGGCCCAACTGGAAGCGAAAATCCGCAAGGGCGACTTTACCAATGAGGAAATGCGGCGCTGCCAGCAGTTGCAGTGGGATTACGCGCGCCGACTGATGCAGCACCCGCTCGCCGAATCCTTCACCGTGACGCCGCTGACGGATTTCGTTTGGCAGCCGGACGCCTATGAGCACCTCGGCAAGCGGGGCGATGTTGTGAACAAGAACGTGGGCGCACAAAGCTCCCATCCTTAAACCATGCAAGAAGACCCAAAAAAGAAACCGAACTGCTGCTGCAATTCCGCTAACAGTGAGCAGGCTTGTTCCTCCACGGCTGGAAGTGGCCCAAGCCTAACCAAATACTTCTCGGTCGGACTCGCGGGCCTGATTGTTTGGTGGCTTGTCTATGGCAGACTCTCGCAGTTGGCGGGATGGTTTACCTACTCGCTGATCGGCCTTAGCAAAGGCTCTCAGATGGCCTCCGCCGTAGAGTTCTTCGTCTTTGAGGTGCCGAAGGTGCTGATGCTGCTCGTGCTGGTGGTATTTGGCATCGGTGTCATCCGCTCCTTCTTCACGCCGGAACGGACCCGGCGGATTCTATCGGGCAAGGGCGAGTTTGTCGGGAACGTTCTTGCGGCGTTGCTGGGCGTGGTCACACCGTTCTGCTCGTGCTCGGCGGTGCCGCTCTTTATCGGCTTCGTCACGACCGGCGTGCCGCTTGGGGTAACGTTCTCGTTTCTAATTTCCGCCCCGATGGTGAACGAAATCGCGCTCGTGCTGTTGTTCGGCCTGTTCGGCTGGAAGGTGGCGGCGATTTACCTTGGCACCGGCCTTGTGATTGCACTCGTGGCGGGTTGGATCATTGGCCGCCTGAAGATGGAGCGCCACGTCGAGGAATGGGTCTATGCCATGCAGACTGGCTCCGCCGCAGAGGATACGCGGCTGACCTGGCCCGAACGTATCCAGTATGGCTGGAACGCTGTGCGCGAGATCGTGGGCAAGGTGTGGTTTTATGTGATGCTCGGCATCGCGGTCGGGGCTGGGATTCACGGCTATGTCCCCGAAGGGCTGATGGCGTCCGTGATGGGCAAAGGGGTGTGGTGGTCGGTGCCCGTGGCCGTGGTCATGGGCGTGCCGATGTATTCCAATGCCGCCGGGATCATCCCCATCGTCCAAGCGCTCCTCGGCAAGGGGGCCGCGCTGGGCACGGTGCTGGCTTTCATGATGGCGGTCATCGGTCTTTCTGCGCCGGAAGCCGTGATCTTGCGTAAAGTGCTCAAGTTGCCGCTCATCGCCACGTTCTTCGGCGTTGTCGCCATTGGAATCATGCTCGTCGGCTATCTCTTCAACTTCATCATGTAGCGGTTACCCGAAAATCGCGTTTTCCTTGGCAAGCCGCTTTTGGAGGCTTTTGCAGACATGGCCGCAAAGATCAAAGATACCGGGATCGGCGATGCGATAGAAGACGCTAAGGCCACTTTTGCGCCGAGCCAGCAATCCCGCCGTCGTCAGGATACCCAGTTGGCGGGAAACATTGGTTTGCGTCGCGCCAGTGGCTTGAACCAATTCGGTAACGCTTTTTTCGCCTTCCTCCAGGACCATCAGCAATTTGAGCCGGGTCGGTTCACTCAACGCTCGAAACCGGGCGGCGATCAACTCGATGGCGGCGTCGGATAGCTTGGCGGATGTGCGGGTTTTGGGCATGTGACAAAAAAGATTCTTGCGCACTATATTTGTATGTGCTCATATAGTCAATGAAATACGGTCCCTTTGAAACGACGGCTATGAAGACACATCTTTCCCTGATCGGAGCTACTCTCGGATTTGCGTTATTGTTGGGGGCTTGTCACAAAAAGCCTCTGGCAAAGGGGGGCGGCGATGAGCTTCCTCCGGTAAACATTCGCGTACAAACCGTCCAAGCCAAGCCGCATGTTGCCACCGAGGATGTCACGGGCTCGGTCCGACCGAAATTGCAAACGGCCATTGCCCCCGAAGGCACGGGGCGTATCGAAAAAATGCTCGTGGTTCCGGGGCAGCAGGTCAAACGGGGCGAGGTGCTGGTGCGGCTGGACACCCGCGATGCGCAGGCGAAGCTCGATCAAGCCCGCGCTGTTTTTGAGCAATCGGTAAAGAGTTTGCAGCGGTACACGGCTTTGGTGGCCAGCAAGGCGGCATCGCAGGCGGACTACGATACGGCCTTGGCGAATAACGGCGTTGCCAAGGCCACGCTCACGCAAGCGGAAACCGCTCTGGGCTATATGACGATTGTCGCTCCGTTTGAAGGCGTGATCACCAAGAAATCGGCTGACGTGGGCGACCTTGCTTCCCCGTGGAAGGCGATCCTGGAGATGGAAGATCCCGGTGCGTTGCGTTTCGAGGCCGATGTGCCTGAGGCGATTATCGGTTCCGTAAAACCTGGGGAAGCATTGGCTGTCCAGAGTGGAACGATTAGCATCACCGGAACGGTAAGCGAGATCACGCCAGTCGCCGATGCGCAGAGCCGCACCTTTCTTGTGAAATTGGATCTTCCATCCACTCCCGGTTTGCGAACGGGGCAGTTCGGGCGTGCAGCGGTTCCCGTGAGCGAGACCACCGTGTTGCGCATTCCCACAAGCGCGGTGGTGCGCCGGGGGCAGATGGAAATCGTCTTCGTAGTCGACAAGGGACATGCGCAACTACGTCTGGTAAAAACTGGCAAGTGGTTCGGCAACGAAGTTGAGGTTGTCTCAGGGATCGAAAACGGCGAGCAAGTGGCAACGGAGAATGTAGCCCGGCTGGTGGACGGCCAACGCGTGGAGGTGCAGGCCCAATGAACTCGCAACCGTCTGAATCGCTCGGTCTGGCGGGCCGCATCGCCAAGGCGTTTATTGACTCCAAGCTGACACCGCTCATCATTGTCACGTCGATATTGCTTGGCATCGCCGCAGTGCTTCTTCTCCCTCGCGAGGAGGAGCCGCAAATCAAAGTGCCGATGGTGGATGTGCTGGTTTCCATGCCGGGGACCAGCGCCAAGGAGGCCGAGGAACGGGTCACGCGGCCCATGGAAAAGCTCCTGTGGGAAATCCCAGGTGTGGAATATGTCTACTCCACGTCGAGCCCTGGTCAGAGCCTCGTCATCGTGCGCTTTCTCGTCGGCTCCAATGCCGAGGAGTGCCTCGTGCGGCTGAACCAGAAGTTGCAATCGAACTTCGACCGCATCCCTCATGGCGCTTCGCAGCCGCTGATTAAGCTGCGCTCCATTGACGACGTGCCGGTTCTCGCACTCACGCTCCATAGCGCGAAATACGATCATCTGACCTTGCGGCGCTTGGCCGCCCAGGTGGACGACGCGGTGAAACAGGTGCCGCAGGTGGCGGAAACCAACTTGATTGGTGGAGCGCGGCGGCAACTGCGCGTCCTGATCGACCCGCCTCGGCTTGCTTCACGCAATCTGAGCCCGGCGGGGCTGATTCCGATGATCCAGCAGGCCGACCGCCAGTACGCTTCCGGCGGATTGACCAGCGAGAATCGTGAGGTATCCGTAGAAACCGGGGCTTTTCTGCAAAATGCGGACGATGTGCGAAACGTCGTCGTGGGCGTATACGCTGGCAAGCCCGTCTATTTGAAGGATGTCGCCGATGTGGTGGACGGGGCAGAGGAGCCAGCCAACTACGTGTTTTATGGCGACGCTGCTACGCCGGAAGAAGCGGCCGTGACGCTCAGCGTGGCCAAACGCCCCGGCACGAATGCGGTGTCGGTTGTCCACGAAGTTCTTCGAAAGGTGGACACGCTCAAAGGGACTGTCATCCCGTCAGATGTGCAGGTCTCCATTACCCGCGACTATGCAGAGACGGCGGCGGAGAAATCCAACGAACTGCTCTTCCACATGCTGATCGCTGTGTTCAGCGTGTCGCTCTTGATTCTGCTCACGCTCGGCTGGCGCGAATCGGGGATTGTCGCCATCGCCATCCCGTCAACGCTCGCTCTCACCTTGCTCGTTTTCTATCTCTACGGCTACACACTCAATCGTATCACGCTGTTTGCGCTGATCTTTTCCATCGGCATCCTGGTGGACGATGCCATCGTCGTGGTGGAAAACGTGGTGCGGCATTTTCATTTGCCGGGGAACCAGGGGCGGAATCGTTCGGAGGTTGCCGTGGAAGCGGTCAACGAAGTCGGCAATCCGACCATCCTTGCCACGTTCGCCGTGATTGCCGCCGTGCTGCCGATGGCGTTCGTCGGCGGGCTGATGGGGCCTTACATGCGCCCAATCCCGATTGGTTCCAGTGCCGCGATGTTCTTCTCGCTGGCTATCGCGTTTGTCGTCACGCCGTGGGCCGCCGTGCGGATGCTGCGGCATGTGGCAGGAGCTACTGCGTCTACGGGAGCGGCCTCAGCCCATTCCCACTTTGAGCATGAGGAGGATTTCTTTACGCGCTTTTACCGGCGCATCATGTCGCCGCTCTTGGCTCATACCGCCTGGCGCTGGACATTCCTGACCAGCATCACCGTGTTGTTGCTGGGATCCATGGCGTTGGTTGGGATCGGCTGGGTGAAGGTGAAGATGCTTCCCTTTGACAACAAGAGCGAGTTCCAGATCATCCTCAACATGCCCGAAGGCAGCGCGCTGGAACGGACTGCCCAGGCCGCGCGCGAAATTGCCGCCGCGGTGCGCTCGGAACCGGAGGTCACCAACTACCAGGTCTATGTGGGAGCCGCTTCGCCGTTTAATTTCAACGGCCTCGTGCGCCATTACTTCATGCGCGGTGGCGCAAACGTTGCGGATATCCAAGTCAACCTTGTTGGCAAAAACGAGCGCAAAGCGAAGAGCCACGACATCGCCAAGCGCGTCCGCCCGCGTGTGGCAGCCATCGCCGCGAAATACGGCGCCCGGGTCGCCGTGGCGGAAGTGCCGCCCGGCCCGCCGGTGCTGCAAACGCTAGTTGCGGAAATTTACGGGCCGACTGAGGAATCGCGGCTAGCCATGGCTTCCAAGGTGCGCGACATTTTTAAGAGCGTGGACGGTGTGGTCGATGTCGACTGGTATGTCGAAGCCGACCAGCCAAAAGCGAAGTTCGTTATCGACAAGGAAAAAGCCGCGCTCAATGGCATTAGCGCAGAGACGATTTCGCAAACGCTGCGTATCGCCGTGGCGGGCGAATCCATCGATTTGCTCCATCTTCCGCGTGAAAAGGAGGACGTCAATCTGACCCTCGAATTACCGCGTTCGGCGCGTGTCACGCCGGAGGAACTTCTCGCGCTCCGCGTACGTTCCGGCGACGCCAATTCGCTCCCAGAGCCCGGAGCATCATCAGGTTCGCAACTTGTCCCATTGCGCGAACTGGTCAAAATCGAGAAAACCATCACCGACAAGAGCATCTATCATAAGAACCTGATGCCCGTAACCTACGTCATTGGCGATGTGGCGGGCGCTATTGAGAGCCCGGTCTACGCCATCGCCAAGATGAACCAGGCGCTGGCGAAACTGGATACCGCAGCGTACGGCGGATCGGGGGCGAAGTTGCAAGTATTCAACGCCGCCATGCCATTCACGGGCGAACAGCCTGCGCTAAAATGGGACGGCGAGTGGCACATCACCATCGAGGTATTCCGCGATCTCGGAACCGCGTTTGCCGCAGTTCTGGTGCTGATCTACGTACTGATGGTCGGCTGGTTCCGGTCCTTTCTGACGCCACTCATCGTCATGGCGGCCATTCCGTTTTCGCTAGTTGGGATTTTGCCAGCGCACGGCGCGCTCGGGGCATTCTTTACGGCGACCTCGATGATCGGCTTCATGGCAGGGGCAGGTATCGTTGTGCGAAATTCAATCATCTTGGTCGATTTCATCGAATTGCGCCTGCGCGAAGGCATGCCGCTCGCAGAAGCCGTTGTGGACGCCGGAGCCGTCCGATTTCGGCCCATGCTCCTCACTGCGCTCGCTGTGGTTGTTGGCGCTGGGGTAATCCTTTTCGATCCGATTTTCCAAGGGCTGGCCGTTTCCTTGATGGCCGGTGAAATCGCATCCCTTCTGATCAGCCGCATGGCGGTTCCGGTGCTCTATTATATAGCGAATGCATCTCGCCAGGAAAGAGAATCCGTCCCTTCCATCACTGCAAAGCCAGCGTTGGAAGTCTCAGCCGCTGATGATCGGTTCGAGCGAAAACGCTAATCACCTTCGGTATCGGCGGCCTCGGCCTTGTTCACCTCAATACGCAAAGCAAACCCGTTGACAAGCGCCTGGGCTGTTTTTTGATGAGCCCGGCGAATGATGCGGTCGAAGGTTTGCCGCGAAACGCCCATGCACTTCGCCGCGTCTTGATTGTAAAGTCCCTCGCAGTTGGCCAGCCGCATAGCTTCCAGTTCATCCGCCCCCAGTTCGATCTCTTTGAGGTTGCACAACGGAATGCCCGCAGGCTTGAAATAATGCGCAGGAGGCGAGTGCTGGATTCTTCTCGGGCAGGGCGTTCGTGGCATGTGGGTAGCCTATACCAGCGGGGAGCGTATGGGAAGACCGTGCAAATTCGTTTGCAATCATGGTTATATTATGAGCTTATGCTCTTTATGAATTCCGTATCTATTCCACCCGAGCAATCGCCAATCGCGCATCAAATCCGAATTGCCATGCCGATCCAGAACGGCGCCTTTTGCGCCCATTTCGGCGGAGCCTCGCATTTCCGCATCATCGATGCCGAACGCGCCACGGGCAATATCCTCGAACAGCAAGACTTGGAAGCGCCCGAGCATGTGCCGGGGGCGTTTCCCAAATGGCTGGGGAGGCAGGGCGTTCACGCCGTCATTGTCTCGGGGATTGGCCAGCGCGCCGTGCAGCTTTTCACTGTTTATGGGATACCTGTCTATATCGCCACGCCGGGTGCTTCGTCTGAGGAGTTGGTGGCCTTGCAGACCCAAGGCAAGCTGGTCCAGCCAAACGCGAAAGAATGCTGCCCCGGACATGGCCACGAACACGGAGAAACGCATAGTGGCCACTGCCACTAATCCCCAGGCTGAGGCGCTTCGCTTCGGACTGCACACGCATTGTTTCGCCTGCGCGCCTGGTAATCCGCACGGCCTTGGGCTCAGTTTCTGTACGGACGATGCCGGGGTGACCCACGCCACATGGACACCGACGCCGGAATATCAGAGCTACAACGGGCGCGTCCATGGCGGCATCATGGCAACGTTGATTGATGCATCCATGGTGCACGCGCTCTTCGCGCTCGGAGTCGCGGGCGTCACAGCGGAGATGAATCTACGTTACCACACGCCGGTGCTTCTTAACGTTCCGGTGGAGGTGGCGACGTGGGTCGAAGCCCGCAAACTCGGGCTTTACCGGCTGCGTGCAGAGGTTCGTCAGGCGGGATGTAAAGTTGTAACAGCCAACGCCAAATTCATGTCCATCCCGGACACATCGACGATTCAACAGCCTCAAACCAAATGAAAATGGCCGCTGGCGGTTCCGCCGCTTCCTAACGTTACGACCTTCCCCTGGGAGACTCCGTGGTCGCAGTCGGCTGTGCTGTGCTCACCTTGAGCTGGCTGGTGGCCAGCGCAAGTTTTTTCAACCAAAGGTCTCTTCCTCGATCTTCCTTAAATGATTCCACCCTTGTGTGGTGGCGAGCACAATCGGCTTGCGTAAGAAAATGAGATAATTCGTCCGGACGCCTATCTTGGTCTTGTGTCGCCCCCATACCAAACCACAAGATGTTGTGGAATCAAAGGAATTACCAAAAGATCGGATTTCCCGGGGCTGGCCGCGAAGCGGGAAAACGACTGACTTATATTCTCCCGAACACAACATTCCGCACTTTGCGGTCGTCAAGCAAGGGATGTTTTTGGAAGTTAGCAATCGCTCGCTACTTCATCTCTCGGAGCTTCGCTGCGCATTTCGCAATAGCAGCATCCCGTTTTTGCAGCGGCCAATAAAGCTCACAGGCGGGGAAATCCTGGTTGGCCGAAAGCTCATAAGCATAGAGGTCGCAAATGCGAAAATCTCGTGTTTCACCTTTGGATGGCAGCAATGCGGGTTCAATCCTCGGATCTCCCTTTGCTTGTCGTTGCCAGCGGCCCCATCCGTTCTCAACAGAAAATCTGAATCCATCGGGTGCATCGCTTTCCACTGTTCCGGCAACCGACGTGTCCGAAAGGCCGCGCAGTAATTCAACGCAAAAACTGGGGTTGGTAATGAGCCGGGATGTGAAAAGATCGCTAAGCCAGCCATTGATTTGTGAATCCTTGGGGACCGGCTGAATCAGAGGTGCCCAAGGCCCCGGAGGCTTGGCAAACAATGTCTCCGCAGCGTGTTGGAGGATGGGGTTTTGCGGATATTTCCAAAAAGGCTCAAAGAGTGGCGGGGTAAGCGGGCTCATCCCTGCCCAACCAAGTTCCTTCGCCTCTTTGCGGCTAAGGTGGGTGATCCATTGGGCATAGTCCGCAAAATCTCTTTCTTCACCAAAAGGAAGCCGTTTCACATAGAGGCCCAGCAGCACCTGGCCCAACTCACGGCGATAACCGGGCATGGCTGCCAACCGTCGTTGCAGTTCTTCGGTAAAATCGCGCAGTTCCTTCAAATGCGCCTTGCCGTCCCAGTCAGCCAAGGCCAAACCAAACCGGGCGGCCTGCGCAAGCGGGCAAGGCTCATTGAAGCCAGGTGAATCGGAAGTATTGTCCGGCTTTGCGGCCAGGGAGCGCATCCGCCGAAGCATCAACTCTGAAACCGACGGGCTGTTTTTGGCGCGCAGTGGTTCGCCCTTCATGGCGACGTTGTCCGTACCGCTCGTTACTGGCATCATCATCCAACCTCCGCCGAAGCCTGAGGCGGAATAAGTGCGATCCCGATTGACCGGGTCAACGATGTTTTCGAGAGCTTGCAGCCATTCCTGCGGCGTGCGGCTATCGTCGTTCAGTGTTTGATACCAGCGTTCCGTCACCGAGAGTCCCTTGCCTTTGAGCCAATACTCGCGATAGGCGGCGGCGAGCCGCTTGCGCGTTTCCATGCTGTGATCGGTCAGATATCCGATGCTGGCCGCGTACCGACAATGGGAATCTTCGTCCACCGGAAACGATTTTTTCAAAATGGTGGCCAATGCACAGGAAGCTGGATCCACCACTCCCAGAACCATGCCATTGAGCGGTCCCCAAATAGCCCGGTCGGTCGTGCGGGTCAGGCGCGTGTCGTTTTCCAGACAATCGATAAGCGGTTCGACCGCCGCATCGCCTTCTTTGATGAGGGCGTTGACAGTGGGATCGAACATGAAACTGACGCCTCCTTTGGAAGTCTCCACCGGCAATTTGATCAACTCCAAGTCGCGGATTAGCGCCATGATCGTTGCACGGTCCATCGGCAGATTTTCCATTTTTACGATGGGCAGCCCGGGTGGCACGACGGGCGTCCAAGGTGCCAGCGCCTCGCGCCTGCGAGCATCAGCGACCAGTTCGGGAAGCTGCGGGAGAAAATCAAGATGAGGGGGCGTTTTCTCCCCGTGAACGGCCGCCTGGTTTTCGATGTATTTTTGAAGCGGCACGAGCGCCTCGAAGCTGACCCGCGCCAGCCGGTCATCGCCTCGCATGTGAGCGCGAAGGCCGCGGTCCATGAGGCTCCATGCCCACTGGCGCGCAAGTTGCCGCCAAGGGTTCTCGTTCTGCCCGTCCTCGTGGCGTTGCTTCCAAACCTTCGCCGCTACATCGGGGCGACCGATCCGCCAGAGCAATGCCGCTTTAATCCCGGTCAGTTTCTCCCGGGAGAGCCCCTCATCCTCAGAACCGGCTCTTTCGCCACGGACATAAACGTGGTCCCGCCCGGCATTTTTTCCAAAGTCCTGCTCCGCCTGGAGCGCGGCCTCCATATCAGCCCCCGGGTCGGCAGATTCCCCAACGGAAAGGACGGGATAAACCAGACCGTTCCAAGCAATGGCGTATTGCGGCGCATCGGGTTGCGCTTTTGCGGAAGATGTCTTTGGAGGCGGGATAACCCACCCGGCTGTTTTGCAAACATCCTTCACGTTCTTTTCAAACACCCAGGGACCGCAGCCAACGCGCACTTCAATTTCGCGGTAATCGCACCCACGCGGATCAGCCAATCCATTTTGGAAAAGGTCGTCGAAAACACCCGCAAGCTCTTTCGGCAAAGGTAAGCTGGCCTCTGGTTCATCCGCCGGAGCATGCCAGGGGGTGCGTTGAAAAGGAGGCGATGGGAACGCTTGGCCAGGCTGAGATTTGCAGAGAGCCGACGCGCAAAGCAGAAAAAACGCGACGTGAAGGAGAGTTCCTGTGGCGAGACTGCACCTGCTCTTGATGTGAACCGATTTCACGCACCGATTATGGTTGCGGCCTCCATGCCGCGCAAGTTGGAATTGAGTTTGCTAGCTATGCTGAATTCGCCAAAGTCATATCAAAGTGGCTAGCTGACTCGAATAACTGCAACCCCTGTCAGTATTCGAGTAGCGTCACTGTTGAGCGTCGGAGATGGTTGCGTTCGAGTTCATCGTCGAGAGTGTTCAGTGCGTTGACAAGGCGTAGCGGGACAGGGGCGTCAAAGGCGAAGCACAGCCTCCCGTCCTCGAAAGCCACGCTTTCCAGGCCATAGGAGTGAACCTTTGATAACCGCCAAACATCAAGGGCCAAATCGAGGAGGTGATGATAGTACGCGTAGGGCACGGCCCCGGTAATCGTCGCGTTGGCGTACAGGGGAAGCAGTTGCAAAGTCTCACGGTCGGAGATGGAAAGGGTGCGTTGGCTCATGGTGCTAATTCAGTGTTGTTCGTTGCGCCGGTGGCAGTCCGGCGCGCATTAAGGAATCATCGAGTTCGTCGAGCGTTGCTATGAGCATCGGTGAAATGTCTCCGAAAACGAGGAGTAGGTGGTTGTCATCATACCGGACTTCGCAGAGGTCTCCGTCCGAGAATGGTAGGCTCTCTGTCACATCGCGACCCAGTTTTTCGAGGTGCTGACCATATCTCTCCGGGAGATTGTCTGCGAACCAGGCGTCGGCGAATATGCGCCATTTTCGCAGTGGAACAGGACAGAGCGTCGGGTATGCTACGCTTGGCGTCCTTGTAGGCTCTGCAGGCGCGTTTTTTCGGTCACCTGGTTCATCGTGTGCGAATTGCGTTCTCCCCGTCTTGCTGGACTTCCTGGCGCATTTCTCGCAAACCGTCGAGAGCCGGTTACGAATTCGGTGCCTGTGGCCCGGGGCGCCGCAAAGCTCGCAGGTTTTCGCGCTCTCCCTTTCCGCTAACCGTGCGATTCGACGAAGAGCGCGGCTGTGCGGCGGCGAAACGGGGTAATCGCCCGAGAGAACGATGGAAATGCACCCGCCCTTGGAATTGACCTCCTTGAGGCGCAGTCCTTGTAGCCCGTGGCGGTGAGCGTAGCCGGTAACCGACTGAGCGAACCCTTCGAGGAGTGATCCCCACCCCTGGCTGATGCAGATCGAAGCGTCGCGGAGGAGCGGATATCTGGCGCGAAGGCTGTCGAGCGAATCGGACACGCTGAAGATACCCATGGGCGAGGCCGCCTGGTCCGACGACTTGCCGGGATGGTCATCGGTTGGGCGTTCGCTTCCTCCGGTCGGGTCTTTATTGGTTCCGGGGCCTACCTGGCCGTGCCGTGCCCCGAGCATAAACGGCATGCCGGCCAAGCCATGCCGTCGGCGGCGCACCCGGGCTAGAAAGCACACCAACCCGCCAACTGCGAGGCATACAAATAGGACGAGCATCCATCAGATACCGTGGTGCAAAAATCCGGTTGCAGCCTGGTTTTGTTATACCGCAGGTGGCCGGAGTACCTTCAAAAGCGGCTTCGCTAATCGGAAGTTGAGGTCCAGTCGATAGACCCCGCGCGATGGTGTGGCGACGTAGAACTGCCCGGTTCGCAGGTCCGCAAATCGGTGCGGTTCGACGAGCAACCGTTCCTCGCCGTTTGAGTCGCTGACGGCGCGTCGGAGCGCCTCGCTTTCGTGCCAGATTCGCGCCCGTTGAATCGGGGTGCCATTGCTTGTTCCGCAGAATCCAGAAGCTAGGTTGTTAGTCGCGGGATCGGAGTTGGAGCCGAAGACCCGTGTGCGGCAATTCGCCACCAACGCGTGCAGCTTGTCCAAGTCCCGGAGTGCGCCCGCCAATAACGAGAGCGATTGCGTAGCCAAGATATTGACCACCCCGAACTCTCGGCAACGTGCTAGGAAATGATCCTCGCCGCCCAAGCGTCCCCGGCTGGCTAGGCAATGGAACTCATCAACGAAGACGGCCACCGGTCGGCGACTCAGCGGTCGTCCGCCACAGCGAGCCGAAAGACGGCCCAGCAAGCGGTCGAATAACGCGAGTTTGATGGCCACGAGCGCCGGCAACGTCGCGTTGCCCGAGTCCCCCAATGGCAGGTCGATAACGAGGATCAGCCCGCGATGGATGACCTCGTCCAACGTGGTCGTCCGTTTGCGTTGAGCGAGAACGAGATTCCCCAGCGGTCCCGTGAATGTCTCAACCACCCCACGGAGGTCCGTGGCGATGCAGCCGCGCGTCGTTTCTGGGATCGCAAAGTACTCGCTAACAAGTCGGCGCAAACGTTCACCGCTCTCCGCATCCAAAGTCGTCGCGAATTGATCCAGCACCGATGATTTTGTGGGGGTCTGCAACGCATTCCGGGCCTGCTTTGCCATTTCGCCGGACAGCCGCATGAGGGCTGCGATTTTCTGGTGGTCTTGCTGCGGCCAGAGAGGCGGTTCCGTATTCGCATATTGTCTCGCCAGTTTTTCCGCTGCGTCGAGATCGGCCTCGGTTCCAAACCCAGCTTCGCGCAATCAGGCGACCACGTCGCAGTACTTCGAGGTGCCATCCCGTCGATTTCCTCCGGCGTGGTCGAAGAAAGCAGTCAGCCGATGCAGTAGGCGAACCAGTGCGTCCTCATGGTGAAGTGGAACCACCTCCGGGAGTATCGCCGTTTTGGATAACCAGCGGTCTGGGTGCAGCGATGCGAGTTCGCGCAGAATCCGAGCCCGCTGCCGGTCCCAGAACGGGTCATGCCGGGTCGCTCCCATCGCATCCGAAAGGTGTTCCGCCAAGGTCTCGATGAATTGCGGCACGGCGGATTCAAGCGCGTCCTGGGACGGCCAATTCGCGGACGGAAAGAGGCCAAGCCCCCATGAACACTCGTCGGAGGCGGAGAGGTGAATCACGTCTTTCCTTCGCGCCGGCGGCAACGACTTTATGAAATCCCGATGTGGCGCTCCCTTCACCGTGAAATAGAATATCGCCGGTTTGCGCCGCGCGTCTTCCATGGCGAGGGTAGCAAATTGGCCCGCAAAATTGTTGATGACCGAAACCGTCTTGCCCGAACCCGTCGCGCCGGTGACAAGGATTCCGCCGCAAAGCGTATCCAGCGGCAACGTCAACCCGCCCAGGTTTACGGACAAGTCGGCAAAGGTTTCGCTAATCTGGGAGGGCGTGTTTTTCATAGGAGGTCGTCCCCAGGTTCGCTCTTCGGCGTTGGGGGCTGGATTCGACTTTGTTCCGGCAGCGGGTGTTTATCGACCTCACCTGCAGGAAGAATCCGGTCGAGGTCGTCGGATGGCAGCAGAAGCAACTCCCGGAGGTCGTCCACGGAAAGCCGCCGGTTGAGAACCATGTCCAGCGCGACGTGCTCGGAAATGATATCCAAGCAACTTTGATAATCCCACAGTCGGGTCGGGGGGCGCAACATTTCAGCGGCGCATCCCCCGGCAACCTCGCCATCCGGTTTGGAGTCTGCCCCCGGGACATACACCCACGCGCTCGGCCGGATCTCGCGGACCGGCCCGGCCCCAAGCCAGAGAGCAAAATCAGCGCCATACAAGCTGCTATAACTAACGACGACGATTTCACATTCGGCCCGGGAGAGAAGGTCGAGGTAAGCCATAACCGCGTCCGGTTGGAGCCCTCCAGAGCCCGTCAAAACGAGCAGTAAACGTTCAGGCCGGGATTCCAAAAGTGAATCGAGTTCGCCGATGCGCAGTGCGTGATCCGTCGCCGTCCCGACGAGCGGGACACTGAATTTAGCGAGCACTTCCTTCTCTCCCTTTGCCGGTAGTCAAAGCTTCAATAATCATCATGACGGCAGATACCGGAACGCAAATTCGGACGCGCAACACCCTCCCAAAAATCACATTCCCCGATTTCCGTTTGAATTAGTAATACTCTTCCGTCCGCCGTTTGGTGGGCTCTTAGTCACGTTACGCGAAGAAGCTGCATCAACAGAGTAAAAGTGCGCGATTGTCCTGAATCCTAGGCGGGGTTAGAATTCTCCTTTGAATTTGCCCCCGCTATTCGGCATCCATCCTTCATCAAGCAGAATCGTAAAAGACAATTTTACAGATTAACGAGGGCGGAAAAAGGGTGCCGAGAAATGAAATCGTAACCGGGAGACGCAAATGCGCGAAAGAATAACCCCCGAGAAGCAGAATTCTAAGACCCCGCTTCACAGATAAAAGGGGCAGAAAAAAAGGCGTCGGCTGCCAAAATCCTAACCAGGGGACGGCATCTTAGCGGGGTAATGGGCTTCGCACCCAAGAATCCAAAGATCGAGTACTACTCTGAAAACGCAGGCAAATAGGATTATGCCATTGCTAAATCCTAACAGGGCACAGCCGCTTCCGCTCGAATGCATTGCAAAAACCCTGAACACAAAACCCGCCTCCGACAGAGTAAACCCCTGTTTAGGGTGCGCGGTTTTGCCAGAATCCTAACAAGGAAAGCAGCCTGGGGGGTCAATAGTCCTCCGGAAGCATGACGGTCGTCACGCTTCGGTCAGCCTCGGTGATAACCCAGATGCGCTGACTGCCGATGTCGTAGCTCGAAAAAATCCGCCCTTCGCCGCTCAAAATGGCATCGAGATTCGCCAAGATATCGTCGGCGGAGAGGCCGCCTTCGTCGCAACAATCCCCGCTCTGGTGACGCGCCAATAGAATCGCAATGTCCACGGGAGCGGAGTTCAGAAAATCCCAAGCGCGGGGAGTGGAGACAACTTTCCCAAGAGAAAATGCAGGCTTCATTCCCGAGATACCCGAAGCCTTTCGCTCAGTTTTATTAGGTGTTCGGGCCGGGATTCGGACCAAAAACAGGCCGCGCCGGGCAGTTTTTCGAGGAACTTTCTGGGGGAAAATAGCGCGTGCCCGCCGTCATTTTGGCATGGCAATCCTTAAAATTGAGCAGAAAACTCATCTGCAAAACCGGCCATCGGCGAGGAAGCGCGGCCTCTCTTTCGTCCAAATCGCGCCTACTTTTCCGGCGAAAATCCGGTTTTCTCACGCAAGCGCCGCATGATTTCATCATGCGCGTTCTGCCAGGTGTCGCCGCGAAGATGACTCAAACGACGGCCGATTTCCTTCTCGCAAATCGCAACCCACCGCTCATCCGACGCGTGTTTCGCGATAGCGAGTAGGTCAGCGTGCCGTCCATCCCGGAAGAATGCGTCCGCGTGTTCCCGGGCGATATCGCGTCTATTTATCGACATGAAAAAGCATTCGGAACCATTTGTGTTCTTGTCTGGCCAGGAAGTTTTGCTCACCCGATCTCGCGCACGCGAGGATGGTATCAAGCACACGTTCGCACATCGAAAGTGCGTTGAAAAGGACCGTCAGGCTGGTCGAATATCCCCGCTCAAACCAAGCTTTCTTGTCGTAGCAATCGAGTTTGAGAGCGCGGTCGACGATGTCCTGGAACCCAGGATCAATCCGGATCGAGCAGGGGGTTCCAAGCGTGAAAAGCTGGAAAAAATCGAGCGCTCGTTTCAGATCGGACTTCACTTCGATAGCCCGTTCATCCCGATTCCCGGAGATGAGCAAATACAAAATGAAGCTTTGAGCATCGTTCAATTTGTCCAGAAGGTTGATCGTTTCCCGATAGTATTTCCGGCAACTTAAGGCGAGTTTTTGCATGTCTCGGCGGAAATCTTCCGCATTGGCTTCGTCCTCCCAAGGGGAGGAATTCGGGTCGTCGTCGCCGTTGTCGTGTCCGTAAAAATAGGGCATAGGCGTGGGTTATTTCAGAAGATACCAAACGCAAATCCCACCCAATCCGTCGGTTCTTTTTCGAGGTGGGATGGCTTGCTTTCGGCAATGGCGATGAGCTCTTTGTAGAGCATCAGGACAAACGTCACCGCCTTCAACACCTCGCGAAGGCTCGACTTGCGACCGCGCTTTTGCCACTCGCCTTTAACGTCTGGATTCTCCAACGCGCGGGCCGGGCGAGTGTACGCCAGCACCTCCGCATTCAGTTCCGTCCATTGCCGCGAATGAGGAAGCAGCGCGCCCAAAGCCTCGGTCGCGTCGGCGATTTCCACGATGACCTCCTCGACATCTTCCTCGTGCGGTTCCGACATTACCCACACGGCAGCCGCGTAGAAACAGCGCGAAAGATAGTCCTCGTGGTGGCGCAAGATTTCCAGATTCTCGATGCAGTTCTCGCGCAAAATCTCGAAATCCCGCATCTGCTCCGGCGTCCTATCGATACCTGGATCAGCCGATTTTCGCGAAGCTTTTCGGGACGGAGAGCGCCCGGAGGATGCCCGGGAACCGGTCCGCTTTTCATTCATTGTGGACGCCTCCACCAGCTTTCGTGACCGCTTTTTACAGCCTTTCCGGCGCCTGAATTCCCAATACGAGCGCGCCTTCTTGAACACGAACCGGCTCAACCAGAACGCGGTTCCCAAACAAACAGCCGTCATTTTTCCACATGTCCAGGCCAAGAAAACGCAGAGCGTGATAGGGGCAACAGGGTATATTGGGAGCCACCTTGGCCCCCGCGAGAGGCGGTATAAGTCGTAGGGTATCCACATTTGTTGAGAGAGTTCACACGCTTCTGAGATACCTTTTTAGCGGCAATGGTCGCAAAGAATCGTACGAAAAGGATGCTTCGCCCGACGCGCCACCCGTCCTCCGGACCGTCCGCAAACGGAGCACGTTACACGCGATGCAACCTCGAGTTCCTCGCATCGAGCAAAGATTTCATCAGCCAAAGGAGCCAACGCAGTTGTGCGGCAAATCACCAGCAGGCGCTGCTGGCATTCGTAGAAACGCATCACCTTCGTCTCCGTTCCGTGCCGCTGATCGAACCGCGCCAAGTCCAATCCGAAGTCGTAAATCAGCTCCATCCACCCGCGCGGGATGATGCGAAAGTCAGTATTTTTGAGCGGCGGAAACTGACGGAGATCCTCCTCGGAAATCGTGAAAACGGGCAACATACATCGCAGATACCCGCGAGTTTTTGTGACGTACGGAGGAGGTGCGAGTTATAAATTACGAATGTAACGGCACTTCGGATAAGCAGTACATCCCAAGAACTCTTGGCCTGCGTATTTCCCTTTTTTGGCACTCCGTCTTGCGAGCGGAGAACCGCATTTCGGGCATGTTGAATTGGAATTATACCTCGCGTGCAACTGGTGAACATGCTGGGCTCCGGAGGCAAACGTGCGTAATTGTTTCAACGCATTGATCCGGCTAAAAATGCGGTTGACCTCCTCGTCTGATAGACACGCGCCGTGGAATCCCTGGACGTAACTGGCAAGCCCACGCGTCAAAACATTCGCTGGTAGCGGTGTTTTGAATTCGCAATCGCCAATGAAAAATACGACGGAACGGAAGACGTCGTGGTTCAGCCCGAGGTAATCCGACAACGATTTTGTGTGACGGTAGTTTTGGTGAAGCGGGTTTTGGAACTGGTATTTCTTTCCAAAAATTACCTGCGTCCACTTATCCTGGCGCTCATTTCCAAAGATCCACCCATCCATATTTTTTGTCTCGATAACGAATATTCCAAACGGGGAGACGAGAATATGATCTACCTGAGTTGTGCCGTTTGCGGTAGGAACAATGACATTATCGATACGTTGGTAAATGCGCGCATCCAGCCTGAGCCACATCCCAAATGTAGCTGCTTTTTCACCGAACCATCCTTTGAACAGGCTTAAAAACATCGAGTCGTCAAAAGAATGCGTCGATCCTACTTGCGGCGGCAAGCCAAAAAGGGCATTCCAGGTAGGCCGTAACAATGTACGGCTTTATATTTTGGACAAAGTCGGACGCTCGCCAGAGTCCGGGAGTTCAGTGCGAAACAGTTGGCACCGGCGGCGACGACCATCACTCCCATCCTTAGCTTCGGAGCACACCTCGGGGTGGTATGGAAATTTCGATTTTTGTTTTGCAGCGGCTCGGGAATTCGAGATTCCATCCACGAACCATGCTTATCCCCCTCACGCCAGGAATTTCGCGGCTGGTTGACGCAAATTTCATATCCTTTTTGTGTCAAAAAAAGCTTCGTTTTCTTAGGGGGAGGGGATTGCAGATATCAGTCCAGCAGGGGCGTAAACTTTTACCAATGCGTCGCGAGATGCGGTTAAAAGAGAACAGTTTTGTTATCACTTCTGCTGACTGCATCCAAAAAATGAAGTGGCGAAATCTGACGTCAATCCCCATCAAATGATGCTTGCTGAAGTCTCGAAAAGAGGAGCACCCTTCGGTAGTATTTCGGCATCTCGGTCGTAATCCGCTCGCTTCTGTCACTCAAAAGTGTGCGGCAAGGTCGTCAATCTTTGTGGCTTTGATGAATCTTGCTGGCGAGGTTTTGCCTTTTGCCAACTCCTTGAAGTGGGCTTTCCCACACTTCATCTTCGCCTCTTCTTTGTTCCGTAAATCCTCTGTGAAAAGGCTCTTTTTCGTCTCGACCACAAAATACAGGCGTTCCGCTTCACCATCGGGCTTGACGAGGACCGCCCAGTCAGGATTGTAGTTTCCCAAGGGAGTTGGCACCTTAAACCACCCCGGCAGTTTGGCGTACACTTTGACAGCGCTGTTCTTTTCGAGTTGATCCGCAAAATTGCTTTCAACATCGGAATCGTAGACCACGAACTCGTGCGTGGCTTTCGTGACCGCCAGCATCTTGTTCAGGTACCCCGTCAGTTCTTCCGTCTCGAATAGCTCCTGGGCATAATAGCACTCATCACCGATGCGCTGATATTTGATCCCATTGACAATAGCGAGACGTTTGGCGCGCAGGATGGTCTCCGCCGCCTGTTCGATGAAATATTGCGGGTTCCGCCTGAAATCGGCAAGGCGACCGCTTCCCGTCAAAATAGTCACCAAGCTCCGGCGTGTGAGTTGGGTTCGATTTTGCAGCTCTGTCAGAATGTCCGGTAATTCAATATCACCTTCCTCGATGGCAATCGGCGAACTCACCGAGCGTTCCGTGGCTTCGACGCCTGATTTTCCAATCGAAAGGTCCGCCTTGTGCCAGACCAGCCGCGACTTGGGGATAGGTGGCAAGTCCGTCATCGAAGCAATGCAGCTTTTTAGCAGCGCATCGTTGTCGAACTCCACCCGGTAGGTCGTTTTCTGCTTAATGCGATCCCACAGCGCCTTGAACTCCTCACTCTGCAAAATAGCGCGCCGGGGCGAGATGGTTTTTCGGTCAGCCGCGTTCTTGATATCGAGCTTTCCGGAGAGTTTCCGCAGTACTTCCTTGATCTGTGGAAGCTGCGCTGCGAATGCCTCGGGGACTTGCAGTGTGCCATCTTTGAGGGTGGTCCGCAGCTTGTCTTGAACCTTCCCCTTGCCATCAATATACCCCTGCGCCCGCAATTCGTTCCAAAGAGCAACGGATTGCTCGAATCCAAAGGAAACAGGCTTCCCATCTTGGCCGGCCATGGCCATCGCGGCAAATTGATGCTGCTCCACAATGCCGAAACGGATGCCCGTATCTGCCTCGATTTCCTTTTGGAGATTCTCGGCGAATTGCTCGTAGCTCTCGGTGGCCACGACAGTAAGGGTATTGATGTCGAACCCGCGGAGCCGTTCGCCGTCTTGGTTAACGCACAGGCGCAGGCCGCGGCCGATGGTCTGGCGGCGTTCCCGCTCTGTACCAATATCCCGGAGCGCGCAAATCTGGAACACATTGGGATTGTCCCAGCCCTCTTTGAGGGCGGAGTGGGAAAAGATGAACTTCAACTTGGTATCGAAACTTAGCAGCCGTTCCTTATCCCGCATGATCAGGTTATAGGCCCGCTCCGCGCTGTCCCGGTTCCCTTGATTGTTCTCGCTGGTGTTGGTCCACCGGCCCTTTTTGTCGATGGAGAAATAGCCGTCGTGGACGTCCTCCGCGAGAGAGCGCACGTCCACATCCTTGAATAAGCTGGAAAAATCGGGGGACGAAGCCAGTCTCCGGTATTCCTCCTCAAATTGCAGCGCCAGCTTCCCTTTGACTGCGTTTCCTTCCGCGTCGTATCGACGATAGTTTTCGACGGTATCAATGAAGAACAGGCTCAATACCTTGATTCCCAGGGGGGCAAGCCGTTTTTCCTTTTCGAGATGCTCTTGAATGGTACGCCGAATCATCAGCCGCTGAAAATCCTCGTGATTTACTCCGCCGATGGCTTGTCCCGGGCGAAGCCACTGTTCGCTGCCCGGCACCCGCACCTCCATGATTTCATTGTCTCGACCCACACGGATTTCGCCAATCCGGCAATTCTCGTAAATCCGGCGACCGGTGATCTGATCCAGCATATCGCCGTCCTGCACCGTCATTGTAGTTCGTTCAACTTTTTTATCTCCCTGCACGTCCACTTCTACATCAGCCGTGATGACATTCCGCTTATTGCTGGTGGAAAGGAGCTTCACATACGGGTGATTGTGGGCGCTTTCAACACGGGCTTCCGCCACTTCAATCTGCTTCACCAGCTTCCGGTCATACGCGTCCACCGCGTCCAAGCGGTAAACCATATTGTATTTATTCGCATGGGTGGCGGAATAGCGCAGTGTGCAAAGCGGGGCCATGGCGCTAAGCGCCTCGCGACCGCGGCCTTCAAGGCCGCCGTCCACGCTTTGGGGCTCGTCCACGATAACAATTGGGTGCGTTTCGCGGATTAGGTCGATGGGGCGGTCGCCGCCCGTCTTCTCGCTGTCTTTGTAGAGGTTGTTGACATCCTTTTTGTTAATGGCCCCCACCGTCACCACCATGATCTGGATATTGGGGCTGGTGGCAAATGTCCGCACCTGGCCCAGCTTGGACGAGTCGTAGGGGAAATACTCGAACGGCACGTTGGCATAGAGAGTGCGGAAATGATCCTCCATCATTTGCAGCGATTTATTGACACCCTCCTTAATGGCCACCGATGGCACCACCACCACGAACTTGGTGAACCCATAGCGCCGGTTCAGCTCGAAAACCGTTCGCAGGTAAACGTAGGTTTTGCCCGTGCCGGTTTCCATCTCCACGGTGAAATCCTTCGAGGCTAACGCGTCGGATGGGCGCAGCCCGTTGCGGAGTTGGACGGATTGGAGGTTGTGCAGAAGTTCGTCATCCAGCAGTTTGAGGCGGTTCCCGATGCCGACATCATACTGGGCGAAAGCCATGCGGCCCTGCAAATCGGAGCGGTCGAGAGTGACGGTAAACTCACTACGGCAAACCTCCTGGCCGTGGAATAAATCGCACACCGCCTCAATGGCTTGCTTCTGGAAATCGAGATCCGGCTCGAAGTGGAGTTTCATTTTACGATTTTAGTGACCGTGAAATCAGAGAACGTCACGGCTGGGGACAAATGAGCTCTTTGAGTGTCGTGTAGAAAACGTTGAAGCTGTGCGACGAATTGTTATCGGGAGATAGATGCTTGGCTATCGTTTCCGCCCGGCCGATTTTAGTTATATCCCCGGTAAGCTTGCCAAGTTCCTGGGATGCGTTGTTCAAGCGGTCCGGTACACGGTATGAATGGTAATTCTGAGGGATAGTTGCCTTTGGATATGCAGCAGCCACGGCGGCAAGATCCCCGAAAAACCAGTTTTCCAACTCCTGGCAAACAATCCGAACATGATGAGGCTTTCCACTTTTGCATGCAATATTGTGCAGCCTTTCCTTCAAGGCGACGCAATTACCCCCATCGTTGTCCCGCACGATAATGAAATGAGGATTGCCATAATTCCAAGATTTCATCTTGTCATGAATCTTGCGCTCTAAATCAGCCTTCCCATCAAATGCAATTACCAGCCAATCAACTCCTTCCAGGCGTTCCGGCCAAGTTTGCGCGAGCACGGATTTAATGACCCCTTTTATGGAGGGTTCTTCGGTTAAGAGGACAATCATAATCAGCTCTGGATTCGATTGTTCATTCCATTAAAAAGCCCCTCTGTCCAAAGCGTCCCGGGCTTGAAGCCTGCCGCTATCTGTTCACAAACGAGAGGATCGTCATTGGCTCGGAGCATTTTCGAGACTCCTTCATGTTTATTGACCATGAAGATGGAGTCGAGCGGAATGGCGTTAAGGAAATCCGGGGAATGAGTGGAAATGAACACCTGTCCACCGCGACGAGCATACTCCTGGAACTCCTCGGCTAGGGCCGCCATTAACTCCGGGTAAAGCTGATTTTCCGGTTCTTCCACACAAAGAATCTTGAATGGGGTGGGGTCATTCAGAAGCACCATGTAGGCAAACATTTTGATCGTCCCATCCGAGACGTTGTAATCAAGGAAGGGATCCTTGAAAGCCCCGTCACTGTATCGAATGAGAAGGGTGCCATCATCTCCCACCTTTGCCTCAATGTCGCTAACACCTGGAACCCGCTTTCTCATCTTCTCCAAGATCCCGTCAAAAATCACAGGATGTTCTTCTTTTAGGCGGTAGGCTACCGATGGCAAATTTTCGCCTGAGTGTGAGAGGTGGACGCCCTCCTCCTGCATTTTTTTGCCCCGGGCATCGCTGATATGGAAATCAGAAATGTGCCAATTGGCGATTAGTTCACGAAACGCTTTGGCGGCCTTAAATCGTTCAAGCTGCCCCAAGCTGCTAATGGCCAGTGTGTCCGGCGATACAGTCTGCTCCTCGCGTTTCAGTTCAGTGTCTTCCTTCTTGAAATCCTCTTCATTATTAACCGCTACCCCCACACCGCGGGTAAAGTCAATGAAATGGTAGGGTGAACCGTAGGCCCCCCGTTTGTATCGCAGGATTTCGCGCAATACAACGGGGCGGTTTTTTTCGTAGCCAATTTCAAGCACGTACGTGACAAGCCGGTTCACCCCCGCAATCTCCAACCGGAATTTGAGTTCGATTCGGATTACATCGTTTTGCGTCGTTCCCCGGGTGATGACTTCGTGAAATCCCCGCATTCCGCCTTCCCGTTGCAATGCAGTCCGAACACCCTTTTCCAGACAGTTTTTAAGAAACGAAAATACGTGAAAAAGGGTCGTTTTGCCTGTTCCATTGCGCCCTACAAACACGGTCAACGGAGGCAGATTTTCCAAATGTACGTCACGAAGAACCTTGAAGTTATTAACGTGGATTTCTTCGATATTCATAGGGGAAGATAAAATTACAGACTCCGCACGTTGGCGAGGCCGTTTTGTTCTAGGATGCAGGTGAGGTTGGTTTTGGCCACGTCATCGGGGAAGGCGCTGTCGCGGAAGACCAGTGTGGTTTCGCCTGCGGGGGCCAGGGCTTTGTGCCATTCCACGATGCCAAGGGCCAATGGCTCTACTTCTGTCCGGGTTATGGACGGAGCCAGGCAGACGATGAGGGAGCCCGCGCCGATGCTGTGAACCGTTTTCCCCGTGATTTGGCGCTGTTCCATGGGCACCGTCAGGTCAAGGCCCAGTTTGAGGAGCAACTCGAAAAGGATGTCCGCTTCGGTACGATTCGTTTTGAGGTGATCAACAGACTCTTCCAGCGTTTCCGCAAGGTTTTCACGGTTGGGTTCCCATGCCCGGATGTTGCTGCTGGCCAGCTTGAAAACCCGGAAGCCGAGGTCGCCCGAGAACATGGGGTTTTCTTCACGAATCACTGCTCTGGCGCGACGGATGCGTTCTTTTGTGATTTCAGCAATCGTTCTGATTTTTCCAAGTTGATCGCAATATTTAGCCGGAGCTTTTTGGTCCTTCTTTGTTGGGTCCAAAGGCTCTGGTAACTGGACCAAAATGAAACGGCGCCTTCCAGCGTCTGCATTATTTATTTCCCAAACCGCGTGAGCAGTGCTGCCACTTCCTGCGAAGAAATCCATGATGATGGCACTATCATCTCCAGCCGTGACATAGTTGAAGAGTTTCCCGAGTTCCAAATGGTCCTTGGGATTGTTGAATACCTTCGCCCCAAGAAGATTGCGGAGAAATTTCACTGCCACTTGGGATTGCTTGTAGAAATAGCTACCCCTTACTTGCGTCGCGTATTCTTCTTTATTGTCCTCACTCTCCTCCTCATCGTTAGGCTCAATATCTATATCAAGTTCTGCCGATACAGGACGAATATGTGCTTTACGAAAAGGCGGCTCGGTATGGTCTTTACGAAATACAACCAGCCCAAGTTTAATCTGTCGCTGCATTTCTTCTTCGCTAAAACGCCACCCGCTCTCTGGCATTTTGCATGGTAATTTTGTTGCTGGGTGAATCAAATCATACTTAGGGCCGCCATCGCCCGGCCAAGAGATATCTCTATCTCTCCACGGTCCATTTTGATCTACGCGTTTATATCGACTCCACTTCTTGGATGGGTGGTTCTTTGGCAATGAAGAAAACCAAGCGGACAAGTGTTTCTCAATCAGATCCTCGGCTTCTCCATGGAGTTGACGAAGTTCAACATACTTTTCCCAAATTTCCCTAGCACCTGGTTTTTCCTCTCGCCAAATTTTTTTCGTCTCACGAAGCAGGCTGAGGGATTTTGCGAAGACTAATAGGTATTCGTGTCCAACCGACACAAACTTTGCATCATTTTTCCGCCCTTTTTCCCAAATCATGCAGGCAACAAAGTTTTCCTCCCCAAATACTTCGTTGCAAGCTGCTTTGAGATTCTCAATTTCGTGATCATCTACACTAATGAGAATTATTCCGTCGTTCCGAAGCAGACTTTGCGCCAGCTTCAGCCGCGGGTACATCATGTTGAGCCAGTCCGTATGAAACCGGCCTGATGCTTCGGTGTTGGACGAAAGCTTCTGCCCTTCCTCGCCGGTCTGGCCCGTGAGTTCCATGTAGTTCTTGATGTTATCCTGGAAGTTGTCGGGATAAACGAAGTCCTTGCCCGTGTTGTAGGGCGGGTCGATGTAGATGAGCTTCACCTTCCCGGCGTAGGATTTCTGCAAGAGTTTCAAGACTTCCAGGTTGTCCCCCTCGATCATGAGGTTCTGAGTCTTGTCCCAGTCCACGCTTTCTTCCGGGCAGGGGCGCAAGGTGCCTGTGCTGGGAGTGAGGGCCAACTGCCGGGCGAGGCGTTTGCCGTGCCAGTTGAGGCCAAACTTCTCCTCCGCGTCGGTTATCGTTTTGTCCCCCACGAGGGCTTTGAGAACGTCCACGTTGAGCGCCACGCCATCCTTACTCTCGGTGATGAGTTCAGGGAAGAGCGCCCGGAGTTTTGCCACGTTTTCAGCGGTGATGTCGGCGGACTTGGTTTGGGGATCGGCGGCGGTGAGGGGTTCCATGGAGCTAGTGGAGGTGGAGAAATTGGAGGGACTTGAAATGATGGAAGTCAGAATCGAAGGAAACAAGACGGGAGTTCGATGAAAGGGCGAAAGACGCCAGGTAGCTGTCGGTCCAGCGGGATTGGGGAAAGTCGGGGTAGTCCGTCAGTTTGGCCATGACGGATTCCAACTTGGGGCTCTCGTCCACCAATTCGACCTCCGGTAAGGAACGGAAGGCGCGGTAGGCGGCCCAGGCTTCGGCGGCGGAAAAGGGCTGCCCCGCCATGACGTTTGGGTTGGTGGAGAGGCGCAGGAAGCTCAACATGGTGACGCGGCAGAAGGCGAGCTTCGCCGCGCTTTCCTGTTCCCAGTAGAGCTTTGCCCGATGGTGGTGCTGATGGTCTTCGTTGGCCAGGGCCAGCCAAACGTTGACATCCAGAAGATCAATGACCGCGTTGGGCTTCTTCATCGTCAAGGAGGGCTTGCTGTTCGGCGTTGGTCATCGCTGGAATGGTGCGGCCGGTGGCGCGGCGCGCCACGGGGAGAGGGCTGCGGCGAGGGCGCTGAGGCGTTTGTTCCGGGGCCTCGGGTCCGTAAAGCCCGACCTCGACATAAAGGGTAACAAGCTCTTTAAGTTTCTTCCCCTGGGTAGCTGCACGAGCTTTCAGTTCCCGGAAAAGCGGGTCCGGCAAATCAAGCGTGGTTCTCATAAAAGCATATTCACATCAAAATGTGTTTCTGTCAAGTACAGCAACCGTATGTTTTACAGGAAAAAGGACGAAAAGATTTTTATGAGGCAGTTATTCCGAGTTGGCAACACACCTTGAACAGAAACGGTAGAGTCTTTTTAAGAGGTCAGGAACAATTTGCTTGTGAGGCAGCATAAAAAGTCATACTTGATCCGCATTATGAAAACGGCACAGGAAGTTTATGATTTTCTGCTTGGCTACATAAACGGGGTTGGGTTTCCAACATCCTCTTGGTATGCGGGGATTGCAGCGAACCCCGTGACGAGACTATTTGATGAACATGGGGTAGATAAGGACAAAGGCGCTTGGGCCTATGAGTGGGCATCTTCATCGGACGATGCACGTGCAGTTGAAGAGGCGTTGCTGAACTGTGGTTGCAAGGGTGGGCCCGGGGGCGGGGACGGTACGACCACAAGTTGTTATGTCTATCTGATTACAGATTCTACTCGCGAGTAATTTTCCAGCCTTGGCCACAGGCCAAATATGCATAATTGATGGATTGGATATTACATAAGTTCTCGTCTTTTACAGCCTCAGATTGGGCGGCTTGGTGGGGGGCGATTCTAGCCACTGTTGTTTTTTTGTGGGATGTCTTTAAGTGGTTTCATACTGGACCCCGGCTTAAAGTAACAGCATGTCCCAACATGCAGATGGCAAGCAGATTGGGAGGAGTTGAACCACAACGATATCTCTTCGTTTCTGCTGTGAACATTGGAAGTGTGCCAACAACCATCACACACCTCTATCTTACGTATTATGCCTCTTGGGTCCGGCGAATATTTCATAAACCATCGGAACGTATGGTGGTACTGGAAACAAAATTGGGAGCTTTACCCAAACTCCTTGCTGTTGGCGACACCTGGTCTGGTCCTATTGAGCAAACCTCTGAACTCGAAAAGATGCTTTCCGAAGGCTATCTCTTTTGCGGTATTCGCGATGAGTCAACAGGGAATACCACCTTTACACGGGTTATATGGAAGTGATGATTCCGTGAATGGAATTCTCTTAAAGTAGGGCAGCAGTTGCTCTTAGCTGCTCTTCAAGGCGTTTGATATTTAGATTAAGTTCCACTCGGTGGTTGATTTGTTTCTCCTTCGTGGCTTGCGCTCGAAGCTGAGCGATTTCCTTTTCCAGCCGGGCGTATTCGTCCAGAGCTGCCCAGCGCTGGTCATTGGCCGTTTCGCCCAAGCGGAAACAGCCGGTGATGCGTGCTGCATCAAAAGCGATGATCCGGTCCAGCCAGCCTTGATAGCAGGCGAATAGGTTGGTCGAGGGAATCGACGCAACGGTCAAGCTTGCCAAAAACGGTTCATCCACGGGGCTGCCTTCCAGCAAGGCGAAAGACACCCCGGCGTCGTCGAGCACCACGCGTCCCTCTTCTCCCAGGGAAAAACGTTTGTGAGCCACTGAGAAGGTCAGCATTTCCCCAGCTTCCGCGATCAGAACAACCGGGTAAGGAATGGCGCGATGAATGAGTTCCACAAGACGAGTGGCCTTAGCTCCTTCCCGAAACCTTGCGGTCAGGACAGCGATTTCCAGATACTCGCGCGTCAAATCTCGGAAGGCGGGGATGCCGATGGCGTTGGGTTTGAGCGCGGCTATCCAGAGGACTTCTTCGATTCCGTCTTGAATGGCCCGCCGGTCCGTCGCCGTGGGGACGCCGTTTTCAAGAAACTGCTTTTTGGGAACCCGCTGGTTGACCCGAGATCCGGCGGGGAGTCCAAGAGAGTCAATAATTGACGAAGATTTGAAACCCGAACTCATACGTTAGCTTCCTCCACGCACTCTTTTCTGAAATCACAATCGCGGCAACGCTTTGTACGTCGGTCCAAATAAGTGTGTATGCCAAAACATCCAGGGTGTCGAACTTCCTGGGCCGGTTGAGGAGTCAAGCGACATGCCGCCCACCTCAACCATTGGCTGGTGAGCCACATCTTGGAGGCGAACTTCTGGAAAGTTGAATGGGCAGCATTGTTTGCGTCGGCAATACTAAATGCCAAATGCTCCGCCGCTATCCCCAAAGCCTGAAGCGTTTGGGCAAAGCCGCCCATAAAGCTTACAATGCCCCCGACGGCGGTGACAAATATACAGCAATCGACCCAAAAAGAGCCTTCACCGTCGCCTGTGTGAGTGACCTCAATTTGGTAATCATCTTGAACTTCGACTGACAGTAATTCCCGAAGAGCCCCGCACGATTCGCGAATGCATGCCTCTTTATCTGCATCGGTGAAAGCGACGCCTGCATCTTTTTCGAATTTGAGGGTAAAATTCGCCAATTCGTATTTTGTGGCATGTTCGACCCGTTCAGATGCAGACGGCATGATTACAATGAACGCAACCACCTCAAAGTCATTGATGCCCGCAAATTCGCCAGCCGCGGCATGGGTTCCGCCGGGGGTGAACAGACTGGCCACGGCACGCTCTTCGCGTTTTCCAACAATGGAACCAACAGCTATGGCCAGCGATTTAACGTAAGGAGCCATGTTTTCGCCGAAGCGGGTAGCTTTGTCGAAACGGGCGCAAGCCGCGGCATCCGGTAGGTCACGGCCAATACACTGTTTTTTAAGGCGGTCGAGGATCTGTTTGGCATGGGGATAAGGGAGGAGCACAGAACCTTTCTCCCCCACATGCACCAGGTAATGTGGAGCCAGGGGATACCCGGATCCCATGGCCGATGGCACCGAATCGCCAATAGCCCGCAGGCAAAAAATGACACCAGGCGGGAGGCTTGTGTCGCCATCCATGGCTGTCGTGACAGCGAACGTGCCCAGCGGCAGGTTTTCCAAATCAGCTTGGTGCTCGCGGAGATATCCCGCGAGGTCAATACGGAAGTCCGCCAGGGTCATGTCGGCGATAGAAACCCCGTTGGAGAGGTCCTCCAAATCAATGACGGTTTCTTGGAGTTTTAGGAGCTGCTTACGCCGGTATTCCAGATCATTCATCGGATCACCGGACTGCTGCTCAATGAGGTTTTCCTCGCCCGTGGCGGAGATGTCCAAAAGCACCATGCGGCCGCTTACCCGTTGTTCCAGGTTGATGTATTCCTCCAACTCAATGTTGGGCCAGAAGTTGACCAACTGAATGCAGGTGTTGGCCGAGCCAATGCGGTCGATGCGGCCAAAACGCTGGATGATCCGCACCGGGTTCCAGTGGATGTCGTAATTGACCAGGTAATCGCAGTCTTGGAGGTTTTGCCCCTCGGAAATGCAGTCCGTGGCGATCAAGAGGTCGATTTCACCTTCCTCTGCAAGCTCCGCGGGGCGTTCTTTGGAACGGGGTGAAAACGCGGAAAGGATGCTCCCCAGGTCTTTTGCCAAATTGGGAAGCGTGCTCTGATTGCGCCCCGTTCCCGTCACGATGGCGCTATGGATGCCAAGCGTTTGGTGCGCCCACGGGGCCAGTTGCCGGTAGAGGTATTCCGCCGTGTCGGCGAAGGCCGTGAAAACGATGATTTTGCGGTTGCCCGGATTGATGGGATCCCGGTTCTTCTGTTCGATGACCTGGCGCAGAGCTTCGAGCTTGGCATCGCGGTCGGGAATAATCTGGCAGGCCGCCGAATGGAGCGTGGCAAGACGGTTGCGGTCTTCCAGCAGCTCCTGTTTCCATCGAATCAAGTCAACGTCGCCCAGGAGCACCCGGACTTTGCGCCCCACGAGCAGGCTTTCGAAGATGGGGTCATCGATATCAATGTCGTTGATGTCAATTTCGGAGATGTCCTCTTCGAGCGCCTCGATTTTGGCGAGCATGGCCTCCACATCGGCAAGCTGACGCTTCAAGGTGAGCGCAAAGGAGTTCACGGAACTTTCCATGCGTTTAAGGACGTTCACCCGCAACAACTGAACCAAGCTTTCTTCACGGTCCACCTGATGGAAAAAGCTCTCTCCACCACGGATTCTCGTGCTGTATTTGGCATCGTAGGCGGCCTGCTTGTGCGGAAGCACGTAGCGCAGTGGCGCATACGAACTGAGGTTGAGCCGCCGGATTTCGTTATTGATTTGCCGCACCGAGGGGAACTCGCCTGCACGATCCACATCCGGTTTGATGTTGACCGGTTTTAGCCGCTCCGGGAATCGTCCGGTTTCCTGTGTGCCGTAATACTTTTCAACGTGCTTGCGGGACCGGGCAATGGTGAGAAGGTCGAGCAACTTGAAGTAGTCAAACCCCAGCATGTCGATGAGCCGGTCGGGTTTACGGTCGGTTTCTTGCAGGCCCAGCCAACGGTTGAACTGGATTTGCGCCAGGCGGATGGTGGACTCGATGCTGGGAATTCCGTGGGATTCGAGAGCGGTATCCTCGCCCTCTGTCACGAAGGCGATTTGATTCTTCAAGTCCGCCAAGCGGTTGTTCACCGGAGTGGCCGAAAGCATGAGTACCCGGGTTTTGACCCCTTCCTTGATGATCTGCCGCATGAGGCGGTCGTAGCGGGTTTCGCGGTCGTTGTGAGAGGATTTGTTGCGGAAATTGTGCGACTCGTCGATGACCACGAGGTCGTAATTGCCCCAGTTGACATGGTTCAAGTCGATGTCACCCGACATGCCCCTATCCCGCGAGAGATCTGTGTGGTTCAGGACATCATAATGCAACCGGTCGGCAGCGAGGATGTTGCGTCGGTCGTTGGATTTGTAGAGCGTCCAGTTATCCCGGAGGCGTTTAGGGCAGAGCACGAGAACTCGGTCATTTCTAAGCTCGTAATACTTGATCACGGCTAACGCTTCGAACGTCTTTCCCAGCCCAACGCTATCGGCAATAATGCAGCCTCCTAGACGATCTAGTTTCTCAATCGCTCCCACGACGCCGTCGCGTTGGAACTTGAAGAGCTTTTTCCAAACCACCGCATTGCGGATGCCGGTCGCGGATTTGACGATTCTCTCCTCGTCCAGTTCGCCTTGGTCCTTAAAGAGATGAAAGAGAACCAAATAATAGATGAGGGACGGCTCCTTATGTGCCGTCAGCCTTGCCAGTTCGGCCAGAAGCGCGTTCTTTGCCTCCGCGGACGCGGGCAGTGCGTCCCAGAGAGATGAAAACCAAGTTCCCAACGAGGCGCCCTCTTCGCTATTCTCGGAACACTGAATAATGCCAAACTGACTTCCTGGGGTGATGCCCAATCCGTCACTGGTAAGCGAGCAACTTCCGGTAATGATCCGGTTTTGCGTCGCAATGGGATGCCGGGAAATGATAGCCGCTTGGGGAATCAGCGCTCCCGCTCCGCGCACCTCGACCTTTCGCTGAATCCATTCCGCGCATTGACGAGCTAACCATTGGGTATTGAGGCGATTGCGGAAGGGGCGGTCGGCGTCGTTTCCCAAGAGGCCAACGGTATAGGATTCGGTTGTGGGGAGCACCATCCGGCAATGTTCCACTGAACCAAGGACCTTTTGTAGCTCGGCAAAGGCGAAGAGAGAGAAGGCTGGTGATGCAAAATCTACTGACCCTCCCGGGCCTAGACTTCTTCTGAGTTCGTCGATTACTCTGTCGCCACCAACGTTTTTGATGAGTCTCATGAGGGGGTGTCCGGGTTTGCCGTATTTGTGAGGAATACGCTATCAGCAGAGGAATGAAAATCCATAAACAAAACGGCTGCTAATACGAGCCAGATTTATGCGGAATGTGGAGCGAGAGCAGAACTTTCTTTCTTCTTCGGAAAACCCACATCTAAGTTGCTTAGATATAATGCCTAAACTGCAAAGGAGGGGTCACAACCTTTGGACCACTCGACAGAATCTCTCCGACACTATCTGCAAACCGAAGTGTTACTGGTAATCCATCGGCATACCGGCAAGAATTGTAATTGAGTTTGGTCAAGGCCAGCACGTCTTTCATTACCGTTTCAATATCACATACGCCTCTTATCACGTCGATTCGCAAGGGGCGGGGAGCTTCTCGCCCCGGGTACGTTTGCAGCCGAGGAACCCACCCCCCAGTCCATAATAACCCAGATGTTTCTCTTTGAACCCAAGCGGATCCACGGAGGATTGGATTGTCACTGGGATGATAAACACGGATGTCCGGCTCGCTTTTGATACGGACGCCGACGAGATTCGTTTCTCTTCCAACGGCACCACTAAATCCCTCCCACTCTGTATCATTAAACTCAGTGCGACCATGGAGGAACATCTCCTTTGGAGGTTCTCCATGAGTGCTCCTATATGCTTTCAAAGCGATGGAGAGAATCTCGGATGCGGCGACTTTCGAGAGGTGATAATCCCCTCGTGTGGGATTATACCACGGTCCAACATCCCCTTTGAAAACCACCCCATCGCCAGAATCCAGAAACATTTGAGCTGCACAACAGGCATTCTCTGCCTTTTTGTCGCCAAATACTTGTTTGAAAACAATGCCGATGTAGCAAACACCAGGACGAATAGAACGAAGCTTCCATGGCCGTCCACCAGCTTTATAAAAGACAGCAGAGCTTATGTTCCACGCAATCTCAGATTCAAGTAATGAGAGATCCCGGCGTGGACTCCCATCATCTCGCACGAATTCCCGAAAAGCTATTGTCCCTTCACGAACAATCTGCGTTGGAATCTGACTAGCCAGCAATCGACTTTTTAGCTGGCTGTGAAAATCTGGGTCGTACAAATAGGGAACAGCTTCGTCGTCATATTCTCTGAAAAGGAGAGGCGCATCCTGTCGAGATATAGCTTCCTTAACGCCGATTGCATGAACAGCTTTTTGCTTCTGCGCCGCTGCTATAAGGGAGCGAGGACGGCAGTTTTGATAGATAATCTCGGGGACCACGACAAACCAAAGATCAACGGTTACATCCTGCTCTCTGGTGGCTTCAAGAATTGCGTCTGCATACAGACCGACGGTATTAAAAACGCGGTGATGTTTATCATCGATATTTGCGTTCTTGATAATTTCAGCTTCGGAAATGGTGGTCGTAACATAGGGTTTAGGGTGGCATGGAACACCGAAGGCCGCTTCAAACCCTGGAAAAACAGGACGATTCCGATGTGGCGCAGTAGAAAAAACCGGCTGCTCTAGCCTGGAAAGATAGGCAGATATTCGTCTTATCCCTTCGGTAGTCCCTGCCACGCCAACCCGTATTCCATGAGGTTTTCCTTCATCCAAAGGACCAAACAACGAAAGCCCATCTCGGGGATCCGGCATCCCTTGATTATACCGGAATAGAAGCTGTGGCTCTTCGAAAAAAATCAGCTTATTCATCAGCTTCTCCCGTATAATCAGCGTCCTCTTCCATCGGCCTTATTTCGTAAGGGAGTTTTTCCGTCGGTTGCCTCTCTATTTCCTTATAACTCCGGACCGAATCAAGCGTGATGGGCAGAGCAGAGCAGCGAAGAATGGAGTTGCCGAAAGGAAGTGGTATTGTTCTCCCGTTATCCGATAGGCACGAAATCAAGCAGAGAATACGATCCCTCCAAGCATCATTCCACCAGCTTTTGCATGAAGCTCGTCGAGCAGCATGCTGCTTTGCGTCTGAGTCAAGCAGAGTATTACCATCTTCCGTAAAAACAACATGTGGTTTGATTATCAGAGCTGGAATAGGCGAAAAGATCGGACGTGCCTGAACAGCAAAATGCCAAAATCTGCGTTTTCTGAGGCCATTTACCGATATTCCGTAGCTGCTATACCCAATCAAAGACCGGCGGCGGACTGTCCCGTTCCAGTCGGCAAACGGGAATTCGTACTTTTGCCCATCTTTTTTCCGAAGCCAGAAGCACTCATTTTTTCCCGCGAGTGGATAAGCGCTGAACCCTTGATTTACAGCCAGCCTATGAAAAGCAAACCGCATCATCCAGTAGGCTCTTTTTCGAGCATCATCAATGCTCATACAGATGTCAGGCCACCCCTCGTTTAAGAAAGTCGATAACGTGATTTCGTTCGAATCAACGTAGCCATAAGCAGCAAATATTCGTCGCGTGTCTTCAATATTCGCAGGCGTAATTATACCATCAGCGTAAGGACGGGCTGGGAATGGGATACATTGGTAATCAAACTTTGTTGGCACCGTTCGCCTAAAACGATGGAACCATAATTTGATAGGCGCATCAGTTAGCGGGAAAATATTCGATATATGGGTTTGGGAGCCTTCTGACACGCCTTCACTTGCAGAGAAGCGATGCGTCCACCACTCCGTGACTCGTTCCTGGGGATTTGGCTCCCTGTAAATTTGCGCTCGTTCGAGAACTCGAATTACCGCACTTAGGCCACCAGCCCATCCTGTATCAAATCGGATGATGTTGACTTCTGAACTGAGTCCGCTGGGGAACGAACTGAAGGGAGTGTCATCCAATTTGAGGGGAACGAGGATATCCAGCCCTGTGGTTGCCTCTGCTTTTTGGGCAAGGCTTAGCTCGCGCAGAACACCTGTCTTTCGAGGATCTAAGGAAGCCTTTGACCCACAAAAGAGTACCTTTGCAGCATGTCGGGAAATCGCTTCTTCGATGTCTTTCCAAAACTTCTCCCCGCCAATAAGTTGTTCGACATCCGCCCAAACCACGTACCCTGCAGCGGCGAGTTTTACTGCTAACCAACGAGCAAAATCGTTGTCTTCTGGTGTTGCGTGGCTTACGAAGACGAGTTTGCGAATTGTCTCCCCATTACGACTGATTTCCTTATCAGAAAGCATATTATAAACTCGTGATGCGCAGATTAGGGGTATCCCTCATCGGACCACTAAAAAAGCTTAAAGTGTCGCGATGGTGCCAAAAGGCTCAAACGCCGTTCGGATTTGCCCCGAACTGTCACTGATTTCGTTGTAATTGGGCGTGGGCCTCGTCACCTTTTGCTCAATCCGGCTGACCGTAATCCCCGAGAAAACGCTGTTTATCCGAAGCTTTTGTGGACTCCTGAGGACAAATACGGACAAAGCACGGAGCAAAAATTCCGTAGCAATTTCGTAGCTGTGTTTTGTTGGGTATTGCTACGCGAGCGGCGTAAGCAACGTAGAATCAGATACTTAAAACTGGAGCCAATGACGAGATTCGAACTCGTGACCTGCTGATTACGAATCAGCTGCTCTACCAACTGAGCTACATTGGCTTTTCTCGTTTTGTTCGGTCTTTGGTGACCGCCGAAGAGCCAATACGTTTCACATTCTTTCCGCTAAAACGCAAGCGGATTCTTCGCCTGTAAGGCGTTTCCGCTGCGTGGCCAGAAGCTCTGGGTGTCCGCTCGGCTCTTGCGTTGCCGCGCTGCTGCGTTATTGGCCGTCCCAGAATTCGCGTATTTTTTCGCCGCTGTGCCGTAGGGTGCGCCCGGTGGCTTCGGAAAAGTTGATGAGGCGGGCTTTTAATCCGCCGGTGGCGGCCCATTCGCTTTTGCCTGCGGTGCTTTCAAAGGTTCTTCCAAGGACGACGCCGGTGTCGGCGGCGATGGTGATGCTGCCGATGGTGTGTTTATCTTGGTCGAGGAGCTGGATGATCCAGATGGGTTTGCCGTTGTCGCCACGCCGTAGCAGGTAGTCGGCGGCGTAGAAGCCTTCCAGGCGGCTGTTGCGTACTTCGTTTTCGGCAACGCTAAAGGCGCCTTCGCTGTCGAGGTTGAGTTTGGCAAAGTTGAGGACGGCTCCCTCGGGTTGTCCGCTGTATTCTTTGACGGGGGTGCGCTCGGAGATGATTCGGTTTTTGGCGACTTCGAGCTCGCGGACGCCGCCCCGGGCGGCGGGGTCGTTGAGGACGATGATCCAGGAGGTCGGTTGCGGGGTGCCGTTGCGGCCTTTGACTTCGACGACGTTGTTGAGGTCGGTCTGCGAGCGCTGTGCGCCGATGGTTCGCAGGGCTTGGTAGGCGGTGTCGCGGCCAAAGGCGGTGGGAGCCAGGGGTAGCAGCAGCATTGCGAATAGCAGGGCGGGTCTCATAGCGGCAAAGATGCCTTTGTGATGCGCTGTTTTCCAGTCGATTTTTCGGGCGGTTTGATGGTATGGATGGGGGCGGACAATGAGCGCGAAGATGGATGACATAAAGCGGATTTTTGCTTGTGAGCCTGCGGCTTTGGCGGAGGTGCGTACTTTTGTTCGCGCGTTCTTGGATCAAGAGAAGGTTGAGAAGGAGGAGGCGGAGTTGCTGGTGTTGGGGATTAATGAGGCTTATGCGAATGTGATCCGGCACTCGGGTGGGGCGGAGGAGGTGGTGGAGGTTTCGTGTGTGCGGGAGGGGGAAACCCTGAGGTTTCGTTTGCGCGATTTTGGGGTGAATCCGGCGGACCCTGCGCGGTTCCGGCGGCGGCCGCTGGAGGAGGTGGCGCCGGGGGGGCTCGGGCTGCACTTGATTGAGCGGGTGTTTGACGCGGTGGTGTACCGGCCCCAGACGCCGGGGACGGAGCTGGAGCTGACGAAGGTGGTTCCGGCGGCTCGGACGGTCTGATTATCGCTTGGCTCTGGCGGCTTGTTTGCAGGCTTGCAGGTCGAGTTTGCCGCTGGGCATCAGGGGGATGGTGTCGAGACGTTTGACGATTTTGGGGATCCAGAGGGGGGGGACGCCGCGCTCGAGGAGCTGGGAGCGCAGCGCGGGGAGGTCGATGTCGAGGGTGCTTAGGAGGATGATGGCTTCGCCTTTGTTGGTGTCGGGGATGCCGACGATGCAGATGATGCGGATATCGGTGCCTTCTTTGCCGAGGGCCGCTAGGATTTTGGCTTCGAGGGCTTCGTGGGGGACCATTTCTCCGGCGATTTTGGAGAATCGGGCGACGCGGCCTTCGATGTAGAGGAAGCCGTCTTCGTCGAAGCGGCCGAGGTCGCCGGTGTTGAACCATCCGTCTACGAGGACTTCGGCGGTGCGGGCGGGGGCGTTGAGGTAGCCTTCGAAGATGTTGGGGCCTTTGACCCAGAGCATGCCGGTTTCGTGGCACTGGAGGGGGCGGCCGGTTTCCGGGTCGCGGATCTGGCCTGCCATGCCGGGGGCCATTTTGCCGACGGAGCCGGGGCGCGAGGAGGGCTGGACTTCGTCTTCGGGCTTGGATTTGGGGGGCTCGGGGAGGTTGACGGAGATGACGGGGGCGGTTTCGGTGAGGCCGTAGCCTTCCATGACTTCTTTGCCGAATTTCTCGCGAAAGGCGTTGGCGACGTCACGCGGGAGTTTTTCGGCTCCGGTGACGACGAGGTCGACGGAGGCGAGTTGCTCGGGGGTGGCTTTGCGCAGGTAGCCGCGCAGGAAGGTGGGGGTGGCGAGGATGACGGTGATTTGGTGTTTTTGGATGAGTTCGGCGTTTTTTTCGGCGTCGAGCGGGTTCGGGTAGGTCACCATTTTGATGCGCTCGATGAGCGGGAACCAGAGGGTGACGGTGCAGCCGAAGGAGTGGAAGAAGGGCAGGGAGGCGAGGAGGCCGTCGCTGGGGGTGAGGTTGAGGAGTTCGCCGAATTGGGCGACGTTGGCGAGGAGGTTGCGGTGGCTTAGGACGACGCCTTTGGGGTCGCCGCCGGAGCCGCTGGTGAAGAGGACGACGGCTTCGTTGTGGTTGCCGACACGGGGGATTTCCAGCAGGGGGGCGAGGACCCACCAGGGGGTGACGGCGACGATGGCGCGCCAGAGGAGGATGCGCGGCTTGAGTGGGGGGAGGATTTCGTCGAGGAGGAGGACTTTTTCGGGAAGAGGGAGGTCGCCAAAGCGTTTCAGGACGGGGGTGGCGGTGAGGAGGTGCTGGAGGTCGCCGGTCTTGATGGAAGACTGCATGGCGGCTTTCCCGGCGGTGAAGTTGAGGTTGACGGGGACTTTGTTGGCCAGTGTGACGGCCAGGTTGGCGATGACGGCGGCGCGGCCTGGCGGGAACATGATGGCGATGCGTTTTTTTTCGCAATGCGCTTTGAGGTGCCGGGCTAGGACGATGGCGGCGGCGAGCACGGTGCCGCGGCTGGTATGGGAGCCGTCCATGCCGTCGACGACGACGGTTTCAAATTGATGGTGCTTGAGGCCGCGCAGGCAGGCCATGGCGAGGTGGCCGTTAAGAAGCGGGCGCTGCTGGTAGGCGCGTTCGCCGATTTGGAGCATCTGCTCGCGCAGGCGGGTGATGTCGGCGCGGTCGTAGGGCAGCGGTTCGCCGAAAAAGACGGTGACGGGGTAGGGGAGACGCTTGGGGAGTTTTTTAAAGAAGCGTTTGCCCTGGAAGGAGAAGATGGAGCCCCAAAGCTGGTCGAGCCAGACGGGGACGACGGGGCACTCGGCGGCGTGGGCGATGACTTCGTAGCCTCGGCGTAGCCGCAGGAGCATGCCGGTGCGGGAGAGTTCGCCCTCGGGAAAGATGCAGACGATTTCGCCCTCGCGGACTAGCGCTGAAGCCTGGCGCAGGGCGTCTTTGGCTTTGCGCGAGGAGATGGGGATGGCGCGCAGGAGTTTGAAGAGCGGGTGGAGGAGGGGGTGGCGGTAGTAAGGTTCGTAAACCAGGAACCGGATGGGGCGGGGGCAGGCTGCTTGGAGAACGACGGCGTTGACCCAGGTGACGTGGTTGGGTACGAGGAGGCACCCGCCCGAGGGCAGGGTTTCCAGTCCGCTGATGTGGAGCCGATAAACCGTGCGTACGAGCAGTTCGGCAAGTTTGAGCAGCGAACTCTTACTAGACATGGAACCGGGAAATCTACGCGGAATTTCCTGCCGGGTCTAGTAAAGAACTGGGGGTGGGGTGGATGGGGCTTTGGGGGATTCGGATTGCCTGGATTTGAGAGGCGGGGCTTCGGATTGGTTACCGGATGGGATTGTAGGCGGCGTAGGTTATGGCGAGGGATGAGGGGTGGGGCGGCAGGCAGGTTGTAGTGCGTGCGGAACGGTAGGTGGCAACAGGCTCGAGCGATACGAGGCGGGGCTGAGGGTACGAGGTCCCCGGGTGGCTGGGGCCGTAGGCTGCGTAGGTCATGTCGAGCGAAGAGGGGTGGGGGCAGATCGTCTGGGTGGGCGTGCAGGAGCTTGTTTGGTAAATTTTGGTCTGGATGATTTTCGCTCGCGCCGGTTCCAGCCGGACTTTGTAAGTGTGGCATCCACTAGCCATGGCCAGGCTCGCTGCTGCGACGGTAAACACGGCGGTTATCAATGGGATCATCGGTTTCATAGCGTCTTTCTTCTCTGGGCGGTTTCGGGCCACCGGAAGGATTTGGCTGTGCGATGACTGAAAGCCTCAAAGCCTCCTCATTTGAGAGAATGGGGTAGGTGTCATTGATTGACTGAATTCTTTTATCTGTAAGAAATTGTCGCCTGTCCCCTTTTCTCTGCACCAAACAGCATCAGAAACTCGGCCCGCACACAAAATTTCGAATACTGCCGTCAATATGCGCTCTGGCTTGATATTTCTTAATTTATTCATGGTCGCAACTATGCTTGTTGCGATTTTGATTCAGAACCAAAAGATTACCTCGAGATACATTCTAGGGTACCTTGCGGCGATTGTTGTTGCGAATTGCGTTAGCTACGTAGTGCTTAAATTTATTTTTAAGAAGTGACTCTGTTTTACCTTTGGTTTTCTTTGGCGGTATTTTTCTTCACGCCTCAGTCTGGAAAACGAATGTTCTCTCGTGAGTGCTGTGTAGCTTTGGGGAACCGTGCTTTTCGTCTGGTTTTCCTACCACGCAAAGCCTCAATTCATAGCCCAGCTACTTCCTGACTTTCCTGAGTTCCTGATAATATCGGCTATTCAGGCGGCAGGCAGCGGCGGACGTCCCAGGCGTTGGCTTCAAGGAGGGCTTCAGCTTCCGTTCGGGGCAGGCCGCGTAGGGCGCTGACTAAGCGGATGGCCCGGTCCCGCAGCTTGGCGTTGGTGACGGCGACGTTGGCCATCAAGTTGCCGTGGACTTTGCCCAGCTTCACCATGGTCGCTGTGGAGAGGATGTTGAGGGCGCACTTGGTTGCGGTGCCTGCTTTGAGCCGGGTGGAGCCGGTGACGAGTTCCGGGCCGGTGGGGAGGTCGATTTCCACGTCCCATGCCGCGCCGTCGTGCCGCCGGGCTGGGTTGCAGGCGAGGAGCAGGGTGCGGGCTCCGAGGGTGCGGGCTTGGGCGAGTGCGCCGAGGACGAAGGGGGTGCGGCCACTGGCGGTGATGCCGCAGACGACGTCCTGGGGGCGGACTCCGCGTTCCACGATGGCTAGGGCCCCGGCTTCGCGTTGGTCCTCGGCTCCTTCGGCTGCCCGGTAGAGGGCGCCGACGCCGCCTGCGATGATGGCTTGGATGCGCTCCGGGTTTTCGCCAAAGGTGGGCGGGATTTCGCTGGCGTCCAGCACGCCGAGCCGTCCGCTGGTTCCCGCGCCGACGTAGAAGAGGCGGCCACCCCGGCGCAGGCTGTCGGTGACGATTTCCACGGCTTCGACCAGGGGATTTCGCGCTGCGGCGAGGGCTTCGCTGACGCGGTTTTCCTCGCTTAAAAAGAGATCGACGATTTGCGGGGTGCTCATGGAGTCGAGGCCTTCGGAGGCGGGGTTGCGCTGTTCGGTGAGCGCGCCTGCGAGTTCGGTGAGGTCGATTTCCGGCTTTGTTTCGGGCGGGGTGGGCACGGGAACGCTTCCCTCGGCGGCCAGCCAGAGGGAGCCGACGGCTCCGGACTCGGTGCAGACGCTGACGGGGGCCTGGGCGTAGGGGCTTTCCGCGATGCGGCGGGTGAAGCGCTCGACGTATTCTGGGTGGTGCACGAAGATGCCGCCCTGGAGGCGGATCTCGGGCGCGGTGTCGAAGCCGAGCCGCCGGATGGTGGCGCAGGCGCCGTCGGCGAGCGCGGCGGCCCCCCGGTCGAGGATGGCGCTGATTTCCTGGTCGCCCTGGGCTGCGGCTTGGAAGAGGACGGGGGCGAGCTTGGCGACGGACATTTTGTCGGCTTCTTCGGCCCAGTGGACCAGTTCTTCGACCCGGTTGAGGGCGAGGGCGGAAAGGATGGCTTCGCCCGGGCCCGCGACGCGGCGGGTGAGGTCGTAGGTCCAGAGGACGTGGCGTAGGGCCTGGACGGCGAGGTGGTAGCCGCTGCCGATATCGCCCAGGAGCTGGCCCCAGCCGCCTGCTTTTTCAAACCGGAGGCCCCGGCGCGCGGTGATGGCGGAGCCGGTTCCTGCGATGACGGCCACGCCGTCGCGGTCTCCGAAGGCGGCGGCAAAGCCAGACTCGCGGTCGCCCCCAATGACTGTTTTGGCTTGGGGCCAGACGGTGGAGACGATGGCTGAAAGGCGTTTGCGGTCGGCTTCGTTGGCGCATCCGGCCAGGAAGACGCCTACGTGCGTGGCGTCGGCGGGCAGGACGCTCAAGAGGGTTTCCAGCGAGGTGTTGTCAATCAGCCTCAGGTTGGCTGCCGGGAGCACGCCGCCACGGGTGACGCCCCCGGGTTCGTCTCTGTAGATCCACTCCGTTTTGGTTCCTCCGCCCTCGATGCCCAGCACGCGTTTCATCACTTGAAACTTGCGCCCGAAAGGGCGATCCGGCAACTGCTCAAAAAGCTTGTTTTCAATCAGGGGAAACCTGTCTAGTGTTTAGGGCGCCTCTACGCGTTTCCCGCAATGAACCTTTCCCGTTTTCAACAAATCGCCAATCGTTTTTCCGGAATGACCCTCCTCGTCGTGGGGGATATCATGCTCGATGAATTTATCTGGGGCCGTGTGAAGCGGATCTCCCCGGAAGCGCCTGTGCCGGTGGTCGAGGTGGATCGGGAGACGCGTTATCCCGGCGGCGCGGCCAACGTGGCGCGCAACCTGAGCGGTTTCGCCAAGACGGTTCATTTGCTGGGCCTCATCGGGGCGAATGACCATGCGCTGCACCTGAAAAACCTCCTTGCCGCCGACGGCATCCGGCTTGACTGCTTGGTGGAGGACCCGAATTACCAGACCATTGTTAAAACGCGCATCATCGCCCGCAACCAGCAGGTGGTCCGGGTGGACCGCGAGCGCAGGACCGGCCTGACCGCGTTGCAAATGACGGCGGTGCTGGAGCGCCTGGGGGCGTTGATTGACGAAATCGACGGGGTCATCATTGAGGATTACGCCAAGGGGCTGCTGAACCAGGAACTCGTGGATGCCATTATTTCGCTGGCCCGGCAGGCGGGGAAAATCGTCACCGTTGACCCCAACCCGAACAATCGGCTGATCTGGAAACGGGTGGATACCGTCAAACCGAACCGGATGGAGGCCTTTGCCGCCGCCGGACTGCCGCCTTCCGACCCGGTTGAACCGGCTATTGAGGACAAGGAGCTGCTCAAGGCGGGCGAGGTGCTGCTGGAGCGCTGGGATACGGCGAGCCTGCTGGTGACGTTGAGCGAGCAGGGCATTATGCTTTTCCAGCGCGACGAGGCTCCGTTTCACATTCCCACGCTGGCCAAGGAGGTCTATGACGTTTCCGGCGCGGGCGATACGACCATCGCGCTCTATACGCTGGCGCTCTGCTCGGGGGCCACGGCGCGGGAGGCGGCGTTGATCGCCAACCATGCGGCGGGCGTCGTCGTCGGCAAGCTCGGCACGGCTACGCTGACGCTGGAGGAGTTGCAGGGTAGTTTTGTGGAGGAATCGGCGTGAGTTCGTTGAGGCCCGCCGTGTTTTTGGACCGCGACGGCACCCTCATGGAGGAGGTTAACTACTGTGCCGATCCGGCGCTGGTCCGGGTGTTCCCTTGTACGGGGGAGGCGCTCCGGGAGCTGAACCGCAACGGGTTTCTCTGCGTGATTATCACCAACCAGGCGGGTATCGGGCGCGGCTACTTCACTGAAGCCCAATACCGGGCCGTGCAGGCGGAGCTGATCCGGCAGATCGACGAGGAGCCCGTCTCCGCGTCTTCTTCGGCCATCGCCGCCACCTATTTCTGCCCAGACGCCCCCTCCACCCCCTCGGTTCGCCGGAAACCGGAGCCGGGAATGGTGCTCGAAGCGGCTCGGGACCTGGGCATTGACCTCGCGCGCTCCTGGTTCGTGGGGGATAAGCGGGCCGATGTCGAATGCGGTCAACGGGCGGGGACCCGGACGGTTTTGGTCGAGACCGGGTACGGCTGCCAGGAGGTGGCCGCGGGGGTTTCCCCTAATTTTATCGCAAAAGATATTGTCGCGGCGGTAGCCCTTATCTTACAGAATAAGGATGCCAGCATCTAAGAGCGCCGTCGCCGCCATTTTGCCTGCCCGTTGGGGTTCCACCCGGTTTCCCGGGAAATCCCTCCATGTCATCGCGGGCAAACCGCTCATCCAGCATGTCTGGGAGCGCACGCTGAAGGCAAAGGCCATTTCCCGGGTCATCGTGGCCACGGACGATATGCGCATCGCCGAGGCCGCGTTTGCCTTTGGCGCGGAGGTCTCCATTACCTCCCCGAAACACCGCAGCGGAACGGACCGCATTGCCGAGGTGGCCAAAAAGCTGAAGGGGATCACGCACGTTCTCAACGTCCAGGGGGACGAGCCGCTGGTCGATCCCGCGCTCCTTAACCGCCTGGCCAAGACGCTGACCGCCGATCCCAAGCTCGACATGATCACCGCCGCTAATCCGTTCGGGCCGGACGATGACGTGGCGAACCCCAACGCCGTCAAGGTGGTCCTCCGGCGCGATGGCGACGCCCTCTATTTTTCCCGCAGCCCGATTCCTTTCATCCGCGATGCCGGGGGCTCCGCGCCGTTCTACCGGCACCAGGGGATCTACGGTTATTCGCTCCGCTTTCTCCTCCAGTTCGTCAAATGGAAGCCCAGCTTGCTTGAAAAAGCCGAGCAGCTGGAGCAACTCCGAGCCCTTGAAAACGGCGCGCGCATCCGCGTGCTCATCACCAAACACGCTTCAGTCGGGGTCGATACCCCCGGCGACGTACAAGCCGTTGAAAAAATCCTGCGAAAAAGCGCAAAATCCGCGTAACCTTCCCACCAACACCTCTCTATGAAATACATTTTCGTCACTGGCGGCGTCGTTAGCTCCCTAGGTAAAGGCCTCGCGGCTGCCTCTCTCGGCACGCTGCTCGAACACCGCGGCTTGAGCGTTGTGCTCCAGAAGTTCGACCCGTACCTGAACGTTGACCCCGGCACGATGAGCCCCTTCCAGCACGGCGAGGTGTATGTGCTCGACGACGGCGCGGAGACCGACCTCGACCTTGGCCACTACGAGCGCTTTACCAAGTGTACGCTGACCCGCCACAACAATCTGACCAGCGGCCAGGTCTACCAGAACGTGCTCGATAAGGAGCGCCGGGGCGATTACCTCGGCAAGACGGTGCAGGTGATTCCGCACATCACCGACGAGATCAAGGCTCGGCTGCACGAGCTGGAGCACGAGTGTAAATGCGATGTGCTCATTACTGAAATCGGCGGCACCACGGGCGACATCGAGGGGCTGCCTTTCCTGGAGGCCATCCGTCAATTTATCCTCGAAGTGGGGCCGCAGAACGCGATCATCATGCACGTGACGCTGGTGCCGTTCATCAAGGCGGCGGGCGAGCTGAAGACCAAGCCTTCGCAGCAGAGCATCGCCAAGCTGCGCGAGATCGGTCTCCATCCGCAGGTGCTCATCTGCCGCTGCGAACACCCGCTGGACGAGGATGTCCGCAAGAAGCTTTCCATGTTCTGCAACGTGCCGCTCCCGGCGGTCGTGGAGGCGCAGGACGTGGCCCATACGATTTACGAAATGCCGCTGATGCTTCAGCAGGAGTGCCTCGACAATACGGTTGTGAGCCTGTTGGGCCTCAAGGGCAAGGCCGCGCCGGTGGCCGATATGGTGAACTGGAAGAAGTTCGTGCAGCGGATTATCAGCCCGAAGAAGCGCGTGAAAATCGCGGTCGTCGGCAAGTACATCGAGCTTCAGGACGCTTACAAATCCATTTACGAATCCCTGACCCACGCGGCGGCGGCCAATGACTGCGCCATTGATCTCGTGCGCATCGACGCCGAGACGGTGACGGACGACGACCTGAGCGACGTGGCGGGCATCCTGGTTCCCGGTGGCTTCGGCGACCGCGGCATTGAAGGGAAAATCCGCGCGGCGCAGTATGCCCGCGAAAACGGGGTGCCTTACCTGGGGCTTTGTCTGGGGATGCAGATTGCCACGATCGAGTTCGCCCGCAATGTCTGCGGTCTCAAGGATGCGAACAGCACGGAGTTTGACGAAAAGACGCCGCACCCGGTGATTTCGCTGCTCGATGAGCAGAAGGAAGTGACGCAGCTCGGCGGCTCCATGCGCCTGGGGGCTTGGCCCGCGAAGGTGGTCGAGGGGACCCGCGCTGAGAAGCTTTACGGGGCAACGGAGATTTCCGAGCGCCATCGCCATCGCTATGAATTCAACCCGGCTTACCGCGAACAGATGATCGCCAAGGGGCTCGTGGTGGCGGCGACTTCGCCCGATGGGTCGCTGGTGGAGATGATTGAATTGAAGGATCACCCGTGGTTCCTGGCTTGCCAGTTCCATCCGGAGTTCCAGAGCCGTCCGAATCAGCCGCATCCGCTCTTCCGCGGGTTCATCGCGGCTTGTTTGGCGAATTTGAGCTAGGGCGTTTTCCCGCTCAGTTCTTCTTTACCGGTTTGGAGTGGCGCGTTCCCGAGTTTAGCTCGGGAACGAGGGGGAGAGGGGAACGTGCGTTTTTTTATGCGGCGTGGTTCGCGGTTTCGGTCAGCTCGATGGGGCGGCCGTTTTCAAGCGAGGGGCGTACTTCTGAACGCCATTTCCACAGGAGGTAGATGGCCGGGTAGACGAGCAGTTCCATGATGAATGAGGTGGCGAGTCCCCCGGCTAGCGGGGCGGTGACGCGCTTGATCATGTCGGAGCCTGTGCCGGTGGACCACATGATGGGCATGAGGCCGATGAAGGCGCAGGTGACGGTCATGAGTTTCGGGCGCAGCCGTTTGACCGCGCCGTGGACGATGGCTTCTTTCAAGTCGCCCAGGCTGCGCATTCTGCCCTGGCGCACGGCGTCGTTGTAGGAAAGGTCTAGGAACATGAGCATGAAGACGCCGGTTTCTGCGTCGAGGCCCATGAGGGCGATCATGCCGACCCAGGCGGCCACCGACAGGTTGTAGCCCAGCAGCCACATGAACCAGACTGCGCCGACCAAACTGAACGGGACGGCTGCCATGACGAGCAGGGTCTTGAATGTGCTCTGGGTATTGAAGTAGAGCAGGATGAAGATGAGGAGGCCGGTGATGGGGAGGATCATTTTCATGCGCTCTTTGACGCGCTCCATGTTCTCGTATTGGCCGCTCCAGAGGAGGCTATAGCCGGTGGGGAGCTTGACCTCTTCGCGCACGATGCGCTTGGCTTCCTCGACGTAGCCGCCGATGTCGCGGCCTGCGATGTCGACGAAGACGTAACCGGCCATCATGCCGTTTTCGTTGCGGATCATGGAGGGGCCGTTGAGGAGCAGGATGTCGGCCAGTTCGATCATGGGGACCTGGATGGGATTTTTCCCGCCGCGCACGGTGACGAGGATGCGCTGGAGCTGGTCGAGGTCCTGGCGCAGGTCGCGCGGGTAGCGGAGGTTGATGGAGTAGCGCTCCCGGCCTTCGATGGTGGTGGAGATGGTCTCGCCACCGACGGCGCTGAGGATGACGGCTTGGAGGTCCTCGACGGTGAGGCCGTAGCGGGCGAGGGCCTCGCGCTTGGGGACGAAGTCGACGAAGTAACCGCCCGCGGCGCGTTCGGCAAAGACGCTGCGGGTGCCGGGGACTTTTTTAAGGACGTTTTCGATGCGGCTGCCGATGGCCTGGATTACCTCGATGTTCGCGCCGAGGACTTTGATGCCGATGGGGGTGCGTACGCCGGTGCTGAGCATGTCGATGCGGCCTTTGATGGGCATGGTCCAAGCGTTGACGCTGCCGGGGATCTGGATGGCGTGGTCCATTTCGGCGATGAGTTCCTCTTGCGAGATGTGCTCGGGCCAGATTTGGCGCAGCGGGGCTTTGAGCCATTCGGGGAGGTAGCGGGAGTACCAGCGTTCTTTGGCGCGCCACTGTTCCTTGGGCTTGAGGACGACGGTGGTTTCCATCATCGAGAAGGGGGCTGGGTCGGTGGAGGTGTCGGCGCGGCCTGCTTTGCCGTGGACGGTGAGGACTTCCGGGAAGGACTTGATGAGCTGATCCTGGGTTTGCAGGAGTTTTTGCGCCTCGGTGACGGAGATGCCGGGCAGCGTCGTGGGCATGTAGAGGATGGTCCCTTCCTGCAAGGGGGGCATGAATTCGTGGCCAAGCTGGCGGTAGACCGGGATGGTGCTCAAGACGACGAGGACGGCGGTGGCGATGGTGAGCCGGGGGTGGTTGAGCACCCCGCGGCATGGGCGGTCGTAGAGTTTCATCAAGCGTCCGCTGACGGGGTGGTTTTCCTCGCGGGTGTAGCGGCCGACCAGGAGCCCGGTGGCGAGCTTTGCCAACCAGCGCGGGCGGAAGGTGAAGGGCTCGATGCGGGCAAAGAGCATCCGTACTGCCGGATCGAGCGTGATGGCCAGAAAGGCGGCCAGCAGCATCGTGAGATTCTTGGTGTAGGCGAGCGGCTTGAAGAGGCGGCCTTCCTGGTCGACAAGGGCGAAGACGGGCAGGAAGGCGACGGCGATGACGGCGAGCGAGAAAAAGACGCTGGGGCCCACCTCCAGGAGTGCCTGGAGCCGGACTTGGTGAAAGTCGCCTTTTTTGCCGTCGGCGATCCAGTGTTCGATGCGTTTGTAGGCGTTCTCGACCTCGACAATTGCGCCGTCAACAAGCACGCCGATGGAAAGGGCGATCCCGGCGAGGCTCATGATGTTGGAGGTGATGCCCATCAGGTACATCGGGATGAAGGCCAGCAGGACGGAGACGGGGATGGTGATAATCGGGATGATCGCGGAGGGGAGGTGCCAGAGGAAAAAGAGGATGACGCAGCTCACGACGATCATGGTGAGGATCAGCTCGTGCTTGAGGTTGGCGATGGAGTCCCGGATGAGGCCGGAGCGGTCGTAGGTGGTGAGGATTTGTACGCCTTCGGGCAGGGAGGGCTTGAGTTCATCGAGCTTTGCTTTGACCCGATCGATCACATTGAGTGCGTTTTCGCCGTGGCGCATGACGACGATGGCTCCGGCGGTGTCGCCCTCGCCGTTGAAGTCGGCCACGCCTCGGCGGAGCTGGGGGCCGAGGGCGACGGTGGCGAGGTCGCGCAGCAGGACGGGGGTGCCTTGCGGGGTGGTCTTGATGACGACTTTCTCAAGCGCGTCGGGGGTCTGGACGTAGCCCCGGGCGCGTACCATGAATTCCTTGCCGCTCCATTCGATCAAGCGGCCGCCAACTTCGTTGTTGCTCTTTTTGATGGCTTCGATGATTTCGACCATGCCGACGCCGTAGCTTTGCAAGCGGTTGGGATCGACGGTGACTTGGTACTGTTTCTGAAAGCCGCCGTAGCTGGCGACCTCGGCGACGCCGGGAACGCTCTGGAGGGCGTAGCGCAGGTACCAGTCCTGGTAGCCGCGCAGTTCGGAGAGGTCGTGCTTGCCGCTTTTGTCGACCAGCGCGTATTGGAAGATCCAGCCGACGCCGGTGGCGTCCGGGCCGATCTCGGGGTTGGCGCCCTGGGGGAGGGTTCCGGCGATTTTTTGCAGGTATTCGACGACACGGCTGCGGGCCCAGTAAATATCCGTGCCGTCCTCGAAGATGACGTAGACGTAGCTGTAGCCGAAGTCGCTGAAGCCTCGGATGGCTTTGACCCTGGGTGCGCCGAGCAGCGCGGTGATGATGGGGTAGCTGACCTGGTCCTCGATGATGTCGGGGCTGCGGTCCCAGCGGGTGGAGATGATGACCTGGGTGTCGCTGAGGTCGGGGATGGCGTCGAGGCGGATCTCGTGCAGGGAGAAGGCGGCGTAGGCGACGGCGGCCGCGATGAGGAAGATGACCAGCAGGCGGTTGTGGGCGCAGAAGGCGATGATGGGCTTGATCATGGCGGGCGGCGTCTAGGGGGTGGGCTGGGTAGCGCTCTTGGGAGCGATGGGCTCCCGGGCTTCGCCGCATTCGAGCATGGCTTTGCCAAAGTAGGGGTTCTGGGTCGGGCCCACGGGCTGGAGCCATTCTGCTCCTTTTTCGCCGAGCGCCATGGGGCAGGCTTGGTGGGAAAGTGGGGTGTTGCCGGGGGCTCCGAACTGGTGGGCGGCGGCGATGACGGCGCTGGAGAGGGGCTTGAATTGCTCGCGCGCTTTGTCGAGGCCCGGCGCGGCGGCCAGGGCCCGGGCGGCGGGAAGGGTGTCGATGGTGCGGGCGGCGTCGCGTGCTTTGTCGAGGTTGTCTGCGGCGAGGGATTCGTGGATTTTCAGGTAGGCGGCGAGGACGGTGGCGTAGTTGGCGGCGGTGATGGCTTGCGGCTCGGCGGGCGGGATGGTTGCCACCGCGTGCTGGTGGGGGACTTCGGGAGCTGCGGGAGTTGTCGGAGAGGGGCTGGCCATGGCCTCCAGGGCGGCTTTGAGGTTGGATTCGCTATCTACGAGGAAGTTGGCTGAGACGACGACGCGGTCGCCTTCGTGCAGGCCGCTGAGGAGTTCGTAATCGTCACCGCTGCGTACGCCGATTTGGATTTCGGTGGGGACGAGGTGGCTGTCGCCGTTGTCGCGGAAGGCGTAGGTGCGCTGGCCGCCGAACATGACGGCGGAGGCGGGGAGGGTCAAATTTTCGCCCAGGGGGTAGAAGAGCCGGGCGTCGCCGAACATGCCGGGCTTGAGGAGTTGGGCGGGGTTGGGGATTTCGAGGCGCGCTTTGAGGGTGCGCGTTTCCGGGTCTAGGGTGGGGGAGACGAAGATGACTTTCCCATCGAAGGATTTGCCGGGCCAGTAGGGGAGGGTCATGGTGAGAGGCATGCCGGTTTTGACGTTGGCGAGGTCGGACTGGTAGATGTCGGCGTCGCCCCAGACGGTGGAGAGGTCGGCGATGATCATGAGCGGGTCGCCGGGGGCGATTTTCTGGCCCGCCAGGACGTCGCGGGTGAGGACGATGCCGTTGGCGGGGGCGTAGAGGGTGAGGGTTTTCTCGACTTTGCCGGTGCGGGCGAGGGTGGCGATTTGCTCGTCGCTGATGTCCCAGAGCTCCAGGCGCTTGCGGGCGGCGGCGACGAGGGGATCGAGGGCTGCGGAGCCTTTTTCCCGAGCGCGCAAGGCGTTGAGGTATTCGCCCTGGGCGGAGACGAGCGCGGGGCTGTAGATGCTCAGGAGGGGGGCGCCTTTCTGGATTTCCTGGCCGGTGTAGGAGATGAAGAGGCGCTCGATCCAGCCGTCGACTTTGGTGGAGACCCGCCACTGGCGCGTTTCGTCGGCGACGATCCGGGCGGAGGTGCGCACTTCGCGGTTGAGGGGGCGTTTTTCGACGGTGCCGAGCTTCAGACCCATGGTCTGGCGGGCCTGGGGTGCGATGGAGACGACGGCCAAGCCGGAGACGCCGCTTTTCATGGAAACCGGGGTGGCCCCTTCGCCGATGGGGACGAGGTCCATGCCGCAGATGGAGCACTTGCCGGGTTTGTCGGAGATAACCGACGGGTGCATGGGGCAGTGGTATTTGGGGGCGGTTTTGGTGATGGCGGCAGGAGATGCGGCGTTCCCGGGAATAAAGCCGCTCCGGAGGGCTGCGGTGCCTGCGAGTGCAAGCACGATCCCCCCCGCAACAAGAAGGCCGAGCCACGGGAAGCGGCGGGGGGTGGGTGGCGGTGCGGTGTGGGATGTGGGCGGCTGATCCATAGGGTGGTCGGTTGATGGGTAGAACACCGCCGGAGGGAAAATCCCTGGAACTTTTTTTGCCGCGAGCTGCTGGCCAGGAGATTTGACGCGCCGCGTTCGGTGCCGCATTGCGTTTCGGGCGTTCGGTTGCGAATGGTGCGTGAATGGAACCGGATTTGGCCTCAGAGGCCGCTGAGCTGACGCAGGCCGCCCCCATCGCTGGGGCGGATAACGAAAAAGAACGCGAGAAGTCGGCGCTTCTCGAACAGATGGAAGGGGTTGAGGGCGCGGGCGAGGGAGACGAGGCGGCGGCCCCTCCCGAGCCCGCGCCGGAGGCGGTGGAGACGAAGGCGGCGGAAGACCCTGCGCTCGCCGAAGCCCGCCGGAAGGTTCGCGATGCCGTGGGGCGCGATTTTCCCGAGGCGCTGGCTGAGGGGAGCGACCTGGCCGCGGCTTGTCGCGAGGAGCTGGAGTATCTGCGCGAGGCGGGCAGCCCGCTGGCGGATGACCCCGAGGCGGAATACAAAATCGCACGGCGTATGTCGCGCCTGTTGGGGAAGGGTGGCCGGGCGGCCGCTCCGGAACCAGCTCCCAAGGCCGCAGCCCACCGTTCGGTGAGGCCGATTCCGGCGGGCGGAACGCCGGTGGAGTCTCCTGCGACGGCGCTTGAACGGCGCGTGGCCGGGGCGAAGTCGACGGGCGATATGTTGAGCCTCTTGCGCGAAATCGGCACTCCGTTCGAGGCGCTCTTGAAGCGGTCTTAAATTTTTTTCAATTCACGCCCGAAGGCAGCCGCCGACGGGTCCAAAACAACCAAACAACACAAGCATGGCAACACGAAATCAAATTACGGCGACCGGACTGGAAAGCTATCGGGCGGTGGCCTCAAGCAATGTCGGTCAGCTTTTTTCCCGGTTCATCGATCTCGCGGTGGAGGAGGAGGACTTCTTTTCTCTGCTCGAAGGTGACGAGAACTCGGATCGCCCGGTCTGGATCAAGACCGATCTGAGCAAGGGCGGCGGGGATAAAGTGTTCTTCAATACGATCGCTTCCCTCGGGGGCGATGGGGTTCACGGCGATGAGGTCCTCGAAGGCAACGAAGAGGCCCTTACCATTGGAAGCTATTCCTGCCAGGTCGACTTTATCCGCCACGCGGTGGGTCTGACCAAGAAGGATATTGAGTTCCTCTCCGCGGGCCGCAGCATCGAGGCCGCCGCCGCTCCGCTGGTGGCTACCTGGCTGGGCCGCAAGCGTCAGCGCGATATGTTGATGAAGTTCATCGCTTCGGCGGTGGGGCTCAATACGATCCGCCCGAACAATCGCGCGACCCGCGATGACTTGACGGCCAGCGATGCGCTCTCGACGGGCATCATCGGCCAGGCCAACGCCATTGCCTCTTCGCTGGGCGCTCGGCCGGTGAACATCATGGCAACGGGTTATTCCAAGGTGTTCGAATATCTCTTCCTCGCAACCGAGGATTCGCTGGCTCCGCTGGCCAATAGCTCGAGCTGGCTCCAGGCCCAGCAGAATGCCGGGGTGCGTGGGGATGAAAACGTGCTCTTTAGCGGCGGCTATACCCGCTGGAATGGCACGACGATCCTGCATCACAAGGTGGTCGATGCCGATACTCCCGGGCCGATTGGCAGCCCGCTTCTGCCCAAGGCGCTCCTGGGTGATGCGGTCTCGGCTGGAACCTCCGCCATTGCTCTTACCGGCGGCGGTCGCGCGTCCTCGGGCACGGCGAACAAGTACTTCGAGTGCTTCAGCGGCGCTCCCTACCGCTACCTGGAGAGCGACAGCGCGACGAGCACGGATACGAATACGTATTACGTAGTCGTTATCAATGTGAGCGGCGCCGACAAGGGCAAGTGGGGCTTCTACAGCTACACCGGCTCAGCCAATGACGGCAACAAGATTGCCATCACGAACCGACTCGCTTCTGCGGCTTCCGGTTCTGCCGTGACCACTCTGGGCGGCGTGACTTGGGACGCTTCGAAGAATACGACCGTGCATCCGACTGGGTCCGTGGTCCTCCAGGCCAACAAGAACGGCGTTCCGGTGGGCTACAGCGTTCTGATGGGCGCTGGTGCCGGGCTTCGCGCCTATGGTTCGCTGCGCCATGAGTTGGTGCAGAATACTTCGGATTACGGCCACCGGATGGGCTGGGCTTACCAGTCGATCTATGGCCAGCAGGTTCGCCGCGATTCCGGCATTTCCGGCAGCAATCAGCCGCGCGGCTATGTGCTTGTGGAGCACGCCGTGTCGGTCGCCAATGCGCCGACGCTCTAGGCGGTAGGGCTTTGCGTTCCCGTGCGCAGGGATTGGCGCGCGGGGGTTCTAGGATGGGTGAGGTTGAGGCGGCGGGGCGGGGAACGGATTTTCCCCGCCCCGCCAATCTTCGGGTTTGTTTTTCTGGATTACTCAATATGTATTTTTGTCTCGAAATTTTGGGCGAAAGCTCTTTTCACAAGTATCTCGTTCAGGCGGGCTGGAGCGGCAGGTCTTATGTGTTCCGCTATAACCCGCCGACGCAATCGCACGTTCGCGCGTACCGCCAGCTTGGCGATTACCTGGCCGAGCGGGTGGATGTTCACAAGGCGGCTAATGTCTGGCCGCTGTTGGGAAATCTGCTGCCGGAGGATCAGCTGGAGCCGCACGTTTTTGCGGATTCGCTGACGGAGGCGCAAAAACCGCAGGAACTGGAAATCGCCCCGGGCGCGAAACGCCGTGGCCGTGGCAAGGAGGTCTAATTTTTATGGCGCTGACTCTTCATGAACTGGGCCTTCGGCTCGCAAAGCATCTCGGCGTGACGGCGTTCGATGCGGGAGATGTTTCCAATACCAGCCCGCTCTCGCGCTCGCCGGCGCGGCCGGGGGATCTCGACGATATTGTGGCGTGCATTAACGGGGCGTTGCAGGAGATGTGGGTGCTGGCTCCGCGCGGGTTGCGGGCGCTTTACCCGGACCAATGCCCGGTGGTGACGGTGGCGGATGTGGGGTTGGTCGCTTCGGGGAACCCCGGGGTGACGCTGCTGCTACCCCAGGGGTGGGAGGAATCGGTGCTGCTGCCGCTGGCGCTGCGGCGGCTTTCCGCGCATCCCGATTTCAAACCGGCGGCGGGCAAGCCTGAAATCAAACGCCAGGCGGTGTTGGCGCTGCGTATTCTGGCGGGCCTTGACGGCTCCTCCGGGCCTGTCCCGGTCCACACGAATTTTCGTTAACTCTCTCTCTTTATTCTATGTCTCAATCTGTTCCATTTCGGTTTCCCACCCAGGACCCGAGCGACGTGGAGTTGGTGGTGGAGGTGCCGGTTCGCGCCGGGCTTTCGGTTGCCGGGACGTTCGAGGCGGAGGCGCAGTATGGCTCGCCCCATCCGAAGTCGCCGGAACACCGCTTGGTTTCCCAGGAGCCGGTGCCGGGGCGCAGCGGGGCGATTACCATGCGGCGGGTTTACCGGCGGCTGCCGGGGACGGCGCTCGTTGGTGAGGCGCTGCGCTCGACGAACTGGGGGGCGGTGACGTCGACTTCCAGCCAGGAGGTGCCCGTGGGCACGGCGGCGGATACGGGCCTCAACGTGCTGGAAAGCGTTGTGGAGCCCAAGGACGCCCAGGTATCCAGGAAAAAGACGACTTCGGTGGAGGAATGGCCGGTGTTGACCGAGCGTTCCGTGGAATCGCAGACCGGTACGCCGCTGACGACGACGCACACCATGGTGGCGGCGGGCTCGGCCTTGCCGGACGCCTCGCCGCTGACGCTGGAGCGCAAGCTTTCGGCGGTCAATAAGTGGCGCAGCATCCAAATCGTGACGAGCCTTGACGCGCTGCCTGCCTCGTACGTCGAATACCGGGAGAAGTCGGTGCGCTTTCCCGGGCTTTTCTACGGGTACGATACGGACATGGGCATTTCCAAGCGGGTGGCTTTTTCGCGTACGGTGGCGGCGCGGGTGGAGGTCAGCTTTTCCGAGAGCCCTGTGGAACCGGATCTCTACCTAATTAACATGGTGCAGTGGAACTACCCGGGCACTTTTGACTGCTCTGACGTGCTGACCAATGGCGAGACGGTCGTCTACGCCTACGACAGCAATATTTTGAGCCTCACGGTTCCGAAGAGCACCCCGACGCGCTCGGATTACGAGGCGCTGATTGGGGGCTACGTCACGCTTTACGGGTCCTGCGAGCGCTGGAAGGGGAATATCTGGCGCACGGAGCTCTGGAAGATCCGGCTGGCGTGACATGTTCTGGTTTACGACAGCCCACCCCCTCACCGGGGAGCCGCTGGAGGTGGAGGCGCTCTACGTGCGGCTCCGGCGGGGGGGGCGGGACGAATTTGGGCGGCTGAAGGAGCCCGACGAGCCCGAGGCGGTGATCGTGGATAGGGTGCTCGACAGGAGGGGGCAAGTGGTTGATTATGAGCCGATTAAATGCAGCCTGGAGGGCGATGCCTGGCGGGCCCTCTCCAGGGGGATGTGAACTTTTGCAAGAAAGCCCTTGTCAAGGGGCTCGCATCGTGGCACTTTTGCCGCCTTTCTTTTCGAGACGAATATGGCTTACGCAATTATCAAAACCGGCGGCAAACAGTACAAGGTCGCCACGGGCGATGTGATTGAAGTTGAGAAACTCGAGGCCCAACCGGGCACCGAGACCAGCTTCGCGGATGTTCTTTTCTACGCCAATGGCGCGGAGATCAAATCCGACGCGGCTGCCCTTAAGGGGGCCACGGTCGCCGCGGAAGTGGTCGCTCAAATTAAGGCTGACAAGGTGATCGCCTTCAAGTATCGCCGCCGCAAGGGTTACCACCGCACGGTTGGCCATCGCCAAAAACTGACGAAGGTTAAAATCACCGCCATCAACGCTTAAAAATTTAGTTTTATATGGCTCATAAAAAAGGTCAGGGCAGTGTAAAGAACGGGCGCGACAGCGTTAGCAAGCGCCTCGGCGTGAAAAAATTCGGCAGCCAGACTGTGGTTGCGGGCAACATCATCATCCGTCAGCGCGGGACGAAGTTCGTTCCGGGTCGCGGGGTGGGCATTGGCCGCGATTACACGATCTTTGCGCTGATCGAGGGAACCGTCCGCTTCGACCGCGAAGGCCGTCGCGTGAACGTCGATCCCGTCGTCGCCGCTTAAATAACAGGCCGATTTTTCAATCGGTAGACAAAACTTTAAACGCTCTGGTGAAAGCCAGGGCGTTTTTTTTGTGTGTCTTGCTCCTGCGCGGGGCGGAACTGCGTTTCAGGGGCTTTTGGGCAAAAAAAGAAGGCCGGAGGGTCGCTCCAGCCTTCTCGATGGGGTCTTTTTTTTTAAAGGAAGCGGACTATTTCTTCCTGGCGGGCTTGGATGCCTTGGCCGGTTTCTTGGATGCCTTAGTGGGCTTCTTGGCGGCCTTGGCGGGCTTCTTTTTGGCGGTTTTGTCCAGGTTGGTGCGGTGCTGGATCTTGCCGACCTTGCCGCTCTTGAAGTACATGGCGCGGATGGTCTCGTACTGCTCGTCGCGCTTGTCGAAGAGGCGCTTGGGCGTGCGCAGAGGGGCCTTGGTGAGGGCGTAGGCCGTGATCAGAGGCAGCGCGATGGTGGAATCCGTGTAACAGACCACGCAATCGGGGAGCGATTCCGGGTCCACCTTGCCCCAGCTGACCGCCTCCGAGGGCGTGGCGCCGGAGAGACCGCCGGTGTCGGGGCGGGCGTCGGTGCACTGGAAAAAGTAATCGTGACCGCGTTCCTCAATGCCCATGACTTCCTGAATCTGCGGCTCTGTCTGGAGCATGAAGTTCTTGGGCGAGCCGCCGCCGAGCAGAAAGACGCTGCTGGTATGCCCGCTTGATTTGGCGTCGTAAACGATGGCGGCGGTCTGGTTGACGTCGCGGTTGCAGTCAAATTGCAGCTTGGAATCGCGCAGCGACATGGCGGCGACGTTCATGCCGATGGACGAATCCCCGGGGGAGCTGGTGAACACCGGCACGCCATACTGGTAGGCGGCGCTCAGCAGGCTGGTTTCCTTGATGCCGAGGGCCTTCTCGCGCTCGTAAACGTAGCGGCCCAGCAGGTTGTGGAACTCATCGGTGCCCATCGTGCGCTGGAATTCCGGCCCCTGGATCACCTTGCGGACGAAGGCGTCCGTATCGAGGAGCACGTCGTAATCGAAGAGAATATCGTAAATGCGGATGATGCCCTCGCCACGCAGTTGCACGTCATCGAGGAAGGGGGACCCGGCGAAAAGATGCATGCCCAGGCCGTAGTGGAGATCGTGGTAGAGATTCGCCCCCGTGGAGATGATCCAGTCGATGAACCCGGCTTTGATCAGCGGGACGATGGCTGATTTCCCCAACCCGGCGGGAGTCAGGGCGCCGGTGAGCGACATGCCGATGGTGCCGTTGTCGGCGAGCATTTTTTCCACAAACAGGCGGCACCCTTCGGCGAGGCGGCCCCCGTTGTAAGCTTTGAAGGCGTTGTCGATCAAATCGGCGACGCGAACGTTCTTTTTGATGGGGTCGGGCAGGAGGCGCGGGAATTTCTTATTTAAGAGACTCATGCCGCCGAACGGTAGCTCGCTTGGCGTAATGGTCAATGCGAAAGCTGCTTACGGGAATTCTTTAGGAAAATAGCAACTTTTTCCGCGCATTTGGGGGACGTTGCACGAAATATTGGTAGGGGAGAACCGGAGCGCCCTTACCGTAATGATCCAAATTTTATTCCAGATGACTTTCGAAGCGTTTCAACACCTGGCCCGTCTATCCGTCGTGGGTGCCCTTGACCCTGACGAGGTGGAGCTATTTGAGGCCGGGCGCCGTCTTTACGGCGAGAAAGCGGAGGCATTTCTCAAGGAATGCCGCAGCCTCAACGCGGTATTCGCGCTGAGCCTCCAGCCGTGTGCGCCCGATCCGAAGACCAAAGCAAAGCTCTTCGAGCGCATCAGGGCCGCGGGCAAGCAGCAGACCGACCAGCCTCCGGGGGATATCAAGTTGACGATTCAGGAGGCGATCTCCGTGGTGATTCGCCGGTGAGAGGCGGATGCCCGGTCGGCCAGCCTCAGTCCTACCCCGGCTGTTTCTAGAAAACGCCTGAAAGGCTATTCCTTCGGCGTGCGGATGACGATCTCCACGCGCCGGTTGCGGGCCTGCTGTTCGCGGGTTCCCGTGGGCGGGTCGATGTAGTGCGAGCTGCCGAAGCCCTTGGTTTGGATCTTGGCCGGATCGAGCTTCATGTTCGTTACGAGCCAATCCTTCACCGCCTCGGCCCGTTTACGGCTGAGTTCCTGGTTGTAGTCCGGCGAGCCGAAGGAGTCGGTATAGCCCTCGATGCCAAAGGTCGAGCGCGGGTTGCGCTGGATGAGCGTGCCGAGCTTGCGGAGCGTCCCGATGGCATCGTCGCGCAGTACCGCGCTGTCGTATTCGAAAAGCGCGCCGCCGGGCATGTTCACCGGGGCCACGCTGCCTTTGAGGGGGCCGGATTGCGAGAGCAGCTTGTCGATATTGCTGTAACCCTCCGAGGCGGGGTCATCCCGGCCGTTCTCGGTGGAGTCCGGGACGCCGCCGCCCTTGCCCGCGGCGATCTTCGGCGCGTTCTTGGAGGCGAGCTGGTCGGTGATGGAGTCGAGCTCGCGGTTGAGCTGATCGCTGCTGGCGGGGCTGGGGATTTTCCCGGTTTCCACGCGCGGCTTGTCCGAGGTGATGGCCTTGGCGGCTTCGGTGCCCGCGGGCGTTTGCGGCGTGAAGCGGACGTCCGTGGGGAGGTTCTCCACCTGCGGCTTATCCTCAGCGGGGATGATCTTTGGCGGCGGTGTGGGCTGCTTCGGCCTGGGGGTTTCCGCGGGCTTGAGCAGTTCTTCATTAATCGTCACCTTCTTGACGGTGAACGGGCGCTGCACCAGGCGCTGGGTCCCCGGGGCGCTGAAGGCGAAATGCTCCAGCCGTTTTCCGGAAAAATACTCGTAGAGCAGCCAGTGAACCCCGAGCGACAGGACGAGGGCCAGCAGAAACCATTTACGGACGGAGCGGATTTCCTCGCTGGCATTGCGGTTTGACGTGGGTTCCATGGGCGGTGTTGGGGGAAATGATACACCAATTCGCCCCCGGCTCAATAGAAACACCCTGTTCTCGGGGCGTGAATGAGGTAAGGTATGGCCATGTTTTCTTTGAAACGCCTCAAGGCGTGGTTGCGGCAGGAAGCCCACCGGCTTATGAGGCTGCACGATACCCCTCATGCCATTGCGGGCGGGGCGGCGATCGGGATTTTCTTCGGGTTCACCCCCTTTATCGGGCTGAAAACGCTGCTGGGCATCGGCGCGGCGTGGGGCTTCCGGTGCAGCAAGGTCGCGGCGGCTATCGGGGTGGCGCTCCACGACGTCATCATCCCGTTCATGCCGGTCGTGCTCCGGTTCGAGTACGGCGTGGGGGTGTGGCTCCTATCGCATCCTCACCACTGGCCCGAGCACTTTAAAATCGACCACCTTCACATCCACCAGTGGCTTCACTGGGATGTTTTCGTGGAGCTGATCTGGCCGACTTTCCTCGGTTCGCTCCTGGTGGGCCTGCCGATCGCGGCGATCTCGTTTTGGGTGCTCCTCGGGATTGTCACCCGCGCCCAGGCCCGGCGGCTGGAGGGCGACGCGGCGGCGCTGGGGATTGATATCGAGGAAAAGTAACCGTCCGCTTTTATACGATTTACACAGACAAAAGGCATTAAGTCTCACGCAAAGCCGCAAAGGAGGCAGGTGCGTCTCTTCTTTGCGCCTTTGCGGCTTTGCGTGAGAAATTTTTACTCCCCTGCCGCAGCTTTCTCCCGGTCCCGCCATTCCCGGGACGTCAGTCCGCGCACGAGAAAGACCATTTCCCCCTTCGGCGGGTGGGCGGTGAAATGGGCCAGCAGCTCCGGAGCCAGCCCGCGCCGGTATTCCTCGAAGGTCTTGGAAAGCTCTCGGGCCACGCAGAGTTCGCGCCCTGGCAGAAAGCGCACGGCGGCTTCGAGCGTTTTGCAAAGGCGGTGCGGGCTTTCGTAAAAAACGCTCGTCTCGCGGCGGTTTGCGGCCGCTTCGAGTTCCCGCTCGCGCCCGCCGCTTTTCGGGGGGAGGAAGCCGCCGTAGTAGAACGCATCCGCAGGGAAACCGGACCCGATGAGCCCCGTGATGAGAGCGCTCGGCCCCGGCAACACGCTGTAGGGGAGCCCCTCGGCGATGCAGGCCGCGAGCAGCCGCGCCCCGGGGTCGGAGATGCCGGGCATTCCCGCGTCGGAGATAATCGCCACGGTTTCCTCCCGGCGAAGGCGCTCCATGAGCTCCTGTGTGCGCCGGGCCTCGTTGTGCTCGTGGTAGGAGATGAGCGGCGTCGTGATCCCGAAGTGCTGCGTCAAAATGGAGGAGTGGCGCGTATCCTCGGCGCCGATGATCGTGGCATTTTTAAGCACCTCCACGGCGCGTTGCGTCATATCGCCAAGATTGCCTATGGGGGTCGGGACCAAGTAAAGCATGGCGGAAAGTAGAGCAAAAGATTCGCGAATAAGGAAGGCTTGTGTTCCCGGCCCAGGGGCGGATAAATACCCCTCTTTCGATGTCCCCGTCTCTTTTGCCGATTCTTGCCCAGGCCGGTCGGGCGTTTTTGGACGTGCTCTACCCGCCCCAGTGCGCGGTCTGCCATGGCGCGGCCCCGTCCGGCGAGGTCCTCTGCGAAGCGTGCCTTGAAAAAGCCCCCCGGATTGTGGCCCCTTACTGCCAGGTCTGTTCCCAGCCGTTTGCGGGAAACATCAAAGGCCCCTTTACTTGTTCCGATTGCAACGAGCGGCACTTCGCCTTTGCCTGCGCCGTCGCCACCCGCCGGAGCCGGGATTCCGTGCGGGAGTTGATCCACCAGTTCAAATACGGCGGCAAAATTCCGCTCAAAAAACAGCTCGGCCGCTGGCTGTCCGAAACGCTTGAAGATCCACGCCTCCGGGAGCCCCGGTGCGAGCGCCTCGTCCCCGTGCCGCTCCACCATGCCCGCCGCCGCGAGCGGGGTTTTAACCAGGCGCACATCCTGGCCGAGGAGCTTTCGCGCGCCAGCGGCATCCCCGTCCTCGACTGCCTGCGCCGAACGCGCTACACCGCCACCCAGACCGCCTTTGACCGGGCCGCCCGCATGGAAAACTTGCGCGGAGCCTTCCATTTGCGTCAACATCGGGCCGTGACCGATCTCCACCTACTCCTTATCGACGATGTCCTCACCACGGGTTCCACCGTGGACGAATGCGCCCGCGTGCTCATGGCCGCCGGGGCCGCCTCCGTTCGCGTGGCGACGGTCGCCCGGGCCTAGACGGTTCTTTTTTCAGTGATGCTTACCGATACGCTCATGGTTTACGACGAAGCTATTTCCTGGCTCTACTCCACTCAAAAAGTCGGGATCAAACTCGGCCTCGAATCCATCTCGCGCCTGCTGCGCCTTCTTAACGTCAACGCAGCCCCTGGGCCCGGGGGGAGCCCCGTCATCTTCCACGTGGCCGGGACCAACGGCAAAGGCTCCGTCTGCGCCGTGCTGGACGCCATCTCCCGCGCTGCCGGGTACCGCACCGCGCTCTTCACCTCGCCCCACCTCGTCACCTTCCGGGAGCGCCTCCGCATCAACGGCGCGATGATTTCCCGGCAAGAAGCCGCCGAGGGCCTCTCGCGCATCCGCGAGCTGGTGAAGGACTGGAACCCGCACCCCACTTTTTTTGAGCTGACCGCCGCGCTCGCCCTCGACTGGTTCCAGCGCCAGAACGCCGAGGTGATTGTGCTCGAAACCGGCCTCGGGGGCCGCCTCGACGCCACCAACGCCCTCACGCCCGCCGTTACCGCCATCACCTCGCTGAGCCTTGACCACCGGCAGTACCTGGGCAACACCCTGGAAGCCATTGCCGGGGAAAAAGCGGGCATTTTCAAGCCAGGCGTCCCGGTCGTCAGCGTCGTGCAGCCGGAAGCCGCCGCCAAGGTGCTGCGAGAGCGGGCACAGACGGTCGGCGCGCCGCTGCGCTGGGTTGAGCAGCCGGTGGCCCAAGCCGTGGCGCTCGCGGGTAGTCATCAGAAAATCAATGCCGCCCTGGCCCTGGCCGCCCTGGAAGCCTCGAAGCTTCCCGTCACGCGCGAGGCCATCGAGCGCGGCCTCTCAGGCGTGGTCTGGCCCGGGCGTTTCCAGCGGATCGCGGGTGCAAAGGGCGTGGAACTCGTTCTCGACGGCGCGCATAACGAAGACGCCGCCCGCAGGCTCGTCCAGACTTGGCGCGAAGAGTACGCGGAAGAGCGCCCGATCCTTCTCCTGGGGGTGTTGCGCGATAAAGACATTGAGGCCATCTGCCGCGAATTTGCCCCCCTGGCCGCTGAATTCGTGGCGGTCGGTGTTAAGAGCGTCCGGGCCTGCGCTGCGGCTGATCTTGCCGCGAAGGTGCGCGCCGCCGCGCCGCAGACGCCTTGCGCCGTGGCCGAAAGCGCCGCTGAGGGGCTCGCCCTGGCCCAGATCCGCTCCCGCGAGAGTGGCAGCCGGGTGCTGATTGCCGGATCGCTTTTCCTGATCGGCGAAATCCTGGCCCTGCTTCAGGGAGCCGAGGCCGAGGCCAGCGCGCAGTAGGTTACAGAATCAGCATGCAGTCGCCGTAGCTGTAGAAGCGGTAGCCTTCGCGGATGGCCTCGTGGTAGGCCTCCAGGACGAACTCCCGCCCGGCAAAGGCCGACACCAACATTAGCAAAGTGGACTTCGGTAGGTGGAAATTCGTCAGCAGCGCGCCGACGGAGCGGAACTGAAAGCCGGGGTAGATGAAAATATCCGTGCTGCCCGAGCCGGGTGTCACGCTGCCAGCGTCGCGGGCCCGCGATTCCAGCACGCGCATGCTCGTCGTGCCCACCGCGATCACGCGCCGCGCCGATGCCACCGCCAGCGCCGTTTCCTCCGAAACAGAGTACGACTCCCGATGCATGATGTGGTTAGTGAGGCAGTCTTCTTTAACCGGTTTGAACGTCCCCGCGCCTACGTGCAGAGTCACAAAGGCGTGGGGCGTTTTTTCTAAAATCTCCGGCGTGAAATGCAGCCCCGCCGTGGGAGCGGCCACTGCCCCCGGCACGTGGGCGTAGACCGTCTGGTAGCGCTCCTCGTCGCCCGGTTCGCATTGTCGCTGAAAGTAGGGCGGTAGCGGGAGCTTGCCCACTTTTTCGAGGTCGATCGGCGCGGCGAAATGGATGATCCGCTCGCCCGTTTCCAAAATCCCCGTGACCGTTCCCTCAATGCCGCCCACCGTTACCGTGCGACCCTCGCGCATCCGGCGGCCCGGCTTCACCATGCACTTCCAGGTAGCCTCCCCTGCGGCTTCGAGAAAGAGCAGCTCGATCTTGCCGTCGTCGGAAAACACCCGGGCATGGATCACCTTGGTATCATTGAGCACCACCAGGTCGCCTGCCTGCAAATAGGAGGGGAAATCGCGAAAATGGCGGTGTTCGATCCGGTGTTCGGCCCGGTGCAGCACGAGCATCCGGGAATCCTCGCGGTGGGGCAGGGGATAGCGGGCTATCTGTTCCTCTGGGAGCAGGAAATCATAATCGCGGGTGTAAAGGCTCATTGGCGAGGGACAAGCAAAACAGGAAAGCGGGCCGGACGCAAGGGGACCGCCTCGCTTTTGTCCTAAAACCCTTCCGGATGGCGCACCACGCAGCCGTCCGCCGGGCGGCTGGCCGTCGTCCACCGAGGCCCCTTGGCCCCCTTGCCGTAGCCGGTGTCAAACCGCAGCCCGGCCACCACCAGGAACACATGCCCCTTGCGGGCATAGACGCTGATCCAGTCCCCATAGCCGCGCTCCCCGTAGTGGCGGAACCCGTAGGAGGGAATCGTCGTCTCCAGCAGCCCCGCCTGCCGGAGCACGAAGGAAGAGGCTCCGGAGCAATCGTAGGCCGAATCGTTGAGCCGGGCATGGCCGCCGCCCATCCGGTACGGGAGCCCCGCGATCCGGTTGCCCGCCTCGATGGCGGCTTTCACCCGGGCCGGTGCCTCGGGCGGGGCGACCGCGCGGCCGGACTGCACCACGGCCGTCTTGCCGGGGATGTAGGTGTAGCGATACGGAGCCGGGCTGCCGCAGCCGGTCAGAATAACGCTGAGGGCCAGGGCCGCGAGGGCAACAAAAGAGTGCAAAAGGGATCGAGAGAAAAGCATCGGGGCGATTTTATGATTTCCCTGAAAAATGCAACAGCTCCTATGCAAATTTTTCTCACCTCCCCGGCGGCGCGCCCCGGAGGCCCGGCCTGATTTGCGGTTTGACTTTCCCTACGCCCTCCCACCATAACGGTACCAATGACTCATTCTCTGCCTTCTGGGCAGCCGAACGATATTGAACGGACGGAGGTCAAACCGGCCGACGCGCCCACCGTGGCAGCGGCCATGGACATCCTGTCCGGGGATAGCAAGAAGGGATCGCTCGCGCGGCTCCTTCCCTTTCTTGGGCCCGCCTTCATTGCCTGCGTGGCCTATATCGATCCCGGCAACTTCGCCACCAATATCCAAGCCGGGGCGCAGTTTGGCTACACCCTGCTTTGGGTCGTCGTCGCCAGCAACTTGATGGCCCTCCTGGTCCAGGCGCTCTCGGCCAAGCTCGGCATCGCCACCGGCAGGAACCTGGCCGAACATTGCCGCAACGAATTTCCCCGGCCCATCGTCTGGCTCATGTGGGTGATGATGGAAGTCGTCGCCATGGCGACCGACCTGGCCGAGTTCATCGGCGCGGCCATCGGCTTCAACCTCCTTTTTGGCCTGCCGCTTTTCCCCTCGGCCCTGCTCACCGCCGTCATCACCTTCCTCGTCCTGGGCGCGGAGGTGCGCGGGTTCCGCAAAACGGAAGCCATCATCGGCGTGCTCGTTGGCGTCATCGCTGTTTCTTACCTGCTGGAAACGTGGTTCAGCCCGCCGGACTGGGCCCAGGTGGCCCGCCACGCCTTCATCCCGCAGCTCCCCGGGGGGGGCGTTCTCCTGGCAACGGGCATTCTCGGGGCCACCGTCATGCCGCATGTCATTTTCCTGCACTCCGCCCTGACGCAGAACCGCATCACCACGCGCGACCCCAAGCGGGCGCTGCGCCTCTTCCAGTTTGAGCTGGTTGACGTCGGCATCGCCATGGGCATCGCGGGCCTGGTCAACATGGCCATGCTCGTTATGGCCGCCACGACGTTCTACAAAACCGGCCACACCCAGGTGGCCACGCTGGAGGACGCCCACCGCACCCTTGAGCCGCTCCTCGGGCACGCTTCGAGCTGGGTCTTCGCCATTTCGCTGCTCGCCTCCGGGCTCTCCTCGGCCTCCGTCGGCACCATGGCCGGGCAGGTTGTCATGCAGGGCTTCATGCGTCGGCAGATTCCCATCTGGCTGCGGCGCGCCGTTACGATGGTTCCCTCCCTGGCCGTCATCGCCATCGGGCTGGAGCCGACCCAGACGCTGGTTTTAAGCCAGGTCGTCCTAAGCTTCGGGCTCCCCTTCGCGCTGGTGCCGCTCATCCTGTTCACCCGGCGCAAGGACCTGATGGGTAATCTCGTCAACCACCCCTTTACGACCGCCATTGCCTGGGGCGTTGCCGCCGTCATCATCGCGCTCAATGTCTGGCTGCTCATCCAAACGTTTACCGACCTTTTCGCCTCCCATGTTTAAGCACATCATCATCCCGCTCGACGGATCGCGGCTGGCCGAGACCGTGCTCCCCACTGCCGTGCAGCTGGCCAGGGCGCTCGGTGCTTCCGTCACGCTGGTGCACGTCATCGAACGCAACCCGCCGCGCCAGATCCACGGCGAGACGCACTTGACGCTGCCCGCCGAGGCCGAGAACTACCTGGATGACGTTCGCAGGCGCTACTTCCCGCCCGAGATCACCGTGGACCAGCACGTCCACACCGTGGCGATCGCCGACGTGGCTCAGTCGATTGTTGATCACGCGCACGAGTTTGGCTCCGACCTGGTCGCCATGTGCACCCACGGCAAAAGCGGCTTGAAACAGTGGCTTTTCGGCAACCTTGCCCAGAAAGTCTCGGCGGCGCGCATCCCCGTTCTGCTCGTGCGGCCCGGCCCCGGTGGCGTCGCCCCGCTCTCCAACGGTGGGCCGCTCCTGGTCCCGCTCGACGGCTCCGAGGTCCGCGAGGTGGCCCTGCCCGTCGCCGCAGCGCTGGCCAAGGCGTGCAGTACCTGCCTTAAGCTCCTCATGGTCGTCCCCACGCCGGGAACGCTTTCCGGAGCCGAGACCTCCTCGCGCATCCTGCTGCCCGCCACTACCAAGGCGATGCTCGACCTGGTGAAAGAGGACGCCGTGCATTACATCCAGAGCCTTGCCGAGCAGTTGCAGAGCGATCCCGCCGTGCACGTCAGCGGCCATGTGATCGAAGGCGAAGTGGCCCAGGTGATTTCCGATGCCGCGCAGAGCCTTGGCGTGGACTGGATCGTCATGGGGACCTCCGCGCGCGCTGGCATGGACGCCTTCTGGAGCGGCAGCGTGGCCCCGAAGGTTTTTAACCGCATCTACCGCCCGCTGCTGCTGATTCCCGGCGCGGAGGAATAATCCTTTCCCCCGAGCCTCCGGTTTCGTTAGCTTGGCGGGATGCGAGTTGTATCAGGCATTGCCGGGGGGATCCCCTTGATTGCGCCCAAAACCGATTTGCGGCCCACCATGGACCGCGTGAAGGGAGCCATTTTCGACAGCCTTGGCGAGTCGATCATCGACGCCCGTGTGCTGGATCTTTTTTCCGGCAGCGGGTCGCTGGGCATCGAGGCGCTGAGCCGGGGTGCGGCCTCCGCCGACTTGGTGGAAAAAGACGCCCGCGCTGAGGCGGCCATCCGCGCCAACCTCGCCAAAACGAAGCTGCAAGGAGCCACGGTTCACATGATGGATGTCTTCAGCTATCTCCACCGCGTGGCCCCCGAGGCGGTCTTTAATATCATCATCGCCGACCCGCCCTACGCCAAGGCGAAAGGCGAGCGCGACTTCGGCCTCGAACTGCTTGGCGAACCGGCCCTGGCCCACGCGCTCGCTCCTGGCGGCCTTTTTATTCTCGAAAAACTTCCCGGCGCGCCTCTCCCAAAAGACTCCGGCTGGGAGCTGCTCCGCGAGCGCCGTTACGGAGCCACCGAAGTCGCCTACCTCCGGCGCGCCTGATCTTTTTCCGTCATGCCCAGTTCCCGTTCTTTTCCCGCTGCCGCCCGGCTGCCGCTCTCGGTCTACCGGTTGCTCTTTCCCGTTGTCTTTCTGCTCCTCCTGCCCGCCTACCTGGGGCGCATGTTCCGGCGGGGGCACTACGCCGAAAAATTCGGCCAGCGGCTTGGCTTGTTTTCCCCCCAGGATCGCGAGACCCTGGGCTGCGGCGGCTGGATCTGGATTCACGCCGTCAGCGTCGGCGAAATGATGATGGGCCTCAAGCTTGCCCGCGTTCTGCTGTCCGAACGGCCTGAGGCCCGTGTGCTGATTTCGGCCACCACCTCCACCGGCTTCACCGTGGCCCGCGAACAGATCGCGCGCGGCGGTCTGCCCTTTGAGCTCATCTACTATCCCGTCGACTGGCTGCCCGGCGTTCGCCGTACGCTGGCCCTCGTGCGCCCCTCGCAGCTCATCATGGTTGATAAGGAACTCTGGCCCAACATGGTCGCCGAATGCTTCCAGCGCGGAATTCCCGTTTCCATCGTCAATGCCCGCCTCAGCCCGAAGTCCGAACGCGGATTCCGCAAGTGGATCCGCTGGACGGGGCCTTTCTTCGGTATGATTGAGCGCGTTTGCGTCCAGGAGCCGGAAGATCTTGCCCGCTGGCAGGCGCTTGGAGTGCGGCCCGAGGCGCTTCATTGCACCGGCAGCTTGAAATATGATTTTGCTGTGAGCGAAGCCGGTCATATCGCGGAGTTCCGCGCACTACTGGGCCGCGTCGGCGTCACCCCGGGGACGCCCATTCTTCTAGGCGGCAGCACCTTTCCCGGCGAAGAGGCGATCCTCGCCCGCGTGCTTGCCGCATTGCGCCAACGCTGGCCCGAGCTTTTCCTGATCGTCGTGCCGCGTCATGTCGAGCGGACCCCCGAGGTGGAAAGCGAGCTGCGCGCAAGCGGCCTCACCGTCGCGCTCCGCTCCACCCTACCCGATGCCACTGCTGGCAGCCCGCGTCCGGATGTCCTCATCGTCAACACAACCGGCGAACTGCGGGACTGGTACGCCGTGGCCTCTGTTTGCTTTATCGGCAAAAGCCTTACGGCCATTGGCGGTCAGAACCCAGCCGAGCCCGTCCTCGTGGGGCGTCCCGTTGTCTTCGGTTCGCACATGGAAAACTTCGAAGCGCTGGTGCGTCAATTTCTCGCCGCTAACGGAGCGGTGCAGGTCTCCAGCGAAGCGGAACTCACGCGGGCCGTCGGCGAACTACTTGAAACTCCCGCGCGCGGCGAAGCACTTGTCGCTGCTGCCAAGCGTGTGCTCGAAGTGCATCTTGGCGCCAATAGCCGCACTGCCAACTTGCTATTGTATTAAGGCCCGTTAACGCAAATAAGCTTAACGGGATCTTAATAAAGTTAAAGGATTCTTAATATTACAGGAGGTTCTGCTTCAATTAAGCTTGGGGAAATTGCCTAAGCGTACGTAATGATCTGCGCTGATGTACGAACGGGGAATCGTTATTTAAATACAAAACAACGCGCTCCAAGCCGTGGTTGGCAGCTTGAAGCGCGTTGACATAATACTTTCACGTCCGGCCCTCGGTGGAGAGGGCTAGGCAGATCGCAATTCCCTTGGGTTAAGGGAATTACTTCTTAGCCTTTGCGCGTTTGGCGGGTTTGGCCGGCTTGGCTGCTTTAGCGGGTTTAACGCTTTTAGCGCCGCGGGTCGTCTTGCGCGCAGGGGTTGCAGTGGCGGCGTGAAGAACATCTTCACGAGTCACACCGCCTTCCGCGTCGCGCTGAATCAACCAGGCGATGTATGCGGAAAACGACTGACCGAATCCACGTTTGGCTGCGATCTGTTGCCCGGCTTCATAAACCGGATCTTCTAGGGTGATACTGGTACGTTTGATAGGAAGGTCCTCGTTAGGGTTCGCTTTACTTAACGGCGGAAACGCCTTTCTGGATGTATAAAAAATCCGCTTGGGGATTTTTTTTTAATCCAAGTGGGTTTCGCTTATAAATCCCCGAACCCATTGGGATTTGATTAAGATATTACAAAGTGAGACTTTCGTCCAGTGGTAAAATTGCAGATAGCGGATTTGCCACTCATACTTGAATATGCTTGCCCGTGCGTGGGGAAAGGTCGTATTACGCCGTCTGTCATTCATTATGGAGAGTTCAACCCGACGAACCTCGATTTCATTACCCGAAGAACTATTGCAGGAGGGGCAACGGCTCGCGAAACTTCGCCGCCGCAATTTCTCCAACTACGTCGCTGGGCTCATCGCTGCGGATTCGAGAAAATCGGGGTCCAAACTTTTTTTTCCTCCCCCCACAGGCACGCGCAGCAAACCGCGTTAGCCCGCCGGATTCATTGTTTACGTGCTGGCATGGGGCGAAAAGTGGCGGCATAGTTTGCCGATCATGAATCCCGCCCATCCCATTCCCCCCAAGCGCAAGGGCGCTTTGCGCGTCGTGCATACGGCGGATTGGCATTTGGGCAAGCCGCTGGCGGATCTCGACCGCACGGAAGATTTTCGCCGTTTCCTCGCCTTCCTTTTGGAAACGCTTATCGCCACGCAGGTCGATGCGCTCTTGGTCGCGGGCGATGTCTTCGACGGGGCCACGCCGCCGAAAGCCGCCGAGCGTCTCTATTATGACTTTCTCTCCGCGCTCTACCGCGAGACCTCCTGCGAGGCCGTCATCACTGCGGGCAACCACGATTCGCCCTCGCAGTTGGAAGCCCCTAAAACGCTGCTCGGCGTTTTAAGGACCCGCGTAACAGCTACGGTGCCCGCCGACAAAGCCGAGTGGCTCATTCCGCTCCCCTCGGCTGAAAATGCAGCGCTGGTCGTGGCAGCGGTTCCGTTTTTGCGGGAACGCGATCTGCGCACCGGGCGCCTCGGCCAGAGCGCGGCGGAGATCGAACGCGACCTGCGCGAAGGGATCCGCGCGCGCTACCGCGAGACGGCTGAGGCGGCGGCGGATTGGACCCGGCGCGGCGTGCCGCTCCTAGCCATGGGGCACCTCACGGCGCTCGGTTCGGCGGTCTCGGAAAGCGAGCGGGAAATCCACGTCGGCGGGTTGGGTCAGGTGGGTGCGGATGCCTTCCCTGGGGAATTTTCCTACGTGGCCCTGGGGCATCTTCACCGGCCCCAATCGGTGGGAGGACTAGATCATATCCGATACAGCGGCTCCCCGCTCGCCTTGAGCTTTGGCGAGGTGGCCGACGCCAAGGAGTTGCGGCTCCTCGACTTTGAAGACGGCGCGCTCCGCTCCAGCGTGGCCCTGCCCGTGCCGCAGCCGCGCACCCTCGCCGTGCTGAAGACCCCGGCTGCCGGGCTCAAGACAGCGCTGGCGGATTTCCAGCCCCAGCCCTCGGAGCTGACGCCGTGGGTGGAGGTCGTCGTCGAAGGGGGGCTTCCCGGGGCCGAGCTCTACGAGGAAGTTCAGGAGCTGGCCAAAGGTCGCCCCTTCCAGGTCGTCAAAGTTAGCGCCGAAAACGCGGCGGCACGTCCCGGGCTCGAACTGACCGACCGCCAGGCCGACCAGGAGGCGGAAGACCTGCTTTCAGACCCCAAGGCGGTCTTCCAGCGGCGGCTCGACGCGGAGCCGGACCTCGACGCGGGCTCGCGGGCGGCGCTCGAAACGGCTTTTGCTGAGCTTTACAACCGCTATCTGGAAGCTCCGGAGCAATAATTTTTCCGATAAATTGTCGGAAATCCCGGGGGAACTTGGTATGGTGTACAGCTTTAGTTCCCGATTTCCCCCATGCGCATTCTCCGAATTCAGTTCGAAAACCTCAACTCGTTGCCTCGCGGCGACATTGATCTGGAGCATGGCGCTCTGGCCGAGGCGGGAATTTTCGCGATCACGGGGCCGACCGGCGCGGGAAAATCGACTCTCCTGGACGCCCTGACGCTCGCCCTCTACGGACGCGCCTCCCGGTACGGCAAAACGCCCAACCCGGAGAACATGATGAGCCGACAGAGCGGGTCTTGCCAGGCCGAAGTCCTCTTCGAAGTGCCCCGGGGCCGCTTCGTCGCGCGCTGGGAGCTGCGCCGCGCCCGCAACAAACCCGACGGCAAGCTGCAAGCCGCCCGCCGCAGCGTCTTAGAAGAAGGGACGGGGAGCGTCCTGGCGCAGAAAATCGACGAGGCGGATCGCATCATCGAGGAGCTCACCGGGCTGGACTACGAACGCTTTCGCCGCTCCGTCCTGCTGGCCCAGGGGGAGTTTGGCCAATTTTTCAAATCCAAGCCCCAGGAGCGGGCCGCGCTGCTGGAGAGCCTCACCGGCACCATCGTCTACTCCGAGTTAAGCCGCCTGGCCTTCCGCGAGGCCACCGACCGGGAAAACGCCCTGGCCGCCCGCCGCGAAGCCCTGGGCCGGGTGACGCTCTTTACTGAGGAGGAGCGCGCCGCCAAAGCCGGGGAAATCGACGCCCTTTCCGCCCGGATCGCGCAGCTCACCGCCGAACGCGCCGGAGCCGCCGCCCAGGTGGAAGCCGGGCGTCAACTGCTAGCCCGCTTGGGCGAGGAAGCCGGGCTCGCCGAACGCGAAGCCGCCCTGGCCCGCGAAGCCGAGGTCGCCGCGCCGAACCGGGAACGCCTGGCGCGCCATCGCCAAACGGAACCCTTTGCCGCCCCGCTCCAGACCCTTGACGCCCTCAAGCGCCAGCACGCCGCCCTTTTGATTCAGTCTGGGGAAGCCGCGGCAGGGGCCGAAACTGCCCGCCGCGAACTCTCCGCCGGGTTGCGGGCTGCCCAGAGCGTCGCCGCTAGCCGGGTCGCGGAAGCCGAGGCCGCCATCGCGAGCGCTCGGGAGGAAGTCGCGAAACTCGACGAAGGGCTGGCCGAGGCCGAAAAAGCCGAGAAAGCCGCCGAAGCCCGCGTGGCCGAGGCGACCCACAAGCTCGATCAAGGGCTCCGGGGCCGCACGCTGGAGGCGGCCATTCAGGAATTTACCAAACTCGAAGACCGCCGCAATGCGCTGCTGGCTTTGCGCGCCGCCATGGAAAAACGCGACGCCACCGCCGCCGAGGCCGCCCGCCTGGCCGATGACGAGACCGCGCTCGAAGCCGATATCGAGACCGCCCGCCGCGAAAAAGACGAGACCTCCCAGGAAGCCGAGGCCCAGGCAAAGCTGCTCGACTCCGCGCGCGTTGCCCTGGAGTTTGAAATTCGCATCGCCGACATGGCCGATCAGCGCGCCGAGCTGGAGGACGGCAAGCCGTGCCCGCTCTGCGGTTCGCCGGATCACCCGTTCCGCCGGGGTGGCCTGCTCGCCAATTCGCCCATCGAAGAAGCCCGCCGCAACCTGAGCGCCGCTCAGCTGGCCAACGACACCGCCGCCAAGGAGGCCCTCCTGGCTGCCGAGAACCTGACCCGCGCCGAAGAACGCTTTGCCGGGATCACCAAGCGCCGGGGCGAACTCCGCTGGCAGCAGACCTCCGAGCACGAAGCCGTCGAGCGCATCGCCCGTTCGGTGCGCATTTTTACCGTCGACGCGCTGGAGGAAGCCTTCGCCGAACTGGAGAAGACCCGGGCCGACCACGAAGCGCTCACCCAGTCCATCCGCTCCGCCGAGGCCGCCCGCAACCTGGCTGAGAAGCATTTGCTTTCCATGCAAAACCGCGTGATCCAGCTTCGCGAAAAGCGCGTGGGCATCCAGAACGGCCTCGTCGCGCTGGGCGACCGCCTGAGCGCCCTTTCGCAAGAAGCCGAACGGCTTGCCAGCCCGAAATGGGCCGAGGGGCTCGACCTCGCTGCCCCGGATGGCCGCCCTCTCCCGCGCTGGCGGAGCCTCGAAGAAGCCCGCGAAGGCCTCGAAGCGCTCCGATCCCGCCATGCCGAGGCCGGAGCCAAAGCCCAGGAGCGCCAGACCCAGTGTGACCAGCTGCACAAAGCCTCTGCCGCCCAGCTCGTCGAGTTGACCAAGCTGCTAGCCGGTTCCGCTTTTGCCGACGTGGAGGCCCTGCGCGCCGCCCGGCTCGATCCCGGGGAAGCCGCGAAAATCGAGCGTTGGGAAACCGCCCACACCGCCCAAGCCCAGGCCCTTGGGGGGCAGCTCCGGCAGGTTCGCGACCAAATCGCGCGCCTTCGCAGCGAGAGCCGTCCGCCGGAAGGGGAGGCCCTCGCCGCTCTGGAGACACAGTGCCGCGGTCTCGAAACGGAGATCGCCGCCGCCACTGACCTCCGCGCCGCCGTTCGCGCCGACTTGGAGCGCGACCGTGAGGCCCGCCAATCCCTGGCCGAGGGGCTCGCCGAGCTGGAGAAAGAAGAGAAATCTCTCACCGTCTGGAGCCGCCTGCGCCAGATGATCGGCTCCGCCAGCGGGAACGCATTCCAGGAATTCGCCCAAGGCCTTTCCCTCGACCTGCTCGTGCGCCACGCCAATCGCCACCTCACCCGCCTGAGCGACCGCTACCGGCTGCGCCGCGTGGAGGGGGGCGAACTGACGCTCGAAGTCATCGACCTGCACCAGGCTGGGGCCATCCGCCCCATGGCCAGCCTCTCCGGTGGCGAGAGCTTTCTGGCCAGCCTCGCGCTCGCCCTGGGCCTCTCTGACCTCGCCGGGCGCAACGTCCGGATCGACTCCCTCTTCATCGACGAAGGCTTCGGCTCGCTCGACGCCGACACGCTCGACCTCGCCGTTTCCGCGCTCGATTCCCTGCGCCTGGCCAACAAGACCGTCGGCGTCATCTCCCACGTCGAGCTGCTCAAAGAGCGCATCCCCGTGCAGATCCGCGTGGAAAAGCGCCTCGGTGGCGTCAGCGAACTGCGCCTCCCGGGCGACCTGGCGGCGTAAAGATCCCTACGCCCGCCCCTCCCGCTTGCGCAGGATCAGCCAAACGACGCTGAGCGTAATGAGGATTGCGATCACCGAGGCGAGGCCCACATAGAGCGTATCGCCAAACCAGGGCATCGTCTCATTCGCCTTGATCACACGGCGTGTCACCCCGGAGAACGTCTTCAAGCCGAAAACCCATCCCGCGTGGAGCCCAATCGGCATCCAGAGCGAGCGCGTCTTAAGGCGGCTCCAGCCCAGCGTCCAGCCGACCAGGAAAAGCGTCACAAACCCGCCCAGCACCAGCCACGGCTCCTGGAAATTAGCGAACGCCGCCGGGATCATCGCGAACCCCGAGAACCACTCCACCGTGGCCGGGTCAGGCGTGTTGGGTTTGAAAAAGTGGATGATCGAAAAAAGCGCCGAGGTGGCAAAGAGCGCCCCGTAACGGTTCATCGAATGCACCAAGAGCCCCAGGATCGCCCCCCGGAAAAGCCATTCCTCCAGGAACGACGCCCCGATGGCCGCCGTAGCCGCTCCCATGAACACCGACCCTTTAACGTGTCCGCGCATTTCCACAATCCCCAGCGCCAGCATCAGTGCGCCCAGGCCTGCCATCACCAGAAACGACGAGGCAAACCCCGCGCCCAAGTCCTGCCAGCGGCGCGGGTTGGGGGCCAGGCCGAGCGCCCGGACTTGAAGCCAGCGGATCGTTGGCCAGAGCAGCACCAGAGCTGCCACCAAGAGGCTGCGGTGGAAGTAACGCCGGAAGGGCACCTCCGCGAGCGCGGGGAGCGTTCCGTGCTCCGCCAGCCAGTGGCCACCCCAGTAAAAAGGCGAGGCGAGGAGCGCCCCCAGGACCACCGTTGCGAGCAAATAGAAAAGGATTTTGAAAAGCGGCTTCAAAGTAGCGAAAGTTTTGGCAAGATTCGCCCCCACCCGCAATCCTTTCCATGCATAACAAACACATTTGGACCGAGCGCACCGCCGAGGGCGAGAAACGCGAAGTGCGCGCCACCAAGTTCGGCGGCACCTGGCGCATTCAGAGCAAACTCGCCAGCGACCTCGACTGGACCTACCACGAACCCGCCCTGCTCCCTGACCTCATTGAGCTGCGCGACGTGCTTTTTCGCAAATACCAGCGTCGCCGCGCCGCCTACGAGGACGTCACGCTTATTGAAAAAATGATCACCGCCCGGGGAGGGGACTGGCGCCAGCCCGGCGACGAAGAGCCGGATGAGGCCCCAGACGAGGAGTAAAATTGACGTAAATTAGGGAAATTTATAATATCCTTAAAAATGTCCATGACTACCGCCGAATTAATCGCCTCCGACAAACGCCACTGCTGGCACCCGTTCACCCAACAGCGCGACTGGTGCGCGCCGGAAAATGAACCGCTGGTGCTGGTGGAGGGCCGGGGCGCGATCCTGCGCGACAGCGAAGGGCGGGAGTACATCGACGGGAATTCCTCCATCTGGACGAACATCCACGGCCATTGCCACCCGAAGATCAACGCCGCCATCCGCGAGCAACTCGACAAAGTGGCCCACACCTCCTTCCTCGGGTTCACCAATCCGCAGGCCATCCTGCTGGCCGAGGAGCTTGTCGGTCTCTGGCCCCGGGAGGTCCCCCGGCCGCTCACCCGCGTCTTTTTTGGCGACGACGGCAGTACCGCCATCGAGTGCGCTGTGAAAATGGCCGTCCAGTGCTGGCAACATCGCGGCCAGCCCCGGCGCAACCGCTTCCTCTCCTTCGCCAACGCCTACCATGGCGACACCATGGGCGCTTCCAGCCTTGGCGGCATCAATGTTTTTCATGGGCGCTTCTCGGCGTTTCATTTCCCGTGCACGCACGTTAGCTCCATTGATGACCTCATCGCCCGCTCCGAGCCGGGCGCGGCGGACGCCATCGACGTGGGCGAGATCGCTGCGGTCGTTATCGAGCCGCTGATGCAAGGGGCCGCCGGGATGCGCCTCTGGCCCTCGGGCATGCTCGCGCAGCTGCGCACTTGGTGCGACCGCCACGGCATTTTCCTCATCGCCGACGAAGTGATGACCGGCTTTGGGCGCACGGGCAAGATGTTCGCTTCGCACCATGAGAACGTCGTGCCGGATTTCGTCGCCTGCGCTAAGGGCCTCAGCGGCGGGTACTTGCCGCTCTGCGCCACCTACACCACTGAGGCGGTCTACGAAGCCTTCCTGGGCGACTACACCGAGGCGAAGAGCTTCTTCTACGGCCACAGCTTCACCGGCAACCAGGTGGCCTGCGCTGCCGCCCGGGCCAGCCTGGCGATTTTCCGCGAAGAGCAGGTCCTCGAAAAATTGGCTCCGAAAATCGACCTCTTGAGCCGCCTCCTTGGGGAGCTGGAAAGCCAGCGCCATGTCGGGGCCGTGCGCCAATGCGGTTTCATGGCCGGGATCGACCTCGTGGACGACGCGGGCCAGCCCTATGGCCTGGAGGGGCAGGTGGGGGCGCGTGTTTGTGTGGCCGCCCGCAAGCACGGCCTTTTAACCCGGCCCGTTACCGGGAATACGCTGGTTCTCATGCCGCCGCTGTGCGTCACCGAGGCGCAGATCGAGCAGAGTGTCGAGGCGCTGGCCCTCGGGATCGAGGAGATCTGCTAATCATTCCGCGACAAAAATCAGCAACCCCGCGCCAGTCGTCACGATGACTTTCTCCGGCCTCGAGGGATAACAGAACCGCTGGAGGATGGGGGAGGTCGAGGTGGTGTGCAGCATGAATGTGGCGGTTTCGCCCGGGGCGAGCCTGAGCGGGTAATCCGCAACGTGAACCATCTCTGGCGTCTCTTTGAGGGCGATGCGCAGGGGAAAGGCCGCGTCGACGTGTACGGCTTGAATTTCCGCCGGAGAGATGCCGGTGATCTCCAGGACGGTGAAGATCAGGTAATCGAAGGAGCTGATGTTGAGCAGTCCGTTCCCGAGGGGGATGGCCTGCCGGTAATGCCGGGTGTTTTCTGTGGGATACATTTTGCCTGGGGCTCAGGCAAAAAAGGGCACGGCCCAGCCGCGTTCGCTCCTAGGCCCTGACAAGGCCTGTCCTCAAAGCACGACCGGACCGCACCGATTGCTTCGGTGCAGCCAGCAGGTTTGAGGACGCGGTAAATTGTCAGGTTTAGGAGCGTCTGATCTGCCTGCGCAGATAATGTTAAAAATGTCAGGCGATAATATCGCAAACGCCCGAGATGGCGTCAATGGCGAACGCTTTTTGCCCGCGGGCTCCTTGGTCGAATCAGAGAGGGTAATGTCCGCTTTAGCACGAATCCATATACGTAAAGTGCTAGCGGACAATGAAAAACAGATACATCGAGCATGCGCACATTTCCGAGAGGAAATTTAGGGCGATTATGCATCATTTCGCTTACGACATTTGTGTACTCAAAACGTCGGCCTTGCTGGGGATTCGCCGCCAGAGCGTGAGCCGCATCTACGGCCTTTTGCGCCAGCGTTTGCTGGCTCTGAGCATCGAGGAATTCAGACCCTTTGCCGGTGAAGTCGAAATCGACGAGAGCTATTTCGGCCCGAGGCG